>NZ_JBIPLW010000001.1:0-493776 GCF_044369455.1 Flavobacterium sp. | reverse complement strand
CAAAAGGCATTTATACGTACGAAATTGTATTAGCCAATAAAGAAATTTATAAGAAAGGCGAATACAAATTTGAAGACGATGTGGTATTTACGGTTAAAGATGAATAAAGAAAACAACTTTTTTTAAAATTTATAAAAATGTACACTTTTTGTGTACCAAAATGTAAAATAGGGCGTTTACTTTTACAACATCAAATAACAGTAATTGTATTAGACAGTAAATAAGTCTAGGTTTTAAAAATTCGACGACACAAAACCTAAGACCGATACAATTAAAATTATATACATGAAAAATGTACTATTGGGTTTGATGGTTATGGTTACTTTCCTATTCGAAGCAAAGGCTCAGGAAAAACAAACAATAGACCAGCAATGCGATTTTAAAAGTGGTTCCATAGTAGTGTCCTTTAATAAAGAGCGTATCGAATACAAGTTTACCTCTTTGGACGATCTAAACGAGCAGGTAGATGAAATTAGTAAAGAGATTGATTTTGCTGATTTCACCAATAAAAAAGAAGTCTGTGAAATAATTGTAGAACTCAAACTAGAAATAGCAATCGGAGCGACACGAATACGGCTTTCAGAAATAATAAAAACCAATTGCACAGAAGCCACAACTTCTGAAGCGGCAAGAAAATTAAAAGCCATGCTAGTTGCCGCCACTATTGGATAAAGAAACTGTTTGACAGAAGACTAAGTGAATGCATATAATTCATTTAATTGTGGGAAATTGGGTTCTGGCTTTTGCTGGAGCCCAATTTATTTATATAACTTTATTTTATGATGAAACTATTATTTTTAACAAGCATGGTTGTAGTACTGCTGAGTAGCTGTACCTCTAAAACTATGGATACTACTGATAAAGCCACCAATGATTCTATTAAGAAGTATTTGGATTTGGCGGGGAATTATAATGTCGCATTTGATAAAAGGATACAGTATAACGATAAAGCGTATTCTATGATTGATTTGAAGAAGAATGATAGTGTTACTAGATATTATTTAAATTATGTTACTTGCAATTACTCTAATTTATTTAAAAACAAAGAACTTAAATTAACTGCCGAGAAGTTAATGGTTTTATCGTTAAAAGGCAAAGATTCTTTAAATATTGGTAGAGCCAATAGAAATTTAGGATTGTATTATATGGCAATATCAGAAAATGAAAAGGCGATAATATATTTTTTTAAGTCAAAAAAAATATTTCAAGCTTTAAAAAGAACAGATTATGTTTTAAAAGTAATGGATCATATAGCGACAACACAATATTTTGCTTCAGATTTTTTAGGAAGTAATAAGACTTCAATTGAAATGATAGCATTATCAAGAAAGGAAAATTTAACTAAATTTCAATATATAGCTTTGTTGAATATTGGAGATAATTTATCTTCTTTAAATAATCATGAAGAAGCGTTAAAATATTACAAGAAAACTTTAAACAAATTAAAAGGTAATAGTGGTGTTTATAATTCTATGTCACAAAATTATTTATTTTTAAAGCAATATGATAGTGCATCAAAATATGTAAACTTTAACTTAAAAAATAAAAATTTATTATTATTTCATCCAAATACTTATTCAAGAGCTATCTCTTTAAATGCATTAGTTAAATTAGAAAAAGAAGAGTATGATGGATTAGAAAAGGAATTCAATTTAGCAGAATATTATTTTAACCGATATAATAGTCCAAATGGCAGAAATTATAATCAAATATACCTTTCTAAATATTATGACAAAATAAATGATAATAAAAAAGCAATAAAATCAGCTTATAAAGCTTTAAATTTATCTAAGGAGTATAATAATTATTATGATATTCTAGAAAGTCTAAAACAATTAATAAAAGTAGATAATACTAATGCTTCAAAATATGCTCAAGAATACATAAGAGTTAGCGATAGTTTGCAAATGGCAGAACGCAATTTTAGGGATAGATTTGCGCGAATAGCATATGAAACCAACGAAATCACCCAAGAAAAAGAAAAAGCCATCAATCAAAAATGGTTTATTAGCAGTATATCAGGTGTCATAATCCTAATTCTCTCACTATTATTTGTTATTTCTCGTCAACGAAACAAGCAAAAAGAACTACAGTTGCTCCAAGAACAACAAAAAGCCAATGAAGAAATTTACGAACTCATGCTTACTCAAAAAAGTAAGGAAGAAGAAATACGAAAAAATGAAAAAAAGCGTATTGCTCTAGAGTTGCACGACGGTGTTATGAACAAACTCGCCAGTACGCGACTCAATTTGGATGTGCTTAAGTATAAAAAGGACGCACAAACTATTGAGAAATGCGTGCCGCATATTGCCGAGATTTACAACATAGAACAGGAAATACGAAACATTACGCACGATTTGTCACAGGAAGCTATTGTAATTGGAAATAGTTTTTCAACCCTAATGAACGACTTTCTAAACACACAAAATTCAGCTTATCCCAAAACCCAATGTAGACTCGAAATAGAGGAATCGATTTCTTGGAGTAGTATATCGAGTACCATTAAGATGAATCTGTTTCGGATTGTTCAAGAAGCCACGCACAACATCAATAAATTTGCTAAAGCCAAAAACGTAGTGATTAGTTTTGTTTTAGACGAGCAAAATATTTGCCTTTCTATTACCGATAATGGTAAAGGATTTGACCCCGAAAACAACACGGATGGTATTGGCCTCAAAAACATCAAGCAACGAGTGGATAACCTTAACGGTAACTGTGTTATTCAATCAATAAAAAACAAAAGCACTTCCATCAATATTGCGATTCCAGTAATGTAGTGTAACCTACAGAATATTATATTTGAAAACGTCAGTTCGTTTTATGTATATCTTGTCTCAAAAGACGAGATATACATAAAATGTATCGACCCGAGCCGAAGGCGAACTGAGCGTAAGCTAGAACCCTTTTTAATGAAATTTTCCATGTTCACGATACGCTTCGCACTCGAAGCGACGTGTTTTGAGAATCCTAACTATATTTCGATACATTTTCAACTCCATGGCATTCTATTAAAAACACTCGATTTGACGATATACTAATTCAAAAGGGATATCGAACTCCTATTAATAAGTCATTCAAATAGTAGATGAGCACCAATTAATTTCTTCCTGCATAAAATAGTCATCCACCCAGATTTTCCGTTTTCATCCCCAATATCATTTTTAGCAACCTCAGGATTTACCTGTTTTTTGGTCCGATAAGTCATTTTCTCAAAAACCATCCACTCGCATTTGGCTATCATTCACTATCAAACGGCACCATTCTACCATATACCCCTTTATTCATAGGGATTGACAAACACATCCTATTTAGTTTTACATCGTGAAAGTGTCGCATTGTCTCAAATCAATAGAATGACACACATCAACAAAACGAAAAAAAACATTTAAAATAAAAAGTCTCAATTATGAAAAAATTAGCAACAACATTCGGATTATTAGCTTTAATGCTTGTAGTTACGTCATTTACAACACCAAGTGAAATAGGTGGTAAAAGTACACCTGGTACCTTGGGAACAGGTAAAGAAGGTTTTAATATTGGTGGTAAAAGCACACCTGGTACTTTAGGAACAGGAAAAGAAGGTTTTAATATTGGTGGTAAAAGTACACCTGGTACTTTAGGAACAGGTAAAGAAAGTTTTAATATTGGCGGTAAAAGCATACCTGGTGATTTAGGGACGGGGAGTAAATAAACAGAAAATTAAATTTTATATAATTAAACCACTAATTTAAGTTAGTGGTTTTTTTATTGAGTATGTTTACTACTTTTGTTGAAACACTATTTAATATTGAAAGTAAATTATATTATAATATTTATTATAGTTTTATTCTTAAGTTGTACAAAAAAGAAGATTCACATATTTTCTGAAAAAACAATTTCAGAGAAAGGGTTTTATTATTACAACTTGTCAAAACAGGAAAAATATTCTGATGCACAAAGGATAAATTTTCTAAACAGAGCTTTCAGTTTAACGTATAAACTCCAAAACACTAAAGAAAGCCGTAATTTGCTTTCCGATATTGTTTTTCAGTATTATAATTTTGATATTAAAGATGGTTTTAACAATTCATCCAAAGTTTTACTCAAGAATTCTCTAGCTTCACGAGATAGTATAAATTTAGGGAAAGCATATAGAAGTAGGGCATTCTATTATAAAAATGAAAACATCCTCGATAGTTCATTTATCTATTTTTCAAAATCAGAAAAGGTATATTTTAAAATAGATGATCAAAAAAAAGAGGTATTAGCTAATATTTATTTAAACAAAGGAGTAGTACAATACTTGGCTAGTGATTTTTTAGGGGCTGAATTATCTCTTACAAGAGCATATTCAATTTTCAAAGATTCAGAGAATAAAAATAATTTATATGGGACATTAAATCAGTTAGGATTAGTTTATAATGAACTTAAAGAGTATGATAAAGCTGTTTTTTATCATACAAAAGCACTTGAAACGGTTAGAAAGTTTAATTTACAAAACACACAACATCAAGAGGCGGTTTGCTACAATAATTTGGGATACCTGTATATTAAGCAAAATAAATATAAAGAAGCAATAACTAATTTTGAAGAAGGTTTAAAAGACAAACAAATTCTTAAAGACGATCCGGACTTATATTCACTTTTAATTGATAACCTTGCCTATTCTAGATTACAGAGTTCAAATTTTAAAGAACTCCCTAGACTATTTTTTGACGCATTGGCAATAAGGCAAAAATTAAACGACCCTACTGTTATTATTGGAAGTTATATTCATATTTCGGAATATTATCAAAAAAAAGGAGATAAAGGATTATCAATAGAATATTCTCAAAAAGCATTAAGTCATTCGAAACAATCAAAAATACCTGGTAATATTGTACTAGCATTAAAACAAGCATCAATTGTTGATATAAAAAATGCCTCAATATATTCTAAAGAATACATCAGAATTAGTGATAGTCTTCAAATTGTTGAACGTAAATCTAAAGACAGATTCAATCGTATTACCCTCGAAACCGACGAAATCATCCAAGAAAAAGACGTCCTCGAAGACCGCAACCGCAACCTCCTCTACGTTTTTGTAACCACCGTAATCTTAGCCTCATTATTATTTGTCGTAAGAGCACAACGTGCCCGAACACGAGAACTACTTTTCAAACAAAACCAGCAAAAAGCCAACGAGGAAATCTTTAACCTCATGATGTCGCAGCAATCTATTATAGATGAAAGTCGCTACAAAGAAAAGAAACGACTGGCGCGAGACCTGCACGACGGTGTTTTAGGCAGAATGTTTGGACTGCGGCTCAACTTAGACATTTTAAACTCGAGTACCGATACCGATGCACCTCAAAAAAGACAGGAATTGTTAAATCAGTTAAAAACCATCGAACAAGATATTCGTGAAATTTCGCATGATTTAAATAGAGAAAAATTGGTTTTAATTAATAACTTTGTTTCCATCGTTCATAATTTATTAGAAGAGCAAAAATCATTGCATGAGGCACATGTTGATTACCAAATTGACACCAAACTAGATTGGGATAAAATAGGAAATGCCGTCAAAATTAACCTGTATCGTATTTTGCAAGAAGGTTTACAAAACATTAATAAGTACGCCAATGCTAAGAATATTAAGGTTGACATTAGCGGAGATGCTGAAAATGTGTATTTAAAAATTAAGGACGACGGAATTGGATTTGATGTCAACAAAAAAAGCAAAGGAATTGGAATGCAAAACATGATTTCAAGAACACAAGATTGTCAAGGAATTATAGACATCAGCTCTAAAAAAGACCACGGAACCAAAATAGTAATTACAGTTCCCATAGAAACCAAAAAACCAAGTGTAGAAGAATCATGACAAACCGAATGAACATATTAATCGTAGACGACCATCCATTTATTATTCAGGCGTATAAAAATGCCTTAGATAAATACAGCCAACAAGGATATGAGTTTGTAATAACTCGAGCAAACAATTGTAAATCGGGATACGAAAGTATTACGGAATCAAAAACGCCTTTTGATGTGGCTTTCTTTGACATCAGCATGCCAGAGTATGCCGAAAAAGGAATTTATTCGGGCGAAGATTTAGCCATGCTGATGAAAACAGAAATGCCTCGCTGCAAAATTATTCTGTTAACCATGCATACCGAATTGCTCAAAATAAACAACATCATCAAAACCATCAATCCAAGCGGATTGGTGATAAAAAATGATTTGACGTTTGACGAATTGATTTTCGCATTTGATAAAATCATGAACAACGAAAATTATTACAGCCAAACCGTAATCAAATTAGTAAGTCAAGCGCAGTATAACAATATCGAATTAGACGCTTTTGATAAACAAATTTTGTTTTATTTGTCAAAAGGAGTAAAAACAAAAGATTTACCACTCTATATCCCACTTTCGTTCAGTGCTATCGAAAAACGTAAACTTAATATCGGAGAACTATTAGAGGTAAAAGAAGGAAATGACATCGATTTGATTAATGAAGCCAAAACAAAAGGTGTCATTTAACGATATTACGGGAAACCGTAACAACCAATCAAAATACTACCCTTAACTTAGCAAAAGATTTTAGGGGAATCTAGTAGATTATGGCAGTAAGACGCTTTGTACTATTACTTAATTTATGAAACTCAGGGAGAAAAGCGGTGCTTTCGGGTATCGCTTTTTACTTATTCATTCATGGCATCCCAACCGCGCGCTTTCAACGGAATTTTAGTATTTGCTCTAGTGATCAAATGAATACCTTCGCTTTCTTGTGTTAAATGGCCAATTACCGTAAAGTTTGGATTGGCTTTTATTTTATCAAAATCTTCTAAGGCAATAGTAAATAACAATTCATAATCTTCTCCACCATTGATGGCAACGGTAGTACTATCGATATTAAATTCTTCACAAACATTGATAAATTGAGGATCAACCGGAATTTTCTCTTCGTATAAATTACATCCTAACTTAGATTGTTTACAAATATGAATAATCTCAGATGATAATCCGTCCGAAATATCAATCATAGCACTTGGTTTCACATCTAATTTATGCAACAATTCCCTAATATCATGCCGCGCTTCGGGTTTTAACTGACGTTCAATCAAATACGAATAGCCATCCAAGTCGGGTTGATTGTTTGGGTTTACTTGAAACACTTGCTTTTCACGTTCTAAAATTTGTAATCCCATATAAGCCGAACCTAAATCGCCTGTAACTACTAATAAATCACCCTCATTTGCGCCATTTCTATAAACAATATCTTCTGCATTCGCTTCTCCAATTGCGGTTATCGAAATGATCAATCCTTTTTGAGACGAAGTGGTATCACCACCAATCACGTCAACATTATAAAATTTGGCTGCTAATGCTATTCCGTCAAAAAGTTCTTCCAAAGCTTCCAGCGGAAAACGATTAGAAACCGCGACAGAAACCGTAATTTGAGTCGCTCTAGCATTCATCGCGCAAATGTCCGAAACATTCACCACCACGGCTTTATAACCCAAATGACGTAACGGCATGTAGGACAAGTCAAAATGCACACCTTCAATTAATAAATCGGTAGAAACAATTGCTTTTTTATCCCCAAAATCCAAAACAGCCCCATCATCGCCTATACTTTTTAAGGTTGAGGATTGCTTTACATCAAAGTTTTTGGTTAAATGTTCTATAAGTCCAAATTCTCCCAATTGTGAAAGTGAAGTGCGTTGTGGTGTTTTATCTTCTAACATGATTTTTTTGGAAAAGCGTAAGCGCTAAAGTCAATATTTTTTGTTACATATTTTATGGTTTCAAAGGTACAAAGTTTTTAATGCTAGATTTTTTGTTTTATTGGTTTCAGATTTAGTATTTTTAAAAAATTAACTTTATTGTGTAACAAACCTATTTTCTAAATACAAATAGTAGTAAAAATTATTAAATTACATAGTATGAAATTGCAGATAAACAATTTAACAAAAACATATTCAAATGGTGTTAAAGCACTAGATAATCTTAATTTAGAAATAGGAACTGGAATGTTTGGATTGCTTGGGCCAAATGGTGCCGGAAAATCTTCTTTAATGCGAACCATAGCCACTTTACAAAAACCTGATTCTGGCTCTATTGTTTTTGATGGTATTGATATTCTTAATAATCAAATGGAATTGAGAAAAGTGCTAGGCTATTTGCCACAAGAGTTTGGCGTTTATCCCAATATGTCTGCAGAAAGTTTGCTCGATTATTTTGCCCGTCTAAAAGGAATATCCTTGCAAAAAGAACGCGATGCTATTGTTAAAGAAGTTTTGGAAGTTACAAATCTGTATGACGTTCGAAAAAAATATGTTAGTGGTTATTCGGGCGGAATGAAACAACGTTTTGGAATAGCTCAATTATTATTAAACAATCCAAAATTGATTATTGTTGATGAACCTACCGCAGGTCTTGATCCAGCTGAAAGACATCGTTTTTTAAATGTTTTAAGAGAAATTGGAACCAACAATACCGTTATTTTTTCTACCCATATCGTTGATGACGTAAAAGAATTGTGTAACGAAATGGCGATACTCAACGGCGGAAAAATATTAACCCAAAATACACCAAAAGGTGCAGCTGAAAGCTTGATGGGCAAAATTTGGACAAAAGCAATAACCAGAGAAGAATTAGAACAAAATGAAAATCAATTTAATGTAATTTCTTCAAATTATAATGATGACAATACACTCAATATTAAAGTGTATAGCGATGAAAAGCCAAGCGAGAGCTTTGTAATTTGCCAACCCCAACTGGAAGATGTTTATTTTGTTGCACTAAAATCGGATCAATAATATGTTTGGAACATTATTTACTTTCGAGCTAAAAAGATGGCTTAAAAACCCCACTTTTTATATTTTTTGCGGAATTTTCTTTGCACTATCCTTGTTTTTAATGGCAAGTTCTTTGGGTGTTTTTGATAGTTTTAAAACGACTACGGTATCCAATACTTATTCTAATTCTCCAATAGCCATCAACAGTATGTTGAACGGATTGTCGCTGTTTATTTATTTTTTGTTGCCAACCATCGTAGGCGCATCTGTTTATAGAGATTTTAAATACAATATGCATACGATATTGTTCTCCTATCCGTTTACCAAAAGCGAATATATGTTTGGTAAATTTTTGAGTTCAATAACAGTTGTAATTTTAATAACCTTTTGTGCCGGATTGGGTTCATTTGCCGCTTGTTTTTTGCCAAGTGTAAATCCAGATTTACTCGGACCACATAAGTTTTCAGCGTATTGGCAGAGTTATCTAATTTTTATAATACCTAATATTTTGTTTTATGGCGTTATCATTTTTTCGGTAGTAACGATTACACGAAATGTTGTGGTTGGATTTATATCAGTCATTGGATTGTTTTTCATACAAGGTATTTTAGGCAATTTTACTGAAGAAGCTGAAAATAAATATTTGATTTCGTTATTTGATCCATTTGGTTCCGATGCCTTGAATTACTATACAAAGTATTGGACCGTATTTGAAAAAAATGCCAACGATTTACCTTTTGAAGGCGCTTTAATTTATAATCGATTGATTTGGTTTGGAATATCTCTTTTGATTTTCGCATTGATTTATCGTTCTTTTTCTTTTTCACAAACAGCGCCATCTTGGCAAAAAAGTAAAAACGAGGAGCGAGTAGTCAAAAACAATTTTGGCAGTATCACACGAATTAATTTGCCGAAAATTTCCTTTGATTTTTCTTTTGTTCAGCAACTTAAAACAGCTTGGAGTTTATCCAATGTTGATTTTAAGTTTATGGTTAAAAACTGGATATTTGTTGCTGTTGTAATCGTTGGTTTGTTGTTTGCATTTATAACGTTAAATTTCTCAGGAACTATTTTTGGAACTGAAACCTATCCTGTGACTTGGCAAATGCTTCAATTTGCAGGAGGCGTTTTTAGCACCTTTATCAATTTGATGACTTTCTTATTTGCTGGAATAATCATTCATCGTGTTAAAAACACCCGAATGAACTTTTTGATTGATGCAACTCCCACCAAAAACTGGACGTTTCTTTTATCTAAGTTGATTGCCATTGTAAAAATGCAAATGATATTGTTGTCTATCGTTTTGGTTTCTGGTATAATTTATCAGGCCTCAAATGGGTTTTTTGATTTTGAAATTGGACATTATTTATTTGAACTTTATGTATTGATTTTAATTAATTGTGTCGTTTGGGCATTGTTAGCTGTTTTTATTCAATCATTATTAAAAAATTACCTTTTAGGCTTTTTCATTCTTATGATTTTGTCAATAGGTTTAAGTTTCCTTCCAATATTTGGTATCGAACAGCAAATTTTTGTATTTAATAGCGATACAGGTTATTCCTATTCCGATATGAATGGTTATGGACATCGTTTGAACGAGTATTTTCTCTATAAAACGTATTGGTTATTACTTGGAATTGTAATGTTTATTATCAGTTTGTTGTTTTATGTCCGTGGATTAGGGCAATCGGTTCGCGGCCGAATTTCGGATGCTAAAAAACGATTGACAAAACCTTTGGCTATGTCAATGCTAATAGCTTTTGTCGGGTTTATTTCTATCGGGAGTACGATTTATTATTATGACAATATCAAAAACGAAAATAAGACTGGCCAAGAAGTTGAATTGGAAATGGTAAATTGGGAGAAAAAATATAAAAAATACCAAAATACACCACAACCAAGAATTATTGCTATCAATGTGGCTTTGGATTTGTATCCAAAAGAACGAAATTATGTAGCCAAAGGAACCTATATTCTTAAAAATAAATCATCGGTAGTTATTGATACCATTTTTGTTGATTATATGAAGAAAACAAAACTCGATTTCAATACGAAAGTAAAATTGGTTTCAAAGGATACCGTCTATAATTTTAATATCTATCGATTGGAAAAACCTTTACAACCAGGCGAAACGATAACATTAAATTTTGAATTAAAAAATGATCCTAATACAATTCTAGAAGACAATTCTCCTGTTCTCGAAAACGGGACATTCTTAAATAATCAAAATTTTCCAAGAATTGGCTATAATGCTGATGTAGAATTGACCGATGACGATTTGCGTAAAAAGTACGGATTGAAACCTAAAGATAGAATGCCATTTCCAACCGATTCAATAGCGAGACAAAATACGTATATAAGCAATGATTCAGATTGGATAAAGTTTGAAACCACAGTAAGTACGGCAGGCGACCAAATAGCCATTGCGCCTGGATATCTTCAAAAACAATGGAAAAAAGAGGGGAGAAATTATTTTCATTACAAAATGGATCGTCCGATGCTCAATTTCTACGCCTATAATTCGGCACGTTACGAAGTAAAACGTGACAAATGGAACGACGTCAATATTGAAATTTATTACCATAAAGGACATCACTATAATGTAGGCCGAATGATTTCGGCTATTAAAAAATCCTTGGGTTATTACACAAAAAATTTCAGTCCTTATCAGCATAAGCAAGTTCGAGTAATCGAATTTCCAAATACTATGGGAATGTTTGCTCAGTCGTTTGCTAACACCATACCTTTTTCTGAAGCCATCGGATTTATAGCCGCCGTTGATGATGAAAATCCAGATGCGGTAGATTATCCTTTCTCGGTTACTTCGCACGAAGTAGCGCATCAATGGTTTGCTCATCAAGTAATTGGTGCCAATGTTCAAGGTGCCACCCTGCTTTCCGAAAGTTTATCCGAATACAGTTCGCTGAAAGTTTTGGAACATACGTACGGGAAATCACAAATGCGACGTTTCTTAAAAGATGCTTTAGATAAATATTTACAAGGAAGAACTTTTGAAAGTGACAGAGAACAACCCTTAATGTTTAATGAAAACCAGCAGTATATTCATTACAACAAAGGTTCGTTGGTGCTTTATGCTTTGAGTGATTATATTGGAGAACAAAAAATGAATAATGCTATAAAAGCATATATTCAAAAAGTGGCTTATCAAGAAGCGCCATATACCAATTCGATTGAGTTTGTATCGTATTTGAACCAAGCCACACCCGATAGTTTGAAGTATGTAATAGACGATATGTTTAAAACCATCACTTTATATGATAATAAAATAACAAAGGCATTCTCCAAAAAACTAAAAAATGGCAGCTATGAGGTAACCATCAATTTTGATATTACCAAATATAAAGCCAACGAAGAAGGAAAGCGAACGTTTACAAATAATCTCGGGAAAACGCTTAAAATTACCAAAAAAGGGAAAAAGTATGCAACCGAATCGTATCCGTTGAATGATTATATTGAAATCGGTATTTTTAGCGAAGAAACATTAAAAAACAAAAAGCGCGACAAAGAATTGTATTTAAAGAAAGTAAAAGTAACAGGTATCGAAAATCAAATAAAACTCATTGTAAAAGAAAAACCACTTGAAGTTGGTGTTGATCCGTATAACAAATTAATTGATACTCAAAGTGACGATAATAGAATGAAGATATAAAACTAAAGGTGAAACGTAGGTTTCACCTTTTTTCATCTTCTTGAAAAACTACAAAAAATAAAAATGAACAACCATCAAATAGTAACCCTTACGATAAATCCATCTCTAGACAAATCAACCCATTTCACCGGACTAATTGCAGAACAAAAAATACGCTGCGAAAGCCCTAGGTATGATGCTGGTGGCGGAGGTATTAATGTTTCAAAAGCCATTTCAAAACTAGGCGGAAGCTCAATTTGTGTGTTTACTTCGGGTGGTTCATCGGGTGAAATGTTAGAAGAATTAATCAAAAAAGAAGGAATTGAAAGCATTGCTATAAAAACCAAAAACTGGACACGAGAAAACTTCATCGCTTTTGAAAACACTACTCAATCGCAATACCGATTTGGGTTTCCAGGGAATGAATTTTCGGAAGATGAAAAAGATAAAATAATCGAAATGGTCTCAACCTTAAAAGCCGAATATTTAGTCATCAGCGGTAGTTTGAACGAAGGTTTACCAACTGATTTTTATCAAAAAATAGCCGAAACAGCCAAAGCTTCGGGCATAAAAGTAATTGTAGATACTTCTGGAGAACCATTACAAAAAGTGCTAGAAACGAGTGTTTATATGATTAAGCCCAATATTGGCGAACTCGCAAAACTCATGGGTGTTGAACGATTGGAATTAGCTGATGTTGAAAAAGCAGCAAAAAACGTAATAGAAAAAGGGGCAGCCGAAATTGTCGTAGTTTCTCTTGGTGCTGATGGTGCTATTTTAGTTTCAAAAGACATAACCGAATACGTAGCGGCACCAAAAGTAAAAAAGAAAAGTACGGTTGGTGCTGGCGACAGCATGGTTGGCGGCTTGGTTTGGGCGTTGTCACAAAACAAATCCCTAAAAGAAGTAATCCAAATAGGCGTTTGTTGTGGAACTGCCGCGACAATGAACGAAGGTACGCAGCTTTTTAAAGTAGAAGATGTGGAAAAACTATTTAAGGAAATGCAATCTTAAATTTTTGACCATATAAGAAATTTAAGGTCATTTAATATTCCTTCCATGTTCTTAAATGCCTTATGTGGTTTAAGAATTACATGCGCTTTTTATGTAAAAGCTGTAAAAAAATTGGTTAAAGGATTACAAAAGAAATAAAGTTACACAAACTTAACATTTCGACCTATTGAAAGAAATCAGATAAAATCATTTCAATTTATGATATGCTTTTCTCGTCCCAAAAGACGAGACAGCATGACAAAATTGTGGTGACAAAAACCCAGCAACTTTGATTATTGAGTTTGTCTTAATACTTGATACTGAAATCTTAATACTTCTTAATCATTCAACTTCAAAACCGCCATGAACGCTTCTTGCGGAATCTCAACATTCCCTACCAAACGCATACGCTTTTTACCTTTTTTCTGTTTTTCCAGTAGTTTTCTTTTACGTGAAATATCACCACCATAACATTTAGCAGTAACGTCTTTACGCAACGCTTTTATGGTTTCACGCGCTATGATTTTTGCCCCAATTGCTGCTTGTATCGGAATATCAAACTGCTGTCTTGGGATTAATTCACGCAACTTCTCACACATTTTTTTACCAATGGCATACGCGTTGCTCTCATGTATCAAAGCCGAAAGCGCATCAACCGATTGCGAATTTAACAAAACATCCAATTTCACTAATTTAGAAGCTCTCATGCCTATTGGAGAATAATCAAAAGAAGCATATCCTTTAGAAACCGTTTTCAATCGGTCATAAAAATCGAATACAATTTCGGCCAAGGGCATATCAAAATTCAACTCTACTCTTTCCGTGGTTAAGTAGGTTTGATTGGTAATTACGCCCCGTTTTTCAATACACAAACTCATCACATTCCCAACGTAATCTGATTTGGTAATGATGGTTGCTTTTATAAAAGGTTCTTCTACTCGGTCTAACCTTGATGGTTCTGGTAAATCGGATGGATTATTAACTACAAATGGTGTTTCAGGATCTTTCTTAGTATATGCCAAATACGAAACGTTGGGAACCGTAGTAATTACCGTCATATCGTACTCGCGCTCCAAACGCTCTTGAATAATTTCTAAATGCAACATTCCTAAAAACCCGCAACGAAAACCGAATCCCAAAGCAGCTGAACTTTCGGGCAAAAAAACCAAGGAAGCGTCGTTCAATTGCAATTTTTCCATCGAAGAACGCAAATCTTCATAATCATCCGTGTCAACCGGATAGATTCCAGCAAAAACCATTGGTTTTACATCTTCAAAACCAGTAATCATATTGGTTGTTGGTGTTTTGGCATCGGTAATCGTATCCCCAACTTTTACCTCTTTTGCTTCTTTTATTCCTGAAATCAAATACCCAACATCACCCGTCGAAATGACATCTTTTGGAACTTGGTTTAATTTCAAGGTTCCTACTTCATCCGCAAAATATTCATTGCCGGTAGCCATAAATTTTATCTTTTGACCTTTCCGAATTTCACCATTTTTAATTCTGAAAATAACTTCAATTCCTCGAAACGGATTGTAATGAGAATCAAAAATCAAAGCCTGTAATGGTTCCTCTTTTATGCCTTTTGGTGGCGGAACTTTTTCGATAATGGCAGCCAAAATATTTTCCACACCAAAACCAGTTTTCCCCGAAGCATGAATAATATCCTCTAATTTACATCCTAATAAATCGATAATGTCATCACTAACTTCTTCCGGGTTTGCGCTTGGTAAATCTACTTTGTTCAATACCGGAATAATTTCCAAGTCGTTTTCCAAAGCCAAATACAAATTTGAAATCGTTTGTGCCTGAATACTTTGCGCTGCGTCAACAATCAACAAAGCGCCTTCACAAGCTGCAATAGAACGGGAAACTTCATACGAAAAATCGACGTGACCCGGAGTATCAATAAGATTCAGAATATAATCTTCGCCTTTGTAGTTGTATTCCATTTGAATCGCGTGACTTTTTATCGTAATTCCACGTTCACGCTCCAAGTCCATATTGTCGAGCAACTGCGCTTTTTCTTCACGAGCAGTAACGGTTTGGGTAGCACTCAACAATCGGTCTGCCAACGTACTTTTCCCGTGGTCAATATGGGCAATAATGCAAAAATTTCTAATATGCTTCATCTTCTTTCTTTGTCAAAATTATTATGGGCGTGACCACAAGGGTCGGGCTTTTCGTTACAATCTTTTGTTTTTTTAAAAGAAAAAAACAAAAGGATTTTCGCTACTATCCCTCACGCAAACTAACGCTGTAGAATTAACAGCAATCCATTAATCGGCAAATATAGGGCAAAGTTTTTGATTGAAGATTGCAGATTAACGATTGTTGAAGGATGAATTAAAATTCTTAAATCGATGATAGTCAATTATCATTCAACAATCTTTTATATATTTGTTTGTTTTAAATTTTGATTATGACTACAACTCATGAATTAATTGTTAGAGACTTAACTGTAATGAATGGCAAGCCAATTATAAAAGGCACAAGGATTACAGTGGAATTGATTTTAAAAAAACTTTCTGAAGGTGCTTCAGTATTGGATTTGATAAAAATATATCCTCATTTAAATTCGGCTCAAATCCTAGCTACTCTTGATTATGCTGCCAATATTATCAGCAATGAAGAGCTTTTAGATGTTTAAGAAATGATTATTGCTGACGAAAATATTCCTTTACCTATAATAGAAAGTTTACTCCAAAACAGTATTGAAATTACTTCTGTATACAAAGACTTCCGAGGGATTTCAGATATAGAAATAATTGATTTGGCTCAAAATCCTCCCAAAATAATTTTGACAGAGGATAAAGATTTTGGAGATTTAATTTTTGCTTACAATCAAAAACAAGTCAGTGTAATTTTGTTGCGTTATCATTATTCAGAGATGGAAACCATTTCAAAAATTCTACTAAAATTTCTCTTAAATCATGCTATTGAAAACCACTCATTTATTGTGATTTCTCCAAAAAACATCAGGATTAGAAAGATTTAAAAAAATAGTAATTCTGAAAGATAGTCCAATATCCTTCTTTATTATCTTTACCCAAAATTTACGCCAATGCCCAAAATAGGCAACATCATATTACCCGATTTCCCTTTACTTCTTGCACCTATGGAAGATGTGAGCGATCCACCTTTTCGCAGGTTATGCAAATTGCATGGTGCCGATTTGATGTATTCGGAATTTATTTCTTCCGAAGGGTTAATTCGTGATGCTATAAAAAGCCGCATGAAGTTGGATATTTTTGATTATGAAAGACCCGTTGGCATTCAAATTTTTGGAGGCGATGAAGAAGCCATGGCGATGTCGGCCAAAATTGTAGATGCTGTTCATCCTGATTTAATCGATATTAATTTTGGTTGTCCCGTTAAAAAAGTAGTTTGTAAAGGCGCCGGTGCCGGCGTTTTGAAAGATGTAGATTTGATGGTTCGTTTGACCAAAGCCGTGATTAAAGGAACCAACCTTCCAGTAACGGTAAAAACACGATTGGGCTGGGATGAAAGTTCGATTAATATTGATGAGGTTGCCGAACGATTACAAGACATTGGTGTTCAAGCCTTAACCGTTCATGCCCGAACGCGTGCCCAAATGTATAAAGGAAGTGCCGATTGGTCACATATTGCCCGTGTGAAAAGTAATCCCCGAATAACGATGCCTATTTTCGGAAATGGCGATATCGATTCGCCTGAAAAAGCATTGGAATACAAAAATAAATTTGGTTTAGATGGCATGATGATTGGTCGCGCCGCCATCGGCTATCCTTGGATTTTTAACGAAATCAAACATTACTTCAAAACCGGGGAACATTTGGCACAACCTACCATGTTTGACAGAATTGAAGCCGCTCGAAATCATTTAACCTGGTCAATGGATTGGAAAGGAGAACGCGTCGGAATTGTAGAAATGCGTCGTCATTATACCAATTATTTCAAAGGAGTTTCTAACTTCAAAGAACACCGATTAAAATTGGTTACACTAGAAAATGCTGAAAGTTTATTCAATGCTTTAAATGAAATTCAGGAAGTTTACGCGGATTATCAGTTTGTTTAATTTAACAACTTTTTGGTTACGCGACTGCTTGCTATCAAACTAGATATAATACCTAGAGTTATTATAGTTCCCATTACTATCAATACATTTTGAAAAGTAAAAACTACAGGATAAGCCAAAGATTCAGTTATCATTATTAGTTCGTACTGTTCTTGAATTACGACAACAATGATTCCTACACCTAATCCAATAATTCCCCCAATAATAGTCAGTAAGCTACCTTGAAGCAGGAAAATTTTCTTTAAATCTTTGATTTCCGAACCTAAGTTATAAAGTGTTTTCAAATTAGGTCTCTTGTCCAAAATCATCATAATTAAGGCGCCAATTAAATTGAATAAGGCAATAATAATGACTAAGGTAAAAATAAGATAAACCGCAATATTCTCGGTATTCAACATTTTATAAAGTGTAGCATTCAGTTGTGCTCTGTTTTTTATTTCTACTTTATTTGTCAGTACAGCTTTTAAATCATCTATAATTTCGGCTTCATTAAAATTTGGAACAGTTTTAATCTCAATACTAGAAATTTGATTCTTTTTATATTCTAATAAATCTTGTGCCAATCTCAAATCAGAAAAAACATATTTGCTATCCAAATCTTCGCTAATGGCATAAATTCCGACCGGAATCAGCACCGATTTATTAAATGCCTCGGCTTCACTTTCAATTACAGCTTTACCTTTTCGAGGAACATATACTTCAAATGCATTATTAAAATCAAATAATCCCAGCGATAATTTTTGAGAAATTCCATAACCAACAACAACTTCAGCTGTATTATAGCGTAGCCAGTTTCCGTTATAAAGACTTTTAGAAACAGCATTAATCTTGTAGTAATTTTTATCAACACCTTTGAGATAGGTGACTTGTTCTTTTCCGTCAAAAAAGAAGAGTACACGCTCTTCTGCAACTTTACTGTATGAAACAATCCCTTTAATCGCAGTAATTTGATTTTCTTGTTTGGTCGAAATAAAGAAGCTTTTTCCTTGAATTGGAGTTACTTTTAAATCGGGATCAATAGTGTTCGTAAACGATAAACTAAAATCACGCAGTCCACTAAAAACAGATAGAACAACGAACAATGCTAGTGTTCCCACTATAATTCCCATCGATGCAATGCCCGTAATAATGTTAATAGCATTGTTTTTACTTTTGCTAAAAAGATATCTTTTGGCTATGTAAAGGGCGAAGTTCACTTAGAATTTCTTACGTTTTTCTAAAAGGTCTCTGTTTTCAATAGGATTTTCTTTCCCTGACAGGGCATTATCAATCTTTTCGATATAATCTAAAGAGTCATCAATATAGAAAGAAAGGTTAGGGACTTTTCGTAGTTGCAATTTTACACGTTGCGATAAATCATGCTTAATCAAAGGCGCATTGGTCTTTATAGCTTCAAGTAAATCCTTTGCTTTATCCTGGGGGAAAACACTTAAATATACTTTGGCAATAGACAAATCAGTGGTTACGATTACTTTAGAAACCGAAATCACTAAGTTAGAAATTCCATTTTTACGTATCTCACCTTGCAAAATATCTACTAAATCCTTTTGCAATACGCTGCCAATTTTTTTCTGTCTGTTCGTTTCCATGGCGCAAAAGTACAATTTTAAATTTTTATAAAAAGATGTAGCGAAAGTTTTGGCTTTTTTTAACAAGCCATTACTGTCTGCCTTCCTAACAGTTTACGTTGTTCGTTGTGTCTTGTCCTAAAAGACAAGATGTCGCGGTCATCTGGGATAAAGGATAAACCATTTGAATTTTTGTTACCTTTGAATAATCAAAATCAATACTAAAATGCGTAAAATAGAACACATAGGAATAGCGGTAAAAAGTTTAGAAATATCCAATTTGCTTTTTGAAAAACTTTTTGGTAATCCGCCATATAAAGAAGAAGAAGTCGCCAGCGAAGGCGTTAAAACTTCCTTTTTTATAAATGGGCCGAATAAAATAGAACTATTAGAGGCAACAAATTCTGAAAGTCCAATTGCAAAATTCATAGAAAAAAAAGGGGAAGGCATTCATCACATTGCTTTTGATGTAGAAAACATAGTTGATGAAATTGAACGTTTAAAAAAAGAAGGTTTTATTGTTCTTAATGAAACTCCTAAAAAAGGGGCCGATAGTAAACTAGTTGCTTTTTTACACCCAAAAGGTACAAATGGTGTTCTGATAGAACTTTGTCAAGAAATCAGCTAAAAACACTTGCTTTGAAAAAAAATTAGTAGTAATATTGCACCTCCAAGAGAGGTCCTATAGCTCAGTTGGTTAGAGCACCTGACTCATAATCAGGTGGTCCTTGGTTCGAGCCCAAGTGGGACCACTAAAAAGTAAGACCTCTTTTTGAGGTCTTTTTCATCTAAATTAAAACTAAGAAAGTGAATATATCGTTAATAAAGGTAAGTTGTCGATTTTTTCATTTTGTATCGATAATAGAAATTGTAGAACGTTAATTTTCGATTAACTTTATCGATTAAACGCAAATTTATTTTGGAGAATAGATTTTTTTTATACTTTTACCGACTATGAAAATTGTCCCGAATAGAATAATTATTTTTTTGGTAGTGTTTTTGGTGCAACAAGCTACTGTTTTTGCTGCGCCGTCACCACCACCGCCAACAACACCGCCGCCGCCACCTGGGCTTCCATTGGATGGAGGTATATTTTTATTAGTACTTCTTTCGGTGTCCTATGGTGTTTTTAAATTAATTAATATTAAAAACATAAAAAAAGCCTCAAATTAATTTGAGGCTTTTTTATTTTGCGAAATGTCGACGGGTTATTGCTGTAAAGAATACAATTTAGCAACGTATTTTCCTATAATATCAAATTCAAGATTTATTTTTGTTCCGATTTTAAAGTCTTTAAAATTAGTATGCTCATAAGTATACGGTATGATAGCAACACTAAATTCGTTTTCTTTTGAATTTACAACGGTTAAACTAACACCATTTACGGTTATTGATCCTTTTTCAATAGTAATGGTACTTATGGTTTTATCATAGTAAAAAGTGAAATACCAACTACCTTTTGCTTCTTCAATAGATTTGCAAACGCCTAGTTGGTCTACATGTCCTTGAACGATATGTCCATCAAGTCGGTCACCCAATTTCATGGCACGTTCAAGATTAAGTGAATCGCCTATATTCCATTCTCCTAAATTGGTCTTTTGTATCGTTTCATTAATAGCAGTAACCGTATACTCGTCATTATTAATAGCGATAACGGTTAAACAAACTCCATTATGAGCAATGCTTTGATCAATTTTTAATTCGTTAGTTATTGTAGAGAAGACAGTAATGTGCAGATTATCTTTTTCTTTTTTTAAATCTTTGACAATTCCAAGGGTTTCAATTATTCCTGTAAACATTGTAGTTTTAATTTACTAAATTTGCACCTCAAAATTAGCAATAAATAACTTGTTCTTCTTATGAAAAAAGCAGAAAATATCATTGTCGGGATTTCTATCGGTGATTTAAACGGAATCGGCAGTGAAGTCATCCTTAAGACTTTTGACGATTCAAGAATGTTAGAACTTTGCACACCAGTTATTTTTGCCAATGTAAAAGTGTTGTCCTTTATGAAAAAATCATTGGGATTAGAAACACCACTTCATGGTATTGATCAAATCAATCAAATAGTTATTGGTAAAGTTAATGTCCTGAATATATGGAAAGAAAGTGTCGATATAAATTTTGGAACCAATGAGGATAATGCTGGAAAATATGCCATAAAATCATTTATTGCAGCAACAAAAGCATTGAAAGAAAATCAAGTAGATGTTTTAGTTACCGCCCCAATTAATAAGTATAACATACAATCAGAGGAGTTTAAATTTCCTGGACATACTGATTATTTAGATAAAGAACTTGAGGGAAATGCTTTAATGTTGATGATTCAGGATACTTTAAGAGTTGGTCTGCTTACGGATCATATTCCAGTTAATGATGTAGCAAAACAGTTAACCGAAAAAGTGATTGTTCAAAAAATAGAAACGATAAAACTTGCATTAACGCAAGATTTTGGGATAAACAAACCAAAAATTGCCGTTTTAGCATTGAATCCTCATGCAGGAGATAACGGTGTTATTGGCAAAGAAGATGACGAAATAATAAAACCAGCAATTAAGAAGTTATTTGAAAAAGGAACGCTCGTTTTTGGTCCTTTCCCTGCGGATGGTTTTTTCGGCAACAGTCAATATGAAAAGTATGATGCAGTAATTGCGACCTATCACGATCAGGGATTAATTCCGTTTAAAACATTGTCTTTTGGTAACGGTGTTAATTATACAGCAGGATTGAATAAAATTAGAACGTCTCCCGATCATGGTACTGCATATGAAATCGCAGGTAAAGGGGTTGCCGATTATAATTCGTTTAAAGAAGCAGTTTATACTGCAATTGACATTTATAATTCGAGAAATGAATATTACGAAATCAGTAAAAACCCACTTAAAACAAAGGAAAAACAGTTATAAATAAAAAAATGTTTATAAGGCTTTTGAAATTGCAATAATTTTATATCTTTGCACTCCTTAATTAGGGCTGAAATTGTTGTTTAGATGAAAAGTACGAATGAATATTTAATTCCTTTTATAGAATTAAAATTAGGAAAGCATCAATTTGAATTTAATATAAATAAAAAGTTCTTTGACGAATTTAGTTTTAATGAATTTGAAAGTTGCGAAATAAAGGCAGATGTTGTTCTTGATAAAAAAGCAACTATGCTAGAAATCAGCTTTAAACACAAAGGGACAGTAAATGTTCCCTGTGACTTAACAGGCGAACAATTTGACTTGCCAATAAAGGGTAAAATAAAACTAGTGGTACAATTTGGAGAAGAATTCAACAATGACAACGATGAATTGTTAATTCTGCCGCATGGAGAATATGAAGTAGATTTATCACAATATATATATGAAATGATTGTGTTGTCTATTCCTCAAAAAAGAGTTCATCCAGGTGTTAAAGATGGCACATTGCAAACAGAAGCTTTGAAAAAACTAAAAGAGTTACAAGTAAAAGAACATACAGTAGAAAAAAAAGAAGAAGACATTGACCCGCGTTGGGACAAATTAAAACAACTATTAACGGATAAATAATATAGTAAAATGGCACATCCTAAAAGAAAAATCTCCAAAACAAGAAGAGATAAAAGAAGAACTCACTATAAAGCAACTGTTGCTCAAATTGCAACATGTCCAATAACTGGAGAAGCGCATTTATATCACAGAGCTTACTGGCATGAAGGTAAAATGTACTACAGAGGACAAGTAGTTATAGATAAATCAGCAGCTGTTGCCTAAATTAAGTTTTTTTAAAAAACTAACTCTCACTCTGTGGGAGTTTTTTGTTTTGTAGAAATTTAATAAATAACACATCTTAAAACGCTTTACGTATAATATTTTTTTGTAATTTCCACAACTTTTCAAACTGAAAAAGTGAAAAGAAAAACACCTAATTTATGAATACAATTACAGCCGCAATTACCGCAGTTGGAGCTTATGTCCCTGAATTTGTACTCTCAAATCAAGTACTGGAATCAATGGTAGAAACCAATGATGAATGGATTACTACCCGCACCGGAATCAAAGAAAGAAGACTGTTAAAAGAAAAAGGGAAAGGGACTTCTTTCATGGCGATAAAAGCAGCTCAAGATTTAATTTCGAAATCAAATATTAAACCTGAAGAAATTGACCTCTTGATAATGGCCACTGCAACACCAGATATGCCTGTCGCTTCTACAGGAGTATATGTGGCAACTCAAATAGGCGCAGTTAATGCTTTTGCATACGATTTGCAAGCAGCATGTTCCAGTTTTTTATACGGAATGTCAACTGCAGCAGCGTATATTCAATCGGGGAGATACAAAAAAGTACTTATAATTGGTGCTGATAAAATGTCTTCTATAATTGATTATACAGATAGAGCAACCTGTATTATTTTTGGAGATGGTGCTGGTGCAGTATTATTTGAGCCAAACTATGAAGGACTCGGTTTGCAAGATGAGTTTTTAAGAAGCGATGGGATTGGAAGGGAATATCTAAAAATTGATGCTGGTGGATCTATTCTTCCACCATCAAAAGAAACTGTTGAAAATGGACAGCATTTTGTTTTTCAAGACGGGAAAACAGTATTTAAATACGCAGTTTCAGGAATGGCAGATGTAAGCGAGAAAATTATGGAGCGAAATAATCTTTCTAAAGACGATGTAAACTGGTTAATCGCTCATCAAGCTAACAAAAGAATCATCGATGCAACAGCAAGTAGAATGGGTCTTGATGAGGAAAAAGTACTAGTGAATATTCAAAAATATGGGAACACAACATCGGCAACCTTACCTTTATTGTTAAGTGATTTTGAAGATAAATTTAAAAAAGGCGATAATTTAATTTTTGCAGCATTTGGAGGTGGATTTACTTGGGGTTCTATCTATTTAAAATGGGCATACAATAAACAATAAACTAACTAAAATCAACGAATCATGGATTTAAAAGAAATTCAAAACCTAATCAAATTTGTATCCAATTCTGGAGTTGCTGAAGTAAAACTAGAAACGGGAGATATCAAAATAACTATTAGAACGACATTAGAGGGGAATTCACCAGATATTACTTATGTGCAACAAGCACCAATGCAACAAGCAATAGCTGCAGCACCATCTTCACCTGCACCATCTTCACCTGTTGCAGCTGTTCCATCTGATGAAAATTCGAAATATATTACTATTAAATCTCCAATGATTGGAACGTTCTACCGTAAACCCGCTCCTGATAAACCAACATTTGTTGAGGTTGGTAGTACTATAGGAAAAGGAGATGTTCTTTGCGTAGTGGAAGCTATGAAATTATTTAACGAAATCGAAGCTGAGATTTCAGGAAAAATCGTTAAAATTTTAGTTGATGATATGTCACCAGTTGAATTTGACCAACCATTATTCTTAGTTGACCCATCATAAATGTTTTGAAATTCCAATTATCAAAATACAAATTCCAATATTTTGGATTTTGGGATTTGGGATTTGTAATTTTAAAATTGATAAAAGATGTTTAAAAAAATACTAATTGCCAATAGAGGAGAAATTGCACTTCGTGTAATCAGAACCTGCAAGGAGATGGGCATTAAAACAGTAGCAGTCTATTCTACTGCTGATGCAGAAAGTTTGCACGTGAAATTTGCAGACGAAGCGGTTTGTATTGGCCCTCCGCCAAGTAATCTTTCTTACTTAAAGATGTCAAATATAATTGCGGCTGCAGAAATTACAAATGCAGATGCCATTCATCCTGGTTATGGTTTTCTTTCTGAAAACGCTAAATTTTCTAAAATTTGTCAAGAGCATGGAATCAAGTTTATCGGCGCATCTCCTGAAATGATTGACAGAATGGGCGATAAGGCTTCGGCAAAAGCGACGATGAAAGCTGCTGGTGTTCCTTGTGTTCCTGGTTCTGAAGGTATTTTAGAATCTTACGAACAAGCCGAACAAATTGCCGATGAGTTTGGTTACCCAGTAATGTTAAAAGCTACTGCTGGCGGCGGTGGAAAAGGAATGCGTGCCGTTTGGAAAAAAGAAGATTTGCTAAAAGCATGGGAAAGCGCGCGCCAAGAGTCGGCTGCTGCTTTTGGCAATGATGGTATGTATCTAGAAAAATTAATTGAAGAGCCAAGACATATCGAGATACAAGTTGTCGGGGATTCTTACGGGAAAGCCTGTCATTTATCTGAGCGAGATTGTTCAGTGCAACGTCGTCATCAAAAATTGACCGAGGAAACACCTTCCCCTTTTATGACGGACGAATTGCGAAATAAAATGGGCGAAGCTGCAGTTAAAGCTGCCGAGTATATCAAATATGAAGGCGCCGGAACCGTTGAATTTTTAGTTGATAAGCATAGAAATTTCTATTTTATGGAAATGAATACGCGTATCCAAGTGGAACATCCAATTACAGAACAGGTTATTGATTATGATTTGATTCGTGAACAGATTTTAGTAGCCGCGGGTGTTCCAATTTCGGGTAAAAATTATTTGCCTCAATTGCACGCTATTGAATGTCGAATTAATGCTGAAGATCCGTATAATGATTTTAGACCATCACCAGGGAAAATTACAGTTTTACATTCTCCTGGAGGGCACGGAGTGCGTTTAGACACTCACGTTTATGCAGGGTATACGATTCCACCAAATTATGATTCCATGATTGCCAAGTTGATTACAACGGCTCAAACAAGAGAAGAAGCTATTAATAAAATGAAGCGTGCTTTGGATGAGTTTTATATCGAAGGGATAAAAACAACTATTCCTTTCCACAGGCAATTGATGGATGATGAGCGATATGTTGCAGGAAATTATACTACTGCTTTTATGGATACCTTTAAGATGAACGATCCTGAGTAAATTGAAAGCCCAACATGAGAGTTGGGTTTTTTATTTTTATAATGTTTCCTTCAACCATTTATAAAACTCACGTTGCCATACTAAACCGTTTTGTGGTTTGAGCACCCAGTGGTTTTCTTCGGGGAAATAGAGCAAACGGCTTTTTATACCACGAAGTTGTGCCGCTTGAAAAGCTTCTTGCGCTTGTCCTATTGGCACACGAAAGTCTAATCCGCCTTGTATGATTAGGATTGGTTTGTTCCATTTGTCCACAAAATTTATAGGGTTGAACTGAGTGTATGATTTTTGTGCGGCAACATTATCTTTTTCCCAATAAGCGCCACCAAAATCCCAGTTGTTAAAGAATACTTCTTCTGTAGTTCCAAACATACTCTGGGTATTAAAAACACCATCATGAGCAATGAATGTTTTGAATCTGTTTTTGTGGATTCCAGCTAAGTAAAAAACAGAATAACCTCCATAACTGGCGCCAACACAGCCCAAACGTGCTTTATCTACATAACTTTCTTTTGACACATCGTCTATTGCTGAAAGGTAATCATCCATCACTTGTCCGCCCCAATCTTTGGAAATTTGTTCGTTCCAAGCTTGCCCGTGACCATACATGCCTCTTCTGTTTGGCGCGACAACAACATAACCCTGAGAAGCCATCAAAGAAAAATTCCAACGGAAAGAATAAAACTGTGTCAAAGGTGATTGTGGTCCGCCTTGGCAGTATAAAAGCGTTGGATATTTTTTAGTTTTATCAAAATTTGGAGGTAAAATTACCCAAACCAACATTTTTTTACCGTCGGTTGTGGTTACATAGCGTCTTTCATATTTTGGTAATGACAACATAGAATACGTTTCGTCATTGACTTTGGTAAGTTTTGTAAATGCTTTTTTCTTGTAATTAAAAGAATAAATTTCAGAAGCATGGTTCATGTCTGTTCTAGTAACGATGATGTTATCGCCATCAAAACCTACAATGTCGTGTATATCAAAATCTCCGTTAGAAATTTGTTTAACGCTTATTGCTATTCTTTTTACTCCAGGAAAATTTACTTCAAATAATTGTAAAGTTCCATCAACGGCAGCAACAAAATAAACTTTTGTCCCATCCGGACTCCATTTAAAACTTTCAACAGAGCCGTCCCAATTGATGGTTAAATTATAGTCAACATCCTTAAAACGAACAATGATATCATTTTTATCCGCTTCATAACCATCGCGTTTCATTTGTAACCAGGTCAAATAACCGGCGGGCGAAAATGTTGGATTGGTATCGTATCCTAAATTGTTTTCAGTTAGATTTTTGGTAGTCTTTGTTTCAATGTTATACTCATACAAATCGGTATTGGTTGAAATCGCATAAGCGGTTCCAAATTTCTTTTTGCATACATAAATAATATTTTTACTATCGGGTGACCAAATAAAATCTTCATCGCCTCCGAAAGGTTTTTGAGGAGAATCAAAAGGTTCGCCCGTCATAATGTCTATTGGACGCGCTTTAGTTCCTTTATTGATGGCATAAAAAACATGATTGTGTGTCCCGTTATTCCAAGTATCCCAATGACGGTAATCTAATCCGTCATAAATTTGTGCTTCTGATTTGTCTAATTCAGGATAAAAGTCTTTACCTAATACTTTTTCGGTTTTAACTTCTTTACTTGATAAAATGAAACTTCCATCTGGAGAAACATTTTTATCGGTTAACATTTCTTTGGTTTTTGATTCCTGAACTTCAGTTGGATTGCCTCCAGCAACTGGAATTGTATAAAACTTTGAATTGGATTTATTTTCATCTATGGATGGAATTGCCACTTTGTAAACAATTGACTTTCCATCTTTTGAGATTCCAAGTGGTGAGATACGTCCTAGTTTCCATAAAGTTTCTGGAGATAAAACTTGTTGTGCTGATGCTACTAGGCTCATAGTAATAACGATTAAAAAAAGGATTCTCTTCATTTTGATATGATTTTATAAGGGCTAAAAGTAACAAATATAATTAATAAAAAAAGCCATACTTTTTCAGTATGGCTTTTCTGTGTTTTGGAAAAGGTTTATTCTTTAATAAATCGTTTTGTACTTGTTGATGTTCCGTTAGAAACTTCAAGTAAGAAAGTACCGGAATTTAATGAATCGACATTAATCGCATCATTTTCTATTTTACCACTTCCTAATTCTTGGCCCAACATATTGAAAATTCTATAAGTTGATGGAGAATCAAGATCAGCAATGTTTACTACATCACCTTTAACAGGGTTTGGATATAAGTTGAATGAAATTTTGGTAACACTTACCTCGTCAAACCTTGCAGTTGTTGTAATGTTGACGGTATAGTCTTCTACTTCACCAAAAGAGAATACTTCACAAGAAGTTGGCGATGCATTATATTTCATCGATACACGCATTCTAGTAGTTCCTAATAAAGCTGTAGTTGGTATCGTAAAACTTCCAGAAATAGGTGTAGCAGTTGTTCTATTTCTATTGAAAACTTGTTCACCCGAATCAAGGAAATCACCATCTTTATTATAATCAATCCAAACTCTGTAGGCTTCACTATAAACGGTAGCTGTCCAACCTGGTGTTATCGTAATGGAATTACTTGTCCCACGAACTAAATTAGTAGACAAAGCAGTAAAATTACCATAACCGCCATTATTTCCAGATAAATTATTAATTGTTCCAAGCTGAACTCTATTTATAAATTCATCAGCAGTGCTATTTCCTCTAGATGCACAGTAAGTAATTGATACAACAGCTAAAGTGGTAACAGAAACGGTATTACTATTTAATGAAATATTACCAGCAGCATCTTTTGCTCTTACATTAAAAGTATAAGCTGTTGAAGCAGTTAAACCAGTTACAGCAAAAGTAGTTGCGGTAGTAGTGGAACCAATTAAAGAACCATTTCTAAAGATATTGTATCCTGTTACAGCCACATTATCTGTCGCGCCCGACCATGATAAGTTGGTTGTAGTTTGTGTTGTTCCTGATGCGGATAAAGTTGGAGCAGTTGGAGCAGTTGTATCAGGAGCAGGGGCCAAAGTTGTTACACTAACTGTGTTACTGTTGGGAGAAACATTACCTGCAGCATCTTTTGCTCTTACATTAAAAGTATAAGATGTCGAAGCGATCAAACCTGTTAAAGCAAAAGTAGTTGCGGTAGTAGTAGAACCAATTAAAGTGCCATTTCTAAAGACATCGTAACCAGTTACCGCTATATTATCTGTAGCGCCCGACCATGATAAGTTGGTTGTTGTTTGTGTAGTCCCTGAAGCGGATAAAGTTGGAGCGGTTGGCGCAACAGTGTCAGGAGCAGATCCAGCTGTGATAGTAAAGTTAGTATTAGAAACATCAAAGAAAATATGGTTTGTTCCTTTTACCATAATTCTATTAGTTGTCCCAGGAGTATTCGGAATGGTAACTGCTTGAGTACCGTCATTTGGGGTTGAAGCCAATAAATTATTCCAAGTTGTTCCGCCATTTGTTGATAAAAGGATATCAACATTAGCACAGTTAACACCATTTGCAGTTGTACCAGCTACAGCCCAAGTTATAGTTTGTGAACTTCCTCCAACATATGATACTGCAGTGTTTGGAGAATTAACAGTAAATGGTCCAGCGGTGCCATTAACGGTTACAATCATATCATCTGAATTATTGGCTGATCCACCAGCTCTATTATCGCGAACAGTCAATCTAAAATTCATAGTTCTTGCTACCGATGGTAATGCTTCTACAGTAATCTCAGTGCCAGCAGTTGTAGTGGCTCCATTTAAAACAGATTGAATTCTGGGGAAATATCGAACTGGAGCAGCTGTAGAATTGTAGGAACGGAAAGTTGGTCCGGAAGTTCTTGTGGCACTAGCTGCAGAGCTAGCTCCAGTTGCTGTTGAAGCGGCATTGTCAAATTGTTCCCAGTTATAGGTTAGCACATCACCATTGGCATCTGTTCCTGATCCCGTTAGCACAAAAGGAGTACTTCTAGGAATGGTGTAATCTATTCCTGCATTTGCAGTTGGTACAGCGTTTCCGGTTGCGGTATTCGTTTGACACGTTTTGGCCTTAACATTATTAGTTATTTGTTGAATACTAGCAGCATGAAAATAAGCATCTGAATTTGGCTGAACATCTTGAGAAGTTATTCCAGCATATCCCATAATTGATGAACCTGAACCAGGCTCCATGTTTACTCCAGTGCCTTCATTACTCATAGAAAAAGTATGGTTTCCACCAAACTGATGTCCGATTTCATGGGCCACATAATCAATATCAAAAGTATCTCCTGTTGGAATGGTACTTGAAGTAAATCCACTTCCTTTTGAACCATTCACACAAACACAACCGATACATCCTGCATTTCCGTTGTTAGAAGCTCTAACAAATACATGTCCTACATCATAATTAGCTTCTCCAATTACAGAAGTTAATGTGCTTTGTAATTGACTATTGTAACTTGTAGTATAAGGATCTGTTGAAGCGTTTGTATAGATTACAGCATCATTATTGGCAATCAACACCATTCGAATTGCAAAATCTTTTTCAAAAACACCATTTACACGGGTCATAGAGGCATTTACTCCAGCTAGTGCTCCTGCTACTGTTCCTCCAAAGTAAGCCGAGTATTCTCCCGTTGTAGATACTGCTATACGAAAAGTACGTAAAGTAGAATCGTCAGCATTCGGGCGTAATGTTTCTCCATCAATTTGTGAGGCAACTTGATTAATTACGCTACATTCAAAAGGATTAAATGTTTTGGTTTTATCTGCTTTTTTGTAAATAGTATAGGTAGTTAAATCTTCCGATAATGGTTCAATAAACACAGCAGATCTATCTGCTCCTATTACCATAGATTTAAAGCCAAGCGGAGACATACTAAAATAAGCAGTCAAGGTAGGATTGTCTTTTCCTATTCCGATATAAGATTTTATTTCTGGAAATCTTGCGGCTAATGCAGGATCCATAGTTGGATTTTCGTAAATACTAAAGCGCTCTAAAACACCATCAGCATTTGGTATAGAGATGATTGTATTAGATTTTGAGTTTGCATTTCTTAAAGGTGCATTAACTAGATTCGATTTAAGATTTACAATATTTAAATCGAAAAGTGTTTTTTCTGGAAGTTGCATTTTTGCTTCCAATGGAATCATGTTACTTTTTTTGGTGGTAGTATTCCACAATGTACTTTTATTTTGGGCAATTGAAGCACTTGCAGTTGCAATTAGAGCAACAAGAAGTAATTTACATCTCATAATTTATTTTATTTGGTTAATGTAGTTTACCAAAAATAAAAGTATTTTTATCAAATCGATTTAATTTTTAATAATTTTTTTATCAAATACATAAATTAGTGTCATAATTGTTGATATATATCTATAAAGCACAAGAAATTCATATAAAATCGATAAATTTTAATTCTTTTATTTAAGGTTAATCTTAAAAAAAGTATTTTTAAAAAAAATAACTAAATGAATCTTAGCTACTGGGAATTAAAAAACTGGTTTACAAATGTAGATTTCACTATTGTAGGAAGTGGAATAGTTGGACTTCATTGTGCATTAACTTTACGTGAAAAATTTCCAGAGAGTAAAATATTGATTTTAGAAAAGGGAATGCTGCCGCAAGGAGCGAGTACAAAAAATGCTGGATTTGCTTGTTTTGGAAGTATTTCGGAAATTATAGATGATTTAAAGTTACATACCGAAGAAGAGGTAATTCAATTAATTCGAAAGAGATGGAGTGGATTACACTTATTGCGTAAAAATTTAGGTGATACCACAATAGATTTCAAACCTTATGGAGGTTATGAATTGTTTTTACAGAATGACGAAAGCACTTATAATGAATGTTTAAAAAAAATTCCTTTTATCAACGACTTACTAAAACCGCTTTTTAGAAATGATGTTTTTGTAAAGGAAGTTAATAGATTTGATTTTCAAAGTATACAAGAATATGTGGTTTTTAATCCTTTTGAAGCTCAAATTGATACAGGTAAAATGATGAATGCTTTGTTAAAAAAAGCCAATGCTAATTCTATTTTGATTCTTAATCAGGTTAAGGTTACTTCCTATCATGAAAAAAAAGAAGGAGTTGAAGTTGCTTTGTCTGATTTTGTTTTTTCAACAAAAAAATTATTATTTGCAACCAATGGTTTTGCAAGCGAATTGACAAATAATCAAGTGAAGCCAGCTAGAGCACAAGTATTAATTACGGAGCCCATTCCAAATCTCACAATTAAAGGAACCTTTCATTTGGATAAAGGGTATTATTATTTCCGAAATATTGATAATAGAATACTACTTGGTGGCGGAAGAAACTTAGCATTTGAATCGGAAACTACAACAGAACTGGGCCAAACAGAATTAATTCAAAATCGTTTGGAAGAATTATTAAAAGAAGTAATTTTACCAAACAGGGATTTTAAAATAGCACATCGTTGGAGTGGCATTATGGGACTTGGGGCAACTAAAACCCCTATAGTTGAGCAAATGTCAGATAATGTTTATTGCGGAGTACGCTTAGGCGGAATGGGTGTTGCCATTGGGAGTTTAATAGGTCAAGAATTAGCAGAATTAGTCAATTAAGTATGGTAAAAAAATTTTTTCGCTGGATTTGGAAAGCCATGCTTTGGTTTTTTGGGCTTTCTATTATTTCTGTAATTATTTTCAAATGGGTTCCAATTCCGTTTACACCCCTAATGATTTCAAGAATTATTGAATTTAAATTAGATGGAAATGATGCCATATACAGTCACAAATGGGTTCCTTTAGAAGAAATATCTCCCCGCCTTCAAAAAGCTGTAATTGCTAGTGAGGATGGAAACTTTCTTAAACATTACGGCTTTGATTTTAAAGCCATGCAAAAAGCATTCAAAAATAACAGCAAAGGGAAAAAACTAAAAGGAGGAAGCACCATTTCACAGCAAACGGCTAAAAATGTTTTTCTTTGGCAAGGCAGAAGCTATATTCGTAAAGGATTGGAAGCTTATTTCACTGTTTTAATTGAACTCATTTGGGGTAAAGAGCGCATTATGGAAGTTTATTTAAACAGTATAGAAATGGGTAATGGCGTTTATGGGGCTCAAGAAGCATCGCGGCATTGGTATAGTAAATCTGCAATTGATTTGTCTTCAAGAGAAGCAGCAGGTATCGCCGCCATATTACCAAATCCGAGAAAATACAAAGCATCCAATTCTTCTTCCTATATTAATAATAGAAAAGATAAAATCATGAGAGTGATGCGACATCTCGGAAAAATTGAATACTAAAAAAAGCCATCTCGCTATTTGAGATGACTTTTTGAATTTATTTAGTAGTTGCTAATTAATAAAACAAAGGTTTATATTGTGTCCAATGCTTAAATATTAACGTAGCATTAAAAATAACAATTAATAAGGCAATTGATAATCCTGGTATTTCCAAAAACAAATGGAATAATAAAATATTAATGGATATTGGCGCTAATAATATTAAGGCGAAAGCCACCCATTTTTTTAATAATAACAAAATTCCTATAACCACTTCTAATACGCCTACAATTGGAAAAATATAGCCGGTTGCATTGAGTGAATTCATGAATTGTCCCGCAGCGGTATTTCCATCAGGTTGGTCCAATGGTAAAAAATGATGAATCATGTTCGCACCAAATACAACGAGTACTGTGCCAAGTGTAATTCGTACTATTTTAGTAAACATTGACCTCATAACAATAAATTTTCGTTAGTAATAATGTAAAAATAACAAAATTTACCCTCAGCAAAATCAATTATTTACTTAAATTTTCAACACTTATATAATTTATTAATATAAAACAAAAAAAAATAATTACTATAAGAAGTGTTTTTGTATATCAATTAAAATAAAAAAAGGGATACAATTTAGCATCCCTTTTTTATAGAAAGATTTTCTTTTTATTGCACAACAACTGGATAAGTTACCGCAGCGTCTGTTGAACCACCAGCATTAGTAATATTTCCAGCAGCTACTCCAGCAGCAGACTTGTTTGGTTCGTGTCTTAGTGTTACCAATAAATTGCCTGAAGTTGCATTTCCAGTTAACAAGGTAAATTGAAGACCAATTGGTTTTCCATTGGCATCAGTGTCATCATAAGTAAATGTTCCTAAAGCATTAGTTGCTTGATAAAATAATTGATGATCTATACCTTCTGCTAAAATCTCGGCAGTTATATTATCGACTGGATTAGCAATTTCATTTAAAAAAGTTACAGCACCTGTATAGGTTGTATTTGCAACTAAATTTCCGGAAACCGTAATCACTGGGGCATTTGGACCATCACCATCTAAATCTCTAGAAGTAAGTGTAATTATTTGTCCACCACCTGTTAAAGTAGTTGTAACTGTTGTGATTACCTCATCTTCATTAACAGGTTTATCATCGTTGCTACATGAGTTTAATGTAATTAAAGCTGCCATTGCTATTGTTAAATTTCTTAAATTTTTCATTGTTTTAAATGTTTTAGTTTTAATAATTAATTTTTAATTGAATTTGAAAGTTTCTACCCATTTCATCGGCATAGAAACGTTGCCTGTTTAAATAATCTCTGTATTTTGTATCAAAAAGGTTAAATACAGAAAAACCTAGTGTTGCCATAGCGTGTTCGGAAGTTTTAAATTGTATATCAGATGAAAAGTGTAAAAGATGATATCCTGGCGGCGGTGTACTGATATCAACTTCAACGGGAGTTAACTCATTGTTTACAATAATATTGGTTGTAAAATTGTTATTTGGGAATTGTGTTTGTTGAAACATAATTTCGCTTTGTAATTCAAGATTGAGATTACACCATTCTTTTTTAGCAAACAGAAGTCTATTGTTAATATTTAGCGGAGGCATATCGATTAAAGCACCATCTTTTGATTTGTCTTTTCCGTTTACGTAGGAAGCTAAAAGCCTATGCTGCCAATGTTCATTGATTTGCCATTCTGAATAAAAGTCAATTCCAGTTAACAAGGCATTAGTTTGCTCATATTCCCACACTGGAAAATCGCCGCGGGTAGTTTTTTCAAAATCGGTTGGTTTTAAAAACATAAAATCTTCAACATAGTTTAAAAACGGATTGATGGTAATCTTGAAATTTGTCCATTTTTTTTGCAACGAAGTCCCAATCTTATTTGACTTTTCTTGTTGTAATCGCAAATCCCCCAATTCAATCATACCAGTAGAATGATGTAAACCATCACTAAAAAATTCGGATGGATTTGGATTTCTAACGGCACGACTTACATTAAAATACCAGTCAAATTCTTTTCCAAAGGAATATTGTGTTCCAATACTTGCTGAAAAGTTATGGAACGTATAGGAAGGTTTGGTCAACCATTGGGTTTGTGTTTCATTTTCTCCTACAATAAACGAGTCAAACTCTGGACTATAGTTTCTTTCGGCCCATCTTGTTTTTTTGTAGTACTTGGTAGCTTCAATAGTTGAAAAATCATATCGAATTCCCGCTTCAACAGAAAAATTCGTCGTAAAATGTTTGTCAACAATAGCATATACTCCAGCATCTATTTTGTTATAACTGGGTATTAAAGGAGAAACACCCGTGTTAGGACTGGCAGCATTATTTTGATAAGAACCCGAAAACCCTGCTTTATAGTCCCAAGTTTCTTTGCTTAATTTGTAATCGGCATTCAAAGTGTTCGTCATTAAGTTTAAACTTAATGCTGGTCTTGAATCGGAAATTCCAGTTCTTGTATCAAATTCTTCCCGGTTATTGAATTGAAAAGCATATTGCAAACTAATGGATTCTCTGTCTTTGAAGTAATAATTATAATTGAATTTAGCCAAATGATGTTGTACTTTTTGCCTTGGATTTTTAATCGAATGGGTAAAATCGTTAATAACATATGGGATTTGATTATTTATTGCATTAAACAAATCATTAACGTTTCCGATGTGCGAAGCACTTAAAATTGCTAATGTTGCATTATACAAACTGTAATACGAAGAAAAATCAAATTTCTTCCCTATATACTTCAAATCTCCCGAGAAATTTACTTCTCTATTTCCAGTATTTGATAAAACATAATTAGGAGATTCTCGATCGCCATAGTATTTTAGACTTGCTTGAGCATTCCAACTCCAATCGCAAAAATTTCCTTTATGCAAGCTCGAGGAAATTGTTCCGCCTCGTCCGTTGGATTCAGCTGTCATAATGGTTTTTCCGAAAAGCGTATCTTTCTTTACACTCAAAGGCTCAATGATTACAATTCCACCAATAGCATCACCGCCATATTGCAGTCCAGAAGCACCTTTTAAAACGGTTATTTTTCCAGCTGCATTTACATCAAAATTTGGCGCATGTTCCATTCCCCATTGTTGGTCTTCTAGTTTAACATTGTTGTTAAAAACAGGAACTCTATTGCTATGTAAACCATTAATTACAGGTTTTACAATGGTGCTACCACTTTTTAATATAGAAACGCCCGAAACCTCTTTGAGTACATTTCCTAAAGACTGACTACTGAATTTTTCAATAGTTTTTTCTTTAATTTTTTGTTCTAAAACGGAGTGATTGAAATAATTGTCTTTGTGTTTTAAGACAATTTCCTCTAATTGTTCCCTCTTTTGTATCATCTTAAAATTTAACTCAAGATCGCCACTAATTTCAATTATAGTATCAATGGGTTTATATCCAACATAAGTTATTAAAACCTTTGTAGATCCATTTGGAATATTCCGAATGCTATAAGAACCATCTTTTTTACTGTTGGTTGTTTTTGACGAAACATGAATATGACTTTTTTCTAATGCCACATTGTTTTCGTCGGTAATGTAACCACTTATTGTGTTTTGGCTATAAATTGTGCCAAAAAAAAATAAGCAAAAAAGAAAACATGTTTTTTGCATTTTGTAATTGTTTTAAATTTAATATACTCTTAGGAGTGCATAGAAATTAAACAATTGGAGGGCCGCGAAGTGAAAAAGAACTTCCGGTATAAAATAAAATGCTTTCGGAAGTGTTTAAAAATGAAGGTTTGAAATAAAGTGAATTGTATTTTAAAGAAATAAGGGATGTTCTTATTTCTAAAGAAGAACTGAAGGTAAATTCACAAGTAAAACAATGCTCAAAGCCAAAATGTGCATGATTGATTTCGGTTTTATTGTGATTGTATTTGTGATTGCAATGTTTTGCTATAAATTGTTTTTCCAAATGACTCATAGCGTGAAACGATTGGAACAGTATTGCAAACAATACGACCAGTCCTAAAATTGTATTTACTATGAGAACTCTTTTTTTCATTAACTATATTCAGTATTCGGTTCGGCTTTAGCTTAGTAAGTTTGCAGTGTTTGAGCAAACAAAGTCTTACACAAAGGTACGTTATACCAAAGGAAAAACCGATTGGATTTAACAAATTTTATGATTTGATAAACCAAACGGTTATTTTATTTCCTCATTATAAATGGCGGTAATCTACACTAATTTATGCGCCATTAAATATTCCGCAATTTGAATCGTGTTAGTCGCAGCGCCTTTTCTTAAATTATCAGAAACAATCCACATGTTTAATGAGTTCGGCTGACTTTCATCACGGCGAATTCTACCCACAAACACATCGTCTTTACCTTGCGCATACAATGGCATCGGATAGGTATAGGTGTCGGTATTATCTTGAACTGTAACACCATCAGTGTGGTGTAGAATGTTTCGAATTTCATTGATGTCAAAATCATTCGAAAATTCGACATTTACTGCCTCGCTATGTCCGCCAACTACCGGAATTCGTATTGCAGTTGCCGTAACTGCAATTGTTTTGTCACCAATAATTTTTTGAGTTTCACGCACCAATTTCATCTCTTCTTTGGTGTACCCGTTAGCTTCAAAGCTGTCGCATTGTGGAATGGCATTTCTATGAATTTGATATTTATAGGCCATTTCACCTTGAACTCCGGCATATTCATTTTCTAATTGTTGCACTGCTTTTACACCAGTTCCAGTGATGGATTGATACGTAGAAACGATAACACGTTTGATGTTGTATTTTTTGTGCAATGGCGCTAAAACCATTACCATTTGAATGGTGGAACAGTTGGGATTGGCGATGATTTTATCGTCTTTGGTTAATTCGGAAGCATTGATTTCGGGTACGATTAATTTTTTACTCGGATCCATTCTCCAAGCTGATGAATTGTCGATTACGGTTGTTCCTGCTGCAGCAAATTTTGGTGCCCATTCTAACGAAGTTTCACCACCAGCTGAAAACAATGCAATATCAGCTTTCCTATCCACAGCGGTTTGTAACCCCACTACTTTATAGGTCTTTCCTTTGAATTCTATTTCTTTTCCAACAGATTTTTCGGAAGCCACAGGAATTAATTCCGTCACCGGAAAATTTCTTTCGGCCAAAACTTGAAGCATTACCTCACCAACCATTCCGGTTGCACCAACAACAGCAACTTTCATATTTTTATCTATTTATTTTTGAAGTACAAAAGTATGTAGAAAAAAGAGAATAGAATATAGAAAAAAGAAGGAAATGCAGATAGGTTCTCACTAGCCCCGATAAGAGCCTTTTTTGAAAAAAAAGATATAGCGGATAGCGGGAGGATACTTCCTGATTAAACGGATGCCGTGCTCCAAATATAAAAAAAAGACCCTGAAACGAGTTCAGGGTTAAATTAGAATATGCTATGTAGCGGTATTATTTTTTTAATAAATCTCTAATTTGAGTAAGCAATTCTTCTTGTGTTGGGCCGGCTGGAGCAGCTTCTTCTTTTTTCTTCATGCTATTTATTCCTTTTACCATGATGAAAATTACAAAAGCAATAACAAGAAAACTGATTACAGCAGCAAGGAATTTTCCGTAAAGAATTCCGCCTCCTGTTTTTAAATCGGCTAAGTTTTCTACTTGTGCCGCTTTGAGGGCTGGATTTAATAATGCTGGCGTAATCACATCGGCTACTAATGAATTTACAATGGCGCCAAAAGCGGCTCCAATGATTACCCCAACGGCCAAATCCATGGCATTACCTTTTGCAATAAAGTCTTTAAATTCTGAAATCATTCCCATATTTGTTTTGTTTTTATTTGGTTAATAGAGCACTAAAATAATAAAATTTTAAATAGTTCAAAAAAAAATTATTCTCTAAAAAAAACGCGCTTTACTCGTTGCGAAATACTCGTCAAAATTTCATAAGGAATTGTATTGAGCTTTTTAGCCATGAAGTTAACCGTAGGGTTTTCTCCAAAAATGATAACGGTGTTTCCTTCTTTGCAATCAATGCCAGTTATATTAACCATAAGCATATCCATGCATATACTTCCTATAATTTTGGCGGGGGTATTATTTATTAATACGTAACCAACACCCTGTCCCCAAGCTCTACTAATGCCATCTGCATACCCAATGGGGATAGTAGCTATTTTGGTTGTTTCAGTAGCTATAAATCTTCTGCCATATCCTACACTTTCGTCTTTTTCAATAGTTCGGATTTGTGAGATTACTGACTTTAAAGTGCCCACAATTTCTAACTCTTTTTGTTCTTCTGCATCATTTGAAATGCCATATAATCCTATTCCTAGTCGCACCATATCGTATTGCGCTTCAGGGTAATTGGTAATGCCTGAGGTGTTTAAAATATGACGAATTAGCTTTGCTCCGTTCGCCGTTGGCTCGGGTGGGTTTATCTTTAATTCAGTTTGTAGTTGTGTTGACAATTTTTCAAACAAAGCGATTTGGGATTTTGAAAAGGCGTCATGTTTCAAATCGTCACTGGTTGCCATGTGTGATAAAATGCTTTTGATTTGAACATTATTTTTTCCTTTAAGAATTTGAATTAACTCGGGTAAGTTTTCTTCTTCAAATCCCAAACGGTGCATTCCGGTGTCGATTTTTATATGAATCGGAAAATGTTGAAGTTTCTTTTGTTCGGCAATTTTCAGAAACGATTTCAATCCTTTTATCGAATAAATTTCAGGTTCTAGTTGATGCTGAATGATTGCGGAAAAACTTGTTGTTTCTGGATTCAACACCATTATTGGCACTGTAATTCCAGCATTTTTAAGCGAAATTCCTTCATCGGCGAAAGCCACACCCAGATAATCCACTTTGTGATGTTCGAGTAACTTCGCTATTTCAAATCCACCATTACCATAACCAAAAGCTTTGACCATGACCATCATTTTAGTTTTTGGAGCTAGTTTTGATTTGTAAAAATTGAGGTTATGACTGATAGCGTTCAGGTTAATTTCTAAAACCGTTTCATGTGTTTTTTCTTCGAGCATGGAAACGATTTCTTCGAAGTGAAAATTCCGCGCACCTTTAATTAAAATAGTTTCATTTTCAAAACTTAGGCTTTCAAAAGCATTTATAAAATCGGAGACATTTGTAAATGTAATGCAATTAATAAACTTGCTTTTGTATCGTGAAATCGTTTCTCCAATACCAATCACACGGTTAATTTTATTGGAAATAATAAGCTGGGAGACTTTTGAATACAACTCATCATTACTTAAACCGCTCTGAAAAATATCGGAAAGAATTAGTGTTTTCTTTTTATGTTGCTTTTGATTTTCTAAAAAGTCTAACGCAATTTTCAACGATTGAAAATCAGAACTGTAGCTGTCATCAATAATTGTTGTATTGTTGATTCCATTTTTAACTTTCAAACGCATTTCAACAGGATATAATAGCGCCATTCGAGTTTGAATGGTTTTTTGATTATACCCAAAATAAAGCATCACCATCATACAATGAATCGCATTTTCTAGCGATGCTTGATCTTGAAAAGGAATGTTTATTGTGAAAGTATCTTCTCTGTAGGTAACATTCAATTCGGTTAGTTCGCCTTTATTTTTCTTAGTAATAAATACATCCGCACTTTTATCATCAGAACACCAGCTAAACTGTTTTATTTTTGGATTTATAAATGCGCTAATGGTTTTGTTTTTATTTAAAATTAAAATAGTAACAGTTGAAAACAATTTTAGTTTTTCTTTTATTTTCTCCGCTGCGCTCGAAAACCCTTCGTCATGCGCCGAACCAATGTTAGTAAGAATGCCTATCGTGGGTTGAATTATTTTCTGTAATTTCTCCATTTCGTGCATTTGAGAAATTCCAGCTTCAAAAATCCCGAGGTTGTGATTTTCATTGATGCCGAGTATTGAAAGCGGCACACCCACTTGTGAGTTGTAACTTTTTGGACTTCGAATAATATTAAAATCGGGACTTAATAAGAAATTCAACCACTCTTTAATAATGGTTTTTCCGTTGCTTCCGGTAATTCCAATTATTGGGAAATCAAATTGGCTGCGATAAAAAGCGGCAAAATTTTGTAGCGCCTCAAGGGTGTTTTCAACCACCAAAAAATTTCCTTTTCCTTTTACGTTCTCAGGAATTCTTGTGACTACAAAATGGTGAACGTTTTTGGCAATCAATTCTTCTATATACTGATGCCCATCATGATTTGGGCCTAAAAGGGCAAAGAATAAGGTGTTTTCATCATTTTGTAACGAACGGCTGTCAATGGAAATAGAATCGATAATGGCTACATCATTTTGACCAATCCAATTGGCTTTGATGATGGGAATAATATTTCGTATAGTTAAAGTCAAGCTTTGGGTTTATTTTTTTTCTTTTGACAAATGTTCGGCATCTTTAACCTCCATATTTTGTCGTATCGCGTTGAAATATGCAGCACGACTTAATGGTTCATATTCTTCGTTTTCGCCCAGCATGACTAATTTGTCATTGTCATTTTTTCTAAAACTATAATGTGCTAAATTTCCGGTGCGAGTGCATACCGCATGTACTTTGGTTACATATTCTGCTGTTGCCATTAGTGCTGGCATTGGGCCAAAAGGATTTCCTTTAAAATCCATATCCAATCCTGCTACAATAACTCGAATTCCTGAATTGGCTAAATCATTACAAACAGAAACAATTTCATCGTCAAAAAATTGGGCTTCATCTATGCCGACCACATCGCAACCTTGTGCTAAAATTCTAATATTGGTTGCTGCAGGAACGGGTGTTGATCGAATTTCGTTTTTGTTGTGAGAAACGACCATTTCTTCATCATAACGCGTATCGATAGAAGGTTTGAAAATTTCTACTTTCTGTTTGGCAAATTGAGCTCTTTTTAAACGACGTATTAATTCTTCGGTTTTCCCCGAAAACATTGAACCACAGATGACTTCTATCCACCCAAATTGTTCTTTATGATTTACTGTATTTTCGAGAAACATTTTGTATTTTTCTTGCGCTAAAAATGAATAGTTTTTATTACTTTGTACCGATTGCAAACCGACTTAAAATTTTCCTATTTTTACGTCGATTCAAATGTAGAAAAATTTTAATTAAGGGAACTTCTTCGAAAGAGGAAATAAATTGATTAAGACGAAAATAAACTAAAGTATTAGCAATTTCAAATAATATGAAAAAAAGATTAGAATCTGAATTAATCAGCATTGCTCACCGAATTTTAAAGCTTAAAAATAAGTCGGAAGTCGATCAGCTCTATAAAGAAACTCAAAAATTATACGAAACGCTAACCGTTTTAAAGTTTTACCAGGACAATTTTGAATCCGTAAAATCAGATGTAACCGAAGATGTTTTAGAAGAAAAACTGGAGTTATCGATTCAATTACAAGAAACTGATGAACCAATAGTCGACGTAAAAACTGTTGTTGAAGAACCTTTTGTTGAAGCAGCATCAGCAGTCGAAATCGAGGAAGAACAATCTGAAGCAGAAGAGGAAGAACTAACAGAGGAAGAAGTAACCGTTTCTGATGACCATGATGAAACTAAAGAAGTGGATGAAATACTGTTGGAGGAAGAACAAGTTGTTGATGAGTTTAAGTCAACATTTAGCCCAATATTTGAATTAGAAGTTGAAGAGGAAGAAATGCCTGAGACTGCGGAGACAGCATCTGAATTTAAGCCAGAAGACAAATCGATTGCCCTCGAAGATTTTTTAGGTGAAAACTATACAGATCCTGTTTTTGTAAAACCAAATGAAGTAGCATTATTTCCCTCAGATACCAATGAAGAAAACCCAGAAAATTTAGAAGAGACCAAGTCTACTTCTGTTAGTGAAACTTATTCAAAGTCAATTGCAATTGGATTAAACGATAGAATAGGTTTTGTACAACATCTTTTTAATAACAGTAACGAAGATTTTAATCGAGTGATTTCTCAATTAAACACTTTCAACACTTTTGAAGAAGCAAAAAGTTTCATTAATGAAATGGTAATTCCTGATTATGATTATTGGGTTGGTGAGGAAGATTATATGGAGCGATTTATGGAAATTGTTGAGAAGAAATTCCAATAGATACTGAAAATCTGAAATGAATTCAGAACAAGTAAATTCAGCATAAATGGCTAAACTTTATATAGTTCCCACGCCCATTGGCAATCTTGATGACATGACTTTCAGAGCGATTCGTGTTTTGAGAGAAGTGGATTTGATTTTAGCAGAAGACACTCGAACTAGCGGAAAACTTTTGAAACATTTCGAAATTGCTACTCATATGCATAGCCATCATATGCATAATGAACACAAAACCATTGCCAATTTAATTGCCCGCTTACAATCGGGAGAAACTATTGCCTTGATAAGTGATGCTGGAACGCCTGCCATTTCTGACCCAGGATTTTTGTTGACACGAGCTTGTGTCGACAACAATATTGAAGTTGATTGTTTACCTGGAGCTACCGCATTTGTTCCAGCCTTAGTGAATAGCGGTCTACCTAACGACCGTTTTGTTTTTGAAGGTTTTTTGCCCGAAAAAAAAGGAAGGCAAACCCGATTTTTGGCGTTAGCCGAAGAAGTTAGAACGATGATTTTTTATGTTTCGCCACATAAATTAGTAAAAACTTTGGCTGAATTTGTGCAGTATTTTGGAGAGGATAGATCAGTTTCCGTTTCTAGAGAACTATCAAAACTGCACGAAGAAACTATTCGCGGAACAACTGTTGAAGTACTCAAACATTTTGAAACCAAACCTCCGAAAGGTGAAATTGTTGTGGTAGTTGGAGGCAAAATTACAATCAAAGAAAAGAGTAAAGATTGATTTTTGGGCGTTGCCTTCGGCCGGGCTTTCGGCTGCACACGGTGCCTGCCTCAATCCCTAACGCAAAATTATTCCACTTCTAAATCTACAAACGAAAAACGATTCCCACTAAACAATCCTTTGTCCGATAATTTCAAATCGGGAATTACCAATAATGCCATGAATGATAAAGTCATAAATGGTGCTTTTAAACTGCTTCCCAATTCTTTTGCCATAGCGTCAATTTCTTGATACAATTTTCCGGTTTCCCAAGCGTCTTTAGTACTCATAATTCCGGCAACAGGAAGTGCCAACGATTTTTTATGGGAACCATTTACGGCACAAATTCCGCCTTTGTTTTCAATTATGATATTGACAGCATTACAGATTTCTTCATCGGAAGTACCAACCACAACGATATTATGGCAATCATGCGCTACGGAACTAGCAATCGCACCTTTTTTTAAGCCAAAATTTTTGATAAAAGCAATTGCAGGCAAAGCATTCTCATACCGATTAACAACCGCCATTTTTAGTATGTCATTTTCTATATCTGAAACGATTTTGCCATTGTTAATTTTCGGTTTGCAATGAATTTCATTAGTGATTAATTGTCCTTCTAGGGCTTCGATTACTCTGATTTTTTCGGCTGAACCCGAAATTTCGAAGTCGGTTATTTCTTTTTTAGACGTATTGAAATTATTAGGTTTTTCGAAATCAACGTATTTTACAAACGATTGTCCGTTTTCGGCAACGACTTCGCCATTAATATAGGTCTGCAACACTTTGAAATTGGTTAAATCTTCTACCACAATAAAATCAGCAGGGTCGTTTTCTTTTAACAAACCAACATCCATTTTATAATGATAAACCGGATTGATGCACGCCATTTGTAATACTTTAAATACATCAAACCCTTTGGCCACAGCTCTAGCGCAAAGTAAATTAATATGACCCACAATTAAATCATCAGGATGCTTGTCATCCGAACAAAACATCATGTTTTCAAAATGATCTGGGAGTAAATCAATCAAAGCTTCAAAGTTTTTAGCTGCACTTCCTTCACGAATAAGCACTTTCATTCCGAGTGATAATTTTTCTGCCGCTTCATCATAGGTAAAACATTCGTGATCTGTTGAGATTCCGGCAGAGATGTATTTATTAATTGGTTCACCGCGCAATCCAGGAGCATGACCATCAATGGGTTTTTTGAAATGTTTTGCCCAAGCTATTTTCTTCAACACTTCTTCATCATTAAATAAAACACCAGGATAGTTCATCATCTCGGACAAATAGTAAATATCCGGTAATGCCATTAATTCCATAATTTGTTCAGAATCAATAATCGCTCCAGCGGTTTCAAAAAAAGTGGCAGGAACACAAGATGGTGCTCCAAAGTGAAATTTCAACGGCACCTTTTTACCATTTTCAATCATAAAATGAACTCCAGCCACACCTAAAACATTGGCAATTTCATGCGGGTCAGAAATGGTTCCAACAGTTCCGTGCAATACGGCGATCTTAGCAAACTCAGAAGGCACCAGCATGGAACTTTCAATATGAATGTGAGCGTCTATAAAACCAGGTAGGATAAAGGAATTAACAGTGTGTTGTTTTTCAATTATAGCACTAATTTTGCCATTTTCTACCGATAGTTCACCCGAATAAATTCGTTTGTTTTCGATATCTACAATTTGACCTTGAATTAGCATTTAATGGAGTTTTATATATCAAAAGTAACGAATATTATCAAGTTTTGTTTTAAACTTTAGCACGAATACAATTCTGTTTTTTTGTAGTATTTTTATATCTTTGAAGAAATTCATAAACCCACAATTGAATTATTCGTGCATTCGTGACATAAACCTATAATTCATTCAAAACATGCGTTGGACACTTAAACCAAAACCATCCCACAAAAAAGTACATTTATTAGCTGCCGAACTAAACGTGAGCGAACTCATAGCCACACTTTTAGTACAACGAGGTGTTGAAACTTTTGATCATGCGCGCCAGTTTTTCCGCCCGAGTTTAGATGATTTGCATAATCCGTATCTGATGAAAGATATGGACAAAGCGGTCAATAGAATTGAAACAGCCATTGAAAACGGAGAAAATATTTTGGTTTTTGGCGATTATGATGTCGATGGCACTACAGCGGTTTCATTGGTTTCATCCTATCTGAAAAGTTATTATCCGAATGTGGCGACTTACATTCCAGACCGTTACGATGAAGGTTATGGCATTTCGTATAAAGGCATTGACTTTGCAGATGATAACGGTTTTACACTGATTATAGCATTGGATTGTGGTATAAAATCTATAGAACACATAGCATACGCCAAAGAAAAAAGTATCGATTTTATCATTTGCGACCACCATCGCCCTGGAAACATTTTACCAAATGCAGTTGCAATTCTCGACCCAAAACGGGGAGATTGTTCGTATCCTTACGATGAGTTATGTGGATGCGGCATTGGTTTCAAATTGACACAAGCTTTGGGAGAAAACAGAAAGCAAACGATAGACGATTTACTGATTTATCTCGATTTGGTTGCAACGGCAATTGCTGCTGATATTGTTCCGATGACAGGTGAGAATCGAATTTTGGCTAAGTTTGGATTGGAAGTTATTAATACAAATCCACGTCCTGGAATTAAAGCATTAATCAAAAACGTAAAGAAAAAAGTTTTAACGATTACAGATGTCGTTTTTATTATAGCACCAAGAATTAACGCAGCCGGAAGAATAAAACATGGTAACGAAGCCGTAGCATTATTAACAGAATACGACTTAGACCAAGCTGAAAAATTTGCTTCCGAAATTGAACAACACAATTCCGAACGAAAAGATTTAGACAAACAAATCACCATTGAAGCGCTAGACCAAATTGAATTAAATGGTGAAGAGGGAAAATTCACTACTGTTGTTTATGACGAAAACTGGCATAAAGGCGTCATCGGAATTGTAGCTTCTCGACTGACAGAAACCTATTATCGTCCTACGATTGTCTTTACTAAAAGTGGTGATAAATTGGCTGCTTCGGCACGTTCGGTGAAAGATTTTGATGTTTATAATGCGTTGGAAGCTTGTGCGGAACATCTCGAACAATTCGGCGGACACATGTATGCCGCAGGAATGACATTAAAAGAAGAAAATTATATTGTCTTCAAAAATGCTTTTGAAAAAGAAGTGGAAAAAACCATTTCTCCTGATTTATTAATTCCGGAAATATCGGTTGATGCTGAAATAGAGTTATCCGATATTAACGAAAAATTAATTCGGATTTTAAATCAGTTTGAACCTTTTGGTCCACAAAACATGACGCCAGTTTTTATGACCAAAGGAGTAAAAGATACGGGTTATGCCAAAGGAATTGGTCAAAATGAAGAACATATAAAGCTTTTTGTCAAACAGTCCCGAAGCTTCGGGAGTAGCGAAGGATTTGGGGCTATTGGTTTTGGATTGGGAAATAAATTGGAACTAACTAAAAACCAAAATCCATTTGATATGGCTTTTTGTATCGATGAAAACGAGTTTAACGGAAACGTTACAGTTCAGTTGCGATTGAAGGATTTGATATAATTTTTTACTCTGAACTCTGTTAGAGTTGAAAGTTGATTTCTATTTATACTCCTTCAATTCAAAACTTTCCCCATCAAAAACCCCATAGGTAAAGTAACCAATCCAATCGCCAAGGTTGATGTATTGCGAGTTTTCGCCAACGGTTAATACCATTGGTAAATGACGGTGACCAAAGATGAGGTAATTATAATGCTTGGTTTCGAGTTTTCGTTTGGAGTAAAGAACCAACCATTCATTTTCTTCACCCAAAAATTTTACATCGGCATCACCCGAAATCAGTTTGTTTTTTACGGATAAGTACTGCGCCAATTTTACACCCAAATCAGGATGCAACCAACGGAAAATCCATTTAGAAAGTGGATTGGTAAACACTTTTTTCATGCGTTTGTAGCCATTGTCTCCTGGTCCTTTTCCATCGCCATGACCAATTAAAAAAGTCTTGGAATTAAAAGTATATTCTTGATTGTCGTGGTACACAGGAATGTTCAATTCTTTTTCAAAATAATCAGTCATCCACAAATCGTGATTGCCCACGAAGAAGTAAATAGGAATGCCACTGTCCCGAATTTCAGCCAGTTTACCCAAAATTCTCACGAAACCTTTAGGTACTACCGTTTTATATTCAAACCAAAAATCAAATAAATCGCCCAAAAGGAAAATACATTCGGCATCCTGCTTTACTTCATCCAACCAAGCGACAAACTTTTGTTCACGAGGAACACTCGCTTCGGCAGTTGGTGCACCAAAGTGTTGGTCGGAGGCGAAATATATTTTTTTGTTGGGTGAAATTGTCATTTAAAATTCTTGATTAATAAAAGCACTTCGACTGCGCTCAGTGAGACAGCTTAGTTATCGGAAGCATACCATTCGGCAAACGAGGTTTCGGTTTCTTGAAGTTTTAAAGAATGAAGTTGAATCCCATTGGGTAAACGATTTTTTATCTTGTAGGCAAAATCAATTACCATGTTCTCACTTGTGGGTTGATAATCAACTAAAATTACATGATGACCACGATTGGAAAGTTCTTTTGCCAATTCAATGTGCGGGGTATTTTTATTGAAAACAGTGGCATGATCAAAAAGATCGACAATTTCTTCTCTCACAATTTTTTTCAAATCTGTAAAATCAATTACCATTCCGAATTTTACATTTGAAGCATCTAAAATTGGTTTGCCAATCACTGTAACCGAAAGTTTATAACTGTGCCCGTGCACGTTTTTGCATTTCCCATCATAGCCATAAAGCGCATGTCCTGTTTCGAAAGAAAATTGTTTAGTGATTCTGATGTTACTCATAAAGGATATATTAATGCCGTAAATTTACTAAAATAGTACAATAAATCGTTTTCTCTTTTTTTTGGCTTGTTATTCAGGGAATAAGCAACTGTAACAACGATTACAAAAGGGATATGAAAAAGATAATATGATGAATATAAATCATTTATATTCATCAAGTATAAATAAATAAGGTTGCCTTTTCGCAACTTTATTTTTAAGTATAAAATTTAATTATGGGTTTTCTTCAAATTCTTGATTCTCATTTGCGTGAGATGCTCGAGCGTTGATAGCTATATTATCTTCGCCTACAAGAAAAGCTACGAAATTAATATTGTCAGCATTTGCAATATTTGATGGAACTGGAATGGTAAAGTTTTTAGTAAATGAACTTCCTGCAGAAGTATTTCCTGAAATAGTTTCCCCTAGAATGTCAGTCATAGATGCTCTTAAAACATGGTTATGAATATAATTTGGAATTGGGTTCACATTGTCATAATAAGTTGTGTAGTTACGTTGGAAATACATAAGATCATCTTCTAAAAGATATACTACCAGTTTTAAGTTTGAGTAGTTTAAAGCAAACTTAACAGTAACATCAAGATTAATGTTTCCATTTTCAATGGTAGAATTCATAGCAATCCCTAAACCAGAATTGTTTCCCGTAAGATTTATAGCTTCTTGAACATTTGTGGGTTCTGGAAAGGTCCAAACAATCATTCGGTTTAATCTAGATACTGGTAAAGCTAGAGGACTATTTGGTAAAATTAAGTTTTTTAAAGGTGCAATTCCTGCAAAATGAAATGGATCATTACCATTGTGAATAGCAACCGTTACAGCTTTGTCACTTTGTTCATTAACTTGATCGATGGCATAAGAAACTCGCGTACAATTCCCACACCATGTTCCAGTATAATCTTCTATTAAAACTCTTTTTTTGAAGTATCCAGAAATAGGTGGTGTATCAATACCTCCATCAGGAATATTTTCAATTACTGCGGTATCACCACAAGAAACGAAAAACAAAACAAAAAACAATAAATTTATGATATATGTTTTTCTCATGTTTATTAATTTAAAAATGAATATAATAGTGCAAAAAAATAAAAAAAATTTCATATTCAATAACATTATTCATTTATTTGTGAAAATTATATACTAAACCATGAAATTATTTATTGTTAGCCTATTTTTTATAGGATTTAATTTAAACGCTCAAACTAATTTACCCGATGTCTCAATTTCTAATTTAGAGGGAAAAAAAATATCGTTGAAAACCGATTTTTCTGAAAAAGACAAATTATATGTTTACTCTTTTTGGGCCACATGGTGCACGCCTTGTATCAATGAATTAGACGAGATTAATGATTTACAAAAAACATGGAAAAAAGAAGTAAATTTTGATGTAATTGCGGTTTCTATTGATGATTCAAGAACTCAGAAAAGAGTTAAACCATTAACAAATGGGAAAGAATGGGAGTTTATTATTTTGCTAGATTCTAATCAGGATCTTAAAAGAGCACTGACCATAGTTAACGTACCTTATACAATAGTTGTTAAAAATAATATGATAGTTCATGTTCAAAATGGGTATGTGCCTGGGAACGAATTAGAATTGTTTGAAAAATTGAAATCTCTTAAATAAATGAAAAAGTTATATAGTTTTACTTTGCTTTTTCTTTTATCTATCTCAGTATTTTCTCAAGTTAATGGAAATTTATCAGGAGGATTTGAATCAAACATACAATGGTATTTAAATGATAAAGGGTTAAAAGATGAGTTCAATAATCCAACATCCCATCCAGATGAGCCATTAAGATCAAATAATTATTTGTTTCTTAATTATAATTATAAGAACTGGTCAGCCGGAATTCAAGGGGAAGCTTATGAGCAAAATGCCTTACTAAACTTAAATCCTAAATATAACGGGACCAATGTTGCAACCTATTTTATACAATATAAATCAGAAAAATTGGATATAACGGGAGGTTATTTTTATGAACAGTTTGGTAGTGGGTTGTTATTAAGAAGTTGGGAAGATAGAGCATTGGGAATTAATAATGCATTAAGAGGACTAAGAGTAATTTTTAAACCTACCAGTTTTATTACAATAAAATCATTGTATGGACGGCAAAGAACTGGTTTTGATGTAGCTGACAGTAAAATATATGGTTCTGATGTTGAGTTTGATTTAAAAACTCTTTTTAAATTTCAAACATCAGATTTAACTCTTGGTTTTAATTATGTAGGTCGAGATGAAAAATTAGATCTTCCGGATCAAAAATTTAATGATCTTACTAATGCGTTTGGGGGAAGAATAAGCTTCTCTCACAACTCTTACTACATTTCTTTTGAGATGAATTATAAAGCAGAAGATGCTGTTGTTCAGTTAAATAACCAAGTAAATAACAGATTGGTGAAGCCAGGGTCATCTTTTTTAATAAATACAGGATATTCTAAAAAAGGATTTGGAGTGGATGCCACTTTTAGAAGACTAGAAAATATGAGCTTCTTCTCTGAAAGAGGTGCAAAAGGCAATGAATTTAACGATAAAATAATGAACTTTATTCCTAGCTTAACGAAACAGCAACACTATAATTTAGCTAATATATATGTTTATCAAGCCCAGCCGGGTGTATTTATAGCGGATAAAGATTTATTGAAAGCTGGAGAAATAGGTGGGCAAATAGATGTGTTCTACGATATAAAAAAAGGAACTACTTTAGGAGGAAAAAATGGAATGAAAATCGCAGTTAATGCCTCAAATTGGAATGCTTTAAGCGGAACTTTTTATATTTTTAATCCACAAGATTATCAAACAGACTTCTTAAAGTTTGGTAAAAAATATTACACCGATTTTAGTATTGAGGTTACTAAAAAATGGAACAATAAATGGCAGTCGGCCTTTAGTTACATCAATCAATATTATAACAAACAGTTAGTCGAAGGAACAGATGGTGTTATTCATACGAATATTGCAGCAGCGGAAGCAACTTATAAGTTTACACCAACAAAATCAATACGTGTCGTTGGTGAACACATGTGGGCTGATTACGATAAGAAAAATTGGGCTAGTTCAACGGTTGAGTTTAATGCAAATTCTAAGTATTCTTTTTATGTTACGGATTTATATAACTATGGTAACGATTTGGAGTATCAGAGAAATCACTACTATAATTTTGGGGGTGCTTACAGAAAAAAAACTACTCGAATTGCCCTAAGTTACGGAAGACAACGCGGAGGTTTAGTTTGCGTTGGAGGAGTTTGTAGAAATGTTCCAGAAAGTTCAGGAGTTTCTTTGTCGTTAAACACATCGTTCTAAAAAAGTAAGAAATGAAAAGCTTAAAAATTGTTTTAGTATTATTTTTTTACTCTTTTTTATCGTGTAATAAAGAAGATTATACTGAAATAGAAACGTATGCTGTTGTGTTAGATTTAGCACAAGTGCCTTATCCAAAACTTTCGGATTACAAATTTTTTGAAGGTAATTTAAAAGATCAAAAACCTTCTTATGGTGTTATTCCTTATAAACCAAACAGCGAACTTTTTTCAGATTATGCACTAAAGAACAGATTTGTTTGGATGCCAAATGGTGTAAAAGCAACTTTTAACGGCGATGGTAATGTTCTTGAATTACCTGTAGGTGCAGCACTAATTAAAAATTTTTATTATAAAAATGTGCAACCCAATAACACTACTAAAATTATTGAAACTCGAATAATGATCAGAAAGTCTACAGGATGGATTTTTGCAAACTATATTTGGAATGATGAACAATCAGATGCCTTACTTACTACTCAAAGTACTGCCAGAGATTTAAGCTGGAAAGACGTTAACAATGTTGTTCATACTTTAAATTACAGAACACCAGAAGTTGATTTTGAATGTTTGCGATGCCATTCTACTTTTAACAATCAAATCATTAATCCGTTAGGCATTAAACCTCAAAACATTAACTACAATTTTAATTATGCGGATGGTTCAAAAAATCAATTGAACAAGCTAATAGAGTTTGGTTATTTAGAAAATAATTTACCCGATCAGATTAATTCAACGGTTGACTTTAATGACACTTCTAAATCACTAGATTTAAGAGTAAGGTCTTATTTTGATGCGAATTGCGCTCATTGTCATGAGAACGGTGGAGAAGCATCTTCACACAACTTGCGTTTTGCGTTTAATGAAACTATAAACCCAGTAAAAATGGGCGTTACTGCTCACGCTGCACATTATTTAGAAGGTTATAACAACGTTACAGTAACTCCAGGCAATGTAAATCTATCTATTTTGCATTACAGAATAAATACAGAAAATGATTTATTGTATATAATGCCACCTTTAACAAGAACAAAAAGACATACTGAAGCAGTACAATTAATTGAAACTTGGATAAATTCGTTATAAAAAAAAGGTTCAATTTATTGTTGAACCTTATTTTATGTTAAAAAAATGAAATTATTTTTTGACAATCTTTTTGTTTGATGAATTCCCTTCAGAATTTCTAAAATTAACTAAATAAATTCCAGAACTAAAATTGGAAACATCAATACTTTGAATTCCGTAATCCAAATTAGAATTAACTACTATTTTACCATTCAAATCATAAATACTCATTAGGGTAGGTTTAAGTACATCTAGAGTTAATTCGCTATCTACAATTGTTGATTTAATAATAACGCCGGAGTTTTGTAATTGGTTTACATCATCAATGGATAAATTTGGGTCATATCTATAAGTTACAGTTATAGAGTTACCCACTTCTGCTCCTCCTTGGGTTGCTTGATTAGTTTGAAAAAATTTAAATACAAAATCCATAGGAAAAACTCCGCTTCCTGTATTGTAATTTAAAAAATGATCAAAATTACCATTAGCGGCATTTGGAGCTAGAGTAAGTGCGACACTAGGGTAAACACCACCAAGAGTAACTTCTCCAATACATTCTTGACCAAAACAAAATTGAAAATTTAAACCATTATTATTAACTAAACTTTGGCATCTTGCCCAAACATTTGTAGTAGTTGTTCCGGTATTTCTAACTTTAAATTTAATCTCACTTGCATCACTGGTTACATTACTGGCCAATACAGTACCATTTACTATGGGAGAACCATCAGATGGTCTAGTCATAGTAATTTCTTGCGCAAAAGAAAACTGACTTATAAAAAGCGCTAATATGAATATTTTTTTCATAGTTTAATTTTTTAAATCTAAAAATAGCCATGCTTTCTTTAAAAGCATGGCTAAGTTGGATTAGTTTAATATTATTTTTTTAGTTTCTTCAACTCCTGTTTCAGTAACCATTTTAGCTAAATAAACACCATTTTGAAGGTTTGATAAGTTGATGGTTTCATTATTAGTAACATTGTTTTTAGAAAAGACAACTTTACCAGTAATGTCACAAATAGTAATATTTAAAGTATTTTCTGTATTTATTGTGATAATTCCATTTGATGGATTTGGGAAAATAGAAATTAAATTTCTAGTAAATTCGTTTATATTTAAAGGATTAGCTACGCTAAAAGATCTTGCATCAGATGAACCAAACTCACCTCCTTCAACACCAGAGATGACAACTCCATTGGAGAGAATACTATACGATCCAATTCCATAAGCACCAACGATACCATCACCATATGAATCTAAAATTGTAAATGAATAACAGTCATTTGGCACATTGATGTTGATGTCAGGTTGCGGATAAGCACCAGAAGCAGCTGAGTCATTATAAGATGGACTTGAAGCGACAGTTGCACCAGATGAGTTTTTTAACGTCCATGAAGTTTCTGAACCGTATTGATCTAATGTAATTTTGATTGTTAAATTTGAGGTTGTAGTTTCAGGTGCTTTTACGAAAGTTATAGCACCAGTGTTATTTGTTGTATTATCATCAGAAGGTAATGAAACATTTAAATTGTTATTTGCTTGTAAAGTGTAGGTTATCGAAGGTAATGTTATTGTTGTTTTAGCCAATGAAGATAAATTACCTGTCCAGTTAAACACTTGTGGAGTTTCACCATTTATACTATAAGTGATAGGCAAGCTAGTTAGATTAGTTTGGCCATTATTTTGAATTTCTACCTTTGGTTGTAAAGCGTTAACACATTGTTCGGCAACTTCCTTTACCTCTTTTATTTTTGCATCATTTGCAATTAAACCAGTATAAGTAGGAACTGTTCCGTTACCAGAAATAATTTTTTGTTGACCTTCAGCAACAAAAGCTACAATTTCAAAATCTCCTAATTCAGCAGGAATATTGTTGTAAGTAGCAGGTATTGTATAAGTATAGGTTCTTGTAACAAGCGTGCCAGCAGTAGTTGTAGTATAAGTGTCTCCCCATTGCCCTGTAAGCATATGCACTAATCTATGTTGATGAGGGTAATTGTTACCCAAACCACCACTACTTTGTGGTCCCAAAGTGTTGTTTTGTAATAAGGCAACATTTAATCTGTTTGAGGCAACTGGACTGGCTCCAGTATAATATGCTTCAACAAAAACTGTTAAAAGCCTTGTGTTAACATTAATAGTAGCAGTTGTTGCCACGTTTACATACGAACTTTGATTACGGGTTTGGTTAGAAGCATTGGACCAATTGTTTCTGCTCATTGCCGTCCCAGTTCCTCCATTTTGAGATAAACCAGTATAGGCAACTCGGTTAACTGTAGCTGCAGGGTAACCAGTTAATCCTGATTGATTCGCAATAGCTGTTCCAAATGACGTCCTAAAATCAGGTTGTCCCGAACCAGGAGTTGAAAATCCACCAACATGTATGTTAATTAAGAATACATCAGCAGGATTTGCGTTTTTAATGTTATTAGCAATAGAATGACCCGCAGGACAAAACTGACAATTAATACCTGTAAACTCTTCTAAGATTACTTTCTTGTTTTGTGGTGTAGTGCTTACAATTGTTTGAGAAAAGGAGCTAAAAGCTGTAAAAAATATTAAAAGGAGTAATTTTTTTTTCATTGTTATTGGTTTTTAGACAGTTAAAATTTTATTTTGAAATGCAAGTATAGTTAATTTTTTTCTAAAAAAAATTGCTTTAATTGCTTTTTTTTTGAGATGGAATGTTAATTTCTTAATCATTTAATTTTTTACATTAATAATTTGTTATTTGTTTTATCTTTGCCAATATTTGGGGATGTAGCTCAGCTGGTTAGAGTGCTTGCCTGGCAGGCAAGAAGTCGTGGGTTCGAGTCCCATCTTCTCCACAAAAAAAGCTGTCTCGTTTATTGTAATGAGATGGCTTTTTTATTTGATTTTTTTTATTAGTTCTACTTGAAATGTTGTGGATATTCAATTTTTTTAAAAACATTAAGATATTTAAGTTCCATCAAGAATATTGAAAACCTTAATTATCTTAATTTCTTGATAGTTAAAAATGTTTTCACTTTCCCGTTTTTAAATCTTCAGCAACTTTTTCTAATTCGATATACCAATCTTCGCCAAACTTTCTAATCAAGGCTTCTTTTACAAATTTATATACGGGAACTTCGAGTTCTTTTCCCAATGAACATGCAGGATTACAAATATCCCAACGGTCATAATTAACTGCAGCAAACTCTGAAAATTCTTTTACACGAATAGGATATAAATGACAAGAAACCGGTTTTTTCCAATTAATTATTCCTTGGTTATACGCCTGCTCAATACCACATAGTGCTGTTTTTCCATCAAAAATTACATAAGCACAATCTTTGTTTTCAATTAACGGCGTTTCTAAATCTTGGTCGGTGCCCACTACCCAAGTTCCTAATCTTTCAATAGCTTCTATTCCTTCTTTGCGAAGAAAAGGTTTAATTTTCGGATAGATTTCTTCTAGGATTTTAGTTTCCTCTTGCGTCAAAGGGGCACCAGCATCACCATCAACACAGCAAGCTCCGTGACAAGCCGAAAGATTACAAACAAAATCTTTTTCGAGAATATCTTCAGAAACGATGGTTTTGCCTAATTGAAACATAAAAATTTAGGATTTTTTCATAGCAAAAATAACCTATTTAGGATTGCGATATGGCATTTCCATTTTGGAATTTGTTACTTTTGGGAAAAGTAATTTATGAATATAGATTTTAGAGAAATTGCAACAGCTACCATGGTTCTTTTTGCTGTAATTGATATTGTAGGAAGTATTCCAGTGATTATTGAATTACGTGTAAAATTTGGCCATATTCAATCGGGTAAAGCATCAATAGTTTCAGCAGTTATTATGACCGCCTTTCTTTTTGTAGGGGAAGAAATTTTAAAATTAATTGGAATCGATGCCAATTCCTTTGCAGTTGCGGGTTCGTTTGTATTGTTTTTTTTAGCATTAGAAATGATATTGGGAATTCGTTTATATAAAGATGAAAAATCCTCTTCGGCCTCTATTGTCCCTATCGCATTTCCTCTGGTTGCTGGAGCAGGAACAATGACAACCTTACTTTCTCTTAGAGCAGAATTTCATTCCATAAATATTATTTTTGCCATACTTTTAAATATTATTTTAGTCTATTTTGTATTGAAATCTTCAGCCAAAATTGAAAAAATATTAGGGGAAAATGGATTAAGCATTATTAGAAAAGTTTTTGGAATTGTGCTTTTAGCCATTGCTGTTAAATTATTTGCTACTAATGTTAAAGGACTTTTTGTGTAACCGCAATTTTAGTATTTTTGTCTGCTAAATTTATTTTATGAAAATTTTCACTTTAATATTAATGATTATTGCATTTAGTCTGGTAGTTTTCAATCTTACTTTGATAGATTTTGAAAACCCTTTTGAAGGGAATAGTATGGTAGCACTAATTGGTATGGCAGCATCTTTATGTGCCATCTTTATTCTTTTGATATTTAGAATGTCTAAAAAAATTGAAGAGAAACTAAAAAACTAATTTTTTAAAATCCCAAATAACAATAGCCAAATAACAATAAAAAAAAATTTTGGTATTTGGAATTTTAGATTTGGAATTTCATGTTTTAAAATATTTTTTTATGTATGATGTGTTAATTATTGGTGGTGGTGTTTCTGGAATGTCATGTGCTTTGGTATTGGGTTCTGCTCACAAAAAATCATTTGTAAAAGACAAAAATATCGGAATCGTTGCTCATCAAAAGACATCATCTTTACAAGAAGCGCTATTCTATAATGCATACGGAGTTACGCCGGGCAAATTAGGTTCGGAATTGTTGACTGAAAGTACTACACATTTAAAAGAGTTATACCCGCATGTAACACAAATAGAAAGTGAAAAAGTATTGAAAGTAACAGGTGATTTTCAAAATTTCACCGTGATAACCAACAAAAATACTTATCAAACAAAATCGATTGTTGTTGCAATCGGATATTCTAATACTTTTGATATCGATGGCTTAATGCATTATGTAGAGCCTCACAAAAAAGCGTTAGCAGAAAAACAACGAATTCAATTAAAAAACATAGACCACAAAGTAGCGGAAGGCGTTTATGTTGCCGGAACTTTAGCAGGTTGGCGCAGTCAACTAGCCATAGCTTCGGGTAGTGGTGCAGCAGTAGCGACGGATATTTTGACCTTATGGAATGACGGAGTTTCTTCTCAAAGCCACGATTCAATTAAAAAGTAGTTTGCTTTTTTAAGTAATACAATTCGAAGCTATGATAATTTTATTATATTGCTAATCGTTTTGGCAATAGTGCTGTTAACCAAACCTAAAGAAATGAAAAAACTACTTCTCCTATTAATTTGTGTTTATTCCAATGCATTTTATTCTCAAAATAAAAAAATAACAGATACTATTTTTTCCAATAAATTAAACGAAGACAGAGAGATTACGATTGGATTACCGCCATCGTATGAAAAACATCCCAATCAAAAATTTCCAATTTTTGTACTTCTTGATGGGGATTTTCTTTTTGATCCGTTTCAAGGTGCTTTAAGTTACGGATATTATTGGGATGATTTGCCAGAAGTAATCATTATTGGTGTTAGTCAGAACAAAAATAATGAACGAGAAACGGATTGTATGGTGGATGAAACTACCGGCTTACCTTCTGAAAAAGGAGAATCTTTTTTTGAGTTTATTGGGATGGAATTATTGCCTTACATTCAAAAGAACTTCAGAACGGCACCCTTTAAAATGATTGCGGGATTGGATACTACAGCGGGTTTTTTGAACTTATATCTGTATAAAGATAACCCTGTTTTTGACGCTTATATTTCAATGAGTCCGGAACTTCCGACCGGAATGGAGGAAAATATCCCAGAACGATTGGCAGCTATTCAAAAACCACTCTTTTATTATCACTCTTCTGCCGATGGAGATCTTAAAAAAATGAGAAATCGTATTTTAGCTTTAGATGAAGCGGCCAAAAAAGTCAATAAAGAAACCCTTAATTACAGATTTGACGATTTTAAAGGAGCATCACATTATTCTTTAGTTCTGAATTCAATTCCAAGCGCTTTGTATCAAATATTTTCGGTTTATCAGCCCATTTCAACTGTAGAGTTTAATGAGAAAATAGCTATATTACCTTCGGGTTACGTTGATTATCTTATAAAAAAGTATGATGTTATAGACAAATCGTTTGCTTTAAAGTTGCCAATTCGTTTGAATGATTTTAAAGCTATAGAAGCAGCAATTCTAAAAAATAAAGCCTATGATGAATTTGATAAACTATCTCAATTAGCCCGAAAAAATTATCCAAAATCAATGCTTTCTGACTATGAATTGGCGCAGATGTATGAGAAGAAGGGAGATAATGCCAGAGCCGTTAAGTCCTATTTGGCTGCTTTTCAGCGTGAAGAAATTGGGGATTTAACCAAAGACATGATGATTGAGAGAGCCGATGAATTGAAAAAAACATTACCTAAAAAAGGTAAAAAAGGGGAAAAAGTAAAAGAAGAACCGGTTGTCGAGGAAACACCACCAACCGATACTCCTTCAGAAACTACTCCGACAGAAACTGCTCCTACAGAGACCACTCCAACTGAGACTACTCCAACCGAGACTACTCCAACGGAAACACCATTAGGAGGTAAAAAGTAAAACCAATGTCCAAACTTAAAACGACTTTTTTTTGTCAAAATTGCGGGGCGCAATATTCTAAATGGCAAGGGCAATGCAACTCATGCAAAGAATGGAATACGATTGCAGAAGAAATTATTCAGAAAGAAGAAAAGTCAAGTTGGAAATCATCAGATACTGATTCTAAAAGAGTTTCTAAACCCTTAAAAATAAAAGAAATCGATTCGACTCAAGAAGTACGAATGGATACTACTGATGGCGAACTAAATCGGGTGCTTGGCGGTGGAATTGTTCCTGGTTCTTTGATACTTTTGGGAGGTGAACCTGGTATTGGGAAAAGCACATTGCTGTTACAAATCTCGTTAAAATTACCCTATAAAACCTTATACGTTTCGGGAGAAGAGAGTCAGAAACAAATAAAAATGCGTGCCGAACGCATCAATCCAGATAGTGATAATTGTTACATACTTACCGAAACTAAAACCCAAAACATCTTTCGTCATATCGTAGAAACCCAACCCGATATTGTTATTATTGATTCGATTCAAACCCTGCATACCGATTATATCGAATCCACTGCAGGAAGCATTTCTCAAATTCGTGAAACTACTGCTGAGCTTATAAAGTTTGCCAAAGAAACCAATATACCCGTGATTCTTATTGGTCATATTACTAAAGACGGCAACATTGCTGGGCCAAAAATTTTGGAACACATGGTCGATACTGTTCTTCAATTTGAAGGCGATAGAAATCACGTCTATCGAATTCTGCGTTCACTCAAAAATCGTTTTGGTTCCACTGCCGAGTTGGGAATTTATGAAATGCAAGGTTCAGGGTTACGCGAAGTTTCTAATCCCTCCGAAATTTTAATTTCGCATCGTGAAGAAGAACTATCTGGCACAGCCATAGCATCAACTCTTGAAGGAATGCGTCCATTGATGATAGAAATTCAGGCATTGGTTTCGACCGCAGTATATGGAACACCACAACGAAGCACAACAGGGTATAATGCAAAAAGATTAAACATGATTCTAGCGGTTTTAGAAAAACGTGCTGGTTTCCGTCTCGGAACCAAAGATGTTTTTTTGAACGTTACTGGCGGTATTTCAGTTGATGATCCAGCGATTGATTTGGCGGTGGTAGCGGCTATATTGTCTTCTAATGAAGATATTGCCGTTGGGAAAGACGTTTGTTTTGCTGGAGAAGTTGGCCTTTCGGGCGAAATTCGCCCAGTGAATCGTGTAGAACATCGCATTCAAGAAGCTGAAAAACTGGGTTTTTCGACCATTTTCGTATCTAAATATAATAAGATTGCTACTAAATTCCCTGGAATAAAAGTGGTTTTGGTTTCCAAAATTGAAGAAGTGGTTGAGCAATTATTTGGGTAATTTACAAATCCTAAACTTATAAAATAACCATTAAATTATATAACCCTAAAACGTATCGTTATAATTACTTTGAGACGCAGCAATAAAAGGCAACGAAATCCGTTTTATATAATTAAACATTACAATTTATGAAAACAAAAATCCTATTCCTGTTATCACTATTTTTTATTTTAAATTCATGTAATTCAGGAACTTTTAGTCAATTTGATAAAATGCCCGAAAATAACCGTTGGGAAAAATCAGATTTAAAAGGTTATGAATTTGAGATTAAAGACGATTCGAAGCGCTACACTATAGTATTTGAATTTAGTCATGTTTATGATTATCAATTTGACAGTATTCCGATTCAATTTATGATTAAAAGTCCAGATGGTAAGGAGGAAAACTTAGCGGTCGATTTACAACTAAAAGACAGTTCAGGAAAACAACTCGCGGAATGCTCTGGAGATGTTTGTGATTTAAAATATACTGTAAAAAAACAAACAAGACTTAACAGAGGAACATACAAAATTATAGTTTCCCATAATTTTAAAGCAGCTCCGTTTCTTCCTAATGTAATCGGAATTGGATTATCGGTAAATCCATAAAATGAAAACAACCAAACAAAAAGTATTTTTAATTCTCAAAATAATTGGTAGCATTTTACTGCTTGGAATAGTTTTGCTTTTTGCTTTTAGAAATACCATTTTAGAAAAAGGTATTCATCGTATTGATGCCAAAATGGAACGAGAGTATCAATGCCATTTCAGTATAGAAAAAGCTCAATTTCACGGATTGACTAATATCGAGTTTCATCAAATTTCATTAGTTCCTGTTCAAGCTGATACATTGCTTCATATTCAAGAATTGAAAACCAGTGTAAGCTTTTGGAAATTATTGATTGGCGATATTCAATTAGGAAAACTTGAAATTAATAAAGGCTTCATTCAATTAGTAAAAACAAAAAAGGGGAGCAACTTCGATGCATTTCTTCGTTCCAAAAAAGAGAAAACGGATAATTCCGAAGTCAACTATGCCAAATTACTCAACCGAATAAGCTCAAATCTTTTAGACTTGGTGCCAACCGATATGAATGTCCAAGGATTCGCTTTTAAAATTGATGACAAAGGCAATAAAGTTGTTTTTGATTTTAACCAATTAATTTTAAATAAAAAAAAGCTCAACACAATCATCCAAGTTACTTCAGCTAATTTTTCACAGCAGTGGGCTATCAATGGATTTGCCGATCCAAGAGATAGAAAAGCCGATTTGCAATTCTTCAATCCAAACAGCGACACGATACAAATTCCGTATTTGGATAAAAAATTCAATCTGAAAACAGGTTTTAAATCCATTCATTTTAATTTAGAAAACCTCTCTATGGATCGTGGTGAATTATATGTTGATGGCTATTCTTCCATTGAAAATTTGATGGTTAATCACCCGAAAATTGCCAATATAGATGTAGTGGTAAAATCCGCCCGTTTCGATTATCATTGGATTATTGGTTCAAGATTTATGGCATTGGACAGCACTTCTGCGATACAGTTGAATAGCATCAAGTGCAAACCTTATATTTTGTATACCAACGAAACGGATAAAGTTTATGACTTCAAATTAGACATTCCTAGAATGAAAGCACAAGAGTTTATAGTGTCTTTACCAGCAGGTTTATTTCGACATTTTGAAGGCATGGAAGCACAGGGAGATTTTAGTTTCGACTTGAATTTTGAATACAATAGTCATCAACCAAACGACCTAATTTTTGAAAGTAAATTGAAATCAGAAGGATTAAAAATTACTAAATATGGCGAAGCCGATTTGAATAAAATCAATGGCGAGTTTATCTATCGTGCCATTGATAATGGCGTTGCACAACGGCCAATAGTAGTTGGTGGATCGAACCCTAATTTTACACCTTTAAATAGCATTACTCCCTATTTGCAAAAATGTGTGTTGACCAGCGAAGACCCATCTTTTTTTAATCATCGTGGTTTTATTAATGAAGCTTTCAAACAATCGATAGCCAAAAATATTCGAACCAAAAAATTCTCACGTGGTGCCAGTACTATTAGCATGCAATTGGTAAAAAATGTTTTCTTAACTCGAGAAAAAACAGTCTCAAGAAAGTTAGAAGAGATCCTTTTGGTTTATATTTTAGAAAACAACCGAATCAGTTCAAAAGAACGTATGCTTGAAGTGTATTTTAATATTATAGAATGGGGACCAAACATTTATGGCATTAGCGAAGCCTCTCATTTTTATTTTCAGAAGAATCCAAGTGATTTAAACTTAAATGAATGTTTATTCTTAGCTACAATAATCCCGAAGCCGAAAGGATTTATGTATCGCTTTGATGCTACTAATAGCTTGAAACCATCGGCAAAACAACAAGAAAAATTTTTGATTAATTTGATGTTACGGAGAAATATTTTATCCACAAATGATACTATTGGCAACTTTCCACTCTCCATATCTGGTGCCGCACGAGTATACTTAAAACAAAAACCTGCTACTATTGAAAGCGATAGTCTTAGCATCGACGAGTTTGAGTTTTAATGAATTTTTCTTAAAATTATTAAAGTCACATACTTTTTCTTTCCTTTATACGTTATTTTAGTTTCCTGTAATAAATCTTTTATTTATGATGAAGTTCCTTCCTTTCTTATTTTTGATTCCCTTTGTTTCATTTGCTCAAAAACCAATTTTCACCACAGCCAAAGTAAAGTCGGCAACGGTTTACTTCAATGCTGCCGAATTAACTCAAACCACATCCGTAAATCTGCCAGTAGGCACAAGCGAAATTGTGGTAAAAAACGTAGCCGATTATTTAAACGAAAGCACTGTGCAAATTGGTGCACCCAATTCGGTTACAGTTTTATCAGTTCAGTTTACGCAAAATTATATTTCCGAATATGAAATTGATGAAACCAATCCGGTGATAAAAAAAGTACGGGACAGCATCACTATTGTTCAAAAAGAAATTAAGAAAATCCAAATAGACACCTATTCTAGCCAGCAAACCATTGCGCTATTGGATGCCAATCAAAACGTAAGTGGTGCCAATACGGGATTGAATGTTGCCGAACTGATGAAATTGGTCGATTTTTATAAAGCCAAACGAACAGAATTGGATAATGCAGTGGTAACTTTGGCCGAAAAAGAAACCAAACTCAAGGAAAAACTCAAAGCACTCAACGACAAACTCGAAATCAATACCCAAAAAGAAGAAAAAAGTTCCAAAGGAAAATTGATTATTCAAGTGATGAATGAAATAGCAGGAGTTGTTAATTTAGACCTAAACTATATTACCGACAATGCTTCATGGACGCCATTTTATGATTTAAGAGCTGAAAATATTACATCACCTATTAATATGATGTATAAAGCACAAGTAACCCAATGGACAGGCATTGATTGGAAAAAAGTAAAACTCACTTTGTCCTCGGGCAATCCCAATCAAAACAATCAAGCACCGTTGTTGAATTCTTGGTTTTTGAGGTATAGAGATTTCTATGAAAATGATGCCAATTTTGGAGTTCAAAATCAATTACAAGGAAATGCTCCTGGTGTAAAATTTGAAGAAGTTGTTGTTCAAGGGTATGGTAGAAAGGACAAAAAAGTAGCTTCAACTTCTATTTCAAATTTCACAACAATTCAAGAAAACCAACTCAACGTTTCCTTCGACATTGATATTCCCTACGATATTTTATCCAATAGCAAACCACACAGTGTTGCGTTAAAAGAAATCAAATTGCCAGCAACCTATAAATATTATGCGGCACCTAGAGTAGAAAAAGAGGCGTTTCTTTTGGCAGAAATCAATGATTATTCGAAGTATAATTTATTACCAGGCGAAGCCAATATTATTTTTGAAGGTTTGTATGTAGGCAAAACAGTGATTAACCCCAATCAAACTTCAGACACCTTGAATCTGAGTATGGGAAGAGATAAAAAAATTACTATCAAGCGTGAAAAAGTAGTCGATAAATCGGGAACACGATTTTTATCGTCCAAAAAAGAGCAAACATTTACATTTGATATTACAGTAAGAAATAACAAGAAAGAAGCCGCAGATATTTTGTTAAAAGATCAATATCCGTTGAGTACGGATAAAGAAATTGAAATCGAATTATTGCAAAGTGATAATGCCACAGCAAACAAAGAAACCGGAATTCTTACTTGGACTTTAAAACTCAATCCAAACGAAACCAAGAAAGTCAGAGTAAGTTATAAAGTCAAATATCCTAAAGACAAAATCATAGATAATTTATAAATTAGAAACGCAATCCTTGCCGGTTGCGTTTTTTGGTTAACAATTTGATTACAAACTTTTTATTTCTAACTTTACAAAAAAAATTAGATTATGAAAAAAATAATACTCGTAGTAATAACACTTTTTATTTTTTCAGTTTCAGCCCAAACAGTGGCTGTACAAACTTTTGCTACAGGTTTAACCAATGCAGTAGCAATAGTTCATCCACCGGCTGATTCTCGCCTTTTTGTGGTTCAAAAAACAGGTGCGATTAGAATAGTAAATTCAAATGGAACGGTGAATGCCACCCCTTTTTTAACCGTAACAGGTTTAAGTAGTGGCAGCGAACAAGGGTTGTTGGGCTTGGCTTTTCATCCCAATTATGCTACAAATGGACTGTTCTTTATCAACTATACCAATACAGCTGGCGATACTGTTATTGCTAGATATTCTGTTTCTGCCAATCCAGATATAGCCAATACTACTGCAACCATTTTAATGACAGTAGATCAACCATTTTCTAATCACAACGGTGGAAGTTTGGCGTTTGGTCGTGATGGTCTTTTATACATCGGATTGGGTGATGGCGGAAGCGGTGGCGATCCACAAGGATATTCCCAAAACATGACCGTAGATCCTTCTTTTCCTAGTAGAGTAATGTTAGGTAAAATGCTTCGAATAGATGTTGATACTACTTTTGGGTCATTAAATTATGGTATTCCATCAACTAATCCGTATGCAACCACTGCTGGTCTTCGCGAAATTTGGGCAATTGGTTTACGTAATCCGTGGAAGTATTCATTCAATAGATTAAATGGCGATTTATGGATAGCAGACGTGGGTCAGAGTACTCGTGAAGAAATCAATAAAACAACATTTCCTTTGCCCAATACGGGTTTAAATTATGGCTGGCGTTGTTTTGAAGGAACTTCAGTTTTTAACAACAGCGGTTGTCCTACTTTTGCGAACACAGTGGCGCCTTTTACAGATTATGTTTATGGTTCCAATGGAAGATGTTCTATTACTGGTGGTTATTTTTACACTGGCTCTTTGTATCCAAATTTTGCAAACAAATATATTTTTGCCGATTATTGTACTGGAGAAATTGGACTTGTTGACGCCTCTGGAGTCATCACTTGGACTGTAAATTTGCCTGGAGTAATTACCTCTTTTGGAGAAGATGTTAACGGTGAATTGTATATTACAAATGGCACTTCTGTTTCAAAAGTAGTTGACACTTCACTTAGTGCTTTGTCTCTTAACGAAAGTCTTGTAACTATATATCCAAATCCAGCAAATAATGAACTTTACATCAAGAATGACAATAATGTGGCATTAGAATTTATTTCTATAGCTGACCTAACCGGTAAAATTGTTTTTAATCAAGATATTCAAAACTTAGGTTCAAACGCAGTAAACATAGCAAGTTTAGCCAAAGGAATGTATTTAATTACTGTGGAAACACAAAATGGTTTGACTGCCACATCAAAAATTATCAAGCAATAATTTAAGGCGCAGGATTGGGAAATACTTCCTGAATTTTATTGATTTCCATAATGATTTCTGGCGATAAGGTTACCTCAAAAGCCGCAATATTTTCTTGAAGTTGTTCTGTACTTGTAGCACCAACAATTGTAGCGGTTACAAAATCTTGCTGGTTGACAAATGCCAAAGCCATTTGGGTTAAACTCAACCCGTTTGATTCGGCAATTTCCTGATATAGTTTTGTAGCTTTCACGCAATTCTCACTCGAATATCTCGTAAACTGAGGGAATAACCCCAATCGTGACGTTGGTTGAATCCCATTCAAATGCTTACCAGTTAAGAAACTAAACGCTAAAGGAGAATACGCCAGCAAACCAATATTTTCACGCATTCCAATTTCGGAAAGTCCCACTTCATACAATCGATTCAGTAGCGAAAACGGATTTTGAATCGTGACAATTCTAGGTAAATTATGGTTATAGCTTTCGCTGATGAACTTCATGACACCATATGGATTTTCATTAGAAACGCCAATGTGTTTTATTTTACCTTCTTTTATTAAACCATCATATACAGTTAATACTTCGAAGAAATTTTCTTGCCATTGGGGATCTATTTTCGAAACGCCACGTTGCCCAAACATATTCATCACGCGTTCGGGCCAATGCATTTGATACAAATCGATGTAATCTGTTTGAAGATTTTTTAAACTTAAGTTAACAGCTTCGTCAATGTTTTTCTTGGAAAAATCTAATGGATTTCTGATGTAACCCATGCCACGATTAGGTCCAGCAATTTTCGTAGCCACAACCAAATTCTCTCTTTTCCCCGTTTTTTTTAACCAAGTTCCAATATACCTTTCGGTTTCTCCCAATGTTGCTTCGCGTGACGCTATCGGATACATTTCGGCAGTATCAATGAAATTAACTCCTTGTTCTGTAGCGTAATCTAGTTGAGCATGTGCATCACTTTCCGAGTTTTGTTCTCCAAAAGTCATGGTGCCAAGACAAACTTTACTAACTTTTAGGTTAGTATTTGGTAAAAAAGTATACTTCATTTTAAGATTTCAAATCGATTGGGAAACTAAAAGCAAAATGTTTTTAGCTCAATAAATTGGTGACGAATGATGGATAAATCCCTAAAATAATATTGAGTAGAATTGCAATTACAGCAACTGCATAATATACAAATGGAACTGCTTGTCTTTCCTCAGAAGCTTCTTTTGTGTACATTGCCAAAATCAATTTAAAATAGTATCCCACACTTATAATTGAGTTGATTACAGCAGCGATAACAACTACTAAATAACCCGCTTTTATCGTTTGTTCAAATAACATAAACTTAGCAAAAAAGCCCGAAAAAATTGGGATTCCCGCCATAGATAGGAGTGAAGCCGTTAAAAGTGCAGCCAAAAGAGGATTGTTTTTTCCAAGACCATTAAAGTTTGAAATATCTTCGTTGTCATTGTTTTTAGTAACATAAATAATTACGGCAAACGAGGCAATTCCGGCCAAAGCATAGGCAGCCGTATAATACAATAAAGTTGAAGCTGCGGTTGACATGCTTAACAATGCCATTACCATAAATCCGGCATGAGATACACCTGAAAAAGCCAACATTCGTTTTACATTTTTTTGTCGTAATGCCATAATATTTCCAACAGACATGGAAAGAATTGATAGGATTACAATCAATAGTTCTACTTTTGGAGATAAGCTTGTTAATCCACTTAATAATTTATATAGAGTAGCCATAGCAACAACTTTTGCTAATGTACTCATAGTTGCTGTGGTCATTGATGGAGAACCTTCATAAACATCGGGAGCCCAAAAGTGGAAAGGTGCTGCAGCAATTTTAAATAACATTCCGATGATGATTAGTGTTATCCCAATCGGAAACCAAATAGGTAATCCGGCACCTTGTGCTAAATCATAGATTTCTGCCATGTCAAAATAGCCTGTAGCTCCATACACTAAACAAATTCCAAATAAAATAATGCCAGAAGCAAATGAACCCATTAAGAAATATTTCATTCCGGCTTCATTACTTTTAATATCCAATCTACGGCTCGCGGCTAAAACATAAAGAGAGATTGAAAGTACTTCAATTCCTAAGAAAAACATTGCTAAGTTTCCAAAGGAGACCATTGCAACAGCACCAGACAAAAGGAAAATTTTAATGGCTATAAAATCGGATATTTTTGTGGGATGCTCTTTATAAAAATCGCCACTCAAGGCTACTAAGAAAATCGTTAGTATGATAAACAGACTTGAAAAAGCTACCGAAAATTTATTTACAACAATCATATTGTTATAGAAAGAAGCGGGTGTGTTGAATTCAGAAATAGTAAGTCCAAGAATAGCTAAAAGTCCCAATACAGCAACCGGAACAAGTAGTTTTCTTAAATTAAAGATTTCAGCGATAAGGCAAAAAACACCTAAACCTGATATGGCAATTAATGTATTCATTTTTTTTATTTAGAATTTGGGATTTAGGAATTAGGATTTGGGATTTGATGTCCTCTTATACTAAAATCTAAATCTCTTTTTTGTTTTTTATATTTTTAATGAAGGAAAGTAATTGGAGTTCATTTTATTAATGCTAAATCCCAATTCCTATATCCTCAATTTATTTTTTACTCTTTATAGTTCTTATAGCTGCTGAAAAAATTGACGTTAATTCATCAGCTTCTTTAATCAATTTTTGTAATTCGTTTTGGTCACAATCTATTTTTAATTCTTGAATAAATTCTAACCAAAATAAACTTTCATCGGCTTCTTCATCTACTACTTTCAACTTATTTAAAAAATCAGAATCAGATTTCCCTCTGCAAACAGCTCTGTAATTTGCGGCTACGGAAGAAGAAGATTTAAAAAGTTGATAAGAAATAACATCTACTGCTTTATTTTTTTCAATTTCTATTAAAAATTTAAAAACCCTAATAGCAAAAGATTTTGTTCTTTTCTTTAATTCCTCTTTCGTCATAAATCCCAAATCCCAAATCCTAATTCCTTAATCCTTAATTCAATTATCTCTTTATAGTTTCTAAAATTTCATTTAAGCTCGGTGTCACCAAATCAACAATTGGTTTAGGATACAATCCGAAGCATAATAAAAAGCCGATGATAGCTAGTAATGTAATTGCCTCATTGGTTGTAATGTCTGTAAATATTTTGGTATTGGTTTCTCCAAGCATCGTGTTTTGAAACATTTTTAACATGTAATAGGCTCCTAAAATTATAGTGGTTCCACCTAGAATAGCAAACCATAGGTTAACTTGACTTAAGCTATACAATACGGTAAATTCACCCACAAAGTTAAAAGTTCCAGGTAAAGCTACTGAAGCTAATACCAATATCATAAACATCGAACTAAACTTGGGAGTTTGTGAACGAATTCCTCCCATTTCAGATATGGTTAGGGTTTCGTATCTTCTGTAGATAATTTCAGCTGCGAAGAATAATCCAACAATCACAAATCCGTGAGCAATCATTTGTGAAACAGCACCACGTAATCCGTCGAGTGTTACTGTATAACAACCAGCAGCAATTAAACCTACGTGAGCCAGAGAAGAATAGGCCAAAAGTTTTTTCAAATCTTTTTGACGCAACGCCACTATTGAGCCATAAATTACTCCCGCAATACTCAATCCGATTAAGATTGGCATATAGGTTTTAGCGGCAGCCGGCGCAATAGGCAATTGCCAACGAATAACGCTGTACAATCCCATTTTTAACATGATTCCTGATAAAAGCATGGTTCCAACTGTTGGGGCTTTTTGATACACTTTAGCTTGCCAAGTGTGGAAAGGAATTAAAGGAATTTTGATAGCATACGCTAAAAAGAAAGCAAAGAAAATATAGCATTGTTCAGTTGAAGACAACTCTAATTTATATAAATCTTCTAGAAGGAAACTGTTTGATTTTGTATATAAATACGTAAAACCGATTAGCATGAATAAAGAACCCGCTAAAGTATAAATAAAGAATTTTATAACCGCTTTTTTACGTTTTTCTGCATCACCATGACCCCAAATTAGGGCAATAAAATAAATTGGAATCAAAGCCAATTCCCAAAAAACATAATACAATAATCCATCAGCAGCTAAAAATGTTCCCGTCATAGCAAATGACATGAATAGTACTAAAGCATAGAAGTTTTTAGCATTGGTAAATGAATTTCCAAAAGACGAGAGTATAATTAAAGGTGTTAAAGCAGTAGTCAATAATACCATTGCTATCGATAATCCGTCAGCTTTAAACGCTAGAGCAACTTTTGGTATATCAATCCAAGAGGAAATATAACTGATGTTGTTTCCTTGATTGAATATATTTAATAAAAATAAAGAGAAACCGAAAGTGATTAAACTGAATAGTAAGGCAACTTTAGAAGCTAATTTATCTCCGACGAAAAACGTTGCAATTGCACCAACGAGAAGTAATATTAATATAGAAGTTACATCCATTATGTAAAAATTATTGAGCTATAAATAAATAAGATACTATGGCAACAATGCCAATCACAAAAACAAACAAATACAAACCGATACTTCCTGTGTGCCATTTTTTTCCTTGAGTTCCAATTCCGTTAGCCAATGTTCCGAAACTGAAAACTACTTTTCCTAATGCAGGTTCTAAGGTTGTTCTAAAGAAATTAGCCAAACTATTGACTGGCCTTACAATTAAAAACGTGTAAAATTCGTCTACATAATATTTGTTGTATATTGTTTTGTTAAAACCAACAATTTCAGAATCTTCTTTAGGAACAAATGCCTGTTTGATGTATTTGGCATTCGCCCAAATGATACCAATCAATGCACCAGCTAATGCTATTCCCATCAACATGTATTCTTGCATTCCAAGATGATGCGCTTCGTGTTTTCCTGATAAAATGGGTTCCATGAAATGGTTCAACCACATGCTTCCTGGCAAATTAATGGCGCCACCAATAGCAGCTAAAATAGCCAAGATTACTAATGGAATTGTAATCAAACTTGGACTTTCATGCAAATGGTGTTTTTGTTCTTCTGTCCCTCTGAAGTCTTTGAAGAACGTCAAGTACATCAATCGAAACATATAGAAAGCGGTCATTATTGACGCAATCGAAGCAACTATCCATAATACTTTATTGTGTTCAAAAGCCACCATCAAGATTTCGTCTTTGGACCAGAAACCCGCAAAAGGGAAAATTCCAGCAATAGCTAGAGTGGATATCATCATCGTCCAGAAAGTGATAGGCATCGCTTTGCGTAATCCTCCCATTTTTCGCATGTCTTGTTCACCGTGCAATCCGTGAATTACAGAACCCGAGCCCAAGAACAAACACGCTTTGAAAAACGCATGCGTAATTACGTGGAAAACCGCAACAGTATAAGCACCTAGTCCTAAAGCTAAAAACATTAATCCCAATTGCGAAACAGTAGAATAAGCCAATACTTTTTTAATATCGTTTTGTAGTAAACCAATGGAAGCTGCTACTAAAGCGGTCGAAACACCAACAATAGCAATTATATTTTGAACTGCTGGAGTCAAATCGAATAGAAAGTTCATACGGGTAACCATAAATATTCCGGCAGTTACCATCGTTGCAGCGTGGATTAACGCCGAAACTGGTGTTGGTCCAGCCATCGCATCGGGCAACCAAGTGTATAAAGGTAATTGTGCTGATTTTCCACAAGCTCCGATGAATAGGCAAAGAGCGGCAAGTCCAAGCATTGCAGAATTTTCATTACCATTAGTAATAGCTTGTTTAATTTCAGTGTAATTTAAACTTGAGAATAAATTTCCAATAATAAAAATCCCAATCAAAAACCCTAAATCGCCAATACGATTCATGATAAAAGCTTTCTTAGCAGCATCGTTATACGATTGATTTTTATACCAAAATCCAATCAGTAAATACGAACACAATCCAACGCCTTCCCAACCGATGAACATGACTAATAAGTTATTTCCGATTACCAATGTTATCATGAAGAAAACAAACAAATTCAAATAGCCGAAAAACTTGTGCATATTCTCGTCATCTTGCATGTAGCTGATAGAGTAGAGGTGAATTAACGAACCAATTCCGGTAACGAATAACAACCACAATAAAGACAATTGGTCCAATAAAATACCAAAGTCTAATTTGAAATTACTAACCTGTATCCAATCAAATAAAGAGATCTCGAATGGTTTTCCGTTTTGGTTCAATTGGGCAAAAAAGCATATTGATAATAAAAATGAAAGCACTACAGTCAATGTTCCGATAGAGCCAGAAATCGTTCTGCTCACTTTTTTCCCAAAGAAAATATTGAAAATAAATCCAACAAATGGAGATAAGAGTAATACTAAAGCTAAGTTTTTTTCCATTCCAGATTATCCTTTTAAGTTCTTTAAATTAGCAATATCAATGGAACCAATATTTCGGAACACCGATACTAAAATGGCTAAGCCCACAGCAACTTCAGCAGCGGCCACAGCCATGGAGAAGAATACAAATACTTGTCCTTCGGCATCTTGATGATAGGTTGAAAAGGCAACAAACAATAGGTTTACAGCATTCAGCATAATCTCAATTGACATAAAAACGATGATGGCGTTTCTTCTATATAAAACTCCAAAAACCCCAATACAAAAAAGAAGTACCGAGAGGAAAATGTAATTTTCTATACCTATTTGATTTAAAATATTATTCATTATTTTTCTCTATTTTTTCTTTTTTAGACAATAAAACTACTCCGATCATCGCTACTAATAATAGGATAGAGGCAAACTCAAATGGCACCATGTATTCATTTAACAAGACGGTTCCTAGTTTTTTGATGGATTGAAAATCTTCGCCCGAAACATCATAATCACCCATGATGGTTTTAGAATTGATGAAAATAGTAACCAAAACAACACTCATTAAAATAAATACAGAGATTGCTCCGAGTCTCGTGATTCTTGGTTTATGTACTTCGTCTTCTTTATTCAAATTCATTAACATGATGGTGAATAAGAAAAGCACCATTATTGCTCCAGCATAAACAATGAGTTGGACTAAGGCTAAAAATTGTGCATTAAACATTAGATAATGTCCTACTATTGACATCATACAAATTACCAGATAAATAGCACTGTGAATAGGATTTCTACTATATATCGTTAAAAACGCTGAAGCCAAAGTAATGGCTGATAAAAAGTAAAATATAATTGTTATCGTTGACATTAGTTAGCGTTTTTAAGTTTGCCGTCTGCAAGGAGATTGTTATTTTTTATCGCCATTTCTAAAGGCATAACCAATTTATCTTTTCCAAATATAAAATCTTCTCTATCATAACTAGAAGGAACTAGTTCTTTAGAGATGGTCAAATAAATAGCGTCTTTTGGACATGCTTCTTCACACAATCCACAAAAAATACAACGCAACATATTAATTTCATAAATAGAAGCGTATTTCTCTTCTCGATATAAATGTTCTTCACCAGGTTTGCGTTCTTCCGCCTTCATAGTGATGGCTTCAGCAGGGCACGATAATGCACATAAACCACAAGCAGTACAGTTTTCACGACCTTGTTCATCGCGTTTTAACATATGTTGTCCTCTGTAAACAGGGCTGAATTCCCTAACTTGTTCAGGGTAATGGATGGTGGCCTTTTTTCTAAAAAAGTGTTTGATAGTAATGGCTAATCCTTTAATGATAGCTATTAGATATAATCGTTCCCAAAAAGTCATTTCCTTATTGGAAACTTGTTTTTTTCTACCTGAAAGCGATATACTTTGTATTGATGCTGACATAATTTCTTTTCTTAATTAAAAGCTAGAATGCAAATTCCTGTTATAATAATATTGGTAATAGAAAGTGGAATTAAAACTTTCCATCCTAAGTTCATCAACTGATCGTATCGAAAACGTGGTATTGTCCAACGAATCCACATATAGAAGAAAATGAAGCAACATATTTTGATAAATAAAACGCCAATTCCTAAAATGTTTGCCATGTTTACGCCAACATGATCCACCATCCATTGCATACCTGGATAATTGTAGCCTCCAAAATAAAGTACTGCTAAAAGAGTTGATGAAATAAACATATTCGCATATTCTGCAAATAAGTAGAATCCCATTTTCATAGATGAATATTCGGTATGGTAACCGCCAATTAATTCGGATTCACATTCGGCTAAATCGAATGGAGTTCTATTGGTTTCAGCGAAAGCACAAATTAAGAAAATTAAAAAACCAACTGGTTGATAGAAAACATTCCAATTCATTCCCGATTGTTGTATAGATATTTCTTTTAAGCTCAACGTACCTGTCATCATAATCAAGGCTATGATAGACAATCCCATCGCTACTTCATAGGAAACCATTTGTGAAGCGGCACGAACAGATCCCATCAAAGAAAATTTATTATTTGATGCCCATCCACCAATCATAATTCCGTAAACACCTACAGAAACAATTCCAAAAATATAGAGTAATGAAACATCAATATCGGTTGCTTGAAGAATAACAGTTCTGCCGAAAATTTCTAATTTATCACCCCACGGAATTACAGCACTAGTCATTAAAGCTGTACTCATTGCCACAGCTGGGCCAACAAAAAACAAAAATCTATTCTTAGTATCAGGCTCAAATTCTTCTTTAGCAAATAATTTCATTCCATCGGCTAATGGTTGCAATAATCCACCCCAACCAGCACGGTTTGGACCAACACGGTCTTGCAGAAATGCAGCCACTTTACGTTCAGCCCAAGTAGAATACATTGCCATAATCATTGTTATTGCAAAAATGGCTACAATGAAAATACTTTTCTCTATGATGAAGGCACTATCCATTTTTCTTTGAATTTATTGGGTTACCATCAATTTTTTCGTTGTAATCGATTTCGGCCATACTAATTTTTTTGCGGTCGATATCTCTACCTTGAAGAATTCCTTTTTCAGTAGCAATTACTACAGTATCTCTTTTACCATAGTATTTACCTTGATTAATAACTGATTCTTTTTCAAATTTTCGTGGTCCTTCAATTACCCAATCCGAAACTTCTTTTTTGTCGAAACGACAGGTGTTGCAAATGAAATCTTCTACTTCGTGATATTCGTCTTTTCGAGCAGTTACTCTTTGAATTTCATTTCCGAACATCCAAAGGGTTGTTTTTCCGCAACAGCCTGGAGTTGTACATTCTCTGTGTGCATTGAAAGGTTTGTTAAACCAAACTCTCGATTTGAAACGGAACGTTTTATCTGTTAAAGCGCCTACGGGACAAACATCAATCATGTTTCCAGAGAATTCATTGTCAATAGCTGCCGAAACACAAGTCGAAATTTGTGAATGATCACCACGATTCAACACTCCGTGAACCCTTCCGTCCGTCAATTGGTCGGCAACTTCTACACAACGTTGGCATACGATGCAACGGTTCATATGTAATTGAATTTTATCGCCAATATCTTCGGGCTCAAACGTTCTTTTTTCTTCAATAAAACGCTGTTGTAATTTTCCGTGTTCGAAGCTTAAATTCTGTAAATCGCATTCGCCTGCTTGGTCACAAACCGGACAATCTAATGGGTGATTTATCAGAAGAAATTCGGTTACAGCATTTCTTGCATCTCTTACTCTTTCTGAGGATTTGCTGGCTACTTCCATTCCGTCCTGACATCCTGTTACACAGGAAGCCATTAATTTTGGCATTGGTCTTGGGTCGGCTTCGCTACCTTTGGTAACATCTACTAAACAACAACGGCATTTGCCACCGGTTCCTTTTAGTTTAGAATAATAACACATGGCTGGCGGAACAGATTCTCCACCAATCATACGAGCCGCCTGCAGAATTGTTGTTCCTGGAGCTACCTCAATTTCTTGACCGTCTATGGTTACTTTCATTTTTTATTTGTATAAAGGTTTAAAGGTTTAAGTGTTTTCACTTCCAACTTCCAACTTTTAAATTATATTTCTTGTTTTGCAGTTAAATGCTTCACTTTTTCAAATGGTTCATTTACAAAGTGATCTCTATTTTTTATTTTTTCCGGGAAACGAATATGGTACTCAAACTCGTCTCTAAAATGACGAATTGCCGCAGCTACTGGCCAAGCAGCAGCATCACCTAAAGGGCAAATTGTATTCCCTTCAATTTTTGCCTGAATGCTCCATAACAATTCAATGTCTTCTTCACGGCCGTGACCGTTTTCAATTCGATGCAATACTTTTTCCAACCAACCTGTTCCTTCTCGACAAGGCGTACATTGTCCGCAACTTTCATGATGATAAAACCGTGCAAAATTCCAAGTATTTCTGACGATGCATGCTCGGTCATCATACACGATAAAACCTCCTGAACCTAACATAGAACCTGTTGCAAAGCCACCGTCGGACAAACTTTCGTAGGTCATTAAACGGTCTTCGCCATTCGCCGTTTTATAGATTAAATTCGCTGGTAAAATAGGCACCGAACTTCCTCCTGGCACCAATGCTTTCAATGGTCTGTCGGTTTGCATTCCGCCACAATATTCGTCTGAATTCATAAATTCATAAACTGACAATCCTAAATCTATTTCGAAAACGCCTTGATTTTTGATATTTCCAGAAGCCGAAATTAATTTGGTTCCCGTTGAACGACCAATTCCTATTCCGGCGTAATCAGCACCAGAATTGTTTACTATCCATGGCACAGCGGCAATCGTTTCCACATTGTTAACCACGGTTGGGTTCGCCCAAAGTCCTGAAACCGCTGGAAATGGGGGTTTGATTCTAGGATTGCCACGTTTCCCTTCTAAGCTTTCAATTAAGGCGGTTTCTTCTCCACAGATGTATGCTCCAGCTCCAATTTGAACGTATAATTCTAAATCGTAGCCCGAACCTAATATATTTTTTCCTAACCAACCCGCAGCTTTTGCTTCGGCAATGGCACGTTCTAAAATTTTATAAACCCACATATATTCTCCACGAATGTAGATGTAGGATAGGTTAGCGCCTAATGCGTAACTCGACGTAATCATTCCTTCAATCAAAAGATGCGGAATGTATTCCATCAAATACCGGTCTTTGAAAGTTCCCGGTTCCGATTCGTCGGCATTACAAACTAAATGTCTAGGTTTTCCTGATTTTTTATCAATAAAACTCCATTTCATTCCGGCAGGAAATCCGGCGCCGCCACGACCACGAAGTCCAGAAGTTTTTACTTCTTCTACTACTTCATCCGGGGTCATTTTTTTCAACGCTTTTTCCACCGAGGCATAGCCGCCTTCCTTGCGATATACTTCGTAGGTTTTGATGCCTGGAACGTTTATTTTGTCTAACAATATTTTTCTTCCCATGCTATTATTTATCGTGTAAAGTGATTTTTCCATCTTTGCAATCAGCAATAAGCTGATCGATTTTTGCTACTGTCAAATGCTCTTGGTAGAAATCACCCAACTGCATCATTGGCGCATAACCACAAGCACCAAGACATTCAACTCCTCGAACTTCAAAAAGTCCATCAGCAGTTGGTTCACCAATACCAACGCCCAATTTTGAACAGGTATAATCCATCAAATCTTCCACGCCGTTTTGACAACAAGCTGCGGTTTGACAGAACTCGAACATGTATTTTCCAATAGGTCTTTGATTGTACATGGTGTAAAATGTTACTACTTCATAGACCTCAATGGGTTGTATTTCTATAATCTCAGCTACTTTATTTTGCAATTCTATACTCAACCAATTGTCATGGGCATCCTGAACCTCATGTAAAACAGGCAACAAAGCTGATTTTCTTTTTTCGGCAGGATAATGACTGATTAACTCATTGATGCGAGTCATCAATGGTTCGGTAATGTTTATCTCTTGTTTTATATGTGTTCTTTCCATAAGCCCCACCCCAACCCTCCCCAAAAGGGAGGGAGGCATAACGTGAATTTATATGTTAATACTTTTTTTCATTTTTATTTTAAAACCTTTAGTAGCCCCTCCTTTGGAGGGGTTGGGGAGGCTTACGCGTCTAATTCCCCCGCAATTACATTTAAACTTGATAATATTACTATAGCATCTGAAAGCATGGCTCCTTTTATCATTTCCGGATACGCTTGATAGTAAATAAAACAAGGTCTTCTGAAATGCAAACGATAGGGTGTTCTACTGCCGTCGGTAACTAAATAAAATCCTAATTCTCCGTTTCCGCCTTCGACTGCATGATAGATTTCGGCAACAGGAACCGGAACTTCGCCCATCACAATTTTGAAGTGATAGATTAAGCTTTCCATATTGTTGTAGACATCTTCTTTTGGAGGCAAATAATAATCGGGAACGTCAGCGTGAATTGGCCCTTCAGGCAATTTGGCTAATGCTTGACGAATGATGCTCAAACTCTCCCAAACTTCGGCATTACGAACACAAAAACGATCGTAAGTATCCCCTGATTTTCCGACGGGAACGATGAAATCAAAATCTTCATAGGATGAGTAAGGTTGCGCCACACGAACGTCGTAATCAATTCCGGCTGCACGAAGGTTAGGGCCTGTAAATCCATATGCCATGGCATTTTCAGCCGTAATCGGACCAACATTTACGGTTCTATCAATAAAAATTCTGTTTCTTTCAAAAAGGTTTTCGAATTCTTTCCAACACACAGGAAATTCTTCTAAGAAAGTATATAATAATTCAAATGCTTTTGGCGACCATTCTCTTTCGAAACCACCAATTCTTCCCATATTGGTTGTTAAACGAGCGCCACAAATTTCTTCATAGATTTCGTATATTTTTTCTCTAAACTGGAATACATAAAGAAAACCTGTGTATGCTCCGGTATCAACACCTAAAATGGAATTACAAATCAAGTGGTCGGTTATTCTCGCCAATTCCATCACAATTACTCTCAAATATTGAGCACGTTTAGGGACTTCGATTTCTAATAACTTCTCAACCGTCATCCACCAAGCCATATTATTAATGGGCGAAGAACAGTAGTTCATTCGGTCTGTCAAAACGTTTACTTGGTAAAAAGGACGGTTTTCTGCAATTTTTTCAAAAGCACGATGAATATAACCAATAGTAGGTTCAGCATCCAAAATTCTTTCTCCATCCATCAATAGAATATTTTGGAAAATACCATGGGTTGCTGGATGTGTTGGCCCAAGATTTAATATTGAGAGTTCGCTTCCGTCTTCGTTGCGAGTTTGTTCAATAATTTTGGCATATCGATGCTCTGGTAATAATAATAAGTCTGACATTTTATAATGTTGAATTATTTATTTTGTTTTTATAACTTTTGCGCTGTTCTTCCAAAGAAACGATCGTCTTTATCGGTTCTACCACTGTCTTCCATTGGGAATTCTTTTCGCATCGGATGTGAAATCATTTCGTCCATATTTAAAATTCGTTTCAACTGTGGATGACCAATGAAGTTAATTCCGTAAAAATCCCATGTTTCTCTTTCCATCCAATTTGCACACAAAAATAAATCTATGATTGAAGTTACTTCGGGAGTTGAAGTCAAATAAGTTTTTACGCGAATTCTAGTATTTTCAACCCAATTATGCAAATGATACACTACAGCATATTGATGATTTTCATCATTTTCTGGGTAGTGAATTCCGCATAAATCGGTTAGAAAATGGAAGTTTAAATCTTCGTCTTGTTTAAGGATGCGAATTACTTCATGCAGCGCGTATGAATTTACTTCGAATGAAAAAACATCTTTACTCATGCCAAAATCGTGTACTTTGTCACCAAATTTTTGAGTTAATTTTTCTTGTATGATTGAAGTTTCTAAAGCCATTATTATAGGTTATAAGAAGCTAATAATTCTTTGTATTCAGGGGAACTTCTTCTTCGTACAGATTCGTTTCGTACCAATTCCTGCAATTGCATTACACCATCAACAATCTGCTCTGGTCTGGGCGGACAACCTGGAACGTATACATCTACAGGAATTACTTTGTCAATTCCTTGCAGCACTGAATAGGTATCAAAAACACCACCTGAAGAAGCACAGGCTCCAACTGCAATTACCCAACGAGGTTCAGACATTTGTTCGTAAACTTGACGTAAAATAGGGGCCATTTTTTTTGATATAGTTCCCATTACCATTAACATATCTGCCTGACGTGGAGAAAAGCTAACTCGTTCAGATCCAAATCGAGCTAAATCGTAGTGAGATGCCATGGTTGCCATAAATTCAATTCCACAACAAGAAGTAGCGAAAGGCAATGGCCAAAGCGAATTGGCACGAGCCATCCCAACGACATCATTCAGTTTTGTTGCAAAGAAACCTTCGCCAACAACTCCATCTGGGGGAGCAACCATATTTGTTTTGTTTTCCATTTTAGATATTAAATACCAAATGTTAATTTTAGCTGACTTTATTTTATAGATTCAAACTTATCTACTAGTTGAAATCTGAAATTCAATATTATTTATTCCCATTCTAGTGCTTTCTTCTTTATGATATAGAAAAAACCGACCAAAAGTAAAAGCATGAAAATCACCATTTTTATCATTCCATCTACTCCTAATGCTTTGAAATTGACTGCCCATGGATACAAGAAAATTACTTCGACATCAAATAGGACGAAAAGTATTGCGACAAGAAAGTATTTCACTGAAAATGGAATTCTTGCGTTTCCAACAGATTCTATTCCACATTCAAAGTTTTTATCTTTGTTTTTGGAATGTCTTTTTGGTCCTAGATAGCCAGAGCCAATTATGGTCAAAACCACAAATCCCACGGCCAAACCTGCCTGCATAAGAATTGGTAAATAGTCTAATTGATTGGACTGCATAATGGGTATAATTAGAGGTAATTTTAATAGGCACAAATATACATCGCATTATTTAATTCGCAAAAATCAAGTGATAAACGTTTGTTAATTAGCTCGCAAAACTGTTTATTTAAATTGATTTTAAATAGCAAATTTTAATTTATAAAAAAACGCCCCGAAATTTCGGGGCGTTAAGTCATTTTAGGTAATCAAAAAATAATATGTATTAGTCTTCGATAGCTACTACTTGAGCGGCTACTTTACCTTTTCTACCTTCTTCTTCTTCGTAAGATACTTTGTCTCCTTCTGCTAAGTTTTCAGTTTTAACTCCGGTAGCATGTACGAAAATGTCTTTACCAGTTTCATCATCTGTGATAAAACCGTAACCTTTAGACTCGTTGAAAAATTTTACTGTTCCTGTGCGCATTTTGTATTGTAAAAATTATTAATAATGTTCAAAGATAAATTTTATTGCGACATAACAAGCATTTTGAAGTTAAATAATTAAAAATTTGTTAAATTCTATAGCTTTCTATAAGAACTTGATGGATAAATACTTGCGGCATTTTAAATTATAACATAAAAAAAGCAACTGTTTTTAGTTATTTTAACAGTTGCTTCTTAAAATTCTGTGAATTTGATATAAATTACTTTACATCTAATTTAATATATAATTCTTTTAGTTGTGTTTCATCAATTTCTGATGGTGCATCAATCATAACATCGCGTCCTGAATTGTTTTTTGGAAAAGCTATAAAATCGCGAATGGTTTCTTGTCCGCCAAGAATTGCCACCAATCGATCCAATCCAAAAGCCAATCCGCCATGAGGAGGAGCACCAAATTGAAACGCATCCATCAAGAAACCAAATTGATTTCTAGCTTCTTCTTCGGTAAAACCTAAATATTTAAACATTAATTGCTGCGTAGCTTTATCGTGAATTCTGATGGAACCACCACCAATTTCGTTTCCATTCAACACCATATCATAAGCGTTAGCGCGAACTTTTCCTGGATTGGTTGCCAATAATTCCATGTCTTCAGGTTTTGGAGAGGTAAACGGATGGTGCATGGCGTGCCATCTTCCTGATTCTTCATCTAATTCTAGTAAAGGAAAATCAACCACCCAAAGTGGCGCAAATTCTGCCGGATTTCTTAATCCTAATTGGGTTGCTAATTCCATTCGAAGAGTCGAAAGTTGGGCACGTGTTTTATTTGCTGGACCAGAAAGTACAAATATCATGTCACCCGCTTTGGCATTGGTAGCTTCAGCCCATTTTTTTAAATCGTCTTGGGTATAGAATTTATCTACCGATGATTTATAAGTTCCATCTTCTTCACATTTTACGTATACCATTCCAGTGGCACCAACTTGTGGACGTTTTACCCAATCAATTAGAGCATCTATTTCTTTTCTTGTAAAAGAAGCACAAGCTGGAGCTGCAATTCCAACTACTAACTCTGCTTCTTCAAAAATTAAAAACTCAGTAAATTCTTTGAATGTAGCAATACCATTTCCAGCTCCTTTTCTTCTTTTTGCCACATCATTTAATTCGCCAAATTTCATATCAAAACGAACATCTGGTTTGTCATTTCCGTAAGTTTTCATTGCATAATCGTAGGTAATTCTTGGAAATTCAGCCACATCTATACCTTTTATTTCTTTTAATAAATGACGCGTCAATCCTTCAAAAACATTTAAAATATCCTCTTGTTCCACAAACGCCATTTCGCAATCGATTTGTGTAAACTCGGGCTGTCTATCGGCACGTAAATCTTCATCACGAAAACATTTTACGATTTGAAAATATTTGTCCATACCGCCCACCATCAATAGTTGCTTGAAGGTTTGTGGCGATTGTGGCAAGGCATAAAACTGTCCTGCATTCATGCGGCTGGGCACAACGAAATCTCTTGCGCCTTCTGGAGTTGATTTAATTAAATAAGGTGTTTCTACTTCGCAAAAATCCAAATCAGAAAGGTATTTACGCACTTCCATAGCCACTTTATGACGAAAAAGCAAACTGTTTTTTACTGGGTTTCTACGAATATCAAGGTATCGGTATTTCATTCGGATGTCTTCACCACCATCGGTTTCGTCTTCAATAGTAAATGGAGGCGTTATAGCGGCATTAAGTAGGGTCATTTCTGTAACCAAAATTTCAATATCACCTGTTGCCATGTTTTTATTTTTGGCTTCACGCTCAATCACGGTTCCTTTTACTTGAACCACGTATTCTCTTCCCAATGTTTTGGCCAATTCAAAAACTGATTTTTCTGAACGACTTTCGTCAAATAACAATTGCGTTATTCCGTAACGGTCTCGTAAATCAACCCAAACCATAAATCCTTTATCTCTTGATTTTTGAACCCAACCCGCAATTGTAACTTCTTGATTTATGTGTGAGGCGTTTAGCTCGCCGCAATTATGACTTCTATACATTTGTAATAAATTAGTTTAAAAAATTAAAGAAACATTCAATTTGTGTGCAAAAGTAAAAAAACTAATATGAAATGCTGGTATTAAATGGGTTCCCTTTTTCAAAAAAACTATGATAGTTGGTCAAAAATTAAAACGCCCTTAACGAATTAACGTGAGTTCTATAAAATAAATTTATTTTTTTATTGAAACTAGTACCATAGTTAAGTGACTTAAGTATTGAAGTAAAAAATAGTAAAAAAGTTAGCTGATTTTTTCAATTTTAAAATCATAGTTTTTATACAATTAAATTAACGTTATTATTTTTTTATTTTTTTGTTAATAAGTTTTTCTAAACAGGAGCAAATTGAGTTAAATGGAATACAAAACTAAGAACAAGATTGCTTTATTTATGCCTATTATATGCACATAATAACGTTTAACTGTTACTACTTTGCTCAATAGCTGCTTTTTTTAACATTTTGTCGATAATTTTTTTTTTATATAATAAAATGATTACTTTTGTATGATAAAGTATGACAATTGAAATGGGTTTTATTTAATTGATATTCAATACATTTAATTTATAAAAGTTTTAAAATTATTTTTTTATATGTTTATTAATATTTATTAATGCTTCAGATTATGAAAAAGACTAATACATTTAATAACAAGAATTTTTGCTTTCTTAATAAAGCAACGTTCATTTTGATTTTCATGGCTTTTGGCTCTGGAAATCTATACAGTCAAAACGGTCAGTTTGTTTTGGAAGCAAATGGTGCAGCTCCAATAACTATTGGTTCTAATGCAGTGAATCTGTGGTCTGCTCCTTTTTTACCGAATAAAAAGGATAGTCGTGCGCAGTTTTTATTTGAAGCTAGTGAACTTGCCTCAGCTAGCTCGTCTGGCTATACGACAATTTCTTCTTTGGCGTTTCACGTTCCCGGATTTTCTATTGGGTCTTTGAGTAGTTATACAATGCAAAATATTACCATCAGCATGGGGCACACGATTGCTACTTATGATGGAGATGGTGGAACTCCGGTGTGGGGCCCTGCCATGCCAGCTCCGGGTCGTTGTACTTGGGATGGTTCTGCAACACCAGAACTACTTACTGTGGTAAAAACCTCGTTTAATTTAACTATTAGTCAAACCGGTTGGGTAGAAATTCCATTAAATACTCCTTTCGTTTGGAATGGTATTGATAGTATAGTGGTTGAAATTTGTAAAGCAGACCCAAGAATTTCACCACCATCTACATCGTTTAGCACTGGTTATTACCAATTTACAGGAAGGTTCCACACAAATTCTGTAGCTATTGCTAATAATACTTTAACAAGAAGTCTTTATAGCCAAAACAACGGCGGAGGAGGTTCAAATTATACACAAGGTTGCAATATGCAGATTTCTGGAACGGCAGGAACGTACAATACATCTACAGTTTTAAGTGCTGTGTATAGAAAATTTAGACCAAACATTCGTTTTACTTTTCAATGTGCCGGTGCTCCGACTGGTGGTGACGCAATATTAGGTGCTGAAAATTTTTGTAAAGATGAAGCAGTTACTTTAAGTGTTATTAATGATGAAAAATCAAGCGGATTGCATTATCAATGGTACTATTCTTATGCAGATGATGATAATTTCATTTCTCTGCCAGGACAAACAGCTGCTACTATGACAGTAGATAGAGACGGTATAGGCAGTATCTGGTACAAAAGAGATGTTGGCTGTAATCATAACCTACCAGCGGGAACAAGATCGTCTCTTGGTGCCGAAGTTACTGGAGTGAATACATGGAATGGAACTTCTTGGAGTTTTGGAAGTAATCCGTTGCCAGCTTTACCAGTCAGAATTCAAGGAAATTTTGATACTTCTGTCAATGGAACTACTTTGATGGAGGCCTGTAGCTTTAAAATAGTATCTGGAACATTCACTGTACGAAGCGGAGATTTTATTTCCTTAAAAGAGAAATTAGTTGTGGACGATGCTGCCACTGTAATCTTTGAAAATAATGCTAGCTTAATTCAGGAGAATGATGCTGTTGTCAACGAAGGTAAAATACTTTACAATAGAGATTCTCAGCCAGTTCGAATGTTAGATTATACGTATTGGTCCTCTCCGGTAGCGGGACTGACACCATTTCAATTCTCGCCGGGAACACCAACAATAAGGATTTATCATTGGAATCATCTTACCCAAGCTTGGGTTAATGGTATAGCAAATAGCCCTATGATTGCTGGTAAAGGATATATCATACGCGCACCCGATGGGTATCCTTCAACTGGAACTGGAACTGTTTTTCAAGGATCTTTTTTAGGTGTGCCAAACAATGGTCTTATTACTGTGCCTTCACAAGGAGGTTCTGCTAATTGGAATTTATTAGGAAATCCTTATCCTTCCGCTTTAGATGCTAATAAGTTTTTATTAGCCAACAGTACTTTGCTCGACGGAACAATTTATTATTGGACACACAACACGCTACCGATTGCCGCTTTAAACCCTCTTTTTCCGCACATCTCAGGTTATACTTCTGATGACTATGCAACATACAATTTCACGGGATCTGTGGGTCTTCCTTCGATTAGTTCTGGGAATAATACTACTCCAGGCCAATTTATAGGTGCAGGTCAAAGTTTTATGGTTAAAGGAGGCACATCGTCAGGCAACGTTGTATTTAACAACGACATGCGAAAAAACATAACAGGATATACTAATTCACAATTTTATAGAAATAATGCAACCAATTCTGAAGAGGTTGAAAAAAACCGACTTTGGGTTGAAGTAATTCATCAAAATGGGAAATTCAACCAAACAATGGTTGGTTATGTTGAAGGAGCAACAAACGGTCTAGATTGGGGTTATGACTCTACAATAACACCTTCTGGAGACGTAAAAATTTACACAAAAATTGGGGATGATAAATTAGTAATACAAGGTAAATCTTTGCCATTTAACTCAAACGATAGTATCCCATTAGGATTTTCTACTACCTTGACTGGTGAATTTACATTAAACTTGTACCAGTATGACAGTATTTTTGAAAACCAATCTGTTTATTTATTAGACAATGCTACATCAACTTTGCATGATATTAAATCTGGGATGTATACCTTCACAAGTATACAAGGCACTTTTGACAATCGTTTTGAACTTAGATTTAATAACGAAGCCCTAAGTTTAAATCCAAATATAAAAACAGAGAATAGTGTTTTATGTTATGCTAATAATTCTGATATTATTGTTAAATCGCTTGCTAGTCAAATACATTCTGTTACGATTTTTGACAGTACTGGAAGATTACTTTACAATAAAACTAATGTAGATACTTCAGAAATACTAATTTCAGACATCGCAAAAAACAACCAATTATTACTAGTTCAAGTTGAGAAAGATAATGGTGTAATAGCTACAAAAAAAATCATATTCTAAATTAACTATCTGTTTTAAATATAATTATGAAAAAAAACTACTTTATTATGAGCACAATATCTATGCTGAACGTATTTATAAAAAAAACTAACGCATTTAAATGTATTATACTACTTTTTATACTTTTCTGTAATGACATACAAGCTCAAGTAACTTATACTTTAGGTGATGGTGTAGAGTCGATTAATACTCTAGGAGTTTCTCCTTTTGCAACGATTAACAGAAATAATAGATCTCAATATCTTTATTTTGCTGAAGAATTATATGACGCTGGATTTAACATATCAGGGAACGTGATTAAATTGGCAGTTAACGTCACTCAATTAGGTTTGCCGTCAAGTTTAAAGCCAGAAAACATTAAAATAAAAATGGGAATGACTAATTCCTTTGTCTTGGGGTCAACTCTTGTTGATGATTTACCTGTATATTACGAGTCAACTATTGAAAATATTACAGGAACGGGTTGGTATACCTTTAATTTAAACACACCGTTTGCATGGGATGGATTTCGAAATATTATTGTTGAAATCTGTAGAAGCAATACCAATTTTGGAACGAGCTTTTCTGTTGAATGTAAGAATTTTCCAGCCGGAGAACGAGTAACTGCGGCAAATTACACCAATAATACCTCACCCGTTGGATGCAGCTTACCCAACCAAAACTTATTGGCAGAATTATTCGCCAGAAGAAGACCTAACATGCAATTTACAATAACAAATCCATGTGATGCAACTCCTGTTGGTGGTCAAACAATAGTTTCTGCTGGTCCTTATTGTTCAGGAGAAGCATTCACACTTTCTGTTCAAAATGGTTCTATAGCATCAGGGTTGTCATACCAATGGCAATCATCACCCAACGATAGTGGGCCTTGGACAAATATTCTAAATGCTACCGACGCCTTTTATTCTACTACGCAAAGCATAGCTACCTATTATCGAAGAGCTACAACATGTGATATCGTTTCTTCAACGATTTTCGATTTTCCATTATTAGTTGGAGGAGAAGGGTGTTATTGTGCCCCTTTAGTAGCAACTGAAAATGGAATTGGCATAACTAATGTAACCATAGCAGGAATTAATAATTCATCTTCGAGCATATCCACTTATTCAAATTTCACATCAATTCAAACAGATTTAGTAAAAGAAACTACAGTTCCACTATCGGTAACTGTTAGTCCCGAAGGTGGAACAAATTACACAATGGCTTGGATAGATTGGAATCAGAATAAGCAGTTCGAAGTAAGCGAATCATATATTTTAGGTTTTGTAACAGGTGGGAATAATATTAATTCTGGAATTATAGCAAATATTACCGTACCAGCTGATGCATTACTGGGCTCAACAATTATGAGAGTGAGAACAAAACAATCAGAAACGTCAACGTACCCTTTACCTTGTGAATCAATTGCTAATGGGGAAGCAGAAGATTACATAGTGGTAATTAAAGAAAATTTAAATAATGATGAATTTTCAACTATAAATGAAACAGTTATCATTTCAGTTTCTAATTCAAATATACATTTCTTGGTAAAAGAAGTAGGCATCCAAAAGATAGATTTATTTGATTTATGTGGACGATTGATTTTTAGTAATTCTATTGCTAATGAAAATGAATGTAAAATCTCTGGGTTAAATCAAAAAAAACAATTACTTATTGCCAAAATTGTATTATCTAATGGACAACAGATTACCAAGAAAATAGTTTACTAAATAAAATCTACTAATACAATTCTAAATCTATAAAGCTTATGAAATATCAATTTACAATCAAAACGGTTATATTGCTAACGAACGTTTTCGTTACATTTTTTAGTTTTGCTCAATGCCATCCACCGACTGGAGTTATGGTAACTAATATAACCTCTATCTCTGCAGTATTAAACTGGACAGCATCAAGTTCTGCTCCAGGCGAAGCTTATTTTTATGAAGTTAGAACATCAGGTTTACCAGGCAGTGGTGTTTCAGGTTTGGTAGTAAGTGGTTCAGTGGGTGATGGCGTATTTTCGTCACTTGTTTCTGGATTATCATCAATTACTACTTATTCTGTTTACATGCGTTATAAATGTACCCCAGCACCGCTTTTTAGCAGTTGGACGGCTGCAGTTACTTTTTCAACAAACCCATTATTACCGCCAGTCGCTGCTTCAGCTTCTGGAATTTCGGATACATTTTTTTCTGCTCGATGGATTGGTGTTTCTGGAGCTACAGGATATCGCTTGGACGTAAGTGAGTTTAGTGACTTTTCTGTCCTGTTAGCGGGTTATAATAATTTATTTGTTGCCAGTATCTTTACAAGAAAACTTGTTTCAGGTTTAGATCCTTCAACGGTTTATTATTACAGAGTTCGTGCAGAAGGTCTTAGTGGTGGCACTCCAGTAACTACTAACAATTCAAATGTGATTACGGTAACTACTCTTAGTGCTCCGACTTTAGAAGCCATATGGTCAAACGGCGCTTGGTTGAATGGCGTTTTACCAGCTTCTGATCATGATGTGATTTTAGATGATGATTATATTTCTGATGGTACTAACGTGGATATGTTTGAAGTTAAAAGTTTAACACTAAATCAAGGGCATACGTACACTATAGCTTCGGGATATAATCTTATTGTGTATGAAAATATAGTTAACAATAGTAGTGCAGCTTCATTTGTTGTTGAAAATAATGCTAATTTGTACCAACTTAACGACTCCGCTCCTGCTAATGTTGGAGAAATTACGGTTATACGTAATAGTTCTGAAATTTTTCGTTTAGATTACACCATGTGGTCTTCACCAGTTACTGGAACTCAAACATTAAAACAGTTTTCTCCATCAACTCTTGACAATCGCTTTTATGAATACAATACTGTTAATAATCATTTTTCATCAATTGACCCTTTAACAACTGCATTTGAGTCAGGAAACGGATACTTTATAAGAGCTCCAAATAATCACGTGGCAAATGCATCACCAAATGTAGCGCAAGCTTGGCAAGGTACCTTTGTAGGTGTTCCTAAAAATGGTGCAGTCAATGTTGCTTTAGTCACTAGTGGTCAAGGATTTAATTTAGTAGGAAACCCATATCCAACGGTTATTAGTGCAGATGCACTATTGCAGCAAAACGCTGGTAATATAGATGGAACGCTTTATTTTTGGAGAAGGCGAAACGATACTTCAGGTTCAGGAAATTTGGGGACTTTTTATGCAACTTATACTGAATTAGGAGGTACTGGTTCAGCAACAAGTGATGATCCAAATGGCTTTATTCAAGTAGGACAAGGATTTTTGGTAAAAGCATTAACAGGGTTAGTATTTAATAGTTCTATGAAAGTTCCAGATTCGTTTGAAAATCAGTTTTTTAGAAATTCTTCTGCTGTTAGTCAAGTTGAAAAACATCGTTTGTGGTTAAATTTAACAAATGAAAGCGGCGTATTTAGTAGAATGTTGCTAGGATATGCGGAAGGAGCATCAAACACTTTAGATCGTTTTGATGGAAAGTATTTTAACGATTCACAAGTAGCTTTAACCTCATTACTAAATAACGAAGAATATTCAATTCAGGCAAAATCTTTACCATTTTCGGCAGAAGACACCATTCCTCTTGGGTTTAAAGTTGAAGCAGCAGGAACATATACTATTTCATTAGATAAAATGGACGGCTTGTTTGAAGAGGGCCAATTAGTCTATTTAGAAGATACTTTTACCTCAACAATACACAATTTAAATGAATCAGATTATTCTTTCTCTTCTGAGGCAGGAAATTTTAATAATCGTTTTGTTTTGCGTTTTTCAACTGAAAGTTTAGGTGTTGATGAACCGCTGAATGCTAATGCAGTTGCCGTATTTGTTTCAAATAATTCTATTATCATCAATAGTGTCAATATTGATATAAAATCAATAAATGTTTATGATATACAAGGAAGAAAACTATTCAATCAAGATGCTGTAAATTCAAATGAATTTAGAATTGATACCTTAACAAAAAACAATCAAGTATTGATTGTTAAAATTAAAGATCAAAACGGCAATTTAATATCTAAAAAGGTGATTTTTTAACATATTATAATGGTTAAAAAAATAGAAACTCCTCAATTTTGAGGAGTTTTTTTTGTACGATAGATTTTTTAGTGCTCGAGCGAAAGAATAAAAATACATATATAGAAAGATTAACAGATAAAAAACAATTAAAGAATAAATGAGAACAAGAATAGTCTTATATATTCAATAATCATTTTTGATATTAAATTCATTTCAGAAAGTATAAAATGGGAAGAGATAGGTGCCAAAGTAAAAAACAAAATCAATAAACTAAGGTAAACATTGCATCAACTTTAACTAACCATTCTTTGGCTTGTGTATTAAAAAAGGTATATTTGAGTATTAATTTTAAAAACATTACAATGAAAAATCTGATTGCTTTATTACTTCTGGTTATATTTTCATCCTCTGTTTCTGCTCAAGACAATATGGCTTTTCAAGCTAAAATTGACAATAAAAATGGGGATATTCTTTTTATTCAAGAAAATGGTAAAACCGTTCAAGAGATTAAACTCAATCCAAAAGGCTTGTTTCAAGCAAAGTTTCCTATTAAAGAAGGATTTTATCAACTATTTGACGGAGCAGAATATGCACAGTTATTTTTAAAGAATGGTTATGATTTAAAAATGACTATGGATGCTGCTCAATTTGATGAAACCATTAAATTCGAAGGAAAAGGGTCAAAGGAAAATAATTATTTGGCTGAAGAAACCTTAGCAGAAGAGAAAATAGATATTATACAATGGATGTCATTAGATCAAGAAAGCTTTAATAAGGTAGTTAATCAGAAAAAAAGTACCGATTTAGAGGCATTAAAGAAAGCAGGACTCGATTCTAATTTTACAAAAATACATGCAGCTGAGATCGAAACTAATTTACAAGGACTTCAACAGTATTACACTCAAATAAGTGCAAACAAAAAAATGAATAATGCCAAAGCACCTAATTTTGATTATGAAAATGCTATTGGTGGAAAAACTTCATTAGAGAGTTTGAAAGGAAAGTATGTTTATATTGACGTATGGGCAACTTGGTGTGGACCTTGTAGAGCAGAAATTCCTTCTTTGAAAAAAGTGGAGGAAAAGTTTCATAATAAAAATATTGAGTTTGTTAGTATTTCTGTAGATGTAGATAAAGATCATGACAAATGGAAAACGTTTGTAAAGGAAAAAGAATTAGGAGGAACTCAATTATTTGCAGATAAAAACTGGCAATCTGATTTTATCAAATCATTTAGTATTAATTCCATTCCAAGGTTTATACTAATTGATCCGTCTGGAAATGTTGTAGATGCCGATGCGGCAAGACCTTCAGATCCTAAACTATACCAACAGTTAGCTAGTTTACTTCAGTAGATTACTTAAAATAGTAATTATTAAAGTCCCGAGAAATCGGGATTTTTTATAGTTCAATTTTAAACCTATGGTCAATGTTACCAAATTGTTAATAAAAAGTTTTTTAAATGTAAAATTATGTATATATTTGTTAGGTTATTATAAACAATTAAAACCTACAACCATGAAAAAGATACTTATTTTAGGAGCTTTAGTAATCTCAGCATTCGCTTTTGCTCAAGCAAAGAAACCCGTTTTAGAACAAGAAGGGAACTTAGTAAAAGCTACTTACTATTATGATAATGGTCAAATTCAACAACAAGGTTATTTTAAAGAAGGGAAGTTGGAAGGAAGTTGGGTAGCTTTTGATGAAAAAGGCAATAAAAAATCAATTGGGGATTATAGCAACGGAGAAAAAACAGGGAAATGGTTTTTTTGGAATGACAAATCGCTAAGCGAGGTAGATTATTCAAATAGTAGAGTTGCTTCGGTTAAATCTTGGAAACAAGATGCGTTAGCTAAGAATTAAAAAGTTAATTTTATATAGTAAAAAAGGGGAACTCATTTTTGAGTTCCCCTTTTTTGCTTTATGCATGTTCCTGGTTTTTTCTATCACGAAGCCAGTACTTAGTTCGTTTTACCAAGAAGAACATTACGGGTACCATAATTAAAGTTAATACGGTAGCATAAGTTAATCCAAAGATGATTGTCCAAGCCAATGGTGACCAGAAAATTACATTATCTCCACCCATATAAATGTGTGGATTTAGATCGGTTACTAAACCAAAAAAGTCAAAGTTTAAACCTATAGCAAGCGGAATTAATCCTAAAATAGCTGTTAATGCTGTCAATAGTACAGGGCGCAGACGATTTTTGCCACTTTCAATAATAATTTCTTCAATTTCTTCAATGGATAGATCGTTATGACTTTCAACACCTTTTTCAGCTACTTTTTTGTCTAATAGTAAAACGAAGAAGTCCATTAATACAATTCCATTTTTCACCACAATTCCTGCTAAAGAAATAATTCCCATCATGGTCATTAGGATTACAAAATCCATATTGGCAATGACATAGCCATAGAACACACCACTAAAACTCAATAAAACAGTAAATAGAATAATAATAGTTTTTGACACAGAATTAAACTGTAACACAATGATTATGGTAATTCCAGCCATAGCTAAGAATAAGGCATACATCAAGAAGCTTTGGTTTTTGCCTTGTTCTTCCTGCACTCCAGAAAATGAATAGGTAACTCCTTTAGGCAATTTATAATTGGTTAACTCACTGCCAATTTGTTTGGTAATTTCATCACCATTATAATCTGTCAATACATTCGAATAAATAGTCATTACTCGTTTGTAGTTTTTTCTTTTGATTTGGTTGTACGTCTTTACTTTCTCGGTTTGGGAAACAGCCGAAATAGGCACTTGCATCATTTGACCATTAGCTTGATTTCTGAAAGTCAACGATTGATTGAACAAAATGTTTTCGTTCTTGCGTTGATCTTCCTGCATTCGCACCATAATTTTATAGTCATCGTCCCCTTCTTTAAAGGTTGAAATTTCTTGACCATAAACAGAACGACGCAAGTTAAAGCCCAACTGACCTGTAGAAACACCCAAACTTCCGGCGTTTACTCGATCTACTTTTACTTCAAGCTCGGGACTTTGTTTATTGACATCAACATTTAACCTTTCAATACCAAGGATTTTTTTCGAGTCGATGAACGCAATCATTTTATCTGCTTCATAAAGCATTTGGTCATAATCCGAACCTGTTAATTGAATACTAATAGGATAACCAGCAGGCGGGCCATTAGAATCTTTTTCTACGGTTACCGTAGCGCCGGCAATTCCTTTTACTCGAGCTCTGATTTCATCTAAAACATCTGAGGTGTTAACTCCTTGTCTAAATTTAAATTCAGAAAAGTTAACCGTTACTTTACCTTTGAAAGGAGTTTCGTTTGCCGAACCAGCGTCTACATTTGGATTTCCTGCTCCAACACCAACTTGAGAAACGATACTTTCTGCCAAGTAGTTCTTATTCGTTTTTGGATCGATATATTTTTTCATGATATCGATGACCTGTTTTTCTACAAACAAAGTGGCTTTATTTGTTTTTTCGATATCTGTTCCCTGTGGATATTCAATATACGTAATTACTTGTCTTGGAATATTATCTGGGAAGAACAATATTTTTCTTGGGAAAACGTTTAATAATCCTACGGAAAAAAACAACATTCCAATAATACTGGCAAGTGCTATCCAAGCATTTCTACCCGTTAAAATTTTTCGTAAGAAGCGTTTGTATTTTTCTTCCAATTTCGGAAAAAAGCTATGTTGAAAATCTTGTGTCCATTGGTACATTTTCCATTTGTAGAGCCACATCAACCCTAATGAAATCAACGCTAAATGCCCAATACCTCGTGCAAATTTTAGATCTTTTACATTACCAATAATAACAAAAGCAATACCTATAATTGCGAATAGTATGGTATATTTTTTCGCAGATTTTAAGGTTACATTTTTATCTTCAATATCCATAGAACCACCAGTCATAGCAGCATTCACGACCATAGCTACAAATAAGGAAGCTGTTAATGTTACGGTTAATGTTATAGGAAAGTAAATCATAAATTTACCCATCGTTCCTGGCCACAAAGCGAAGGGCAAAAATGCCATTAAGGTTGTTGCTGTTGAGGAAATTACAGGCCACGCAATTTCGCCAATACCAATTTTAGAGGCTTGCACACGCGGCATCCCTTTTTTCATATTGGCAAATACGTTATCGACGACTACAATACCATCGTCAACCAATAATCCCAATCCCATTACCAATCCAAAAAGCACCATGGTATTTAAGGTTAAACCAAACATGGATAAAATGGTAAAAGCAATCATCATCGAAAGCGGAATAGCTGCTCCAACAAATAAGGAATTACGTAATCCCATGGTAAACATCAATACAATCATTACTAATACAATTCCGAAAATGATATGATTGGATAATTCATCTACCTGATGTTCTACTCGTTCCGATTGATCATTAGTCAGCTCGACCTCTAAGTCTTTTGGTAAATAATTTTCATGCGCTAATTCGAGTTTTTCTTTCACTTGATCAATAGCTGAAATCATGTTTTGCCCCGATCGTTTTTTCACATCTAACATCACCACTTCTTTTCCTTTTTCACGAGCATAGGTGGTTTTTTCTTTTTCCTTGAATGAAACGGTGGCAATATCTTTAAGATAAACGGTTCCTCCGTTGTGTTTTACAATTACATTTTCGAGTTCTTTAGGATCTTTAATTTCACCCACAATTCGAATATTATTTCGTGAACCTTGCGAAATCAAATTACCACCCGAAAGCGTCATGTTTTCATATTTTACTGCATTTTGAATGTCATCAAATGATACTTGTGCTGCTGTCATTTTAAAAATATCGACGGCAATTTCAACTTCCTTATCATCCACGCCAAGTATTTCTACTTTTTTAACTTCTGGGATTTCTTCAATATCATCTTGAAGTCGCTCACCATATTTTTTTAGTTGTTGCGTCGTGTAATTTCCTTTTAAATGGATATTTAAAATGGGCACTTCTTCTGAGATGTTCAATTCAAAAACGCTCGGTTCCACCTTACTACCATTGTCTAAACTAGGCCAATCAGTATCTGCTTTTACAATATCGACTTTGTCTTTTACTTTTAATTTGGCTTCTTCAATAGAAACTTTATCCGAAAACTCGGCAATGATCATTCCGTAGTCTTGAAAGGAACTGGCGGTTACTTTTTCTACACCGCTTATATTCTTTAGTTCTTTTTCGAGAGGTTTGACTATCAATTTCTCTACATCTTCCGCTGAATTCCCGGGGAAAACAGAGGATATGTAAACCTTGTTTTCTATAATTTCTGGAAAATCTTCACGAGGCATAGTGGTATACGCTATTAGTCCCGTGATGGTAACTAGTAAGGTGAAGATGTATACCGTTACGCGATTCTCTATCGCCCAACTGGATATTCCGAATTCTTTGTTTTTATGTGACATAGTATTTGTTTATAGTTTAGTGTTTGTAGTTTGTTGTTAAGGTTAGACTATAAACCATAAACAACAAACCATAAACTTTTTAAAAATTCAATTTCATTCCGTTTGAAATAGTGTTTACACCTTCGATAACAATAATGTCATTTGCCGACAGACCACTCAATATTTCGGTAACATTGTCTGATGATTTTCCAACAGTTACTAGTGTCTTTTTTGCCGTACCTGTTTTTCCGTTACTGCCTTGAACGACATATACATAGTTGGAACTTGTGCCGTCTTCTTGAATGACTCCAGTTGGAACTACGATTGCGTCTTTATTGGTGTAATCTGTAATTTTGAGTTTGGCAACCTGATTTGGACGTAATAAATTATCCGGATTTGGAATACTAACTTCTATCCCAAAACTTCTGTTATTTGGATTGATAAAATTACCAACCTGACGCACTTTACCTTTATAGGTTTTGCCAAGAGAAGTTAAATACACATCAACTAAATCTCCCATTTTTAATTTTCCAATATAGCTTTCAGGAACGGTAGTGGATACATACATATTTCCAAGGTTTACAATTCGCATTAACCCTTGCGGACTAGGAGCAACCACTTGTCCTTTTTCTGCAAAAACTTCATCAATTGTTCCTGAAAATGGTGCGCGTATTACCGTTTTTGATAATTGTGCTTTGATTTGTGATACTGCTTTTTGAGCGGAAATCATCTGAGTTTGTGCTTGAAGAAACTGAATTTCTGAACCAATTTTTTTATCCCAAAGATTTTTTTGTCTTTCAAAAGTCGTTTTTGCTAAAGTATACTGATTCTCGGCACTTTCCAATTGCTGACTCATTCCCGCATCATCAACTCTTCCTACTATTTGACCTTTAGCAACTCGTTGCCCAGCTTTTACAGTTAACGAAGTTAATATGCCGCTAAATTCAGGTTGAATCAAAATATTTTCTTTGGTATCTATACTACCTTGGATATCCAAGTAATGGTTAAAAATGGTATCTTTTAAAGTTGCAACGGACACCAGTGCCTCTTCTTTTTTAACATCCAATGTTGCTAATCCTGCTTCAATTTTTGCAATTTCTGTTTGAAGAGCGGTTTTCTTTTCGTTTAGTGCTTTAACGTTTTTGGTTTCTATTAAATTTTCAATAGATTGATTGTTTTCTTTATTTCCGCAAGCGAAAAGAACAATACTTAATAGGGTGATTATAATTATTTTTTTCATTGTGTATAAGGGTTAGTTTTTGTTTATTATTTTATCTAGGGATGCTTTTTTGTTGATAATGTTCACCATCGATTGAAGATAGTTTTGCTGTGCGGTATACAATTGCCTTTGCGCTTCATTGAAATCAAAACTTGACGACAAGCCTTCTGTGAACTTTATTTGTTGTTTTTTCTCAATGCGTTCCGCTAAGTTTAAGTTGCTTTTTGAAGTAGCATATTCTTCGATACTAAAGTCGTAATCACTTTTTGCTCTTTCATATTCTAATTTTATTTGCTGTTCGGTTTGTGTAAGTTGTGTTTTAGCTTGTTCTAAAGCAATTTTAGCCTGTTGTGTTTTTGCACTTCTGCCTAAACTACTAAATATTGGAACGTTTAAACTTACACCAAGATTGGAAAATCTATTCCATTTTTGATTACTATCAGCAAAAGAGAATTCATTTGAAAAAGAATTGTAACCAAAGTTATAGGCAGCTCCAAGAGATGGTAAAGCTTTGCTTTTTTGCAATTTTAATTCTAATGAACGTTGCTCTTGAAGATTAGATGCCATTTGATAATTAATGCTTTGAGATACTTCAAAACCATTTTGAATAAATGCTAAATCTAAATTAGACGCAGTCAAAGAATCTAATTTATCAGTCAGTTGTACTTCAGAATTAATTTCAATTCCTAAAGAAAGTTTCAGCATTTTGTTGGCAATTTCGATAAGCCTTTTCACATTAATTAAATTGCTATTAATTGAGGCTAAGGTAATTTGTAGTTGTTCCACGTTTTCTTCTTCAATCAAACCATTTTTGAAAGTTTCTTGAGTGTCGGACAAGGTTTTAGACAAGGTCACTTTATTTTTCTCAAGTATGGCAATGCTTTCTTCGGCAAGCAATACGTTACCATAGGCATTGATAACCATTTCTCGTATTTCTAAATTGGTTTTTTGCTTGGCATTTTCATAAAACTTCAAATAGGTTTTTGACGCCTGAAGCGCTACAATATAGGAACCATCAAAAATTAACTGACTTAACGTGAGATTAGAATTCATTGATTGTTTGGTGCCAAAAGCAAAAAGACTAATGTCATCTGGATTACCATTTGGGTTAAAAGCATTGCCAGAAACGCCTTGTAAAGTGAAATCGATATTATTTAAATAACCTACGCTTCCGCTTAATTGCGGCAAACCCAATGCTGTCGTTTCCCATTTTTTCTGTTTAGCAGAAGCGACATCTCGGTTAGCATTGATAACAGAATAGTTATGCTCCAACGCATAATCAATGGCTTCTTTGAGGCTAAATGAATAGCTTTCTTTCTTTTCTTGAGCTTGTAAATAACTCGTAAGCAGCAATAATGTTATTATTAGTTTGTTTTTCATTGATTGATGATTATTTATTTATTTCTAATTGTTTTTCTAATTCGATAATCCCTTTTGGCGTTGCCAAAGCACGCGTATGATATTCTAAGGCATGGTATTCTAATTCAAATACTTCTTTCTCAGATTTTGTAGTTTCATTAATGTTAAATATTAAAGTATAATAAAACCGAACACTAGATTCAACATCAGTAGTTGAGCGATACAATCCTTCCTTGATGCCTTTTGCAATATTTTGTCTAAAAACAGCATTACATTCGTCTAATTCTCTGCAAATAAATTCATCATGAATTTCGGGATAATGTTTTTTTAACTGATAAACAGGAGAATTGTCGAAGGAATTAAACATCTCTTTGAACATTTTTCTAATTTCAAAATTTTCATGAATTGCATTAAAATTTTCAGAGACAATTGAGTTTATAGAATCATGAATTTTTTCATGAACTGCTTTTGTTCCCTCTGAAATTAGAATTTCTTTATTTTCAAAATATTTATAAATGGTTTTTTTTGAAATACACATTTCACTAGCAATATCATCCATGGTAACGCTTTTGAAACCTAATTTCAAAAACATCTCAGTTGCCTTTTCAATAATTTTACACCTCATTATTCTTAATTTTTACGAGGCAAATGTAAAGAGGAAACTTTTAACACCAAAATAGTTTCCGTAGTGTTAACACTAATTTAACATGGAGAAAATAAAGACGCTTTTGTAATGCGGTAAGAATAACTTAAATTAGCCAAAAAAATTTTCATGCGTAAAATTTCCGATTATCAAGATTTAATTTCAAAACATTTTGAATCATTAAATTATCAAAAAGAACCAAGGAATTTATATGAACCTATTCGATATATTATTGCTCTTGGCGGAAAAAAATTGCGACCTGTTTTGACCTTAATGGCTACGGAAGTTTTTGATGTTGATTATAAAAAAGCATTGGCAGCAGCAACAGCGGTAGAGGTTTTTCATAATTTCTCGCTGATTCATGATGATATTATGGATGATGCTCCGTTACGAAGAGGAAATGAAACAGTACATGAAAAATGGAACATCAATACCGGAATCCTTTCGGGTGATGCTATGCTTATTTTAGCCTATCAATATTTTGAAGATTATAACCCAGCTATTTTTAGAGAATTAGCGAAACTTTTTAGTAAAACAGCACTTCAGGTGTGTGAAGGACAACAATACGATGTTGATTTTGAAACTCGGGATAATGTTACGATTCCAGAATATCTAAAAATGATCGAATACAAAACAGCAGTTTTAGTAGGAGCAGCAATGAAAATGGGAGCGATAGTGGCCGAAACTTCGGATAATAATAAAAATCTAATTTATAATTTTGGACTAAATTTAGGTTTGGCATTTCAATTACAAGACGATTATTTAGATGCTTTTGGAAATCCAGAAACCTTTGGCAAGCAGGTTGGAGGCGATATTATTGAAAACAAAAAAACCTATTTATATTTAAAAGCGATGGAATTTGCATCGCCAACAGAAAAAGAACAATTACTGCATTTGTTTTCCATTCAGCCCAATGACAATACCGATAAAATAAATTCAGTAAAAAACATTTTTAATACAACTGGTGCCAGTCAAGCAACGCAAAAAGCAATAGTAGACTACACACTAATAGCTTTTGATACCCTTCAAAAAATTGATATTGCATCCAACAAAAAAGAAGTTCTAAAAGCTTTTGGGGAGAAATTAATGGGAAGAAAAGTTTAAATAAATGAATTGGTTCCTTAGTTTACCACGATTTAATTCTCATAAACAAAAAAAAGGTAGTACCTTTTTCTATGCTTACTTCTTTCCTTTTTTTACAGTCGTAGCACTTTGGGTAGACTCAGTAAATTTTTCTAACATTTATTTTGACGGCAGAAATCTGACCAATATATTAGCCGTTGTTTATTTCTACTTATTCTTTCGTTCTTCTCAATCCTATTTAAGGAAACTCATGGTTGTAATGGTTTTTTTATCTTATATAGGAGAACTAATTTTTTGTAAACTTCTCGGAATGTATGCTTACAGAACACAAGACATTCCACTTTATGTTCCTTTTGGCCATGCCATAGTGTATGCTTCGGGATATGTTTTTGCCGAAACGTCTTTTTGTATTAAGAATGATTTTTTTTTAAAGAAATTCTTTTTAGTGTCATTCATACTTCTTTTTTTAGGCGTTGGCTTGTTTTTGAATGATGTTTTCTCCCTTATTTTTGGCACATTGTTTTTTGTATTAATGAAAAGGAAAAAATGGCAAAATGTTTATTATTTCATTGCACTTTGTGTTATCTTTATAGAGTTAGTAGGAACCTATTTTAAATGCTGGACATGGGTTCCAAAAACGTTTGGATTAATTTCAGCTACAAATCCTCCAATGGGAGCTGTTTTTTTCTATGCAGGAGGCGATGTGATTTTAGCCAAAATAGTAAGCTACTGGAAAGACTAATCCTTCAATAAATTTTTAAAACAATGAATTTTCCAGTTCCAATTTCCACAGATGAGCTATTGTCTACTGCACAAAATGAGAATTTATATCCAAAATTGATAGACCAAATCAACAAGGATTTCAACTTAGCCAACGAAGCCATTGATTTCCCTCAAAGCACAACGCCTCAGGAACTTAAAATACAAATACACGAAAAAATTTATCGATTAATTCAGTATAAATACGCCGAGTTACTCAACTTGCTTTACATCATCGATGTGCCCGAAGATAACATCAAACAATTAGACGGTTCAGACATCGCAGCACTTTCGGAAAAAATAGCATTCTTAATTTTAAAACGAGAATGGATGAAAGTGTGGTTTCGTAATTACTATTAAAAAAACACCCGAACAAAAGGCATAAAAGCACTGCCATAGATATCAATATCGCTGTCATAAAGTAAATTAAATCGACCTCCAATAGTAATGTTTTCTTGACGATAACCTCCGCCAACAAACAAACCCGTATTCCAAAAGTTTCTTTTTTGATTGTTGCCTAAATCTTGATAGGTGTTATTAACATTTACTTGTTCCAGTTCTATTGAAAGCTGAACTTCTTCAACCGGATTAAACAATCCAATTAAACTACCGCCAATGACATTTGAGGTGAAAACATTTTTTTGTCGTAAGTAACTATATTGTAGACCAGTTCCTAAAGCAAAATAATTATTAAAATTATATATAGCACTTGGTGCTATAGTAATATTAGTAAAATCATTTCCTATTGCTAAACCAAGAGAACCGCCGATGTTTACGCGTTCCCAAAAAGTATTGGTTTTGGTTGTTGGCAATCCATTTTTTTGTGCGTAAATTGAAGATGAAAACAGCAATGAAAAGATTAGAATGGCAATTTTATTGATTAAGGTTTCTAAAGTAGATTTCATATTTTCTTTTCTTTGAGTTTTTAAAGCATAAAAGTATCTAAAATAATTATAAATTTCTTTCAATTATTGTACTTTTGCCAAACTATAAAACAAATCAGGACATTCAATTATTTTTTATGGATAGGTTTTCCTTTTTAAACGCAGCACATACCGAATTTTTCGCCCAATTATACGACCAATACCTTCAAAACCCAGATAGCGTAGAGCCAAGTTGGAGAGCTTTTTTTCAAGGGTTTGACTTTGGAATGACGACTTTTAATGAAGAAAATGCGGTAGCTGAGTTAGCAAATTATGCTGCTCATGTTCCAGCAAACGGACAAGTTTCAGATAAACTTCAAAAAGAGTTTAATGTTCTTAAATTAATTGACGGGTATAGAACTCGAGGACACCTTTTTACCGAGACAAATCCGGTTCGCGATAGAAGAGTGTACACTCCAAATTTAGATATTGTTAATTTTGAACTTTCAGATGCCGATTTAAATACTGTTTTTGATGCTGCTAAAGTGTTAGGCCATCAACCAAAATCCTTAAAAGAAATCATAGCTCACCTCAAAAATGTGTATTGTCAACATATTGGAATTGAGTATATGTATATGAGAAAACCCGAGGTAATTCAGTGGATTCAAGATAGAATTAACATTAACGATAATCTACCAAATTTCAATAATGAACAAAAGAAGCACATTTTAGGGAAACTAAACGAAGCCGTTTCTTTTGAAAATTTTTTGCATACCAAATACGTTGGGCAAAAACGTTTTTCACTCGAAGGTGGAGAAAGTTTAATACCCGCACTAGATGCTATTATTGAAGCTGCCGCTGATAAAGGAGTAGAGCATTTTGTTATGGGAATGGCACACCGTGGTCGTTTAAATACCTTGGCTAATATTTTTGGAAAACCAACCCAAGATATTTTCTCCGAATTTGACGGTAAAGATTATGATAAAGAATACTTTGATGGCGATGTAAAATACCACTTAGGTCTTACTTCTGAAAGAAAAACAAAATCAGGAAAAACAATTAATTTAAATCTGGCACCAAACCCTTCACACCTTGAAACCGTTGGCGCTGTGATGGAAGGAATTACTCGTGCTAAGCAAGATAAATATTTTCCAGATGATTTTTCTAAAGTATTGCCTATTGCCGTTCATGGCGATGCTGCAGTAGCTGGACAAGGAATTGTATACGAAATTGTGCAAATGGCCCAACTTGACGGATATAAAACTGGTGGAACCATTCATATTGTAATTAATAACCAAGTTGGTTTTACTACCAATTATCAAGATGCACGTTCTTCTGTATATTGTACTGATGTTGCTAAGGTTACACTTTCACCAGTACTTCACGTAAATGCCGATGATACCGAAGCAGTAGTCCACGCGATGCTTTTTGCTCTAGATTTCAGAATGCAATTTGGCCGCGATGTATTTATCGATTTACTGGGGTATAGAAAATACGGTCACAATGAAGGAGATGAACCTCGTTTTACGCAACCTTTATTATACAAATTGATTGCGCGTCATAAAAATCCGAGAGATATTTATGCCGAAAAATTAATTACGGCAGGAATTGTAGATGCTGCTTATTTATCCAAAATAGAAAACGACTACAAAGAGAATCTTGATGAAAATCTTCAAGAATCCCGTAAAAAGAATTTGACTATCATCAAGCCATTCATGCAAGACGAATGGCATGGCTATGTTCAGGTTTCGGATGATGAAATGCTGAAAAAAGTCGATACAACTTTCGACAAAAAACAATTAGACGAAATCATCGTTTCGGTTTCGACATTACCCTCTGATAAAAAGTTCATCAGCAAAATTTCAAAAATTGTTACGGATAGAAAAGCTATGTATGACAAGGATGTCATCGATTGGGGAACAGCAGAAACCTTAGCGTATGGGTCATTATTAACCGAAGGTTATGATGTTCGTATCTCAGGACAAGACGTTGAAAGAGGAACTTTTTCTCATCGTCATGCAGTAGTAAAAGTAGAAGACAGCGAAGAAGAAGTTGTTTTATTGCAGTCGGTTAAAGGGAAGAAAGGAAAATTCAATATTTTCAATTCACTGCTTTCAGAATATGGCGTTCTCGGATTTGATTATGGTTATGCTTTAGCGAATCCAAATGCATTGACGATTTGGGAAGCACAATTCGGGGATTTCTCCAACGGAAGCCAAATTATGATTGACCAATACATTTCATGTGGCGAGGATAAATGGAATAACCAAAACGGAATCGTAATGTTGTTGCCTCACGGATACGAAGGGCAAGGTGCAGAGCACTCTTCGGCCCGCATGGAACGTTACTTACAATTATGTGCCAAACACAATATGTTCGTTGCCGATTGTACCACTCCGGCGAATTTCTTCCATTTGTTGCGAAGACAAATGAAAACTAAATTCCGTAAACCGTTAGTCGTGTTTACACCGAAAAGTTTATTACGTCATCCGTTGTGCGTCTCCACTCGTGAGGAATTGTACAAAGGCAGTTTCCAAGAAACGATTGACGATACGTTGGTTGACAAGAAAAAAGTAAAAACAGTCGTGTTCTGTACCGGCAAATTCTATTACGATATTCTTGCAGAACGAGAAAATTTAGGCAGAAATGATGTAGCTTTGGTACGTATAGAGCAGTTATTTCCGTTACCAGTTGCCCAATTGAAAGGCATTATTGCAGGTTATCCAAATGCTGATGATTTTGTTTGGGCACAAGAAGAACCAAAAAATATGGGAGCATACAGCTTTATGCTGATGAATTTCGATTTAGTGAAATGGAGATTGGCATCATTAAAAGCGTATGCAGCACCGGCAGCAGGAAGTCATACAAGAGATAGAAGACGTCATGCCGACGCTATTCGTATGGTATTTGACAAGAATTTATTTAGATAAATAGTAGGAGCTATTTCCCGCTGTCCGCAGTATCTTTTTATTTTTGTCATCCTGAGCTTGTCGAAGGACAAAAATAAAAAGGATACTTGCTTCCATCGGGGCTAGAAAAAAAATATACAACACTATAAAGTTATAAAATATGATTTTAGAAATGAAAGTCCCATCACCGGGAGAATCGATTAAAGAAGTTGAAATTGCCACTTGGTTAGTAAAAGACGGCGATTATGTAGAAAAAGACCAAGCGATTGCTGAGGTTGATTCTGATAAAGCTACGTTGGAATTACCAGCTGAAGCCAGCGGAATTATTACACTAAAAGCGGAAGAAGGCGATGCAGTTGCCGTTGGGGCTGTTGTGTGTCTTATAGATACTAGCCTCCCCAACCCCTCCAAAGGAGGGGCTTCTACACCAGAAGTAATAGAAAAACCAATAGTAGAAGACAAAAAAGTAGAAGTGGTTGCGACACCAGTTGCTCAGACTCTCCCTTCGGGGGTTGGGGGGCATCCATCTCCGGCTGCTAAAAAAATATTAGACGAGAAAAGCATACAACCTTCAGATGTTGTTGGTTCAGGAAGAGACGGAAGAATCACCAAAGAAGATGCCGTAAATGCCGTGCCATCCATGGGAACACCTACTGGCGGAAATCGTGGTTCAGAAAGAACAAAACTTTCTATGTTGCGTCGTAAAGTAGCAGAAAGATTGGTTTCCGCGAAAAACGAAACGGCCATGTTGACAACGTTTAACGAGGTCGATATGACTGCCATTTATGGGTTGCGCGAACAATACAAAGAAGAATTCAAAACCAAACATGGATTAGGATTAGGCTTCATGTCTTTCTTTACCAAGGCGGTTACCAGAGCGTTACAATTGTATCCTGACGTAAATTCGATGATTGATGGTCAAGAGAAAATCTCATACAATTTCTGTGATATTTCGGTTGCGGTTTCAGGTCCAAAAGGATTAATGGTTCCGGTAATGAGAAGCGCAGAGACTTTGTCTTTCCGTGGTGTTGAAGCTGAAATCAAACGTTTGGCTATTCGTGCTCGTGACGGACAAATTACGGTTGATGAAATGACCGGAGGAACGTTTACCATTTCTAACGGAGGTGTTTTTGGAAGTATGTTGAGTACACCAATCATCAATCCACCACAATCAGGAATTCTTGGAATGCACAATGTAGTAGAAAGAGCGATTGTTAAAAACGGTCAAATCGTAATTGCACCAGTAATGTTTGTAGCACTTTCTTACGATCACAGAATAATTGACGGACGTGAGTCAGTAGGATTTTTAGTTGCTGTTAAAGAAGCGTTAGAAAAGCCTGAAGAATTATTGATGGACAACAATGTTAAGAAAGCTTTGGAATTATAATTTGATTTATTACATATAAAAAAGCCGTTTAGAATTTCTAAACGGCTTTTTGTTTATTTAAACTTTCTTATTATTCAGCAGTAACGCTTGCTGAAAAAGTTCCTTCAGTAATAACTAAGTCAGCTCCTGTACCAATAAATGGCTCAACAGTTCCAGAGAAAGTTCCTTTAGCTTTAGTTGAAGAGTTAACAGTTACATTTGAAGTAAAAGTTGTAGCATCGTAAGAATCAGTTGCATTATCATAAGTAAATCCAGTAACTTTATCACCAGTACCTGATGCTATAGCAAAACTTACTTCTTCAGTAGGATTATCTATGCTGCCGATATAGCCAAACACATTTGTAGTTCCACCAAAGCTAATTGCTATAGTTTTAAAGGTTTTTTTTGTTCCGTTAACTTTCATACTCATTGAACTTCCACCGTCACTATCGCTTGAGCAAGAATTCAACGAAAATGTTAAAGCAACTGCTGAAACGAATAAAAATAATTTTTTCATAATGTTTTGTTTTTTAAGTTTTAAGTCACAAAACTAACTAAATTTTTTAAAAAAGCAAGCCTATCCTATAATAATTCTAAACAAAAAAGCAAAAAATGGATTGTTAATTAAATCTTAACAAAAACTTAATTAAATAGAGACTTTGATTACAATATTTTCTAATACTAATGTAAGTAAATTATAAATTTGTTTTCCGTTAATTTGTATCTCATTGTAAGTTATGAAACAAAAACAAAAACAAGCAGCGATAGGATTTATTTTTATCACCATGCTTATCGATATTACCGGTTGGGGAATTATTATTCCGGTCATTCCAAAGTTAATCAAAGAACTCATTAATGGAGATATTAGCGAAGCCGCAAAATATGGAGGATGGTTGACTTTTGCGTATGCCATAACGCAGTTTCTTTTCGCACCATTAATTGGAAATTTGAGCGACAAATTTGGCCGACGACCTATCATCTTAATTTCACTTTTTGCCTTTGCATTGGATTATCTTTTATTGGCTTTTTCACCAACAATTATATGGTTATTCATAGGAAGGATTATTGCTGGTTTAACAGGGGCGAGCATCACAACGGCCTCGGCCTATATTGCTGATGTAAGCACACCTGAAAATAGAGCCAAAAACTTCGGAATGATTGGGGCTGCTTTTGGCTTGGGCTTTATTATTGGACCTGTTATTGGTGGATTATTGGGACAATACGGTTCTAGAGTTCCCTTTTATGCTGCCGCTATTTTGTGTATGTTGAATTTCTTGTATGGCTATTTTATTTTACCCGAATCGTTATCCAAAGAAAACAGAAGGGAGTTTCAATGGAAACGAGCCAATCCAATTACGGCTTTTACTCGTTTGAAAAAATATCCATCATTGATAGGTTTGATTATCGCTATTTTCCTTTTGTATGTTGGCTCACATGCCGTACATAGCAATTGGAGTTTTTTTACGATGTATCGTTTCAATTGGGATGAAAAAATGGTAGGCATTTCGCTGGGCGTTGTTGGACTTTTAGTCGGATCAGTGCAAGGCGGATTAATTCGTTGGACAAGTCCACGACTGGGAAATGAAAAGAGTATTTATATTGGGTTATCGTTGTATACAGTAGGCATGTTGCTCTTTGCATTTGCGACACAAAGTTGGATGATGTTTGTTTTCTTAATACCCTATTGCTTAGGTGGAATTGCCGGTCCTGCATTGCAAGCTACCGTTTCTGCAAAAGTTCCAGCCAATGAACAAGGCGAGATTCAAGGAACAATGGCGAGTTTAATGAGTGCATCGGCTATTATTGGGCCACCAATGATGACCAATACGTTTTACTTTTTTACTCATAAAGAAGCGCCGTTTCAATTACCTGGTGCGCCCTTTATTTTAGGAAGTTTTTTGATGTTGTTGAGTACGGTGATTGCTTATTATTCATTAAAAAAAAATGTTACTGCAAATACAAACAATGATTATAATAATCAATAATCGCTTTACCTTCCAATAAAATATCGGCACCAATAATACCGTGAACCGGTTTGGCTTTGTGTTGTTGTAACGCTTCGTTAACATGTGTCATATCAAAAATAACCAAATGAAATTCATCGGTTTTCCAACGACCAATTTTTAGTGAATTGTTTTTGGCGAGTTGAGTCTTCATTCCTGTAGCTCCGGCACCCGATGCTTTGGTTTTTGATTTTCCTGCAGTCAAATTAAAATAGTCAATACCTTCAAAACCGACACAACTATTGGAAGCACCAGTATCAAGAATAAAGTTCCCTGTAATACCGTTTATTTTTGCTTTAATTAATAAATGTTGGGTTTTTGAAACTTTGAAGTTCAGTTTTTTATAGTTTGATTTTTTGAGAATATCATGTAGATTTTTCATAGTTGTAGCACAAAGTATCACAAAGGTTTTGCACAAAGATACATTAAGTTTTCTTTGGGTGACTTTGTGCTTTCTTAGTGAAACTTCTTGTAATAGTGCTTAAAATCGTAATTTTGCAAAGTTTAACCCGAAACCTTAAACTCGAAACCTGTAACCCGCAACTCAAAATGATTTTAACCGATACCCACACCCATTTATATTCTGAAGAATTTGAACACGACAGAAATGAAATGATTCAACGCGCTATTGATTCTGGTGTTTCGCGATTTTTTGTTCCGTCTATTGATTCGTCCTACACTCAAAAAATGTATGACTTAGAAGCACAATTTCCTTCAAACATTTTCTTGATGATGGGTTTGCATCCGTGTTATGTAAAGCCCGAAACCTATCAGGAAGAATTAGCACATGTTGAAACCGAACTGGCTATAAGAAAGTTTTATGCCATCGGCGAAATTGGGGTGGATTTGTATTGGGACAAAACAACTTTGAAAATTCAACAAGAAGCTTTTCAGCGCCAAATCCAATTGGCAAAAAAACACAAATTAGCCATCAACATTCACTGTCGTGAGGCGTTTGATGAAGTTTTTGAAGTATTAGAAAGTGAAAAGGCGACTGATTTATTTGGCATATTTCATTGCTTTGCTGGCGATTTCGGTCAGGCCAAAAGAGCGATTGATTTAAACATGAAACTCGGAATTGGCGGTGTTGCTACGTTTAAAAACGGAAAAATTGATCAGTTTTTAAATGAGATTGATTTAAAACACATTGTTCTCGAAACGGATTCACCTTATTTAGCGCCAGTACCTTTTAGAGGCAAACGAAACGAAAGTAGTTATACCAAATGGGTTGCGGAAAAATTAGCACAGATTTATCAATTGCCTATAGAAGAAATTGCCCAAATTACTACACAAAATTCAAAAGCCATTTTTGGGATTTAACCCAAAATTTAACAAAAATTGACTTTTTTTTTGTTCTTTTGCCACTGTAAAATTGTAAGCCAAGATGCAAAGATTTGATGCAATTCGTCCGTTTTATGATACCGAAGTAAATGAAGCTATTTGCGCCTCACTAAATCATCCGATGATGAAGGCAATAATGAATTTTACTTTTCCCGAACTTGATGACGAAATATGGAAAGAACAGCTAAAAAGAACCCATTCTATCCGTGATTTTCAATGCAATTTTATATATAAAGCGCTGAAAAAAGTCTTGGAGAAAAGTTCGGATGGCTTATCAACTTCGGGTTTTGATACATTAGAAAAAAACACCTCTTATCTTTTTATTTCCAACCACAGAGACATTATTTTAGATACTTCTTTATTGAATGCCTGCTTATTTGAACATGGATTAGTGATGACTGCTTCTGCAATCGGAGATAATTTGGTAAAGCGAGATTTCATGAATACGTTAGCAAAACTAAACAGAAATTTTTTGGTACAACGCGGTTTATCGCCTAGAGAATTGCTACAAAGTTCTAAATTAATGGCAGAATATATTGGACAATTATTGTTGCGCGAAAACCGATCAGTGTGGATTGCACAGCGTGAAGGAAGAACCAAAGATGGTAATGACGCAACACATTCAGGTGTTTTGAAAATGCTTGCAATGGGTTCAGACGAAGCAAACGTAATTGATTATTTTAAGAAAATTAAAATTGTCCCTGTCTCAATTTCGTATGAATATGATCCTACCGATGCTCTTAAAATGCCACAGTTAATAGCCGAGGCCAATGATGAAATATACATCAAAGAAAAAAACGAAGATTTTGTTACGTTATTAAGCGGAATCATTGGTCAAAAGAAGCGCATTCACATTCATGTTGGTACTATCTTGAATACCGAATTACATGAAATTGCTCATGAGTTTGACAATATAAACAAGCAAGTTCAGGCCTTGGCACAGGCAATTGATGATTCTATTCTGCAGAGTTATAAATTATGGCCGACTAACTATATTGCGTACGATTTATTAAACAAATCTACTACTTATAGCAGTTTCTACACAGAAAACGAAAAGTCATTGTTTGAGCGAAGATTGGAAATGAAAATCGATGAAAATAATCTGCAAATGGTGGAAAGCTTTTTAGCAATGTATGCCAATCCGGTGTTGAATAAATCAAAATATTTGAATGCAAACTAAACCCAACATACTTCTTGTTTATACTGGCGGAACTATCGGCATGATCAAAGATTTTGAAACGGGTGTTTTAAAGGCGTTCAACTTTAAACAATTATTGCAAAAAATTCCAGAACTCAAGCATTTGGATTGTACTATAGAAACGGTATCTTTTAAAAAACCTATCGATTCCTCGAACATCAATCCAGAAAAATGGGTAGAAATTGCTGAAATTATTGAAGGAAACTACACCAAGTTTGATGGATTTGTAGTACTTCACGGTTCGGACACGATGTCGTATTCAGCTTCAGCATTGAGTTTTATGTTAGAAAATTTAAGTAAGCCAGTTGTTTTTACGGGTTCTCAATTACCCATTGGAGATTTAAGAACTGATGCAAAAGAAAATCTCATTACAGCCATTCAAATTGCCTCTTTACAAGAAAAAGGGAAATCAGTCATAAACGAAGTTTGTTTGTACTTTGAATACAAATTATATCGGGGAAATAGAACAACCAAAATAAATGCTGAGCATTTTAATGCTTTTGCATCTCCAAATTATCAGCATTTAGCAGAATCCGGCGTTCATTTGAATGTCAATTCTAACATTGTTTTGCAAAAAAAAACGACTAAAAAGATAGTAGTTCATAAAAAAATGAACAGAAACGTGGTCATTGTAAAAATGTTTCCTGGAATTACAGATTCTGTTTTATCAGCGATAATTGCTATACCAAATCTGAAAGGAGTGATTTTGGAAACCTACGGATCTGGAAATGCACCAACGGATGATTGGTTTGTAAATACGCTCAAAAAAGCCATCAATAATGGTATACATATTATTAATGTAACCCAGTGTTCGGGCGGGAGCGTCAATATGGGACAATATGAAACCAGTTCACAGCTCAAAGAAATTGGTGTTATTTCAGGAAAAGATATTACCACTGAAGCCGCAATCACCAAACTGATGTACTTGTTGGGACAAAATGTAGCAGGAGCTGTTTTTAAAACTATTTTTGAAACATCTCTTCGTGGCGAAATGAGATAACAAATTAGTATTTGAACTTTTTTTACTCAAAAATTTTGTTGTTCTTTGTACCACAATTAGAGAGGTGGCCGAGTGGCTGAAGGCGCACGCTTGGAAAGCGTGTATATGGCAACATATCGAGGGTTCGAATCCCTTCCTCTCTGCTTTTTCTTCCTAAAAAAAAGTGTATGCGGGTTTCTCTTTTCATCATAACATTTTTTACAACGATAGCCATTTTTGCTCAACAAAAACAAATAGATTTTGATGCAGTAGATTCGTTATATCGCGAAGATCAATTTTATTTAAATATCACCTACAACGCGCTTCAAAAACGCCCAGATGGAATAGCTCAAAACAAACTTTCTCCTGGGTTTGCTATTGGTTTTTTGAGAGACATGCCAATAAATAAGAAAAGAACTTTCGCCTTTGCAGCTGGATTGGGGTATTCTTTAGGAATCTATAATCATAATTTAGAGATAAGAAGTTCTAACGGAAATAATACCTATCAAGTTTTTGATCCTGAAGTTAGCTTTAGTAAAAATAAATTATCGCTTCATTATATCGATTTGCCTTTAGAGTTTCGATGGAGGAATTCTACTCCAGAAAGTCATGTGTTTTGGAGGGTTTATACTGGAGTAAAATTGAGTTATCTTTTTTATGACGAATATAAATCGGCGTCCTCAACAGGAGATTTTAAATTATCCAACAATAAAGATTTTAACCAGCTTCACTACGGAATTTACATGGCTTTTGGTTGGAATACTTGGAATTTCTATGTGTATTATGGTCTAAATCCGTTGCTTCAATCGGCTGCGAAAATTGAAAATGAGTCAATAAACATGACTACGACTAATTTTGGTTTAATGTTCTACATTTTATAACCAAAGATAAAGTAGTACGCTTTGTGGAATAGCGCCACAAAAAAAACCAATCAACAATTCTTTATTCGAATGGGCATTCATTACTAAGCGTGAAGAAGCCACTAGACCATTCATAATAATAAAAAAAGCCACCGTGTTAATCGTATTGATTTCATTGTAAATACTTAATCCAATAATAAAAACGGTCAGTGAGCTAATACCAATCATATGAATACTGGCTTTGATTTTGAAATACAAAAAAAAGAAAGCCAAAATAGTACTTATAATTCCCCCTGCAAAGAATAAAAAAAGGCTTGGGAATCGATCAAAAGTGATGCTCTTTTGAATTAAAACTGCAAATAGCATTAGTTGTAATAGCAAAGGGATTTTTCGCTGAGAAATGTCTGAGAGCATTACAGTGTCAATTTTCCCGAAAGTTCTAAGAAGGAAGAAAAAGGCAATAGGTAATAGAATTGTAATGATAATTATTTGTAAAAACAGAATCAAATATTGCGGTAATGTAAAATAGCTATTGTCAAGTAACACATAAAAAACAGTTCCTAAAAGTGGAATGAAAATAGGATGGAAGGCATAAGAAAAAAAAGGAAGAATTTTTTTCAAAGTGTTTTTAATTTAAATTTTCTTCCGCATACGTGCCACAGGAATATCGAGTAAATCCCTATACTTGGCTATAGTTCTTCGGGCGATTGGGTATCCTTTTTCTTTAAGAATGTCGGCTAATTGATCATCTGGTAACGGTTTGCTTTTGTCTTCTTCTTCAATAACCGTTTTTAGTATTTTTTTGATTTCAAGCGTAGAAACATCTTCCCCTTGATCATTTTTCATCGATTCAGAGAAATATTCCTTGATTAGTTTTGTGCCGTAAGGTGTGTCCACATACTTGCTATTAGCCACTCTTGAAACCGTAGAAATATCAAGACCAACCATATCAGCAACGTCTTTCAAAATCATAGGTTTTAGTTTGGTTTCTTCTCCATCTAAGAAATACTCCTGCTGAAAGTGCATAATAGCATTCATCGTCACGAAAAGTGTTTCTTGACGTTGTCTTATGGCATCGATAAACCATTTGGCAGAATCCAATTTTTGTTTGATAAATTGCACCGCATCTTTTTGCGAATGTGATTTATCCTTAGACACTTTATAGGTTTGAAGCATTTCTTGATAATCCTTTGAAACGTGTAACGTAGGAGCATTTCTGCCGTTTAACGTCAGTTCCAATTCGCCATCTACAATTCTAATTGCAAAATCGGGGACAATTTGTTCTACCACACGACTGCTGCTATCAAAAGCGCCACCTGGTTTTGGGTTTAATTTTTCTATTTCTTCAATGACTTTTTTAAGTTGTTCTTTTGAAATAGAATACGTAGCTAATAGTTTGTCGTAGTGCTTTTTAGTAAATGCGTCAAATTCATTTTGAATCATATTGATAGCCAAATCAACATATTCTGTCGGTGTTTTGTGGCGAAGTTGCAACAATAAACATTCGTGTAAATTTCGGGCTCCAACTCCAGCGGGATCCAAATCTTGAATAATATGAAGCATTTTTTCAACGGACTTTTCATCCGTATAAATCCCTTGAGTAAATGCCATATCGTCTACAATATCCTGAATGTCTCTTCGCAAATAACCATCATCGTCAATACTACCAATTAGGAATTCAGCAATATCATGTTCGTCATCAGTTAAAACAAAGGTATTTAACTGATTAATTAAATCTTGATGAAAACTAGTTGATGAAGCAAAAGGAATTTCTCGGTCTTCATCATCGTCGCTATAATTATTCGCTTGTAGCTTGTATTCGGGAGTTTCGTCATTGCTTAAATATTCGTCAATATTGATTTCGTCGGTTTCAATGTTGTCGCTTCCTTCATAATCATCGTAGTCATCATCATTGTTGTCGAACTCATCCTTTTCATACAATTCCTCTTCTTCTTTACCACTTTCTAAAGCCGGATTTTCAACCATCTCCTCCTTGAGTCGTTGCTCAAATGCCTGCGTAGGCAATTGTATCAACTTCATCAACTGAATTTGCTGAGGTGATAGTTTTTGGGATAATTTTAGATTTAGAAACTGTTTTAACATTTATAATGGTTTAAAGGTTTAAGAGTTTAAGGGTTTAAAGTTGTTATGGTTAAACAACATTAAACTATTTTAAACAACATTAAACATTTTAGAATTCTGCGTTTTGTGGTGTTCTCGGAAATGGGATTACATCTCTTATGTTGGTCATTCCGGTTACAAACAATACTAATCTTTCAAACCCTAATCCAAACCCTGAATGAATTGCAGAACCGAATCTTCGGGTGTCTAAATACCACCAAAGTTCCTCTTCTTCAATACCGAGTTTTTTCATTTTTTCGACCAAAACATCATAACGTTCTTCTCTTTGTGAACCCCCAACTATTTCTCCGATTCCAGGAAACAGAATATCCATGGCACGAACCGTTTCTTTTCCGGGTTCAGTGTTGTCGTTCAATCGCATATAAAATGCTTTGATGTTAGCAGGGTAATCAAATAATATTACAGGACATTTAAAGTGTTTCTCCACCAAATAACGTTCGTGTTCCGATTGTAAGTCAGCACCCCATTCATTAATAATATATTGAAATTTCTTCTTTTTATTAGGTGTTGAATCTCGTAAGATCTCAATGGCTTCGGTATAGGAAACACGTTTGAAGTTATTCTCTAAAACGAAGTTTAATTTTTCTAATAAAGACATTTCGCTTCGTTCAGCCTGAGGTTTTTGTTTTTCTTCTTCGGCTAAACGACTTTCCAAAAATTTTAAATCGTCCTGACATTTATCCATTGTATATTTGATTACATACTGAATAAAATCTTCTGCCAAATCCATATTGTCATTCAAATCATTGAAAGCAACTTCAGGTTCAATCATCCAAAATTCTGCTAAATGTCTTGTTGTGTTCGAATTTTCAGCACGAAAGGTTGGTCCAAAAGTATATACTTGACCTAATGCCATAGCAAAGGTTTCTGCTTCTAATTGTCCTGAAACAGTAAGATTTGTTTCTTTTCCAAAAAAGTCTTCTTTATAATTTATACTTCCATCTTCATTTTTTGGTAAATTTTTTAAATCCAACGAAGTAACTTGAAAAGTTTCACCAGCTCCTTCTGCATCACTCCCTGTAATTATGGGTGTATGTACATAATTAAAGTCTTTATCATGAAAATATTTATGAACTGCAAAAGCTAAAGTAGATTTTACTCTATTTATTGCACCATAAGTATTAGTTCTAACTCGTAAATGAGCATTTTCTCTAAGGAACTCCAACGAATGTTTTTTGGGTTGCATTGGAAATTTCTCTGCATCAGAATCTCCCAAAATTTCTAATTTCGAAACTTGAATTTCATATTTCTGACCCGCTCCTTGACTTTCAACCAGAGCTCCAGTTACCGAAACAGCTGCTCCCGTTGTAATTCTTTTTAAGGTTTCTTCTGGCGTGTTTTCAAAATCAACAACACATTGAATGTTGTTAATTGTTGAACCATCGTTCAACGCAATAAATTGATTATTTCTAAAAGTTCTTACCCAACCTTTTGCATTCACTTCTGAAATTGTGGTATTACTGCTGAGTAAGCTTCTAACTTTTGTATGTTTCATTTTTTAATATGAGATTTTAAATATTTAAAATTTGATATTTAATATTATGATTGCAAATATAAATTATTTATTGTTTTTTTCTACTTCATCAATCTCTTCATCAGTATGTTCTATGATGTCAATTATTGGTTCTGGCAGTTGTTGTTCGTTAGCTAATCTTTTGTTTAAAGTTAAAACTAAAGAAGGTAATAAAACCAAATTAGATAACATTCCGAAACATAAAGTCAGTGCAACCAAACCGCCAAGCGCAACGGTACCTCCAAAACTAGACAACATAAATACAGAGAATCCGAAGAATAACACAATTGAAGTATAAAACATACTGATTCCGGCATCGTCGAAGGTAGCAAATACTGATTTTTTAATTCTCCAATTGTTACGTGAAAGTTCTAATCGATATTGTGCCAAGAAGCGTAACGTATCATCAACCGACATTCCGAAAGCAATTCCGAATACCAATAAAGTAGATGGTTTTAACGGAATTCCTAAAAAACCCATCAAACCTGCAGTCATTAGTAATGGTAATAAATTGGGTATAATAGAAACCAAGACCATTTTGAATGAACGGAACATTATAGCCACTAATGCACCCGTTAGAAAAAATGCAAATAAAAGTGAGGAAAGTAAATTGTCGAGCAAGTACTTAGTTCCTTTTTGAAACACAGATGGTTTTCCGGTAATAATCACTTCATATCTTGGCGAAGGAAATAGCTTGTCCGCTTTATTTCGAATATGAGCTTCTATAGCTTCCATTTTTTCTCCGTTTTCATCTTTGATAAAGGTGGTCATTCGCACCACTCGTCCGTCTGAAGAAATGTAATTTTTCAGTTGATTATCTTTGGAGTATTTAAATGAATTTTTGATATAGGGAAGTAAAGCGAACTCCTCATTTGGTGAAGGCAACGCATAAAAATCAGGATTTCCATTATAATACGCTTGATTAAAACTTTTTGCAATATTGACAATAGACAATGGTTTTGAAAGTTCCGGAATATCAGTTATCGTTTGTTCTAACTCTTCCATTTTTCTTAATGCAGAAAGCTTCATGGCACCGTTTTTTCTTTTGCTATCAATCATAATTTCCAAAGGCATAACACCGTCAAACTCTTTTTCAAAGAAGCGAATGTCTCTATAAAAGTCCGTGTTTTTAGGCATGTCTTCAATAATACTTCCTGAAACTTTTATTTTTTCAATTCCGATAATTCCAAAAACTAATAAGCAGACCGAAATAACATAGACACTAATTCTATTGTACTTAACGGTATTAACAATCCATTTTAAAAACTTTGTCAATGATTCTCTTTCGAGATGACCTAAATGTCTTGGAATTGGAGAAGGTATATAACTAAAAAAAATGGGTATTAAAAGCAAGCTCAAAAGATAAATTGCCAGAATGTTTAAGGTGGTTACTACTCCAAATTCTCTCAGCAAGACATTGTTTGTCGCAATAAAAGTTGCAAAACCAACAGCGGTAGTAATATTGGTCATTAATGTTGCCGTACCCGTTTTGGTAATTACCCTTTGTAATGCTTTGGCTTTATTAGCGTGTTTATAGTATTCCTGATGGTACTTATTGATAAAGAAAATGCAGTTTGGTATTCCGATTACAATAACCAAAGTGGGTACTAAAGCAGTAAGTACTGTAATTTCATAACCCAATGCACCCATAATTCCGAAGGACCACATTACGCCAATAATAACAACAATTAAAGAAATCATTGTTGCTCGGAATGAACGGAAAAAATAGAAGAAAATTAGTGACGTAATTAATAAAGCTGCTCCAATAAACAAACCGATTTCATCAATAATGGTTTTAGCATTAAGCGTTCGGATGTAAGGCATTCCAGAAGTGTGAAGCGTTATTCCAGTTGCTTTTTTAAATTTTTCTAATCGTGGAATCAGTTGATTAAGAACATAGTCTTTTCGTTTTTCGGTGTTGACTATTTTTTTGTCTAAGTAAATCGCAGAGCGAATGGCACCCGTTTTTTTATTGAAGAGTAACCCTTCATAAAAAGGCAATTTAGTGAACAGTTCCGTTTTTTTTTGTTTTAAATAGGCCTCGTCGTGAATTTTACTCTCATCAATCAAAGGATTCAACTCGAAAGTTTCGAGATAATCGTTTTTGATTAATTTTTGCAGATTATCAACAGAGACAACTAAACTTACCGCTTTATCCAATTTGATGTCGTTCATTAAATCGCTCCAAGCTTTGTAAACTTTTGGGGTAAATAGCTTTTTATCTTTAGTAGCAATTACGATAAGGTTTCCTTCTTCTCCAAAATAATTTAGAAATTTTTGGTAATCAACATTGACTTTGTCGTCAGCTGGAATTAAGTTGGCTTCGGTTTGGGTAAACCTGATGTATTTCCATTGACATACTAACAGAATTGTTATTAAAACAATACTTGTTAATATAATAATTCTATTTCTGAGGATAATTCGGGCGATTAATTCCCAAAAACCAATACCTAACAACTTTTTCATTTGACCTAAAACGGGTTGCAAAGGTAATCAAAACCATAAAAAATTAGAGTGAATTATTGCAAAGTTTTCTTTATTTTAATAAGGATTTACTAATGGTGTTTAAATTATTGTAAATAGCCAAAAAAAAAAAAAAAAGTACAGTGCTTTTTTGCATCTTTGTGAGGATAAGTAGCAACTATTATTAGATGAGAAATTTAAAAAATTCTTTGTTTTATATTATCGTTACAGGTGGATTCATCTATTTGATGTATAGAATTGTTGAACAAGGCAAACTGTTGGAAGTTGGCAGAAAAATTGTGTCTCCATCATCCAATGATAGCCAATGGGTTCAGTTTCTTTCCTCATTATTTCATAATTTAAAACATCCATTAGCTTTATTATTATTTCAAATCATTACTATTGTTTTGGTGGCCCGAATTTTTGGTTGGATTTTCAGAAAAATTGGGCAACCCTCTGTGATAGGAGAAATCATTGCCGGAATTGTCCTTGGACCCTCACTTTTTGGCTTGTATTTTCCGGACATGAAAGAAGCACTTTTCCCTGTGGCTTCTCTTGGAAATCTTCAATTGTTGAGTCAGATTGGATTGATACTTTTCATGTTTGTGATTGGGATGGAATTAGACTTGAAAGTGCTAAAAAATAAAGCCAATGAAGCAGTCGTAATTAGTCACGCCAGTATTGTCATTCCGTTTGCTCTTGGTATAGGATTGTCTTATTACATCTATCATCAATTTGCACCAGCTGGAATTGAGTTTTTATCATTTAGCTTGTTTATGGGAATTGCTATGAGTATTACAGCTTTTCCTGTTTTGGCTCGAATTGTTCAAGAACGAGGCATACATAAAACACGATTGGGAACTATAGTAATTACCTGTGCTGCGGCCGATGATATTACAGCTTGGTGCATTTTAGCAGTTGTTATTGCTATTGTTAAAGCCGGAAGTTTTGTGAGTTCTTTGTATGTAATTGGATTGGCTCTTATCTATGTTTTAGCCATGCTCTTTATTGTAAAACCGTTTTTAAAACGTGTTGGAGATTTGTATGCCAAGAAAAGCAACATCAAAAAATCAGTAGTTGCTATTTTTCTTTTGACCTTAATTGTTTCTGCATATTTATCTGAAATTATTGGAATTCATGCCTTATTTGGCGCTTTTATGATGGGAGCCATTATGCCCGATATATCAAAATTTAGAAATGTTTTTATCGAAAAGGTAGAAGACGTATCTGTAATATTATTATTGCCGCTGTTTTTTGTTTTTACAGGATTACGAACGGAAATCGGATTGATTAATGATATTTATTTGTGGAAAGTTACGGGCTGTATTATTGCAGTAGCTGTTGTTGGAAAATTTCTTGGAAGTGCTTTAGCAGCAAGATTTGTGGGGCAAAATTGGCGTGATAGTTTGACCATTGGCGCTTTGATGAATACACGTGGATTAATGGAATTGGTTGTGCTAAACATTGGTTATGAACTTGGGGTACTTTCGCCTAAAGTATTTACGATGATGGTTATCATGGCATTGGTAACCACTTTTATGACTGGTCCAGCATTGGATATAATCAATTTTATTTTTAAAACCAAAGATGCCATAATACCATCAGAGGTTAAAAACCGTTCTGATTTTAATATTCTGATTTCGTTTGGAAATAATGAAAAAGGGAAATCACTACTTCGTTTGGCAAATAGTTTGATAAAAAAGGAAACCGATACTGCCAATATTACTGCGATGCATTTAACGATGAGCGACGAAATGCACGCCTACAATTTAGAAGAATACGAAAAAGAAACTTTTGAACCAATTGCTAAAGAATCTAAAAAATTAGACCAAAAAATCACCACAATTTTCAAGGCTACAAATGACATAGAAACCGATATTGCCGATATTGCTCACCAAGGAAATTATGATTTGGTTTTGGTAGGATTGGGAAAATCTATTTTTGAAGGAACCTTATTGGGAAAAGTACTCGGATTTACTACGCGAATTATTAATCCGGATAGACTATTGGATAAGTTTAAAGGGAAAGAAGGGTTGTTTGAAAATTCTCCTTTTGATGACAGAACGCGTTTAATTATCTCGAAATCCAAAACACCACTGGGCATTTTAATTGATAAAGGCATTCACAACATCGATAAAGTTTTTGTCGGAATTTTTAGCGTAGGAGATGTTTTCCTAATTGATTATGCTCAAAAATTGATTTACAACAATGATTCACACATAACACTTTTGGATAATAACGAACTTACCAAAAACAACTTTATTGTCGAAAATGCTTTGTCTGCCGTTCAACTAAATTATCAAGAAAATATAGAAGTAATTCATACCGACGAACTCAACAAACCCTTTATGCAACAGCAGAATCTTATTATTTTTAGTTTAGAAACTTGGAAAAAATTAGTTGACGAGGAAACTTCTTGGTTAACTGATATTCCTTCGGTGTTGATTATTAAGCCTTAATCAAAGTCAGTCACAAGCATTGCGACCGAAGCGCCAGTAAATGAATTCAGATTAAAACCCAAAATCAAAAACAAAACTCAATTTTACAGCCAAGTTATCTTCAAATCGAGGCAATTGGTTCGGACCATATCTGTAAAATCCAGTCAATCCAAACCCTTTAAATATCTGATTTAATTCAATTCCCGATTCAAAGAAACCGTCATTTAAAGTTTTAAAATCAATACCAATATGACGTTCCGCATTTTGAAGATTTCCCCATGCCATTCGAGTAACCAAAACCAAAGAAGGCTTTACTTTTTTGAACAATTCCACTCTTTTAAATCCGTGCTTAAAGTGTAGCATCAAATATTCACTTGAAAAGAATTCATTGAAATACATGGTTTCAAAACTGTTCTTTCCCGCAATGGTTATCCGTTGTAATACGTTGTCATGGTTCAAATTATTTGGAGAAGTATTATATAAATGTGTCAATGGAAGCGCTCCAAAAGCATACCCTGCTTGAAGTAAAATGGCAGATTTCTGACCATTTAGATATTTCTTTTCATATTCAATTCGAGCATCTATTTTTCCAAAATCAAAATCATTAGCTAATAAATTTGGCAAAGATTTAGTAAACTGAAAGGAGAATTTTGGAAATCGTTTTTCATATTCAATCTTGCCATTCGGCGTTTGCATAAAATCGCTAAACGGATTCCATTGCATTGAAAACATCGCGGTCGACATCGTAAATTCACGATACAAGTGACTGTCGTAGGCAAAAGTGTAATTGAATAAAGGTGTTATTTCACTATAAGAAAGTTGCCAAATAGTTTCTGTCTTTGGAATAATTTTAGTTTCAAGATAGCCGCGCCATGTCTTGTGATTATAAAAAGTACTTATGTTGATTGGACGTGGATCATAGAGTTTAAAAACCCTTTTGTCTGTAGCAAATGAGGTACTCGCAATCTCGCGAACATCATCAATATACGAACCGCCAACCCATGTGTTCGAAAAATTACCTATTCTGACCGCCGTTCCTAAATTATATTTAGCGGTTTCATCTTTCAAACCATAAGCGGTATAGGCTTCAAAGCGAATTATTTTCGAGAAGGAATCATTTGTTATGCCTCCAATCCCGAGGCGAAATCCTTCAAAATTATTATAACTCAATAGATAGCGCAAATCAAAATCAAACGGCCCGAATGGCAAATAACCATTGATTACTTTTCGTCCAAATTTTATTTTATTCTCTATGTTTTCTGTGGTGACAATACTATCCAAAACCACATAAGTTCTCTCTCCTCTGGTATCTAAACTATTGGTTCGGTTTAGGTTCCAAAAAGTAGTATCTCTTTTATTGGCATTGTCTTTTACTTCAATGGCAACAGAAGATTTTTTGATTTTCAGAGTAGTATTCACAACTAAATCAAAAGTGTGCATTTCGGATGAAAGATACGTAAAATCAGAAGCTGATTTTTTTGAATTGGTGTTGTCATCTTCGGCAGCAAACTCAATTCGACCACCTAAGATTGCTGTAGGTTCCTTGCTTTTTCCTTTAACAATTTTAAAATTTTTCCGGACGGGAAACCAAACTTTTTCATCGGGCATAAACTTAAATTCGTGAATCCCTGAAATGTCTAAAACACCCCGAATGCGCATCACCGCTTTCGCAACAGCATGGTTTTCATTATCAATATAAAGCAACCCTTCCAAACCTTTGTTGCTGATTTTATTTTTGAAGTAAAGCACAGTAACCTCACGATTATCAACAGAAGTGGTGTCTAAAATTTTATAACGATATTCTTTGAGTGCAGTGTTTGAAATTGGGCTTTTATATTTGGTTTCAAAAAGCTCATATTTATCATCATATATAGAAAATGATTGCAGACCAAAACCTAAAAATTCGTAAATAGGTTCTTTAAAACCTGCCATTTTGGTGCCCAATATAGTTTCTTTTAGGTGTGGTTTTTCAAACTGAAATTGCGACACTTTTTCGGTAAGAAACAGATGTTGTTTGTCAATTATTTTTTTGAATTTATAAGCTGAAGAATCTATTTTGATGATTTTATCTTTACTTACTGCATTAACAAAAAGGGTATCAATTTTGCCAACAATTGAATCAGGATTGGCAGTAACTAGTATTTTGTTATAGGATTTGAATTGGAAACTGTTTAGTTTAAATTGTGGATTATTATTGTTTTTTTGCTGTATTACCTTAGTGATAATTGCATTGGCTGGATTACTATTAGAAAGGGTAACTTCTTTAAGTGCTGCAATTTTAGGAATTAATTGAATTGTCAAAAAGGAATTGATTGTAGCAAGTGAAATAATTTCCGATTCATATCCAACATAGGAAACGGTAATTAATTTTGGCTGAAAAGTCAACATAAAATTAAACTTCCCATCAACATCAGAAATAGTTGACAATCCATTTTCTGTTGTAATTGACGCAAAAGGAAGTGTTTTTTTTGTTTCGGAATCTTTAATAATTCCATTGATTTGGATTTGTGCTTGAAGCGACAGCGTAGAAAAGAAAAACAAAAAAAATAGTCGCTTCATTAAAAAGTAATTAGCTCAAAAGAGGTAACAAAAATAGGAATAAAAAAATCCGTCTCGATACTTCAAAACGGATTTAATATTGATTTAACAACCTTACACTTTCATAATTTCGGCTTCTTTGGTCGCTAAGTGTTCATCCACTTTTCGGATAAAACTATCGGTTAATTTCTGAATGTCATCTTCTGCCGATTTACACAAGTCTTCAGAAGTCCCATCTTTTTCTAATTTTTTGATATCGGTGTTGGCATCTTTACGAGCATTTCTGATTCCAATTTTTGCATCTTCGGCTTCTGCTTTGGCTTGTTTAACCAAATCACGTCTTCTTTCTTCAGTTAAGGCCGGAACATTTATGATAATGTTTTCGCCATTATTCATTGGGTTAAACCCAAGATTAGCTATCATAATCGCCTTCTCTATTGGTTGTAACATGCTTTTTTCATACGGTTGAATAGTGATAGTTCTGGCATCAGGAACATTCACATTTGATACTTGTGAAAGCGGTGTTTGTGAACCGTAATAATCTACAAAAACACTACCCAACATTTGTGGAGATGCTTTTCCGGCTCGAATATTTAAAAATTCTTTTTCTAAATGTGCAATCGAACCATTCATAGATTCTTTTGTACTGTCTAAAATAAATTCTATTTCTTCCATTGTTTTATTGTTTGTGGTTTGTCGTTTATGGTTTGTCGTTAATAATAAACAACAAACTATAAACCCTAAACTATATTCTTACTACGGTTCCTATTTCTTCGCCGTTACAAATTTTTAATAAATTCCCTTTTTTATTCATATCAAAAACGACAATCGGCAATGCGTTTTCTTGGCTTAAAGTAAAAGCTGTCGAGTCCATAACATTCAATCCTTTTTTAATAACATCATCAAAGCTTATACTATCAAATTTTATAGCATTTGTATTTTTTTCTGGATCAGAGTCGTATATTCCATCCACGCGTGTTCCTTTCAAAATCACATCCGCATGTACTTCAACACCACGAAGAACTGCTGCGGTATCTGTTGTGAAATACGGATTTCCAGTACCAGCACCAAAAATAACAATTCTTCCCTTTTCCAAATGACGAACCGCTCTTCTTTTGATGTACGGCTCAGCAATCGCTTCAATTTTCAAAGCCGTTTGCAAACGGGTTAACATTCCTTTATCTTCAAGCGCACCTTGCAAAGCCATTCCATTAATAACGGTTGCAAGCATTCCCATATAATCTCCTTGAACTCTATCCATACCATTACTGGCGCCAGAAATTCCTCTAAAAATATTTCCACCACCAATAACAATGGCTATTTCCACACCTTTGTCGTGAATTTCTTTAATTTCATCAGCATACTCTGCTAGACGCTTAGGGTCAATTCCGTACTGTCTATCGCCCATTAAAGCCTCACCACTAAGTTTCAGAAGAATTCTTTTATATTTCATTAGTTGAATTTTTGTCATGCAAATATAAACATATTCTGTTTTTGTATCCAACACAAGAAAAATAATGTTTACTAATAAATATCATGATTTTTTTGCTCTTTAGGTTTGTAACTTTGCAACGAAAAATTTACGTTATGTTAGCTATTATTAAGAAAAGTTTAGGGCAAAGTTTTAGTTATGAAGCCTACAGAAATGCGATTTCATCTTTATTGAAAGAGGGAAAGTCAACTGGGAATGAACAATCCGAAGCATTGACGCATTATTCTGAATTGAATGAAGTGCGCATGAATCGTTTAGAGAAAACGATTAAAATTACTGCAGCGTATGCTCAAGAACTAAATCAACTAAAAGCCGACTATATTTGGTTAGTCATTTCTGAAGGTTGGTGTGGCGATGCCGCTCAGATTCTACCAGTTGTTCAAAAAATGGCTGAGGTTTCAGATAAAATTGATTTGCAATTTGTTTTTCGAGATGAAAACGAAGACTTGATGAATCTTTTTTTGACGAATGGAACTAAATCAATTCCGAAGCTTATAATTATAAATAAAAAAACGCTCGAGATTTTAGGGCATTTTGGACCTAGACCATTGGGAGCCAAAAACCTAATACTTGATTACAAAGCCAAACACGGAGTAGTTGACGAAACCGCAAAAACTAATTTGCAATTATGGTATTTGCATGATAAAGGCTTGTCGACCCAAAAAGAAATATTGGATTTGATGTTTAAAATTGATTTAGCTGCTGCTCAAATGCCGCTGGAAGTTTAGCATTGACTACATCATAATTGCCAATTTTTGTTCTGCGCAATGCCGATAAATAAGCGCCAGAATGTAGCGCTTTTCCAAAGTCAAAAGCAAGTGAACGAATATAAGTTCCTTTGCTGCAAACCACTCTAAAATCAATTTCAGGTAAGGCTATTCTGGTGATTTCAAACTCATGAATCGTAGTTTTTCTTGACGAAATTTCAACTTCCTCTCCAGCACGCGCGTGCTCATACAGTCGCTTTCCTTCTTTTTTGATAGCCGAAAAAATAGGCGGTTTTTGGTCAATTTCACCAATAAATTGTTTGGTAGTTTCTTGAATTAACGCAGCGGCTATATGTTCGGTTGGGAAAGCAGTATCCACTTCGGTTTCCATATCATAAGACGGCGTCGTTGCCCCAACGGTAAATGTTCCAGTATATTCTTTTGCTTGCGCCTGAATTTCAGTAATTCGTTTGGTAAATTTACCAGTACAAATAATAAGTAAACCAGTAGCCAAAGGATCTAAAGTTCCGGCATGACCAATTTTAAATTTCTTCGGAAGATTGTATTTTCTTTTTAAAATATACTTGAGTTTATTCACCGCCTGAAATGAGGTCCAAGTCAAAGGTTTATCAATCAATAATATTTGACCTTCTAAAAAATCTTCGGCAGTTTTCAAATCTTATTTGTTTAATGAAAAGTAGGCTAAAAGAATAACACCTGCTATGATTCGATAATATCCCCAAGGTTTAAAACCATATTTTTTGATGATTCCAATAAAAAATTTAATAGCAATAATGGCAACTGCAAAGGCAACAATGTTTCCTAAAAAGAACATTTTCATTTTCTCACTTGATTGCGTCAGAAGTTCATATCCTTTTAACTGAGAAACTTCATATGTTTTTAAAAACAATGAATAAGTAGTAACGGCTAACATGGTAGGAACAGCAAGAAAAAATGAAAATTCCGCCGCGGTTTCGCGAGTTAATCCTTGTTGCATTCCACCAATAATTGAAGCCGCTGAACGACTGGTGCCTGGCATCATTGCCAAGCATTGCCAAAATCCTATAGTCACCGCTTTTTTTATGGTTATATCCTCCTCGTGAGCTATCGTTGGACTGTGAAATCGGCCATCTATAAACAATAATATAATGCCGCCAATAATTAATACAATCGCAATCGGAATTGGGTTCCCAAGTACTTCGTCAATTTTGTCATCAAATAATTTTCCTAAAACTAAAGCAGGAATTACAGCAAAGGCTAGTTTACTATAGAAATTGATTTTTGAGAAATCAAAAAACTTTCTCCAATACAAAACCACAACAGCCAAGATGGCGCCAAATTGAATAGAAACTTGGAATAACTTTACAAACTCATCTTCTTGTATTCCAAAAAAAGAACTCGTAAAAATCATGTGTGCTGTAGAAGATACGGGTAAATATTCCGTTAATCCTTCTACAATTGCGATCAGAATCGCTTGCAAATAATCCATTATTCCGATTTAGATTTCTTGAAAATAGAATATATCGTAATTCCAAAACCAATTAAAACTACGGTTGGCGCTAATCGAATTCGTCTAAAACTGAAAACATCTTCGCTAAAAACTTTTGGATCATCGCTTCCACCGCCACTCATCAATATAAACCCTAATGCGATAATCGCAATGCCAATCATTAGGAATTTGTAGTTTACCTTTTCAAAAAGAAAATCTGGTTTTTGCTCGTTGTTTTTCATTTATGCTGAATTTATTTCAGCATCTCAGCTGAATATTATTTTTAAAATCTTTGTCTATTATCATTCTCTTTTTTAATACAAATCGTCTGTTCTTAAATTCAAAAAGCGTTGGGTTGCAAAATAAGTGCTTATCCAGGAAATCATTACTCCTAAAACAACAACACCAACAAGCACAATTGCAATAGCGAGTTTATCTTCTAAAATACCTAAATTAGGAAACGTAGTTTCAATGTAAATCAATACGCCAATTAATGCCAGGATAGCTAAAGCAGAACCTATCAATCCTAAATAAACAGAACGTTGAATAAATGGTTTACGTATAAACGATTTGGTCGCCCCAACCATTTGCATGGTTTTAATAATAAATCGGTTGGCAAAAATAGACAGACGCAGTGAACTATTGATAAGTAAAACAGAAACGAACGCAAAAACACAACTGATAATTAATATCCACATACTAATGTTTTTAATATTATCATTGACCATTGTCACCAATTGCTTGTCATAAACGATATCAGCAATCATGTCATTTTTACGCAAACGGTTTTCAATTTTCGCAATACCCTGATTGGTCACATAGTCCGCTTTAAGATGAATATCAAAAGAATTTTGTAGCGGATTTACGCCTAAAAATTGCATAAAATCTTCTCCAATTACTTTCATGTGTTTTTCCGCCGCCTTTTCTTTAGAAACATATTCGAAATATTTTGCAAATTTTGCCGTTTTTAACTCATTGGTGAAAGCCGTTATTGTTGAATCTGGAGTTTCTGTTTTGAAGAAAACAGTCATCGCAATTTCTTCTTTAAAATTATCAGACAACCGCTTAGAATTAATGACAAAAAGTCCCAAAATACCTAATAGAAACAACACTAAAAAGACACTCAGCACTACCGAAAAATAAGAGGTAATCACTCTGCGATTCTGAAACTTTTCAAATGATGATGACATATATTGTATTTTAATGTGGTAAAAATAATAAAGAAAATTGTTTTTCTCCTTTATAACGTACAAACTTTTAACTTTATTATAATAACCGTAAATTTGTCCCTAAAATTTTTTAGAAGCAAATGGCTTGGGCTTATTTACCATCCATTTTCCCGCTTTCCGTTACAACCTGCCTGTCGGCAGGCAGATCTTTTTCTTTTTGTCATCCTGAGCTTGTCGAAGGGACAAAAAGAAAAAGGATTTCCACTGCAATCGGGGCTAAAAAAGTATATGTATAAATACATCTGACAGCTTTTTTATAACCTGTCAGGTGTAGAATAATAAAAATCAAGAATGAAATACCATCACGAAAAAATCGAAGCCAAATGGCAAAAATACTGGGCCGAAAACCAAACGTTTAAAGCCATTAACCCAACTTCCTCTCCTTTGGAGGGGTTAGGGGAGGAAAAACCAAAATATTATGTTCTCGATATGTTTCCTTATCCCTCTGGCGCTGGTTTACACGTTGGGCATCCACTTGGCTATATTGCTTCCGATATTGTAGCACGTTTCAAACGCCACAAAGGATTCAATGTGTTGCACCCACAAGGATATGATTCTTTTGGTTTACCAGCAGAACAATATGCCATTCAAACTGGCCAACATCCTGAGAAAACTACTCGTGAAAACATTGCGCGTTACCGTGAACAGTTAGACAAAATTGGTTTTTCTTTCGATTGGAGTAGAGAAGTGCGCACGTCTAATCCCAATTATTACAAACATACGCAGTGGATTTTTATTCAATTGTTCAACTCCTGGTACAATAAGGATACTGATAAAGCAGAAGATATTTCAAATTTAATCTCCATTTTTGAGAAAGCAGGAAATGCTCCCGAAGTTTCGGGAGTAAATGCGGTTTGTGATGATAACATTACCTCTTTTTCTGCTGAAGAATGGAATTCTTTTTCGGAAGAAAAGAAACAACAAATCCTGTTGCAATACCGATTAACGTATTTGGCAGAAACCGAAGTAAATTGGTGTCCAGCATTAGGAACTGTTTTGGCGAATGACGAAATTGTAAACGGAGTTTCTGAACGTGGCGGGCATCCTGTTATTCGCAAAAAAATGACGCAATGGTCGATGCGAATTTCTGCCTATGCCGAAAGATTATTGCAAGGTCTAGAAACTATTGATTGGAGTGAAAGTATTAAGGAAAGTCAACGAAACTGGATTGGAAAATCGGTTGGAGGATTAGTAAAGTTTAAAGTTTTTCCTCACCCCCAACCCCTCTCCAAAGGAGAGGGGAGCCAAGCTTCTAAACCAGGTTATAAAACTGCAAATCCATTATATGCTAAAGAATTAGTAGGTTTAGCCAGAAATAATCGAAAAGAACAAACGGAAGCTGAAGAGATTTTGTGGAAAGAGTTGCGAAATTCTAATCTAGGATTTAAAATTAGAAGGCAACATTATATCGGAAATTTTATTGTTGATTTTGTATCGTTAGATAAAAAATTAGTTATAGAAATTGATGGCGGGTATCATAATGATATAGAGCAAAAGGAGAGAGATGAGGAAAGAACATTGATTTTAGAACAAAAGCATTATTTTAAAGTTATTCGATTTACCAATCAAGAAGTTGAAAAAGACTTAAATACTGTTTTGTCTAAAATTAAATCTGAATTACAAAAGAGAGCGTCAATAGATACTAAAGCTACCCTCTCCATTGGAGAGGGGTTGGGGGTGAGGTCAATTGAAGTCTTTACCACCCGCCCCGATACCATCTTCGGAGTAACTTTTATGACGTTAGCACCAGAACACGAATTGGTTTCCCAAATCACAACACCAGCACAAAAAGCGGCTGTTGATGCTTATATTGAAGCCACCGCAAAACGCTCCGAAAGAGAAAGAATGGCAGATATCAAAACCATTTCGGGTGTTTTCACAGGGGCGTTTGCCGAACATCCGTTTACGGCAGCACCCATTCCAATATGGATTGGCGATTATGTTTTGGCAGGTTACGGAACCGGAGCTGTTATGGCAGTGCCTTGTGGCGATGAACGTGATTATGCTTTCGCAAAACATTTTAATATTCCAATCAAAAACATTTTCAATCAAGATATTTCCGAAACAGCGTTTGTCAGTAAAGAAGGTTTTCAATTGGTAAACTCCGATTTCTTAAACGGATTGGGCTATAAAGAAGCCACCAAAAAAGTGATTGAGGAATTGGAGAAAATCGGACAAGGGAAAGGCAAAACTAATTACCGTTTGCGCGATGCCGTGTTCTCAAGACAACGCTATTGGGGCGAACCATTTCCGGTGTATTATGTAAATGGATTGCCGCAGATGATTGATGCCAAACATTTACCAATAGTCCTTCCAGAAGTTGAAAAATACTTGCCTACCGAAGACGGACAGCCACCGTTAGGAAATGCTACGGATTGGGCTTGGGATAGTGTTCAGTGTTCAGTCGTTAGTAATCAGTTGATTGATGACAAGACCATATTTCCTTTAGAATTAAACACCATGCCAGGTTGGGCTGGAAGTTCGTGGTATTGGATGCGTTATATGGATGCGCACAATGACGCCGAGTTTGCCAGTCAGGAAGCACTTAACTATTGGGAAAACGTAGATTTATACATTGGCGGAAGCGAACATGCAACCGGACATTTATTATACTCTCGTTTTTGGAACAAATTTCTAAAAGACATTGGATACGCCCCAACGGAAGAACCGTTTAAAAAGTTGATTAATCAGGGAATGATTTTGGGGATGAGTGCTTTTGTTTATAGAGTTCAGGATTATAGTTGGAAATCAATAAAAGATAATCAAAATGGAAGAATAACTCTATTTAATAAATTATCAGTTATATCAAGTTCTATTTTAAAAGATCAAGAAAAACTAAAAGAAGTTTTTGTTTTACAATCAAAGAATATTGATTCGCCCGAAGAGGCAAAAGAGATTGCTGCAAATATCAATCAATATGAAATTCAAATAAATACAATTCCAATTCATGTTGATTTATCAGTTATTAATGACATAGCTAATGAATTGGATGTTGATGCATTTTTAAGTCATCCACTTTATTCAGAATATAAAGATGCAGAATTTATTCGAGATAATGGAAAATACATCGTTGGTCGCGAAGTCGAAAAAATGTCCAAATCCAAATACAACGTAGTCAATCCCGATGATATTTGTAATGATTATGGTGCGGATACCTTGCGTTTATACGAAATGTTCCTTGGCCCATTAGAACAAGCCAAACCTTGGAACACGGCAGGAATAACAGGCGTTTCAGGTTTCCTAAAAAAACTTTGGAAACTATATCACTCTGGCGAAAACGAAACTTTTTATGTGGATGATTCCCCTCCTTCGGAGGGGTTAGGGGAGGCATTTAAATCATTACACAAAACCATCAAGAAAGTAACCGAAGACATCGAGAATTTCTCGTTCAATACATCGGTTTCACAGTTTATGATTTGTGTCAATGAGTTGGCAATGCTAAAATGCAATCATCGTAAAATTTTAGAACCTTTGGCAATTCTAATTTCGCCCTATGCGCCACATATTGCGGAAGAACTTTGGGCACAGTTAGGGCATTCGGGTTCTATTTCAACGGTTCCATTTCCGGTATATGAAGAAAAGTATTTGGTAGAAAGAGAGAAAGAATATCCGGTTTCGTTTAACGGGAAAATGCGTTTCACCATCAAGCTATCATTGGATTTAACCGTTCCCCAAATACAAGAAATTGTCATGGCGGATGAACGCACCATAAAACATTTGGAGGGGAAAACACCAAACAAAGTGATTATCGTGCCTGGGAAAGTGATTAACTTTGTAGGATAGAGGTTATTTAAAAAATGTCACTTTGGCATTTGTAACATTTGGTGCATAATTTGCTACTAATAAAAATAATTTTAAAAATTATAATTATGTTTGAATACTATATTTTAATCGGCGCCATTGCATTAGTAAGCTGGCTAGTAAGTTCAAAACTGAAAAGCAAATTTGCAGAATACTCCAAAGTGCATTTAAGAAACGGTATGTCTGGTGCCGAAATCGCTCAGAAAATGCTTCAAGACAACGGCATTTATGATGTAAAAGTCATATCTACACCAGGGCAATTAACAGATCACTACAATCCTGTTGACAAAACGGTTAATTTGAGTGAGTCCGTTTATAATCAGCGAAATGCTTCGGCAGCGGCAGTAGCTGCACACGAATGTGGTCATGCAGTGCAACACGCTACGGCTTATTCTATGTTACAATTGCGTTCTCAGTTAGTGCCAATTGTAAACGTTTCTTCCACACTTTCACAATATTTGATTTTTGGAGGATTAATACTTGGCGCGGCAGCAGGATTAGGTTTCGGATTTTATATTGCCGTAATTGGTTTGGTATTAATGGCGGTGGCAACGGCGTTTAGTTTTATCACATTGCCGGTTGAGTATGATGCCAGCAACAGAGCTTTGGCTTGGTTAAAAAACAAAAATATGGTGAGCCAAGAGGAATATGCCGGAGCTGAAGATGCCTTGAAATGGGCAGCGCGAACTTATGTAGTTGCTGCTATTGGAGCTTTGGCTTCGCTGTTATATTGGGCGTTGCAGGTTTTTGGCAGAAGAGATTAAGGTTGATGAAATCAATACAGGAAACCCTGTCAGTCCCGAAGTCTCGGGATAAACTCTGATAGGGTTTATTTTAAAGTTGTATTTGCCGTTCAATTTGTTGTTCCAACGAAATAAACGTTTCCGTTCTTGAAACACCGTCAATGGGTTGGATTTTCTTGTTCAAGAGTTGCATTAAATGTTCGTTATCTCTACAAATAATTTTAATTAAAATGCTCCAATTTCCCGTAGTATAGTGACATTCTAATACTTCTGGAATTTTTTTAAGTTCTTTTACTGCTTCGGCATTACTTGATGCTTTGTCTAAGTAAATACCAATAAACGCCATGGTTTTATAACCCAAAACCTTGTTGTCAACCATTAATTTTGAACTAGCAATAACGCCAGCATCTTCTAGTTTTCGTAACCGTTGGTGAATGGCAGCGCCAGATATTCCAATTTTATTAGCAATTTGTAAAATGGGTTTTCGGGCATCTTGCATCAAGTCGCGGAGGATTTCTTTATCGATACCGTCAATTTCTATTTGTAGTTGATTTATTTTCATTTCAAGTAATTTGAAAGTAAAAGTAAGATTTTTGTTTTAAATAGAAATAAAAAAAATGAAATTGGTTACTGCTATGGTTTGAAACATTAAGAAATTAAGGTTCATTAAGGAAGTTAACAAAAATAAAAATGGAAAATCTTTTAGCCCTGACTGAAATGGCATCCTTTTTCTTGAAAAGAAAAAGATAGAATGAAAGGCAGGAATTGCTATTGCTGATAAATCCCAAGCCTATCGCTTTAAAAAAATTTAATTCCCCACCAACTTATCAGGATTATAACCCACATATGGCATTTCGGTTTCGTTGAAAATCACGCCAAATTCTTCGAGTTCTTTCAGAATCGGTTCGTACACTTCTTTTTTAATAGGTAATTGCACACCTGGAGTTTTGATTTTGCCATTCAATATTTGAATCGCCGCCATTGCCAAAGGTAAACCAACGGTCTTTGCCATAGCGGTGTAGGTTTGGTCGTCGCCAATGCACACCATTTTCGAATCTATTTGTTTGCGTTCACCATTAATTTCGTAACCAAATTTATGATACATCACAATCATGTCTTTGTCTTCGGGTTGTAATGTCCAACTGTCATTTAAGATGCGTTCTAAGATTTGGGCTGGAGTAGCATTTTTAAGGCCCACTTTTTTGTTTGGGTTAAACAAATCCAATTCTAGTAGTTTGTCCCACATGATATCATCTTGTTCAATGCCGAGTTGCAAACGGGTTTTGATTTCAACAGAATCTGTGGGTGAATACGGCAAAAACAGATTGATAAAATCACGATAACTTAAGCTTTCGGAATCGTCAAGAACGTAAGTGTCATCGGTCATCCCGAGTTGCACAAACATATTCCATGCTTTCGAGAAACCCACACGGCGAATCGTACCGCGGTATAATGTCAAAGCATTATCTAAGCCATAAACACTTCGGTATTTTAATGAATCGCGATTGGCATAACCTTCAAATTTACCGTAACCTTCTACGTGTAAAAACTCGGTTCTGCGGAATAATTTGTGATATGGAATGTATTTGTATTTTCCTTCTTGAATAAATTTAGCGGCGCCACCTTGACCTGCTAGCACTACATTTCTTGGCGCCCAAGTAAATTTATAATTCCACAGATTGTTATCACTTTCTGGAGCTACTAATCCGCCACAAAACGATTCGAATAAAATTACCTTTCCGCCTTTGTCTTCAATTTCATGAATTATTTTCATGGCACTCATATGGTCTATGCCAGGATCGAGCCCAATTTCGTTCATGAAAACCAAACCGTTGGCTTTTACTTCGGCATCCAAACTTTGCATCGCATCGGAAACATAGGAAGCGGTAACCATGTTTTTTTTGAAAGTCACACAGTCTTTAGCCACATCAATATGCAAATGAGCAGGCAACATCGAAATCACGATATCAGCTTTTTTAATTTCGGTTTGTCGTTGCTTTTCGTCGGTAATATCTAACGCAATTGCTTTGGCGTTGGGATGGTTATTGGTTTTGCGTAGGGCTAATTCCAGAGACAAATCGCCAATAGTCAAGTGTAAATTTTCTTGATAGGATTTATTTAATAGGTATTGAATTAGTGAAGATGCTGATCGTCCGGCACCAATGATTAATATTTTTCTCATCCGGTTGTTTTTTATTCCAAATCCTTTTCAAGAGCTTCGAGTTCTTTTTTAGCTTCTTGTTTGGTTTCGATTTTTTCCTTTTCAAATTTAGCGTCTTTTTCTACTTCATCTTTAATCAAAAGTGTTTTTCCTAATACAAACACAGAAGAAGTCACGCACAAAAGCAATAAAATATTTGGGAGTTTTTTTTGATTTTCATTCGATTTTTTTAGCAATACCAAGCAAAAAAGCAAAGCCAACCCAATGGGTAAAAAGGCAATGGTATCCATTGGTAATACGGAAAAAGTAATAGCAATCAATGTAAATAATATTCCAAGAACTAAAAATAATTTTCTCATTGTAATTGTATTAAATTCCGTTTGCAGCCGTTAATGTCAATTGTCCTGTTCCAACCGGAATGCTAAATTTTAATAAAGCTGGAATTTTTTTGCTATCAGCAGTAAGCCAAATAAGGTTTTTATCTTTTCCTTTTAACGCATCGGTTTTGGCACCAATTGATAATTTATAGCATTCTTTTTTGCCTAGATTACCAGCATTTATAGTTTCTTTCCCCATATATTTTAGGGTAACAGGAATTTGTTTTTCATCAAAAACAATAATAAGATTTTGAGTTTGTCCTTCTTTGAATTTAGATAAATCCATAGTTCTAACTTTATACAACAGTGAAATCACATCTTGGGTAGAACTTCCAATAGAAAAGTTTTTTTGTGTTTCAGGTTTGTTTCTTTTTTTAACGGTACTGTTTACAGTTGTACCTTTAAAAACATATTTTTCTTTTTTTGTATAACCACCTTCGTCGATACTTCTTTTGTATAGGTTTGGTTTTAAAGTTATCGGATTTACATATGATTCATAAATGTCTCTAATCTTAAAAAATGAATCCCATTTGGTGTAGGTTGACAATTCACAACTTAAATGTAAATAACTGTTTTTTGCAGTGGTTACATTTTCAGTCGACATAGTAACTTGAGCCAATTGAGTCATCAGCCCACTCATATTATAAGAACCAGCAAAAACTAATTTTTCACCTGCTTTTATTGTTTGACTATTTGCTATACTAAACGAACTGAAAGTAAAAATGAAATAAAGGAAAAAAAGGAACTTATTCATAGAATGTAAATTGAATGTGCAAATATAAAATTTTTATAATGGTTCAAACTCCAAAAGAAATGTGAATTTTATTTTAATCGTATCAGGATAACGAATAAATTTGTCTTTTAGTATGGACTTACAATAATGGAAAGAAAAATAATAAGTGTTGCTGCTTTCATGGGAATGACAGCAATTGTATTGGGAGCTTTTGGTGCTCATGCATTAAAAAAAGAATTGTCAGTAGAACAACTTAGTTCATTTGAAACAGGTGTGAAGTACCAAATGTATCATGCCCTTTTTTTGTTGTTTTTAGGACAAGTAAGTAACCTAAGTGAAAAAGTAAAGAAGAGAGTTTTTCAACTAGTGCTTTTTGGAGTATTTTTCTTCTCTGGATCAATTTATTTGCTTACTACCAAAGCAATAACTGGAATAGATTTTAGATTTATTGGAATCGTAACACCAATTGGCGGTGCCTTATTAATAGTGGCTTGGGGTGTTTTGTTTTGGTATATTTTAAAATCTAAAAGATAATTTAGTATAAAAAAAATAGTTTCTAAAATTTAATTTTTACCTTTGCCGTCTAATTTATAATGCAACTCAAACTAATTTCTATGGAGAACTACGCTCAGACAACGAAATCGATTTCGTTACAGAAATATGGGATTACCAATGTTGAAGAAATAATTCACAATCCATCCTTTGAAAAATTATACAATGATGAGTTAGATCCAAATTTGGAAGGGTTTGAAAAAGGGCAACTTACCGAACTTGGAGCAGTCAATGTAATGACAGGAGTTTTTACGGGCAGATCACCAAAAGACAAATATATCGTTAAAGATAGCATCACCGAAGATACTATTTGGTGGAATTCAGAAAAAGCGGTTAATGATAATAAACCAATTTCACAAAACACGTGGAACGCATTAAAAGATACTACTACCAATCAACTATCTGGCAAGAAATTATATGTTGTTGACGCCTTTTGTGGTGCTAATGAAAATACACGATTGAAAGTTCGCTTTATTATGGAAGTGGCTTGGCAAGCGCACTTTGTGACCAATATGTTTATTCGTCCGACAGAAGCAGAATTGGAAAATTTTGGAGAACCTGATTTTATTGTCATGAACGGTTCTAAAACTTCTTTTAAAGACTATGCAGCTCATGGGTTAAATTCGGAAGTATTTATTGCTTTTAATTTAACTGAAAAAGTTCAAATTATAGGGGGTACTTGGTATGGTGGCGAAATGAAAAAAGGAATGTTTGCCATGATGAATTATTATCTGCCTTTGCAAGGTATAGCGTCAATGCATTGTTCTGCCAATAAAGGAACTGAAGGTGATGTGGCAGTTTTCTTTGGACTTTCAGGCACTGGAAAAACAACCTTATCTACAGACCCAAAACGAGAATTAATTGGCGATGATGAACACGGTTGGGATGATGAAGGTGTTTTCAATTTTGAAGGTGGATGTTATGCCAAAACGATAGATTTGAGTGCTGCAAACGAGCCGGATATTTATGATGCAATAAAACGAGATGCACTTTTAGAAAATGTAACTGTAAACAAAGATGGGATAATCGATTTTAAAGATGGTTCCGTAACCCAAAATACCAGAGTTTCCTATCCAATTTACCACATACACAATATCGTAAAGCCGATTTCAAAAGCGGGACATGCCAATAAAGTTATTTTCTTAACCGCAGATGCTTTTGGAGTGATGCCTCCTGTTTCTAAACTAACACCTGAACAAACAAAGTATTATTTTCTGTCTGGTTTTACAGCTAAGTTAGCGGGCACAGAGAGAGGAGTAACGGAGCCGCAACCCACTTTCTCTGCCTGTTTTGGCAAAGCCTTTTTAACCTTACACCCAACTAAGTATGGAGAAGAATTAGTTAAGAAAATGGAGCAAAACCATGCCAAAGCGTACATGGTTAACACGGGTTGGAACGGAACTGGGAAGCGAATTTCTATCAAAGACACACGAGCTATTATTGATGCTATCGTAGATGGTTCGATTGAAAATGCAGCTACTAAAATGGTTCCTATTTTCAATTTAGAGGTTCCAACATCTTTGCATGATGTAGATTCTTCAATATTAGATCCAAGAGATACTTATGAAAGTGAATCATCTTGGAATACTAAAGCGACTGATTTGGCGACTCTTTTTATCAAAAATTTCGAGCAATACACAGATAATTATGAAGGTCAAAGTTTAGTAAAGGCTGGACCACAATTATAACAGACAACCGTAAGCCAAACAAAAAAGCCATTCTATAGTTGTGAATGGCTTTTTTGTTTTATCAGTTTTTTATTTTCCTTTATTCGCATCGGCAATATACCTCTCTAAAGCCATAGTCATTGATGGTGTTTCCGGTGTTGGAGCCAAAATATCAATACGTAAACCACTGTCAAGAGCTTCTTTTTGAGTAGTGCTTCCAAAAACAGCAATACGAGTATTATTTTGTTGAAAATCCGGGAAATTTTTAAATAACGATTTAATTCCTGTTGGACTAAAGAAAGCCAAAACATCATAATATACATCTGCCAAATCAGACAAATCACTCATAACGGTTTTGTAAAAAGTAGCTTGAGTCCAATCAACTTTTAGATTGCTCAATGTTTGAGGTATGTCAAAATTCAACTGGTCAGAAGCGGGCAAAAGAAATTTTTCTTCTTTGTATTTTTTTATCAACGGAGACAAATCGACAAAGTCCTTTTGACCCACATAAATTTTACGCTTTCTATAAACCACATACTTTTGTAAATAAAATGCAATCGCTTCTGATTGACAAAAATATTTTAAATCTTCGGGAACTTTGTAGCGCATTTCTTCAGCAACTCTAAAAAAATGGTCTACAGAATTTCTACTCGTTAATATGATTGCCGTAAAGTTATTAAGGTCAATTTTTTGAGCTCTAACATCTTTTGCATTGACCCCTTCTACATGTATAAATGATCGGAAATCAATTTTTACCTTATGTTTTTGCTGTAATTCAAAATAAGGCGAATTCTCTACTTTCGGCTCTGGTTGTGACACCAAAATTGTTTTCACTTTCAAATTGGACATTCTAATGTGCTAAATTTTTTGTAATCAAATAATAAATAAAATAGTAGGGCGCTATTTCAAGTGCGCAAAGATACAAAATAAAATAAAACAACTTGCTCATTAATAAATTTTGATAAATTTTCAGCGAAACCAAATAAGAAAAAAGGTTTATTATTAAAATAACACCAATTACGCAATAAATCAAAACATTTGAAGACGAATTATTATAAAACAAATAAATGTTTATAGGTAGCAAAATCATTCCAATAAACGTACGGTAACTAACTTTCTGTAGGTTAAATTGTTCTACAAATTCTTCGATGTTAAAAACCGCTGCAACGATCTTTTCGATCAAAAATTTAGAGAGCACAAATATGCCGAAAAAAGTAAAAATCCGAAGAAATACAATCCAATCTGTTTTGGAAACGTAACCTAAAGTATGAAGTACTATCTGAATAAAAAATGAAAATGAAATAACCTGAACTATGAACATGAGTATTGTAAAACCACTCATTAAATGGGAGGGGTCTTTATAGACTTTTATATATTTATCAGAAACTAAAATTCTGAGGAATTCACTAAATCTACCTTCAAACGCTGTTTTTGTAATAGCAATTAAAATAAAAGAAAATACGAAAAGATAGGTCGCCCAATCTCTAGGTTCTAAAATACGTGGCTGTAAAACAGTTTCTATCATAATCCCTACAAAATTACTGATTTTTTATTTGTTAAATTATTATAAAATTATTAAGATAGTGCTCTGATAAAAAGTTTATTTTTGCAACTAAGTTTGACAGCGCTTACTATGAATGACGGTATTGTAATTATTCCAACTTATAATGAAATTGAAAATATTGAAAGCATCATTAAAGCGGTGTTTTCCTTGCAAAAACAGTTTCATGTTTTAATTGTTGATGATAATTCTCCAGACAAAACTGCCGAAAAAGTGCGTCAATTGCAAGCAGAGTTTGAAGGCCAATTGTTTTTGTCAGTACGAATGAAAAAATCTGGACTTGGAACAGCTTACGTTCATGGTTTTAAATGGGCACTTAAGCACCAATATGAATACATTTTTGAAATGGATGCCGATTTTTCACATAATCCAATCGATTTAGAAAGATTACATGAGGCATGTAATACAAATCGCGCTGATTTAGCTATTGGTTCTCGATATGTTACTGGTGTGAATGTCGTAAACTGGCCTTTAAGTAGGGTGTTACTTTCTTATTTTGCATCGGTATATGTCCGAATGATTACAGGCATGAAAATCATGGATGCAACAGCAGGATTTATTTGTTACCGCAGAGAGGTTTTAGAAAAAATAAATTTAGATAAGATTAAATTTATTGGCTATGCCTTTCAAATAGAGATGAAATACAGAGCTTTCGCTAAAAATTTTAACATTCAAGAAGTACCAGTCATTTTTACCGACCGAACTAAAGGACAGTCAAAAATGAGTAGTTCTATTATTAAAGAAGCAATTTTTGGTGTTATTTCATTACGATTTAAAAAGTTTTTTAACCAATTATAAACGCAAAAATGAATACCGTTTTAATAAAAAATGCGAAGATTGTAAACGAAGGAACCATTTTTGAAGGAGATGTTTTGATTGAAAATGAATTTATTGTTGAAATTTCGGAAAGCATCAGCCCAAAATCCACCAGTTGTAAAATTATAGATGCCGAAGGTAATTATTTAATTCCGGGAGCTATAGACGATCAAGTGCATTTTAGAGAGCCAGGTTTAACGCACAAAGGCGATATCGAATCTGAAAGCGCAGCAGCTGTTGCTGGCGGAATCACTTCTTTTATTGAGCAACCCAATACCGTTCCAAATGCCGTTACTCAAGAAATATTAGAAGAAAAATATAAAATTGCAGCCAAAACGTCTCATGCCAATTATTCTTTTATGATGGGCGGAACCAATGATAATTTAGAAGAATTATTAAAAACAAACCCCAAAAATGTCGCTGGTATTAAACTGTTTCTTGGCTCTTCGACTGGAGATATGCTTGTAGACAGTTCAGAAGCTTTGGAGAAAATATTTTCTAACACCAAATTGCTAATTGCTGTTCATAGTGAAGATGAAGGTACTGTGAAAGCGAATTTAGAACGTTATAAATTACAATTCGGGGAAGACATACCAGTAAAGTTTCATCCTGAAATTAGAAGTGTAGAAGCATGTTATAAATCGACTGTAAAAATTATTGAATTAGCAAAAAGGACCGGAGCCAGACTTCATGTTTTTCATATTTCTACTGCAAAAGAGTTGGAGTTGTTTACTAATAAAATTCCTTTAGAAGAGAAACAAATTACAGCCGAAGTTTGTATTCATCATCTTTGGTTTTCAGACGAAGATTATGCTACTAAAGGCAATCTGATTAAATGGAATCCTGCTGTAAAATCTTCTGAAGATAGAAAAGCGCTTTGGGAAGCCCTGTTAGACGACAGAATTGACGTTATTGCTACCGACCATGCGCCGCACACTTTAGAAGAAAAACAACAAGTGTATACCAAAGCACCATCAGGCGGTCCGTTAGTTCAACATGCAGTGGTAGCCATGTTTGAAGCCAACCATCAAGGGAAAATATCAGTGGAGAAAATAGTCGAAAAAATGTGTCATAATCCAGCTAAAATTTTCAAAATTGAAAAACGTGGCTTTATCAAAGTAGGCTTTTATGCTGATTTGGTTATTGTAAATCCTTCATCACCATGGAATGTTAAGAGAGAAAATATTTTAGCAAAATGTGGCTGGTCGCCTTTTGAAGGATATAACTTTAAATCACGTATTACGCATACTTTAGTAAATGGGGAATTAGTTTATCAGAATTTTAAAGTAAAAGACATTCACGTTGGAAAGCGACTGCTTTTTAATAGATAATAGTAAGAAAATGAAGAAATTTATAGTATTAGTTTGTTGTGTTTTTTTGGTTATCAGTTGTAATGACACTCCAGTTGCAAAACCTAAGAACTTAATTGCGAAAGATAAGATGGTCGACATTTTGTACGACATTTCATTGTTAGAAGCAATCAAAAGTCAGAATATTGATGGTGGAATAACTAGTAAAGCTGGAAGTGAATATATATACAAGAAGTATAAAATTGACAGTATCCAATTTGTAAAAAGTAATAAATATTATGCTTCAGATATCGAAGAATATAAAAAGATGTTTGAGAAAGTTAAAGAAAGACTTAGCAAAGAGACATCAAAAACAGAAGGAGCAACTAATAATAGCCAGCAAGTTCCATCAACTTCTGTTTCACCACCAAATCAAGATGTGCCTCAAGTACAATAATTATTTTTGCAAAGAAGTCACTTCTTTAATGACACTAGCAATGCTTTGAAATTCAAAATTCAAAGCATTTTTTATTTTTTGGTTCGATATACGTTCGGAAGAAAGTAGTGAATGGGCACTATATTTTGAGAGCGTTCTTTTGGTTCTAAAAATGGTTGCCAGTATCCAATCCAATCGCCAAGCGATGCTTAAAACCCAAGGTTTTGCCTCAAATTTTGGTTTTTTAACCTCAAGGTTTTCGGCAATGTCAAAGATTATTTTTTTAAAGGAATTATTTTCAGCAACTACAATAAATCGTTCACTTACAATATCGCTTTTCATTAGATGCATCATAATACTAACAACATCAGTCACACCAACATAAGCAGAAGTTCCCTTGGTGTAAAATGGGAATCCTTTTTTTATGGCAGAAAAAAACAGACCACTGCCTTGATTCAAAAAACCAGTGCCAAAAATAACACCTGGATTTACAATAACAACATTCAATCCTTCTTGTTGTCCTCGCCAAACTTCAATTTCGGCACCGTATTTAGAAATGGCATAATCACTGTGGGGCGCTTCTGGATTCCACTCGGTTTCTTCATCAATAGCATTTTCATGAGGTGCTAAACTTCCTAATGCAGCGATGGAGCTCACATGACAGAGTTTTTTTATTTTGTATTCTATGCAAAAATTGACCATATTGGCCGTTCCTTCAATGTTAACTTTTCGAAGTTTACTTTCATCATTTGGATCATACGAAATCAACCCGGCACAATGGTATACGTAATCTATATTCTTGAATGCTATTGCTAAGGAAGGAACATCAATAATATCAGCTTGTATCCAATCAATTTTAGGAAATAATGATTCTTTTTGATAGCTTTGAAAAAGGGATTTGGTTTTTTCGATAGATTTCGATTCTCTATAAATAGCGCGAATAGTAGATTCACTCTCTGCCAAATGCAGCAGTAAATGTGCTCCAACTAAGCCTGTTCCGCCTGTGACTAAAATCATGTGGTAAAGATAATAGATTACTCCGTCAGTTCGCTTCGCTCGTGTGTTAGATTTTTAGATAAGTAGATTTGATAAAAAGTACACTGATAGTCTTTCTTCTAGCCCTGATTGGAGTGGCATCTTTACACCTGTCAGGTTTTTAAAACCTGACAGGTGTAAAATATAACGGAAAGCAGGAACCTGCCTGCCGGCAGGCAGGCAGGTTCGCTTCCATAAAATCCTTAATTTAAAAATCCTTAATTCCATAATCCTAATTCCCAATTCTGCTTATATTTACGGCAAATTTGTTTGTAAAATGGAAAATCTTGTAGAAGAATTAAAATGGCGTGGCTTGTACCATGACAGCATGCCTGGAACCGAAGAACAATTGCTTAAGGAAGTTACGACCGCTTATATTGGATTTGATCCGACGGCCGATTCGTTGCATATTGGTAGTATGGTGCAGATCATTTTGCTACTTCATTTGAAAAATTTTGGACACAAACCGATTGCTTTGGTTGGTGGCGCTACGGGTATGATTGGAGATCCTTCGGGGAAATCGGATGAGCGTAATTTGCTTAACGAAGAGCAGTTAGCAAAGAATGTGGCCGGAATAAAAAGAGTGCTGTCGCGCTTTTTAGATTTTAATCAAACGGGGGCCAATGCTCCGATTATGGTAAATAATTACGATTGGATGAAGTCGTTTACTTTCATTGATTTTGCTCGTGAAGTTGGCAAAAGAATTACCGTAAATTATATGATGGCAAAGGATTCGGTAAAGAAACGTTTGTCGGGCGAAACGGGTGATGGAATGTCGTTTACGGAGTTTACCTATCAATTGATTCAGGGTTATGATTTTTACCATTTGCATAAGCATTATAATTGCGTGTTGCAAATGGGCGGTTCTGACCAATGGGGAAACATTACAACGGGAACCGAATTGGTTCGACGCATGAATCCGAATACCGACGCAAAAGCATTTGCGTTGACTACGCCTTTAATTACCAAAACGGATGGTTCAAAATTTGGGAAATCGGAAGGTGGAAACATTTGGTTGGATGCTGATAAGACTTCGGTGTATAAATTTTACCAGTTTTGGTTGAATACTTCGGATGAAGATTCGGAAAAGTATATAAAGATTTTTACATTTTTGGATAAAGCTATTATTGATGCTTTGATTGCGGAACATAAAGAAGCGGCTCATTTAAGAGTGTTGCAAAGAAGATTAGCGGAAGAAGTAACGATATTGGTTCATGGAAAAGCGGAGTTAGATAAAGCCATTCAGGCATCAAATATTTTGTTCGGAAATGCTACTGCTGATGATTTGAAGCAATTGGATGAAGCGACATTTTTAGAAGTTTTTGATGGTGTGCCGCAGTCGGAAATTTCAAGAAAAGAGATAGAATTAGGAATCAATATTGTGGATGTATTGAATGAAAAATCAGGATTTTTGAAATCGAATGGCGAGGCGAGAAGGGCTTTGGCAGCTAATTCGATTGCAGTAAATAAAGAAAAAATAACCGAAGAATTTCAGTTGACTCCAAAAGATGTGATTAACAATCAGTTTGTATTGCTGCAACGCGGGAAGAAGAATTATTTTGTGATTAGGATTGTTTAACCACGAAGGCCACGAAGGTTTTTCACTAAGCGCACTAAGGGTAAAATGACTTTATTAAATAACCAGTAGGTTACAACCCCGAATATCAGCATTATCAAATCGTCCCAATACTTCAAATGAACCTGCGTGTTTGCCTGCTGGTTGATTGGGCTGTTTTTTGCCCAAATCTTGTGTGGCAATAAAAGAACACGAATTAATGTTGGCTAAGTCAATGACATTTATACCACCCGTTTTTCCATTATCAACATAGGTCAAAGCATCTTCGGTATCGCGAATTAAAACTTGCATCCACGCCGGACATTCGAAAATGCCATTACCTAGTGAATACGCTTGCGATAATAATTCGGTCATTCCATATTCGGAATGAATACTAGAAACACCAAAACCTTTACATAATTTTTCGTGTAGTTCTTCCCGAATCATTTCTTTGCGTTTGCCTTTCATCCCTCCGGTTTCCATGATGATGGTATTTTTTAATTGGAATTTATGCTGTTCAATCAAATCTAACAAAGCATAAGTAACGCCAATTAAGATTACATTTTGACCCGTATTATCCAATGCAACTAATTTGGTAATTAATTCATCATAATTCCGCAAATAGAAGCCGCTGTGTTCATTATTAGAAAGTTCGATTAAATCCTTAACCATATAAATCAACGACGAACCACTGCGCTCTAAATAGGATGGGAGTAATGCTAAAACCACATAATCTTCAATATTGCCATAAAATGAAGAAAAGGCATTTTGATAGCTTTGTTCATAAAGAGAAACATCGGTAACCAAGTGTTTGCTCGTAATCGTTCCCGTTGTGCCACTACTGGTAAAGATTTCTTGAATGGCATCTGTCGTAGAAACGATTTCATGGCTTCTAAAAAACTGAATCGGTAAAAACGGAATTTGTTCTAATGATTTTACTTTTTGAACATCCGTATTTAAAAAATCACAAAACTCATGATAAACCAAGTTACTTTCGTATTGGAAACGAAAAACTTTCAGCGCCATTTTTTCAAATTGTTTGTGGGATGAAATGGTAAATAGGTCTTGTGGATTTATCAAGGGATAAGTTTTTACTTTGTGGCAAAAGTAATGAAAATAAAAAAGCCCTAATCTCGTTTTATAACGAGACTAGAGCTTTTTGATATAGTTAAAATCAATTATTTAATAACCAATTTTCTTGAAGCTGTTTTTCCTTCTTCGGTAATATTCACTATATAAATTCCAGTATGTAAAGCACTAACATTAACAGTACTATCAGAAGTAGTTGTGTTTAAAACTAGTTTCCCTAGTACGTCATAAACAGCCACTGTTTTACTAGCGTTAGCAGTAGTTTCGATGAATAATGTTCCGTTTGAAACTGGGTTTGGATATAGTTGCAAACCAGTTATTTCGTTTGATGAAGTACCTAATGTAAAGTTAGGAGTTACATCAATTCTCAATTCATCTACCAACATTGTTGGTGTAGTCGTATTTGTGTCTTGTCTGAACAGGAAACCACCAAAATTAGCATAAGCAGTAGTTGGCGTTACTGCTACTGTTGGAGCAGCACTTCCACCAATAGTTGGGTTAATAAATAATGACAAAGTATTGCCTGTAAAGTCATAGCTTAAAACAACGTATTGAACATCGCCAGCGTTGTATAAGATTGGATCCCAATCTGTAGGAGCAGAACCTGAACCTAAACCATATTGGTATTGTGCTCCGTTTTTTCTAATCCAAACTCTTGCATTAGTTGTTGCTCCAGTAGCATCAGTAAATACAGCAAAGTAAGTATTTGCTAAATCTGTTGTAACATTTGCTAAATCACTAGCCGTCACAATAAATGAAGCGTAGACATATCCTGTATTAGTGCTTGTGAATAAAGTTCGTGACTCAGCACCTTGTCCTACAAAAGTAATTGAATTTCCTGTTGCAGTAATTCCAGGGTATGACATACTGCCTGAAGCAATTAAAATATTATCACCTGTATTAACAGCAGTCCATTTTTGCTCTCCATTTAATGAGTTTCCTATTGTATAAGGAAAAGATTCACTGAAAGGTAATGGATTAACAGGTTTACAAACAGGAGCAGCTACAAGTTTTGTAAAACCACATGTGCCAGTAACCGTTAAAGTGACGTTTACACCTTCAGTAATACCAGAAATTGTAATATTTCCAGTGGCAGTTGTAGATGGGTTGTCTCCACCAACAGTTCCAAAATTAGAGGATAAATTATAAGTCCCTGTATTTCCACCTGTATAAGGTATTGTAGCAGTGTAAGTGTCAATTCCTAAAGTAATAGCATCACAAGCAACAGTCTCAGTATTTAAAGTTAGCGCACAAGGTGTAGCGCCAAACCAAGTTGAATATACCAAAATCCCATCAACTATGATATTTTGAGTAGCTGAGTATTGACGTAAATAAACGGCAGCAACGTTAGCAACTCCAGAAGCAGAAGTAGAATGTTCAGGTGCACCTGCTGCAGCTTCGGTTGCTGGAACTCCAGCCGATTTAACCCAAATGCTCGCAGCGCCAGTTGTCGAAACATCATATTTAACAATTATTAAATACGTTGTGTTTAAATCAAAATCTGTTGGAACAGTAGCATAAGAAGCTGTACCTGTATTAGAAATACCAAAATTAATTTTACCAGCGTTTGCGGATGGCTTTACAAAAACTCTTGCGGTAAAGTTTGTACCATTTCCTAAATGTGTAAAATATCCCGCATCTCCAGAAACTACATTTACTAAAAATGAATAATATAAAGTTCCTGTGGTTACTGGTGCTGTGAATAGTTTATTGACATCTTCTCCATTATTATCAAGTTGTGCAGCATTTCCAACAACAGCAGCTGAAACACCCGTTAATCCTGAATAGCCAGTATATGTTAATCCATTTGATGTTCCAACGTCAGGTGAATTAGAATTAGCTCCACTATGAGCAGTCCATCCATTTGCAGTTAAAAGTGAATTATCAGCATAATTTAAGTTATCGGAGAAAACTTGTCCAAAAGACACTGTAGTTAACGCCAAAAGTAATAAAGAGTAAATTTTTTTCATTTTTTTAAATTTAATTAGCGTACAAAGATAAGCACAAATTTCGGTTGCGAAAAAAAAGAATGTAAAAAAATGATTAATTGAAGATTAATTTTCAAAAAGTTTAACTATCTGACAATTAGTTTTCTAGTGGCGGTAGTATCGCCTTCGGTAATTTTGATGATGTATACTCCAGGAGGTATAGAAGCGATGTTTAGTTCTCGAGAAGAAATGGTTGTTTGTAATACTTTTTTACCCAACACATCAAATATCAACACTTCTTTGTCTAAGCTTGTTTTAGAGGTGATGTAAATTTTACCATTACTAACCGGGTTAGGATAAAACCCTAAACTTTCGCCTTGCGGTTTTCCGTCTTGGGCAAACCCAGTAAACGAAAAAGCAAGAAAAAATAGAATACTATAAAAGTAGTTTTTAGCCATGACTTCAATTTGGTTGTTACAAATATATAAAAAACATTTCAAATAGTATACCAAAAAAAAACTCCTTCTTTTTGAGAAGGAGTTTTTTGAGAATTATATTCAATTATTGAATAAGATTTACACCATCTACTGTTGCCCAAGCACCATTTGTAAGTGCTGCTCCAGTAGCAGCATTGCTTATAGTATAGTTTTCGGACATAAAGTTAACAACTACAGTACCAGCGCCAGCAGCTTGAGAAGTACCATCGTTTATTTTTACATTGAACAGTTTTATTTTTCCACCATTCACTTGGTTAGTATTCGTATTGTTATCTTGAATACGAACAGCTGTAGAATTTGCAGTAGTATAACCAGAGATTACGATATTAGTAAATTCACCATTACCTTCTTTTTTGAATTGAATAGCATCGTACTCAGCTGCAGAAGAACCACCTTCCGTTTGTGTTCCTGTATTTCTTTTTAAAGTAATATTTGAAACTTTAGGAAAATAAGCATTATTGTTATTTGATGACTCTATCTCCATACCGAAGTTTCCTGTACCTGTTTGAAAAGCATACCAGTTAGTATTGTTTTCACCTCTCCATCCGTCTTGCCAGTCAAAAGAGTCATCGAAATTACCATAAGAAATTAAGTTTCTAGCACTTACGGTTCCACCATAAAATTCATAACCATCATCAGCACCTTTATAAGACACTAAGTTTTCAAGTATGGTTCCTGAACCAACTGAGTAAAAAGAGAATCCATTCATCTCACTTGTACCGTCTGTAATTTTTTTACCTGCATACTCTACTCTAACATAGCGAAGTGTACCTCCATTGTGTGCAGGATTAGTTCCTCCGTAAGATAATGCTAATCCATCTTCAGAAGTCTTTGTTGCAACACCACCAGCTCCGTTAATTGGAGCGTCACCATACATAATAATTCCTCCCCAAGAACCTGGTACTTTTGAAGTTTCTGTAAATACCACAGGAGACGAAGAAGTTCCGTTTATAATTAGTTTACCACCATTTTTAACAACTAAAGCATCAACACCACTTGTTTGATTTGCGGTGATAGTAGATCCAGCATCAAATGTTACAGTTACACCACTTTCAATTGTAACAATTCCATTTAATGTGTAGTTTCCAAAAGCAAAAGTTCTATTAGTCGTAATTGAACCTGTAATTTCTCCTTCTACAGGTTGCAAAGTAGAATCATCATCACTTGAACAACCGGTAAATAATGTGCCTAAAAGTACAAGCGTACCAAAAATTTTTTTCATTTTGTTTAGTTTTAAATTTCTTGGACAAAAATACGTTTGTCAAATTTTGTAATGGTTATGACACTGTTAATATAGTGTTAGTAATTGATTATTAATTTGTAAACAAAAAGTTTACTAATTGTAAATAAAAAAACCAATCACAAGGATTGGTTTTAATTAGAACTTTTTATTTAAAAAGTGTATCCTATATTAAGTGAAAAACCAGTTCCTCGTCTAAATGTTAGTAAATCTAATGATGGCTCGTTTATCGCAATTTTACTTTCATCTCCAAGTGATCTTCTGTATAAAGGGTTTAAAATATTATCGATACCAAATTTCACATCCCATTTTTTTGCTATTTTACTACCCCAAACCAAATCTAGTTTATTAAAAGGTTTTTCGTAGATATGGTCAAGACCTGCTATTCCAACAGCATAAATTCTTTCGCCAAAAACGCTGTATACAAGTGTTACAGTATTTTTCCATTTTTCATTAAAATCAAATTCATATTTTAAATCCGAATTGATTAACCAATTGGAAGCACCTTGCAATTGTCTTTGTTCGAATGTGTCAAAATACCCTTGACGATTTTTATCCACTTTGGCATTGGTATACATTAATGACGTGTTGAATCCGAAAGAGAATCCATCTAGGTTTTCATTCAATCTAGAAAGCTGTAGCAATAACTCTAATTCCGCTCCAAATAAGGTAGCACTTTCATTATTGAAATAGGTAATTATTTGACCACTACCAGTAGCAGCAGCTTCAATAGTTCTTTCTATTGGTTTGTCAATAAACTTTGTAAATAGTGTTGCGGCAAATAATTCTTTGTTAGTTGGGAAAATCTCAAACTTAATATCAGCATTATAATTTTCAGAGTTTACTAAATTTTGATTTCCTCTTTCTGTAGTTCCATCAGCATTTACATATTGAATAGGAATTGCTTCCATCAAAACAGGTCTTGTGATTGTTTTTCCAACTGCCATTCTAATATTGCTTTTTTCACTCAACTTGTATTTGGCATTCACAGAAGGTAAGATATCTAATTTATTATATTCCTGTTTTCTGAAAGGAGAATTAATTGGGTCTGTAATAGGTCTGAATTTTAATTCGCGAATAGTGTTTTCAGTTCTGATACCAATGTTAGTTTCAAATTTTTCGCTTATTGGCAGAAAAAGATTGCTATAACCAGCTACTACATTTTGAAATATTTTTGTTTTATAATCGGCATTAGATTCTTCTCTAAATGAAAAAACATTGTTTGACAAGTCATTTTCAAGAGCTGTATCAATAAAATTTAAAGTTATGTTTTGAGGACTTGCTGAAGTGTTTGGTCTACCAAAAATGAAACGATAGGTAGTTGCCAAGTCTTCTGCATATCCATTAAAACCAATTGACAATTTGTTTTTTTGTTCTTTCTTTCCAAATTTAAGAGAATATTCTGCTAAACCAGATAAGAAGTAATTCCCTTCAACTTTTAAGAACTGACGAATTAAATGATTTCCACCATAACTAGTTTGTATGGTAGTATCGTTAATTAGCGTTCCATTAATAAATTTTCTATCAGGTTGCTCGAAAGTTGTTTTTGAAAATGAAATACCAGCCTTTACAGAATGTTTGTCGTCTGCAGTAATTTTGTAACTGCCATAAGTTTGAAAATTCAAATAATCAGATTGTTCATATTGGTTAAGTCTAATTATTTCATTCGGATTTTGAACATTTGTTCGCGTATAACCAACTTGGTCTTGAATTAAGTTTTCTGTAGAACGAAGAAACAAAGCATTTGAAGACAATTTTAAACGATCTGTTTTGTATTGTAATCCAATTAAAGTAGAACTCTGAGTTTGAAATTTATTTTGAGTTCTTTTCAAATCATTGTCATATATTCCTTGGTTTCCTTGTGTAAATATTCTATCAACACCTTCTCTAATTTGGTATCTATTTTCAAAATTAGAAGAAAAAATATAGTTTAATTTAGCATTGTTTTTTCCAATAGTAAATTTACCTGTATGGGTAATTCCAAAGCTAGTATTTAATGGAGCTGAATATTCGGTAACATTAAAATTTGAATTGAAATCATTATTTATTTGTCCTGTTGGTATATTTCCAAAAGCACTCGGTAAATCCCTATTGTTTCCTCCAAAGCCAAAGAAGTTTTTTGCATCCGACGCATCCGACGCCATTGCAAAGTTTGATAAATTATTGTTTGTAGTTAAACCTGTTCCAAAATTAATTTTGGTTTGACTTTGATTTCCTTGAGATGTATTGATATTAACTGTTCCACCAGCAAAATCTCCATAAATATCGGGATTAAATGTTTTGAAAACATCCATAAATCCAACAATGTCAGTTGGAAACAAATTTAATGGGATTATTTTTTTAAATGGACTGTTAGAAGGAATTGCCATGCCATTTAATAGTAAATTATTGTATCGATCTTCTAATCCACGAATAAATAATCCACGATCTTCTACTTTTGTAAATCCAGTGATTTTAGTTAATCCTTCTTCTACATCACTAACTCCTTTACGTGACATTTCCTGAGCACCAATACTTTGCTTAATTTCAACTGCGTTTTTTTGCTCCATTAAAAGTGCCGTTTCTTTTTCTCTACTTACTGTATTTTGAATAACCACATCTTTTAACTGATAGCTACCTGAGCCTAGCGCTTTATTAATAGTTACCGTTTCACCAGCTTTTACTTCCACTTTTTCCTCTATGTTTTCGTATCCTAAAAAGCTAAACTGAATAGTATAGGTTCCTGCTTCAACTGAAATAGAATATTTTCCTTTGTCGTCAGTAGTTACTCCAATAGTAGTACCTTTCAATACAACATTAGCAAAAGGTAAAGATTCATTGTTTAAATCTTTATCGGTTAAGGTTCCAGTAATTGTTCCTTTGTTTAGCTTCGCTCCGTTCGACTGCGTCTCGGGTTGAGCATAACCAAGAACCGTTAATAGTAAAAAAGTAACAATTAATTTAAGTTTCATTTTGTCTTGTTTAATTTTGGTGCAAAGGAACCAACACAATGTAAAGAGCATGTTACTTTAGTATTACCATTTCGTTCATTTAGCATTATCAAAATGTTAACAAATTAAATAACAGTTAAGTCCCGTTTAAAAAAACAATTCATTTTGTATTATCTTTACATTTACATTCACAAAATAATTGTGTCCGTTATGAAAAAAAAAGACATTAAAATTTTATTAGTTGATGATGAGCAAGATATCCTCGAAATCGTAGGGTATAATCTTTCTCAGGAAGGGTATCAAATTGTAACCGCTTCCAACGGTAAAGAGGCCATAGCAAAAGCCAAAAAAGAATTACCTCAACTCATCATTATGGATGTAATGATGCCCGAAATGGACGGAATGGAAGCTTGCGAAAACATTCGAAAACTGCCGGAATTAAGTAATGTTATCATTGCTTTTTTAACAGCAAGAAGTGAAGACTATTCACAAGTAGCTGGTTTTGATGCTGGTGCCGATGATTATATTACAAAACCCATCAAACCAAAATTATTAGTAAGCAAAGTAAAAGCCTTACTTCGTCGTTTGAAAAGTGACGAACATACATCGGAAACACTTAATGTTGGGGGCATTGAAATCAATAGAGAAGAATATAAAATCATCAAAGATAATCAAGCAATTGTTCTTCCACGCAAAGAGTTTGAGCTATTCTATCTCTTAGCTTCAAAGCCGGGAAAAGTTTTCAAACGAGAAGAGATTCTTGATAAAGTTTGGGGTAACGAAGTCATTGTTGGTGGTAGAACCATTGATGTGCACATCAGAAAACTTCGAGAAAAAATTGGAGATGATTTGTTTAAAACCATCAAAGGGGTAGGCTATAAATTAGAAGTATAAATGAAAATAAAATTTAAGAAAACCTATACGTTTGCTTTAGTTTCAACGGCTTATATTACTATTTTTTCCTCAGGTTTTCTTTCGATTTTGTTGTGGTTTTTTAATGAATTTTCTTTTCCAATTGTATTGGTTTTTGCAATTTGCAATGCTACCTTTTCATTCTTTGTTATTCAATATCGTGTAGAAAGATTCATTTATCGTAGAGTAAAAAAAATATACGATGATGTATCATTGCTCGAATCAACATCGTTTCGTAGTCAACCTATTACTACCGACATGGAAACGTTAACCAAACAGGTTAAAAAGTTCGCCACCGATAAAAAACTCGAAATAGAAACCCTAAAAGTCCGTGAAGAATACAGAAGAGAATTTCTTGGCAATGTTTCACACGAACTAAAAACACCCTTGTTTACAGTACAAGGCTATCTCTCTACACTAATTGATGGCGCCATTAATGACAAAAGTGTTCGTAAAAAATATTTGGAGCGCGCCGAAAAAGGCGTAGAACGATTGATTTATATTGTTGAAGATTTAGACATGATTTCCAAACTGGAAATGGGCGATGTGAATCTAGAACTGTCCAAATTCAATATTACTGAATTAATTCAAAGCGTTTTCGATTTACTAGAAATGACGGCCGACAAAAAGAATATAATCTTGATGTTTGACAGACGATATAGTAGACCAATATATGTTTTTGCCGATCAGGAAAAAATTCAGCAAGTACTTTCCAACCTCATAATGAATTCCATAAAATACGGAAAAGAAAATGGCACAACCGAAATCACTGTTGAGGATTTAGTAAACGATAAAATCATTGTTAGGATAAGAGATAATGGAGAAGGAATAGAAAGACAAAATATCCCTCGACTATTTGAACGCTTTTTTAGAGTGGACAAAAGTGGTTCAAGAAATGAAGGAGGTTCTGGGCTTGGATTATCTATAGTAAAGCACATTATTGAAGCTCACGGAGAAAAAATCTATATTGAAAGCGAATTCGGAAAAGGTTCTGAATTTTCATTCACCCTCGAAAAGAATGAATAATTGCTTCCAGTGAATTTCTTTTTTTAGTTGAGGCAAACCTTGGTATAATTTGGCATCTTTCAAATCTGCAATTTCAAAATTTTCCTGTTTAGCAAAAGGTGCAAAACCATTTCTTTTGAATCTTTTTGCCAAATATTCTTGCTCAAATTGTCCCGGTGTTGGTATAAAAAATGCTTTTTTTCCTAATTTCGCCAAATCCATTACGGTGGTGTATCCTGAACGACAAAGCACCATAGTGCTTTCATTAAATGCAGTTTCTATTTCATTTGATATCATGAAATTGTAATAAGTTACCTTACCTTCATGTTCTATTTTTTGCTCTGGTTCAATAATGCCTTTGATAAAAATTACGTTCCCTTGAAATTGTAGGACTTCTTTTTTAAGCTTTTCTTCTAATAAAGTTCTTTGTGGTTCAGGCCCTGATAGGACTACCATTAAATCATATTTTATCGGAAGGTTCTTTCGCTCCAATCGGCTTAATGGACCAATGTAGGTAAAGTTTAAATTATTTTTCTTCAAATGCCCTAGTTTGCCCGTAAGATTAGGCATTCTTTCAATATCGGGTATCCAGCATTCTGTAAATTTTTTGATAAAATATTGGTGTAGTTTACTCGAAATCCAAGTTGTTTTACCCGATAAAACATTCAATTGATGAGTAATAAAAACACTCGGAACTTTTTTGCTATAAACACCCAAACGATTGTCGGAAATGATACCATTTAAGTTATATTCTGTAATCCATTTTTTGACCATTTTCTTTTCGGTAAAAATGGCGTCGATCATTTTTGGACTATTTTTAATCAGTTTCCATTTGAAATCACTGCCATTTTTGGAGTACTCAATTTCATATGAAGGTAATGTTAACGATTGAAGATGCGGAAATTCTTTCTGAAGGATTTGCAAGGCAACACCATCAGATGCCAAAATTGGTGTGAACCCATTTTTCTCCAACTCCCGAATAATCGGAATACAACGAGTGGCGTGGCCCAAACCCCAATTTAAAGGAGCTACGAGAATATTTTTTGTTGAATTTTTCAAGAGTTGAAATTACGGTTTTATAATTGCAAAGTAAAAAAGATTTTGAATAGTGTATATTTCCTTAATTTTACCAAAAAATTAAGTTTGTGGGAAGTAAGAATAAATTAAAACGCTTTAAGGAAAACGAAACTTTTGAAAATGTTTTTCAACCAACAAGAGAAGAGGTTGTAGGTCGTGATTTTCCTTTGTTAGGAAAATGGAATAATGAATTTTTTAAAAATGATAATCCAATCATAATTGAACTAGGTTGTGGTAAAGGCGAATATTCCCTTGGGTTAGCCGAACGTTATCCTAACAAAAACTTTGTTGGTATTGATATCAAAGGGGCGAGATTTTGGCGTGGAGCTAAAACGGCAGTCGATTTAGAAATGAATAATGTAGCTTTTGTTCGAACTCAAATCGAATTGATTAATTTCATTTTTGCCGAAAACGAAGTAGATGAGATTTGGATTACGTTTCCTGATCCTCAAATCAAATACAAACGAACGAAGCATAGAATGACCAACTCAGAATTTCTAAAGCTTTATAAAAAAATATTGAAACCAAACGGTATTGTAAACCTGAAAACCGACAGTGAATTTATGCATGGATATACTTTAGGATTATTGCATGGTGAAGGCCACGAAGTGTTGTATGCCAATCATAATGTCTATAAAAATGAAGGCGCACCAAACGAGGTAACGGCAATTCAGACTTTTTACGAAAATCAATATTTGGAAATCAACAAAGCAATTACGTATATTCGCTTTAAAATCAAATAGATGTCTTATTTTTTGCCTCTTGTATTAGGTTTTTTCATAGCTTTTTTGGCGGTTATTCCTCCGGGTTTAATCAATATGACTGCAGCCAAAGTGAGTACACAAGATGGTAAAAATGAAGCGTTACGTTTTGTTTTCGGCGCTTCTATAATCATATTTTTTCAAACTTTTATCGCGGTACTATTTGCTCGATTTATAAGTAATCATGAGGAAATAGTAGCAACGCTCCAGGAAATAGGAATTTTTATCTTTACGCTTCTTAGTTTCTATTTTTTCTGGATTGCCGAAAAACCCAAAAAAATTAAAGCTGATGCGAAAGTTAAAGGTAAATCCAATCGCTTCTTATTAGGAATGCTTTTGTCAACACTGAATTTATTACCGATTCCGTTTTATGTATTTGCAAGCATGAGTTTACAAGCATCAGGTTATTTTAGTTTTGATAAAATTCCGGTGGCTGAATTTGTAATTGGTGTCGTTTTAGGGTCGTTTACGGTCTTCTACACCTACATTGTAGCATTTAAAAAGATTGAAAAAAAGACCGAATTCCTTATGAGAAATATAAATATCATCATTGGTTCGGTAACTTCTTTTATGGCGTTTGTGACCCTTTTTAAATTGCTGTATAACTAATGGAAACCAATTTTTTCGAAAGAGTGTATACTGTAGTTCGACAAATTCCAGAAGGAAAAGTAACGTCTTACGGCGCCATAGCCAAAGCATTAGGAACTGCACGTTCGGCTCGAATGGTAGGTTGGGCAATGAATGCCTCTCATAATATGGATAATGTTCCTGCGCACCGAGTGGTAAATAGGAAAGGATTGCTATCGGGCAAACATCATTTTGATGGTACCAACTTGATGCAACAGTTATTAGAAAATGAGGGAATCAAGGTTGTCAATAATCAAATCGTCGATTTTGAGAAACATTTTTGGCAGCCAGAGATTAGTGGTCAGTAGGTAGTTTGTAATTATTTCGTAATTTTTAAAAAATTTACAAATAACTATAAAAAATCATTCTTTTTTATTAACAAAACTTTTGGCTTTTGCCTTTTCACTATTAACTTTTTCAAAGTATCTTTGCAATCTATATTCAGTTTAAATAAAAGTAGTTTTGGTACAATAAACCATTAACTACAAACCACAAACAAAAAATGAAATTAGATAGAAAAGAAATTCTTTCAGCATTGGAAACCATCACCATTGCGGGCGAAGGAAAAAACATGGTGGAAAGCGGCGTAGTTAAAAACGTACTGATTTTTGGCAACGAAGTTACTGTAGATTTACTCATTGCTACACCAGCCATGCACATTAAAAAACGCGCTGAAGACGATATCAAAAAACTAATCCACTCCAACTTTTCACCTGATGTTGTTGTAAAAGTAAACATCAAAGTAGAAGCTCACGCCAATCCTAATGAAATCAAAGGGAAAGCCATTCCAGGAATTAGTAATATTATTGCTGTAGCTTCAGGAAAAGGTGGCGTTGGGAAATCGACAGTAACAGCAAACTTAGCGGTTACCTTAGCAAAAATGGGTTTCAAAGTCGGAATCCTAGATGCCGATATTTACGGTCCATCTATGCCCATTATGTTTGATGTCGAAAATGAAAAGCCAATTTCTGTTGAAGTTAATGGCAAATCTAAAATGAAACCGGTTGTAAGTTATGAAATCAAAATTCTGTCTATCGGATTTTTTACAGCTCCAAGTCAAGCTGTAATTTGGCGTGGACCAATGGCTTCCAAAGCATTGAACCAAATGATTTTTGATGCTGATTGGGGTGAATTGGATTTTATGTTAATTGATTTACCACCAGGAACAGGCGATATCCATTTATCCATCATGCAATCGTTACCAATAACAGGAGCAGTTGTAGTAAGTACGCCACAAGCGGTAGCTTTGGCCGATGCAAAAAAAGGTGTTTCCATGTTTTTATCAGATGCTATTAATGTTCCTGTTCTTGGAATTATAGAAAATATGGCATACTTCACTCCAGAAGAATTACCAAATAACAAATATTACATTTTCGGAAAAGAAGGGGCAAAAAATTTAGCTGAAGATTTACAAGTGCCGTTTTTAGGTGAAGTTCCATTAGTGCAAAGCATTCGCGAAGCTGGAGATTATGGTCGACCAGCAGCTTTGCAAACGGCATCGGTAATTGAAAAAGTATTTGAAGAAATTACTCGAAATGTGGTTCAAGAAACAGTAAACAGAAACGAAAGTTTACCACCAACAGAAGCAATCAAAATTACAACCATGGCAGGATGTTCCGCTGTGAAAAAATAGTATTCAGTTTACAGTGACAGTTTACAGTTTCCACTGTTTTCTGTGACTGAAAACTGCGACTGAAAACTAAAATAAAGATATGACAAACGAAGAATTAACTCTAAACATAGAAAAAGCATTGAGCGAAATCAGACCCTTTCTGAATTCTGATGGTGGAGATATTAGTTTGGTTTCTATAGAAGACGAAAAACATGTAAAAGTCCGTCTTCAAGGCGCCTGCACATCCTGTAGTTTGAGCATGAGTACGATGAAGGCAGGAGTTGAAACAACTATAAAAAGATACGCACCACAAATCGAAACGGTTGAGAATATTGCCTAATTTTATGATTTAAGAACTTTTAAACTCTTAAACCCTAAACCTTTAAACTTTTCTGAATGTTAGAAACAGATATACTAATAATCGGTGCCGGACCAACAGGACTTTTCACAGTTTTTGAAGCGGGATTATTAAAATTAAAATGCCACATCATAGATGCTTTGCCTCAGCCAGGTGGACAATTGTCGGAGCTCTATCCTAAAAAACCCATCTACGATATTCCGGGTCTTCCGGATGTTTTAGCAGGCGATTTGGTCAACAATTTAATGGAACAAATCAAGCAGTTTCAACCCGGTTTTACACTTTCTGAAACGGCTGAAACCATAGATAAGTTAGAGGACGGAACCTTTATAGTATCTACAAATAAAGGAACAAAACACCACGCCAAAGCCATTGCAATTGCCGGCGGACTGGGAACTTTTGAACCCAGAAAACCCGAAATTCCAAATATTGCTTTTTATGAAGAAAAAGGAGTTGAGTATTTTGTAAAAGATCCCGAATTTTTCAGAGATAAAAAAATAGTTATTGCTGGTGGCGGTGATTCCGCTTTGGATTGGAGTATTTTTTTAGCCGATGTAGCTTCAAAAGTTACCTTAATTCACAGAAGAAACGAATTTCGTGGCGCATTGGACTCAGTTGAAAAACTTCAGGAATATAAAAAATTAGGTTACGTAAATTTAATTACACCAGCAGAAGTTGTTTCGCTTCACGGGGAAGACCATTTGAATGCAATTACTATAAGCAAAGATGGTAATCAAGAAACCATTGAAACAGATTATTTTATTCCACTTTTTGGATTGACGCCTAAACTTGGTGCAATTGCAAATTGGGGTTTGGAAATTGAAAAAAATGCGATAAAAGTCAATAATGCATTAGATTACCAAACCAATATTCCGGGTATTTACGCCATTGGCGATGTAAATACTTATCCAGGAAAGTTGAAACTGATTTTGTGTGGTTTTCACGAAGCAACATTAATGTGTCAAAGTGTGTATCAACGATTAAACCCGGGAAAGAAATATGTGTTAAAATACACCACCGTTTCAGGAGTTGACGGCTTTGATGGTACAAGAAAAGAAGCGGAAAAAGCGGTAGTTAAATCGATAGAATAATGGTACAAGATATTACCATTAAAATTACAGACCGCGAGGGAGTAATTCACCAAGTTCAAGCACCAACCGACATGAACTTAAACCTCATGGAAGTTATTAGAATGTATGAATTAGCCGAAGAAGGAACCATCGGGATTTGCGGCGGAATGGCACTATGTGCTTCCTGCCAATGCTATGTGTTGAATGATGTTTTAAAAACGGAACGCAACGATGATGAAGAAGCGATGCTATCGGAAGCGTATCACGTTAAAGAAAATTCTCGCTTGGGTTGTCAAATTCCAATAACAACTGCAATTGATGGATTGGAAATTGAATTGGCACCAGAATAATGCATTAATTTGATTTGTTTTTTAATTAATTTTTTTTTAATAATTTGATAATCATAAAGTAATATAAAAAAATTATTGAATGAATACTTTAGCCAAAATAAATCAATTTCAGTGAAAATTTCATTTAATAATTTTCGTTATTTTAGGGTTCAAATATTTTTAGCGTTTTCAACAATCCTTGTGTTGATGATAATTTGGTTTATGGTTTATGCCTATATTGATGGTAGAATAGGCAGATTAAATGATTTTACTGATAAGACGTATAATGTATCCAAAGACTTCAGTACAAATATTAAAAACTTCCAGTCTTTTTTATTAACAGGATATAAAGAAAAAGACTTTTATATTGATAAAAACCAAAAAGATATTGACTTGTATATCAATAATTTAAGAAAACAAAAAGTAATAGTCACAGAAATTCTTAAAGAGTCGAGAATATTAAACATTGACATAAATCAACCAATGACAAAACTATCAACTGATATTGATAGTCTTTATAAAAGTGTAATTAAATTTAAAGAAATTGCATTAGTTCGAGGTTTCAAAGATTATGGATATGAAGGAAAAATGAGAGATAAGGCACACTTATTAGAAAACAAATCTTCATTAGACAAAATTATTTTACTTCAACTTCGTAGACATGAAAAAGATTACTTATTAAGAGCGGAGGAAATATATTTTCTTGATTTTGACAAACTCATAACAAATACCATTAAACAAAAACAAGACGACTCTTATACTAAACAACTACTTAATGATTATAATAATGATTTCAGAGAATTAGTAAAAAAGAGTTCAGAATTAGGACTAACTTCAAATGAAGGGTTATATGGTAAAATCAATTATTGGAATGTTTATGTTGAGGGTTGTTTTGTTCAAATAATTAATCTCTCGAAAAGTAAAGTAAATGAAGTGAAAAACACCTTATTTTATTTTCAAATTTTTCAAACTATTTTAATTGCAATTATTCTAATCTTTTTAAGTATTTATATTTCAAATTATTTCACAAAAGATATTGAATTGTTAACCACAGACATTTCAAATTATATTAAATCAAATTTTAAAGATAAGTCAATTAGTACTTCAAAAAAATCAACAATTAGGGAAGTAGACTTTCTTTTAAAAAGTTATATTGTTTTAAAAGAAAAATTGACTGATAATATTGAATTTCTTGAACAAGCTACAGATAGAGCAAACAAAAGTGCAACTTTTAAAACACAGTTTTTAGCAAACATGAGTCACGAAATAAGATCGCCACTTAATGGAGTTATTGGAATGTTAAATATGCTTAAAACCAAGTCGTTATCAAATAAACAATTAGAATATGTTGAAATTGCTGAACACAGTGCAGATCATCTTTTGGGGCTTGTAAATATGATTTTAGACCATTCTAAAATGGAAGCCGGAAAAATGAAATTAGAGCAATATCCAATAAATCTTAAAAAAGAGCTTAGCAAATTAATTAGACTATTTGAATATAGAATTAAGGATAAAAATATTGAATTGCATTTTATTTTTGATGATGGAATAGTAAGTAACGTATTGGCAGATAATTTGCGATTACAACAAGTCCTTATAAATCTATTAGACAATGCAATAAAGTTTACACCTAAAGGAGATGTTAGACTCGAAGTAAAATTATTGAATATTGTTGATGATGTTCAATATTTAGGTTTTAATGTAATGGACTCGGGTATAGGGATTGATGCAAATAAAACCGAGCAACTGCTATTAGCATTTGAACAAGAGGATTTGTCAATAACAAGAAAGTATGGAGGAACTGGATTAGGATTAACAATCTCTAACCAACTAATACAATTAATGGGAGGAACTAAGTTGAATATTATGACGTTAAAAAATGGTGGATCAAGTTTTAATTTTGAAATACCATTTATGTTAAATTTTAATGAAGTTTATCTTGAAAATGCTGAAAATAATATGGATAGCAAACAACATATAATCATTAGTAGAACTTTAATTGTTGAAGATAATATTATTAATCAAAAAGTTTTAAATAAACTTTTAGAAAAAATAAATATAAAATCAGATATCGCAAATAATGGTAAAGAAGCTGTTTTGCTTTATCAAGAAAATGATTATGATATGATTTTTATGGATTTGCACATGCCCGAAATGGATGGTTTTGAGGCCACAGCTAAAATAAAATCATCATTAAAATATCAAAAACTTTCAACTCCAATTATTGCTGTTACTGCTAGCGCATTTGATGAAGATAAAGTAAAAGCAATTTCAAATGGGATGGATGATTTTATTACAAAACCTATTGTATCAAAAAATCTTGAAGAGACTATAATAAAGCAACTAAACCTTAAAGCAATTCAATAAATTTCTAATTTCATTTTAGCCTTAGGCAAAATCCGTTCCACAAACTTTGTATAAGCAATGGTTGAAGGATGCAGACCATCTGAAGCGACTAAATATGGCTGTTGCAAACCCAATCGTGTAATATCGGTAATGTTGATAAAAGTTATATTGTTCGCAAGACAATAGTTTTGAGCAAATGCGTTATAATTATCTAATTGACTTGAAATAGTTGCATTTCCATTTCCAAAAGGCGTATACGCATAATCTGGAATCGATACTACAATGACATTTTCTTTTTTTCCTTTGGCTTTTTGAATGGCAATACTTACTAACTCAGGAAATTCTTGTTCATACACACTAAACGGTTGGTTTTGATACTGATTATTGACCCCAATTAAAAGGGTAACCAAATCAAAATCGTTTGTTGGATTTTGAGTGGCTATAGCCGTCTTCAAATGGGTAGTGGTCCAACCCGTTTGCGCAATAACTTGGGTTTGAAACGTATCGTTTGCAGTAATGTGTTTTTTTATACTATCCTGCAATTGTATCGGAAAGCGACAGGTTTGGCATACACTTTCTCCAATAGTGTAACTGTCTCCTAGAGCAAGGTATTTATAGTTTTTAGGCTGAATGATTTCAGTACCAGAATCGTTCTCTGAACTACAACTCACAACCAGCAAAGCAAAAAGAATAAAAGCTATTTTAAATAGAACTTTCATAGTTAAGCTAATGCTAAGCTAGCTTCGATTTTTTCTTCAATGGCATCCCAAAGTCCAATTCTTTTTTCGAGTGCTAAAATCGAAACTTCTTCAACATCACTCCATTTTTGAATATCGTCTTGACAAAGTTCGGTAATCATTTGCATCGCCATCGGACCATGTTCGTCTGCATCCAATTCGATGTGTCTTTCGAAATAATAAATTAATTTTGACAAATCCGTCTCCGGAAAGTTCTGCTGGAAATTCCTCAAAATTTCGGTAAACATATTCGGAATCAAATCTTCTCTTCCAAAAGTAAATGCCGCTGCAATTTTATGGGTTTTTCCTTCTTCGATAACTCGGAAAGTAAAGTCTAGGAATGCTTTTATTTTCGGATGTAAATTACTTTGTTTAATAGCAATAAAAATATTTTTCGTATCAATAACAGCGTGAAGAAAATCGTCTAATTCACGAGTTTGTGCTCCGCAACTTTCCATCGCTTCCACATACATTTCAAAATGGCTCAAACGCTTTCCGTCCAACGTCAAATCGCTTTCCTCTGCCAAAACAATTTCGTTTATTAAATATCTTGTTTCTGGATTTTTTGAGGCAAACCAAGGCGTCGTCGTGCAGGTCAATTTACTTTGCAATGCTTTCAATAAAGACATAAAATCCCAAACAGCATAGACATGGCATTCCAAAAATTGATGTAAGTCTTCAATGTTTTTTACTTTTTCGTAAAGTGTATGTTGAAGTAATTGTTCTTTTTGCGCTTGGATTTTGTGGTTGATGATGGAAATATTCATAGCGTGTTTTTTTTCTATATACGGTAAAAAAAATTTTAAAGATTTGAAACAGTGTAAAAGTAAAAATGCTTCCCTTAAATGAGAAGCATTTTGTATCAATTTTATCTATTGTTTAATCTTATTTAAAAGCGGGTATTCCAGTAATGTCAGCTCCAGTAATTAACAAATGAATATCGTGTGTGCCTTCATAGGTCAATACTGATTCTAAATTCATCATATGTCTCATGATTGAATACTCGCCTGTAATTCCCATTCCTCCCAGCATTTGACGTGCTTCGCGAGCAATTTCAACAGCCATCATTACATTGTTGCGTTTTGCCATCGAGATTTGAGCAGTAGTCGCTTTTCCTTCATTACGCAAAACTCCCAAACGCCATGTCAATAATTGCGCTTTGGTAATTTCCGTAATCATTTCGGCTAGTTTCTTTTGTTGTAATTGAAACGAAGCAATTGGTTTGTCAAACTGAATACGCTCTTTTGCATAACGCAAAGCAGTGTCATAACAATCCATCGCAGCACCAATTGCACCCCAAGCAATTCCATATCGAGCAGAGTCCAAACATTGCATTGGTGCGCCTAATCCCGATTTTCCTGGCATCAAATTTTCTTTGGGAACGTTCACGTTATTAAAAACTAATTCTCCAGTGGCCGAAGCACGAAGCGACCATTTATTATGGGTTTCTGGAGTAGTAAATCCATCCATTCCGCGCTCTACAATTAAACCGTGAATTCTTCCTTCTTCATTTTTTGCCCAAACCACGGCAACATCTGCGAAAGGCGCATTCGAAATCCACATTTTCGCACCATTCAACAAATAATGATCGCCCATATCTTTAAAGTTAGTAGTCATGCCGCCTGGATTAGAGCCATGATCGGGTTCGGTCAAACCAAAGCATCCCATGAATTCACCAGTGGCTAGTTTTGGCAAGTATTTTTTGCGTTGTTCTTCGGTTCCGAATTTCCAAATAGGATACATTACCAAAGAAGATTGAACAGAAGATGTTGAGCGAACACCCGAATCACCTCTTTCAATTTCTTGCATGATTAAACCATACGAAATTTGGTCTAAACCAGCTCCACCATATTCTTCTGGAATATAAGGGCCAAAACCACCAATTTCGCCCAAACCTTTGATGATTTGTTTCGGAAATTCAGCACGTTGTGCATAGTCTTCAATAATTGGAGAAACTTCACGTTTCACCCAAGCACGAGCCGAATCACGAACTAATTTGTGTTCTTCGGTTAGTAAATCATCTAAATTATAATAATCTGGAGCTTGAAATAAGTCTGGTTTCATAAGAATGTATAGTGTATAATGTAAACTGTATAGTGTTTTACGAAAACGTTTGCAAAGCTAAAGAATCTTAACCAAAATTCCCATGAACAATTGTTATTTTTATGTCAAACTGTCCCGAAGCTTCGGGAGTCGAAGTTTTGAAGCAATCTCCAGCTATTCGTTTCAATCTTTTTCTTTTTGAAAAAAAGAAAAAGGATTTTCTCTACTATCTGGGCTAGGGTTTTGGTTTAACTATTTCAGTTTGTCAAATTCTGTTTTTTTATTCAGTAAAAATTCAAGTACAGTTAGCTCATCATTGCTTTCGATTGCTGTTTTTGATTTGGGATCACTTTCACAATACGCAAGAAATCTAGAAGTTTCTTCAGGTTTTAACTTCAATGTTTTGGAAAAGAACGATGGATTAAAGTTGGTAAGAGCATATTCCTTAAATCCCATTGGTTCTTCTTTTGCATTTTTTTTCGAATTTTTGCCCTTAAATAATTTTCCAATCATTTTTCCAATTTGTATAAAATCCATTGCATTTACCATTTCGCCGGTATAAACACCATCAACCTTAGGTCTTGCGGCATCTTTTTGAATTTTAGCTATCTTCAAATTATTATAAGAGACATCTATACTTTTTATGGCATTAACCCGTTCAATGTCGACTTCCTCTAGTGCAATAGGTTTTTCGATTAATTTGATTGACACAACTTCTTTTTCAAAATCCTCTTGGGTGAGTTTGTATTTTTGATCTGCAAAGTTATCAGAGAGTAAAACAAGGACGTCATTAATTTTGGCTTCAATCTGAAATTCACCAACAGAATTGGTTTGCGTTATTTTTTTGGTTGTAAAATTAATTATCTCAACATTCCTCTGATAACTGTCAAGATAAGAGACTTTTCCATAAATGAGTCTTGAAGTTTGAGAATAGGAAAGATAGGAAAGGAATAAAAAAGTGACTAAAGTAAATTTCGACATAGGCGTCAGGTAACGTTAGATATTTAGAAATCTAAAAGTAAACAAACCTAGGAGCTTATAATCAGAAGAGATTGTTAAATGTTTTTATAAAATGTTAAGCCTACATCTTCAAATAAAAATCTTTGGTCAAAGCGATGTAATCGTCGGTATATTCCTGACGATTAATTTCGATCACCAGTTCGCTGGCTTCTAAAACTGACAATTCATAGCGTTTGAAAGCCAATAAACTTCGAACGATTGGAGTAGTTTTCGATCCTTTTACGCGAGTCACTTTCACAGGAAAAAGTTCCACTTCAGCACACAAATCAATTAAGCGCTTTTCTTCTTTAAAAGGAATAATCACAGCAAATATTCCGTTTTCTGAGAGAAGGAGTTGTGCTGCCTCCACCAATTCTTCAAAAGGCAAAGCGTCTTGAAATCGTGCTACATCGCGTTGTTTGTTTTCGGTTTTGAAATCTTCGGAATAAAACGGAGGGTTGGAAATAATCAAATCGTATTCTTCATCTTCCATTTCGTCAACAAATTCATCTAAAGCGGCATGATAACAATAGAGTCGGTCGCTCCATGGAGAACTTTCAAAATTCTCAACACATTGTTCAAAGGCATTTTCGTCAATTTCAATAGCGTCGATTTGTTCAGCATTACTTCGTTGTGCCAACATCAAAGACAAAATGCCAGTTCCAGCACCAATATCCAAAACCGAAAAAGGTCCCGAAGCTTCGGGATTATCAATTGGACACCAAGCACCAAGTAACAAACTATCGGTGCCAATTTTCATAGCGCAACGGTCTTGGTTGACGTTAAATTGTTTGAATTGAAATGTTGACAAAACAATATTTTTTAAATTTAAACCATTAAGAAATTAAGAAAATTAAGGATTCATGAACCTTAACTATCTTAATGGTTCAAAAAATAAATTTATAAATACATTTCAACAAGCCCTTCTGGCAAATCCATAATCACCTTTTTATTCTTTCGGTCTATTTCGACTAAGAAATGGTCAATCATTGGAATAAGCAGTTCGACATTTCCGTTTAAAACCTCAAATAGAGGTTGGGCAGTCGTGTCATTTATAGACACAATTTTTCCGAAAATCCCCAAACGCTTGTCTTCAATTTCAAAACCAATGACTTCATGAAAATAAAATTTGTTGCCCGTAAGTTTTGGCAACATGCTAAGCGGAAGGTAAACTTCGCAGTTCATGATGCTATCGGCTTCTTCTTCGGTGTCTACATCTTCAAATTGCACGCGAAGAAAATCATTTTTGTGCAGTGAACTAGTTGAAATAAAAAATGGAACCAGATTGTTGTTGAATTCAACAAATACTGATTCCATATTTTCATATAATTCGGGTTCGTCGGTATCTAAATAGAGCAGCACTTCCCCTTTGAAACTAAATTTTTTAGCAATTTTACCAAGATAGAAACAATCTTCCTTACGCATAATTGCTTGAAGTATTATGCTTCAGTTTGCGTTGCCTGTTCGCTATCGCTCGAGTCTTCGCTAGCTTCTTCAGCAGCAAGAGCTTCAGGAGCTTCTTCTGTTGCAACTTCAGCAACAACTTCTTCTGTAGCTACTTCAGCAGCAGTCTCTTCAACAGCTGGAGCTTCTTCAGCAACAACTTCTTCTGTAGCTACTTCACCTGCAGTCTCTTCAACAGTAACTTCAGCAACTTCAGCTACAGCTTCTGGAGCTTCATCAGCTACAGTTTCTTCAACAGCAACTTCTTCGTCTACTTTTGCAGCTTCAACAGCGGCAGCAGCACGTTTGTCATTAGCCGCTTTTTCAGCTTTTAAAGCTTTTACTTTAGCAGCTTCTTGCGCTTTTGACAAGCCTTCTTTTTTAGTGTCCACTTTTCCAGCTTTTTCTTCTAACCATTTAGCCAATTTTGCATCAGCTTGCTCTTGCGTTAAAGCTCCTTTACGAACGCCACCATCAAGGTGATGTTTCATCAAAGCACCTTTGTAAGAAAGGATAGCTCTTGCAGTATCTGTTGGTTGTGCTCCATTGTGCAACCATTGAACCGCTTGGTCTAGGTTTAAATCAATAGTGGCAGGATTGGTGTTTGGATTGTAAGTTCCTAATTTTTCAAGGTATCTACCATCTCTTTTTGATCTAGCATCTGCTGCTACGATCCAGTAAAAAGGTTTTTGTTTTTTACCGTGTCTTTGTAATCTAATTTTTACTGACATAATCTTTTTGATTAATTTGAGGTACTCGACCTCGATTATTTTAAGGGTGCAAAGATAGCTTTTTTTTGAAAAGAAACTAATCCAAATGAAAGTTTTTGATTATTAAACAGTTCTCCATTCATCGTTTTATATTAATTTTTTTATTTTTCATTGACTTTTTGTTTTAAAAAGTTATTTTTGTAAACAAATACGATTAAAAGATGAAAAGATTTTTGCCCCTACTACTACTTGTTTTAGCTTTTCCTTCTTGCCAAGAAGATGTGCGATTTAGTAATCCTGGTTTTCAAGCGCTTAAAGATGATGTTTTTTGGAGAGCCAATGATGCTAGAGCTTACATTTCCGAGACTGGTAAACTTACGATAGAAGCACTTACTGAATATGAGGTGCTTACGTTAAATACGGCTAGCGCTAATGTTGGAACTTATATCTTAGGAACCACCAACGCAAACAACACTGCATCCTATTCTTCAAACTTTGAAGGTGTAGAATTAGAATACGCAACAATTGCTGTTCCAGGTCCAGTTGCTGCTGTAGGTATTGTAAATGGAGGGACAGGCTATGTTAGCGCAAGTTCTGTTATAACAACTGGAGGTACAGGAAGCGGTTTAACAGTTAATATCACTGTTAATGTCTCTGGCGTTGTAACTGCAATTACACTCTCCTCAAAAGGGAGTGGTTATATGGCGGGTGATTTAATTACAGTTGCGGGTGGAAATGTTAACTGTAAATTTAGAGTGACTAATGTTCAAAACAGTAATGGGGAAATTCAAATAACCGAATATGACAATGTGAACTTTACGGTTTCAGGTAAATTTAAATTCAACGCAGCCAATGCAAATAACAGTCCTTTTGGTGGGCCAATTTTGAATTTCCAATATGGTGAATTTTATAAAATCCCAATATTTCCTTCAATATAATAACATAGATTTCAAAATACCTAAAGCCATCCTCGGATGGTTTTTTTGTTAACAATATAATAAAGTCCAAATTTATAACGGTTTACATTTTTTTTAACGTACATTTGTAGTCGAATTTTAAATAAATAATATGAACATTTTTGTTGGAAGTCTTCCGTTTAGTATTGACGACGCAGATTTAAGAGAGTCTTTTGAGGCTTATGGAACGGTTAATTCCGTAAAAATTATTACTGATAAATTTACTGGAAGAAGTAAAGGATTTGGTTTTGTAGAAATGGAAAATGACACAGAAGCTGAAAAAGCAATTCAGGAACTAAATGGTGCTACTGTTGAAGGTCGTACCATTGTGGTAAATAAATCTGAGCCAAAACCAGAAGGAGAAAGAAGAACGTATAATAACAACCGTTCAGGCGGTGGTGGTTATAACGGTGGTGGTAATTCTCGTGGTGGTGGAGATAGAGGAAGATACTAATCGGATAATCTAGATATACAATTTTAAAGCCATCTCAATTGAGGTGGCTTTTTCTTTTTTGTTGATAACTAAAGTTCATTTTCTGATGGCTAAAATGTAAATTTGGAAAATCCCAATAGTCAAATTCCAATCTCCAAATTGAGGTTCTGAAAATCCTTTCTTTTGGGATTTGGGATTTAATTTTTTGAAATTTTTAAAGTATGTATTTAATTTTTGATACCGAAACAACCGGATTGCCAAGAAATTGGGCAGCACCAATTACAGATACTACAAATTGGCCAAGATGTGTTCAAATCGCTTGGCAGTTGCACGATGCATTGGGAAATCTTATTGAGCATCAGGATTATTTAGTAAAACCAGAAGGATTTAACGTTCCGTATGATGCTGAAAGGATACATGGAATTTCTACCGAATTAGCTCAAGAACAAGGAATAGATTTACAAGAAGTTTTAGAAAAGTTCAATATTGCTTTGGCAAAAGCCAAATTCATTGTCGGTCAAAATGTTGGCTTTGATGTGAATATTATGGGTTGCGAGTTTCATAGAATGGGAATGCAATCTCCTATGAGTGCTATGCCTGTTTTAGACACCTGTACCGAAGTCACAGCATCTTTATTAAAACTGTCAGGGGGCCGTGGAGGAAAATTCAAATTGCCTACACTAACCGAATTACATCATTATCTTTTTGGTGTACCCTTTACAGAAGCACATAATGCCACTGCCGATGTTGAGGCAACGAGTCGTTGTTTTTTGGAATTAATTAATAGAGAAATTTTTACCAAGGAAGAATTAGATGTTACGGCTGATTATTTCAATAAATTTAGAGCGCATAATCCCCAAGAAATTCAACGTATTGGTCTGAAGCACATCAATCTTAAGAAAGCATCAGAAGAAATTAAGAAACAATTTCAAAAGAAAGAGGAAGTTGCAATTCCAACTCATGAAGAGAAACAAGTTCATCATACTTTAGCTGCTGTCGATTTTGTTCATCTACATAATCATACCCAATTTTCAGTATTGCAATCGACCATTAGCGTTGCCGATTTAGTGAAAGCGGCCGTTGCCAATAAAATGCCTGCAGTTGCCATGACCGATCATGCCAATTTGATGGGTGCCTTTCATTTTGTTCGCGATATTTTATACCATAATAAATCGGCTCAAGCCAAAAATAAAATAGCAGAAGAAAACGGAGAAACTCCAACAGAAACTATTATAAAACCTATTGTTGGCTGTGAGTTTTACGTTTGTGATGATTTAAAAGACAAATCAAGAAAGGACAATGGCTACCAAATTGTTTTTCTTGCCAAAACAAAAAAAGGCTATCATAATCTCGCTAAATTATCTTCCATTGCTTATACCGAAGGATTTTATTATGTGCCAAGAATTGATAAAAAAGCCATTCAGCAATATAAAGAAGACATCATTGTTTTGTCTGGTAATTTATACGGAGAAGTTCCAAGTAAAATTTTAAATATTGGTGAAATCCAAGCCGAAGAAGCGTTGCTTTGGTGGAAACAGGAATTTGGAACTGATTTTTATCTCGAGCTAATGCGACACAAGCAAGAAGATGAAAATAGAGTAAATGCTTCATTGATTTCATTGGCAAAAAAGCATCAAGTGAAAACCGTGGCAACCAATAATGTTTTCTACATCAATAAAGAAGATGCAAATGCTCATGATATTTTGTTGTGTGTGCGAGATGGCGAAAAACAAGCTACTCCAATAGGTCGCGGCCGAGGATATCGTTACGGATTGGATAATCAAGAGTATTATTTCAAGTCGGCAGATGACATGAAAAAATTATTTCACGACGTACCAGATGCCATAGCAAATACCGAAGAAATTGTCAATAAAATTGAAATTTTTGATTTGTCACGTGAAGTTTTGTTGCCAAAATTTGATATACCTTCTGAATTTTTAGATGCAGAAGACGAAGTTGATAAAGGAAAACGAGGCGAGAATGCTTTTTTAAAGTACCTAACGTATGAAGGAGCAAAGAGAAGATATGCTGAAATTACTACTGACCCGAGCGATAGCGAACGGGCGAAGCAAATTAGGGAACGAATCGATTTTGAGTTGCTTACAATAGAAAACTCAGGGTATCCAGGGTATTTTTTAATCGTTCAGGATTTCATTGCAGAGGCCCGAAAAATGGGAGTCTCTGTTGGTCCAGGACGTGGTTCTGCTGCGGGTTCAGTGGTGGCCTATTGCCTTGGGATTACCAACATAGACCCACTATTATACAATTTACTTTTTGAGCGTTTTCTAAATCCAGACAGGGTTTCTCTTCCTGATATCGATATCGATTTTGATGACGAAGGAAGAAGTAAAGTAATGGATTATGTAATTCAGAAATACGGTTCCAAACAAGTAGCACAAATCATCACATATGGAACCATGGCTACCAAATCGAGTATTCGTGACACGGCCAGAGTTATGGATTTGCCGCTTTTTGAAGCGGATAAAGTGGCTAAATTAATTCCGGGGTTAATGCCATCCAAATGGAATTTAGCCCGACTTTTATCCGAAGATGAAGCGATAATCAAAAAAGCATTACGTCCTGAGGAATTTGAAAGAGTAAAAGAATTAATTTCACTTTCAAAAGAAGGAAATTTATGTGCCGAAACTATAAATCAAGCAAAATTTTTAGAAGGAAATCTAAGAAACACTGGAATTCACGCCTGCGGTGTTATCATCACACCTAGTGATATTACCAATTTTGTCCCGGTTGCCACGGCCAAAGATTCCGATTTGTTTGTTACCCAATTTGACAACTCAGTCGTAGAAAGTGCCGGATTATTAAAAATGGATTTCTTAGGGTTAAAAACCCTAACATTAATAAAAGATACCGTAAAATTAGTAAAATACAGAACCGGAAAAGACCTCAATCCAGATGAATTTCCTTTAGATGATATAAAAACTTTTGAGCTTTTTCAGCGTGGCGAAACGGTCGGGATTTTTCAGTATGAAAGTGCTGGAATGCAGAAATATTTGAAAGAATTGAAGCCAACCGTTTTTGGCGATTTAATTGCCATGAATGCCTTATATCGTCCGGGACCAATTGCATATATTCCGAGTTTTATCAAACGGAAAAATGGAGAAGAAGCTATTACTTACGATATAGAAGCTTGCGAAGAATTGCTCAAAGAGACCTATGGAATTACGGTTTACCAAGAGCAGGTAATGCTTTTATCTCAAAAATTAGCTGATTTCTCCAAAGGTGATGCCGATGTTTTGCGCAAAGCGATGGGGAAAAAGCAGAAAGATGTTTTGGACAAAATGAAACCAAAATTCATTTCACAAGCAGAAGCCAAAGGACATGTAGCTGAAAAATTAGAAAAAATATGGAAAGACTGGGAAGCCTTCGCTGAGTATGCGTTTAACAAATCGCACTCCACATGCTACGCTTGGATTGCCTATCAAACCGCCTATTTAAAAGCCAATTATCCGGCAGAATATATGGCGGCAGTTTTATCAAACAACATGAGTGATATCAAACAAATTTCATTCTTTATGGAAGAATGCAAACGAATGGGATTAGAAGTTTTGGGTCCAGATGTGAATGAGTCATTTTATAAATTTACAGTAAATGATAACTATGCTGTTCGTTTCGGAATGGGCGCTGTTAAAGGTGTTGGAGCGAATGCAGTGGATACCATTGTTCAAAATAGAAATGACGAAAACTACAAATCGATATTTGATTTAGCTAAGAAAATTGATTTGCGTGCTGCCAATAAAAAAGCGTTTGAAAGTTTGGCATTGGCTGGTGGATTTGATTGTTTTCACAACACACATCGCGCACAATATTTCCACATTGAAGGTGAGGGAATTACGTTTTTAGAAAAAGCCATCCGTTATGGTTCTAAGTTTCAGGAGAATGAAAATTCTTCTCAAGTAAGTTTATTTGGCGATGCTAGTGAAGTTCAAATTGCCGAGCCAATTGTGCCTCCATGCGAAGAATGGAGCACGATGGAGAAATTAGCAAAAGAAAAAGAAGTGGTTGGTATTTATATTTCGGGTCATCCGTTAGACGATTACCGTTTTGAAATGAAATATTTCTGCAATAATAAATTAGAAAATCTCAAAAATCTCGAAAATTACATTGGGAAGACTCTAACTTTCGCCGGAATCGTAACCAATGTACAATACAGAACCGCTAAAAACGGAAAAGATTGGGCCATGTTCACTATAGAAGGCTATGATGAGAGTCATGAATTTCGAATTTTTGATGAAGAATATTTGAAATACCGACATTTTTTAATCAATAATCAATTTGTTTATTTTAAAGTGACCATAAAAGAGGGCTGGGTAAATCGGGAAACCGGAAAGAAATCAGATCCAAGAATTCAATTTGTAGATGTAAAACAATTGCAGGATGTGTTGCCTCAATTTGCCAAAAAGCTAAGTATTCAAATAGATATTAAAGAGTTGCATAAACAAAGTATTGAACTTCTGAATGCTGTTTTCCAGTCAAATAAAGGCGACAATACCGTAACTTTTGAAATTATGGAATACGATAAAATCGAAAAAAACCCCGAAATAGCAGTTCCAAAAATTGAAGATGTAGATTCGGAAAACTTTTATTTAGAAAGTCTTGAAGATGTTGAAATTGAAATTCCAGTTATAGAAATTGAAAAACAAACGATTACCAGAGTGACCCTTCCAAGCCGAAAACTAAAGATCAGTATTTCAAAAAACCTCCTCCAAGATTTGGAAAAAATGGGATTGAATTTTAAACTGAATTAATTTTGTCGTCTTTTTTAATGATTAAAAGAATCAATGCATAGATAAATGAAGGCGCTGCTACTCTCATTGCTGAATGGTTAATCGTCAGTATCCAAAAGACAAAAAAGCACACTTGGAAAACATTCTGATTGTTTTGGCCAAAGTTTTTTATGTTTTTTATGAATAAGATTACGGGCGTTATGATTACGATAAAAAGCAATATCATCCCTAAAATTCCCTGTTCGGCCAGTGTACGGGTTATTTCGCTATGAGAATTTATTGTTTTTCTTGATGCATGTCTTCTTATTTCCTTTCCTTTCCCTACGCCAACACCCAAAACCGGATTTTTTTCGAAAAGATAAATCTCGCTCCATGCAATGTCACTTCTGCCATTTATCTCTTCAGATTTTTGAAGTCCGTTAGGGTTTTGGTCCAGATACCGCATCCACAGAAGTCCATCAGTCTGAAAGGAAGTCAACCAAAAAACACTTATCAAAAGACATAAAAAGGCCGCTATTTTAACCTTGAATCCATTATATTGATGAAAGTTAATTAACAAGGCAAAAATAAAAATTAGGATAAGTGCCAGTCCCGTAATTGTTCCGCCTCTTGAAAAAGTAAGTAAGGTTCGATAGTAAATATAAATAAACAATAAGGTGTTTATAATTATAATTTTCCGTGAGGACTGAACCAAAAAAAGTCTTGTTGTAAAAACAAACATCCCCAATCCAAGTATGGTTGCAGTCTGATTTGGAGTATGGCCTCCTGATAAAATGTAATTGGATTCTGTAGAACCAATAATAAAATTATTCAGAGGGCATTTGAAAAAAAGATAAGCACTATACGAGATTACCGGCAGCCCAATACACAACAAAATAGTATTAATATTATTGAAAGTGATTTTCCTTTTATAAGTATATAATGAACATATCCCAAGGCATAATGAGCCTGAAATATTAAATAGGATGGTTGTTCGTATATTGAATTTTAAATTATCAATGGCAGTAATAACTCCGGGAACCAATAGCAAAAGATAAACCCAATAAGGGTTAGTCTTTTTTGGGATACGGTCATAAAGGAAGCCTATGATAATAAAAAACATTACAAAATATTTCCCATATTCATAGAACGGATTTCCGGCGGTGTTCCTCAAGAAAACTTCGCTTCCCAGAATGTAAGCTGCCGAAAACAATGCTTCGTTGTTTTTGTTTTTATTTGAAATGACAAAATACAAACCGACAACAACAATTACAACAGCATAAATTTTAGCAAAAAAAGGGAAAACAAAAATGAGGGCTCCAATGCCTAAATGTGCTATTATTATACTTATGTAATTTTTGTCGCGCATAAAAATAAGTAATGGACAAAAATAGAATTTAAAACAAAAGAAAGTTTTATTAATAGAAAATTAAATCAATAATCAGATTTTTAAATGAATGCATAGTCAAATCTGATTTTTTTTAACATAACCTTCTGAAATAAAATGCCTAATTTTGGCATCAAGTAAATACAATAATTTAAAAACATAAAATATGGCATTAGCAATTACCGATGCTACTTTTGATGAGGTAGTATTAAAATCAAATAAACCAGTAGTAGTAGATTTTTGGGCAGCTTGGTGTGGACCTTGCAGAATGGTTGGCCCGGTTATAGATGAAGTAGCAACTGAGTACGACGGAAAAGCCGTTGTTGGCAAAGTTGATGTAGATGCTAATCAAGAATTTGCGGCCAAATATGGTGTACGTAATATTCCAACAGTATTGATTTTCCAAAACGGAGAAGTCGTGGGGCGTCAAGTTGGCGTAGCTCCAAAGAAAACCTACACGGATGCAATCGATGCTTTGTTGTAATCAATAATCGCACAATACTTTAAAAGCCCAATCTCTTCATAAACGAGATTGGTTTTTTTTTAGGAGCAGCACATTTTCTTTTTTTAGGAAATCATCACCCGCTGTCCGCGCTACATGCCTGCCTGTTGGCAGTCAGGGTAGCTTGCTCCCATCGGGGCTAGATGACACCTTCATTTTTTTATAGATTTATATAAACTTCGTAAACCTTCAAAACTTTCTTTATATTTGGACTATGAAGATTGAAGAACAAAAAGAACTCGTTTCCGGATTTAAACATCTTGAATTGCTAGCCAATCAAGTGGTAGAAGGTTTTATTTCGGGCATGCACAAGTCTCCATTTCATGGATTTTCGGCAGAATTTGCCGAACACAAAATATACAATTCTGGCGAAAGCACCAAGCATATCGATTGGAAATTATATGCCAAAACGGATAGATTGTATTCCAAAAAATATGAAGAAGAAACCAATCTTCGATGTCATTTAATCATTGACAATTCCTCCTCAATGCATTATCCAAAACTACAAAGGGACGAACCTTTTTACCACAATAAAATTGGATTTTCGGTGTTGGCTTCTGCTGTTTTGATGAATTTATTAAAAAAACAACGCGATGCCGTTGGGTTAAGTATATATTCAGATATTTATGAGTATTATGCTCCCGAAAAAGGAAGCGACCGACATCATCGGATGATATTAAATAAACTGGAGGAACTTTTAGAAAAACCTAAAGTGTCTAAAAGTACCGATACAGTTACTTTTTTGCACCAAATAGCAGAGAAAATTCACCGCCGTTCCATGATTGTTTTGTTCACCGATATGTTTCATCCTGATGCTTCGGGAGGTAAAAATGAAGCGCTTTTTAACGCTTTACAACATCTAAAACACAACAAACACAAAGTGGTAGTGTTTCATGTTATTGATAAAAAAACCGAAATCAATTTCAATTTTGACAATGCGCCAAGAAAATTTATCGATTTAGAAACGGGTGAACAAATCAATATTTTTGCAGATACGATCAAAGAAGAGTATGAAAATAAGGTGAATGATTATTTCAAATCGTTAGCCATGACTTGTGCTCAAAACAAAATTAGGTATGTGCCAGTAGCCGTTGAAGACAGTTTTGAAACCATTTTGACTACCTATTTGGTTGAGAAACAAATGTTTGGTTAGAATTGTTTTTTAGACATTTATTTTTTAAAAAAATAGTTGCAGATTTCAAAAACGGTTGTATATTTGCAACCGCAATAACGCAGAGGTTTGGTAGTTCAGTTGGTTAGAATACATGCCTGTCACGCATGGGGTCGCGGGTTCGAGTCCCGTCCAGACCGCTTAATCCCGAAGCTTCGGGAGTGAAAAGGTTTTCAGAAATGAAAACCTTTTTTGCCCAAAATAAGAACTTAAAAAATTCTGTTTTTGGCTCCCAAAAAAGTATCAGAAATGCATTCAGTCAGGAAGTGAGTCATTCAAAATTAGTTGTGTTGTTTTGCTACGACTTTGTAACTCGTAGCGCGGTTTAGTAGTCTCGTCATAATGACGAGATGAAAAGCTAGGTTTAGTAGTTAGACCGATGAAAAGCTTTCTCGTTTTACAACGAGATGGCTTTTTTGCTTTTATGAGTCTTTATTTATAAAAATCTATGTTTTACACTTACATCATTTTTTCGGCAACCGTAAACGTTTATTACAAAGGATATACTTCAGATATTAAAAACCGAATAGAGTACCATAATTCTGGGAAAAGTCCATACACTTCTAAATCCAACGATTGGCACTTGGTTTTTTTTGTTGAATTTAAAACTAAGAAAGAAGCACTAATTGAAGAAAAGAGAATCAAGAAATTAAATAGAACTTCTCTCGAAAAACTTATTTCAGGATTTAAGACTTAATGTAGCACGGTTTAGTAGTCTCGTTCCAAAAGACGAGATGAAAAGCTTTCTCGTTTTACAACGAGATGGCTTTTTTGATTTAATTAGCTCATTACTCTTTCTAACATATTTAAAATTTGTACATTGCATTGCATTTTTGAAAGATAAAATCAAATTTGTACAACTGTCAATCAACCAAACCAATATTTAAAATGAATAAACTATTACTGTTTCTCGCTTTATTTTTTTCAACGTCTATTTTATTAGCTCAAAATTTTAATCAACCATCACAATTTAATAATGTTTGTGATGATAACAATGATGGATTTGCTTCCTTTTATTTAGATGGAGTTTCATTTGAAATTTTAGCTAATTTGAATTCTCAAAGTTATGTGATTACGCATCATGAAACACTAACTGAGGCACAAACTGGGACAAATGCATTATCTAGTTCTTATTTTAATATAATACCAACTACTCAAACTATTTTCGCTAGAATAGTTACTGTTGCTTCAGGACAAGTTACCATTATGCCTTATAATTTGAATGTAAATCCAATACCAGCAGCACCAACGCAAACAATTACAGCATGCTCAAACACTTTTCAATGTTGGGATTTAACCTCTGTTGTAGCTTCAATTACTCAAGGAATGACTGGATTGCCTGTCAGCTTTTATGAAACGGAATTTGATGCACAAGCAGGAATTAATCCAATTGTAAATCCGAGTTGTTATGCCAGTATTGCCTTACCAGCTAATCAACCACCTGTTTTTTATAGAGCAGAGAATGCCGTAACAGGTTGTTTTTCTATAGGAATTATAGAATTAATTACAATAGATTGCGGAGGTTCTACCTGTTCACCTCCAACAAATTTAACAACCTCCACTATAACTGAAACTACAGCTACTTTAGCTTGGACTAATTCAGATTCAATCACTCAATCTTCTATTTATATTGCTCCTGCTGGAAGTCCTCCACCGACAAACGATAATGCTGCCATTTTTGCACAAGGAAGTCCATATACTGTTGTTGGTTTGACCTGTGGTACGCAATATGATGTTTATATTCGAACGTATTGTAATTCTGTAAATTTAAGTTCATGGGTTCAAACTACTTTTTCCACAATGGCTTGTGTACCTCAAGCGGGTCAGCCAGTTGATTTAAGACAGTGTATAAATGAAAGTGGCTCAGCTTGTTTTGATATTTCTTCGAACACTGTTTTCATCATGAATACCTTAAATCCAACCGAATATACAATTACTTATCACAACTCGCAATCAGATGCTCAAAATGATGTTAATCCTATAACTCCTATAACGTCTTTCTGTGCTGCTACATCACAGGCAGTATTTGCCCGATTGGAAAATAATGCTACTCAAACTTTTCAAATATTGGGTTTCTCGCTTATTGTTGATACGTTTTCTAGTGTAGTAACCCCATTAAACAATATGCAGCAATGTGATGACAATAATGATGGTGTAGTTACTTTTGATTTAACCACTGTTCAGGCACAAATAAATACAACCAATACTTTAGAGTATTATCCGAGTTTGGCTAACGCTCAAAATCAAGTAGTGCCATTTAATAATCCTTCGGTTTTAAATATTGGAGTCCAAAATCAGTTCACAGCTGTTTTTGTTCGGGAAATTGTTCCTAATGGTTGTGACAATATTTATAGTTTCCAATTACAAGTTTTTGCCAATTGCAATATTGCATATACGTGTTCGCAAGCCAATTCCCTTTGTAATGCACTCGGAACAGTTTTTAATAATACTACAAATATACCGTCAACAGGAGCTTACGGTTGTTTGTTTACTACACCAAATCCAACGTGGTTTTACCTTCCAATAAGTCAGGCCGGAACGATAAATTTGTTAATTGAACAAGGGACAAGCCCAAATGTTAGCGCTCCTAATTTAGATGCTGATTTTGTGATTTTCGGACCGTTTACTGATCCAGTTACTCCGTGCAACGGACAATTAACAGCTAACAATATTATAGCCTGTAGTTATTCGGCTGCAGCTGTAGAAAATGCAATTATTACCAACGCACAACCCGGACAGTTTTATTTGTTAATGGTGACCAATTTTAGTAACCAATCGGGTTATATTAAAATATCAGAAGTATCTGGGTCTACCGGCGCAATTGATTGTTCTGGATTGAAATTGAATGCTTTTTTAGATGCCAATAGTAACGGAACACAAGACAACGGCGAGCAAAACTTCCCGTTAGGACAATTTACTTATGAAGTCAATAACAATGGAAATGTTCACAATATAGTTTCTCCAACCGGAATCTATACTATTTATGATACTAATGGTTCTAATTCTTATGATTTGAGTTATGCGATTGATCCAAATTACACCGCGTCGTATGGTATTACAACTCCCTCGTACAGCAATGTGAATGTAGTAATCGGCGGCGGAATACAACTCTATAATTTCCCAATAACCATAACACAACCGTATAACGATTTAGCCGTTAGTATTATTCCGGTAAATGCGCCAAGACCAGGATTCACTTATCAAAATAAAGTTGTGTATACTAATAACGGAAACCAAACCATAGCATCTGGAACAGTTACTTTTAATCATGATCCTTTGGTTTCAATCTTTGCGAATACACAAACCGGAACACTACCAATTACCAATGGATTTACCTACGGGTTTACAAATTTATTACCTTTTGAGTCAAGAGAAATGACGGTGTCTATGCAAATACCAACCATACCAACAGTAAACATTGGCGGATTGTTGACTAATACAGCGTCAATTGTTCCGCTTACTGGTGATGTAGTTCCGACAAATAATTCTACAAACAATACACAAATTATTATAGGAGCCTATGACCCGAATGATAAAATGGAAGCGCATGGAGGAAAAATTTTATATTCGACTTTTAACTCAAACGATTACTTAACATATACTATTCGTTTTGAAAATACAGGAACTGCTAATGCCGAAAATGTGAGAGTTAACGATGTATTAGATGCTGGTTTGGACAAGAGTACTATTAGAATGATAAGTGCCAGTCATCCTTATATAATGGATAGAGTGGACCGTGCAGTGAATTGGATTTTTAACGATATCCAGTTACCGCCATCAGTTTCAGATACAAACATCGGAAAAGGATACATAACTTTCCAAATAAAACCAATGCCAGGGTATGCTGTAGGTGATATTATACCTAATACCGCCTCAATTTATTTCGACTTTAATCCGCCAATTATTACCAATACGTTTACTACGGAATTTGTGCAACAATTGGGTGTAGGAGAATTCGAAAATGCCGATTTTGTTTTCTATCCGAATCCGGTTTCCGATATCGTAACGATTCAAGTGAAAAATGAGGGAACTATTGCCAATATTGCTGTTTACGATGTTTTGGGTAAAATGATTATGGCTCAAAAACCCTTCAATGCTTTATCAATCCAAACGCTCGATTTGTCTTCGGTTTCCAAAGGCATCTATCTTTTAGAAGTGACTACTGATACCAACCTGAAAGTAATGAAGAAATTGATAGTGGAATAAATTGAAAATTTTAAAATAACAAAGCCTTCTTCCGAGAAGGCTTTTCTTTTTTGGGCAAACTCTAGCTTCGTGAATATAATTTCTTATTTTTGAAACTATTAATTCGATTGAACCTTACATGAAAAAAGCGCTCGCTTTATTTTTACTAACCTTTTGTTTTTCCTGCCAATACTTGGAGAAGAAAGTACCTTCTGAACAAGAGTTACTCGACCAACAAATAAAAGAAATCAATTGGAATGAAGTTGATGAATATCCATCGGTTGCCGACTGTGAGAAACTGGCTGATGTTGCCCAACGCAAGCACTGTTTTTTCGAGTTTTTAACGGCAACGATTCAACAAAAATTGGCTGTGGATACACTTTCTTCCATGTTCCCAAAACTAGATACGATTGAAGTGAAAGTAACTGTTTTGCCAAATTCTGAAATGGAGTTTGAACCCCAATTCCCAAAAGATTCAGTAGCCTACGACACTATAAAAATAGATAGTATTCTTCATGCTCGCTTGGTGGATTTCCCAAAAGTGAATCCTGCGATTAAACGAGGTATTCCTGTAAAAACGCAATTTGTGTTGCCTGTTATTATTAAATCGGAGTAATTATTTTCTAAACGTTCTCCCTTTCCACCTAAAGCTTCCAAACAACGAATATATTCCAACCAAACTCGAGAATAAAGGATAAATAATGCTGCTTGAAATCGGCACAAAAAACTTTCCATTTCTTAAATATGAATTCGATTTATTAAGCAAAATATAATCAACAAGATATTTTACTAAAAAAATGATTAGGAACAGCCAATCAATATTCCCGCATAGTGTAAAACAAAAGCCAACAACCAAACTTATGTTCATCAGCAATACCATAACTGCCAAAAATTTAGCATAAGTACTACTGTAACTACTTGTTTTGCTAGCCCAACGAACACGCTGCATAAAGAGTTTAAACAAGTCGTTTTCGGGTTTTGTAGTAACGATGAAGTCATTATTTTTTAAATAGTGCACTTTTTCTAAATTGGCGCTAACTGCCTTTTGCAATAGCAAAACATCATCGCCGCTAGCTTTGTCATTAATTCCCCCAAAACCACCTATTTCAGCAAAGAAATTTTTGGTATAGGCAAAATTGGCACCATTACACATAAAGGGTTTTCCAATGCCAAAACTCCCAATAGTGGTTCCCTGCAAACTCATTAAATCCAACTGTTGAAAATGATGAAACCAATTGTTTTTAGTTTTATACATCACAGCACCGACAACCATTTCAGGATGGTTAGTCTGAATATAATTATCTAAAGTAAGCAACCAATTATTATTCACAATACAATCGGCATCCGTGGTAACAATCCAATCGTGTTTGGCTATGGGAATAGCTCTTGTCAAGGCATCTTTTTTAGGTGAATAGGAAAGATGAAGATTTTCTAAAAGTGTGGTGTCATATGACTCATGCGCCATTCGCCATTGGTTATAAACCCGAACAGAATTATCGTTAGAAAAATCATCCACCAACACAAATTGAATCAAATGTTTCGGATAGTGTAGTTGCGAAAGCGATGCTAAAAGTTTAGGCAAATCCTTTTCTTCATTTCTAAACGGAACTATAATCGTGAAAGCTGTTTTCGGTTGTGAATCAGTTACTTCAAAATAGTTTACTTTTTTAAAGCCCCAAATTAACTGGGCGATAAAAGCAGTATAAATAAATAAAATAACTACGAATACAATTGAAATTATTCCCATTTTGGTTTGAATTTAAGTACATAATAACTTCCAATAACAACTGGCAAAACCACATTTAAAAACCACATCAAGGTGGATATGAACACCACAATCCATTCGTTTACGCCTAATTTATCGAAGAAAAAAACCGCCACACTTCCTTTTACAGCAAAGTCTAAAAACTGAAAACTCGGCAAAGACGAAGCCAAAAAATAAACCGTCGCAATGGTTGCCATCATCGTTACATAAGGTAAATCTACATCAAAAGCGAGAAATAAAAAATAGTATTGATGCGAAAAAACCAAGTAACGGCAAACAGCTAGCAGATTATTTTTCTGATGAATTCGTTTGGGAATTTCGTTGATTTTGTGGATTAGTTTTTCTATAGAATATCCTTTTACTTTTATGTTTTTGGAGAGAAAAGAAAAAAGAATAATTAAAGTAGACAAACCGACAATAGCCAAAGCCCATTTCCAATAGCCATTAATAAAAAGGCCAATAGTTCCAAAAATGATAGTTAGAATCATTTGAATTCCGTTGCAGATGAGGTTCAAGAAAATGATTTTTTTAGTTTTCTTTTTATCGAAATACAATGCTTTTCCGGCGTATTCGCCTAACCCATTTGGCGTAAAAATCCCAGCCGTTAATGCTCCGAGAACTTGCTTCGTCGATTCGCCAAGTGAAATGGGTTTTAAAAAAGAAACCAGATTATGCCATTTTAAAATTTCTAAATACCGATTGGCAACACTGAAGGAAAGCAAAAATAAAGCTCCAGAAAACGATTGGTTATCATAAAGCAAACTGTGGAATTTTACCCAATCGAGTTTGTCATTATTGGCTAATTGATCGTAGATGAAATAAAAAGCAGCAGTTACAATCAAAAGTTTGATAATAAAAACGCCGAATTGCTTAGCTTTGTGTGAAATTGTAATCATTGTTGCAAAGAAACAAAACTTTGAACTTGAAACTCGAAACCTGAAACAAAAAACTTTTGGCAAACGAACGCATCATATTAGGAATTGACCCAGGAACCACCATTATGGGATTTGGGTTGATCAAGGTAGTCAACAAAAAAATGGAATTCATTCAGTTGAACGAATTGATTTTGAGTAAATATGATGACCATTACACCAAGCTTAAAGTTATTTTTGAACGTACGATTGAACTTATCGATACCCATCATCCTGACGAAATAGCTATTGAAGCACCATTTTTTGGGAAGAATGTACAATCAATGCTCAAACTTGGACGAGCACAAGGCGTGGCTATGGCAGCTGGTTTATCACGCCAAATTCCAATTACCGAATACGAACCTAAAAAAATAAAAATGGCAATCACCGGAAACGGAAATGCCAGCAAAGAACAAGTGGCAAAAATGCTCCAGCAGCTTTTAGGTTTGAAAGAATTACCAAAGAATTTAGATTCCACCGATGGTTTGGCAGCAGCAGTTTGTCATTTTTTCAATTCCGGTAAAACCGTTGGCGAAAAAAGTTATACGGGTTGGGATGCTTTTGTGAAACAGAATGAAGAGCGAATAAAGAAGTAGTGTTCAGTGCTCAGTTTTTTAGTGTTCAGTTTAAAAATTTACGTATGAGATTTCAAGATTTATTAGCTTATAAAAAAGGGTTTGAGGTTGCCATGGAAATTTTTGAACTAACTAAAAGTTTTCCAAAGGAAGAAACATATTCATTGACAGACCAAATTAGAAGAAGTTCAAGAAGCGTCACTATTACTATTTCTGAAGCTTATAGAAAAAGAGAATATCCAAAGTATTTTCATAGTAAGTTAACTGATGCCGATGCTGAAAACTCCGAAACACAAGGTTGGTTAGAATATTCTTTAGCATGCAATTATATTACAAATGAAATGTATCAACAAATAGTTGAAAAGTCTGAAGAAGTAGGTAGATTGATAAATTATATGATATTAAATCCTGAAAAATTTGGTTCTAAAAATCACTAATATCAAACTGAATACTAATAACTGAAAACTGAACACTTCAAAATGAGCGGCATCTATATCCACATCCCTTTCTGCAAGCAAGCCTGTCATTATTGCGACTTCCATTTTTCGACTTCATTAAAGAAAAAAGATGAGATGGTTTTGGCTTTGGCCAAAGAAATTGCGTTGCGTAAAAGTGAATTTCAAGATGATGCAGTTGAAACCATTTATTTTGGTGGCGGAACGCCATCGATATTGCAGATTGCAGATATTCGATTGTTGATTGATGAAGTGTATCGAAATTACAAAGTTGTTGATAATCCCGAAATAACCCTAGAAGCCAACCCCGATGATTTAACCCCAATCTTGTCATTCCGAGGAACGAGGAATCTCTTTAAAGAATTTAAAGCAATAGGCGTTAACCGTCTTTCTATCGGAATTCAATCTTTTTTTGAAGACGATTTAAAGCTGATGAACCGAGCACACAATTCAGAAGAGGCAAAGAGTTGTTTAGAAATCGCCTCACAATATTTTGATAATATTTCGATCGATTTGATATATGGTATACCCAATATGAGCAACGAAAAATGGCTGCACAATATTGAAACCGCTTTGTCTTTCAATATTCCACATATCTCCAGTTATGCCTTGACCGTAGAACCCAAAACAGCATTGCATACTTTTATCCAAAAAGGAATTATTCCGCAGCTGGATGATGAGGTGGCACAAGAACATTTTCATTTACTGGTGGATAAACTAGAAGAAAATGGGTTTATCCATTATGAATTGTCCAATTTTGGGAAAGAAAACTATTTTTCTAAAAACAATTCGAGTTATTGGTTGGGGAAAAAATACATCGGAATTGGTCCGTCAGCGCATAGCTATAGCGGAATTTCTAGAAGTTGGAATGTGTCAAATAATGTACTTTATTTGAAATCAATTTCTGAAAACACATTACCATCTGAAACAGAAACCTTAACTAAAACCGACCGTTATAACGAATATGTAATGACAGGTTTGCGCACTATTTGGGGTATTTCTTTAAACCGAATTGAAACCGAATTTGGGAAGACCTATTTGGATTATTTAAACCAACAGGCAGCAAAATACATCGAAGATCATTTGCTTTTTGTGGATGAAAACATTTTGAGGACAACCAAAAGTGGGAAGTTTTTGAGTGATGGAATTGCATCAGACTTATTTTTGTTAAATTTGGAATGATTTAACATTAAGAAGTTAAGATTAATTAAGGTTTTCATTAAGTCTTAACTAAGCTTAATGTGAATTTCTTAATTCCTTAATGGTTAAAATTTGAAAGCAATAATTAATAACATCGAAATCGACTTATCAAAACCTATTGATATATCCATTCCGTAAATGCTAAGTTTTTGAGTGATGGAATTGCATCAGACTTATTTTTGTTAAATTTGGAATGAAATAGGAACGCTGATAGAACGGATGCAAGCACCGCTGATAAAATCTGTTAAAATCCGCGTTATAATATCAGTAAAATCCGCGTTCAATTATGCTAGCTTTCATAGATAATAAATTCAAAATTGACTTATCAAAACCTCTTGATATTTCTATTCCATTAACAAATACTGATGCAAATCCGATTGCCTGGTATATAGAAAAACCTGAAATCGAGCCAGTAAAATTTGGAGATTGGATTGGAAAAGTATCCGAAGGAAGCTCGACCAATTTTAACAATATTTTCTTTAATCCTCATGGGCATGGAACGCATACAGAATGTTTGGGGCACATTACACGGGAATTTTATTCTATAAATCAATGTTTGAAACAGTTTTTCTTTTTCTCTGAATTGATTTCCATTACACCAGAAAACATAAATGGCGATTTAGTAATAACAAAAGATCAAATTCAACATCATTTTGTCATTTCGACGAAGGAGAAATCACATAATCAAATCCAAAATCCAGAAGCAATTATAATCCGAACACTACCAAATCTTGAAGAAAAAAAACATAAAAATTATTCTAAAACCAATCCTCCTTATTTGGCTGAAGCTGCTGCAATATTCATTCGAGAGATTGGAATTAAACATTTATTAATCGATTTGCCCAGTGTGGATAGGGAAGAAGACGAAGGGAAATTATTGGCACACAAAGCGTTTTGGAATGTGAAAGATGTAAATAATCTCAATACTGATGCTAGACTAGATTGCACGATTACCGAATTGATTTTTGTAGATGATACTATTCAAGACGGGAGTTATGTTTTAAACTTACAAATGGCGTCGTTTGAAAATGATGCTTCGCCTAGTAAACCAATTCTTTATAGTGTTCACTGTTCAGAAAATAGTGTTCAGTAAAATAGCTGACAACTTGAAACTTAACTTGAACTTGAAAACGTATTAACTGATTACTAAAAACTGACCACTGACCACTAATGATAACCGTTTCTACCGATAAAACCAAATTGGATGTTCCATTTATTCAAAACTTTTTGAAGGATATTTATTGGGCAGCGGGAAGAACAATGGATGAAGTACAAACCACCATTGACGCTTCATTTTGCTTCGGAATTTATTTAGATGACGAACAAATTGGTTTTGCCAGAGTAGTTACGGATTATGTGGTTTTTGCCTATTTGATGGATGTGTTTATTGATGAAAATCATCGCGGTAAAGGATATTCTTCTTTATTGATTAAAGCTATGATGAACGAACCCCAATTGCAACAAGTCAAAATTTGGCGTTTGGCAACATCAGATGCCCATTTTTTATATGAGAAATTCGGATTTACACCGTTAGCTCATCCTGAAAAAATGATGGAAAAAGTTATCAAAATTTCATAAATCAAAAATCGTTAATCAACAATCTTTAATTGTCATGAACATCCAACAACTTTATGAATTTTGTCTTTCCAAAAAAGCGGTGACCGAACATTTTCCGTTTGATGAAGACACTTTGGTCTTTAAAGTGGGTGGAAAAATGTTTTGTCTGACTTCAATTAAAGAATGGGAAAACGGAACACCGTCTTTAAATCTGAAATGCGACCCCGAAAGAGCAGAGGAATTACGTGCCCAATATGAAGCGATAAAACCGGGTTATCACATGAGTAAAATTCATTGGAATACAGTCGATTTTAAAAGTGATGTTCCCGATAAAATGATGTGTGAGTTAATCAATCATTCTTATGATATAGTATTTAAAAGTTTGACCAAAAAGTTACGAGACGAAATTAATAGATCAACAGATTAAACACGAAGACACAAAGGTTCTACACGAAGTTCACTAAGAAAAAGAAACTCAATACTTTATAATATTGGGTTTTCTTTGTGCTCATTGTGCCTTCTTTGTGTGCTTTGTGGTTAAAAAATCACATTGATTTTCGCTGCTTTTCTACAAAACCATCGGCCTGAAGTTTAAGTAATTCGGTGGCGCCTTTTTTCTTATAGTTGTATAACTCCTTATCATCTCTGATGTCAGCATAGACTTTATCATAAATTTCGGCATCGGTTTTCTTCTGCAATTCGCTTTGATACCGGTTTTGAGAAATCACATTTTTGATGCCCATTTCTAAATCTTCTTGCTTGAAATCATATTCTCCTTTTGGCGATAATAATTTGGCAATGATGGGTGAAGTTTCAATCGCTAAAAATAGCAACATTATAAATAAAGAAGGAAGCGATGGCAATTTCCCAAGCGCATTGATTCGCGCCATTAATCCATCAAAACCGTCAATAATAGGTTGGGTTTCGCTCACTTTTTTATCCAAATCGGTTTGCAACGTTTTGGCTCTTGCTTCTTTTTCGGCTATGATTTTGGTATTGTTTATTTTCAACGAATCCAGTTGTTTGACAGCCAAATCATGAGCCATTCGTTTCTCTTTATAAATCGGACCTTTCCCCATTTTTTTAGTTCCTGCCGATCCTTCCGCTTCGGTGATGTAAGATTGGTATAAATCGGCAACCTCTTTTTCTTTTTTAGCAATGCCCGATTTCAAACTGTCCATTTCCGCTTTGTTTTTATCGACATCCGTTTTGAAATAATTCGCCACCTGATTTTTATTGGCAATCGCCATTTCGTTTTTCACCTTTAGTAAAACCGTATTGATTTCTTTTTCAAAGATTTTAATCTCCAATGGTTTTGAAATTACAATTGCAATGATAACCGCCAAAACAATACGTGGAGATGCCTGAATCAATTCGTCTAGAAAACTGTCTCGTTTCTTTATGGTTGAAACGATAAATCGGTCTAAGTTGAAAATTAAAAATCCCCAAACTAATCCAAAAGCAATAGCAATATAGTGATTGTCAAAAACGGTATAAAGCGCATAACTACCAGCAATAAAAGCCATAACTGCTGTAAAAAACACAGTGGCGCCAATGCCAGCGTATTTGTTTTGTTCGCCGTTGGAACAAGAGTTCACAATGTCACTATCGGCACCAGAACAAAGGAGGAAAAAACGTTTTAACATGATGATTGATTTTTTTGATGATGATGATACAAATATAACGCCAAAAGATAAAGTTTATTGTAAGGTGTTCAAAATTAGTCTACTATAATTATTCTTTTGTTTTTAATTTACTTACCTTTGTATTATAAATTTTCCTTTATGAAACAATTATATTTTCTTATGCTGCTCGTTTTCACATTATTTGCCAACGGACAGATAATCAATTTTCCAGATCCTAATTTTAAAGCTAAATTGATGCAACCTTATGTGGCTGTTGACAATAATTATAATGATGTATATCTTGATGCCAATAACGATGGTGAAATTGAAGTGAGTGAAGTAATCAATGTGTGGCAATTGGATGTTTCCAATGCTAATATTTCTGATTTAACTGGAATTAATTACTTTGTAAGTTTAAAAAACTTATATTGTAACAATAATTTGTTGACGACCTTAACTCTTAGTCCTTCTATTACTTTAAATTCGCTCGATGTTAGCCATAATGACTTGACAACTATTGATGTATCATTTCAATTGAATGGAGATGGAAATATACTGGCATCCTACAACAATCTTACTTCGTTTATCATTCCTCCCGGGTATCATGAAAGTGTTGACCTAAGTCACAATCAATTGACCAATTTGACCTTTAATAACACTTATATGGATTTTCTTAATTTAAGCTATAACAATTTGTCATCTATGCAGGTAATTGGTAGCACAGGAGGATATTTTTATACAAACATCAGCAATAATCAATTTACCACTTTAGATCTTTCAAATTTTGGCAGTTTCGATACAAACAGCTCCGTGCTTAATATTTCAGGAAACAACAATCTGAATAGTATTGTTTTTGGTCCTTATCAGCCAATGGAAGTGTATTACTCAGCTTTAAACAGTACACATTTGGATTTGGGTAATTATAATAATTTACCTGATTGCGCGGGAATACGTCCGAGAGTAAGTATTAGTGGCTCACCCAATCTTACAAATATTCGTTTCAAGAATGGATTTAATTATTATGATGTTACTTGTGATGAAGGAGGATTTATATTCCAAATTTCGGGTTTGAATCTGAGTATAACGGGTTGCCCTGCTCTATCGCATCTATGTGTTGACGAAGGAGAGCGAGATTTCTTTCAGACACGGATCAATCAACTGGGGCTTCAAAATCAGGTACAAGTTAATTCTTATTGTAGCTTCACGCCAGGCGGTACATTTTATACAGTAAATGGGTCAACACAATTTGATTCTAACGGCAATGGTTGTGATGCTGGCGATTTTGCCATACCCAACCAACAATTCACTATAAGTAACGGAACGGAAACAGGCACCATCATTTCTGATGCTTCAGGAAATTATGTATTGAATGTTGGTCAAGGGACACATACCATTACACCGATTATTCAAAACCCTACAGGATTTATAGTTTCGCCATCTAATTCAGTGGTTAATTTCCCATCACAAAATAGCCCAATAACACAAAATTTTTGTATAGCAGCGGGAACACCATTGCATGATTTTGAAATCACATTAATTCCACTTAACCCGGCAGTTCCGGGTTTTGACTCAAATTATAAAATAGTATATAAGAATACCGGAAACACTATTGATAGCGGAACGATAATCCTGAATTTTCCCGATGCTGTTTTGGATTTTGTTTCAGCTTCAATATTGCCAATAACCAATTCAGGCGGAACTTTGAATTGGTCGTTTGACAATTTAATGCCTTTTGAAATCAGAACCATAATCCTCACATTTAATCTGAACCAACCAATGGAAACGCCACCGTTGAATGGTGGCGATGTGCTGCATTTTACAACATCAATTGCTGAAAGCGGAGTGGTTCAACCTTTTCCAAACAACCATTTATTGAATCAAACGTTGGTGAATTCCTTTGACCCGAATGATAAAATCTGTTTGGAAGGCGAAACATTAGGCACTGATTTTATTGGGGGTTATGTTTCCTATAAAATCCGATTTGAAAATACAGGAACATTTCCGGCACAAAATATTGTGGTAAAAGATATTATTGATATGAGTAAATTTGACATAACAACCTTAACAGCTGTCATCGGAAGTCATAATTTTTATACGAGAATCGCAGGAAATAAAGTGGAGTTCATTTTTGAAAATATAAATTTACCTTTTGATGATGCCAGCAATGATGGTTATGTTGTTTTCAAAATAAAACTATTACCATCTGTGACACAGGGAATAAATTTTTCAAATCAAGCGAGTATTTATTTTGATTATAATTTTCCAATCATCACTAATACTACCAATTCTGTAATTGAAAATCTAGGTGTTACTTATTTTGATTTTGAAAATCAATTCAAAATTTTCCCTGTGCCTACAACAAATGTATTACAATTAATATCAAAAGATAATTTAGAAATATCTGACATTGAATTATATAATAGCATGGGGCAAATTATTCAAAAGGCGATAGGTAATCAACAAAGTATTGATGTTTCTAATTTGTCTAAGGGGAGTTATTATTTGAAAATTAAAACAGAAAATTTGACTTTTGTTAAACAATTTTTAAAAGATTAGTCAATAAAAAAAGTCTAAAACTGAAAGGTTTTTATATTATTTGAGATAATTATTTTCTTGCGTTAGGGATTGAAGAGGAAATCCTGACATTGCGAATCAATTATGGCTAGATGGATTGCTTCGTTCCTCGCAATGACAGATTGAAACGGAAAGCCCGACCTCGTTGCTAATCATAACTTCTTTAAAGCAATATATTTGCGCAACGAGGGAACGCCCAAAAAAATCCGTTCACTCAATTAAGAATAAACGGATTTTGAGACTTTGCGACTTTGCAAGAATTTCTATTTACTCAACTCCACAAAATACTTATAGAACAACGGAATGGTTTCAATTCCTTTTAAGTAATTAAAAATTCCGAAATGTTCATTAGGTGAGTGAATGGCATCCGAATCCAAGCCAAATCCCATCAGAATAGTTTTTGATTTCAATTCTTTTTCGAACAACGCCACGATAGGAATACTTCCCCCAGAACGAACCGGAATAGCGGGAACTCCAAAAGTTTCGGTATATGCTTTATTTGCTGCTTTGTATCCAATACTATCAATTGGCGTTACATATCCTTGTCCGCCATGATGTGGTGTCACTTTTACTTTCACCGATTTTGGACCAATACTTTCAAAGTGTTTTTTAAACAATTCAGTAATTTCATTCCAATCTTGGTTTGGGACTAATCGCATCGAAATTTTTGCATACGCTTTGCTGGCAATGACGGTTTTGGCACCTTCGCCAGTATAACCGCCCCAAATTCCGTTGACGTCTAAAGTTGGACGAATAGCGTTTCTTTCATTGGTTACATAACCCGTTTCACCATAAACATCATCGATATCTAAGGCCTTTTTATAATGGTCTAAAGAAAAAGGTGCTTTGGCCATTTCGGCTCTTTCGGCAGCGGTTAATTCTTCTACTTTATCATAAAATCCGGGAATGGTAATGTGATTGTTTTCATCATGAAGGGAAGCAATCATCTTCGTCAACACATTGATTGGATTGGCAACGGCACCGCCATATAATCCGGAGTGTAAATCGCGATTGGGACCAGTAACTTCCACTTCAACATAGCTTAAACCACGCAAACCAGTGGTAATGCTTGGTTGTTGGTTGGATATCATTCCCGTATCGGAAATCAAAATCACATCACAGCTTAATTTTTCTTGATTGTTTTCTACAAACCAGCTCAAACTTTTGGAACCTACTTCTTCTTCGCCTTCAATCATGAATTTCACATTGCAAGGCAAGCAGTTGTTAGCAATCATATATTCAAAAGCTTTGACATGCATATACATTTGTCCTTTGTCATCGCAAGCACCACGTGCAAAAATGGCGCCTTCAGGATGAATTTCGGTAACTTTAATAACGGGTTCAAATGGTGGCGAAGTCCACAGTTCTAGTGGATCTGGCGGTTGCACGTCATAATGTCCGTAAACCAAAACAGTAGGCAGATTTTTGTCGATGATGTGCTCTCCAAACACAATTGGATAACCCGGTGTTTCGCATATTTCTACAACGCTACAGCCTGCTTTTTCTAAACTAGATTTTACGGCATCGGCGGTGTTAATTACATCTTGAGCATAAACGCTATCCGCACTTACGGAAGGAATTTTTAATAATTCGATTAATTCATTGATAAAACGTTCCTTATTTTGTTGAACGTAGTTTTTTATAGTGTCCATTGTAGTTGTTAATTAATACCGTCAAATATACGAATTGAAATTCCAATATTTAAAATTCCAAATTCCAATTTAAGATAGCTAAAGATGTTTTTTTGGAATTTGGGATTTGTCCTTTGGAATTTCAAAATAATAACTATATTTGCACTCACATTTGCTGGCGCCAGTTCGCTAGCGCTCGTGTTGCGGGTATGGTGAAATTGGTAGACATGCCAGACTTAGGATCTGGTGCCGCAAGGCGTGTAGGTTCGAGTCCTATTACCCGCACAAAAGTTTCAACATAAGTTGGAACTTTTTTTTTGTGTAGGTTCTCCCGAAGCTTCGGGAATGTCCCTACTACAGATACCTTTTCTGCATTACCATCCTAAAATTTACTCTAATTAGCACTAATCTATAATTTAAAAAAAAATCGAGGTTTATCAGGAAAAGTAAGGTTTCATCAGAAATTCAAATCAATATTTTGGACTAGATCCTATTTTTGATTCGTAATTTAAAAATAGTTCTTTATGAAAAACCTTAGTTTAATTTATTTTTTATTTTTGGCTTTTATCTCCTATGGCCAAAATAAGTTCAATGTTTCAGGATATGTTGGAGATGCGAAGACTGGTGAAAAATTATATGGTGTAAATGTATACACTGATAATAAAGCGTTTACGGTAACTAACGAGTATGGTTTTTATTCCTTTTCATTAGAAGAAGGTAAACATACAATTTATGTAAGTTATATTGGTTATAAAACTATTGAAAAAAAAATTGAAATAAAATCTAACATTAAAATTGATTTTAAATTAGAAGACGACTCATTTAGTCTAAATGAAGTAGTTGTAAAATCATCTAAAATTGACTACAAAGTAAAAAGTGCTGAAATGAGTGTTAATACACTGAAAGCGGCAACAATAAAAAAATTACCTGCAATTTTAGGAGAACCTGATGTACTTAAATCTATTCAATTACTTCCAGGGGTTTCAAGTGTCAACGAGGCATCATCAGGTTTTAATGTAAGAGGAGGAAGTGCAGATCAAAACTTAATTTTATTAGACGAAGCTACTATTTATAATGCCTCACATTTGTTTGGATTTTTTTCTGTTTTCAATTCAGATGCTATTAAAGATGTCAAACTATACAAAGGAGGAATTCCATCGAGTTATGGCGGTAGATTGTCATCCGTTTTAGATGTTAGACAAAAAGAAGGAAACAAAAATAAATTTAACGGAGAAGCGGGCATTGGGATAATAGCAAGTAGAGTGTTAGTAGAAGGTCCAATACAAAAAGACTCGCTTGGTGTTGGAAGAGGTTCTTACATGTTTGCTGGGAGAAGATCTTATGTTGACGCATTTACATTTTTAAGTTCAGAGTTTAGAGACAATAAACTGTTTTTTTATGATTTAAATTTGAAAGCTAATTATGACTTGAACGAGAATAACAAATTATTCCTATCTGGTTATTTTGGTAGAGATCGATTTGAATTACCTAAATTTTTAGGAACTTCTTGGGGAAATGTAATTAGTACTTTGAGATGGACAAATACTATTAATGAAAAGCTATTTTTTCAAACATCAGGTATTTTTTCAAACTATGTTTATGAATTGGACAATCTTAGATCGGGTTCAGAATTTAAATGGGAATCAGCCATTACAAACTTTAATTTAAAACCTAAATTAACTTGGTATGCGAGTTCAAAAGCAACATTTAAAACCGGTATTGATTTCACTTATTTTAAGTTTAACCCAGGTAAAATATCACCTCTAGATGGTTCCAATATTAACTCCGATAAGTTTCAAAATAATTTTGCATTAGAAAATGGTATCTATTTAGATTCAAATCTTGACTTGAATGAAAAAATAAATATTGAAGCAGGTATTCGATTTTCAAACTTTATGCGATTAGGTGCAGAAAATATTAGAATATATGAAACAGGCAAACCGTTAAGCTATGATACTGTTTTTAATGTGTTTACCGAGAATGATGTTATTGGAACTGAAAATTATAGTTCTGGAAAAGTTATTAAGCAGTTTAATAATCTAGAACCAAGATTTTCAATGCGCTATTTAATTAACGATAATAACTCATTAAAGACAAGTTATAACAGAATGTTTCAATATATTCATCTTGTAACGAATACAACATCTCCTACTCCCTTAGATGTTTGGACACCAAGTGGACCTTATATTAAACCACAGTTTTCAGATCAAGTAGCCATTGGCTATTTTTCTAAAATTAAAGAGAATAAATATGATTTTTCAATAGAGGCATATTATAAGAAACTATCAAATGTAACCGATTTTAAAGATGGAGCCGATTTGCTTTTCAGAGAAGACGTTGAAACACAAGTAATACAAGGAGTTGGAAGAGCATATGGTTTAGAGTTTTTGTTAAATAAAAATGAAGGAAAGTTGACAGGTTGGTTAAGTTATACGCTCTCAAGAAGTGAAAATAAAGTGAATGGAATTAATAATAATGAATATTATGCTAACAATGCAGATCAATTACACCGTTTGAATCTAGTAGGGTTTTATAAAACCAATTCAAGATGGGACTTTGGCGGCGTTTTCACTCTTAGTACTGGTAGACCTGTCACCTATCCAACAGGGCGATATGAACAAAATGGTTTAGTTGTTGCAGACTATAGTGAAAGAAACGGAAACAGACTTCCTATTTATCATCGATTGGATATTTCGGCTACTTTAAACCCAAAAAAAGGCACAAATAAAACAGGTAAATGGATTTTTAGTATCGCAAATTTATACAACAGACAAAATGCAGCTTCAATATATTTTAGAGAAGTAAGTGAAGTAAATGATGTTGAAACCGCAACAGGCAATACTGAGGCTATTAAATTATCATTCTTTGGAATTGTTCCAAGTGTAACTTATGAATTCAAATTTTAAATTCAAATCAATAATACTATTCTAAATTAAAAAATTTTAAAAATGGAAAATTTAAAAAACATATTTATTTTGGTCATTGCAATAACAGTATTTACATCGTGTGAAGAAGACGTTACCAATGATGTTACTCTAAATTCAATTGAAAGGTTAGTAATTGAAGGAGGAATTGAAAGGAATTCCAATAGCACCTTTCAAGCTATTAGATTGACAAAAACTTTGCCCTTCTTAACTAATACACCAAACCAAGGTGTTTTAGATGCTGTTGTTACTGTTTCAGATGGGGTTACAACGTGGAATTTTACTCACTCTGGTAATGGCAACTACAGTAATAACATCTTACTTCCAGAAATTGGGAAAACCTATACTATAACAATAATTTGGAATAATGAAACCTATGTAGGATCAGACACATTAAATCAAGTCCCTTTATTTGACAATTTTTATTATGAATTGGAAGAGGAAACCCTTTTTACAGATGAAGGGTTTTTTATAAAGTTTGACTCTACCGATCCAATAGGAGTTGAAAATTATTATTACTACAGAGTTTTTAAAAATAATGTTTTTACAATAGTCCCTGATCCGGGTAATAATCAAACACTTATTGTTTCAGATGAATTTTTTGATGGACAACAAAGAATTGGAGTTAACCCTAATGAAGAAGTTTCTTTTAAAATTGGTGATATAGCAAAGGCCCAGCAATTAGCAATTTCAAAAAAATATTATCAATTTCTTTTCGAATTGTTTACTCAAACAGGTAATCAAGGAATTTCATTTATTGGAAATCCGCCTCCAGCATCAATAAAAAGTAATATAATTAACATTAGTAATCCCAAAAATAGAATTTTAGGTTATTTTTATGCAGTAGATATTGTAGAGGATAGTATTTTGATTGAGTAATTTTAATTTAGGAATGAAGAATAGATTGATCTTGTATAGTATAATTTGCTTTATATTTAGTTTTTTGAATTTTTTAGAAGACTATAATGAAAGTTCTTTTTTTGAAGCTATACAAGATCAAATTTTTTTATTTCCCCTAAGTTTTACTTTTATCTTTCTAATTTATTTGATAAGGAAGAAGACAGTTGAAAGTAATTATTATAAAAGAATTGAATTATTCGAGAAAAGAACATTCCTTTTTTTCGTCAGTATTATTACAATTGTATTTTTTAGTTTTCTTTTGAGACTAATTTCCTTGGTATTATTTAATGATGACCAAGGTTTGATATTTTTTGACACGCTTTTTTTTGCCATTCTAATTATTGTAAGTAGTGTTGTTTTATTTATCTATTTATTTGAGATTTATTTGGAAAATGAATTTGAAAAAAAGGAATTAAAAATAAGGTTAAAAGAAAATGAGATTGAAAATCTTAATGATAAATATATGTCACTTAAGAATCAACTTAACCCTCATTTCCTTTTTAATTGTTTTAGTAGCATTACTAGTTTAATTGATAGTGAACCTGAAAAAGCGATAAAATTTGTTGAGGAATTATCCAATGTTTTTCGATACAGTCTCACTAATTCTGATGAAATTTTAGTTACTTTATCTGAAGAACTTACACTATTGAATTCTTATTTTGAACTTCAAATGATTCGCCATCAAGGATTAATAAAACTTGAGAGTTCTGTAGACGTTTCTAAATTGGATTATTTAATACCTCCTCTAACGCTTGAGATATTAATAGAAAATGCTTTAAAACATACAGTATTTGATAAACATAATCCTTTGTTAATTAGTATCTATACTAGAGAAGAGCAATTGATAATTGAGAATAATTTTAATCCCAAAATAAATTCTGTAAAAACTGAATCTTTTGGAATTGGAATGAAAAGTATTAAGAAACAATATGTTTTACTAAATTGTGGAGTACCTACTTTTAAAATTGAAAACAATGTTTTTAGAGTTGAAATCCCTTTAATTAAGTCGAGTTATGATTAAAGTAATTATTATCGAAGATGAAATATTGATAGCGGAGAGATTAAAGAAAATGATTGAGTCGATTGAACCTGAAATGAAGGTCATTGAAGTGATTGACTCAGTTAAAGAGGCTATTTCTTTTTTAAGCGATAGTATACCAGATCTAATTTTTTTGGACATTAATCTTTCTGATGATTATTGTTTTAAAATTTTTGAGGAAGTAAATGTTACTTGTCCTGTTATTTTTGTTACTGCCTATTCAGAATATGCAATTAAGGCATTTGAAGTAAATAGTATTGACTATCTTTTAAAGCCAATTTCAATATCAAATTTAAAAAAGAGTATAGATAAATATAAAAGTCTTACAACATTTCCTAATTATAGTAAAATGATGATGGATATGGAATCCAGATATCGAAATCGTTTTTTAGTTAAGTTGAATAATCAATTAAAGTCAATATCTATTGATAATATCGCTTATTTTTTTTCAGAAGATAAACTAACTTTTGCCTGCCTTTTTGATGGAAAAAAATTACCTCTAGAACAAAGTTTAAAGAAAATTGAAGAAGAAGTAAATCCAATCGATTTTTATAGAGTAAATAAAAAGTTTCTAATTTCTCTAAACGCTATTGTTGAAATGTATTATGTTTCAAAATCTAAAATCAAATTGACTTTAAAGCCTAGTTTCGATGGTGAGAATATTTTTGTTGCAATTGAAAAAGTGGGTGATTTTAAATCTTGGCTTTCCAAATAAAACACGAAACAAACTAAATAAAAGCCATTCTTGTTAGAAAGATTAAAGTGATAGAATTTTCTAGAAATTCGATATGATTTGCATTCTTAATTATCAACATCAAAAACGCTAATCTTTGGTAGCGTTTTTTTAGTGGTAACAGTAATGATCTTCATACTTAGTATTACTTTCAGATTAAAATCTAACATAAAAAAAACACATTTTTTGGACTTTTTTTATTACTTTTTCTTCCCTGTTGCAATCCAATTATTGATTTTCTTTTCTAATAGTGCTAATGGCATCACTCCAGATTCCAATACTTTTTGATGGAACACTTTGATGTCAAATTTAGCTCCCATTTTATCTTGTGCTTTTTGGCGTAATTCCAAGATTTTTAGTTGACCTATTTTGTATGATAATGCTTGACCAGGCCAAGCCATGTAGCGCTCTATTTCGGCAATAATACTGGCTTCACTCTCTGCTTCGTTGTCTAATGAATATTGTATGGCTTGCTCACGTGTCCAACCTTTTGAATGCATTCCTGTATCCACAACCAAACGAATGGCACGGTGAATTTCATTGCCTAACATCCCAAAATATTGATACGGATCAGTATACAATCCCAATTCTTTTCCTAAACTTTCGGTGTATAAAGCCCATCCTTCGCCGTAAGCACCAAACCAATTGTACTTTCTAAAATCGGGTAAAGCTGCGTTTTCTTGTTGCAAAGAAATTTGAAAATGATGACCCGGAATGGCCTCGTGCAAGAACAAATCTTCATCTCCATAGTAATTGTAAGTGGTTATATCTGGAATTGGAACATAAAAAGTTCCTGGTCTTGTTCCATCAGCTGAACCATTCACATACTCAGCACTAGCTGTTTTTTCCCTAAATGCTTCTGTTCTTTTTACCCTAAATGGCGTTTTGGGTTGTAATGAAAAAAGCTTGTCAACATTTGGTTTAATTGTTTCGTTGATTTTTTCAAAATTGGCAATTACTTCTTCTGGTTTTTTGAAAGGCATTAATTCTTTTCTGTTTCTAACATGATCAAAAAATTCCTTAATAGTGCCTTTAAAACCTACTTGAGCTTTCACTTTTTCCATTTCGGTTCTGATACGAGCTACTTCTTTTAATCCCAATTCATGAATTTCATTCGGCGTTTTATCCGTTGTTGTCCATTGTTTTACATATACTTTATACAATTCATTTCCGCCTTTAAGACTCCCGATACCGCTTGTTTCCCTTGAAGCTGGAAGATATTCCGTTTTCATAAAAGTTATAAATTTCTGAAACTTTGGAACAAGTTTTTCAGATATTGCCGTTGCATATTGTTTTGACAAAGTGCTTTTTTGTTCCTCAGTAAAATTGGATGGGAATTTTTTACAGCTCGAATAAAATAAATTGTCTTCTACTTTTGGAGTAATTAATTCTTCAAATTGGGGAATGAGTTTTACAGTCAATGCTTTTGGTAAAACTACTTTTTCTTGCATTCCTTTTTTCATATAAACCATCGTTGAATCTAACCAAACGGAATACAAATCTATTCTTTTCAAGAAATTTTTATAGTCTTTCTCGGTTTTGAAGGGTTGTGCACTTTCGGCACTTGCAAACTGACCTATCGTTAAATGTGTTCCGTCAAACTGTTGAATTGGGATTAAGTTAGCTTTTTGCTCCAAGAGAGACAATCCAATTTCTGTTTCCCATTTTATAATGTCGTAACTGTTTTTTTCTTCAATAGAAAGTTGCGTAGTGTCAATAGTTTTTATTTCGGTTGCGAATTTTTCAAAAAATGCTCTGCGCTTATTTCGGTAGGTTTCGGTCATTTCAAAAACCAATTGGTCGTTGTATTCGCTTTGTCCGTTAAGTGTTGCATCCAATGGATTTAACTCATTTTTACCATCAAAATAGGAATCGGTTATTGCTGTAAAATCTTGAGTTTTCTTTTCTGATTTACAGTTAATAAAAAGCAATGATAAAAAAATCATCATTGAAAAGTGATATATATTTTTCATAATTAGTTGTTTTTTGAATTACAAATATATTGTTTTTCAAACGTTTTTCAAATTGATAATTTCCTGTTCGGTCAAAAAACGCCAATTGCCACGTGGTAAATTCTTTTTGGTTAAACCTGCAAAAGCAACACGGTCAATTTTGATGACATCATAGTTGAAACTTTCAAAAATAGCACGAACTACTTTGACATTCGGCGTTCTAAGTTTCAAGCCGATTTCTGTTTTTGGCTCATTTTCGATATACGAGATTTCATCAACATAAAGCTTGTGACCATCAAGGGTAACGCCATTGGATATTTTTTCTAAATCCTCAAACTTCAAGTTTTTATCTAACGAAACCTGATAAATTTTTGCTGATTTTTGGTTGGGTAAACTAAATTTACGAACCATATCGGTATCATTTGTAAACAATAATAAGCCAGTGGTATTTTTATCCATTCTTCCAATGGGTTGAATATTCGCTTTGGTTGCACCACGAACCAACTCCAATACATTTCTGTGATCGGCATCATCTTCGTTGGAAGTAGTAAAGTTTTTTGGTTTGTTCAAAACAAGGTATTCTTTGCGTTCTGGTGTTAAAACCGAACCGTCGAAGTTCACCACATCGCCAGGTTTTACTTTGTACCCCATTTCGGTAATCACCACATTATTCACTTTTACATTTCCTGATTGAATGTAAATATCTGCATCACGTCGCGAGCAAACACCCGAGTTTGAAATGTATTTATTCAAACGAATATCGTCTGATTTCAATGGTTTTGAAACATTGTTTTGTATCGACTTTGCTGGTCTAGGAGCTCTTTTTGGCGCTTCAGCACCGCTGTGTTCGGCTTTGCCTCGAGTTTCTTTTTTTGGTGATTGAGCTCGTTTTGGCATACCACCAGGAGTTGGCTTTTTAGAACTTGATCTAGCACTAGTTGGTCTAGCACCTTCTCTTTTGTTATTGCCGTCCTTCTTATTCATAATTCTTTTATTTTGAATGCAAAGATACGTTTTTATGAAGTAAAAAGCTATGGATTGTTTTAACTCAGAATGAACAGAATTCTTAACTTAAGAATATATTGAAATCTGAAAAATGGTTTTACAATTGAACTGAAGTTGAGTTTCTATTTAACGATAATTTCTACAATTCTCTTTCCGCGAATAAGCACTTCTGGTTCGATGAGCACAATGCAAAATACACCCGAAACTACAAGAAATTTAAGGATATTATGAAGCATTAGATAATCCGTTTTAGTTTCGGATTTCCAAAGTTTTTGTATAAAAAAAATCAAAACAATCAAACTCACATAAAAGTAAATATCCATATAACCTACTTCAAAAATTTCAATCAAAAAATAAATAGGAATTATAGTAGAAACCGTAAGTACTGAAATTATTTTTTTTGAGAAGTTTTCCCCAAAAAGCACCGGGATGGTTTGATAATTATTGGCAACATCACCTTTTATGTTTTCTAAATCTTTAATCATTTCGCGAATCAATAACAATAAAAACAGGTATGTGGCATGTGCAAAAATTTGAGGATACAAGTTTTTGTAATACAACAAGATGGCAAAAAAGGGTAGAACGGCAAGAAACGATGCTGTCAAATTTCCAATAACTACTATTTTTTTGAGTTTATGAGAATAAAACCAAATCAGAAAAATATAAGTCGAAAAGAAAAAAACCGCTCTGATAGAAACAAAAAAAGCCAATAGAAAAACAATAAAATTTACTGCAAAATAAACTTGAAGCTTTGTTTTTTGACGCACTAATCGGTCTAACATGGACTTGTTGGGACGATTGATTAGGTCTTTTTTGCTGTCGTAAAAATTATTGATAATATAACCGGATGCGATTGTTAAACTTGATGCAATAACAATTATAAAAAGGTTAAAATCTAAAACTACATCAAGAGCTCTTTTGTTTGGAGCCAAAATAAAGATTGCAGATAAATATTGCGCTAAAGCAATAATGGGGATGTTATAGCCACGAATAACAGAAAACATGCTGGCGATTTTCAGCAGTAGCAATTTGGTTTTTCGGCTAAGCATTATAGAAAATTAAAATTGGTAAACCACTTCCAATTTATAGTCTTTCAACGATTTTTTAGCTTTTTCTAAATCTTGGGTAAAACCTAAAATATAACCACCACCACCAGAACCACAAAGTTTCAAGTAGTAATCGTTAGTGTCAATTCCGTGTTGCCAAACGCCGTGAAATTGTTCGGGAATCATAGGTTTAAAGTTGTTCAAAACCACTTTTGATAATTGCTTGGTATTGGCAAATAAGGATTTCATATCGCCACCCAAGAAATTTTCAACACAAGCATCGGTATATTTTATAAACTGCGATTTAAGCATTTTACGGAAACCTTCTTCTTTTAGTTTTTCCATGAAAATAGTAACCATTGGAGCAGTTTCGCCAACAATTCCTGAGTCTAACAAGAAGACAGCGCCTTTTCCAGTGGTACTTTGTGATGGAATTCCGGTTGCTTCAATATTATCTGTTGAATTTATTAAAATAGGAATGCTTAAATAACTATTCAAAGGGTCAAGACCTGAACTTTTTCCGTGGAAAAACGATTCCATTTGAGAGAAAACAACTTTTAATTGCAACAGCTTTTCACGCGTTAAGTTCTCTAAAACGGTGATTTTATTTTGGGCATATTTATCATAAATAGCAGCCACTAATGCGCCACTACTTCCCACACCATAACCTTGTGGAATACTAGAATCGAAATACATACCACGTTCCACATCGGTTTTTAGAACTTCCATATTGAAAGTTACTAGTTCGGGTTGTTCTTGTTGAAGATTTTCTAAATAAGTAACAAATCGTCTGAGACTTGCGTTGGATTGTATAGCTTCAACAGATGGATTTTCATCTACCTTCAACGCACCGTTGTAAAAATTATAGGGAATTGATAAACCTTTAGAATCTTTAATAATTCCGTATTCTCCAAAGAGTAGAATTTTTGAGTAAAATAAGGGTCCTTTCATGGGCAAGAAAATTATTTTATTTTATTAATTTTTAAAGGGTTTTGTCTTGTGTCGAAAACCGAAACGATGATAATTTGATTTTTTTCTATTTTATAAAAAATTGTTGTTTGTTTTGAAACAACACATTTCCTTAATTTGTTTTGCTGTATAGGTGGAAAAATTTCTGGATTGATTAGTAATAAATCAAAGTTGGATTTTAATTTATTCAAAAACATTAAATTTACTCTTATAGACCATTTTGCTGTAATAAACTCAGAAATGTTTTTTATTTCTTTGAGACTTCTTTCAGTAAAAATCAATTCTTTCAAAATATTCCTAACTGTTTTTTTACCTCTTCATAAGAAAAAGTTCTTCCATTTTCAAAATCATCCAACCCTTCATTTATAGCTTCTTTTTGAGCAGTACTTAATTCATCCCACCAATCTTCTTTTTGTGTATTAAAAATAGCTTTAACCTTTTTTAAAATTGTAACATCCTCTGTCTTAAGTAATAACTGCGCTAACGATATTTTTTCTGCTTGAATATCCATAGTTGTAACTAGGTTAAAATTTGACTTCCGTTTCCAATCGTGTCACAAATATAGTTACCATTTTGACAATAGCCAACTAATTCGTCCTTAATAAATTGCAAAACGTGCTCTCTAACGTTTTCGGGATACAAAATATGTACGTTTGCTCCCGCATCTAAGGTAAAACAAATTGGAATATTCGTTTCGTTTCTAAATTTCCAAATTGTATTAATGATTTCCAGTGTGTTAGGTTTCATTAAAATAAAATAAGGTAATGAAGTCATCATCATAGCGTGTAAAGTCAGTGCTTCACTTTCGACAATTTGAATAAACTCATCTAAATTTCCAGTTTCAAAAATGATTTTTATTTTAGCCAAATTATCATGAGCTTGGGCAAATCGTTGTTCGGCAAAGGGATGGTTATGCATTAAATCATGTCCAATTGTACTCGAAACTTGTTTTTCGCCTTTATCAACTAATAGTATGGTGTCTTGATAATTCTTGAAATTCTCATGAATTTTAGCTGGAAATTCCACACCAAATAAATCCGAACTGCCTTCAATTTCAGCATGTTTCCCCCAAACTACTATATTTCCTTTGATACTTCTACAAGCACTTCCTGAACCTAATCGTGCCAAGAAAGAAGCTTTTTGAAAAAAGAATTGATTTGTCATTGTTGGGTTTAGTGCTTTCTCCAAACTCATAATATTCATAGCCAAAGCCGCCATTCCAGAAGCAGAAGAAGCAATTCCCGAACTATGAGGAAACGTATTTTCGGTATCAATTGTAAAATGATAATCTTTCAGATAAGGGCAATAAACATCAATCCGTTCAAAAAATTTTTGAATTTTGGGTTTAAATTCTTCTTTGGGTTTGCCTTCAAAAAGCAAATCAAATGAAAACCTATTATTTGTCACACTGAGCTTGTCGAAGTGTTTTTTGGTAAAAGCCAAATTAGTTATCGTTTTACAATTGTTTAATGTAAAACTAATCGAAGGATTTGCCGGAATTTGGTTTTCTTTTTTACCCCAATATTTTACTAAGGCGATGTTACTTGGAGCACTCCATTGAAAAGTTCCTTTTTCAACTGAAGTTGTATTATCATTCACAATAAAATCCTGTTCAGAAAGCATAAAATTAAAATTTATTGCAAAGATACTTTTTTTATTAAACAACTGATTTTCGTTTCTTATATTTGAAATCATTAAAAAAAGTATGCAAAAGATAATAAAAATAGTTTTAATCGTTCTCGTATGTGTTAGCGTTGGTTACTTGTCCGGAACCGTAACGCGTGAAAGTATTACCACATGGTATCCAACTTTGGTTAAACCCGTTTTTAATCCACCCAATTGGATATTTGCTCCGGTTTGGACTTTGCTTTATATCATGATGGGAATAGCAGCAGGATTAGTTTGGACAAGTGAATTTGAACAGAAAACTGTAAAAAAAGCACTTGGATTTTTTGCTATTCAATTAGCATTAAATGCACTGTGGTCTTACCTTTTCTTTGGTTTACAAAATCCACTTTTAGCGTTGATTGAAATTGTTTTGCTTTGGTTACTGATATTCGAAACCTATAATCAATTTAAAAAGATTGATAAACTCGCAGGATTTTTATTGTTACCCTATTTGGCTTGGGTAAGTTTTGCCACAATTCTTAATGCCAGTATTTGGTGGTTGAATAAATAAAAAAAACCTCTAATATTTTTCTCAGAGGTTTTTTTAAGTTGATTGTTATTGGATGATTAATTTTTTGTTGATTTTCAAATTGTTCTCCGAAGTAATCTCTAGTAAATACATTCCTTTGGATACATCAGAAACATCAACTGATACACTAGAAGTAGTAGTTACAACAATTGTTTTTACTGCTTTTCCAAGCATATCATAAATGACAATTCTGTTAATTTGTTCATTTGTATTAATTAAATCTATTTGAACCAAATTACTTGTCGGATTTGGATACAATACCAAACTATTGTCATCAAAAGTTGTTATTCCCAACGGAACGGTAAACTTGCTGTTAAAAGTTGCTGTCACAACAGCTGGATTGGAATCAAAATAAATGGATGCATTATTCGGAATAATATCGCCCGCTTGAAATCCAGGTTTTAGTTTTACTTTAAACTGAACGTAACCTTTGCTTCCAGCATCATTAATAATTGAAGGTGATAGATATATATTTTTGAAATCCCAAACGAGTAAGTTGTTAATTCGCTTCATAGTATAGTTATGACTTGAACTTACCATCAAAACACTGGTTTCATCTATTTTGGCATTAAGAACATCCTCTATTCTTACATCAATAGCATCTGCCGTTCCAAGGTTTTGAAATCTAATGGTGTAAAAGAAGTAGTCATCTTGTGTAAATTGATTGAATGGAATTGTTTTTCCTCTGGATTCCATTTTGTCATTCGGATCGAATGAATTCACCACAATTTGGGAATTTGAATTTGAATTATTCGTCAAATTAATATCATTAGATGGAGCAGAAATAGTCACTGTAGCCGTTAGCAATTCATTTATATTGACTATGGGAACTAACGGGACTGTCATCGTAACATTGAAAGTTCTAGTTTCGTTGGGTAAAAGATTCGTGAAGTTATACGTAAAACCAGTGGTGTTTGTGGTGGTTCCGGCCTGACTCACTGTTAATGTAGTAATTTGTGGCGGTTTTATAAAAGTTATGGTTCCTCCTGTTGCGGCTACACCCAAGTTTTTGTATGTAATTTTATTTATATAGGTAAATCCAGGTCTTGGGACATTTATAGGTGCAATTGATACGGTCACATCATTAAAGGACTGCGTTAAAGTTACTGGGAAATATAAAAATTGAGCTCCACTTCCAACAGGTATGCTAATATTAGTATAGTTTGTTGTACCTGAATTATAATAAGCTGCATACTCTGGTTGAATTTGATAACTAAAATTATAAGTGTTAGCCGGATTGGTATCATACAGTGCAAATTGACCAGAAGGAGAATAGCCAATAATATCCGTAGTATTATTATTTTGTTGATATAAGAATGAACCATTAGGGAATAATGCATCTCCAGTGTCTTTAATGCCATTGTTATTTGCATCTACAAAAGCAACCAAAACAATTTTGTCCGCATCAGGTGCACAAAAAACATTGGCAACCCAACCTGCATTTTGAACCGAGCCATCACTTCTAAAAACAAATGTCAAACAACCAGTAGCATCTGAAGAGGTAAATGGTCCAGGAATAGTAGTTCCCCAATAGGAACCAGCAATACCTCCTGGTACGTTTGCAGCTGGATTAGCACTCGCAATAATGTTTGCTGGCACTACTGCATTACCGTTATAAACATAAAGTCCATCCCATGTAGCTTCCGTGTTAAATGAAGTAAAAGTAACTGTTACTACATCTCCTGGGGTAGTAGGACAAATAATGGTTGTTACATTAGAGTTGGCAGGATAAGCAGCGGCTGTTCCTCCCGCATCTACAAAGTTACCACCACAAACAGGCGGTGCAACAAGAGTTGTGATATTTGCAGCGCTTGCCCAAGTACTGCTGTCTGAAACACTACATATCGCTCTTATGTAGATAGCATAACATGTTGCAGGTGTTAAACCTGTAAGTGTAAATGGATTTGATGTTACGTTGTTAAAAATTACCCCTGTTGTTGGATTTCCAACTGGAGCAGGTGAACCACAGGGTAAAGCTACAACTTGCCATGCAGAAGCAACACTACTATCTGGGTTTGTTGGTTGTGTCCAGTTCAATATAACTGAATTCGATGTAAGGGTGTTTGTTGTTATTGTTGTAGGGTTTCTACAAGTAGGTGGCGGAGCACAGGTTACGTTGGCAACCCAGCCGGGATTGTTGACACTTCCATCACTTCTAAAAACAAAGGTTAAACAACCATCGGCTGCAGTTGAGGTAAATGGCCCAGGAATTGCAGTTCCCCAATAGGAACCAGCAATACCTCCTGGTACGTTTGCAGCGGGATTAGCACTCGCAATAATGTTTGCTGGCACTACTGCATTACCGTTATAAACATAAAGTCCATCCCATGTAGCTTCCGTGTTAAATGAAGTAAAAGTAACTGTTACTGAATCTCCCGGTGTAGTAGGACAAATAATAGTTGTTACATTAGAGTTGGCAGGATACGCTGCAGCTGTTCCTCCCGCATCTACAAAGTTACCACCACAAACAGGCGGAGCAGTTAAAGTGCAAAAATTAAATCCGCCTGACCAATTGCTTTTAAGTGTTTCAGAACAAATAGTTCTTACATAATAGGTATAGCAGGTGTTTGGCGATAGCGATGTAATATTAGTTGGAATTACTTGAGTAATAATTCCTATTGAATTAGCCGTTGGTACTGGTGAACCTGCAGGGAGTACTAGTGTTTCCCATTCTGTGGAAGAACCGCTACTTGTCCAATTTAAGGTAGCAGATGCTGGTGTAATGTTTGCTACTGATAAAGCTGTTGGTATTGCACAAACTTGAAGAGGTGGTGCACAAGTCACATTAGCCACCCAGCCGGGATTGTTGACACTTCCATCACTTCTGAATCGGAAAGTCAAACACCCATCAGCACTTGTTGAAGTAAATGGTCCAGGAATAGTGGTTCCCCAGTAACCTCCAGCCAATCCACCAGGCACATTTCCAGCAGGATTATTGCTAGGTATTTGGGTTGCATTTATCGTATTTCCATTAAATACATATAAAGCATCAAAATTAGCTTCGGTATTAAAAATTGTAAAAGTGACCGTTACCACTTCGCCTGGAGCATTGGGACAAAAAGTGACTATATAATCACTAGCGTTAGCATAATTAGCATTGGCTCCGGCAGGATCGGTAAATGTCGAGTCACATTGTTGCGATTGAGCTTTAGTTAAAATTCCTAAAAGAAAGAGGAATGATGAAAGGAATGTTTTCTTCATGGCTTGGTTTTAAAGAACCCAAATATAACTGATTTTGAGTAAACTACATTAATAAACTAAAAGAAAATTTAGGTAATGCTTTGTGCTACTATAAAGCCAGATGTCCAGGCATTTTGAAAATTAAACCCACCAGTAATCGCATCTATGTTTACGATTTCACCAGCAAAGAAAAGGTTTTGATGCAGTTTGCTTTCCATCGTTTTAAAGTTGATTTCCTTTAAATCAATGCCGCCAGCAGTAACAAATTCTTCTTTAAAAGTGCTTTTGCCATTGACCTGAAATTGTCCATTAGTGAGTTGATTAGCTAAATCCATCAATTGTTTTTTGGTCAAATCTGCCCATTTGGTTTCCTTTGTCTCACCGAGCGCAGTCGAGGTGTCAATACCAGCTGCCAAAACCAAACTTTCCCATAAGCGATTAGGCAACTCAAACGAAGATTTTTTGCTTACTACTTTCTTAGCGTGTTCTTGTTTTAGTTCTTTTAATTTTTCCATAGCTTCTTCAAAAGGGACTTCGTTGAGCCAATTGACTTCTATAACAAACTGATAGTTTTTATCATATAACTCGCGTGCACCCCAAGCCGATAATTTTAAAATTCCCGGACCCGACATTCCCCAATGCGTTATTAATAATGGCCCAGCAGCTTCTAACTTGCTGCCTTTTACTTTTACTTTGGCGAAAGCCGAAAGTCCCATTAAATCTTTTATGCGGTTGTCTTTGATGTTAAAAGTGAATAGGGAAGGAACAGGAGGAACTATCGTATGTCCAAGTGCAGCAAGCATTTCCCAAATTTTCGGATTGCTTCCCGTAGTCAAAATTAGTTTTTGGCAGGCAAAAGTTTCTTGATTTGTTTCTACTTTCCAATAATCTTCACCTTTGAAAATAGATTGTACACTTTGTCCAGTCAATATTTGAATTCCGAGTTTTTGGGTAGCCAACAGAAAGCAATCAATAATAGTTTGCGAACTATCAGAAGTTGGGAACATGCGTCCGTCATCTTCAATCTTCAATTCCACACCATGGCGTTCAAACCATTCAATCGTATCGCCCGAACAAAACTGATGAAACGGACCGCGCAACTCTTTTTCGCCACGGGGATAATTTTTCACTAAATCATATGGTACAAAGCAAGCATGGGTAACATTACACCTTCCGCCACCAGAAATTCTAACTTTTTCTAAAACCGTTTTGCCTCTTTCGAGAATAGCGACTTTTAGCTTGGGATTTTTTTCGACAATATTAATTGCCGTAAAAAAACCAGCTGCACCGCCGCCGCCAATGATTATATCGAAGTTTGAGTTCATTTAGTATTTAAACCATTAAGATCATTAAGATTTATTAAGATTAGTCATCTGCTAGTCTAAAAAAATATTCATTTACCAATGGTTTTGTAGATTTTGTAATATTTGTTGTATTGAAATTAATTAACAAACCTTGTGGAATACTTAATAATTTAATATAAGTCATTAATTTTGCTTCGTCTATTGGATGAAATTTATCAACCGTTTTTAATTCAACAATTATGCAATCATTTACAAGTAAATCAAGTTTTAAAGGATTTTCCAATTGTAAATCATAATAATCAACTTCAATATTTACTTGCTGTTTCACATGGTAACCATTTTGCTCATGTTCATATTTTAAACATTCCTCATAGATTCTTTCAATAATCCTGGCCCTAATTTTTTATGAACTCTAATTGCAAAACCGATTATTTTATAAGACAACTGAGTTATTTCTTTCTTTGTCATAATTGTTTGGATTAACTGATGCTTAACTGCCTTAATTATCTTAATGGTTTAAAAAATCAGAATCTATTTGGAAAATCAGAAATAATTCCGTTAACGTGTAACGATTTGACAAAGATAATGTCTTCGGGTTCATTTACCGTCCATGGATAGACTTTAAAATTTTTGGATTGCATTTGGACAACGTTTTCTTTCGTTAGCAAATGATGATAAGGATGAATAGAATACGCTTTTATGAATTTGGCGAAAGTCAATGCTAAATCTAAATCGGTATTGGTCAAAACGCCAATTTGTATTTTATTATTCAAAAAAGAAACTCGCTGCAAAGCATTCCAATCAAAGCTTGATACAATAACATCAGCATAGTCCCAATTTTTTTCAGAAACAAAATGTTCGATAAGTTCGGTTACTTTATCTGCGGTTTCAGAGGTTTTGAGTTCCACATTGATAAAACAATTTCGATTGACCAATTCAAAAACAGCGTCTAAAGTTGGAATTCCAAATGCTTTTAAGTCTGAAGAATAAAAGTCATTTACCAAACCTTTTCCGGATGTTGTTCGATCAATAGTATCGTCGTGAATTACCATCACTTTCTCATCCAAACTCAAATGCACATCCAATTCAATGCCGTCAACGCCCAGTTCCATCGCTTTTTGGAAAGAAGCCAAAGTGTTTTCAGCAACATGTCCTTTCGCTCCGCGATGCCCTATTTTGATCATAATTTTAACAGTAAGGAATTAAGCTTTTCATTAAGTTTAGTTAAGCGTCTTAATGAATTTCTTAATTCACTCTTAACTTCTTAATGGTAAAAAAAATTTGTCAATTATAATTTTTCCAATAAAACAACTCCAAAATCGGTGTTGAGGTTTACTTTTCCCATAACTACAGTAGAAGTTTCCCCCGAATAAGCATCCCTAACTTTGGTTCCGTTGGCGAAAATAGTGCCAACCGGAATACTTTTTTCTCCTTTTTCCAAATCCAAACCAACGACAACTTTATCTGAATAATTTCCTTTTATAAACGTTCTGCTGAAAACATAAGGAGAAGCCAAAATTTGACTATGAACGCCAGCTCCCACTGCAGGATGATTATTTCTAAACAATCCTAATTTCTGCCAATGAGCTAAAACTTCTTTGGTTTTACTTTCATTAGCAATGTCTTCCCAATTCATGTTGGAACGCAACGTAGCATCGCCTTGCGTACCTTCAATATCTAATGAACGGGCACTTTCATCGCCATAGTATACTTGTGAAATTCCTGGTGTTAATAATAATTTGGTGCCACTTTCAAACGTTTTTTCACGTTTTTTATCAAACGGATAACCATCGTCATGCGACGAAACATAGTTCATCACCGTGTTGCCTTTTAAATCATTTTGCAGGATGTTGGAATATCTGGAAAACAACTCTTCGTAGTTCATTTTGGCTTCGTTTCTAAAATCGAAGTTGATTAAACCCGTAAACCCATTTTCGAAATAATTTACTTTTTTATCGCCAAAATCATAGAATTTTTTACCGCCAATGTTATAACCATACACTTCTCCAACAGTGAAGAAAGCATTGTTATCTAACACTTTTTTGGGATTATTTTTTTTGTATTCGGCGAAAGCTTGGTCACATACTTTTTTAAAATCGGCCCAAACATCTTCGTTGGTATGTTTTACGGTATCTACTCGGTAACCATCAATTCCGAAATCGATAATATAATCCGAAAGCCATTTCATGATATAATATTTAGGAGCTCTTGGATAGCCTGTTTTTTTGAAGAACGCATCAAGTGAAGCCATTTCTTTGTCATACCGACCTTCTTTTTTCCATTTGTTGGCTAAAAATGATGGCAAGGCTGCATGCTCATTGCTTTCCGTTACTACATCAGGAAGGTTTTCTACTAGCGTACAATTGATATAAGTATCGTATGATTTATAGGTGCATTTTGGTGAAGTTCGCACCCAGTCATTAGGATAAACAGAATCTGCTGGAGTAACTGGACCAGTGTGATTAATTACTGCATCAAGCATAATTCGGATGCCTCGAGCGTGAGCCTTTTGAACTAATTCGGCTAGATCTTTTCGGGTTCCAAAACTCGGATCCATTGCGGTCCAATCTCTGGTCCAATAGCCATGAAAGCCATACGTAAATCCGGTGCCTTCATCAACGCCATCGCGAATCTGCTCCACAATTGGCGTCATCCAAATGACATTGATTCCAAGGTTGGTAAAGTATCCTTCATCCAGTTTTTGGATTATTCCACGAATATCGCCACCTTCAAAACCACGTAGTTTTCCCGTTGGTTTATTTCGATTATAGGTTTGGTCGTTGGTTTTGTCACCATTATTGAATCTGTCGGTAACAATAAAATATACATTGGCACTTTCCCAAACGAAAGAAGTTTTTGGAGTTGTTGATTTTTTTTGGGCGAAAGAAATTCCGCTAAATAATAACATGGCAATTAAAGCAATTCTCTTCATAATTTTAGTATTCAATTTTAATTTCGGACGTCGTTCCTTTAGTCATCGTAACATTTACTTGCAAAGGCTCTTGAAAAGTTTTGTAAATCTGTTCTTGTCCGTTAACAAAGATGCGTTTAGCTTTGATGTTGTGAATTAAAACAGAAATATTTTTATCTGTAGTGGTAACGTTTTTCCCTGTAACAGTTGCCATTTTAATAACAACTGTTTTGCCATTGGTATTGCTATTGAAATTAATTATTTCATATTGACCTTTTTCATAAGCATTGGGTGTGGTTCCATCATCGTTATATAATTTACCAGAAGAGTTTGAAACACTTCCATCAAAATAATAATGAAGATTGAAGTTGGATAACGAATATTTTGTTGTGTTTTGAATGGTTTCAATCATCGGAATAAAACTTCCGCCACGCACAAAAGTTGGAATATAATCTTCATTCGCTTTTATAGTTTCAGTGGTTCCCGCAGTGTGTTTTTCATCGGTATAAAAATCATACCAATTGCTGCTTTTTGGAAAGTATACTTCAGTTGATGTTGTACCTGGTTTAGTAATTGGTTTAATTAAAAAATCATTGCCCCAAAAATACGTTCCAGCAACAGTGGTTAAATCTGCATTATTGGGTTCTTCAAAAAATAACGGACGCATTAACGGTGTTCCTTTTTGATTATTATCAAAAGACAAAGTGTAATTGTAGGGCATCAATTGGTAACGCAGTTCTACAGATTTCTTTGCCTTTTCCATAGTTACAATATCTTTTCGAGCTACTTCTGAAGCTACTTCTTCTTGCGCATGCGGACGGAATATTGGGTTGAAAACGCCGTATTGCAACCAACGCAAATACAATTCGTTATCAAAATAATCGCCGGCAAATCCGCCGAGGTCCGAGTGTATGTACCCCAATCCTTGCATTCCCATTTGCAAGGCAATTTCCATCTGACTTTGCAATCCGCCCCAACTTCGGCTCACGTCGCCACTCCATGGAATCATACCAAAACGTTGAGAGCCTGAATAACCCGCACGCATTAAGATAAAGGGACGTTGCGTTGGAAAATCTTTTTTATAACCATCAGCTAGTAGTTTTGCCCAATTGTGTCCATAAATATTATGCACTTCATCTGCTTTTCCGCCAGCAGTCATTACTTTAGATGGAAAAACTTCGGGTTCACCCAAATCGCCCCACATGCCGCCAACTCCTTGATTGATTAATCTCTTGTACACATTCCAAAACCAGTCCTTACCTTCTGGCTTAAAAATATCTACCACACTGGTATTGCCAAAATAAAAATCCCATGTTGCGGGTTTGTTATATTTGTCTTTTACTAAAACATTTTTATCAACGGTTTCTTGCCATTTTGAAGAGGTTGTTAAAATAAAAGGTTCGGTAATCAAAACTGTTTTTACCCCTTTGGCATTCAAATCGGCTATCATTTTTTCTGGATTTGGGTAATTGTCTTTTTCCCAATCGAGATTTCCCATAGTACCTTTTATGGTTTTTCCGAACCAATACAAATCGAGGATAACGGCATCAACAGGAATTTGATTTTGTTCAAATTTTTTGATGGTATTTTCAACTTCATCTTGTGTGTGATACCCAAAACGACTTGAGAAATTACCCAAAGACCATCGTGGTATTAAAGGTTGTTTTCCGGTCAAATCAGTATAGTTTGAAATTAAATCCGTCCAATTATCGCCTACAATCACTTGATAGGTTTTACGACCAGAAATGGTTTCATATTCTAAGGTATTATTATTTTTACTATCTAAATCTAAATACCCAATAGCTGCATTATCAAAATGAACAGCGTATAATTTAGACGACATTACTAAAGGAATGCAAAAGTTCATCAGCTCGGCTTTGGTTTCATAACCATAATGTGCACGATTGTATAATTGCAAACGATTGCCTCTTCGGTTCATGCCCAACGCTCTGGCACCGCCGCCATACAGTGCTTCGGAATTGTCTATATTAAATTGTAAAACTTCGGTACTATCATTTCTTTTGATGTAACCGCTTTTTTCCGAAAGCATTACTTTTCCCTTGTTGGAATAGGTTATTTTGAAAGGCGATTTATTGATTACAACCATAATTTCTTTGGTAGTAAGCACTAATGAACTTTCTGTTTTTTTGAAAAAGGGTTTTATTTTTTCGGGTGTTTTTACAACTGCATGCGAATTTGGATTGAAAGGTTCTCCTTTTGGGATAAAGGATGTTTCAATAATTTTTTCGGAATAGGGCTTGATTTCATAATTCCCATCGGAGGTTTTAACTTCTAAAACAGTATTTTTCCATGTGTGTGAAATGTATTTTCTATCTGCATTTTGGGCAAATGAAATGGATGTAATTAATAATAGGAGTAATAGTTTTTTCATTTTATTTTAACATTAAGAAGTTAAGTTCCTGCATTAAGATTAGTTAAGAGGTAATGAAAATTAATTTATCTTAACTTCTTAACGGTAAATTTATTTCAATTCTAATACCAAAGCCGATTTTCCTTCAATTGTTATTTCATTGTTTAAATCGATTATTTTTCCACTAAAAATATCTTTTCCACCCAAATGATTTTGAATACTTTCGGAAAAACGATTGGTTTTGAATGTTTGTGAGTCAATGCTGTTATTGATAATAACCATAACACTTTCGGATTGGTTATAACGGAAATAGACATATACATTATTTACAGGTACATAATGTTTCATTTTGCCAAAATGAATGACCTCCTTTGATTTTCTCCAGTTTAATAATTTTGAAGTAAAGTCGAAGTATTTTTGTTGTTCTTCCGTTCTTCCGGCTTTGGAAAACGCATTATTCGTATCGCCATTCCATCCGCCCGGAAAATCTTGTCGAATATCGGCATCACCTTTGTCTTTGTTGCCTGCCATACCAATTTCGGAACCATAATATACTTGTGGAATACCTCTAATGGTTGCAATTAAGGTCATGGCCATTTGATATTTTCTAAAATCGGGATACAAATGATTGAATCGTTGTGTATCGTGATTTTCGATGAAGGTCAATAAATTATTTGGGTTTGGATATAAAAAGTCGTTGGTGAAATTTTCATAAACTTTGATTATTCCTTTGTCCCAGGATGATTGGTCTTCGTTAAAAACGGATCCAAAAGCATCGTGTAAAGTGAAATCCATAACACTTGGCAAGTTAGAGTTGAAGCTTTCTATAGCGCCAATTTTACTGTCTTTTTGCCAATATGACATTTGTGCTTGATCGTGCATCCATACTTCGCCTACAATATTAAAATTTGGGTATTCATCGGTAATAGATTTGGTCCATTTTGAAATGCCTTCTTTGTCGTTATAGGAATAGGTATCAACTCTTAATCCATCCAAATCGGCATATTCAATCCACCATATTGCATTTTGAATAAGATAATTTAAAACCAATGGATTGGATTGATTTAAATCGGGCATCGATTTCACAAACCATCCATCCATACAGTTTTTAGCATCAATGGCGGAGGCATTACTATCAAACTGAGTGGTCATTCGGTAATTGGATTGTGTAAACTCCGGAAATTGGTGTACCCAATCATACGTTGGTAAATCTTTATATATCCAATGCTGCCAACCCCAATGATTGGTTACATAATCCATAATGTTTTTCATGCCACGATTGTGCAATTCGGCACTTAGTCGCAAGTAATCTTCATTAGTTCCATACCGGGGATCTATTTTGTAAACGTCCGATTGTCCGTAGCCGTGATAAGAATACGTTGCATCATTGTCTTCGCAAAGTGGTGTAGGCCAAATAGCTGTAACCCCTAATTCTTTGAGGTAATCTAAATTTTTTATGATGCCATTTATATCACCTCCATGTCTTCCGCCTGGAAGTTGGCGATTTGATTTTTCGGTAACCGATTTTTCATTGTCGTTGTTTGGGTTGCCGTTGGCAAATCGGTCAGGCATTAAAAGATACATCACATCGGAACTGTCATATCCTTTGCGAAATTGAGAGTTTGGTCTTCTTTGTTTTAATTCGTATTTATGGGTAAAAGCTACTTTACCTTTACTATTAAAACTAAAAGTTAGTTCAGAAATCGGAGCGTTTTTTGTATTAATTGTAACAAAGACATAGTTTGGGTTCTCTGTTTTTTTGATGTTTTCGATGACTATTTTATTGGATACGGTTACATCATATTGGGCAATGTTTTTTCCGTAAAACATAATTTGAACACTTGACAAGTTCATTCCGGCATACCAAAAAGGTGGCTCGGTTTTGTCAATTTGCGCGGTTGCTGAAATTGAAATTAATAGTAAGAAAATAATTTTTGTCATTTTGTTGGATTTAATATTAAGAAGTTAAGATTTTGCATTAAGTTTCATTAAGGTTTTTGAATATTTGATTTACTAAGGGTTTTATAGACTTAGTAATGTTGTCTGTATAAAAATTTATTAATAAACCTTGAGGTTTTTCTAGTAAGCTCATATAAGTTAATAGTTGGGCTTCATGAACAGGTAGAATGTTTTCAATTGATTTTATTTCAACTATAATAACATCATTAACAAGTAAGTCTAGTCTTAACTCCGTTTCTATTTCAATACTTCTATATTTTAGTTTTACTTTTTTTTGAGTTTCAACTTTAAATCCTTGAAATTCTAATTCTTCTTTAAGACATTTTTCATAAACACTTTCCAATAAACCCGGACCAAGTATTTTGTGGACTGTTATTGCACAGCCAACGATATCATAACTTAATTGTGTTACTTCCTTTTTGGTCATTTTTTGGCTATAAAAAAGAAGTTAAAGTACTTCAAAAATCTTAATGAAAACCTTAACCTCTCTTAATTTCTTAATGTTAAATTAAACTGTAACCAAACTATTTGGTTCTACTAAAAATTCTTTGCCGTTAACAAAAACAGCAATTGTATTTTCACCTTCTAGAGTAAAATTAGTTTCATTTTGATGTACAGCAACTTTTAGTATTTGGTTTCTAAAATTGATTTTGAAGGAAAAGCCATTCCATTCTTTTGGAATCCTTGGCTCAAAATGTAAGGTGTTATTTTTTACACGCATTCCTCCAAAACCTTCCACAATGCTCATCCATGTACCTGCCATAGAAGTAATATGTAAACCTTCCTCAACTTCTTTATTATAATCATCTAAATCCAAACGAGACGTTCTCAAATAGAACGTATACGCTTGTTCCATTCTTCCTAATGTTGCCGCTTGAATAGAGTGTACGCACGGCGAAAGCGAACTTTCATGCACTGTAAATGGTTCGTAGAAATCGAAATGTTTTTCTAATTGCTCTTTACTGAAATGATCTTCAAAGAAATAGAAACCTTGTAACGTATCGGCTTGTTTTATATAAGGAGAACGTAAAATTCTATCCCAAGACCATTTTTGATTTATTGGTCGTTGCGATTTGTCTAAATCGTGCACTTTTACCAATTCTTTGTCCAAGAAACCATCTTGCTGCAAATACACATCGTGCTCTTCCGAAAAAGGGAAATACATATGGTCGGCTACTTTTTTCCAATGTAAAATCTCAGCGTTATCCAATTTGACTTTACTCATAATTCGAGCAAAATCTTTAAAGTATTCTTTTTCAACTCGATTGATTTGTTCCATAGTATAATCAATACACCATTTGGCTAAATAATTAGTATAGAAGTTATTGTTGACGTTGTTCTCGTATTCATTCGGACCAGTTACACCCAAGATCACAAACTGATTTTTTTGGGTAGAAAAAGTCGCTCTCTGATGCCAAAAACGGGCAATTCCTATTAAAACTTCTAATCCTTTTTCGGGTATATAACTATAGTCTCCTGTAAATCTGTAATAGTTAAAAATGGCAAAAGCGATGGCACCATTTCTGTGAATTTCTTCAAAGGTGATTTCCCATTCGTTGTGACATTCTTCGCCATTCATGGTTACCATTGGGTACAAAGCAGCACCGTTTGTAAAACCTAATTTTGTTGCATTTTCAATCGCTTTGTCTAATTGGTTGTAGCGATACGCTAGCAAATTTCGAGCTACTTGCTGGTCTTTGGTAGCCATATAAAACGGAATGCAATAGGCCTCAGTATCCCAATAGGTGGAACCTCCATATTTTTCGCCAGTAAATCCTTTAGGGCCAATATTTAAACGCGAATCTTTTCCTAAATAGGTTTGATTGAGATGGAAAATATTGAAACGAATTCCTTGTTGCGCTTTTACATCGCCATCAATAGTAATGTCGCTCATTTCCCAGATTTTTGCCCAGGCGTCGATTTGATTATTCAATAATTGGTCGTAGCCAAATGACAATGCTTCTGCAATAACATTTTGAGCCGCAACTTGAGTGTTTTCATGATTCATTGAAACGGTGTAACCGCCCAATTTTTGTATGGAAGCCGTTTGACCTTTTTCAACAGCAATTTGATAGGTAAACGCAACTTTATCTTTAGAAGTTTCAACATTTGATGGCGATACATTCTGATTTTTGCCATCTAACAAAATACTATTTTGCATGAAAGTTGTTGCCGTGAAATGCGTCTTGAATGTTCGTGCCGTAACAAAAGCTTGATTAACATTGTGTTCAATACTTATTGGTTCCCAAAATTTTTCTTCCCAGTTGGCATCTTCGTTGTGAACTCCAGCATCAACATAAGGTTTGAAAACTATTTTAACATCACAATTTAATGCTGTAATTTCATAATTTATCACACCAACTTCATCTAAATCTAAACATAGAAAACGACAAACTTTAACTTCAATTTCAGTATCATTTTGAAGAGTGGCATTGAAAGAACGGTAATAAATTCCTTCTTTCATATTCAATTCACGACGGAAGTTTGAAACCGATTTGCATGTTGCCAAATCAAGGTTTTCGCCATTGATTTCGATGTTAATTCCAATCCAGTTTGGAGCGTTCAGTACTTTAGCAAAATATTCTGGATACCCATTTTTCCACCAACCCACTTTGGTTTTATCGGGATAGTAAATTCCGGCAATATAACTTCCTTGAAATGTTTCACCCGAATACTGTTCTTCAAAATTGGCACGTTGTCCCATGGCACCGTTTCCGATACTGAATAGGCTTTCGGAGGATTTTACTTGCTCTGCGTCAAATCCTTCTTCTATAATCGACCAGTTATCTGGTTTGATATAATCTTGATTCATAAGCCCCTCTTTATCTCCCCAAAGGGGAGAAAACTAATAGTTAATAATTATGTTATTTTTAAGTCCTCTATAAAGCCCCTCATTAGGAGGGGTTGGGGAGGCATAATGCTTCAATAAATGAAGTATCCATAAAGGTAAAATCTTTAAAATTGTATTTTGCTTCATGTAGAATTCTTTCATCACCAATTCCGACGCTAGTCATTTTGGCACTATTAGCTGCCTGTATTCCTGCTACAGCATCCTCAAAAACAATTGAATTCTCGTTAGATACATTTAGTAATTTTGCACCCCTCACGAAAACTTCAGGATCAGGTTTAGCATTGGTTACATCATTTCCATCAACAATAGCATCGAACAAATGCAGTATTTTTACTTTTTCTAGTATAGGTCGGGCATTTTTACTTGCCGAACCTAATGCGATTAGCTGTTTTTTTTCTTTAATAAATTCTAAAATATTGAGTACACCAGATAGAATTTCGGATTCATCCATGTGTTCAATATAGGAGAGGTAATCCTCATTTTTTTGTTTTAGCCATTTGTTCTTGTTTTCTTCTGACGCTTCGATATTTCCAAGTTTCAAAATAATATCTAAGGAACGCACACGGCTAACGCCTTTTAATTCTTCGTTGTGTTCAGGGGTAAATTCGATACCTAAATCGCTAGCTATTTTTTGCCATGCTAAAAAATGATATTTTGCAGTGTCAACAATAACGCCATCTAGATCGAAGATGAATGCTTTTTTAGTCATTTATTTTTGTATTACGTCATCAACATCTTTTACTTTTACTACCAATGTAGCTGCAATCAGAAAACTAACACCGCTGGTAATGATGGCATAAATGGCATGGTCATTATATAAATATTTTACAATTGGGCCACCAATTAGAGCGTTAATGATTTGTGGAATTACGATAAAGAAATTAAATATTCCCATATAAACACCCATTTTCTTTGGCGAAATGGCTCCAGCTAGAATGGCATAAGGCATAGAAAGAATACTAGCCCAAGCAATACCAACTCCAATCATGGAAATTACAAGCATTTCTTTGTTAGGCATAAAATACATAGATAGCAAACCTAAACCACCTGCAATAAGTGAAATAGTGTGGGTTGTTTTTCTTCCGAATTTTTTGGCAAGCATTGGTAAAAAGAACAGAGCTACTAATGCTGAAACTAAGTTGTACACTCCGAATATTACGCCAACCCAATCTCCAGCTTCTTGAAACTTTGGACTGGTATGGTCTTCAACAGGTAATCCGTAAATATGCTGTGCTATGGCTGGTGTTGTAAATACCCACATTCCAAAAAGTGCAAACCAAGAAAAGAATTGCACCCAACTTAATTGTTTCATAGTGGTTGGCATCTTTCTGAAATCCTCAAAAATATCCATCAAACCTGATTCTTTTAATTCTCCGTCTTTTTCTAGAGCATGTAGATGCGCTTGTTCGTCTTCAAACTTGTTTAATTCTTCAGGAGAATATTCTTTGGTTGAAAAGAGCGTTACCAAAATAGAACCTACCAAAACAATAGCACCAATAATGAATGAAATTATTAAGTGATGTGGTATTTTTCCATCTTCGGCACTGTTTGAAACCCCGAACCAATTGGTTAGCACATAAGGCAACCAGGAACCGATAACGGCTCCAAATCCAATAAGTGCAGTTTGAATACTAAAGCCCAATGTTCTTTGGTCAGAACGTAAATTGTCTCCAACTAATGCTCTGAAAGGTTCCATTGCGATATTAAAGGAAGCGTCCATTACCATTAACATTCCAGCACCAACCCATAAGGCAGGCATAAATGCAATAAAAATATCAGCCTGCGGCATTAATATTAAGCCTACAGAAGCCAGTAAAGCACCCGCTAAAAAAAACGGTTTTCTTCTCCCAAATCTTCCCCAAGTATTATCGCTATAATGACCTATTATAGGTTGAACAATTAACCCCATTAAAGGAGCAATTATCCAAAACCAAGATAGTTCATGAACATCGGCGCCAAATGATTGAAGAATTCTGCTAGCGTTAGCATTTTGAAGGGCAAAACCCATTTGTATCCCCAAGAAACCGAAACTCATGTTCCAAATTTCCCAGAAACCTAATTTACGCTTTTCCATTATCGCAATTTAATGATTTATAATACGATAAGCGAAGTGCTTATCAAAACTTTAATTTAGTTCGAAGTAAAAGTATAAGCTTTGATAATTGTCGTAAAGATAACAAAGAATTTAAATTGAGTTAATTTTAGGTAAAAAAAATAACAGATTGCGGTTACGCAAACGTTTTTTTGTTGATAAAAATCTTTTAAATAGTAGAATCTCTTTCTATCAATTCGGTTTCAATAACTTCTGTGCTGTATTGCTCGTCTTGTTGTTCTTCTTCTTCAGATTCCAATCTGTCGATAAGCATTTTAGCTGCTTTCCCACCCATTTTTATTCCGTTTTGACTCACTGTTGAAATACTTGGGGTAGAATATTTTGAGATGATTCCGTCTGTAAAGCCAATAATAGAAAGTTCTTCTGGGACTTTAATATCATGTTTACGGGCTAATTTTATAGCGGTTACTGCAAATAGTTCGTTAACAGCAAAAATGGCATCTAATGAATTGTTTAGTAATAAATTTTCAATTGATGTTTCAAAATTTTCGGTGTCTTCAATTCTTAAAATGAGATTTTCATCCACTTTCAAATCATTGTTTTTTAAAGCTTTGACATAGCCTTCCGTTCTTAGTTTGCCAACACTTACATAGTCAACAGTCGTAATCAAGGCAATTTTTTTGAATCCTTTGTTAATAAGAAATTGAGTAGCATTGAATGCCGCTAAATTGTCATCGATAATTACTTTATCGCATAAAATATCATTTGTTACTCGGTCAAACATGACAACGGGCATTCCTTGATTAATGACCTCAATGATATGATGAAAATCTTTCTTTTGTTGCGTTTCTTTAGAAAGCGACATAATAAAACCATCGATACTACCATTGGCTAACATTTCCATGTTAATCACTTCTTTATCAAATGATTCGTCCGAAAGACAAACAAGAACATTGTACCCATTTTCATTAGCCACACTTTCTACACCACTAATTACCGTAGCAAAAAAATGATGAATAATTTCAGGAATAATAATACAAATTGTCTTTGTCTTTTTATTTTTTAAACTAAGCGCAATATTGTTCGGTTTGTAGTTATAAAGTTTGGCGAATGCTTGCACTTTTTGTCGGGTGTCTTCGCTAATTTCTAAGCTATTTTTTAATGATTTTGAAACGGTAGATATGGACACATCTAGTTCTTTGGCAATTTGTTTTAATGTTACTTTTTTTCTCATCATTGTGAATGTGATAAATATTAAATTCTGAATAAAGGTATAAGATATTTTTTATACCGTCAATTTTAACGTTAATATATTATAAAAAGCAAAAAGTTTTCAACACGAAAACGTTTTCGGTACACATTTAACGTATGTTTATTAGGTATATCCTAATTTTTACATATATTTAACACTCGAAGTAAAAGTACAAGCACAAAATTATTTTTTAACCTAAACAAAATGTATGAAAACAATTTACAAAAAGTTGTTATTTTTATTCCTAATGCTGCCTTTCAGCGTTCTTGCACAGAACACTTTAAGTGGTGTTGTTCTTGATGCAAAATCAAATCAACCCTTGCCAGGAGTAAACGTAGTAGTTCAAGGTGCTAATAGTAGCACATCAACAGATTTTGACGGAAAATTTAAAGTAGGAGGTCTAAAAAGCGGAGACAAAATCGTCTTTTCTTATGTAGGATATAACCCCAATACTTTGAATTATTCTGGACAAAATGAAGTAACAATTTCTTTAGAAGAAAGTGCCAACCAATTACAAGAAGTTGTAGTTCAGGTAGGGTATGGTACAGTTAAGAAAAAAGATGCGACGGGATCTGTTTCACTGTTATCTTCAAAAGATTTTAATAAAGGTGCTAACGTAACTGCGGAAAATTTACTTTCAGGACGAATTGCAGGAGTAACTATTAATACAGGTGGTGGTGCGCCAGGTAGTGGTAGCCAAATCAGAATTAGAGGGGGTTCTTCACTTAGTGCATCTAATGACCCATTAATTGTAATAGACGGTCTTCCAGTTACTAATGATTCTAATGTTGGAGCAACTTCTATATTAGCTTCCTTAAATCCAAATGATATCGAAAGTTTTAACGTTTTGAAAGATGCTTCTGCTTCTGCAATTTATGGAGCAAGAGCTGCTAATGGTGTAATTATTATTACTACAAAACGCGGTGGAAAAAAACTGTCAGTAGATTATAATTTTCAATATGGTTCAGGACGTATAATGAATAAGGTTGACGTTATGAATGCTCAACAGTATTCAAGTTTTTTACAACAAAATCATCCAACCAGAATTGGTGAATTGGGAATTATAAATCCTACTATTGTTGATAATCCTTCTACACCTCAAAATGAGGCACAACAATTATATAATACAGACTGGCAAGATGCTATCTACAGAAGAACAGACTTTGTAGATAATAACTTGTCTATTAGAGGTCAATTGTTCAATAGAATTCCAGCTAAGTTAACTATTAATAACACCTATCAAGAAGGACTTAGATTGACTAACGAATTTACTAGAAATAACGTTTCTATAGCTTTAAATCCAAGGTTCTTTGATGATCATTTAAAATTAAATGTTTCGGCATTCTACAGTAACGAACGTAATCGTTTTGCAAATGGGGTAGAAGGAACTGCTATTCGTTTTGACCCAACGAAACCAGTTTATAATCCTTTTAGTAATAACTTTAGTGGTTTTTTTGAATATGAAAACCCTAGTGACCCAACGGGATTAGCGGCACAATCGCCAAGAAATCCTGTTGCTGATTTGTTACAAACATACGATAAAGGTGTTAATAACAGGTTTTTAGGAAATTTCGAAATCGATTATAAATTTCATTTTTTCCCAGCTTTAAGAGCTGTAGTTAATTTAGGTTTTGATGAGTCTAATGGTGTTAGAAGAATTAACAAAGGAACCGTTGGTGTTGGTTCAAGTGAGATATTGAACAATGAATTTATTGGAACCAGTATTTATGATGAAGATACTAGACGAAATAAATTATTAGATGTCTATTTTGTGTATAATAAGAGGTTTGGTACTACGAGTGTAGAGGCGACCGCAGGATATTCATATCAAAAGTTTCAATATAGTGGATTTAGAAGTGGAAACAGAAATAATCCAACAACAGTTGAAAGCTTTCCTGCAAGTCCTGATGAAGTGTTAATAGGTTATTTCGCAAGAACAAATATTGGATTTAAAGATAAATATATAATTACTCTTGCCATGAGAAGAGATGGAACCTCCCGTTTTTCAGAAGAGAACCGTTGGGGTAATTTTCCATCAGCCGCTTTTGCATGGAAAATGAAAGAAGATTTTTTCAAAGATAGTAAGTTAATTTCTGATTTAAAACTTCGTATAGGTTGGGGTATTTCTGGACAACAAGCTATTCCTGTAGGAGATTTTTACTTACCAAGATATACTACTGGATTGCCAAATTCACAGTATAGTTTTGGAGGAGATTCCTTTTTAGTTGGAGTGCCACAAAGCTACAATCCAAATTTAAAATGGGAAGAAACTACTTCTTATAATATAGGTTTAGACTATGGATTGTTTAATGGAAAAATTTCTGGGGGGCTGGATGTTTTTTATAAGTTAACAGATGACTTGTTCTTTAACGAGACACCATATGCTGATGGTAGTAATTTCGGTAATCAAGGACCCGCAAATGGAGGTAGTTTTTCAACAAAAGGTATTGAACTAAACTTAAATGCGGATATTGTTAATAACGATAATTTTAATTGGAATGTTAATTTCAATGCAACTAAGTTTGAAAGAAGGATAGAATCTTTACCAGCTGGAGTAGATGAACAATTTACTGGATCTTCAGGTGCTGGATTTGGTGGGACTTCACAAATTAGAAGAGTTGGATTTACGCCAGATTCCTTTTTTGTATATAAACAATTATACAATACTGATGGTTCTCCTATAGATGGTGCCTTTGCAGATTTAAATGGAGATGGAATTGTTAATGAAAATGACCGTTATCTATATAAGAATGCCGATCCAGATGCTGTTTTTGGTTTTTCATCAAATATGAACTACAAAAATTTTGATTTTTCATTCTTCCTAAGAGCAAGTGTTGGGAACAGAGTACTTAATCAAGTAAATGCTACAAGAGCTTATTCTGATTATGCTGTCAATAATGATGGTCAGTTGGCAAACATACCAAATTCATTTAATGATACAGGATTTGTTGTTCCTACAGGAATAATAGCATTATCTGATATATATGTTGAAAACGCTTCTTTTTTAAGAATGGATAATATTACTTTAGGATATACTTTTCCTAAATGGTTAGAAGGCAAAGCGTCATTACGATTATTTACAGGAATTCAAAATGCATTTGTTATTACAAAATATTCTGGTTTAGATCCAGAGATTAACGGAGGATTAGATAATACTATATATCCTAGACAAAGACAATTTTTATTTGGGGCTAATTTAAAATTTTAAAAAAAAACTATGAAAAAAAGTAAGTTTAATTTTGTTTATATCCTTTTTGCCGCTATGATGTTTACATCATGTGAAAGTGATTTGGATATTACACCAGAAAATCCACAAGTTTTTCTTTCAGAAGAATTTTTTGCAACGGAAGACGCATATAAAAAAGGGTTGGCAGGTGTTTATGGTAATTTGGCTTTAACAGGTACCGACGGTCCAACCTCCTCTAACATAGGTGGAATTGACGCAGGTACAAGCCAATACGGACGTTGTTTGTGGTATATGCAAACGCTTACTACAGATGAGGCTATTTGGAGTTATGAAAATGATGGAGGTGTAAGAGATTTACAACGAAACATTTGGACTTCAGATAATGTAATTGTGAGAGGTATGTTCAGTAGAGCAATGTTTCATGTAGCATTGTGTAATGAATATTTAAGACAAACAACTTCTGATAAACTTTCATCAAGAGGTGTTACAAATGCTACACTTTTAAATGATATCGAAGATTATCGAAATGAAATAAAAGCAATGCGTTCTTTAGCGTATTATCACTTAATGGATTTGTTTGGAAAAGCAGCCTTTAACACCGAAGACCAACCTGTAGCAGTAGCAGGTGTTGAGTACAACAGACAACAATTATTTCAATACATCGAAAGTGAATTAACAGCTTTAATACCTGAATTAAAAGCTCCTCGCACGAATGAGTCTGGTCGTTTAGATCAAGCATTTGCTCGAATGATTTTGGCAAAAATTTATTTAAATGCTGAAGTGTATATTGGTCAAAACAGATATCAAGATTGTATGACACAATGCGATGCAATTATAGCCGGAGGTTATGCTCTAGAACTTAATTACTCAGATAACTTTAAAGCTGATAATGACACTTCTACTGAAATGATTTTTGCCATTCAGTCCGATGGTTTAGTAACTCAGAATTATGGGCCAACAACTGTTATGATAAATGGATCTGTTGGATCACTCGAACAAAATGGAATTTCTCTTGGCGTAGGTGCCGGAGGATGGGGAGGAGCTATCCGACTAAGAAAACAGTTTGTTGAAAAATTTAATGGTTCTGATTTTGATTTTGATGCCAGAAAGAACATATCAGGTGGCGGAAGTAGATCTCTTGATATCTTAGACATTAATAATAGAAATCAAGGTTATATTTTGGCTAAATATGCAAATGTTAGTTCAAATGGAATTCCTGGAGTAAATTCAACGTTCGTTGATACTGATTTTCCACTTTTCAGATTGGCCGATGCTTACTTAATGTATGCTGAAGCTCAAATGAGGAAAGATGGAGCTACTAATGGAAGTTCGCAAGCAAACGCTACTTCACAATCGTTGAGTTATATCAATGCTCTAAGAGAGCGAGCCAATGATGGAAATTTTGCTAATGTTGCTACGAATCAAGTTACGCTAGATTTTTTACTTGATGAAAGAGCAAGAGAATTACATTGGGAAGCTCATAGAAGACAAGATTTAGTTCGTTTTGGCAAATATTCTGGAGGGAACTATATCTGGGCATGGAAAGGAAATGCTGCGGGTGGTGTAGCAATATCATCAGATAGAAACTTATTTCCAATACCTCAATTAGCTTTAGTAGCAAATCCTAATTTAACACAAAATACAGGTTATTAATCAAAAAATATATAAAAATGAAAAAAATAGTAAAATCAATTTTTGTAATTGCAATTAGTGCTTTTCTTCTAACGTCATGTGAAGACGAACAAGATTTAAAGTTTATTACACCAGCACAATCATTTTCAATCATAACTCCATTAACTGGTGATTCTGTTATATTAAATGAAAACACTCCATCTAATCCAGGAATATCTATGACTTGGTCACAGCCTGATTTTTCAACACCTACTGAAATTCAATATTCAGTTGAGTTAGCACCTGTAGGATCTGACTTTTCTAATGCACAAGTTTTAGCGACTACTACAAGTGAGTTCATTACTGTTCAATCAGGACAACTTAACTTTGCCGCTTTAGTAGCAGGTGCAACACCTTTTGTTCAAAGCCCAGTAGATATTAGAATTAAAGCAACTGTTGGTTCAACAGACCCAGTTTATTCAAATACTATTACGTATTCAATTACTCCTTATGGTTGTTTAGGACAATTTGCTGTAGGTGCTGGAATACCTTCTGCAGGTTGGAATTGGGATAATCCTTTAAACCTTATTTGTGATGATAATGTTTTGACAGCAACAGTGACTTTTGCCAACGATACTTTTAGGTTTTTTACCGAAGAAACAAACTGGGGTTCTGGAAGAAACTTTCCTTATTATACTGGTTTAGGATTTAAAATTGGTTCAAATTTCGAGAATGCAAATGATGGAGATTCTAACTTTAGATTTGTTGGTACTCCTGGTGTTCATCGTTTAAAAATTGATGAAAATTCAAAGACAATTACTGCTTTTCAAGGTGCTACGTCAGCTAATTCGTATTGGTTAGTAGGCCAAGCTACTCCTGGAGGTTGGTCTTGGAATGGTAATAACGAGTCTGAATTAGGATTAATTGCACCAGGTGTTTATGAGGCTATTATAAGATTTAAGCCAGATGGTGATGCTAATTTTAGAGTTTGGTTAGCAAATGATGGAACTAATGCTAGTTGGGGTTCACCTAACAGAAACTTCCCTTCTTTTGCAAATGATGGATACACTATAGATTCTGAATTAGTTAACGCTAATGATGGTGATTCTAATTTTAAATATATTGGACCAGACGCAGTAAGAAAATTTACTGTTAACACTATTACAAAAGTAATTTCTGTAGATTAATCAATTAATAAATTTAATTATAAATGGACTGAGAATATTTTCTCAGTCCATTTTATATCTTAAAACTATGAAAAAGAATTTTTTAATTTTAATATTTTTGTCGCTGTTTTCAGTTTTTTCTTTTGGACAAGTAACCACTTCGCCGTCACCTGTGATTGCTGATCAAGCGGCTACTCTTACATTTAATAAAACTGGAACAGAATTAGCTCCTTACACTGGAATTATTTATGCTTATATAGGTGTTACGGTAAATGGCGTTCGATTTCAAAATATTAAAGGAAGTCCTGTTTTTGTCAGTCCATTGCATCCGCAAATGACACAAGTGGGGACTTCTTCAAATTACACCTTAACAATATCACCAGATTTATATACGTACTTCGGAGTTCCGACAAATAGTTCCATCACTGAGATTTGTGCTGTTTTTCGATCAGCGGATGGGGCTTTGCAATCTAGACCCGATTATTTCATTCCAGTTGGTGCATTCCAATATAATTTGACGTCACCAGCTTTAAATAGTAGTAATATTATAGCAAGTGGTTCTAATGTTGCGATTACAGCAAATAATACTAACGGAGTTGCAACCTATCAATTGTTTGTTAATGGTTCGTCAACAGCACTAAATTCTCAAACAACTGCTACATATTCTTATACAGATACTAATGTCACTGTAAATAAAAATTATGTTTTAAGAATTACCCAAGGAAATACAACTTTCACTCCTAAATTTTCCGTTATTATAAATCCTGGTTCTCTAACAGGTGCATTACCCTCTGGTTTAGTTGACGGAATAAATTACAACCCTACAGATCCCACCAAGGCAACTTTAGTAGTAAATGTCCCTTTTAAAAGTTTTGTATATGTTGCAGGAAGTTTCAACAACTGGCAACCCACGGCCGCATTTGCAATGAAGAGAGATAGCGCGGCTGGTTCTACCAAATATTGGCTAGAATTAACAGGTTTAGTTCCTGGGCAAATATATGCTTACCAATATTGGGTTTGTGATGTGGTTAATTTACCTGCTGGTTCACCAGCAATTGTTAAAACTGCCGATCCTTTTTCAACCTTGGTATTATCACCTTTTGACGATCCAGAAATTATAACTTTAGGTGCTTTTCCTGGACTTCCTGATTATGCAACTATTGCACCGGGACAAGAACGTGAGGTTACTGTTTTACAAACGGGTCCAAATACGTTGTTTTCATACAATTGGAGTAGTGCGACAACCAATTTTGTAAAACCAAAAAAGAAAGATTTGGTTTTTTACGAAATTCTAGTTAGAGATTTCGATGCAAATAGAACCTATCAAGATTTAATTAATAGATTTGACTATTTTAAAAATCTTAAAATAAATGCCATCAAAATAATGCCAGTAATGGAATTTGAAGGTAACATGAGTTGGGGTTATAATACCGCTTTTCATATGGCATTAGACAAAAGATATGGTCCGCCAACCAAGCTTAAAGAATTTATTGACTTATGCCATCAAAACGGAATTGCAGTAGTTTTAGATTTAGCATTAAACCACGTTTTTGGCCGTTCACCTCTTGAAAGAATGTGGATGCTTGATCCAGATAACGATGGCTGGGCAAATACAAACGCAAATGGGGAAAGAACAACCTCCGAAAACCCTTATATTAATTTAACACCGAAACATTCTTATAACGTTGGTAGTGATATAAATCATTTTAGAGAAACAGGACCAGGTGGGAATTTAGCAAATACCTATTCAATAAGAACTATTCAATATTGGATTAATGAATTTAAAATTGATGGATACCGTTGGGATTTAACAAAAGGGTTTACCAACGCCTGTTCAAGTTCTGATGAAGGTTGCACAAACAACTACCAGTCAGATAGAGTTGCTAAAATGAAATGGTATGCTGACAATCAATGGGCTGCAGATCCAAATTCATTGGTCATATTCGAACATTTAGGAACTGGTGGTTCAGCAACAGAAGAAGTTGAATGGGCAAATTATTTAAGAAGTGGGGATGCAAAAGGAATTATGCAATGGCGTAAAATGACCGATCCGTATGCCAATTTATTAAAAGGTAATTTTGCCGATTTAAACGGTGTAACTGATCCGTCTGATAGAATGATTGGATATGCCGAAAGCCATGACGAAGAGCGCGTGGTTTATAAGGCATTAAATGAAGCGGGTCAAACTCAAGGAAATTTATTTAAAGTGCATCAAAGACTTCCTGCCATGGGTGCTGTACTGTTTTTAGTGCCAGGGCCAAAAATGATGTGGCATTTTGGTGATTTAGGTTGGGATAGATCATTGTGGACATGCAACAATGGAAACGTTTCTTTTTCAAATCCAGATTGTAAATTAGATACTAAACCACAACCACAATGGACTGAAAATTGGTTACAAGATGCGAATAGAAGTGCTATTTATAATGTTTGGGCAAAAATGATAGATTTAAAGAAAACAGAACCTGTTTTTGAAAATGGTCAATTTAGTTGGAATCTATCTCAAACAGGCAGTCCGAGATTAGATGTTTACACAAGCACGACCCAAACTGCCGCTTTAAGCTATGTTTTTGTAAGAACTAATTTTTCTGATAATACATTAAATACGTCTGGGTTTTTCCCTTTTACAGGAACTTGGTATAATTTAATAGATAATACTTCAATTAATGTAACATCTACGACTCAAAATATTTCTATTGAGCCAGGTGGATACAGAGTTTATGGCAATAGACCATCATCATTAAGTTCTCAGGAATTTGATAGTATCAATAATCTAAGTATTTATCCAAATCCAACAACTGGAACATTTAGTATAAATCATGTAGTTACTAAGGTCGAAATATACTCAATAACAGGACAATTAGTAAAATCATTTGATACCATTTTATCAGAGAATGATCTATTTGATGTAAATGATTTGTCTAATGGAGTTTATATGGTAAAAGCGATTGATCAAAACAATAGTTCAAAAACCATGAAGTTAATAAAACAATAATAAGGTTAGAATTAGTACTAAGTAGTTTGTTTAAAAGCCACGTTTTTTTAAACGTGGCTTTTTTATTAGTAAAATAACTGCCATATGTTTTTTTGTTTGATTAATGAATATTATTTTTACCAAATGAAAAAGCCGTCTAAGTCTATTGTTATTAGAATTTTAAAAATCAGCGGAATAACAGTTGGAATAGTTCTATTGTTGCTCTTTTTGATTCCAATACTTTTTCCTGGGAAAATTGCCGAAGAAGTAAAATCTTTTGCCAATCAAAAACTAAATGGCGAACTAAATTTTAAACAAGCAAATCTATCTTTTTTTAATCATTTTCCTTTACTAACAGTAACCCTTACCGATTTTTCACTAAAAGGTTCTGCACCTTACCAAAAAGAAACGTTGCTTTCTGCAAACGAAGTGTCTTTTGGAATTAATATCAAATCATTATTATTTGATAAAAAAGTAAACATCGATAAGATTTATGTTTCAGATGCTTTAGTTAATGTTAAAGTAAATGCAAAAGGACAAGCCAACTATAATGTCTATAATTCAGATACTAAAACAACAGATAAAGAGACTTCAGATTCCTCGTTACGCCTCGAAAAAATAGCTATAGAAAACACCCATTTTATTTATGATGATAAGTCTACAAAAATCCTAATTGACGCCAAAGGCTTAAATTATATTGGCAATGGCGATTTAGACAAAGCTGTTTTTGATTTATATACAGAAGCGCATATAAATGATTTCGATTTTACTTATGATGGTCAGCAATATCTAAAAAATAAAAAAGTAAATGCCGATTTGATTACCAAAATCAATACCAATTCCTTAGCATTTGTCTTTGAAGAAAATAATTTAAAAATCAACAAACTTCCTGTTGAATTCATAGGGAAGTTTGCTTTCTTAAGCAATGGTTATGCAATGGATTTTAATATCAAATCAGAAGACAGTAAACTCAACGATTTTTTTACTGCCTTGCCACCTCATTTTGTAACTTGGCTTGATAAATCAAAAGTAAAAGGAAACACTGACTTGCTGTTAACCCTCAAAGGAAAATACATCGCCTCTAAAAATCTTAAGCCTGATTTGGCTTTCAATATGAAAATTCGTGATGGCTACATCAATTATAACGATGCACCATTTCCGGCCTCAAATGTCTTTTTAAATTTTGACACCAAATTACCGTCGCTGGACACGGAGAAATTGAGAGTCAACATAGATTCTATTTTCTTTAATGTTGATCAAGATTATTTCAAAGCTATATTGAAAACAGAAGGATTATCAAAACCCAAAATTGCAGCTCGAATCCAAACTAAAATAAATTTAGCCAAAATGGATCGAGCGCTTGGAATTGAGAATATGGATTTGCGCGGGGTTTTGAATATAGACATAAAATCAAACGGAATTTACGATAAGAAGAACAATCAAATCCCAGTGACTAATGGTCAGATTTCATTAATTACAGGCTATGTGAAAAGTATTTACTATCCCGAACCAATAAAGAATATAAATGTCTTTGCCACGATTTTAGATAAAGAAGGAACTGTCAAAGATTTAAATGTAAACATCCATAAAGCATCTTTAGATTTTGAAGGAAATCCAATTTTTGTCAAAGCATTATTGAATAATTTTGAAAATATTAGGTACGATATAAAAGCGAAAGGAGAATTAAATTTGGCTCGAATTTATAAAGTCTTTTCCCGTAAAGGACTTGATTTAGAAGGGTATATTTTTGCTGATGTGGCTTTTAAAGGTTCACAGGAAGATGCTATGAAAGGGAATTATAAAAACCTTCACAATAGCGGCACCTTGCGCCTGCGTAATATCAAAACGACGTCCGAATTTTTACCAAAACCCTTTGTTATTAATCAAGGAACCTTTGTATTTAACCAAGACAAAATGAATTTCCATTTATTCTCGGCAACCTATGGGCAATCCGATTTCAAAATGTCGGGCTATTTGCAAAATGTAATCGATTTTGCCTTGACCGATAAAGCGGTTTTAAAAGGAAATTTTACGCTTAAGTCAGATTATATTAATGTGGATGAATTTATGTCGAATGCAACTGTTACATCTTCCTCTGAAACAGATACTCCAGTTAAAGCACCTGAAACTACAGGTGTTGTAGTTATTCCACCAAATTTTGATATTCAATTTGATGCCACTGCTGCCAAAGTCAATTTTGAAGATTTAATTCTCGAAAAATTAAACGGAAGCATGGTTATTAGTGAAGGTAAACTTATGCTAAGAAATAGTAGCATTGACATTATTGGTTGTACTGTGAAAACGGACGTCGTTTATCAAAGTGAATCTCCTAATAGAGCCAATTTCGATTTCAAGATTTCTGCTAAAAATTTTGATGTACAACGTGCCTATAAAGAGGTAAAACTTTTTCGTGACATGGCTTCCGCTGCCGAAAATGCCGAAGGAATTATTTCTTTAGATTATAAAGTGGTAGGAATACTTGATGAAAACATGCAACCCATTTTTCCATCGCTTACGGGTGGAGGAACTCTTTCTGTAAAGAATGTAAAAATGAAAGGCTTTAAATTGTTTGGTGCCGTAAGCAAAAAAACAGGGAAAGACGCTATTAACAACCCTGATTTGTCTAAAGTCGATATCAACACAACCATCAAAAATAATATCATAAATATTGAACGTTTCAAATTCAAAGTAGCAGGTTTCCGCCCAAGAATAGAAGGGCAATCTAGTTTTGATGGCGCTTTAAACATCAAAATGCGACTGGGGTTACCACCATTGGGTATCATTGGAATCCCGATGAAGATTACCGGAACGAAAGATGATCCGAAAGTAAGTCTTGGAAGGCAATCCGAAGATTTGAAAGAAACCGAATATGAGGAAGGACAGGCTCCAACACCAGAAGCAACGCCTCAACCACAAACCACAACCACTCAACCATGAATACCGCAGTCGCAGGGTTTTCAAAACTAACCAAAGAAGAAAAAATAAATTGGATTGCAAAGGAATATTTTTTCAATCCAGAAGAAGGAATTTCAACTATTAAACAATATTGGAATAGCGATACAAAACTCCAACAACTTCATGACGACTTTGTTGAAAACACCATATCCAATTTCTATTTACCTATGGGAATTGCACCAAATTTTCTAATTAACGGAAAGTACTATTCGGTTCCAATGGTTATTGAAGAAAGTTCGGTTGTAGCGGCAGCCGCAAAATCGGCTAAGTATTGGTCTACTCGCGGCGGATTCAAAGCCACCGTTTTAAATACCGAAAAAATAGGGCAGGTGCATTTTATGTTTTTTGGAGAAGCTCTTAAACTAGAACATTTTTTCAATAAGATTAAACCAATGCTGATTGCTTCTACAGAAAGTATTACGGCAAACATGCAAAAACGTGGTGGCGGAATCACCTCTTTAGAGCTTCGAAATAAAACAAGCGAACTTGACAATTACTTTCAATTGCATGCCACTTTTGAAACCAAAGACAGCATGGGCGCTAATTTTATTAATTCGTGTTTAGAACAATTGGCAAAAACAGTAAAAGAAGAAGCGTATAATTATCCAGATTTTAATGAAGTTGAAAAAAACATCACCATTGTGATGAGCATTCTTTCAAATTATGTTCCCAATTGTGTGGTTCGTGCCGAAGTTTCTTGCAAGGTAGATGAACTTGCCGAAAACCTGCCTACGAGCCGGCAGGGAAGAATCGAAAATCCATCAGAGTTTGCAGAAAAATTAGTTCAGGCGGTTCGCATTGCTGAGATAGAACCTTTTCGAGCCGTAACGCATAATAAAGGAATAATGAATGGTGTTGATGCCGTAGTTTTAGCAACCGGAAATGATTTTCGTGCCGTAGAAGCGGGAGTTCATGCTTATGCATCTCGAAACGGAACCTATGCGAGTTTGTCACATGCCAATATCGATAACGGAATCTTCACTTTTTGGATGGAAATTCCACTGGCATTAGGAACCGTTGGCGGATTAACGTCTTTGCATCCTTTGGTTAAAATAGCCTTAGAAATTTTAGAAAAACCATCTGCGCAAGAGTTGATGCAAATTGTAGCCGTAACCGGATTAGCACAAAATTTTGCAGCGCTACGCTCGCTTACAACTACGGGTATTCAAGAAGGACACATGAAAATGCACATCAATAATATCCTAAATCAATATCAAACCACTGTCGATGAACGAAAAATGATTAAAAATCATTTTGAAAACAACACGATTTCTCATTCGGCTGTAGTTACATTTATTGAAAATTTAAGAAAATAACCCTTGACTAAAACATTTTACAGCAACGGGAAACTCCTCATTACAGGAGAATATGTAGTGCTAGATGGCGCTAAAGCCTTTGCGTTGCCGACTAAATTTGGTCAAAATCTAATCATTGAAGAAGGCGATGGCGAACTCTTTCAATGGAAAAGTTTTGATAGCGATCGTAGTATTTGGTTTGAAGACATAATCTCATTTTCTTCAGTTATCCAAAAAGAACACTTTGAAGACGCAGAAACTATTAAAAATACCTTAATCGAGATTTTGCACGAGGCTTATTTGATGAATTCAGATTTTATTACAAAAGCAAAAGGATATTCCATCTCAACCGAGTTGACCTTTCCCAAATCTTGGGGTTTAGGAACCTCTTCAACATTAATCAACAATATTGCCCAATGGTTACAAATTGATGCGTTTGAGCTTCTTAAAAGAAGTTTTGGAGGTAGTGGTTACGACATTGCCTGTGCTCAAAATAATGCTCCAATAGTGTTTCAGTTAGTAAATCAAAAACCACTTGTTGAAAACGTAATCTTTAAACCAGATTTTGCCAATAAAATCTATTTTGTTTACCTCAATCAAAAGCAAAATAGCAAAGCAGCAATAGCAGCTTATTATGGAAAAAACGGAGTTATTGACAAAAGCATATCAAAAATCAATGACATCACCCATGCCGTTATTGAAGCTAGTTCGGCAAATGAATTTGCTATCGCTTTGCAAAAACACGAAATAGAAATGAGTAATATTCTTGAACTCACAACGGTTAAAGAAGCGTTATTTCCCGATTTCGATGGTGTAATCAAAAGTCTCGGCGCATGGGGAGGCGATTTTGTGCTCAGTATTTCAAAAGAAAATCCAACCAACTATTTCAAAAGCAAAGGATATTCTATCGTAATTCCGTATTCGGAGATGATACTATAGATAAGGAGCAGCACTTTTGTTTTTTCTCTCACTCTTCTTCCCGCCATCCGCTCCGCACGGCGGATTGCTACTGTCGGGGCTAGTTAAGCAATAGGTCTTTCTATCAACTCATACAAATAAACTAGCCATTAATAATCAAAATACCAATTAAAGATATCACAACGCAATCCTACAGAGAACCAAGTAGTAGTTTCCTTAAAAGCGGTATCCGTTTCAGTAGTTGGATTAAAGTCTCTATAGATTAAACTGGCGAATAGCTTCATATTGGTGGAAGGATTGATAAGATAACCCGCTTGTAAATCACCAATAAAAATGTTGGTTTTGTTTCCTTGTCCAATAGTCACACCAGAATCAAAAGGGCGATTGTCGCTATAACTTAAATAAATGTTGCTTCCGTAATTAAAGTTGTCTGTAGCCGTCTTAAAATCCAACCCTCGAGTACCAAAAGTAACTTTAGCATCGGCAAAATAACGTCCTTTGTGATAACGAGCAATGGCAATAAACTCCTTGAAATTTCCACCCCAGTTGTGTCCCAAACTCTGGTTGTTGTGACCATAGTTGGTAATCGCTTCGCTATGTGCATAAACATATGGTCGCACATGATTGTATTCTACCTGCAACAATAAATTTTTGATGTTGAATGCATTATAATATTTGACACCTAACTGGTAACCGTATTTGTTTTTCCAGCTTTTATTCCCCGCTTTCATATCGTTCAACGAAAATTCATCTAACAAAAACTGTCCGTAAATATTAATTTGATTGCTTATCTTGTATTTTGAAGTTAATCCCAATAAGGCATTCCCGCTTCGTGCAGAAGATGCAAATTCAACCGTACGGTAAAAAATAATCGGATTAACGAAACTCATATCAAAACCACGGTTATTTCTATTGGTCCAAACTACTGATTCAAACAAACCAATATTCCATCGGTTGGTAACATTCAAACTTAAATAATGACTGGCCGCAAACTTGGTTGCATACGTTCGGTCTTCGGTAACTTCGGTCCGAACATCTTTAAGCCATGTATAAATGTTGGTATATTTTATCTTCCAAAAGGTAGTATTCAGTTTAAAAAAAGGATACGGACTAGCACCATCACCCAAAAGCAACGAACGATAACCATCACCAATAAAATTTTTACCATAACCCAAGTTCAAGTTAATAAATTTACTAGGAGTGTACGATAAATTAGCTTCTGCCATCGGGAAATCATAGGCATCGGTTTTGAATTCCTTAGCAATACCAATTCCTGGAATAATCGCTGGATTTCCTCCATCTGGAGCTATAGATTCTGCATAGCGATTAAAATAATCAGCAAATCTTCCTTGGCTTTCATAAATAGTAGTTGTGAAATTCAGATCTTTTCCCAAACCACCACTAAATTGAATACCACGTGTGTTGATAAAGGTGCTTACGTCAAAAGTTGAACTACTTCTACCGAGCTGTATGTCTACTATTGGGTTTAAAGTAAACCAATAATCTTCACCTTGAATTTCGACGAAATTTTCGTTCCATAATTTTTTCCCCCACCAAGTACGTTTGTTTTTAGCCAAATCTTTTTTAGCATTTTCTAAATTGTAATATTTATTTACTTCTGCAAAAGCAAAGGGCTTGGAGCCTGTATGATTGTTAGCGCCAATTTGATTCATCTCATCATCAAATTGTGCATAATAACTGTGTGAAAATGGGATGTTAATATGACTTTCGAATTGAGGATTTTCAAATTTTTTATATGGAATACTATCCAATTCCGTTAAATGAGTATCATTAGGTTTGAAAGTATTTGATTTTTTTTCGGCTGTAGCTTTAGCTTCTTTTTGTGCCTGCATTTCGGCTAGGCTTTGCAACGGAATACCAATTTTAATCGTAAACCTTGTATAGGTAGGATTTCCGTTATAGGTAGCCGGAGTGATTTTAGGCATTTTACCAAAAACTCTTTTGCTTTCGGTTACTAATGATTCGTCTACCGCATCAACGTAAATCACTTTAAAATTCCCAGTTTCATTTACCTCAAAAAGCACAATGATGGTACCTTTAAAATTATTTTGTTTCAGGTTTTCGGGCACTTTATAATTGTTGTATACAAAATCTTGAACCTCATTATAAAAACAAGTTTCTAACGCTTGAAACTGCAATCCTTCACAAGATGGAAAAATTGGAAATTTTTCGGTTTCTTTATTTGAAACTTGTGCATTAGAAAAACCAGTTAAGATAAGAAGTGTAAAATGGAGTATTTTTTTCATTTTTATTAAATATATCTATTTTAGATATTGTTTGGTGTTAATGCGGTAAAAGTAAATAAAATCCCGACTCGTGACTATTGCTAAACGATACTATTTTTAGTATCTAAAGTTGGTTTGTTTTTTCTTTTTGAGTAGAATAAATACTGCTAATGCCGACAATGTTCCTGTAAAATTTGCTAAAACATCCAATATATCAGCATTTCGTGTTGTAGTAGTTGTTTCCTGTAAAATCTCAATTACAATTCCATAGAGAATAGATAACATAACAACACGAAGTATTTTGGGTATTTTTATTTCATTTTGCTTTAGTGAAATATAAGATCCCCAAAAAAGGGTAAAAACAAAATGTAATGTTGCATGAACATATTTGTCGACACCTGAAACCCCTAAAGAAGGCAACTTACTAAAGGTAACCAAACATAAAAAAGCAATAAGAAGTGTCCAGCTAATAGCTAAACCAAACAGTGTTTTTTTAAGCACCTATAAGTTGTTTATAATCATCGCTCGAAAGTAGTTCTTCTATTTCAGAAGCATTGGCGATTTTTACTTTAACCATCCAGCCCTTTCCATATGGATCTGAATTCACATCTTCAGGACTCACTTCTAAAGCATCATTAAATTCGATTATTTCTCCCGACAAGGGTAAGAATAAATCAGAAACAGTTTTCACAGCCTCAACAGTTCCAAAAACTTCTTCTTTATCAAGACTTTGGTCTAAAGTTTCAACTTCAACATACACGATGTCGCCCAATTCTTTTTGTGCAAAATCAGTGATACCAATGGTTGCAGTATCACCATCAATTAGAACCCATTCGTGGTCTTTAGTATATTTTAAATTGCTTGGTATATTCATTTGATATTAATTTTAGACTGTAAAGATATGATTTGATATTGACTTTTTTTATTGAAATATGGGTTAGTTTCCAAAATTGTATCTCATGGTAAATCCAGCTCTAATATTCGTTAATGGAAACGAAGTAGAAATCACAGGTTTTGAGAAGGAATGGTCATAAAAGAAAATAGCAGTCAAGTTTTTACTCAGTGAGTAATCTGCTGTTAGTTTTGCTGACCAAATATTTTGTCCACCTCCAATTTGGTTATTATCATAATCTAAATAACGTACAATGGTTTTATTGTTTCTGTATGAGAAGTCAATTCTCATATTAATATCACTTTTAATAATTCCGGTTGGGTTATCTGCTAAAGTTGAAGAGAAGATAACATCTTTGAATCGATAGCCGACACCAACTATGAATTCCTTGCCTTGAACTTCGGTTAATAAATTATTATCAAAACTCAACGATAAGCTTCGGTCTTTTTTAATCTCAGCTAAGATTTTAAAGGCATTTTTCATTTCAAAATCGAGACGTATTAATGGATTAAATTGTTCCACTAAGTTGACATTTCCTATGATGTCTTTGTTAACGAAGTTTCCAAATCCTCCATTGTCTTGTGCAGGAGTTGTTGGGTTATAATCAAGATTGGATCGAAAAGAGTTAATAGTATAAGAAGCTCTATAAGCATGTTGAATAGAGAACCGTTTGAATCGCTCTTTAAAGAAACTATAACGCATTAATCCACTATATTTAATGGTCCAGTTTGGAATAGGGATGTCACGTAAAGCACTTAAAGAAACACCTCCAGCAGAACTTCCTGAATAAGCAGCTAAAAATGCTGGAATTAAAACTTCTTGATTATTTTTTCCAAAACCAATTGGATAACCAGAATTAGCATTATAAAAATTATATTTTGGGTCATTAGGGTCAGTCGGAATTGGATTCGCAATATCACCATATCTTGGAATACCTGTCCCATAATATTGACTTGCCAGTCTGTCTGCAACAATTAATCGGTTATTTCTAAAATCATCAAAGGCAGCCGAACCAGTTTCATCACTTTTACTAAAAGCCGTTTTGATTAATACTGTTGAAATAGAAAAATTTCCGAAATTGTATGGCGATTGTGGTTGATAATAATTACCGTCTGCATCTGGGGTTTCAGTTGCATTATATTGCTCTGAGAAATTATTAGCATAAGTTCTATCTGCTGCCAAATCAATTTTGAAGTCAGGAAATAAATCAACGTTAGCCGTTAAGTTGAGCGTAGTGGTAATAACATTGGTGTAATTCTGATTAAAGTCAGGTGATGTTGTTAACCAACCATTTTTGGCTGCTTCATACCGTACATCATCTTGCGCTCCAAAAACAAATCCTAAAGTAGGTCTTGCGGTTCCGAAAAACCCTAAACTTGGTAAATATCCAGGAAGCATTGTCCCTTCATTTCTGGTATAATTTATCTGTACATTTTTCACACTCGTCAAAACCCCTTTTAATCCGTCTAAAAAGACATTAGTTGATTTTGCTGGTTGCGCTTTAGTATTCGTGATTTTTTCACCAGGTTTAGGTAATGCTGCTGGTTTTGCTGGAGCAACTGCTGGTTTCTTTCCTAAACCAATATATTTATAAAAAGTTTCCATATTCAAAACCGTGTTCAAACGATGTGAACTTGCATTTTGAATGGTGTTACCTAAATCAAAAAACACTCCAGGATCTGTTGATGATTCCACTCGAGAAAACCCTAACGGCGCTCTTTGCCAACTGTAATCTCCAGTGTAAGTATAGGTTGATTTAACAAATGCTAAAAAAGGTATTTTATTAATAGGTATTTCATAATTCACAACAATTTGCTGATTGTGCTGATCGGGTAAACCAATATTCCAAAAATCTGTCCAAATCGTGTTGCTGTTATCAGGAACATTATTTTCGTCCATATAGGTACGAACAATATTATGTGTAGAAGCGGTGAAGTTGATTTTTAATGCTTTGGTTAGATTGTAATTAAATCCGTACTGATAATTGAATAAATAATTTCTTCTGTACAAAGGGTCTAAAGCAATTCCAGCAACATCAACTTGTCGGAATTGTTGTCTGTTGTATTGTCGGATGATATTACTACTAAACGAAATACTAGCAGGTAGGTAATTAAAGTTAAAATCACTAAGTAGTTTCCAGTAGGAACTTTTCTTCATGAATTTACTTTTCTTGAAAGGCTCTACTAGTTTATTTTGGAAAGCATACGTATAATCTACAGTGGTATTTACTTGCTGGTCTATAAAATTCTCAATTTCGTAATTGTGTTTTTCAATTTGATTATAAGAATACGAAAGTGTTAAGTTTTCTGGGTCATAAACATGCTGTTTTTGTTCTGGCGCCCTTTCTTTTTTTACACCAATAAAGTTGATACTTTTTCTTTTGGTATAATCGATGGCTCTATTTCTAATATTTTCTCTTTCGGCTGCATTACTTGTATTGTCTAACAATTGTTCTAATCGAATGTCTTGGTTGAATGGGTCGTATTCTGGAGTAATTATTTCTTCACCCACAGCATAATTGAAGGGCAAATTGATTCCCCATTTTTTAGGCAATAGTTTTCCTAAACTAAAGTTCGTTACAATATTATATTGTTGCATATCTTCTCGGCTTCTTTCTTGCGGACTTTGTTCAATAGCACCAAAACCAATAGTACTCATTCTTCCTGTTGCCGAAATTGTAGCAAAATCTGCTAAGTTGGTATCAATATTTAATACGGCTGCAGAACCACCTTTGTTGTTCATATCTGCGAGTCGTAATTCATTAAACCATACTTCACCTTTAACTCTATCGGTATGATTGTTTTTTATTCCCACCATTAAGGTTCTAACCAATCCAAAATTTGGATTTCCTTTAACACCAATTCGTAGCGGACCACGGCCAACAATTCCTGCTAATGATGGGTCTAATTCAAAATCATCTTTATATAAAACGCCATCAACAAAATCTCCTGGAGGAGCACTCATGGCTAGTATTTTTAATTTAGTTAATAATGAAGTTGGTAAATCTATTTCATTCAGTTCAGGCCAAATGGCTTCAGCGGTTGTTTCGCCTTCGGCAGTTACTTTTAACGGAATTTCAACTTGATAATAATTATTAGTAAAATCATTACCAAATCGAATAAATGCTTTCATTTGATCATTTTGTAGTGGTGTTGGGTCGGTTGGAGAAGGTAAGGCTTCAGCATGTAAAAACATTTTGATTTTGTTATACTGACGCATATCAACATCTACGTTTTTAAAAACAGCTCTTGAATCACCAACTTCCAATCCTTGCCCAGAAACTCTTAATGAAAGTGATTGTTCATTTTGATTTAGTATTTGTTGTCCTTGACCTATTGCCTCTCTTATTACACCTGGAGGAGTTACATAAGGTATCGGCGAACGTTGTGCATTTTCCTCAATGTTAACGGCTAAGACTTCAAAATTAGTATTGTCATCATCTGGATCTGCATCAGTGGTTTGCAGCGTATTTTCATAACGTCTCCATTCGCCACGTACTAAATCTAAAGCACCAAAACGAAGGGTAACAGGCTTGCTAAATCCAGTCATAAACATTCTCATAAAACGGATGGAACGGAAATCAGATATACTACCGATTACACTTGTTGGTTGTGAAACGGGTATTTTAAATTGAATCCATCTTGCCTCAGTTGCTATTCCGTTGGGAACTGCCGTTCCATCAATAACGGTTGAAACAATATCTGTAATATAATTGGAACCAACAGTCATCCCAGGCTTCATTTCTATTTTATATTCATAATACGCATTGGCTTCATTCATCGTATTATCTCTATTAATATCTTCTACGTCAGGAACTGTGGTAGATCCTCTGTTAGTATCTGAAACACCAACGGGAGAGTTGCCTTCGGTACCATTATATTTTTTATAACGTTCAAATACGGTTGAGCCAGTTGCATTTAAAAAGTATTGGTAATTATCAGCAGCAGGGTCTTCTAAAGCGGCAAAACCGGGGTCTATATTGGCCAATGCTCTTTCTCCTTGATCATTTACACCATCAAATCCAATATCTTGAGAAGCTCTATTGGCACCATCTACATCAAACGCATAGATTAGCGATTGTGACGACGGAACCCTTCCCCAAACCGTAGGATTGGTTGTGTTTGTTATAGTAGTATTAGTAGGTAATCCATTCTCATATTGTTTACGAGAATCTTTTAGTACGTCCTCGGATATTTCTCCAAGATTAAAATATACACTTCCAATATTTGTTTGGTCTGCCGAAGATGTTGGATTTCCTGGGTCAAAATAAGGGTCCAATACCCAAAATTGGATATACTCTACATTACTTTGTTCAAAATTGGTAGAGTTAATCGAACGCATAATTCCACCAAAATTTTTCGTAGGATCAGCAAAACCTCCTGGACTTAATGCTTGTGGGTTGTAATTATAGGGTCCTCTTTCTTCTGGATAATAAGATAAATCCAAAGTATTAATAACTTGAGACTGTCCAATTTGGATATTAGTAAGCGGGAATAATTCTCTATTAAAGATTCTTCTGGTGCTATTTGATGAAATTCCATCCTGACCAATATCTCCGGGAGTTTGTACATAAATGGTTGGGTCAATGCTATACCAGTTTAATCGGGCTCTTTTGTGACCATAGCTCAGGTCAATTGCGGCTGAGCCAAAATCATCGTAATCAGCTACAGCAGGTCTTTTTGGTACAGACGAAAGACTCCAAGATAATGCTGAACGCATATCAATAGTGGTTTGAGAGCCTTCAAAATCATCTACATAAACGGTAGCTTCTCCTTCAAACTGATCATTTTTAGAGGCAGCAGGTTTTAAAAATGCCATTTCTCCACGTAACGAGAAATTCGATGGAACATCGGTGTCAATATTCGGCAATTTATTAACCATACGGGTTAAGAAAGGAACTTCAGTTGAATAGGTGGTATTAAAACCAAAAATGGTATTGTTAACCGACTCTTGACCGTAATTTGACTTGTTGGTAAGCGGTCTTTCGGTCATTTTAATTAAGGTAGCTCCAAGTAACAATTTATCAGAGAACTTGTGTTCTACATTGATTCCCATGAATCTTCTGGTTTGTTGCCCAAATGTAGCATTGTTTTCTACCGAAACCTGAATTGGAGTATTTGATGCTTGCAAAGAAGGATCCAAAATTTGAACTCTACCTGCTTGATAGTTGACACTATAATCGATACCTTCTTGTAGCACTCTTCCTCCTGCGGTTACTACAACGGAACCTCTAGGAACATTGTATGCGCCAATTGGAATTCCATCTCCCCCAGAAGATTTAAACCTTCCTTTTAATTGAAACTTATTTTTTTCGGCATCTTGTAAAGCAGCAGCTTGTGTACTGGCATACATGCTTCTGAAAACATATTTTGCTTGGTTACCGTTATACGTATTTGTATCAAAATAATTACTGGCGTCTGAAGGTAATTTTAGTTTATCAAAAATTAATTTACCAAATGGCTCAACAGATGTAAAAATAATTCGACCATTTTGTTGGTCAACTGTTAAACCTGGCACGAAATCAAAAAAACCATCTCCACCCGTTTGTGGGTCATTATTAAAATTAAGTTTGTCAACATTCAATACTTTTAATAGTGGTGTTTCAGAAACTTCATTTCCTGGAGGCACTGTTGTAATAGTGTCAGGGAAAGGTGTTCCAGGAACTGGATTGATATAGTTTATTGGTGATGGATCGGTATATAAAATATTAAACCTGAAATCTTCTTGCTGTAATTGGTACCCTCCTTGAATTTGATAAATATTCTTCATCATCAAGTTCCAAATAGGTTTTTGAACATTAGTCAAATTGCTTTTCAGCATTTTTAACACCAAACTTTGAGAGGATATCGTTTGAGATGCTGTTCCTCCATCAGTAATTACTGTTGCATCTACACCATCAGTTCCAAATTCACCAACCTGATACACGTCATCACCAATGGTATATTGATAAGCAACCGCTAATACTTCATCATTAGATAATCGTTGTTGTAAAGAGATATATCCCAATTGTGGGTTGAATGTATATTCGTTAGCAGCTAATTTTCGAGCATTTTCTAATTTAGAATAATCGGTTCCCTCATCTACAGGGTTTATATTATTAAAACCAGCACTAGCAGTTACAATATCTCTAATGTTTCCGTTCAATAATCCACCTCCGGTTGTTATTAATTTTGGATCGTATCCGTTATTTCCATTGTTAGAAGGAGAATCTACTGGAGCTATAAAAAAAGTAGGATACTGCGCAGCGTCAACCGCTACGATTTGTGGATCATTTAAACCAGTTAGTCTTGCTTCTCCCAAATCCTGTAACGCAATAATGTTTCTTAAGTTGTTATTGGTTGTGCTTACACGATTTTGTCTGTTGGTTACCCAAACTTCAATTCTTGTAATTTGAACTCTAGAATTGATAAAAGGATAGTTTTGTAACGCCTGGTCGTATCTGTTTCTGAAATACTGCGACAAGAAAAAGTGTCTGTCCGTATCATAATCTAATGCAAATAATTCAAAATCTTGAATAGTGCCTCCGCCTTGAGCCGTAACTGATCTTGTTTGTGATTTTTGTTCAGAGAAAACTCCTGTTACTGTAGTTCTTCCGAATTGCAGTTGCGCTTTGACCCCAAATAAACTTTGGGCACCACGAATTAAAGAATTTGACAAAGGCATACTAACGTTTCCAACTTCAATTTTCTGTATAATTGAATCTTCCCCGCCACCTGCAGTCGGGTCAAATTCTAATTTAATTAGATTTTGAAAAGCAAAAGTTGATTCGGTGTCATAGTTTGCATTTACATTCAATCGTGTTCCCACTTTTCCGTTTAAACTCATGCTGATTCTTTGGTCAAAATCGAAATTGGTTTGGGCTCTATTTCGAGGAGAAAAAGCAGGATTGTCTTGTTTTGTATAGCGAACTCCCAAATCCATTTCGACTGACCCCGTTGGTTTTACGTCGATAGTATTTGAGCCAAAAATAGTTGCGAAGAAACCAGAGTTTACGTAATACCGTGGAAGTAAATCTTTTTTGGCAGCATCACTTCCGTCTTTTTTTCCTTCTATAGCATCCGATTTTTGCTTGAAATACTCTCGCATTGATTCACGAAGTACTAACTCTTCATATTCTTGCGGTGTTAAAATAATGGGGTAATTAATATTAAAGCCATCAACACTACTCGTATAAATATATCGGTTAGTGGCAGCATCATAAGTGTAGGCGTTAACAATGCTGTTTGGATTTTGAATTTCAACTTTACCTGTAGAATATCCTTTAGGTTCTTCTTCGGCTGGTTTTGGCTCTGTTGGAGTAACTTGAGAAAAAACGGAAGTACTAAAAAGCAAAATAAAAGCTAAGCGTACTTTTAATATTTTAATAAATGGATTAATAAAGTATAGTGTTTTCAAGAATTATAAATTTTTTAATGCTTGTTTAATTATGGTCTCAACTCCAGCTTCTGGGTTTTCTAGGATGATTTTATCCACCACTTTTTCGGCATTTTTTCTAATATAACCCAAAACCTCTAAAGCAGATAACGATTCTTCTCTGGAAATATTGTGTTGTGCCATTGAAATTTCATTTAAATCATATATTTTCAATACTTTTTCTTTCAAATCTAAAATCACACGTTGTGCCGTTTTACTTCCAATTCCTTTAATAGATTGAATCGTAACAACATCACCATTACCAATAGCGTGAATTATTTGCTTTGGATCTAATGAAGACAACATTGTTCTAGCAATACTTGCCCCAATTCCTGAAACTGAAAGTAATAATTTAAACAATTCTCTTTCTGATTTTTCCATAAAACCAAACAAAGAATGGGCATCTTCTTTTATTTGAAGATGTGTAAATAATTTAATAAAATCGGTATTGGGAAGAAGTGAGTAAGTATGCAAGGAAATGTTAATGTGATACCCTACACCATTACAGTCTATTACAACTTCAGTAGGTGACTTTTCAACTAATTTCCCTTGAATGTGTGCAATCATTTTTACTAAAATCTAATTTCAAATATAGCAAAATTCTTCAATTGGAAAAATTTGTGCGCAATATCTGAATAATAATATTATAATTATTTGGCTGACATTTTTTTTCTCTTCTCTTTTTCTTGTGCATCAACAACCGAAACGGCAACCATATTGACCATTTCTTCCACACTTGCGCCTAATTGGAAAATATGTACCGCTTTTTCCATTCCTAGCATGATTGGTCCGATAGAATCTACTTTGTACAATTCTTTCAAAAGCTTGTAGGTAATATTTGCGGCTTCTAAATTTGGGAAAATTAAAGTGTTTACTTTTTTTCCAGCTAATTTTGAAAATGGAAATTTAGCTTTCAGCATCTCAGCATTTAAAGCAAAATCGGTTTGAATTTCTCCGTCGACAATTAAATCGGGATAATATTTATGTAAATAAGCAACAGCTTCTCTCACTTTATTAGCACTTTCATGTGAAGATGAACCAAAATTAGAGAATGATACCATGGCAATTACGGGTTCCATTCCAAACATTCTTACAGTCTTTGCCGTCATCAAAGCAATTTTTGCCAATTCATCAGAAGTTGGGTTTGGATTGATTGCTGTATCCGATAAAAACATAGGGCCGCGATTGGTCATCATCATATTGGTTGTAGCAATCAAAGTAATACCTGGAGCTTTCCCTATCAATTGCATTAATGGTTTTACGGTTGATGGATAACTTCTGGAATATCCCGAAACCATAGCGTCTGCATCACCTTCATTCACCATCATGGCGGCAAAATAGTTTCGTTCACGCATCCATTTTTGGGCATCGAGTAACGAAATTCCTCTACGTTGTCTAGACTTCCAATAAATATCAGCATATTTTAATCGACGTTTATCTTCTTCTTTTGTTTTTGGATCAAAAATTGCCACATCGGCATCAAACCCCAATTCTTCTTTGAGTTCCAAAATCACTTCTTTATTTCCTAGCAAAATTGGAATGGCAATGCCTTCTTCATAAGCAATTTGTGCCGCTTTTAAAACATCTAAATGATCGGCTTCTGCAAATACAACACGTTTCGGGTCTGTTTTTGCTCGGTTAGTTAACAATCGAACCATTTTGTTATCTGAACCCAAACGTTCAAGTAATTCTTCCTCATACTTTCCCCAATCGGTAATTGGATGCAATGCCACTCCCGATTCCATTGCTGCTTTTGCTACAGCAGGTGGAATTTTAGCAATCAACCTTGGGTCGAATGGTTTTGGAATAATATAGTCTTTACCAAAATTAAGTTTGGTTTCACCATAAGCTATATTCACTTGTTCAGGAACTGATTCTTTAGCCAATTCTGCCAAAGCAATTACAGCAGCTTTTTTCATTTCCTCATTAATTTTAGTAGCTCTAACATCTAAAGCACCTCTAAAAATATAGGGAAACCCAAGTACATTATTTACTTGATTTGGATGATCTGAACGACCGGTTGCCATAATGATGTCTCTTCTGGTTTTTATGGCCAAATCATATTTTATTTCTGGATTTGGATTAGCCATTGCAAAAACGATTGGATTTTTTGCCATTCCTAATAGCATTTCAGGAGTAACAATATCGCCTGTCGATAATCCAACAAAGACATCGGTTCCAACCATGGCTTCAAGTAGGGAAATGACTTTATCCGAGGCATATTTTTTTTGATTTTCTGAAATTTTTGGGTCATTTTTTTGAAGAGCTCCTTTGCTATTAAACATTAGGATATTTTCTTGTTTTACCCCAAAAGAAACATAAAGATTGGCACAAGCTATTGCTGCAGAACCCGCTCCCGAAATCACCATTTTTATTTCATCCATTTTCTTTTCGGCCAATTCGACAGCGTTTAATAAGGCTGCTGCCGAAATTATAGCAGTACCATGCTGGTCATCGTGCATTACAGGGATATTCAGTTCTTCTACCAAACGCCTTTCGATTTCAAAAGATTCAGGCGCTTTAATATCTTCTAGATTGATTCCCCCAAAAGTGGGCGCAATATTTTTAACCGTTTCAATAAATGCATCTACATCTTTGGTGTCTACTTCAATATCAAAAACATCAATATCAGCAAAGATTTTGAAAAGCAATGCTTTCCCTTCCATAACGGGTTTTGAGGCTTCCGGACCAATATCTCCCAATCCTAATACGGCTGTTCCATTACTAATTACAGCTACTAAATTTCCTTTGGAAGTATATTTATAAACATTGTTTACGTCTTTTGCTATTTCCAAACAAGGTTCGGCAACACCTGGTGAATAGGCTAAGGATAAATCTCTTTGTGTAGCATATTTTTTGGTTGGCACCACTTGAATTTTCCCTGGAGTAGGTTTGGCGTGGTATAAAAGCGCTTCCCGTCGTTTACTGTCTTTGTGCATGGTGGTTGTTTTGATCGCTACAAAGGTAGAAGACTGTATGTAAAAAGGAAATTTTTAGGGGTTTCTTTTTTAGAAATGTTACTTTAAATTATAAACAAAAACCTCTTTGAAAACGAACGAGGTTTTTGTTTATTTCGCCGGCGGTGTTGAAGTTTCCGCTTTCTTAGTCTCTTCTTTTTTCTTTTTGTTGAACAAACCATTGAGTAAATCTTTAGCCGTATTTTTCACATTAGTACTTGTGTTGGTTTTAGTACTATCTGTTTTTGGTTTTGTAGCGTTTGAAATAATGCTGTTTAAAGCATCTCTTCCGCCGCTTATTAATTTTTCTTTTTGTTGTTTTACCAAATTAGTGGCTAAATTGGTTGTAGCTTGTTTAATGTCGGTTGTTATTTTCGGATTAGTAAAATTCCCTGTTAAGAATGCATTTACAGGGACACTTTCTACCCTTTTTGCATCGGCTGGGGTTAATTTACCTATCAAATTATTAATTTCTGTACCTAAATATTTTGCTGGAACATCAAATTTAAGATTGTAATTCATTGTCTGATCAAAACCATGTGTTCCACCAATTGTTGCTTTTATATCCTGATATATGATGTCAAAAGGTTTTACATTTACTTTACCGTCTTTAAAAGTTAGCGCTGCTTTTAAATCATTCAAATTTAATTTCTTTAAATCGATAAAGTTTAATTGATTATCTAAAGCACTTAATAACTCAGAATTACTCGAATTTACAGTTGTTGACAACAATTGTCCTAATAAATCTCCTGAAATGCTATTCAAGTCAGGCGTCATTTCTTTATCTTTTAAATTTCCAGAAAGTTTGATTTTAGAATTCAATTTTCCGTTGATTACTCCGGCAATTGGCGCAATTTTTTTCATCATATCCAATTGAGAAAATGTTTGTGAAATATCAACGCTATTCAACCCTAAATCCATATTAAATTTAGATATTTTTTCTTTAGTAGAAACGTCTCCATTAAACGAAATTGATCCACCAAAAATATCGGTTTTACCATTTTCTAAGGTTGCTTTTTGGTCTTTGATGATGACTTTTCCAGATACATTTTTTAAAACTAAATTATCATACAAAACTGTATTGGCTTTTGCCGTTAATGAGCAATTCAAAAATGCTGGAATCTTTATTGCTTCCGATGGTTTGGTAGTTTTTTTTGCATCCGATTCGGAAGTCATAAAATCGCTAACGGCCAATTGATTCGAGAACAGATTGAAATTTCCTTTCAATTCCTGATTTTTGAATACCAAACCGTAGAAATTTTCTAGAACACCATTTACAGCTAAATCAGTTTTTCCGGTAACGGCATTAAACTGTTTCAAGTTTACGCGACTTGGGTCAAATGATAGTAAGGCTCTACTGATTTTCATGGTTTTGCCATCTTCATCGGTGTAATTGAATCCAGTCAAATCGATGGTTCCTGCATTTTTAATTCGGGCATAATCACTTTTTTCAACCGATTGCATATCGAATACTGTAGTAACATCGGCTTTTAGAATTCCGGTTAACGGTTTGTCCAATTTTATAGGATAGGCTTTCGTAAGATTAGCCAAATTAATGGTTCCTTTTAGAGCGGCGTCTACTAAAGCATTTTCGGCAATGTTTTTAATAGTAGCTTTCGCATTGAAAACATCTTGGTCTATTTGAAAAGATAATTTTTCTAAATTAACATACGTATCATTCAGTACACCAGTTTCGTTGATGATTTTGGTGTCGATGATAATATTGCGAACCGATTTCGGCAAATTTGGATATTGGAACGAAGCATTATTGGATGCGATATCAATGTTAAATTTTGGTACTGTAGTAGCTGAAAGTAATCCTTTGGCAAAGCCTGCAACGGTGAAATCACCATCCGTTTTTACGTCTTTCAAATTACTCGAATAGTGAGTTGGAATTAATCCCAAAAAGTTTTTAAATGATGAGGTTGGCGTTTTAAATTTCAAATCATATTCTTGTCCAGCTTCAACCATTTGAATAAAACCATCAAATTCTAAAGGCAATTCGTTGATTTTAGCTTTATTTTCTTTGAGTGTATATTTACTGTTGTCCAAATCAATTCCGAGTGTCGCATCAAGCGAAAGTGCAACATTTTTCATGTAATTCACTTTGTCCATGTCGAGTGAAATTTTGGTAGTAGTTTTAGTTACTAAATCCAATTTTGATGCAGCAAAATCGCCTGTTCCTTCGTGATTAATACTGTCTAAAACCATTCTTATTTTTGATTTTTCATCATAATATTTGAACTTGAAATTCGCAACGGAATACTCTTTTATTTTTAATGAAAGTGGTTTACTTTTGACATTGTCGCCATTTTTATCCTCTTTTAAAGCGATGTCATAATTTCCTAAACCGTCTTTATTGAAAATGATGTTGATTAAACCATTTTTGGAGGATATTCCATCAATATCCATTGGTTCGTTGTCACCATTAAATAATTCTTTAACGGACATTTTCAGATTTAATTCTTCACATGAAACTAAAGTATCTCCTTCAAAAGGTGCTTTGTTGATGATGGATAATTTTTCTATCGAAACACTCGCGCTGGGAAAATTTCGGAACAAACTCAAATCGGCATCAGCGAAAGCTACTTTGGCATCGACTTTTTCATTGATTGCAGTTAAAATTCGGGCTTTAATTTGATCTTTAAAGAAATACGGAATAGCAAATGCTGAAATCACGAACAACAATAAAATTATTCCAACAATTTTTAAGATTTTCTTATGCATAAGATGATAGATTACTTTAAATTACTACCAACAAAAATAATCTCTTTTAACCAGAAGCGCGTTATATTTAGGGAAGTTTTGTGATTTTAATTGTCGAGAAAATGTTATTAACAGTCGGTTGTTTTTTGTAATTATTCTAAAATAGTTTTAGTTAATTTGTGCTTCCATGAAAAAGCAGCATCAAGTCATTTTATCTATCGGTACAAATCAAGGCAATCGCCTTAAAAACATTGTGTCTTGCATTGATGGTCTGCATAATGAAATAGGAACATTAATTAGAGTTTCTAAGCTTTATGAAACACCTTCTTGGGGTTTTGAAAGTGAAAAATTTTACAATTGTGCTGTGGTGATGCATACTCATAAAACAGCGCACCAATTATTAGATGAATGTTTGTTACTTGAAGAAGCTTTAGGAAGAATGCGCTCGGAGGCAGAAGGATATCAATCTCGAATAATTGATATCGATGTAATTGCTTTTGATGAAGAAATCATTACTTCAGATAAGCTTCAAGTGCCACATCCTGAAATGCAAAACCGGTTGTTTGTTTTATTGCCGATGAAGGATTTGAATCTGGATTGGCGACATCCCATCTTACAAATGTATTTACACGAACTGCTTATAATTTCGGAAGATAAAAGCAATTGCACCTACATTCAAAACCTAGATATACCCATAGCTAAATTAAAACTAGATCATTTTAATTACATCGCTATCGAGGGAAATATTGGAGCAGGCAAAACCACATTGACAAATAAACTTGCAGAAGATTTCAATGCTAAATCAGTTTTAGAACGATTTGCGGACAATCCTTTTTTGCCAAAATTCTACGAAGATCAAAGTCGTTATGCTTTTCCGTTGGAAATGTCATTTTTGGCCGATAGGTACCAACAGATTTCAGATGATTTGGCGCAGTTTGATTTGTTTAAAGATTTTATCGTTGCGGATTATCACATTTTCAAATCTTTAATATTTGCAAAAGTTACGCTTGCGGAAGATGAATTCCGTTTGTATAAAACGATGTTTGATATTATTTATAAAGAGATGCCCAAGCCCGATTTGTATATTTATCTCTATCAAAGTACGGAACGACTTTTAATTAATATTAAGGAACGAGGGAGAAGTTACGAACAAGAAATTCCGGCAGCGTATTTGGATAAAATCAATAATGGTTATTTAGATTATATCAAATCACAAAAGAATTTAAATGTATTAATCATTGATGTTACTGATAGAGATTTTCAAAGCAATCAGGAAGATTATGTATTTATATTAAATGAAATTCAGAATAAAATTTCAGGTCAATAGTTCATTTTCTGAAATAAATCCCACACCACAATTCCAGCACTTACAGAAATATTCAAAGAATGTTTTGTGCCTAATTGAGGAATTTCAATTGATCCGTCACAAAGTTCAATTGCTTTTTGAGAAACACCATACACTTCATTGCCAAAAACTAAAGCATATTTTTTGCCTTTTTCTGTTGTAAAATCTTGAAGAAAAATAGCGTTTTCAACTTGTTCTATAGCAAACACGGCAACAGTTTCTTTTTTTAGTTTTTCAATCACACTTAAAACATCTTTTTGATATTCCCAATTCACTGTTTCGGTGGCGCCAAGAGCGGTTTTGTGAATTTCTTTGTTGGGTGGAATTGCAGTTATACCACACAGATAAATTTTTTCAATCAAAAAAGCATCTGAAGTCCTAAATACAGAACCAATATTATGTAAGCTTCTGATATCGTCGAGCACGAGTATCAAAGGAGTTTTTATGGCTTCTTTAAAATCTTCAACCGATTTCCTTTCTAATTCTGTGTTTTCTAGCTTTCGCATTTTTTTATATCGATAATTTAACTTTTGGTTTCGACTAGCAAAGATATTCAAAAAAAAACTCGTCTTGTTTTTTAAACGAGACGAGTTTTTAGAATTATAATTAAGTAATTTTAGCTTTTTGTCGGAGCAGCAGCATCAGTTGGAGGAGCAGGTAGAACAGTTCCTTTTATTGTAAGTACTTTTGTTTCTTGTCCTGTTGCGTTCGATTTTACAGTAACTGTTTTTGTAAACGCTCCGGCTCTGGTAGTGTCATATTTTACACCGATTGTACCCTTTCCACCCGGAAGAATATCACCTTCTGGTTTTGTAGGTACAGTACAGCCACATGAACCTTGTGTACTTTCTATTTTTAATGGTTTATTACCGTTGTTTACAAATACAAATTCTCTGTTACCATCTGCATTGTGAGGAATTGTACCATAATCAATGGTTTCATTTTCGAAAACCAATCCTGCGCCATCAACTTTTGGAGTTTCTACTTTAGTAGCAGTAGTTTCTTTTTTTACAACTTTTTTTGCTGTTTGTGCACTTGTTGTTGCAACACCGAAAACAGTAATTGCAGCTAATAGTATTAATTTTTTCATTTTTAAAAGTTTTTATGTTTCTGATACAAATCTATTTAAAAAAGAAAGTGGTATCATTTTTTTTATCTTAATATTAAATTAATTTTTTTTAAGAGTTCTAATCATTCTAAAATATTTAAATTCGCTACCACGTAATTAATTTCAAATTCATTGGCAGCCAAAGATACTTCTTCGAAAGAAACTCCTTTAATGAAACAATACAACGAGATAAAAAGAAAATATCCCGATGCTTGTTTGTTGTTTAGAGTAGGGGATTTTTATGAAACATTTGGAGAAGATGCCATTAGAGCATCAAAGATACTAGGAATTGTTTTAACCAAACGCGGAGCTGGAAGCGAAACCGAAACTGCCTTAGCCGGATTTCCGCACCATTCTTTAAACACTTATTTACCAAAATTGGTTAAAGCCGGACTTCGAGTTGCTATTTGTGACCAATTGGAAGATCCAAAAATGACAAAGACCATTGTTAAGCGAGGCGTAACCGAATTAGTGACTCCGGGAGTTTCTATGAATGATGAGGTTTTGCAATCAAAATCAAATAATTTTTTGGCATCTGTTTATTTTGGAAAAAAACAATTAGGAGTTTCTTTTTTGGATGTTTCTACAGGAGAATTTTTAACATCTCAAGGCAACGAAGAGTACATTGACAAACTGTTACAAAATTTTAGTCCAAGTGAAATTCTGATACAAAAAAATAATCGCAATCAGTTCAAAGAAATATTTGGAGATAGATTCAATGTATTTTTCCTGGAAGATTGGGTTTATAAAGAAGATTATGCTACGGAAACATTAAAAAACCATTTTCAAACCAATTCATTAAAGGGCTATGGTATAGAAGAAATGCTAGATGGAATTATTGCATCTGGAGCTATTTTGTATTATTTGTCCGAAACACAGCATAATAAAGTTCAGCATATTAACAGTATTCAGCGAATTGCTGAAGATGCCTATATTTGGATGGATCGTTTTACGATTCGAAATTTAGAATTGTATCACAGTCATTCTCAAAATGCAGTTACTTTACTTGATGTAATCGACAAAACACTCTCGCCAATGGGTTCGCGATTATTGAAACGTTGGTTGGCCTTGCCTTTAAAAGACATCCATAAAATAAGAAGCCGTCATGAAGTGGTTTCTTTTTTGAAAGAGAATGAGGAAGTTTTTCAAAAAATGCAATACCAAATCAAACAGATTTCTGATCTAGAACGTTTAATTTCTAAAGTAGCGACCGGGAAAATTTCACCAAGAGAAGTTATTTATTTAAAAGAATCATTAGATGCTATTATTCCGATTAAAATGATTGCTTTAGAAAGTAAACAGGAAGCAGTTCGAATCATTGGGGATAGTTTACATGCATGCGATTTGCTTCGCGAAAAAATAAAAACCACCTTAAATCAAGATGCTCCTGTAGCTATTGCAAAAGGAAATGCCATTGCAATTGGAGTGCATTCAGAATTGGATGAATTAAGAAGCATCGCTTTTTCTGGAAAAGAGTTTCTAGAGGGAATTGAAAAGCGAGAATCTGAAATTACGGGAATTTCCTCTCTAAAAATTTCTTTTAATAATGTTTTTGGATATTATATCGAAGTTAGAAACACTCATAAAGACAAAGTTCCGGCTGAATGGATCAGAAAGCAAACCTTGGTGAATGCGGAACGCTATATTACCGAAGAATTAAAAGAATACGAAACCAAAATTTTAGGTGCTGAAGAGAAAATTCATCAAATCGAAAGTCATTTGTTTGAACAATTGGTTAGCTGGATTTCTACTTATATAAAACAAGTGCAGTTGAATGCTACTTTAATTGCACAATTGGATTGTCTAATTTCCTTTGCTCAATTGGCTATCGAAAATGATTATGTGTGTCCAATTTTGGATGATTCTTTTGAATTAGAAATTATTAATGGTCGTCATCCGGTTATTGAAAAACAACTTCCAGTCGGCGTTCCGTATGTGCCGAATGATGTTTTTCTGGATAGAGAATCACAACAAGTCATTATGATTACGGGTCCAAATATGTCTGGAAAATCCGCTATTTTAAGACAAACTGCGTTGATTGTTTTATTGGCCCAAATGGGAAGCTTTGTTCCTGCTGAGAAAGTTAGGATGGGAATTGTAGATAAAATTTTCACCAGAGTAGGAGCTAGTGATAATATTTCGATGGGCGAATCTACTTTTATGGTAGAAATGAATGAAACCGCCTCAATATTAAATAATATCTCCGAAAGAAGTTTGGTTTTGCTTGACGAAATCGGACGAGGAACCAGTACTTATGATGGAATTTCAATTGCATGGGCAATCGCTGAATTTCTTCATGAAAATCCCGCTAGACCAAAAACATTATTTGCGACTCACTATCACGAGTTAAATGAAATGAGTGAATTGTTGCCGAGAATCCAGAATTATAATGTTTCGGTAAAAGAATTAAAAGAAACCGTACTTTTTATAAGAAAGTTAGTAAAAGGTGGAAGTGCTCATAGTTTTGGTATTCATGTGGCAAAAATGGCGGGAATGCCGCAAACGGTTATACAAAAAGCACAAAAACTTCTAAAGAAATTAGAAAAAAATCACTCCAGTGATGCACTTAATACGATTAAATCTTCTAAAGAGGATATGCAACTCAATATTTTTAATTTAGACGATCCTTTATTAGAAGAAATCAGAGAAGATATTTTGAGTTTAGATATTAATACTTTGACTCCAGTTGAAGCATTGATGAAGCTAAATGAGTTGAAAAAGATTTTGTTAAAAAAGTAAACTACTACGGGAGTTTTTGCTAATCAACGGATTAAATTTTCTAGTTGTTTTTTCAAAAAAAGGTTTGTATAATTCAATTTTAGTATTACATTTGCATCCGCAATACGCTACAAGCATTGCAGTTCTAACAAATATTGTATATGCGAAAATAGCTCAGTTGGTAGAGCGCGACCTTGCCAAGGTCGAGGTCGCGGGTTCGAGCCCCGTTTTTCGCTCAAAATAACGTTATGATGGATTCGTTTTTAAAATGAAATCTTTATAACGTATAAATCTTGGATGGTGAGTGTATTTAATTAATTTTTTTTAAAAATTAAACCATCAAAAATTTTAACGCTCGGATGGTGAGTGTATTTAATTAATTTTTTTTAAAAATTAAACCATCAAAAATTTTAACGCTCGGATGGTGAGTGTATTTAAATTAATTTTTTTTAAAAATTAAACTATCAAAAATTTTAACGCTCGGATGGTGAAATTGGTAGACACGCTGGACTTAAAATCCAGTGAACAGCAATGTTCGTGCGGGTTCAAGTCCCGCTCTGAGTACAAAAGCCTCTAACTTTAGTTAGAGGCTTTTTTGTTTTATAAATTTTTTTATTAATTAATTTAAAAAAGAAAGCCACGCATGGCGTGGCTTTAAATCTTTTAAAACAATTAGTGTTTTCTAATTATTTTTTTACTTCTTCAACAGCAGCTTCAACTTTTGCAGCAACTGAATCAACAGGAGCAACAACTGAATCAACAACAGGAGCAACAACTGAATCAACAGCTTCAACAGCAGTTGAATCGGTAGCAGCTTCAGCGTTAGCATCAGCTTGTTTACAAGATACTACAGTTAATGCAGCGATAACAGCTAAACTTAAAAATACTTTTTTCATCTTACTTAATTATAAAAGGTTAATTATTAATTCGAGGCAAAGATATAAATTTTTTAATAGGTTAAAATAAATTTTTAATATTTTTTAAAAAACCCACATTTTACTTCAACAATTTCTTTACAACAATCATGCCAAACCCTAATTTCGCCTTAATTTTTTATTTTTTTCTCTGAAGAAATGATTTTTAATTCTTTGATTAAGTTTTCAGCTCCAGCAAACTTATCAATGATGAACAATACATAACGTATATCAACCATAATATTTCGACAAATTTCAGGAGAATAGTATATATCACTCATAGTTCCTTCCCAAACCCTATCAAAATTCAAACCAATTAAATTACCTTTTGAATCTAATGCAGGGCTTCCAGAATTTCCTCCTGTCGTATGGTTTGTAGCTATAAAATCTAGTGGCATTTTACCTTTTACACCATAAATTCCGTAATCTTTTTTATTATATAGGTCGATTAGTTTTTTGGAAACATCATATTCATAATCGCCAGGAATGTATTTTTCCATGACACCATCAAGATAGGTAAATGGTTCATAAACTACTGCATCACTCGGTTTGTATCCTTTTATTTTTCCGTAGGTTACTCGAAGTGTACTATTTGCATCTGGAAAAATCCTATTATTGGGGAACAGTTCCAAAATGGCTTTCATATATGTTCTTTGGGTTGCTAAGATTTTTAAATTAAGTTCATCAAATTTTGGCGCCACATTTTTAATATGTGAATCGGCAATAGTTTTTGTTATTTGAAAAGCTTTATCGTTGTTTAATTTTTCTATAACTGCTTTAACATCACCAGTTAATAATTCTTTTACTTTTTCAAAAGTTACTAATTGAGATTTTGTAAATATTTCATTAGCTAGACTTTCCGCATTTATGTTTTCTATAGAATTAGGTAAAAACTGTTTAGGATATTTTTTACTATAGATAGTAATTAACTGTTCAAAAACTTTTTGATCCACTTCAGGATTAAAATCTTTATAAAATTCACCCCAGCCATTTACTAAAGTATTTCTCCTATCGTTGAAAGCTTGTTCCCCTTTGGTTTCGTATAGTTTTTCTAATTGATATAACTTATATGCAATAGAGAGAATTTCGCCATTTCTGATAACGGTTTCATCCCAATAGGCTTTTGCTAAAGCATAATCTTTAATTTCTGCGTAATTTTTCTCAAAATCAGACAACAAATTTCCGTATTCTGTTTCCTTCCCTAATTTTAATACTTTTTCTTGAAATTCTCTCTCAAATTTTTGTTTGGCACCAATTGCATTCGCTTTTTTCAATCCTTTAATTTCTCCCATCCATTTTTTCCATGCATTGGCAATAGTGGCATTCTTAGCAGCATATTGAATTTTAATTGCATTGTCTTTTCGCATAAAGCCATCTTGAACCTTTAGCGTTACATCACGAAGCTCAATTTTTGTGGGGTCGATATTATTTACAATTTGTTCAACAGCATAAGAAGGCAGGTATTCTTGAGTAGTTCCCGGATACCCCAAAACCATAGTAAAATCATTTTCTTTTAAACCTTTGATAGAAATTGGAAAATAGTATTTAGGTTTATAGGGAACATTTTCTGTAGAATATTCCGCAGGTAGATTATTCTTGTCCGCATAAATTCTGAATAATGAAAAATCTCCAGTATGCCTTGGCCAAACCCAGTTATCAGTAACATCACCAAATTTTCCAATAGAGCTTGGTGGAGCGCCAACCAATCGGATGTCTTTATAGGTTTCGATTACAAAATTCAAATATTGATTTCCGTAATAAAAAGTCTTAATTAGGTTTTCTTGCCAGGTGTCTTTAGGCAATGTTTTTGTAAGTAACGCAATATTTTCCTGAATTTTCTTTTGTTTTTCCACTTCAGTTAATGAAGAAGTACCCTCTAAAACTTTTGTTGTAATATCATCAATACGCACCACAAAAGTGACCACCATTCCTTTGTTAAGCAATTCATCTTCCATTTTGTAGGCCCAAAAACCGTCTGTGATATAATCATGTTCAACACTAGAGTGATTTTGTATCGCATCAAAACCACAATGGTGATTGGTTAAGATAAGTCCTTTGTCTGAAATAACTTCGGCAGTACACTTGTTATCAAATTGCGGAACGCCATCTTTTATACTCGATTTGTTTATAGAATAAATTTGTTCAGTCGTAATTTTCATACCAAGGTTTTTCATTTCGCTTTCGTTCATTCCCTTTAATAAGGAAGGAATCCACATGCCACCTTGTTGCGCACTACTTTGAACAAATACAAGTAAAAGAAGTAATCTTAAAAATTTCATAGTCTTAAATATTTAGGGATCTATTATTTATTTATTGTTTTCAATTTGATTTAATATTATTTCGGTCGCGCCTTTATTCATCTGAACAAAAGTGGCACAAATATGGCCTTTTTCGTGGCGAATATCATCATTGGTAATTAAATTTGAAAAAGCATCATTCAATTCGTTTTGATTTTTAATAGAAACACAACCTTCTTGATGAACTAAAGCTATAGCTTCTGCAAAATGAGAATAGTTGGGTCCAATCACAATCGGAATTCCAAAAGTTGCGGGTTCTAGAAGATTATGAACTCCGGGATTTCCAAATCCACCACCAACATAAGCAATATCGGCGTAACTGTATATTTTGGTCAGGATTCCAATCGTATCAACAATTAATACATCATACAACATTAAATCTATAGTTGACTTTTCCGAAAACAAAATTGCTTTTTTTGTAATGGAATTTTTCAACTCTTGAATTTGTTTTGCTTTAATATTATGTGGGGCAATTATGAACTTTACTTTTTCATTACTTTTGTTAATATAATCTACCAATAAACTTTCATCTTTTGGCCATGAACTTCCAATGACAACGGTAGTGCTTTTGTTTTTGAAATTTTCAATAAAATCTAAAGAATTATCTCGTTCTAAAATAGAAACCACTCTGTCAAATCTTGTGTCTCCTGAGATTTTTACATTTTGATATCCTAATGATTGCAGTAATTTTTTTGAACTTTCATTTTGGACAAAAAAGTAATTAAAAGTTTTTAATGCACTTCTATAAAACCCACCATACCACTTAAAAAACGCCTGGTTTTCTCTAAAAACGCCCGAAATCAAATAGGTTTTGATGCCAAGATATTTTAATTCATTTAAATAATTCGGCCAATATTCATATTTGATGAAGAAAACCAAATCAGGGTGAACGAGTTCTAGAAATTGCTTCGCATTTGATTTAGTGTCCAAAGGTAAATAAACAGTAACATCAGCAATAGTATTATTTTTTCGAACTTCATAACCCGAAGGAGAAAAAAAGGTGACTATGATTTTATGCTTTGGAAATTGTACTTTAATTTTTTCCATCACCGGCAATCCTTGCTCAAATTCGCCTAAAGAGGCAGCATGAAACCAAATGGTTCTATCTTCTGGCTTGATTTTGCTCGCTAAAGTCTCAAAAACAGGAATTCTTCCCTCTACAAATAACTTTATTTTTGGGCTAAAAAGCGCCAACAATTTCAAAATCTGTGAAGCTAAATAAAGCAAAATAGTGTATAGCAAAAGCATCCTCAAAAATTTGTTGCGCTAAAATACGTTTCTTTTACCGAATAGGATATTCTACTGTAGAATTTATTACTTTTGCCACTTATATTTTAGTAGCATGAAAAAAATTCAAATGGTTGACTTAAAAAGTCAATACGATAAAATAGCAGTAACAGTTAATGCGTCTATTCAAGAAGTTTTAGATTCAACAACCTATATTAATGGACCAGAAGTTCATAAATTTCAAAAAAATCTCGAAGAATATCTTGATGTAAAACATGTTATTCCATGTGCTAACGGAACAGACGCATTACAAATAGCAATGATGGGATTGGGATTGCAGCCCGGAGACGAAGTAATCACAGCCGATTTTACCTTTGCCGCAACCGTCGAGGTAATAGCTTTGTTACAATTAACTCCCGTATTGGTTGATGTGGATATTGTTAATATGAATATTTCAATAGATGCAATAAAGAAAGCCATTACGCCAAAAACGAAAGCAATCGTTCCGGTTCACTTGTTCGGAAGAGCAGCAAATATGGAAGCTATTATGACAATTGCGGCAGCACACAATTTGTTTGTAATCGAAGATAATGCTCAAGCTATTGGTGCCAATTGCAAATTTTCTGATGGTACCAAAAAGAAAGCAGGAACTATCGGTCACGTAGCATCAACCTCATTTTTTCCTTCTAAAAATTTAGGATGTTATGGTGATGGTGGTGCAATTTTTACCAATGATGATGCTTTGGCACATACCATGCGTGGAATTGTAAATCACGGAATGTATATTCGTTATCACCATGATGTGGTTGGTGTAAACTCGCGTTTAGATAGCATTCAAGCGGCAGTTTTAAATGCTAAATTACCCTTTTTGGATGCCTTTGGAAAAGCACGTCAAGATGCGGCTCGTAAATATTCAGCAGCATTTGAAGGGCATAAAAACATTATCGCGCCAAGTATTTGTGCTATTTGTGACTGCCATGTTTTTCATCAATATACACTTCGAATTATTAATGCTGATAGAGATGCATTGATGCAACATTTATTAGATAAAGGAATTCCATGTGCTATTTATTACCCAATTCCATTGCATTCTCAAAAAGCCTATGCCGATACACGTTATAAGGAAGAAGATTTTCCGATAACCAATCAATTGGTTAAAGAGGTAATTTCCCTGCCTATGCATACCGAATTAGATGATGAACAAATTAAATTTATTACTAATAGCGTTTTAGAGTATTTTAATTAGGAGCTAGTTCCCGCTGCAACCTGCCTGTCGGCAGGCAGGTCGGGGCTAAATAATACATATGAATAAAGTTTTAGTAACAGGAGGTTTAGGGTTTATTGGTTCACACACGGTTGTTGAACTTCAAAATGAAGGTTTTGAAGTGGTTGTTATTGACAATCTCTCTAATTCATCTATTGAAGTACTTGAAGGCATTCATAGAATCACAGGAACAAAACCACATTACGAAAACATTGATTTAAGAGATAAATCAGCAGTTCAATATTTCTTCAAAAAGCACAACGATATTACTGGAATAATTCATTTTGCGGCTTCTAAAGCAGTAGGAGAGAGTGTTGAAAATCCTTTGTTGTATTATGAAAATAACATTAATTCATTAGTGTATATTTTGCAGGAACTAATACATTTAACACAGTCAAATTTTATTTTTAGTTCTTCTTGCACCGTTTATGGCCAAGCAGAAAAAATGCCAATTACCGAAGACGCCACTGTTCAACCAGCAAATTCACCTTATGGGAATACCAAACAAATTGGTGAAGAAATAATAACAGATGTTGCCAAAGTAAGCAATATCAATTCTATTCTATTACGCTATTTTAATCCAATTGGAGCACATTCTAGTGCTGAAATTGGAGAATTGCCACTTGGAATTCCACAAAATTTAGTGCCATTCATAACACAAACTGCATTTGGTTTACGAAAAGAGCTTTCGGTTTATGGGAATGATTATCCGACACCTGATGGAACTTGCATTCGAGATTATATTCACGTAGTTGATTTGGCAAAAGCGCATGTAATTGCATTACAACGGCTATTGAAAAAGCAAAATTTAGAGAACGTTGAAACCTTTAATTTAGGCACTGGAAGAGGAAGCTCGGTCATAGAAGTTATTAGTGCTTTTGAAAAAGTTTCGGGTCAAAAATTACCGTATAAAATTGTTGGTAGAAGAGAAGGCGATGTTATTGCTGCCTATGCCAATACCGATAAAGCAAATACTGTTCTTGGTTGGAAAGCCAAATCATCGCTTGAAGAAGCCTTGTCTTCTGCTTGGAACTGGGAACAAAAAATTAGAAGTTAAAACTCCTAATAGTTGGTTTAAAAAACGTCCTTGCCCAAACAGGGATGTTATTTTACTTGTTTACAGCCTCTTTTAATTTTTTTGTAGCCTTTTCTATTTTTTCAGCACTTTTTAGTTTTAAGCTGTCTACTTTGGAGTTGGCTTTGTCTTTCAAAGTATCTAGTTTAGCTTCAGCTTTTATCTTAGCTGAGTCAATAGAGGTTGTCACCTCTTTGGTTATAGCGTCTTTGGCTTCATCTAATTTTTCTTTTGTTTTGTCTTGGCAGCTGGCTAATAGAGCTACAAACGCTAGTGATAAGATTATTTTTTTCATATGTAGATACTATTTGTTTTTTTAAGGTTATATGGAATCGCTCAATTTTCATTGGTGTTTGCTTACGCAAACTTCTTGTTTATGGCGATTTCAAAATTGTATTTTTTAAATGTAGTAAGCCGAAATCGTTTCTATTTCTTTATCAATTTTATTGACCAATCCAACCAACACTTTCCCTGGACCCACTTCCGTAAAACTGGTGGCACCATCTTTAATCATTTGTTGTACTGATTGCGTCCATTTTACAGGTGCCGTCAATTGAATAATTAAATTTTTCTTGATTTCCTCGGCAGACGTGACAGCAGTGGCGGTCACATTTTGATATACTGGACAAATAGGAGTGGAGAACGTTGTTGCTTCAATGGCTGCAGCCAATTCCTCTCTGGCGGGTTCCATCATGGGTGAGTGAAAGGCACCCCCAACTGGTAATAACAAAGCGCGTTTAGCTCCAGCAGCTTTCATCGCTTCACAAGCTTTTTCTACAGCCGAAAATTCGCCCGAAATCACTAGTTGCCCCGGGCAATTATAATTGGCAGCTACAACAACACCATCAATAGACACACAAACCTCTTCTACAATTTTGTCGTCCAATCCTAAAACGGCTGCCATAGTTGATGGAGCAATTTCGCACGCTTTTTGCATGGCCAAAGCACGTTGTGAGACTAATTTTAATCCGTCTTCAAACGACAAAGCACCATTAGCAACCAAGGCAGAAAATTCGCCTAACGAATGTCCTGCAACCATATCTGGTTTGAAGTTATCTAGTGTTTTTGCCAAAATAACGGAATGTAAAAAAACTGCTGGTTGGGTAACTTTGGTTTCTTTTAATTCTTCAGCTGTTCCTTCAAACATGGTATCAGTAATTCGGAATCCTAGAATATCGTTGGCTTTTTCGAAAAGTTCTTTGGCTAAAGCCGAATTCTCGTATAAGTCTTTACCCATTCCGGTATATTGTGCTCCTTGTCCAGGGAAAACGTATGCTTTCATTAATACTGAATTTATTTCAGCATCTCTTCGATACTGAAAGGTTATTTGCTGTCTAAAAGTAAACAAAATTACTAATTTAAAACATACAATCAATAGTAGTAAACAGTTTGGTGTAATTTATTTTCTATTTTTTTTAAACACATAGAAACATAGATTTTCTGAATTTTAAAAGGCGTTGCACTTATATTAAGAAAATCATAGCTATCTGAACCCATGAAATGGGCTATATCACTCTTATTTTCTATGTTTCTATGTGTTTAATTTTTTTTAACTTATTCTTTAATAATTACACCCAACGGGTGTAGTGCTATATTTATGATTAATTGTAACTTTTTAATTAGTAAGCGACGTATAAGCATAAAAATATCAATCATGAAAAAAGCAGTACTTATTTTAATTCTTTTAGTTATTGGGTTCTTGTTATTTTATTTAAACTTGCCTGTTTTGCAATACGGTTTCTATGGAATAGGATTCATAACGTTATTGTTATTGTTTATTTATTTTTTCATTTCTCTTGGAATTAAAGTCGACAATTCTGGAAAGAAATTTACAATAGGTTCAAGACCTGGTAAATACTTGCTAATCTTGATGGGTTTGATTTTGGTATATCTAACCGTAATTCCATTATTTACTACGGCGACAATTTTTCACACGGGTAGTTATCAGAAAATGATTGGAAAGGTTGAAAATGGTCAAAAATTATCAAAACATATTGCTCCAATTTCATTAGATAAAATTCGTGTTGTAGATCAAGATTTGGCATATTTATTGGGTGAAAAAATCATTGGTTCACAACCTGCATTGGGAAGTCAAATTGAGTTAGGGAAGTTTTCTATTCAAAAAGTTAATAATGAACTCTATTGGATTGCACCATTATTGCACTCAGGATTTTTTAAATGGCTCAATAATAAAGAAGGAACTCCCGGATATGTAATGGTTTCGGCAACAAACGAACGCGATGTTAAGTTAGTGCAAGAAATAGACGGAAAACCATTGAGAATAAAATTCCAACCGAATGCTTATTTTCAAAGTGATATTCACCGACATGTTTATTTTAATGGATTTGCATCTGTTGGTCTAGCCGATTTTACTTTTGAGATAGATGAAAAAGGAAATCCTTTTTGGGTAATTACAACTTATACTAAAGAGATTGGATTTTCGGGAAAAAATACTACTGGAATTGTTGTAGTTGATGCTCAAACGGGCGCAATTCAAAATTATTCTATTCAAAACTCGCCAAGTTGGGTCGATAGAATTCAGCCAGCAGAATTTATCGAAGATCAATTGAACGATTGGGGAGAATATGTCAATGGATATTGGAATTTTTCAAACACCAATAAATTACAAATCACCGAAGGTTTGACTTTAGTGTATGGACAAAATGATAAATCCTATTGGTACACAGGATTAACCTCGGTAGGAAGTGATGAAAGTGCCGTTGGTTTTGTATTGGTTGATACACGAACCAAAGAAACTACCTTTTACAAACAAAGTGGCGCAACCGAATTTGCAGCTCAAAGTTCAGCAGAGGGCAAAGTTCAAGAAAAAGGATATAAAGCATCGTTGCCAATTCCCTATAATATCAATGGAATTCCAACCTATGTAATGACTTTGAAAGACGATGGCGGTTTGGTAAAAATGTATGCAATGGTAGCAATAAACGACTATACCATTGTTGGAGTTGGAAACTCGATGCGCGAAACGCTTACCTTGTTTAAAAGCGTATACAATATGGCTGGAAACAAAATTAATCCATCGAATGTTGCTTCTAAAAAGTCAATCTCATCGGTAATTAAAAGAATTCAAAGTGATGTAAAAAACGGTAATAGTTTCTACTATTTTACTATAAAAGATTACCCCAATATTTTTGTGGGTTCGTCACAAGTTTCTAACGAAATTCCAGTTACTGTTGTTGGTGATAGTGTCAAAGTTTCTTTTGATATTGATAACGAACAAGTAATTGATGTGACTAGTTTTGACAATTTGAATTTAAAATTGAAGTGATACCAATTTCCCCTATAAAATAGCCCAATATAACTGTTTTTTCGCAATTGCTTCCCCAGTTAGCTATTGCTCGTGTCTTATTCAAAACTAATTGCTTCACTAGTACGCTTGCGATTATTGTCCGTAGCACAAGCTTTGCCATAATTTGTGTGCATTGGTGAAATTTGGGTTTAATTCTTTTGTACTCATTCACTCCATTTTTTGTCATCAGAATATAAAAATTGACTATAAATTTTTTATGGAATTAAGGTAAAATTATAGTTACTTAAAAAATATTTTGTAACAATTTTCTTTTTTAAACGTCTTTTAAGTAATCATCAATCAAAAAAATCAAAAATCAAAATGAAATCATTATGTACCGCTGTTCTCGTTCTAGTATCCACCACCTTTTTTGCTCAAGAAACCGAGAAAAACAAAGAAAACACTAGTGTAAACGACACTATTAAAAACAAAAACATCAACGAATTGGAAGGTGTTACCATTTATGGCAACAAACGACAATACATTAAAGTTGAATCGGACAAAACTACCATCAGCATTAAAGAAAATCCAATGCTTAGCACCGGAAATGCTTTGGAAGCAGTAAAAAAACTTCCGGGTGTAATTACCTCTCCTAATGGTGGATTGACTTTAAATGGAAAAGGTGTTGCCATCTATATTGACAATGCTCCCAGCACTTTGACTGGTCAAGATTTGCAAAATTATCTTTCCTCGTTACCAGCAAATGCCATCGAAAAAGTGGAACTGATTTACAATCCAGGTGCAGCTTTTGATGCCAATGCCAGCGGTTCTATCATCAATATTATTACAAGTTCCAAAAGGTTGAAAGGAATAAATGCCAGTTTTAATCTCAATTACAATTTTAATAAATACCAAAAACCAAGCCCACAAATTCTTTTGAACGGCAAAGAAAAAGACTTGAGTTGGCAGACTATGCTTGGCTATAATTATATTGACAGCGAAAACAGAACAATTAGCGATCAAACCTTTACGGCTTTTTCGCCTGATATAGTAATGCGGCAAGAAAATTTTTCGGTAACAACACAACGAAATCTGTACTGGCGAACTGGAACAAATTATAAGCTTTCTAAAAAAAGTAATATTCTCTTAAATTATAATATGAATTTGGGCAATGATAGAAACGTTTTTGATGCCACTACCCAATCAGATGACATTGATTATCTAAATAATGGGGTAACTAAAACTAAAAACCAAAATCACGAACTGAGTATTCAATACAAAACAAAGCTAGACACTATTGGAAGAACGTTGGATGTCACAGGTTTTGGAAACTTGTTTCATAGAAATCCAATTTCAACTTCGGATGCAACAGATTTAATTTCGAATGAAAGTTTCTTTAACGATGGAAATTCTGATTTTGATTTAAAAAATTATTATTTGAAATATGACTTTACAATTCCATTTGAAAAATATAAGTTTTCGATTACCACAGGTGGGAAATACAATATTTTGAAAGTTGATAATATTGGCGATTATTTTATCAATAGCCCAACGGTAAACAGAATAGTTTTCGATTACAGCGAGAACAACTTAGCTTTTTATGCGGAAGCAAGAAAAAAAATCAAAAAATTCAATTTTACTTTAGGGCTTCGTTTTGAGGATTTTAATGTAGAGCGAATTTCGAGCACTGTTGACGGAAAAATTAAATTTAGAAATACGAATTTGTTTCCTAACATTAGCGCAATTTATGAAGTCAATGACAATATAAATGTAACGGCAAATTATTCAAAAAAAATCAATCAACCCAATTATTTCACTCTAGATCCCAACAACAGTTCTAGTTTTGATCAATACAATACTTCGCAAGGAAATATATTTTTAGACCCAACTTTTTTTGACAATTATGAGGTTAAAATTACCGCATTGCAATTCATACAACTTGGTGCCAATTTTACTCGAACCAAAGACAATAATTTATTTATTTTTAGTGCCGATGCCGATGCAACCGAACCTATAAGCAATCAAACCTTCCAACAATTTGATCGATTTGATACTTTTAGCGCTTACTTTAGTTTCCCAATTCCTTTAGATTATTTTTTCAAAGGAAAGGAAGAATTCCAAAAACGAATGAATTATATAGACAAGATGAATTACATTTTTGTAAACATCAATTATGTAAAAAACGACATTCGTGGATTTGACTTTCCTTATTCAAACGAAGCCATTTGGAGCTATTCAACACAAGCACAGTTTATTTTGCCTTGGGATATCAAAAACACCATTAGTTATTTTATACTTGACCGTGGAAATTGGGAAATCTATAAAATCACCAAACCAATTCAACAGTTTGACATTTCATTCAACAAAGAATTTATGAATAATAAACTCAAAGTTGGATTGCATTGTTTTGATGTTTTCAATTCAAACGAAATAAATGCTTTAGTTGGCGGGAATAACTTGAACACTAACTTCTATCAAAAACAGGACAGTAGGGTTTTTAGAATATCGTTGACGTATAATTTTGGAAACCTAAAACTACAAAAAGAAAACACCGATATTGAGGTTGAAAAAGTAAAAAGTGGTGGCGGTTTAGTTAAATAGAAATCAAAAATAGGGTTCTACTACGAAACTAGTGGATATTATAAATTAGAAAACATTTATAAAAAACAAAATTGCAACAATAAAACCATTAAGAAATTAAGTTTCATAAAGCCTTAATTAGCTTAATTCCTTAATGGTTTGTTATCTATCCTTATTTTTTAAAAAAACCCGTTCAAATAGTGTTAGAACTAAAAATATTCACAATCTCCATCAATTGATTTTTCAGTTCTGGGTTGATTATACCTTTTACAGAATCAAAGTTTTCATTAAAATTAGGCAACGAAAAACTGCCTTTCAAATCCGCACCTTGAAACGGAAATCTAATTTTCGCTATTTCCAAAACCGTGCTTCCACCTCTTGCTCCTGGCGAAGTAGCCAATAATAACATGGGTTTTTGCTGAAAGGTTTTATTATTTATTCTTGATGCCCAATCCAAAATATTTTTGAAAGCCGAAGCATAAGCACCATTGTGTTCTGCCAAAGAAATAACCAATAAATCGGCAGTTCCTATTTTATCGTAAAATTGTTGTGCCAATGGGTGAATACCGTTTTCTTTTTCTCGGTCAACAGAGTAAATAGGCATTTCATAATCATTCAAATCTAATAGTTCTACTGTTGCATTTGAAAATAAATTGGCGGCATAAACAGCCAATTGTTTGTTGATGGAATTCTTGCTTGACGAACCGCCAAACGCGATTATTTTTTTCATTTTACTTTTTATAAGTCATTTTATTGTTCCATCGGAACTTCCATCAGCAAAACTTCCGTATCCGAAGTAGCTTCAAAAGAAACTTTGTCAAAATCGGTTATGCCTAAACCATCGCGTTGTTCTAATTCTTGACCATCAACTTTTACGCTTCCTTTGATTACAAAAACATACAAACCGTTGCCTACTTTTTTTCGATTGTAATCGATAGTCGTTCCTTTGTCTAAATTACCCATGTGAAACCACGCGTCTTGATAAATCCAAACGCCAGCATCATCAGCATCGGGTGAAAGAATTTGTTGTAATTTGTTATGTCTATCCGAAGTGTCTAACGTAATTTGTTGGTAACGTGGCGCCACATTTCTAACTTTTGGAAACAACCAAATTTGAAATAATTTTGTATGGTGATCGGCATTCGGATTAAACTCGCTATGCTGAATTCCAGTTCCAGCACTCATCACTTGTATATCGCCAGTTTTAATGGTTTCGGCATTTCCCATACTGTCTTTGTGTGCCAAATCGCCTTCAAGTGGGATGGTAATGATTTCCATATTATCATGCGGATGGGTACCAAACCCCATTCCAGATGCAACAGTGTCATCGTTTAGAACGCGCAAAACACCAAACTGAACGCGTTCTGGATTGTACCAACTTGCGAAACTAAAACTATGATACGCATTTAGCCATCCGTGGTTGGCATGACCGCGCGTGTTGGCTTTGTGTAGAATTATATTTTTCATGGTGAATTTAATTAATTTGGATTAAAAAAATGTCCCGATTTAGTCGGGACGATTGTACTTTTTTAATGTTTATGACCTTTATGGTCATCATGGCCTTCTACTGGAAGAAGTTTAAAACTTGAAGCTATAAATTTGTTGTCTTTAACCTCACCAACCACTTCTGCTTTTCTAATTGTGGAACAAAATCCGTCTGCGGCATGAGCATCACCATGAGAATCCAGTTTGGTGCCTTCAACAAAATAAGATTTCCCGTCAATTCGAACAGCTAAATCACATCCTTTTTTGTCTTTCATACCAAATTGGCATTGACCACAAGATGCTTCTACAATTTGTGTTTTTGGTTTATCCTGAGCATTTGTAGCAATGCAAACAAAAAGGAATACGGTTAAAAAAATATTTTTCATAGTATTAAGGTTTTACGGTTACTAAACTAGCAGCTCTTTTAGCTTTTTTTACCACTTCTTCTATAGGAGTTTCAAGAGTGTCATAAGTTAGTGCAACACCCATTCTTCTATATGGTCTTGAAGTTGGTTTTCCAAAGATACGAAAATCTGTTTTTGGTAAAGCGGCAATTTCTGAAATTCCTGAATAGGTTGGATTAGTTGAGTTTTCGGAAGCTAAAATTACTGCACTAGCTCCAGCTTTTTCTAATGTGATTTCTGCTATAGGTAAACTCAAAATGGCACGCAAATGCAATTCAAACTCGTTGAAGTTTTGTGTTCCTGCCAGAGTAACCATACCCGTATCATGAGGTCTTGGAGAAAGTTCAGAGAAATAAACGCCTTCATCAGTCAAAAAAAACTCCACGCCAAAAAGTCCTGCACCGCCTAGAGCTTGAGTTACTTTTCGAGCCATTTCTTGAGCTTCTTGTATGTCTTTTTGGGAAACATTGGCTGGTTGCCAACTTTCCTGATAATCGCCACGCTCTTGCCTGTGGCCAATAGGAGCACAAAATAAAGTTGGATTATTGTTTTGAGTTACCGTCAATAACGTAATTTCTGAATTAAAATTTACGAAAGCTTCTACAATAACTTCCACAATATCGCCACGAGAACCTTCTTCGGCATAGTGCCATGCTTTTTCAATACTTGCACTGAGCGCAGTCGAGCTTGCACTGAGCGCAGTCGAAGTGTCGCCTTTTATAGTCGATTGTCCTTTTCCAGAAGAACTCATAAGTGGTTTAACTACACACGGAATGCCAACTTCAGTTACGGCTTTTTTCAGTTCTTCCAAAGATGTAGCATACCGATAATTGGCTGTTTTTAATCCTAATTCTTTCGATGCCAAGTCGCGAATTGCTTTTCGGTTCATTGTAAAATTGGCTGCTTTTGCCGATGGAACAACGGTTATTCCCTGCTTTTCGTAATCATAAAAACGTTCGGTACGAATGGCTTCTATTTCGGGAATAATAAAATCAGGTTGGTATTTGGCTACAATGCGGTCTAATTCCGAACCGTCTAACATATTAATCACTTCAAATTCGTGAGCGACTTGCATTGCAGGAGCGTTTTCATAACTATCTACAGCAATAATATATTGGCCAATTCGTTGTGCAGCAATTACGAATTCTTTTCCTAATTCTCCAGAACCGAGTAATAGTATTTTTGACATGATTTTATATTTTAAACACAAATTTCACAGATTTACACAAATAAAATCAGTGCAAATTTGTGAAATCAGTGTTGTTTTATTTTAAGCTAAAGCTTCCTTAATTCTTTTGAATGCTTCGGTTAGTAATTCTTCACTGGTGGCATACGAAATTCGGATACAATTTGGATTTCCAAAAGCGTCACCTGTTACTGTGGCAACATTGGCTTCTGATAATAAATACATCGATAAATCATCGGCGTTATTGATTAGTTTTCCTCCTAGAGTTTTTCCAAAGAAAGAGGAAACATCAGGAAAAACATAAAAAGCTCCTTCGGGAACATTAATTTTTAAACCCGGAATAGATTTGGTTAAACCAACCACTAAATCTCTACGGTTTTTGAAAGCAGTAACCATTTCGTTCAATACTTTCGGATCTGCATCAACGGCTGTGATAGTTGCTCTTTGTGCAATAGAATTTGCTCCAGATGTCACTTGTCCTTGCATCTTAGTACACGCTTTAGCAATAAATTCGGGTGCGCCAATATAGCCAATTCTCCAACCGGTCATGGCAAAAGCTTTGGCAACACCATTCACGGTAATAGTTCTTTCAAATAAACCGGGAATAGAACCGATGCTGCAAAATGTTCCTGAAAAATTGATATGTTCGTAGATTTCGTCTGAAACGATATAAATATGTGGATGCTTTTCTAAAACTTTACCAATTGCAGTTAACTCTTCCCGATTATAAACCGAACCACTCGGATTACAGGGCGAACTGAACCACATCATTTTGGTTTTAGGAGTGATGGCTTTTTCTAATTGTTCAGCGGTCATTTTAAAATCGGTTTCAACTGAAGTTGGTACTTCAATAGGAATTCCACCCGATAATTTAATAATTTCAAAATAGGAAACCCAATACGGTGCCGGAAGAATAACTTCATCTCCATCATTCAACATTACTTGAGCAATATTATACAACGATTGTTTGGCACCAGTTGAAACTACGATATTGGCTGGCTTGTATTCTAAGTTATTATCGCGTTTGAATTTTCGGCAAATGGCTTCTTTTAACTCTAAATAACCATCTACAGGAGAATAGGTGCTGTAGTTTTCATCGATGGCTTTTTTTGCCGCTTCTTTTATAAAATCAGGGGTATTAAAATCGGGTTCACCCAAACTCAAACTGATAATGTCTTTTCCTTGGGCTTTTAATTCTCTAGCTAAGGCAGCCATTGCCAGCGTTTGTGACGTTGATAAATTATTTATTCTATCCGATAATAGGTTGTTCATGTTGTGTTGTAATTAAATATTTTATCTTTTAAAATAAAAACCATTAAAGTATTAAGAAAATTAAGATTTTTGGTGCTTAATATTGCTTAATATCTTAATGGTTAAAAAATCTTCATTTAAAATTTTAGGCTAATTGAGGTTGTCTTCCCAATTCTTTTAAATGTTTGAAATGAGCAATAACAGCACTTCGCATTGTTCGGTATTCGTGATAAGGTAAATTACATTCTTTAGCAGTTTCTTTGACAATTTTCGCTATTTTTCCGTAATGTATGTGGCTAATGTTTGGATAAAGATGGTGTTCAATTTGATGATTTAATCCGCCAGTATACCAATTTACGAGCCAATTTTTGGGAGCAAAATTTACGGTGGTAAACAATTGATGAATAGCCCATGTATTTTCCATTTCACCTTCTTCATTAGGTTTCGGATTTGAAGCATCTTCAATAACATGTGCCAATTGAAAAACGATGCTCAAAATTAATCCTGCTGTGTAATGCATAACAAAAAAACCAATTAAAACTTTCCACCACAATACTCCTAAAATCATAGGAAGTACAATCCAAATCGAAAAATAAATAACTTTTGTAATTACCAAAGTCGTCCAAAGTATTTTAGGAGATTTAACGTCGCCATAAGATAATTTTCTTTTCAAATAAGCTTTCATCTGTTTAAAATCAGTTGTTAATGACCAATTGAAGGTCAATAATCCGTACAAAAAAACAGAATAATAATGTTGAAATTTGTGAAAACTATACCATTTTGCATCTTTTGTAAAACGGATAATTCTTCCCGCATCTAAATCTTCATCATGCCCATGTATGTTGGTGTAGGTATGGTGCAATACATTGTGTTGTACTTGCCAATTGTATACATTACCAGCCAAAATATATATAGTTCCTCCCATAAATTTATTAATCCAATTTTTATTAGAATAGGAACCGTGATTTCCATCGTGCATTACGTTCATTCCTATTCCTGCCATACCAATTCCAATGACGATAGAGAGTAAAATGAAAACCCAAAAAGGCATAGAAGTTAATGTAATTATTAAAAAGTAAGGAGTTAGGAAAACAGTAAACAAAATAATCGTTTTCAGGTGTAATTTCCAATTTCCAGTTTTTTGAATATTGTTTTCTTTAAAATAGTTATTAACTCTAGAATTTAGGGTTCTAAAAAATTTTAAACTATCGTTTTTAGAAAATACAGGTGTTGTGGTATCCATTTAAACTATTTTAATTTTTGTCCAAATATAATTATTATAATATTTAAAGATTATAAACAAATCATAATTATTAACCAAAAGCAGTATTTTTGTTCAAAATTCATTTTATGGAAGAAATTATCAAACAATTTCCTAATCTTACTGAAAATCAAATACAACAGTTTCAAAAACTCGAAGCGTTATATCAGGATTGGAATGCCAAAATTAATGTGATTTCCCGTAAAGACATTGATGCATTATATATCAAACACGTTTTGCATTCGTTGGCTATAGCCAAAATACAACCATTTGAACCCGGAACCTATATTCTTGATGTGGGAACTGGTGGTGGTTTTCCTGGAATTCCCTTAGCGATACTTTTTCCTGAAACCCGTTTTTATTTGATAGATGTTATTCTGAAAAAAATAAATGTAGTAAAAGCAGTTGCCGAAGCATTAGCATTAAAAAATGTAAAGGCCGAACAAATGCGTGCCGAAAACGTAAAAGGCGATTACGATTTCATTATAAGTCGCGCCGTAACCAATATGCCTGATTTTGTTTCATGGATTAAATACAAAATCAAAAAACAAAACAAACATCAATTACAAAACGGAATACTTTATTTAAAAGGTGGTGATTTAACAGAGGAATTAAAAGACTTTCCCAAAGCAAACGAATATAACATCTCTGAATTCTTTAAAGATGAATTTTTTGAAACCAAAAAAGTGGTGCATTTGCCGCTTAAATGTAAAGCATAAAAAAAGTCCTCTCATTTTTTCAGAATGAGAGGACTTTTTTAGTATTAATTCTTCACAATTTTCTTTGTCACATTTCCACTTTCATTTCCAATTGTAATGAGATAAACTCCTTTTGTCAAAGAAACAGGAATTTCAAATGTTCCATTGATATTGTTGTTTTTTGACTGATAAATGGTTTTGCCTAACATATCTGAAATTGAAACCGATGCATTGTCAATAGCATAGGAAGTATTTATTTCAATAGTATTTGAAACAGGATTTTTTATCCAAAGTGTTTCAAAAACAGGATTCACTGTAGTTAAAGTGCCATTTAAAATTTCATTCAAAGCAAAAGCTACATTATTTGCATTCAAAGTAACGTGATTTTCATTTACTGTTGGGATTAAAGATGCGGCAAAAGGTGTTGTTGTAGATGAAGTTATTGGCGAATATAAGTTGTTTGTATTTCCTACAGCCATAGCGCTCCAAGTTGGGATGAAAGTAAAATAGTCTGCATTGAGATTATCAAAAAATTGTGTTAAGATAGGGTCAGTTCCAAGTCCCTTTGAAAAACCAGTTATATCAAATCGTCCTCCTGGTGCAGTATCTAAGCCGGCTGTAAATGTTGGAGCTTTTGAATTGGCCAAACTTTCAAAACCAGTAATCCAAAAAAGCACAACATATTGTTGGCCTCTAAAACGACTTACTTGATTTGTTTGATTTGCAGCTGGTGTAAATCTTAAATTAATTATTGCTCGTTGTGTTGGCGTTATATTTAATGTATAATTCATTACTTCAAAATCTGGGCTGTAATTGTTTGCCCCATTTCCAGCTCCGTTTGAGATAGAAACATTTCTTGTATTAAGCGGAAAACCCATTGAGTTTAGCTCATTTTGGAATTCTGTTCTATAATTTGGAGCACCAGTGGGTAAAAGAGAATTTGAAGCGGTGTTAAATTCAAACAAACTACCCGTTTGTAAATGACCTTCCATATGATCAATTAGCATTTGTCTTGCAGCAGGACTTTTTATTAATCCGTTTACAACTGGTTGTACAGTTACATTTCCAAGTGGACCATAAGCTAAGTAATTGAATAAATGTTGAAATCCTATTGGAACATTAGCGCCTTGATGCGGTGAATCAAATGAAATAAAAAGTCGTGTATCATGATTAATATTATTCATTTCCATATAACGTAATGCATACCTCGAAATTAAACCACCCATACTAGGGCCAATAACCACGTTTTTTTGATTTCCTACTTTTTGAGCGTTTATTTGATTGATTAATGATACCAGCACAAAAGCGTTTCTTTGAATAAAATCTACACCACCATCGACTACTGTTGTGGTATTAGGTCTTGTGTATGTTGGAAAATTTAAAAGAACAATGTCAAATCCTTGTGTTCTTAAAAAATCAGCTAGATTTTGATTAGTTCCATAATTAAGTCCAGCATAAATAGCAGCAATATTTCTGCTATCACCAGGATCAAAACCATCAACTAGAAAGATAGGCTTGTCTAAAATGCCGTCAACAGTATCAGGAAAAATTTCATATTCTCCTTGCCCAAAAAAAGCTGTAGTTTCACCAAAACCTTGATAGGGAGTTGTTGCTGTGATTGTAGTTACTGCACTAGGTTGTAGGTTTTGCGAATTATCTTTATTGGCTGTTCCGTTATTTTGATCTTCAATAGTAATAATGAAAGACTCATAAACAACGTCACCAGTAGATAATATAATTTTACAATTTACAGTTTGTTTTCCATTTTCAGAAAAATTGATTTGGAAAGGAACATTAGTCGAAATTGTTTTCCAATTTTCATCTTTTTTTGCTTGAATAGCAATACTTGTAATATTTCTATTGGTGGTATTAAAAATCAAATTATCTTTTAAAACAAAAGTCACCTGACTGGATTTTGATTTTAGCGCAATAGGAGAAATTAAATTTAGACTATGTTTTTCAAAAACATTTTGAGCATTTCGTCTTAATTGAAATTGACGGTTTTCATTTAAAAATAAATCACCATTTTCAGAAGTAGTTTTACTGATTTTTTCAAAATCTGAAATTAAAATACTCAACGGAATTTGATTCTGAGCAAAACCAATATTGGCTTGTTCTCGAATAAAATCGAGTTTTGGCAATCGATTTAAAAAATCGGCACGTTGCATTTCATGATAAACCTGCATGAAATAATTTGCCGTTATTTCTGTTTTTCTTTGTTCTGTTGCATTTGAAATCCCAAAAACTCTGTCATAAAGAATCTTAGTTTCTGTTTTGTCTTTCAATAAATCATACGATTTGTCCTGTGCAAAGCTTAAAAGTGAAAAGAGAGAAAAAAGCAGTAGTGTAATTTTTAATTTCATAATCAGAATTATAATTTATTTTTAAGTTATCAAATATACAAAGAATCTATTTTCAATGGAATAAAAATTTTATGTAAAAGCTTGAAATTTAATACGATGGTTGAAAAAAAACCTATTCCCCCAAAAACGGATAACGATAATCTTCTGGAGTCACAAAAGTTTCTTTGATAGTTCTTGGTGAAACCCAACGCAATAAGTTTTGCATGGAACCCGCTTTATCGTTGGTTCCTGATGCTCTTGCACCACCAAAGGGTTGCATGCCTACGACGGCACCGGTTGGTTTATCATTAATATAAAAATTTCCAGCACTGTTTTGTAAAGCCAATGTTGCTTCTTCAATAGCGTAACGGTCTTGGCTGAATACTGCTCCAGTTAATGCATATTCTGAAGTGGTGTCAACTAATTCTAGTGTTTGTTTCCATTTGGCATCTTCATACACATAAATTGTCATTATTGGTCCAAAAAGTTCGGTTTCCATAGTAGCATACTTTGGATTGGTGGTTACAATAACTGTTGGTTCGATAAAATATCCTTTGGATTTATCATAATTTCCACCCACAATGATTTCGGCATCACTGTCTTTTTTGGTTTGGTCGATATACTTTGCCAATTTATCAAAAGATCCTTCATGAATTACAGCGGTAATAAAGTTTCCAAAATCTTCTGGCGAACCCATTTTCATTGATTTTACATCAGTAATCAATTGTTCTTTCACTGCGGGCCACAAACTCTGAGGAATGTAACCTCTTGATGCAGCCGAACATTTTTGTCCTTGAAATTCAAAGGCACCGCGAGTGATTCCGGTAACGACTTGTTTTACATTGGCACTGGGATGGGCTAAAACAAAATCTTTTCCACCTGTTTCGCCTACAATTCTTGGGTAGGTTTTGTAGGTATGAATGTTATTTCCAATTTTTTTCCAAATTTCTTTGAATACAAATGTTGAACCAGTGTAATGAACTCCAGCAAAATCTGGAGAAGCCAAAACGGTATCGGTAATCATTACTGGGTCACCAAAAACAACATTAATAACGCCATCAGGAACACCCGCTTCTTTGAAAACATCGATAATAATTTTGGCTGAGAACACTTGGCTATCACTTGGTTTCCATATAACCGTATTTCCCATTAAAGCAGCGCTTGCAGGAAGATTAGCAGCGATAGCTGTAAAGTTAAACGGGGTTATCGCATACACAAAACCTTCCAATGGTCGATATTCTACTCTATTCCAAACATCGGAAATTGATTTGGGTTGGTCGTTATAAATTTGGGTCATGAATTCTACGTTGTAACGTAAGAAGTCAATCAATTCGCATGAAGCATCGATCTCGGCTTGAAATATGGTTTTAGACTGGGCAATCATGGTTGCTGCATTGATTTTGGCACGGTAAGGTCCAGCGATTAATTCAGCTGCTTTCAAAAAGATAGCGGCTCTTTGTTCCCAAGCCATGTTTGCCCATTGTTTCCTAGCTTCAAGTGCTGCGCTAATAGCTTGTTCGATATGTGATTTTTCCGCAAGATGGTATGTTCCCACAACATGTTGATGATCATGTGGTGCCGTCATTTTTCTGGTATTTCCAGTACGGATTTCTTGGTTGCCAATATAGTTTGGAACATCAATAGTTTCGTTCCACATTTTTTTGTATGCTGCTAAGACTGCTGCTTTTTCTGGAGAGTTTGGGGTGTATGATTTTACGGGTTCATTAACCGCTTTTGGGACATGAAAAAATCCTTTTGGCATAATATATAAAGATTATTAAATTTGATAAATGAATGATCTTGTGGATTCTTTATTAAGAATTTCTAAATTTCACACAAAAGTACAAAGGAATTTTTGAATTTTTAATAAGAAGTAATTAAAGATTGCGTTGCTATTTGCAATGAAATTAATTCAATGCGAAAGGTGCGCTTAATTTAAATGTAGGCACAATCACCTTGAATATTTTGGTCGTAGTAAAATTTATCATATTGAAGTAACCACTCATGGCTCCAAAAGGAGACGATAATAGACAACCAGAATTATACGTATGTGTTTCTCCTGGCTTTAATACCGGTTTTTTCCCAATCACACCTTCACCGTCAACTATTTCAATATCATTTAAAGCATCTAATATTTCCCAATGACGGGTGTTTAATTGAACAGAATCTTTACTGTGATTTTCGATGGTAATTTCATAACTAAAGGCAAAATGAATCTTGTAGTTTTTAAAGTAAGTACCTTCAAAACTAGTTAAAACTGAAATTTTTATACCTCTTGTTATTTGAGTAACCATAATTAATGTTGTGAATCGGTGTCAAATTTACAAAAAATAGTGTTCAAGAAAATTATTTAGTGTTAATTTTTAGTTAGTTATATCTACTGAACTAGCAATTCCTTTTCCAATGATTCTATCAAAACGTTGATTGTTTTCTTTGTAATAAACTAAAACAATATAATTGTCTTCCGTTTGAAAAAAGTTTCCATCAATTGCATTTTCTTCATCAATTTTCCCGTTGCTATCAGCAATTACATATTGAAAATTGACAAAACCTTGTTTAATCAGTAGTGCTTTTTCATAGATGCCTTTTTCTGCATTGTATTCCATTTTATTTTCTTCTCCTATAGCAAAGTTGTTGAACATGCCATTTACATAAATGGATTTTTTAGCATAAAATGAAGGTGCTGAAAGCGAGAAGAATATCCAAGCATAATCGGCTTCAATCTCGCTGTTCTCTCGTCCAATATTTTTTACCACATAATTTCCGTTAATATCGGGATAAAAGGTATATGGTGAATTTGCCCGTGATTGTGACGGGTAAAGGTAGGCATTATAGAGTCCGCCTTTAGTATCTATTCGCGCTATTGTGTTGTTTGCAGCTAGTATATTTTTGTTTTCAAAAAATAAAAATTCATTTCCAGCCCAGAATTGAGTTTCTTTATCGTAACGGTAAATTAAGTCATTACCAATCGTAAATTGAGGTTTTATATTGGTAATTGCGGTATCAAATTTTCCGTTTTGTAATAACATTACTTTTACATTTTGCAATGGACTTTGGAAAGTTATAACTGCCGATTTTATTGAAAATTCGACATTGTGCTTTTTTTCAACAACAGTAACGTTTCTAGCTCTTCTTATTTGCATTGGAACCGAAACTAATTCTTCATAAAGGATAAACTTTTTAGTAAAAACAATGTTTTTATCATCGTCTAAAATTTTAATCATATAATTTCCACTAACTCTAAATTGGGTAAGTCTGTTGGGAAAGCTTATCCGATAATGAGAATACAATTGTAGTGTAGTTAATGAATTAGTATAATCTTGAATTCGTTGGTCGTCAAATCCATTTAAATATTCTTGTTTTGCTAATTGAGACGGCTTCCAATCGTAATCACAATGTGTTAACGTATAAAAATAATTCGCTTCTGTTCCATACAAATCATCAAAAACGAATTGAAAAGAATCACCCAATCTAAAAATTGGAATGGCATTTTGGCCATTTTGAAGAAAACTAACAGTTTTGAATTGGTAGGGTGGAATAATTTCTTTTTCAACTTGAGAGAAAATAAATCCTGAAATAAAAAGTAAAACAAAAGCAACAAAGTTTTTCTTAAACATAGTTATAATTTTTTTGAACTGTAAATGTAATAATTTATTGGAACACTAATTCTACCTTAATACAGAACATAAACGTTAAAGATTTCCAAATAATATATTGGAATTAAAAGATTCAATTAATTTCACAATAAATGTAATAAAAATCCGTTATTCATTCTACAAACTAAAATAATAAAATTAATATGAATTCAATTTTAAAAACACTCTTCTTATTTTTTTTAGTTCCAATTGCAGTTTTTGCACAAGAACTAAAACCTACAGATTTAATTCCTTTTGATCCCAACGTAAAAAAAGGAACCCTAAAAAATGGACTAACTTACTACATCAGAAGAAACACGAAACCCGAAAACAAAGTTGATTTGCGTTTGGTAATCAATGCAGGTTCCATTCTCGAAACCGACGAACAACAAGGATTGGCTCATTTCATGGAACACATGTGTTTCAATGGGACAAAGCGTTTTCCAAAAAATCAATTGGTGGATTATTTACAAAGTATCGGAGTAAAATTTGGGCAGCATTTAAATGCCTACACAAGTTTTGATGAAACGGTTTATTTTCTTCCAATCCCATCGGATAATCCAGAGAAACTAGAAAAAGGATTTCAAATTTTAGAGGATTGGGCCTTTAATGCCAATTTAACTCCAGAAGAAATTGACAAAGAAAGAGGAGTTGTGCTTGAGGAATATCGTCTCGGACTTGGTGCCGATAAAAGAATGGAAGACATGTATATTCCGAAAATGATGTACAATTCCCAATATGCCAATCGTTTACCAATAGGAAAAAAAGAAATTTTAGAAAACTTCAAATATGATAAATTGATAAGTTTTTATAAAGATTGGTACCGACCCAATTTGATGAGTGTAATTGTTGTGGGTGATATTGATGTGGCAGCTATGGAGAAAAAAATTAATGACCATTTTGAAAGCTATCAAAACCCAAAAAATGAAAAACCCAGAAAAACTTTTGATGTGCCAAATCACAAAGAAACTTTTGTATGTATAGAAAGTGATAAAGAAGCAGCTCAAACACAGGTTCAATTACTTTATAAGGACTATGGTACTCGAAAAATTAAAAAAACTATAGCCGATTTAAGAGATGTTGCAATCGAAGCATTATTTACAACGATGTTGAACAATCGATTGAACGAATTAACAAATTCACCCACACCTCCTTTTACTTATGGTTTTACTTATCACGGTGAAACATTTGCAAGGAATAAAGAAGCATTCCAGTCTTTTGCCATGATAGATGAGAAAAAACAAATAGAAGCTTTAAAGGTTTTGGTTTCTGAAAATCAAAGAGTTAAAAAATATGGCTTTAATACAAGTGAATTTGAAAGAGCTAAAAGTGATCTCATGTCAAGAGCAGAAAATCAATATAAAGATAAGGACAAAACAGAGTCTGAAAATTTTGTTTGGGAATGTCAATCAAATTTCTTGAACCAACAACCTATGTCAGGAATAGCTTGGGATTATGAATTTGGTAAAAAACTCATGCCAACGATTACTTTAGCCGAAGTAAACAGTTATATTAAAGACTACATAAAAGAAGATAATAGAGTAGTAGTTATTACTTCACCCGAAAAAGAGGGATTGAAAAAAGTAACCGAGCAAGAAGTATTGGCAGCTATTGCTGTAAATGCTAACGATTTGAAACCCTATGAAGACAAAGCAGTTGCCGCCAGTTTGTTGCGCAATCCAGTAAATGCGGGTACCCTAGTAAAAAAAGAAACTAATGATAAAATTGGAACGACCACTTTAACTTTATCAAATGGAGCCAAAGTAACCTACAAGAAAACCGATTTCAAAAATGATGAAATTCTTTTGGAAGCATTAAGTTTTGGTGGATCAAATTTATATACCAACGATGAAATGAAAAAGGTTCAATTTGCTAACGGTGGATTAACCGAAGCAGGTTTTTCGGGATTAGACCAAAATGATATTGACAAATTTATGGCAGGGAAAATAGCCACTGTATCGCCATATATTAGCAACACAACAGAAGGTTTTAGAGGAAGTACTACTCCAAAAGATTTAGAATATGCCTTTCAGATGTTATATGCTTATTTTACAGATTTAAACTTTGATGCCTCTGCTTTTGAAGGTTACAAACAAAAACAATCGAACTTTTTTGAAAATATGATGTCTCAACCGAGTTTCTATTTTCAACAAGAATTTTACACTTATTTGAATAAAGAAAATCCAAGATGGAACGGCATAGTTCCTACCGCTGAAAAGTGGGCTGAAGTAGATTATCAAATGGCTTATAACAAATACAAAGAACGTTTTGCCAATGCTGGAGATTTTGAATTTTTCTTCGTAGGAAATGTTGACGATGCCACAATGCAGGATTTTTCTAAAAAATATATCGCATCTCTTCCTTCAAATAATGTTAAGGAAAGTGCTAAAGATTTAGGTTATCGATTGTTGAAAGGAGATATCAAAAAAGTAGTCAAAAAAGGGAAAGATCCAAAAAGCAATGTGACTATTATGTTTTATGGCGATGCCACTTACTCTCCAAAAGAAGCTATAGCTATGACAGCACTTGGCGAAGTATTAACCATTAAATTGATTGAAGAATTAAGAGAAAACGAAAGTGGTGTTTATGGTGTAAGTGCTCGTGGCAGTATGAATAAAGTGCCTTACGGTTCCTATAATTTCAATATAGGATTTCCTTGCGGACCTGAAAATGCCGAAAAATTAATTGCATCTGCTTTGGCTGAATTGGATAAAATAATCAAAAACGGGCCAGAGGAAAAAGATGTTAATAAATACAAAGAAGCCGAAGCTTTGGAGTATAAAAAGAAAATGAAAGAAAACCGGTATTGGATGACTAATTTCACTAAATCTTTTACGAATGGTTCAAGCCCTGACGATATTTTAGTTGCTTCTGAGAATGTGAAGGCAGTAAGCGCAAAAGAAATTCAGGATGTGGCTGTGAAATATTTATCAAAAGATAAAACCATCGGTATTTTAATGCCTGAGTAGGTTTTTGTGATTATATAAAAGCCAACATGCTGTAAAAGTGTGTTGGCTTTTTTATTTAAAACAAACAGGAATAATTTCTCCTTTGGCTAAGCAGTATTTCTCCACTAATTCAGGTGAAATTTTGTTGGTATAATCTTCCTCGACTACTTTAAAACCAATACTTCTTAGCTTGTCAAAATAATCTCTTCCATAAACGCGAACGTGGTCGTATTGTCCAAATATTTTGGCACGTTCTTTTTGGTCAACAATCGTATCGTCTGAAAAAGTGGTGGCTCTAGATAAATCCTGCGGAATTTGAAAAATCCCCATTCCGCCTGGCTTTAAAACACGATACAATTCCTGCATGGCTTTGGTGTCATCTGGTATGTGTTCTAAAACATGGTTGCAAAAAATAATATCATAGGCATTATCGTCAAAAGGTAAATTACAAATATCTGCTTTTACATCAGCCAAGGGCGAAAGTAAATCGGTTGTGGTATAGTCAATGTTGGTTTGCTTTTTGAAACGTTTGTAAAACTCTTGTTCGGGCGCAAAGTGGAGAACTTTTAATGCTGAATTCGTCTCAGCATTTCTTAACTTTATTCTTTTATTTTTTGAGATAGGAGAATCTGAAACAAGTTCATTAGAATCTGAAACAAGTTCATTAAATTCTGAAACAAGTTCATTAGATTCTGAAACAAGTTCATTAGATTCTGAAACAAGTTCAGAATAAAAAAAATCGGTTTCATTTTGCAAATACAACCACAATAAACGATGTCTTTCTAACGAAAGTGTACTTGGCGATAGCACATTGTTTCTTTGGGTTCCATAACCATAGGGCAAAAACATCCGAAAACTTTTACCGTCAATTGGGTCAGTATATCGACTTCCTTTTAAAAAAAATGTCAATATTGGTCGAACCACGATACTTAATCGAATGAGTATTGGTCGAGGAATGGTATTTAGGATAAATTTAAACACAGATTTCACAGATTTCACAGATTAAATTAGAGAATAACTCGTTTATATTTTAAACTGTCCTCACCAAAATTGATTAATAATCCTAATTTATTTTTTGAAGCAGCTAAATAATTTAATGTTTGTTTTATTTCACTACTTGATAAACTTTCAATAGCTTTTAATTCTAAAATGATTTCATCAAAAACAGTAAAGTCTGAAAAATAATATCTAGGAAGTATAATTTCTTTATACTCAATATTATATTTTTTTTCTCTTTCGTATTTTATATTATTCATCTTAAACTCATATTCCAAGGCATCTCCATATACATTTTCACTATGTCCTTTGCCTAAAATTTTATGGACTTCCATACACAGGCCAATTATTTTATATGTTTCCTCTTTTAAATAAAAATCTTCCATTTACAATCTGTGCAAATTTGTGAAATTTGTGTTTCTAAACTCCTCTTCCTCATTACTGACAATTCCCAAAGCTTTATAAACATAATCAAAAGTGGAGAGCAACTCTGGTTTTCCATCAATTAGCGCCACATTATGTTCAAAATGAGCACTTGGTTTTCCGTCGGCAGTGAGGATTGTCCAGCCGTCTTTGAGTTGTTTTATGTTTTTGGTTCCCATATTAATCATGGGTTCAATGGCAACAACCATGCCTTCTACAAATAGTTTTCCTCTTCCTCGTTTGCCATAATTGGGCATTTCGGGATCTTCGTGCATTTTTGTTCCTAGTCCGTGACCAACAAGTTCGCGAACCACTCCATAACCATTTGACTCACAATATTTTTGAATTGCATTACCTACATCTTCCACACGATTTCCAATTTTGAATTCACGAATTCCAACGTAAAGACTTTCTTTGGTCACTTGAAGTAGTCTTTTAACCTCGGGCGCAACTTCTCCAATTTCAAAAGAGTAAGCATGGTCGCCATAAAATCCGTTTTTCAAAACACCGCAATCTACCGAGATTACATCGCCTTCTTGCAGCGGATTATTATTAGGAATACCATGAACGACTTGAGCATTCGGACTCATACAAAGTGAGTTTGGAAAACCGTATAATCCTAAAAACCCTGGCTCAGCACCATGATCTCTAATAAAAGTTTCGGCTAATTTATCTAAATATAATGTGGTTACGCCAGGTTTTATTTCTGAAGCAATCATGCCTAATGTTTTGGAAACAATTAAAGCACTTTCGCGCATCAATTCAATTTGTTCTCTTGTTTTTTGTATTATCATTTGCTTTAATATCAGTCGGCAAAAATAACTATTTTACAACTATCTATTCAGGATTTGCCATGATTTTAAATAGCTCGGCATTTGAATTAAAGTACCGATTTTCAATAGTTAGTTGGGAAATTTGTACGTTGACTAAATTATTTTCTCGTGTATTGATTAAAAATAAAGAGCTTTCACCAAAAGTAAACAAGCGCTCTTCGGAGTTTAACATCGTTTGGTTGTCTTTAACAAGATCGTCAATAAGTTTTTTTTGTTTTTCGAGAGATGCAATTTCAGTTTGTTGCGCGATTATTTTATTGGTTAATTGAACCCTTTCGAGGTCAAGATTGAATTGTGCATCTTGCATTTTGAATTTTGTAATTTTCAAACTTCCTCTTTCTTTTCTCAAGAATAATGGAAAATAAAAATTAAGTCCCACTTTATAATCTTGAAATTTATATTCATCAAAGGCACTTGGTTCAGATAGATAAGAATAACCAAGATCAATTTTAGGCAAGAGCATATTGGCTTTTAATTTTCTTTCGACATCGAGCATTTGAATTTTATTTTCCAATGCATTTATTCTTGGATGATTTGTGATGGATTGATTGGCAATCATTAATTCATTGGTGCGCAAAGTTTCTTTCACGGTAAGTAATAAATTTTCCTCAGGAATAATACTATCCTGTAATTCCATAGGAATATTGTTTTCTAGCCACAAATAGTTGGAAAGTTCTAGCTTTGCTTTCGCTAATTTTAATTGACTGTCTTCTAAACTTAATTTTCTATTTCTCACGATGATTCCTGCTTCAACACTATCTATAGCAGGTTTATCACCTTCTTTAATTAAATTTTCTATTCCTTTATATCGTATATTGGCATTAACTAGGTAGGTTTCATACATTTTTACTTCATTGAAATTTCTTTTCCAATTAAAGTAAGCGATAGATGCATCATAGAGCACCGCGATTGCCATTAAATTTCGCTCAGCTTGACTAAGACTTACTTGTATCTTGGCTTTTCGTAAATCGGCCATTCTTTGATTAATAAATAATCCTTGACCAATGGGAACATTAATTCCCAAAGAAGTCAAACCTTGATTGGGCATTGTATTTTCGGGATTTAAAAAAACTCCTTCACTGTTATCAAACCCAGCTTTTATTTCAATTCCATACCAAGTTGGGATTTTAAAGCTACTGTTTAAAATAGAATAGTATTCGCTGTCTTTGAATTTTTTTTGTTCAAAATCAACTTCAATTTTAGGGTCAAAGCCACCACGAGCCATCATCATATTTGCTTGTGCTTGACTAATTTCAAGATTGGCACTTTTGACCAACGGATGGTATTTTTTTACGTATCCTAAATACTCATTGAAAGTGAGTTCTTTTTGAATTACATTTTGTCCAAAAAGACTAAAGCTGATAAAGAAAAGTATGTAAAAAAGTTGTTTCATTATTTTTTATCTTTTGTTCCCGTTTCTTTAGGTTGATAATAATTTGGTGGGAATCCGTTGAGAGTTCGCCATAATTCAAACCATACCGGAACATTGTCTAATAAAGCTAATGTTTGTGCGCCTGAGCCAATACTCACTTGTTTTGGCCATGCTTCCTCTTCTGAGTCTGGTGCAATAAGAACTCTAAACTTTCCGTTTGAACTAATAAAGTTTTCTACTGCAACAATTTTACCGCCAAAAGTACCGTAACTCATTCCTGGCCAGCCAGAAAAAACTACAGTAGGCCAACCATCAAACCAAACCCTTACTTTTTCCCCTTTGTGCACTAACGGTAAATCGGTTGGTGATACATAAGTCTCAACTGCAATATCATATTTTGAAGGCATTATACTTACTATTTGTGTCCCTTCTTTTATAGTTTCGCCTAGTCCAGATTGCAATGCTCTGTTTACATAACCGCTTTGGGGTGCTTTTATATAATACATTCCATTTCGGATTTGATAATTCACAACTTGGTTTTTCAACTTATTTACCTGCGCTTCGGTGTCAAATTTATTGCTCAAAGCGGTGAATTGATCACTTCTTGCTTTTTGCTCTTTTTCATTATACTCAGCACTAATTCTGTTGATTTCAACTTTGGCATTAATTAGTTCGTTTTTACTGGTTAATAATTTGTTTTCTTGGGTAATTATTTTAGCATCAGCGTCTTGTAATTTCAATCTTTTTTCTTCTACATCAGTCATAGGTTTTAAACCTTCTTTGTTCAATGCAATGGCTCGATTATACTGCGTGTTTGCAATTTTTACTTGTGTTTTCACCGCTACTAAATCGATACTATCACTGGTTACTTTTAAAACGCCTTGACGAATTTTGTTTTGAGCTTGCTGTAGTTTTAAATTGCGTTCTCTTTTTATTGCTTCTATCTGAGATTCGAGTGTGGTAACTTTATCGGCATAAGAAATTTGAGACATTTCTTTAGCTTTCATTTGGTTTTCGGTGTTCTTAACCAAATCAGGATCAAGATAATCTTCTTTCGTTTCTGAAATAAATAAAATAGTATCACCTTTGTTTACATAATCACCTTCTTTTACATACCATTTTTCAATTCGTCCTGCAATTGCGGTATGAATAGTTTGTGGTCTTTGATCTGGTTTTAAAGTTGTTACTGCTCCAGAACCAGAAATATTTTGTGTCCAGGGTAGAAATAATATAATTAAGCATAAAATAGACACACCAATAATTATTTTATTTAAAATTTTGTAATGAGGTCTTTCACTTAAATATTTTACAGTGCTATACTTTTCAATATTTTCTGTTATAGGATTTTTATTAGAAATATTAAGCATAATTAAATCGTTTTAGTATCGTTAATTATTGTTCCTTCTGTCATAGTAATTGTTCGTGTACATTTTTCTTTCCAATAGGAATTTTTTGACGATACAATCAATGTCCATTTGTTTTCCTTAGCTGTTAGGAAATCTATTACTTCTTTTGCTATTTCTGTGTCCATTTTGTCCAATGCTTCTTCGAAGAAAAGTATTTTTGGATTATTAATAATACTTCTTGCTAATAGTATTTTTTGTGCATTTGATGAAGATAATTGTTTTCCTTCTGGAAGTATTTTTGTGTCTAATCCATTGGGCAAAGATTTAATAAAAGAACCCAGTTTTACACTATCGATCGCCCATTTTATTTGGTCTTGTGTAATTGATGGATTTTTAAAGGTAATGTTTTCTAGTATGGTACCTTCAAAAGGAGTTTCTCCAGTAAGAATTGTTCCAATTTGTGAACGATATTGTTCCAAATCAATTTTTCGGTAGGTGTCGTCATTGATAAATAGCGATCCGGAGACAGGGTCTAATAATCCGCAAAGTATCCTAATCAAGGTAGTTTTACCAGAACCGTTGTTTCCATCAAGTAGTATTTTTTCTTCGTTTTGTATTTTTAAATTGATGTCATTCAATATATAATCGGGTGAATCAGAAAATTTATATTTAATGTTTTCTGCTTCAAGAGTTATGTTATTGTAACAAATTTCATTTGTGGTATCTTGAGAAACTTCTATTTGAAGATCGGTGATTTGCCCAATCTTTTCAACAGCTGTTAATACATCATAAAATGTTTCCAATCCAACAACTATTTTTTCCACCGAATTTATTACTAATAAAATTATAATTTCTGCCGCCACGAATTGTCCAATATTCATTTGTTGATTTAAGACCAAAAAACCACCAATTAGTAGCAAACCCGCCGTAATAATTACTTTAAACACGATAAGTTGTGTGTATTGTCTTTTGATAATGGAAAAATGCCTTTCACGATATTTTAGGTATTCACTCACTAATTTGTCGTTCTTTTTTAATGCAAATTCATAATTGTTTTTTTTGCGGAAACTAAAATTATTTCTTGCAATTTCTTGAAGCCATCCAACAACTTTATATTTGTATTTTGATTCTTTCATGCTTGTATCAAGCCCCGATGCAAATGAAAATTTAAAAATGATATACAATAATGAAATTAATACAAGTCCGAAGAATATAAAAACAGGATGGTATAAGGAAAGAAGAATAATTCCAAATATGATTTGTAAAAGAGCTGTGGAAAAATCGATTAACAACTTTGAAGCTCCTTTTTGAATGGTTATGGTATCAAAAAAGCGATTGGCTAATTCTGGAGGATATTGATTGTAGTATTCCTCAAATTTTATTTTAGGTAATCGGTAGCTAAACTCAAAAGAGGAACGAACAAATATTTTTTGTTGTAAATTTTCGGTTATTCTTAGTTGCATGATGGATAAAATACCTACTAAGGCTACACCAATAATAACAATCACCACAAGCACGATCCAGGAAACACTTACCCTGCCTGATTGAATTAAATTGATAATTGCTTGAATGCCTAAGGGTAAAGATAAACTCACTAACCCAGCAAAAATGGCATAAAAAAACACTTGTAAAATATCTTTCCTATCTAACTTTAATAAATTTGTTAAACGGTTTAACGGCGTTAATTTCATGATTACGAATTTAAAGTTTTGGTAACTAAATTTATATAAAATTCAGTTGGTGAAACATTTTGATTGCAGTTCGTTATTGTTTTCAAATGATTTTTTAGAAAATGCTGATGCAAAGCACCTTCAACAATAGACGAAGCCAAACTTTTTGAAAAAGTATAATCAGAGTTTACAGCTTCAATCATTTGTACTAATCTATTGATGACTCTTTTGTATATTAGAAAAAATCCTTCTTTATTTTCTTCATCAACTTCTTTAGTAAGCAATGTTTTAGTAAATTCTGCAATAATGATTTTGTTAAGTAAAGACTCATTTATATGTTCAGTAGAAGAGTCGTCTTCTATTTTTTCTGTAACTATCGCGATAGCTTTTCTTAGTTTCTCTATTGGGTTTTCGATATTATTTGTTGAAAAAACCAATCGATATTCTATCCAACCCCAATACCAAGAGGAAAGGTATACAAGTAGTTTGTGTTTACTTTCAAAATACCGATAAATGGAACTCTCATTGGAACCAATTCGTTCTCCTAATTTTTTGAAAGTGAAATTTTCAAATCCAATGTCATCAATTAAAATGATACTTTCTTGAATAATTTTTCTTCCAAGACTTGATGTCTCTGGGTCTTTGACATAAATTTTGTCATTGACTTGTATTTTTAATGATAATAATAAATCGTTCATATTTTTAGTTAGTCATTTGTTGATGGATGAAAATCGTGTTTCTCTTTTTTCTTTAAATCAAAATTGTATAAAAGTGTTAAGTTAAAGAAATCGCGTCCTGTTTCATCATTAATTTTATAATCAAATTGATGGATATAACCTGTTTGTATGGCTATATTTTCAGAAAACTCATATCCACCTCCAATGAAAAGTCGGTTTCTTTCAAAAAAAGGTTCGTTGTCGGTAAAGAAAATTTCATTCCAAGCCGACAGATAAAAAGTTTTAGGTTCTATTTTTTTTCCTTGTAATGGAACCACAGCTGATAATCGATACCTAAATCTATTTCGGTATCCGTATGAAGTAAATCGTTGTTCCGCTCGGTATCGATGTTCAAAAACGATATAATCGAAAGGGTTTTTTAAATTGACTTGAGCCCAAGTTCGAATTTCATTGTTTTGCATTGGCTTTTCAAAATTCCCGCCTTCGCTATAGGTATTGTAATCTCCAATTCCTGTTGTAACTGAAAAATTTGGTTTTATTTTATAGGTTGCACCCACTTTTATTTCATAATAATGAAATTGATTATAAAATGATAGACTCCGAATTTGTCCTTCCGAAAAAACACTCCATTTTGGATTTATTTTCATAGTAACATTTAGAATATTCCAGGAACCAAGGCCATTTTGTGCAAGCGACTTGCAAACAATAAAAAGAAATAAAACACAAACATTTTTTTTCATTTTTATGAAACTGTTTTATTTGGTTTTATTGTTTTCATTTGTATTACATCCACTAAAAATGCAAAAGCCATTGAGAAATAGATGTAACCTTTTGGAATTTCAAAATGAAATCCTTCGGCAATTAGCGAAACGCCAATCATCATTAAGAAACATAATGCTAATACTTTAAACGATGGGTGTTTTGAAATAAATTGACTAATAGGTTTTGAAGCGACCAGCATGATTAGAACTGTCACAATTACAGCGGTATACATGATCCATAATTCCTGAACCATGCCTACTGCGGTTATAATTGAGTCTATAGAAAATACCAAATCCAAAATGATCACTTCTCCTAATAGTTTGCCAAAACTGCCTTTTTTTGGTAATTCTGTTTCGGGAGTTTTGAGGGCTTCTGTTTTATGATAGATTTCTTTGGTACTTTTATAAATCAAGAACAAACCTCCAATAATTAGAATGAGTCCTTTTCCTGAAAAATCTACATCAGCTATCGTAAATAATGTTTTGTCTAATTTTAATATCCATGAAATTAATGCCAGTAAACACAATCGCATTACCATTGCTAATCCAATTCCCCAATAACGAAGTTTGTTTCGTTGGCTTTCGGGTAATTTATCTGCTAAAATGGAAATAAATATAATATTGTCTATTCCTAAGATAACTTCTAAGGCAATAAGTGAAAGTAAAGGAATAAGTGATTCAATCATTATGTTTAATTTAAAGTATTATTTTAAAGCCAAAATTCAGGTTTTCTAAATCTCGTAATTCTGGTTTTATTTGATTCTTTCTTAGGTCTAGATATTGAAGATGGTCGAGACCTTTTAACTCTTTGGGTATTTCTTTAAATTTATTGTTGTTTAAAAATAGCGTTTCTAAACTCGTTAACTTAAAAATATTTTTTGGTAACTCCTTTAAGTTATCGTTTTCTAAATGCAATACTTTTAGATGAGTCAATTGGCTTATTATTTCAATGTTTTCGGAAAGTTTTAAATTTTTTTCATCATTTAAATAAAGCACTTCTAAGTTTGACAATTCTTTAATAGATTTTGGTAGTATTTTAAAATCATTCCCGCTTAAGTCAAGAACTTTCAGATTTTTTAAAAGTCCAATTTCATTAGGGATTTCTTCTAGGTGATCGTTTTTTAAACTTAAAAATTCTAGGTTAACAAATCTGGACCAATCCGTATTGTTTACGTTTATCTTTTGATTACTTAAATCTAGTCGATATACTTTTTCTGGATTTTTTAGTGCTTCTTCAATTGTATTGTACTCTTTTTTAATTTGTGTTGAATCGATAGTAACTTGACTAACTACCAACTGCGTATATAAAGCGGAAATCATAATAAAAAATGATATTGTAGTTTTCATGACTATTGATTTTGATTAATTAATTGCAAATATAATAGTAATACTATCAAAAAAGAAAATTTAACTTTTATTTATATCTTTTTTGTTTTCTCAAAATGAGTTTTATCATGTTTTTCGTTAATTTAGAACCCTACCTTTGAAATAAAAATTTTAGTTATGAGCAAATATGTAACTGCAGCCGAAGCTGTAAAAGTCATCAAATCAAACGATAGAGTTTATGTGCAAGCCGCCGCGGCAACGCCTTCCATTTTAACCAAAGCTTTAGCAGAACGCGCAGCTGAATTGCGCAATGTTGAGGTTTGTCATTTGCATACCGAAGGCGAGGCACCCTATGCCAATCCGGATTTAGCCGAAAGTTTTCACGTCAATTCTTTTTTTATTGGTCCCAATGTGCGTCATACGCTTGCCGCTGGAAACGGTTCTTATACTCCAGTTTTTCTAAGTGAGTTACCCAATTTGTTTAGGAAGAATGTCTTGCCTATTAATGTGGCTTTTATTCATGTTTCACCTCCTGATAAACATGGGTATTGTTCGCTTGGAGTTTCTGTCGAAGCTACTGTAGCGGCTATTGAAAACGCGAAAATTGTCATCGCCCAAGTCAATCCACAAATGCCGAGAACTTTTGGCGACGGAATATTGCACGTTTCCGAAATTGACTATATGGTGGAAGTTGATGTGCCAATTTATGCCCATGAAGTGGTTCCTTTTACAAAAGAAGAAGAGAAAATAGGAGGATTTATTGCCTCTTTAATTGAAGATAGAAGCACGTTGCAAATGGGAATTGGTTCTATACCTGATGCCGCATTAAGTAAACTAAAAAATCACAAAGATTTAGGAATACATACTGAAATGTTTTCCGACGGTGTGATTGATTTGATCGAAAACGATGTTATCAACTGCAATTACAAAGGCACTTTACGAGGTCGAGTTTTAGCTACTTTTTTAATGGGTTCCAAACGATTGTATGATTATGTTAACGATAATCCGTTTATCGAAATGAAGGAATCATCTATGGTTAATGATACGGCACGCATTCGTAAAAACTCCAGAATGGTAGCCATCAATTCCGCTATAGAAGTGGATGTAACCGGACAAGTTTGTGCTGATTCTATTGGAGCCAAAATGTACTCTGGAGTAGGCGGACAAATGGATTTCATTCGTGGAGCTTCTTTAAGTGATGGCGGAAAAGCCATTATTGCCCTGCCATCAATAACCAAAAGAGGCGAAAGCCGAATTGTTCCTTATCTTAAACAAGGCGCAGGTGTGGTTTCCACTCGTTCTCATGTGCAATACATCATTACCGAAAATGGCATCGCCGATTTATATGGCAAAACCTTGAAACAACGCACAGCCGAAATGATTAGGATTGCACATCCTAACCATCAGGAAAGTATTGAAAAAGCGTATTATGAAATGTTGAAATAAACCAATACGGAATTTAGGGGTTAAATTTTTTGTTTTAGGTTGCATGTAATTGCGTTATTATTTTATTTAATTTTACCACTGTCTAAACAGCAATACAAATGCAACCTTCTAATAATCAAATTACAATTATAAAAGATTTTTTTTCAAAACAACCCGTTTTGAAGGCCTATCTGTTTGGTTCCTATACTAAAGGGAGTTCAACTGAAAATAGTGATATTGATTTGTTAGTGGAGTTAGATTATAGCCAACCCATAGGGTTAGAGTTTATCCAAATGCAATTAGACTTACAGCAACTACTCTCTAAAAAAGTAGATTTGGTTTCAGCCAGAGGATTGTCAAAGCACATGCAACCTATTCTTGATAAAGAAAAACAACTTATTTATGCTCGATAGATTAGGCGATAAAGTACGACTTCTACTTTTCTAAATACCTTATAATAAATCTAAACCCCTTAACCAAGGGGCTTTTTTTATAATCGTACCAATAAAGAATACCCTGTCATTACAGCGGGTTTTTCAACGCCCATCAGTTCAAGGATGGTAGGAGCAAGGTCGCCCAGAACACCAATAGCGTGGATTTGCAAAACCCGTCCCCGTCGGCTCGAATTTGTTCAACTCCAGAGAACCGATTTGCAACCCGATGCAATAAAAAAGGTAAAATTATTGTTTCGAAACAAATAATGTTATTACTTTGTAGCTACTTTAAATAAAATCAAAAAATGGAATTAACAGTAATCAACATAGGAAACTCTAAGGGAATTAGATTTTCAAAAACCATCTTGGAACAATATAACATTAGTGATAAAGTAGAATTAATTTTGGAAAAAACACAAATAGTAATAAAAGCGAAAACAGAGCCAAGAAAAAATTGGGAACAAGCTTTTATGCAAATGCATAAAAATGGAGACGATCAACTTTTGATAGATGATGTTTTTTGCGATGAATCTTTAGAAGAATGGAAATAAAACAATATGAAATTATACTTGTAAATCTTGATCCTAGCATAGGAAGTGAAATGAAAAAAATCAGACCTTGTGCAGTTATTTCTCCAAATGAAATGAATAAACATTTACAAAATGTAGTTATAGCGCCAATTACCAATACTTCAAAATTTTACCCAACTCGTTTAGAGCTTAAAAATAAGGAAGTTACAGGTTGGGTTGTATTAGATCAGATAAGAACAATTGATAAAACTAGAATTATAAAAACAATAAGTAAGTTATCGCCAAAAGAAACTATACAAGTTAAACAAATATTGAAAGAAATATTTGTTGATTAAATAAAAAACTCCCCCGCTCACAATTCCTTCCCCCTCTGCGAAGCATCCTGACTTAGTAGCCAAAAAAAATCCGTTTAATCCGCGAAATACGTGGCAAAAAACCATTGCGTACTTTGCGTAAAACTTTGCGCTACCCTAACTGCCGTCAGGCAGGCAAATCACATAACATAACAACTAATGAGATTCCTACGGAATGACAACTAGGCGCGTAACTTTCTGCCGACAGGCATGCTGGCGAAGCAATGACAAGTTAGTGCTTAACGTAATGACATTCTCCGAGCGTCAACTTCTCGGCAAATAGGCAGTCGAGTGCTTTTTTTATAATCGTACTAATAAAGAATGTCCCGTCATTACAGCGGGTTTTTGAACGCCCATCAGTTCAAGGATAGTAGGAGCAAGGTCGCCCAAAACACCATCGCGCACCGGCAGGTGGTCTTTGTCAACCAAAATAATCGGTACAGGGTTGGTGGTATGCGCCGTGTTTGGAGAACCATCGGGGTTGATCATCGTTTCACAATTGCCATGGTCGGCAATGATGATGGTGGTGTAATTGTTTTCTAATGCTGCTTCAACTACTGCTTTCACACATTTGTCAACCGCTTCGCAAGCTTTAATTGCAGCAGCCATAACGCCGGTATGTCCAACCATATCGCCATTTGCAAAGTTGAGGCAAACAAAATCCACTTTCCCTTCTTTAAGTTCGGGAATCAGCGCGTCTTTGAGTTCATAGGCGCTCATTTCGGGTTGTAAATCATAGGTAGCCACTTTGGGAGAGTTTCTTAAAATTCGGGTTTCACCCTGAAAAGGTTGTTCTCTTCCGCCCGAGAAGAAGAACGTAACGTGTGGGTATTTTTCAGTTTCAGCAATACGAATCTGTGTTTTGTTGTTTTTTTCCAAAACTTCACCAAGAGTTTCGGCGATGTTGTCTTTGTCATAAATAACGTGAACGTTTTGATAGGTATCATCATAATTGGTCATGGTAACATAATACAAATTCAGTTTGTGCATGTTGAATTCGTGGAAATCTTTTTGAGAAAGGGCTTCGGTCAATTCTCTTCCTCTATCGGTTCTAAAGTTGAAGAAAATCACCACATCGTCATTTTGAATGGTGGCAATGGGTTTATCAAATGTGTCAACAGCGGTTAAGGGTTGGATGAATTCATCGGTAACTTTTTCGGCATAACTATCGGCGATGCTTTGCACCAAATTAGTGGTGGGTGTGCCAGTACCATTTACCAGTAAATCATAAGCCAACTTAACTCTTTCCCAGCGTTTGTCTCGGTCCATAGCATAATACCGACCAATAACAGAGGCAATTTTAACCGAAGTATTTTGAATATAGTTTTCTAAATCTTGAATATATGTTTTTCCTGATTTTGGGTCTACATCGCGACCATCTGTAAATGCATGAACGAAAACTTTGTTTAAACCAAAGTCCTGCGAAGCATCTATCAAACTGCGCAAATGCGAAGTATGCGAATGCACACCACCATCAGAAACCAATCCTAAAAAGTGAACTGCTTTGTTGTTATTTTTGGCATAATTAAAGGCATCAATTAGCGGTTGTTCTTGGCTCATGGTTTTGTTTTTTACAGCCAAATTGATTTTGGCCAAATCCTGATACACAATTCTTCCGGCACCAAGATTCATGTGACCTACTTCAGAGTTTCCCATCTGACCTTCGGGTAAACCTACATTTAAACCATCGGTTCTTAGTTGTGCGTTGGGATATTGAGTGTAGAGCCCTTTTATAAAAGGAACATTAGCATTATCAATGGCAGAAACTTTTGGGTCAGGAGATTTTCCCCAACCGTCTAAAATCATTAGAATTACTTTCTTGTTCATCAGGAAATATTTTGAACAAAGGTACGGCTTATAATTAGTTTTAGAAATGGATTTTCTCCTTAGGTTTGGTGAAAGTTTTGGAAAGGCTTGAATTTTTTAACGAGTTGTAGTCAATAAAATAGCGAATGCTTATTGAAAAGATATGATCTAATACACTATCATTTAAATTTGATTTTAAATTATCTAAATAGTTTTTTTCTAAAGTAGTGCCAAATTCAGAAATGAAGGAATTGTTTCGGTATAAAATAGAAATTTGACTACCAGGGGCAAACCACCAAGAGTAGGATAAATCTAGATTCCAAGTGGAAAAACTGATATCATTATTAGTTGTATAAATTGGGTTTATTTGCAAACTTCCATCATCCAATAATGTATAATACCTGTTGTATTCAGCATAGGAAAGATAGTGTCTTACAGATAAATTGATATTCATAACTTCATTGATAGTATATTTACTCGTTAATGAATTTGAAAAAGTAGTTCGGTCTCTTCTTCCCATATATATTTCATTGAGAGAGGTGTCATCATCTACATATCCTATGTTGTTTTTTTGAACGTTATAAGAAAAACTATAAATCAATGAAATGTGATCATTAAATCGATACCGTGGACTCACGAAAAAGTTGTAACCAATGCGTCCTTTTTCATCAACAAATCCAATAGATGGATTAAAGTCTAAAGCAAATTTTCGGTTATAATTAGACGAAAAATAAAAAAAGCTATTAAAACTTTTTGGAATAGCTAAAAACCTCTCATTATTATCACTTCTTGGCTCATAAAAATCATATATTGTTACAGGTCTTATATTTATGCCAAAATTAAAGAAGTCATTTTTTTTAGAGGTAAAATTAGATTGTAAACTAAGGTTAGCTCCTTGAATTCTGGTAGTTCTATTATCAAATTCGGAATACGCATTAAAATACACCCCAAAAGAATTAAAGATTTTGGTTGGATTTAAAATACGATAACTGGCATTACCATAATAGGATTGATAATGACTTTGAAAATTAATTCCTAAATCGTTGTTATCCCAATCTTCTGAGACGTATTGAGCACCACCACCATATCTGTATTTGCCTTTTGTTTTTGCTAAATAAATAGAGGTATTATAGCCTTTTTTATTTTCTAATGATTGATAATCATTAACATAACTATATTTATAGTCGCCGCTTACCTTAAATGAGTTTGATTTAGTGTTTAAATCGTAAGCCAAAGCGGTAACATTAGCATCTCTAAAATCGCCATTTCGCGTCACATTAGTATTAATTAACGAAATAGAGGAGTTTTTTCTAAAACGCTGATCCAAAACAAATACATTATAATTGGCAATAGGTTCTGTTGTCACAAAACGTGTTTCTCCTGTTTCTATATTTCTTATTTCATCAACAGTTTTATTTGTTATAGCATTAAGAATTCCAATTCCCAAACCATTTTTGGTTCTTCCGGATATTTTCAAAGCATTTAATAGATTGACAACTGAGGGATTTTCAACATACACTTCATTGGCATTGAGCTCGGAGTTTAAGGAAGGATTACCACCAATTCTTCGTGAATATACCAAATCACCAATATTAAAAAGTTCAGTGCCTTCCGTAAAAAAAGGGCGGTTTTCACTAAACTGTTGTTCAAATGGTCCGAGATTTAATTCCACTCTATCAAAAGCAGTTTGACCAAAATCGGGAACAAGAATAGCATCTAAGGTAAAAGCATCGTTGATTCCGTATTTGATATCCAACCCACCTTTAAATTCTCCAGTCGTTTTTTGACTATCATTAGCATTTATGTATTGAGAAGAATAGGGAATAAAAAACAATCGGGTTGGAGTTTTAATGTTTTCTATACCTTCAAGTATTCCGGCTTGATTGGCTTCGTTATTGATGTTATTGTTGATTAAATTCCATGTAAACTGTTGCCTGTCTCGTATGATTTCTCTATAAAAATTTATTCCCCAGGTTTGCTTTGCATCCGAAGGAAAGCGTAAAGCTGCATAAGGTATTTTCATTTCTATAACCCAACCTTTTTCGGTAATGGTTGTTTTACTATCCCAAATGGCATTCCAAGAAAAATCTTCGCCATTATTTTCGGTATATACGCAATCCATTTGAACACCAGCAGCACTAACAAAAAAGCGAAACTCTTGTTGTCCGTCATTGTATCCGTTTATTAGAACGCCAAAATGATCAGCAGTAACAAAATTGTCTCTTAAAGCTAACTCTTTTCCAATTTTTGAAGGCTCATTATCACTTAAAGTGGCAGCAATGTATAGTGCTTCATTTGTGTATATTATTTTTACTTCAGACTTTCTTTCTGATTTTTCGGGTTTCCCGTTGTCTGGATTTGTCATCAAAAAATCTGTAGCAATTTCAGCATCTTTCCATGATGCTTCGTCAAACTTTCCGTCAATTACTATTTTTTCTGAAGTGAATTTTGTGTGAAGTGTCTTTTTCGGATTTTGACTAAACAAAGTGCCTGTAATGAGGAATACAATACAAATAGAATATATAGAATATTTGGGCATTGGGGATTTGGTTAGTCGAGCAAAATTAAATATTAATTTGGTTTATGCAACTCAGTTTAAGATAAAATCATTCACACACAATAACTTAAAAAAGATTAATATTATCTTAATAAAGGCAAAAATATTTTTATTATATAAAATTTATTTTATGTTTGCACGACCAAATCTAACGATTAAAACCTATTTACTCTATGAATTATAAGTTTTTACCTATGTTTTTTGTTCTTTTGCTGATGTCGTTTACGAATCTTCCAAGCAACGAAAACTCCAAAAAAAATAGTATTGTTGTAGAAGCTAAATCAGTTTCAAAAAATGTATCTATTTACAATCAGTTAGATGCCAATTCTTTTGCATTGCCAAGTTTTGAAAGCTTTACCCTTGCTTTGGATGGATTTTATATTCTTAAAGAAAAAGGGCTAATTAAAAAAAATATTTTAACACTTGTCGATTTTAGTTTGTCTTCAAATACTAAAAGAATGTGGGTGATTGATTTAGAAAAAAACACCGTTTTGTTTCAAACATTAGTGGCTCATGGAAGAAATACAGGCGAAGAATTTGCTAAAGAATTTTCAAACAGAGCAGAGTCTTACCAAAGCAGCATAGGGTTTTATGCCACAGCTGAAATTTATAATGGTAAACACGGAATGTCCTTAAAACTTGATGGTTTGGAAAGAGGATTGAATGACAAAGCAAGAGAAAGAGCTGTAGTAATTCACGGTGCTGACTATGTTTCTGAGTCATTTATTAAACAAAACAAAAGATTAGGAAGAAGTCAAGGTTGTCCTGCTGTTCCAGTAGAACTGAATGCAAAAATAATAGAGGTAATTAAAGATAAATCTTGTTTATTCATATATCATCCTTCTGCCAAACAAGAAATTTTAGCAAAATTAATTTCTTAGGTTCTGCTTAACTAAATGGTTTTGTTTGTTTTATAATTCCGAAAGTTTTCAAATAATATTTTCCCAAAAAAAATTTGCATCAAAGCAAAGTTATTCTTTATATTTGCACTCACAAAATGCGGAAGTAGCTCAGTTGGTAGAGCTCCAGCCTTCCAAGCTGGTTGTCGCGAGTTCGAGCCTCGTCTTCCGCTCTAAACCTCAAATGAAAGTTTGGGGTTTTTTTATTTTCCTAAAAAAGCTAAATCCGTTTCAGGTTCTACTTCTATTGAAGTATTATTTTGTTTGAAAACTCTAGCGGTTAAATTTCCTTTTAGGATTATTTTTTCGCCAGTAACTTGCAGCCAACTACCTTCGCGCAACCCTACAACTGGAATAGTGTTAAAAGCATGAAATTCTTTTATTCTCGTTTCGCGTGTTTCTCCCATGTGTTTGCTTTGCAAGTCAGCATCGAGATAATGTGGGTTTAAATTAAAAGGTAGTAAGCCCAACGTTTTAAAACTCGGAGGATAAATAATGGGCATATCATTGGTAGTTTGCATGGTCAAACCAGCAATATTACTTCCAGCACTAGAACCCAAATAAGGTGTGCCATTCTCAACCACCTGTTTTAAGCGTTCCATTACTTGATTTTGATACAACTGAGTTACCAATAAAAAAGTATTACCTCCACCGGTAAAAATGCCATGTGCATTTTCAATAGCATGAATTGGGTTTTCAAATTCGTGCAACCCTTTTACGGTTTTATTAATTTTGGCGAAAGCCAAACGAACGATTGCCGTATAATCATCATGCGATATTCCACCCGGACGAGCATAAGGAATAAATAGTATTTCACTACAATCTTTAAAATGGATTTCCAAAGTGGGTACTAAATATTCTAAATAGTTTCCACCATGAAGGGTTGAGGTGCTGGCAATTAACATTTTTTTCATTTTGCAGGATTTGCTTTTTAATATCAATAAGTTTAACAAAAGATTATATGCTTTTAGGAATCTAATCCGCTATTTTTACAACGTAAATTTAGAATAATGAAGTTACTTATAGTTATGTTCTTGTTTTTATTTTTTGTACCAACTTTTGTTCAAAGTCAATCATTATCCTTATTAAAAGGTAAAATAACTTCTCAAATTAAGGAACTTAACGATATTTATGTAAGCAATCTTCGTTCAGAAACAAATACAGTTACTGATAAAAATGGAAACTTTTCAATGTTTGTAAAAGTGGGTGATACGATACAGTTTTCGGGTTTGCAAGTGGATACCAAAAAAGTAATGATGGATGAAAACGATATTACAAAAAAGCTCTATGTAATAAATCTAAAAGCAAAAGTAATTCCACTTAAAGAAGTAGAAATAAAACTTTATCCAAATATCAATGCGGTTTCATTAGGAATTTTAGACAAACCCGCCAAAAAGTATACTCCAGCTGAACGAAAATTGAAGACTGCATCCAATTATTACCCAACGGCAGATGCCGGTTTAATGATGGGAGGTTCAATAGGTTTAGACCCAATTATTAATGCGATTACTGGTAGAACTGCGATGCTGAAAAAAGAACTCCAAATCGAGAAAAAAGAATATTTACTTCAAAAAATAGAACACCTATTTAAAGAAGAATATTTTACAGATAATTTAAAAATCCCTAAAGACTATGTTAGAGGTTTTTGTTATTATGCTGTTGAAGACCCAAAATTAATTGAGGCTTTAAACTCAAAAAACAAAATGATGGCGCGCTTTATTTTTTCCGATGTTGCAACGAAATATTTAGAATTGTTAACTACAAAATAATTAGTTTTATTACTTTTAAAGAATGACAAGAAGTTTTAAATTCTCTTTTTTGCTGTTAATTTTTATAATGCTGACTGCTGCAAGCTTTCATCGTTTTTACACCGCTATTTTTCAAATAAATTATGTGGCTGAGAAGAAAATGGTTCAAATTACTACTCGAATTTTTCTTGATGATTTTAATGATGCTTTAAAAAATAAATATCATAAAACCACTTTTTTAGGAACAGATAAAGAAACGCATGACGATATTAATTTGATGAAAAAGTATGTGTCGGAAAAGTTTAAATTAACCGTAAATGGTAAATTTGAAACCATGAATTATTTGAGCAACGAGAAAGAGGATAATGTTCTTATTTGTTATTTTAAGATTAATGATATTTCAAAATTAAAATCACTTAAAATTGAAAACTCGATTCTTACAGAAGTTCACCCGGAACAGCAAAATATTATACAGTTTAACAATAATGGTTCTAAAAGCAGTCTTCTTTTGTCGGGCGAAACAACAAAAGGAATGTTAAAATAATTTTCTTACTATTATATCCATTAAATTAATTTTACTTTTACTCCATATATCTCTAGTTTATGAAATTAACACCTACTTTATTTTCTTCTTTATTTTTAATCACAGCTAGTTTTACTCAAGCTCAAGAAACAACCAAAACGACAAAAACAGAGGAACGGAATCCAGATAAATTCAAACAAATGTACGATTTGTTTGCAACACCCAATATGTATCGTACTGCTTCTGGTGCACCCGGACCAGAATATTATCAGCAACAAGCCGATTATAAAATTGATGTCGAATTAGACGACAAAAACCAAAAATTGTACGGTACTGAGACTATCACCTATACGAACAATGCCAAAGAATCATTAGACTATTTATGGGTACAATTAGATCAAAATGAAAAAGCAAGAAATTCTAATTCTCCTCTAGTAGAAAGTAATAAATTAGATACAGCTTTTTCAGGGCAATCATTTTCAAGAAAATATTTAGAGGAAGATTTTGATGGTGGTTTTAAGATTGAATACGTAAAAGATTCACAAGGAAAGGCAATGCAATACACCGTGAATCAAACAATGATGCGAATAGAATTGCCAAACGTTTTAAAATTTGGCGAAAAAATTTCTTTCTCGATAAAATGGTGGTATAACATCAACAATTATACGATTGATGGTGGACGTTCGGGTTATGAACATTTTGAGAAAGACGGAAACAACCTCTATGTTATTGCACAGTTTTATCCGAGAATGGCGGTCTATAATGATGTAGAAGGTTGGCAAAACATGCAGTTTTGGGGTTCGGGCGAGTTTGCTTTGCCTTTTGGAAATTTTGAAGTAAATATTACCGTTCCAGCCGATCATATTCTAGAAGCTACAGGAACATTACTGAATAGAAGTGAAGTTTTTACTGTTGAACAGGTAAAAAGATACCAGTTAGCCGAGCAATCTTTTGATAAACCTGTAATCGTGGTAACTCAGGCAGAGGCCGAAGCTAGAGAGAAAGGATTTTCAACCGCTAAAAAAACATGGAAATTTAAGGCGGAAAATGTGCGCGATTTTGGAATTTCTACCTCAAGAAAATTTATTTATGATGCGATGGCTGTTAAAACAGGAACTACTACAGCAATGGCAATTTCTTTGTATCCAAAAGAAGGAAATCCGCTTTGGGAAGAATATTCAACACGAATTGTAGCACACACTTTAAAGAGCTATTCCAGTTATACTTTTGATTATCCTTATCCAAAAGCCATTTCTATCAATGCTAGAGATCAAGGAATGGAATATCCAATGATTTGTTGGAATTTTGGACGTCCTGATGAAAACGGAAAGTACACCGATCAAACCAAATACGGAATGCTAGGAGTGATTTGTCACGAAATTGGACATAACTATTTTCCCATGATTGTAAATTCAGATGAACGCCAATGGACTTGGATGGATGAAGGATTGAATAGTTTTTTAGAATATTTAGCTGAAATATCTTTTGACCCTAATTTTCCAACTCGAACAGGACCAGCAAAAAATATTGTTCCTTATATGAGTGGTGATCAAAAAGGATTAGAGCCAATTATGACCAACTCGGAAAGTATTCGTCAGTTTGGAAACAATGCTTATGGGAAACCTGCAACAGCATTGAATATTCTACGTGAAACCATAATGGGACATGAGTTATTTGATTATGCGTTTAAAACCTATGCCAATCGTTGGAAATTTAAACATCCTACACCTGAAGATTTTTTTAGAACAATGGAAGATGCTTCTGCAGTTGATTTGGATTGGTTTTGGAGGGGTTGGTTTTATACTACCGATTATAATGATATTGGAATTAAAGAAGTGAAAAAATATTTTGTAAGTAACGAACCATCAAAAGAAGTAGCTGATTTTATGACGAAAAGACGCCGACGTGATTCTAAACAAGGCGCAATGGTATATATGGTATCGGAAGGAAGTGAAGATTATAAACCAGAAATGAACAAACCCTTTAAGATTGTTGATTATAAAGTTTTAGATGAATTTGTAAATCAAAATTTTTCAGCAGAAGAAAAGGCAAAATTAAAAGAGCCAAAGTTTTTTTATCAAGTGACTTTTAATAAACCCGGAGGATTAGTAATGCCCATAATTGTAGAACTTACTTTTGAAGATGGAACAACAGAAAATCATTATTTTCCAGCTCAAATTTGGAGAATGAATGATCAAGAAGTGAACAGAACTTTTGCAACTCAAAAGGCCATTACTAAAATTCAAATCGATCCAAAATTAGAAACAGCTGACATCGATACTTCAAATAATTCATGGCCAAAAACTATTGAAAAATCAAAATTTGACTAACAGAAGTTTGTAACTTTGCAACTCATTTAGATAAACAATACAATTATGTTTGGAATTGGCGGTGGTGAACTACTATTCATTATTTTCATAGCATTAATGCTTTTCGGATCTGATAAAATTCCAGATGTAGCTAGAACTATGGGTAAAGCAATGGCACAATTTAAAAATGCCACTAACGAAATTAAGAGTGAAATTCAAAAAGGAGCAGATGCCAATGTAATAGATACTTCATTAAAAGATTTGACTTCTTCTTTTTCTTCAGAAGTAGAAAAAGTGAAAGAAGGTTTAGACTCTAATTTGACCAATCCAGTTCAAAAAGCTACTCAAGATATCGAAGATTTGACAGGTCCAATAAAAAGACAGTTGTAATGCTCGAAAAAATCATCCATTTAGATAAAGAGTTTCTTGTTTTCTTAAACGGATTGGGGTCAGAACGCTTTGATGGATTATGGTTAATCATAACAAAACAAGTATATTGGACACCAATTTTTTTACTATTTTTTTATCTTCTACAGAAAAAAGTAGGGTGGAAAAACTTTGGATATTATGTCCTTTTTACTGCAGTTTTAATACTTCTTTGCGACCAAACGGCCAATCTTTTTAAAAATGGTTTTCAACGGTTACGACCTTGCAATGATGAAGAAATTAAGGGAATTATCAGAATTGTAAAGTCTAGTAGTTCGTTCAGTTTCTTTTCGGGTCATGCGACAAACTCAATGGCAACAACCGTTTTTACTTTTATGATTTTGAAGAAATACTATAAACACGTTTACCTCTTGTTTTTATTTCCTTTAATCTTTGCCTATAGCCGAATTTATTTAGGATTGCATTTTCCAACCGATATTTTGACGGGTTATGCATTTGGAGCTACTTTTGGGTTTATTTGCTATAAAATTTATCAAAAATATATTTTTAAGAACGCTTAGCGGTTTAATTTATTTGTGGTTTGTCGAGTAATGTGATTATAATAAAAGACAAAAATAAAATTAGTGTCAGAGTAATGAATACAAACTTGGCTTTTAATTCCCTTTTGAAAATATTTTTCAAAATGCTTTTAAGAATAAGAGACCATGTTCCACAGAGTAGAACGGCTACGAAGGCGTAAAATACAATAATTCCGATTGATAAGTTTTCGAAGTAAAATTTCATATTGTAAATTAAATAACCCTCGAAACCGTCAAACCGTCACGAATAGGTAATAAAACAGTTTCAACTCTTACATCATCTTTCAGTATTTGATTGTATTCCAATAAAATTTGGGTGGTAATATCTCCCTGTTTTACTTCTTCCAAAACTTTTCCACTCCACAAAACATTATCGGAAAGAATGATGCCTCCTTTGTTCATCATCGGAACTATCAAGTGAAAATAGTTGATGTAATTTTCTTTATCGGCATCAATAAAAACCAAATCGTATTTTTTGTTCAGTGTTGGAATAATAGCTAAAGCATCCCCTAAATGTTGAGTTATTTGGTTTGCCCAATTGGTTTTATCAAAATAATTGCGCTGAAAATCTACTAATTCTTCTTCGTTATCAATCGTGTCAATAGTACCGTTTTTGGCTAATCCTTCTGCAAGACATAGTGTGGCATATCCCGTGTAGGTTCCAATTTCTAATATGTTGTTCGGATGAATAATTTTTGAAAGCATACTCAAAACTCTGCCTTGAAAATGACCACTCAACATGCGTGGTTGCAAAATTTTTTGATGGGTTTCTTTATTCAATTGCGCCAATAATTCGGGTTCATTTTCGGAATGATTGGTTACATAAGTGTCTAATTCGTCGGAAATGAAGTTCATTTTTTTATTTTGAATTTAAAAGTATTTTTTTTAATTTTTTAGGATTTTGAAGGTTATTCCAAAATAAATAAACTACAATTTCTGTTGGCTTAACTTTGTAAAAGAAACTCACATTTTCGTGAATAAAACCTTTTCTAAAATCAGGATTAGATTCCCATTTCTCAAAACAATTTGGATTGTTTTCAATGATATTCATTGTTCTTTCAACTTCTAATATGAAATCCTAAGCGATTTTTATATTCCAAAGTTCTAAAATGAATTCAATGTTTTTGTTATATGATTTTTTTGCAAGTAGAGTCCAAATTAGCGTCATTTTCCGAAATAAATGGCTTTACTTTCTTTTACAATCTTTGTATAAGGTTCGGTTAATCCTTCTTTATAGTCATTTTCACTAATCTCAAGAAGCTCATCAATAATACCGTCTGTTGTTCCTTCATCTTTATAATAGTTATCAAAAACAGAAGAAACAATCTTTAGTATTTTTTCATCTGCACTTTCAACTTGTTGTTGGATTTTATTTTTTAATTCAGGAAGTCCCATTTTGCAAAGTTTTGAAAAACAAAGTTATAAAAATTATTCATAATACTCATTACCTTTGCGTCATGGAAATCAAGAAAAAAGACATCCGAAGTTTAACCAAAGAGCAATTACGCGATTTTTTTGTGGCCAATGGTGACAAAGCTTTTCGTGGCAATCAAATATATGAATGGTTGTGGAGCAAAGCTTCTCATAACTTTGAAGATATGACCAATGTTTCTAAAGAAACCCGAACAATGCTCGAAAACAATTTTGTAATTAATCACATTAAAGTGGATACGATGCAACGTAGTGAAGACGGAACCGTAAAAAATGCGGTTCGTTTGCACGATGGTTTGATTGTGGAAAGTGTCTTGATTCCAACAGAAACCCGAACAACAGCTTGTGTTTCTAGTCAAGTAGGATGTAGTTTAGATTGTAATTTTTGTGCAACCGCACGTTTAAAAAGAATGCGAAATCTTGAACCGGGAGAAATCTATGACCAAGTTGTTGCCATTGATAGAGAAAGTCGTTTGTATTACAACCGACCACTTTCGAATATTGTTTTTATGGGAATGGGAGAACCGTTGATGAATTACAATAATGTGATGAAAGCGATTACTATGATTACATCTGAAGAAGGGTTAGGAATGTCTCCAAAACGCATTACTGTTTCTACATCGGGTGTTTCTAAAATGATTAAAAAGATGGCTGATGATGAAGTAAAATTCAAACTGGCTGTTTCGTTGCATTCTGCTATTGAAGAAACCAGAAATCACATCATGCCTTTTACCAAAAACTTTCAATTGCCCGAATTGAAAGAAGCGTTACAGTATTGGTATCAAAAGACTAAAAGCAAAGTTACCTATGAATATGTAGTTTGGAAAGGAATTAACGACGATAAAGCTTCGATTGATGCCTTGGTCAAGTTCTGTAAATACGTTCCGTGTAAGGTCAATTTGATAGAGTATAATCCAATTGATGATGGTGGACCTGACTGCCGTCAGGCAAGTTTTCAACAGGCTTCAGACGATACAATCAATAACTACATAAAAGAATTAACAAAAAATGATATTGTTGCCAAAGTTCGCCGAAGCCGAGGAAAAGATATTGATGCAGCTTGCGGTCAGTTAGCTAATAAATCATAATTTTATAATTTCCTTTAGTTTTATCACTTGTAAGCGATTTCAAATTAATTATCTTTGAAATCGATGAACATCACTTCACAAATAAAAAAACCAATCCAGACAGAGATGGAGCTTTTTGAAAAAAAGTTCTATGAATCAATGACTTCAAAGGTAGCGCTTCTTAATCGAATTACCTATTATATTGTGAATAGAAAAGGAAAACAAATGCGACCAATGTTTGTTTTTTTAGTTGCCAAATTGCTTTCCGATACTAATGAAGTAAATGAACGAACCTATCGAGGTGCTAGCGTTATCGAATTAATTCATACGGCTACGTTGGTTCATGATGATGTGGTAGATGACAGTAACAGGCGTCGCGGCTTTTTCTCAATCAATGCGTTGTGGAAGAACAAAATTGCGGTCCTTGTCGGCGATTATTTATTGTCAAAAGGATTATTACTTTCAATAGACCACGGCGATTTTGATTTACTCCGAATCATCTCTGTAGCTGTACGAGAAATGAGCGAAGGGGAATTATTGCAGATTGAAAAAGCACGTCGATTGGATATTGTAGAAGATATCTACTATGAAATTATCCGAAAAAAAACAGCCACTTTAATAGCGTCTTGTTGCGCACTTGGAGCTAAATCGGTTTCAGAAGACGAAGCGTTGGTTGAAAAGATGCGTCTGTTTGGAGAACTCATTGGAATGGCATTTCAAATTAAAGATGATTTGTTCGATTATACAGATGATGCTATCGGAAAGCCAACAGGAATCGATATTAAGGAACAAAAAATGACTTTGCCTTTAATTTACGCTTTAAATAATTGTTCGAGTAAAGAAAAAAGTTGGTGCATTAACTCGATCAAGAATCATAATAAAGATAAAAAACGTGTCAAGGAAGTCATTCAATTTGTAAAAGACAAAAACGGCTTACAATACGCCGAACAAAAAATGGCCCAATTCCAGCAAGAAGCACTTCAAATTCTAGAAAAATTTCCCCAATCGGACTATAGAGATTCACTTTCACTTATGGTAAATTACGTTATCGAAAGAAAAAAATAATTTTTTTTAAAATTATTTCATTTGTAAAGCGTTGATTTATTGGTGTTTTTCATTTTCAAATTTTCAATCCGATATTTTTTCAAATTACCATGCAACCATTTTTCAACCAATCTCGTCTATGCAAATAGAAGTCTTAATCAATATCAAAAATCAATGACAGTTTCAATGTCAATTTTTTAAATTGAATTTTGACATTGCAATTGAATTTTGACATTTACTATGAAAATAATCAACTTACATCAAGAAGAAAAAGAATTAATTGAATTGGCTGTCGAAAATAATCGACATGCACAACATAAATTATATTCTAAATTTTCCCCAAAAATGTTGAGCGTTTGCCGACAGTACATAAAGGATTTGCATTTGGCTGAAGACGTGATGATTACCGCTTTTATGAAATCGTTTACCAATCTAAAAAACTTTGAACATAAAGGAAGTTTTGAGGGTTGGATACGAAGAATAATGATTAACGAATGCATATCCTATATCCGAGTTCAGAAAAAAGTAACGTTTATTGATGACGAGAATTATTTCGAAGAACGGCATAACGACATTGAAAGCCAATTCGCTGTTGAAGATATTCAATTTCTAATTGACAATTTACCCGACGGTTACCGAATGGTTTTTAATCTTTATTGTATCGAAGGATTCAAACATCAGGAAATTTCCTCAATGCTCGGTATCAATGAAGGAACTTCCAAATCGCAGTTGTCTCATGCCCGCAAAATGCTTCAAGACACTATTATTAAATTAAAAAATTACAGTAATGGAACAGAATAATGTTGAAAACCAAATAAGAGAAAAGTTGAATGCCAGAGAAATTCAACCTTCACCTCAAGCTTGGGACAGATTAGATGCTATGCTTACTATAGCCGAAGAAAAAAAAACAAAGCGTTCTTTTTTTCTTTCCTTTTCTTTTATTGGAATTGCTGCCAGTGTTTTGGTTTTCGTAACACTTGGTTTGCTTTTGTTCAATCAAAACACTACCAAAATCAAAACTCAAAACGCAGTTGTTGGAACAGAAATTAAAAAAGACAACGTAGAAATTCCAAATTCCAAATTCCAAATTCCAAGTACTAAAGATAAACAAGAAAATGAAGAAGTAGCAACTTCGGATGTTCAACCAACAACCGACAACCGACAACCGATAACGAATCATCAAGGGGTTTCAATCAATAATCAAGAAATAATAATTCAAAAAACGAACAGTAATCAAAATCAAATCATCAAAGAAAAAAAAATAGAATATGTAATAACTGAAGATGTTGCGTTAAAAGACTTACCAAAAATCGAAACAAGAAAAGAAATTGTTGTTCAAGGGTATAACAATGCTAAATCAGACGAAGCGCTTTTAGCCGGTTTAGATAAAGTTGCCAAACAATCCACCAACCAAAAATCAGGGGTAAAAGTCGATGCTAAAAATTTACTTTCTCAAGTAGATGGCGAAGTGGAACAAACGTTTAGAGAAAAAGTTATTACCAAAATAAACAAGAATTATAAAGAAGTTAAAGTGGCTCTGGCCAACAGAAATAACGAATAACGAATCATTAATCAAAAATAAATCACAAACATCATGAAAAATTTTATTATTTATTTAGCCATAACTGCATGCCTAATCGCAAGTAAATTATCTGCACAAGAAACTTTTGAAGACCGTGTCAAAGCTATTTCCGACAAGATTGAACTTATTACCAAAGAAGAAAAATCGGCTTTAAAAATCGAATTGGAAGCCGTGAACAAAGAATTGGAAGCAGGCACCATTACCAAGGCTCAAGCCGATGAGAAAAAAATGAAATTGGCTGAAACGCGTTCTAAAAATATCGAAACCCGAATAGCTCAAGCCCAAGACGAATTGAAAGAGTTGGTTAAGCAAAAAGTAGATGGGAAAATCAATGATAAATACGGGTATGTTTATGGAATCCGAATTAAAGTAGATAAGAAACAAGATTCCATTAGAAAAAGTAGAGGCGAAAGAAGAACTACATCTCAATTTGTTTTCGCAGCCGGAGTAAACAATTTAGTTACGGATAGAGCAGTGGCTCATTCCGATTTCAGATATTGGGGTTCGCACTTCTATGAATGGGGTTTTACTTCGAATACACGACTTTTTAAAAACGATAACTTATTGCATTTGAAATACGGAATGTCATTAATGTATAATAATTTACGTCCAACAGATAATCGCTTATTCGTAGTAAACGGAAATCAAACTAATTTGGAAACCAGTACGGTAAATTTGAAAGACTCGCGATTCAGAAATGTGTATTTAACCGTGCCGCTTCATTTAGAATTTGATTTTACAAAGGCTAAAGACAAAGACGGAAAGAAAATTTTCAGAACCCATGAAAGCGTTCGTTTCGGAATTGGCGGTTACGCTGGTTTTAGAGTAAAATCGAAACAAAAATTATGCTATGAAATTGATGGTAATGAATTCTCTTCTAAAGAAAAAGGAGATTTCAATGTGAATGATTTTATTTATGGAGTTAGCACTTATATTGGGTATAAAGAAACAAGTTTGTATTTGAAATACGATTTAAATCCGTTGTTTAAAAACAATGCTATCGACCAAAATAACATCTCTCTTGGTGTAAGATTCGATTTTAATTAAAATTAATTTCTTATATGTCACACTGAGCGTCTACCTGTCGGCAGACAGGCAGTTTAAGTGTTGTTGGGTAAGTATTTAACACTGTCAGAGTTTAAAACCCTGACAGGGTTTTTAAATAGAAAAACTTTGTAACTTTAAACCCTTAAACAATTTTAAACTAAAGATTTGATATCTAGAGAAACCATCGATAAAGTTTTTGAAACTGCGCGGGTGGAAGAAGTCATTGGCGATTTCGTCCAACTAAAGCGTGCCGGAAGTAATTACAAAGGATTGAGTCCGTTTTCGGATGAACGTTCTCCTTCGTTTATGGTATCGCCTGTGAAACAAATTTGGAAAGATTTTAGTTCGGGTAAAGGCGGAAGTGTGGTGACTTTTTTAATGGAGCATGAGCATTTTACCTATCCGGAAGCCATTCGGTTTTTGGCCAATAAATACAATATCGAAATAGAAGAAACCGAAACGTCTCAAGAAGATAAAATGGAGGCCAATGAAAAAGAAAGCATGTATTTGGTTTCTGAATTTGCCAAAACCTATTTTCAAGAAACACTTTTAAATTCTGAAGAAGGCAAAGCCATTGGATTAACCTATTTTAAAGAAAGAGGATTTACCAATCAAACTATTGCCAAATTTGGATTAGGTTATTCACCCGAAACATGGGACGCTTTTACAAAAGAAGCACTGTCTAAAGGGTACCAATTAGAATTTTTAGAAAAAGTTGGATTAACCATCACTAGAGAAGACGGCAAACATTTTGATCGTTTTAAAGGAAGAGTGATGTTTCCCATTCAAAGTTTGTCGGGTAGAAATTTAGGATTTGGAGGTAGAATTTTAACCAATGATAAAAAAGCAGCCAAATACCTCAATTCACCTGAGAGCGAAATCTATCATAAAAGCAAAGTGCTTTACGGAATTTTTCATGCCAAACAAGCCATTGCCAAACAAAATAATTGTTATTTGGTGGAAGGATATACTGATGTAATTCAATTGCATCAAGCCGGAATTGAGAATGTCGTTGCTTCTTCGGGTACCGCTTTAACTCCCGATCAAATTAGATTAATTAATCGATTGACCAAAAACATCACGGTACTTTTTGATGGTGATGCTGCTGGACTTCGAGCTTCCATTCGTGGTATCGATTTGATTTTGGAAGAAGGAATGAACGTAAAAGTGTGTACTTTCCCTGATGGCGATGATCCCGATAGTTTTGCTCGAAAAAATTCGTATGAAGATTTGGTTTTTTATTTAGAAAATAATGCCAAAGATTTTATTCAGTTCAAAGCTTCATTATTGATGAATGAAGCGAATAATGACCCAATCAAAAAAGCCGATTTGATTCGCGATATGGTGGTGAGTATTTCTAAAATTAATAACACAATAAGTAGAGAATCTTATATCCGAGAATGTTCAAGAATAATGGATGTTTCGGAACAGGTTCTTTTAAATACTTTAAAACAAATTGATGTAAAGAACAAAGATGACTTAAATAAAAAGTTAAAGCAGAGCCAAAATGCTGATGGAATTCGTAAAGTAGAAGACAATCCTAATGATATAAAAGTTGTTTTTGAAGTAGATATTAAATTTGAATTAGAACGTAAGATTATCGAAATGCTATTGCTTTATGGTTCTCAAGAAGCTGATTTTGATGATTTTATTTTGAAAGCGAATGAAGAAGGTGAAATGATAGAAGAGAAAGAAACCAATACTGTTAGAGTTCATCAACGGATTTATTTGAGTTTACATGAAGACGAAGTTGAATTGGCTAATCCTTTATTCAAAGAAATCTACAACGATTTGATTGAATATTATAATCAAAACGAGTCATTTAATATTGAACATTATTTGATGCAATTATCGCCAGAACATTCCCAAGTAGTTACCGATATTTTGATGTTAGAAGAAAAAGAGTTACTTCATAACTGGGAGGCAAAAAATATATATGTAAAAAGTAAAAATCAAAATGTAAGTCAATATGTTTCTGAAACTATTGTTTCGTTGAGAGAATACCTAATCAATAAATTAATTATGGATTTGATGAATAGTTACAGTGCAAATGAAGCTGAAAATGATTTAGAAGAACTAAAAGCAACCATCAATGATTATAACAAGTTAAAAGTAAATCTGACCAATAAAATAGGTAGAATACGATCAACTTATCTGTAAAAAAAACACACTTTTGTCATTCCGACGAAGGAGGAATCACATTATGATAGCTTTTGTATATGAGATTCCTTCTTCGTCGGAACGACAAATAATAACACTACGTATCTTTTAAACAAAAAAATCCTGCTTAAACTAAACAGGATTTTTTATTTGATAAGTGGTACTATTAATAAAACTCTGCTCTGTTATCTTGAATATCAGCATCGTTTTTCAACGCTGGCATAACTCTTCCTGAGTAGTTTGTTACTTGTTGTTTTATTTTTGTAACATACTCATCATATTTCTGAATTTTTGGCGCTTTTGTTACCGCTTTCGTATTTACTACAAATACACCAGCATTTCCTTCAATAGGTTTTGAAAGCTGACCAATTTTAGAAGTAAATGCATTTCCCACTACTTTAGGTTCAAAACCGGCACCAGGAACGTTTGGATTTTCGATAGTTAAATCAATAGCATTCACTACAGTTACTTTATTAGTAGCAGCGATAGCATCTAAAGACGCACCTTTCATTTTGGCAATAATTTTAGCAGCTTTCTTTTTGTTTTTCAATATGTTTTCAACCTGTGGTCTTGCTTCATCTACAGACATTAACCCTTTTCCATTAATGCTTTTTAGTTTAGCAATGACGTGACCAACATTTACAACTTCAAAACGTTTTACGCTCCCAATTTTGGTATCGCCTTCAAAAGCCCATTTCACGATTTGTCTTTGATTGCTTATAGATCCAAAACTTTCGTCAATAGCTTTTACTCTCACTGCAGGATTTGAAGTTAACTTCTTTTGTTTTACTAAAGCAGCAAAATCTTTATTTGCAGCGTCCATTTCAAATTTAGTTGCTTCTGTATAAGTTTTGTCATTTGTAGCTTCAGATGGTTGAATTTTTTGAGCAATGGTTGCTAATTTAACAGCATCTTGTTTGTCAGTTACATTAATAATGTGGTAACCAAATTGCGTTTCTACCAATCCAATTTTTCCAACGGGATTATTAAAAGCAAAATCATTAAACGGTTTAACCATTTGCCCAGGAGCAAAATAGCCTAAATCACCACCTTGGTTAGCAGATGAATCATCCGAATTTGACATGGCTAACATCATAAACATTCCGGGATTAGCTAACGCTTGAGCTAACAAACCATCTGCTTTAGCTTTGGCTTGTTCTTTAGTTCTTTTTTCTTTTTTGTTTGGAACTTGTGTTCCTTCCCAACTAATTAAGATATGACTTGCTTTTACTTTTGCACCCGATTTTCTGCCTAAAGATTTTGATATACAATAGTAGTTCTCTTTCATATAGGGACCAAAAACTTCTCCAGTAGGTAAGTTAAACAATTGATCTGCAAATGCAGCAGGTAAATCTTGTTTAGCAATGTAAGTAGAATCAAAAGGAACATCTGAATTTGCATTTACAAAATCACCATTGTTTGTTACCAATTTGAAACCTTGAATAGTATCATTTTTACCATCTTTAAATTCTACATGTGTAGTTAGTAATTTATCAATGTTAGATTTAATTTCAGCTTCATCCTGAGCAGATGGTTTTTCTTGAATTAAAACATAATCCAATTCACGTGACTCTTCCGATTTGAATTTTTTCTCCTTGGTTTTCATGTAAGCAAGGATTTCATCATCGGTTACTTTTACATCGCTATCTTTTATGGATGCATATTGCACCATGACAAAGTCAAAGTTAACTTTATTGGTTTCGGATTCGTATTTGAATTTTCCTTCGCTTGCAGTAGTATACATAGCACCTTTTACCAAAGAATTATAGATTTGATATTTTGCGTTTAACTCAGCATTTTTCTCTTCCTCTCTTAACATTTTTATCCCTTCTGGAATTGCTTTGAAATAATCCTTAAACTTGTTTAAATCAAATTTACCTACTGCATTCAAAAACGATGGGTTTTGAGCATATCGTTGGTCTGCTTTCAACACTTCAAGAATGTGTTTTTCACCTACTCTGATGCCAAGTTTTTCAAATTCAGCTGCAAGTAACGCTATGTTTACTTCTTGACTCCAAACTTGATTTGAAGCTTGCATAGAAGTCATGTTCTGACCTTGAGCATTTTTTTCTGTATTTGCAACTTTAACTCTAAATTCGTCAAAAGAAATATCTTTGCCATTTACAGAACCTACATCAGTAGAGACGCTTTTCATTCCACTGTTAAATAAATCTTGTATTACAAAAGCCAATAAAGCAAAACCGATTGCTAATAAAAGTAATCCCGAACGATTTCTAATTTTTGATAAAACTGCCATTTCTATTTTTTGTTAATTTTATTTCAGTTTGCGAAAATACAATTATATGTCTAATAACAAAACACACAACCTCATAATTTCGTTTAAATGTGGAATTTTTACGAGAAATTAATCCATTACGGTCATTTTTACTAATTCGATTTTCTTATTTGTCGCTTCTTCAATGATAAATTGAAAGTTACCGATGTTAATTTGATGTCCTTTTTGTGGAATTTCTTTAGAAAAATCTACAATGAATCCACCTAAAGTTCCATAAGAATCATTTTCAGGGATATTGAGTTTGTATTCTTCGTTGAGGTATTCTACGTCTAGTCGTGTCGAAAAAAGGTACGTTACTTCATCTACTTTCGTTTCAATTAATTCTTCGTCGGAATCGTGTTCATCTTCAATTTCTCCAAACAGTTCTTCGACAATATCTTCTATAGTTACAATTCCAGAGGTGCCGCCATATTCATCCAAAATCACAGCGACACTTTTTCGTTTTTTGGTTAACAAATTCATAGCATCTTTGATTAAAATTGTCTCTGGAACAAATTCGACAGGAATCATAATAGACTTAATACTTCTTGGTTTTTTAAACAATTCAAATGAATGAACATAACCCACAATATCGTCAAGTGTATTAATATAAATCAGAATTTTAGAATATCCAGTTTTAATAAAAAGGTCTCTTATATCGACCACAGAGCTATACAAATCAACGGCAACCAGTTCAGTTCGCGGCGTCATAATATCTCTAGCTTTCACTCCCGAAAATTCCAAAGCATTTTGAAAAATCTGAATTTCTGAGTCTACAGTTTCGTGGTCTTGAACAGAATTCATTTGTTCAGAAATATAGTTACCTAATTCTACTTTGCTAAATGAAAGATTAATTTGGTCGCCTTCTGTTTTGAAGAATTTTCGCAATACAAAATCCGATATCCAGATCAAAAATGAAGAAATGTAATAAAAAAGTTTGTAGAAAAAATAGGCTGGTACTGCAAAAATTTTGATAAAACTGTTGGCATAAATTTGAAAAAATACCTTTGGCAAAAATTCCGAAGTCATCAAAACAATCAACGTTGAAATCGTCGTTTGTAACAATAAATTAGAAAAAGGAGTGAGAGTAAGGCCTACGCTTTCAAACCAACGCATTAACAAATCGCCCATAAAAAAGCCATAGACAACCATTGAAATATTATTGCCAACAAGCATGGTGGCAATGAATTTAGATGGTTTTTGAGTAAGTTTTGTTAAAATTTTAGAAATAAAATCATCTTGTTTTTTCTCAATTTCAAGATAAATTTTATTTGAGGAAACAAAGGCGATTTCCATTCCAGAGAAAAAAGCGGAAAGTATCAAGCATAGAATGATTACTCCGATTTCCATGAATTAGGGTTTTTTATTTCTTTCTTCAAATTTTTTAGCAAATCTTCTTCTAAAGAAAAAAAGAAAAAGACAAACAGCAGCAAACATGCCGCTGATAGTGTAGCTTTGATGAGAGCTCCATTCTACGAATGCATTAATTGTAAATAGAATTCCAGCAAGTAAATAAGCGTATTGGGTAAATTTTAAATAGTTCATAGTTATTATTCAGATTGAATTTCTCCTGATATTTTTTGTGAATTTACTTTTTTGAAATCTTTGCTAAAATCAATTCCTTCTCCATAAGAAACTCCTTTAGATGAGGTAAATTTAAACTTTTTTTCGGTATAAAACCATTCATTCTTTTGGTCGTAGTACAATTGCTCCGTTTCAAGCATTTCACCGTTTTGATTCGATATTTTTACGTTGTTTTGCAAATCGATTAGATTGGTAGTTTTATGTGATACTGCATACTTGGCGTCAATATAGGTTTGCTTGCCGTTTTTATCAAAGAGTGTTAAATGGATTCCTTTTGGGAATTCGGTAAATGGGTATTCTACAGTGGCATAATCCAACATTTTTGGACTAATAAGAGTAGCGGTAATTCTGCCAGAATCGGTATATTTTAAATTGATTGCATCGGCATCACCACTTGGGGAAAAGGCTGCAAAACCCATTTTCTGAACATCACGAAAATTGCTTTCGCAAGCCATTATTACTAAGCTAAAAAAAGTTAAAAATAAAAAGACGCTATTTTTAGTTAAAAATTTCATTACTTGACAGGAAAGGTAATGGTTTCATTAATCCAACATCCAATGGTTATGGTTTTTCCATTCATTTTGGCTTTAGATATTTCCGATGGTGAAAGTGTTTTTTGAGCAAAATCTTCTACCATTTTATCAGCAGTTGGTTTTAATCGTGGCTCAACAATTCCCGCTTTTTGAGCTGTTTGAATTGCGAGATAATAAACCGCTTTTTTTTCAAAATCGGTTTTTCCACAGTCATTAGATCCGTTACCATAAAGTTGAGCTAAAAACAAATAAGCTTTCCCCATTTTCGGGTCAGCTACCAATGCTTTGTTTAAATATTCCTTTGATTTAGGGAAATCGTTAGCCAATAAGCCAGTTGCAAGAGTGTAAAATAATTTGGCTTTTTCTGTTGGATTGTTTTGTAATTCTGCTGATTCGTTATAGAATTTAATGGCTTCTGGAAATCTTCTTTGTTTGATATTTGCCAACGCCATGAAATACGCTGATTGTTGAGTTACTTTGATGGAATAAAGCTTTTCAGCTAAAGTTTGAAAGATAGGTTTGGCAGCACAATTACCAGAAAGACTAACTAAAGCAGAAGTTATCCAATCATTATTCTCTATATTTTCAGCATAGTTTTTAGTATAAAAATCTGCTAAATTTTCACAAGTTGCGATGTCTTTAATTAATTCATCTATAGCTCTCTGAGCAGTTTTATACTCTATATTTTCAGGTTGCAATCCTTTTAGTTTATTAAGAATAGTATTGAGGGAAGTATATTTTGCTAGAACTAAATTTGGAGTAATTTTTTTATCACCATCATTAAATCTTTCACAACACATACTAAAATAGGTATATATAGCATTGGCATCAGTTACATTTTGGGATGCTTTGGCAAAACCACTATCTAATAAAGAAAAAATTTCTTCTTTGGAATCAATTTTATTTGTGACTAAAGCCATAGCCTTTTTAATTTCAAAATCTGGAATGGCTACTGGGAAGTTCGTATTGTATTGGTCATAAAGTTTTACGATATCGCGAACTGATTTTTCTTTTTCTTCTTGGCTTGCTTTGTCAATTTTGTACTGTAAAATTTGAATTCCATCAATATAAATGGCTTCTGTTTCTTTCGGACAATTTTTCCGAACGTCATTCCAAATATCATATGATTCAGTTATTTTTTTTGCTTGAAGGAATTCCTGATAGGCCTTTGTTTTTGAAGTACAATCTATTTTTTGAGCATTACTATGGGTAACAAACAAAATTCCAAGTAAAAATATAATTACCTTCATAATGTAAAAGTTTTAGTCGTATTTACGTTTCACAAACCATTTATCACTTAAAGATAAACCTACGCTAATGTTGACGTAGTTTTCCTCTACTAAGTTATTATATTTTGTGCCACGTTTGCCAATTTCAAGACCAATATTTATGTTCGAAAAAGTTCCACCTAAAGGCAGTCCTAATCCAAAAGTACCTGCAAAATCAGTAATTGATTTGTTTTGAAGTACTAGACCAGTATTTTCATAACGTAAACCACCACGATATACAACTCTTTTGTAATACTTAGAAAAGGAATTGTAATTAGGAATATAATAGCCACCTAAACTATAACGAATAGAATTTTCAAAAACGGAATCTTCTATATCATTAAAACGATTTGACATCACACTGTTCTGAATAAAACTAATTTCACCACCAATTAACCATTTTTTAACTTGACCAAAGCCAGAACCTATAGAAAGTTTTGACGGGAGTTTAATTGTAGTGTCCTCTATCGGTATTGATTGTATTTCAATTACTCTTACTGCACTTGTGGATAAAAGTTCTATAACTTGAATATCACGAGTATTCCCTAGTGTTAGTTTTGACTCTGGGGTATAAGACAAACTGCTAAAAAAAGTATTTTTTGAGTTTATTTTAGTCTGATATGTTAATCCAAAATCAAAATTCACACCACTTAAGTCAGAAGTGTTATTTTCTCTAGAGCCGTATTGCAAATCAGATTGATATTCCAAATTACTGGTTTCGATCGACCCGAAGTTGTATTGAATATCGGCGCCAATGTTTATTTTCTTTGTAAGCTGATATCCAATACCAACGAAAACTTTGTTAACGCCACCAATTCCATTATATCGTGAAAACTCACTGCGTATAATAGTATTGTTGCTATCTCTAATGTCAGTTACATTTCCTATTTTATACCCAACAGAAGAATATGGCATAAGCCCAAAACCTATACCTAGTTTTCCAACCGGTAACCCAACAACCAAATAGTCTAGTGATGTTCTTCTGGATTTAGCTTCCTGTGTTTCAGTAATGGATTTTGTATTGGCATAGGTTCCACCAATACTAAAACCGGTCAATTTTAAACTTGCAAAATGAGCTGGATTTTGAATATTTATGTGGATACTATCTGGAAAAACTGAGATACTCCCCATGGAGCGGTTTTCAACTGTGCCTTTAAATTTAATATCACCAATTCCGTAAAATGAATAAGGAGAGGATGTGCCTTCTTGTGCAAAAATTGCCAATGAAAAAAGTAAACAGATGTTTACTATAATATTTTTAATCATTTTTGATTGTATTGAAATGTTTGGTTCAAACTTTCAAGCAGAAAATTTGAATTGGCAAATATGGTATTTTTTAATCTCTTAGCCAAAAAATCTGAGTCACCACCCGTTAAAATTATGATAAATTTAGCGTATTGAGTTGCGTAAAGTTCAATAAAGCCATCTATTTCAAAAGCCACACCATTAATTACTCCAGAATGAATAGATTCTTGAGTGGAATTTCCAATAAAGTTATCAGGATATTTTTTATTTAGTAAGGGCAATTTTTCTGTTTGATGATGTAACGATTCATAACGCAATCGAATTCCAGGAGAAATAGCACCACCATGATAATTGTCGTTTTCATCAATAAAATCGTAGGTTATGCAAGTCCCAAGATCAATAATTAATCGGTTTTGATTTGGAAATTGAAGTGTTGCACCAGTTGCTAAAACCATTCTGTCGATACCTAATGTAGTTGGCGTAGCATATAAATTGTTGAAAGGGAATTTAGTTTGATGTGTCATAAAATGGATTTCAACTCTGTGTTTTAGTGTTAAAAAAGCTTCTTCCGAAATAGTTCCAACACTAGAAATAGCTACATGTTGAATTTTATCAAACCGATTTAGAATATTTTCTACTTGAAAAATCAGTTCCTCTTGCGTAAAAATAATAATTTCAACCATCTTATTTTGTTCAAAGACAGCAGCTTTGATTCGGGTATTTCCAACGTCTATAGTTAAAAGCATAATACTATTTTGAAGTGTCAAAGTTACGAATAGTTTTTTTTTAGCATTTGTTTTGGATAAATTAAAAATCGTCCTATATTTGCACCCGCATTAAAAAGGTACCTTAGCTCAGTTGGTAGAGCAATGGACTGAAAATCCATGTGTCCCTGGTTCGATTCCTGGAGGTACCACTTAAACCCATCGCTGAAAAGTTGATGGGTTTTTTGTTTCTAAGAATCTAATTCCCAATCTTTTTCTAAAGTAATGATTTTTTAAAAATTGCATTTAACACAAAAAAGTGCTGTTAATTGTAAATTTTTCACTAAAATTGACAGTTTTTATAAAGAAAATTAAACTATTCAAAACCAAACTAAAACGATAAAAAATGAGTGAAACAGCAGTAAAAACAGGGCATCCAAAAGGACTTTGGGTATTATTTGGAACAGAAATGTGGGAAAGGTTCAACTTCTACGGAATGCGAGCTATCTTAACCTTGTTCCTCGTAAATTCTTTGATGATGAAGGAAGAAGATGCTTCTTTAATTTATGGAGGTTTCTTAGGACTTTGTTATTTAACACCTATGTTGGGCGGGTTCATTTCTGACCGTTTTTTCGGAAATAGAAATTGTATTTTATTGGGTGGATTAATGATGGCATTGGGACAATTTTTATTGTTTTTTAGTGCTTCTGTATTTGGTTCAAATATTAGTTTGGCAAACACCTTAATGTGGTCAGCATTGGGAATTATCATTTTTGGTAATGGATTTTTCAAACCAAATATTTCAAGTATGGTAGGTAGTTTGTATCCTAAACAAGAAAAATCAAAGCTAGATACTGCCTTTACTATTTTCTATATGGGAATTAATTTAGGTGCTTTCTTAGGTCAATTAATTTGCCCAATTGTAGGTGATGTAAAAGATGCCGATGGAATTAGAGACATTCACGCATTTAAATGGGGATTCCTAGCAGCCTCAATGGCAATGTTAATAGGAACAGCCGTGTTCTACTTCTTAAAAAACAAATATGTAATTACTCCAGAAGGAAGACCTCTTGGTGGTTTGCCAAAACATAATATTTCTGATGATTATGAAGAAGGTGAATCTCAAAAAGCTGTTTTCTCTCAAAAAGCTTTGCTTGGAGCTGTTGTTTCTTTCTTCGTTTTAGGAGCTATTTTTCACTACGTAGTCGATCAAAACTGGATATACACTGTAATCTATTCAAGTGGTATTACATTAGCTGGATTAATTATCTCCGATTCCTCTTTAACTAAAGTAGAAAGAGATAGAATTTTGGTTATTTATATTGTTGCCTTCTTTGTGATTTTCTTCTGGGCTGCATTCGAGCAAGCAGGTTCTTCATTAACTTTTATTGCCGACAATCAATGCGACAGAAACTTCTTTGGCTACAACATGCCACCATCGATGGTACAAATTTTTAACGGGTTATTTGTTGTTGCTTTTGCAGTTCCGTTTAGCATGCTTTGGGATTATCTAAGAAGTAAAGGCAGAGAGCCAATTTCTCCTGTTAAACAAGCCGTTGGTTTAGCATTGATTGCCTTAAGTTATTTTATCATTGCTTATAATGTAAAAGATTTGGGTAATAGCGGATTATTAGCTATCAAATGGTTAATCCTTTTATATTTAATTCAAACCGCAGCAGAATTGTGCTTATCTCCAATTGGCTTGTCATTAGTTGGTAAACTATCTCCAAAACGTTTCTCTTCTTTATTGTATGGAGTGTTCTTTTTATCAAACGCATCAGGATACGCATTAGCTGGTACTTTGGGTTCTATCTTACCAGCAACTGGAGATAAGTTTAAAAAAGCCTCTGAACTTGGAGTTGATTTGCAGGCTGTTCTTGATAAAAAAATCACACCAACAGCTGAACAATTAAAAGTTTTGGCAGACAATCAAATTTCTGACCATTATCCTAATTTTGCTGGTTTTGAAATTCATAACCTTTTTGAATTCTTTATGGTGTTTGTAATTCTTACCGGACTTGCAGCTGTAATTCTGATGGCATTAACGCCTAAGTTGAAAAAAATGATGCATGGCGTTCGCTAGTCATCTTTAAAAATAATTTTATATCTTTCAAACCTCCAATTTGCCTTGGAGGTTTTTAAATTTTAAACACAAATGGAACAAAATCTGACTTTAGATCAAATTCAAAATTTTAAGGGTAAATACCCAAAGCAATTGTGGTATTTATTTTTCTCAGAAATGTGGGAACGTTTTTGTTTTTACGGCATGCGTGGTATGTTAGCCGTTTTTATGGTTAACGTATTGGTAATGGATGAAAAAACAGCTAACCTGCAATATGGCGCAACGCAAGCTTGGGTATACGCTTTTACGTTCATAGGAGGATTATTTGCTGATAAAATTTTAGGGTTAAGAAAGTCACTTTTTTGGGGAGGAATCCTGATGATTATTGGAAGTGTTATTCTTGCTATCGATCCCAAAAATTTCTTTTTTATAGGTATTGGATTTACCATTGTTGGAACTGGTTTTTTTAAGCCAAATATTTCATCCATGGTAGGGCAATTATACAAAGAAGACGATCCAAGAAGGGATGCTGGTTTTTCTTTCTTCTACATGGGAGTTAATCTCGGAGCTCTTATAGGAGGATATATTTGTATCGCTGTAGCAGAAGGCTCTTTATGGCAATCATTAGTTCCTGAAAATCTTCGTTGGAATGTTGGATTCGGATTTGCCGCTGTTGTAATGATAATTAGCCTCTTAACCTTTACCCAAACACAAAAAAGTCTTGGGATAATTGGATTATCACCTCTAAAAGATGTATTGGATTCAAAAAGAAAACAATTAGAAATTGTAACTTATTTGGGTTCGCTATTAATCATTCCGGTAATTATTGTAATGGTTGCCAATACGATTTATACCGATTATTTTATGATGATAATTGGGCCTGCATCCATACTGTATTTGTTTTATGAAATGAAGAATTTCTCAGCTGTAGAAAACAAAAAATTATTGGCTGCATTAGTATTTATTATTTTCTCTATTTTCTTTTGGGCATTTTTTGAACAAAGTGGAGGTTCTTTGAGTTTATTCGCAGCAAATAATTTGAATAACGAAATTTTAGGGGTTCAATTAAGTCCAAATGGAGTTAATAATTCTGCTAATTCATTTTTTGTAATAGGATTTGCAGCCCTAGTTGGATTGGTTTGGTTGTGGATGGCTAAAAGAAAAATTGAGCCAAATACTGTGATCAAATTCGGACTGGCATTCTTATTTCTTGCCGCCGGTTTTTGGATTTTCTATTACACTAAGTTCTTTGCCGACTTAAACGGAAGAACTTCATTAGGGATTTTTACCTTCGGTTGGTTCATCATTACATTCGGGGAGTTGTGTCTATCACCAATTGGGATGAGCGCCATGACCAAATTATCGCCACAAAAGACGCAAGCAGTTATTATGGGTATGTGGTTTTTGGCTAGTGCTTACGGACAATATTTCGCAGGATTGTTAGGGGCGAACATTGCAGAAGCCTCCGAAAATGCAACCAACAAGGATAAATTAAATGTATATGCTGATGGATATTACCAATTAGCTATATATGCTTTGATTGCTGGAGTGATTTTATTACTGATTTCTCCACTCGTTAAAAAACTAATGCAAGGCGTTAAATAAACCAATTTATATGAATCAAAATTCAACCGATCAGTTTTTTAAAAGTACTGTTTTAGGGCATCCTTCAGGATTATTCGTTTTGTTTTTTACAGAAATGTGGGAACGATTTTCATTCTACGGAATGCGCTCTTTGTTAATCTTATTTCTAACATCATCTGTAGTTGATGGAGGATGGGCTTGGACCCGAGAAAATGCTTCAGCATTGTTTGGGTCGTATGTTGGATTAGTCTATTTATCAACCATGCTTGGCGGTTATTTTGCGGATAAAGTTATTGGATTCCGTTGGGCAGTAATGCTTGGGGCATTACTAATGACTATGGGACATGCTGCTATGGCAGTTGAAACTCATTTTTCAATTTACTTAGGTTTGGTTTTACTAGTTTTCGGAAACGGATTTTTCAAACCCAATATGGTTTCTATTATTTCTGAAATGTACAAAGACCGACCTGAGAAAAAAGATGGAGCGTACACCTTATTTTACATGGGTGTTAATGCCGGAGCATTTTTTGGGATTTTACTTTGTGGGTATTTGGGAGAAAAAGTAGGCTGGGGCTATGGTTTTGGTTTGGCCGGAATTTTTATGTTTTTCGGAATGATACAATTTTGGTTGTCTCAAAGCATCTTTGGCGACATCGGACTAAAACCGAATAAGGAAAGCAAAGCAATAAAAGAAGCTTTAGATGATGATAAAAGAAATCCCTTTACGGCTTGGCAATTAATTGTTATTGGCATTTCGGTTACCTTAGGTTTACTATGGATAATCAATGCGCCAGCATCTAAAATATCAAAAGGGGAAATCGATGTCTTTGCATTTTTGGGAAGTAATGGAAATGCAATTGCAATTTTGACTGCCTTAGTTCTTTTTATCATTTTATTGATTTATCGATTTACACAATATTCTAAAATCACTAGAGAAAAATTAGTGGCAGTGACCTTTTTTGCTTTCTTAGCAATCTTCTTTTGGGCCATATTTGAACAATCACCTAATAGTTTAACTATTTTTGCAAAGGATTATACCGATAGGGTTTTACAAGGAAGTTGGAGTACTATTTTCCTAGTTGTCAATTCTTTGATTACTATTTTACCTTTAGCTATTATTACTTGGTTAATGTTGAAGATGTTTAAACAAACGTTTAAAAAATATGCTGTTGCTAGTTTAATTTTGAGTTTAAGTTTTATTATCATCTGGAGTATTGCTATTTGGATGTTGCTTAAAGATTTTTATACTGCTGGAATAGTATCTTTTTCAGATAGCACACTAGTATTATTGAAAATTGATAAAGTATCAGTGCCTCTTACCGAAGTTCCCGCAACGTGGTTTTCTACTTTAAATTCTTTGTTTATTATATCTTTGGCACCTTTATTTTCTAAATGGTGGGAAAGTAAGTACAATCCAAGAGCCAACGTAAAATATGGAATTGGAATGTTGTTTCTTGGCATAGGAATGGCTTGTGTTGCAATAGGAGCCACAGGAATTGAACCAGGAGCAAAAACGGCATCAGTAAGTATGATTTGGCTTATTTTAGTATACCTTTTTTACACGATGGGAGAATTGTGTATTTCACCCGTTGGATTGTCTTACGTAAGTAAATTAGTGCCCGCTCGAATGATAGCATTTATGTTTGGAGTTTGGTATTTAGCGGTAGCCATAGGTATGAAAGGAGCAGGAATTTTTGGCGAAAATATAGATGCCATAGCCAATGAGCATGGGTTAAGTTATTTCTTTTGGCTATTAACAATTATTTCTGTGGCAGTTGCCTTATTGTCTATACTAATGTCACCAATAATTAAAAAATTCATGCATGGTGTCAGATAGATGACATTTATTTGGCATTCTTTTTGTTATATTTGAAAAAAATTTAGAACAATGAAAAAAATAGCAATTACTTTATTTTTAGTCTTGGGTTCCTTAACAATACAAGCACAAGAGCTAACATGGCAAACGGATATGAACAAAGCTTTAGAGATTTCTAAAAAATCTAAAAAGCCATTATTTTTATTTTTCACAGGAAGTGATTGGTGCGGATGGTGCATACGTTTACAAAAGGAAGTATTCAAAACACCAGAATTTGCAAAATGGGCAAAAGACAATGTCGTTCTTGTTGAATTAGATTTTCCAAGAAGTACACCACAACAGCCCGAAATTAAAAAACAAAATGCAGAATTGCAACAAACTTTTCAAGTACAAGGTTATCCAACAGTTTGGTTCGTAAGTGGTTCAAAAAAAGCCGGAAAAATTAATCTTGAAAAAATAGGAAGTACAGGGTATCTTGCCGGTGGACCATCAGCATGGTTAGCTGCCGCTGATAAAATTTTAGCGAACAAACCCACAAAAACGGCTTATACAACAAATTAAAGCTTATAAAATCCCTTTTCATTAGTATTGTGAAAAGGGATTTTTTCTTTTCTGCAGGTTGCTTCCCATAACCGAATATAACTCTTGTAATTAGATCCGTCAACGATAACTTCTTTTGGCTTGTAAACGTTAAGTAAGCGTTGAATGTTTAATTTTGGGGATTGTATTATTACTATAATATCAGGGTTTATTTTCTTAGGAAAAATACACATGCTATCAATAATCAACACTTTTTGGTTTTTGAAATACATGAAATTTTCTAATTTTTTTTTATTTGTGATTTGACAAAAATTACCAACTAAATAGGATTGTATTACTAAATCGTTTGTAGTGTTTTCTAATAGACTATCATTACTATATACGGTTACACCGTCACCGTTTCTTTCCGTAATTAGTGTGTTTTTCTTGTAATTGAACACAATTAATTCTTCCTTGTTTAAGGTTTCCTTTTTTTGAAAAATAAAGATACTTTGTAAAAGGATTACACTCAAAAAAACGAAAACAAGTTGCTTAAATTCAGGCTTTTTAATCCAAAGAATCACTAGAATAATAACGAGATAAGAACCGATAAGCATTTCTTTTGAAAACGAAATGTTTTTTATGACAAAGCTGTCGATTGAAGCTACCAAATGAATAATTTCATTAAGAAGTTTAATCAGAAATTCAATTGGCACGGCAATAAAAACAGGAACAGTTTCAAAAGTGGCAATTAATATAGCAACAACTCCAACGGCCATTATTATTCCCAATAAAGGAAGAATAAGCAAATTAGTTATAAAAAATAATCCAGGGAATTGATGGAAATAGTAAATACTTAATGGCATAGCACCAATTTGAGCGGCAAAGGAAACGGTAATAATATTCCAAATATATTTAATAATCTTGTTTTTTGGCGACCAAATGTTCGACAAAATAGGTTGTAACCAAAGGATAAAAAACAATGCGAGATAACTTAATTGGAAACCAACATCAAACAAAAAAGAAGGTTTAAATAATAAAATCAAGAGCATTGAGACCAGTAACGTGTGATAAATAGTAACGGTTCTTCTTAAATGAACCCCAATTGCAATAAATGAAAACATTGTGGTAGAACGTACTATTGACGGAGATAAACCAGCCAAAACAGCAAAAGCCCAAAGCGATACAACGATAATCAATAATTTAAATAGTGAACCTTTTCTTGAGTTTCCGATTGGTTTTAGTAGAAAGGTAATAAAGAGTAAAATGAATCCTACATGTAATCCAGAAACAGATAAAACATGTACCGCACCAGCATATTGATAATCTTTAAGTGTTTCGGGTGAAATGTCTTGTTGTTGCCCTAAAATTAATGCATTTAGTACATTCAGTTCTTCTTTCGAAATATCAGAATGTTCTAAGTTTGAGATAATAGTTTCCCTAAAATTGGAAAAACTTGCCCATAAGCTTGACTCATAATTTTCAACTGTAATTTGTTTATGTTTAGTATAAACCTGAGCATATATTTCTTGATTTTCGAGATATTTTCCATAATCAAACAAATTAGGGTTTTGTGGATTTCTATTTTTAAAAATGGTTCCATTTACTTGTAGCAGTTCTCCAATTTTTAGATTTGTAATCCTATTTGCCTTAGAAATATTTAAAATAATTTTTCCAAAACTGCTCTGTCCATCAAGTATTTTTATTTGGCCAACATAGCGGTTGTTTTTTGCATTGTTTTTTAATTTTTCAACCAATAATAAATGCATCTTATGAGGTTTTTCATAATCTTTAATTTGATTGATATAATGGCTTTGGCTTCGGTTTTCCTTATGAATTAAAGCTGTAGAAATTCCCGTTAAGATTGAAGTTAAAACAACAAAAAAGCCAAAAACATAGCTAATAGAATTATGCTTTTGACTGTAAAAATAAAACACAAATAATCCGATTAGATTAAGTGTTACTGCGATAAATACGAATACAGAATTACTACTCACTATTCGAAATAAAAGTATCCCAAATAGAAATCCAATAAAAATCTTCGTTAACGGAAACTGTACTATTTTCACATAATATAATTACGCAAAAATTCAGTTAATTGTGGGAGGGAAATTATTCTATAATTCTGTTAATCTGTTTAAATGTTCTCTCGTAATACGATTCTTTTAACGAGGAGATAATCACACCACTTTGGGTTGAAGAATGGATGAACTTTATATCATCTCCGTTTATCTCTACAATCATGCCAACATGGTTTATCCTTTTTTGACCTCTATTAATAAAGAAAATTAAATCGCCTTTTTTAGCTTCACTTATGTTTATTTGAGTTCCAACCTCTGCCATATCATGTGAAGAACGAGGAAGTAAGATGTCAAACTTACTGAATGTTGCATACATTAATCCGGAACAATCAAAACCGTTTGTTGTTGTTCCTCCTCCACGATATACGATTCCTAAATTATCAGAGGCAACATTTATAAGCTGCTTAACTATATAGCTTTCATTTTCAGTATCAATAAAAATATCATCTTCATTTTTATCGTTAAGATATTTTTTTTTTCTAGAATCGGGTTTCTTTGGGTCAGTAATAGAATTTTTTACGGTATCATTTGAAACCAAATAAAGAATTTCATTTTTTTTATTTAAAATAGAATCAAACAAACCATTTGCCGCAAATGTACTGCCTGAGCAAACAATCGAGAGAATGACTATTTTAAGTATGTTTTTCATTTATTTATATATAAAAACAAATATACTTTTTTTAAAACTAAAAACAACTAATTCAGTTCTTTTAAGATTAATTTGGCTGTTTTTTCACTTGCACCTATACCGCCAAGTTTTGATTCTAAATCGTCATATTTTTTTAACAAAGCTTCTCTATGTTTACTATCTAATAGTTTTGAAAGCTCTATTTTTAGGTTTTTAGAATTGAATTTTTCTTGAATTAGTTCAGTAACCACTTCTTCATTCATAATTAAATTCACTAACGAAATATATTTAAGTGTAATGATTCTTTTAGCAATTTGGTAGGATGCCCAGCTTCCTTTATAACAAACTACTTCTGGAACTTTAAATAAAGCAGTTTCCAGAGTTGCAGTTCCTGATGTCACCAAAGCAGCGGTTGCGGTACTTAATAAATCATAAGTCTTATTTGAAACGAATTTTACGTTTTTATTGTTTAAGAATTGTTCATAGAAATGATATTCCTGACTTGGAGCACCAGCAATTACAAATTGATACGCTGGAAAATCACTAACAATACTAAGCATAACACTGAGCATTTTTGAAATTTCTTGTTTTCTGCTTCCGGGAAGTAAAGCAATGATGGGTCTTTCGTCTAGATTGTTTTCTTTTCGAAATAAAGTATTTTCTTTTTTTGATCGATTATGAATTGCGTCAATTAGTGGATGACCTACAAATTCAACTGGGAAGTGATGTTTTACTTCAAAAAAATCTTTCTCAAAAGGAAGAATTACAAATAATTTATCAAAATCTCTTTTTACGGCTTTTATGCGATTTTCTTTCCAAGCCCAAATTTGTGGTGCAATATAGTAGTGCGTTTTTATCCCTCTTAATTTAGCCCATTTGGCAATCCGCATGTTGAAACCAGGATAGTCAATAAAAATAATCACATCGGGACTAAACTTTTCGATATCCGCTTTACAAATTTTTATATTATTTAAAATGGTTTTTAAATTCATCACAACTTCGGCAAAACCCATAAACGCTAATTCTTTATAATGCTTTACCAAAGTTCCTCCTTCACTTTGCATTAATTCGCCACCCCAAAAACGAATATCAGCTTTTGCATCTTCTTTATAAAGTGCTTTCATCAAGTTAGAACCATGTAAATCTCCCGAAGCTTCGCCAGCAATGATATAATATTTCATTTTACGTATGTTTATTTGATATTAGTGTAAAATGCAGTCGCTAATGCTCGTGTCATTTTTTGCTTGTTTATTTTTTTTGGTAAAAAATGCAGTCGCTAACGCTCGTGTTATAGTTATAAATTAAAAATCCCAAGAATTCAATTGCTGAATGGCATGATGAGCTGTTAAATCATACTGAACCGGAACAATAGAGATGTATCCATTAGAAAGTGCCCATTCATCGGTGTCTTCGCCCTTGTCTTGGTTGACAAATTCTCCAGTTAACCAATAATAATCTTTGCCATAAGGGGTTTTTCTTTTGTCGAATTTTTCCATCCAAATAGCTTTCGCTTGGCGACATATTTTAATTCCTTTGATTTCGTTGGATTTTAACTTTGGAAAGTTAACATTCAAAATCGTGCCTTCGGGTAATCTCTTGTTTAATACTTCCACAGCAATTTTTTTGATAAAGGGTTTTATTTGCTCAAAATCAGCATTCCAATCATAATCCAAAAGCGAAAAACCAATAGCTGGAATTCCTTCAATTCCTGCCTCCACAGCAGCGCTCATCGTTCCCGAATAAATAACGTTTATTGACGAATTGGAGCCGTGATTCACACCTGAAACACATAAATCAGGTTTCATTTTCAACAATTCGTTAACTGCCAATTTTACACAATCAACAGGAGTACCAGAACAACTATATTCTGTAATTGCTGCATTTTCTGTAGAAATTTTATTTAAATACAGAGTACTGTTTATAGTAATAGCATGTCCCATGGCACTTTGTGGACTGTCTGGGGCAACTACAATAACATTTCCAATTTCTGACATAACCGCGATAAGCGCACGTATTCCTGGAGCATTTATTCCGTCGTCATTGGTAATTAAAATGGTTGGTTTGTCGGGCATATTTTTAAATTAGATACTATAGCATAGTTTTTGTGTGTTAATGCTGCAGGCAAAATTAAACTATTTTTAAGATTTTATAAGCTGCATTTTAATAACTTTGAGCCAGTATGCCATGCAAATCAATGGCATTAGTGATTTTTAACAAAAATTTATCGGAACAACAAATTCTTAAATTATAATTTTGTCTACTTTAGACCAATAATTAATGAATAAAATACTTCAATTTATGAAAAGGAACTATAAAATACTTCTGGTAATAATAGCTTTAGCTATTGGTTTATGGAGTTTTATACCAAAAGAAAAATCTTCTGACCCAGAGAAAGATAAAATGCTGATTGAATTATTAACCTTTGTTATCGAAAAAGGGCATTATAATCCAGCGAAAATTGACGATACATTTTCAAAAGGAATCTATAAAGATTACATTAATGCATTAGATCCATCAAAACGATTCTTTTTACAATCGGATATTGATGAATTTGCTAAATATGAAACTCAAATTGACGATCAAATTATCAATAAAGAGTTGACTTTTTTTGATTTGACGTATTCTCGTTTAATGAAAAGAATGGAAGAATCTAAAGGATATTACAAAATAGCTTTAGATAAACCTTTTGATTACAAAAAAACGGAATCTATCAATACAGATTATGAAAAGTTACCTTTTGCTGTAAACACGCAAGAGTTAAAAGAAAGATGGCGTTTGCAAGTGAAGCTTTCAACGTTATCTTCTTTGGTTGAAAAACAAAAGTTGGAGGAAGATTTGGTTAAGGATAAAAGCAAAACGCTAGACGAAAAACTGAAAACGTATAGAGAATCAATGGGAGATAAAATCACTCCTGAACTAGAAAAGAAATTTATTGCTGATACAGAGAAAAAGAAAAATCAAGCACCAAAATCGTATGAGCAGTTAGAAAAAGAGACGAGAGAAAGTACGTTAACTTCCTTGAATGACAATTTTAATTTTATTAAAGATTTGGATAGAGAAGATTGGTTTTCTATTTATGTAAATGCCATAGCATCGCGTTTTGACCCACACACTTCTTACTTTGGAGCAAGTGAAAAAGAGAAGTTTGATGTAAGTATGAGTGGTAAATTTGATGGAATAGGTGCTCGTTTACAGAAGAAAAATGATTTTACTGAAATCACCGAACTAATATCGGGTGGGCCAGCATGGAGAGGGAAACAACTTGAAGCGGGCGATACTGTTTTGAAAGTTGCTCAAGCTGATGCTGAGCCAGTTGATGTAGTTGGAATGCGTTTGGATGATGTTGTTAAGAAAATAAAGGGACCAAGAGGAACGGAAGTTCGTTTAACCGTAAAAAAACAAGATGGAACAATAAAAGTAATCAGTATCGTCAGAGATCAGGTAGAGGTTGAAGAGACTTACGTAAAATCGAGTGTTGTAGAGAAAGACGGATTCAAATACGGAATTATTTATCTGCCTAAATTCTACATTGATTTTGAAGATCAAAACAGTCGTGATGCCGGTAAAGACGTAGCTATTGAAGTAGAGCGTTTAAAAAAAGAAGGCGTTCAAGGAATCGTGATGGATGTTAGAGATAATGGTGGTGGTTCGTTAAAAACGGTAGTAGACATTGCTGGATTGTTCATCAGTCAAGGACCAATCGTTCAGATTAAGTCGGCAGCTGGAAAAAAAGAAGTATTGTTTGACAGAGATGCCAAAGTGCAATGGGATGGTCCATTGGTAGTTATGATTAACGAATTTTCAGCTTCGGCTTCAGAGATTTTAGCTGCAGCAATTCAAGATTACAAACGTGGCGTAGTTATAGGAAGTAAACAATCTTACGGAAAAGGAACGGTTCAAAATGTTATCGATTTGAATCAGTTTGTTCGCGGAAGTACTTATGGTGATTTAGGGGCATTGAAAACGACTACTCAAAAATTTTATAGAATAAATGGTGGTTCTACACAGTTAGAAGGAGTAAAAAGTGACGTTGCTATTCCGGATCGCTATTCGTATCTTAAAATGGGTGAAAAAGATATTGAAAATGCCATGCCTTGGGATAAGATAGATGCAGCGGATTACAAAATTTGGGACAAACAAAACAATTTTGATTTAGCCATTCAAAAAAGTAAAGAACGAATGAGTAATAACGCTCAGTTGAACCTGATTGATGATAATGCTAAATGGTTAGACCAGCGAAATAAAGAGACTGTTTATAGTTTGAATATTGATAAATTTAAAGCAGAACAAAAAGCATTGGATGAAAAAAACAAAAAATACAAACCAATTTTAGATTATAAAAATGCTTTTGATTTCAATTCACTTCCTTATGAAGTTGAAGAAACTAACAAAGATTCAGTGTTAAAAGAGAAGCGCGACAGATGGCACGAAAGTTTATCAAAAGACATTTATATTGAAGAAGCAATTCATATTTTGAATGATTTGCAAACAGAGAATACCAAAGGATTAACTACAAAAGTTAAGAAGGATAAATTAGTAAAATCATAATTTGATTGTGTTTTATTTTAAAAAAGGAAAGCCACCAATTGGTGGCTTTCCTTTTTTTATCGTAATCGATTCAATTACCATTCATTTACTTTATTGGCATCCATTTTCAAAAAGATAAAAAGTAAAATGGTAAACCCCCATAATCCAGAACCTCCATAAGAGAAGAACGGAAGCGGCACTCCAATAGTTGGGAAAATTCCAGCAACCATAGCAATATTTACAAAAAAGTGTATGAATAAAATTCCGGCAACGCAATAGCCGTAGACCCGACTGAACTTTGTTTTCTGGCGTTCCGCCAAGTAAATAATTCGCATTATCAAACCAACAAAAAGTGAAATTACAAGAATGGAACCTAGAAAACCCCATTCCTCACCAACAGTTGTGAAAATATAATCAGAATGTTGCTCTGGTACAAATCCACCTTTAGTTTGGGTTCCCTCAAGATATCCTTTTCCAAATAAACCACCAGATCCAATGGCAATTTCTGATTGATTGGTGTTGTAACCGATACCTTTCATATCTACTTCTTTTCCGAGCAGAATATTGAAACGATCACGATGATGCTGTTTAAAAACATTTTCAAAAACATAATTAACCGAAAAGGCAAATCCACTTACTGAAATAAAAATTATGGCGCTGGCAATCCAATTACGATTAATGATTCTGCTTCTCAAGTAAATTAAAATTATAACCAATAAAGCAATGCCGGATAAAACTAAAGGTTTAATAATTAAGGCAAGAACAAAAAGAAGTAATGCTATAAATCCTGTCCATAAGTACCATGAAGGCAAGCCTTCTCTATAAAGTACCAAGATAAAAACACTAAAAATCAAAGCACTTCCGGGGTCATGTACTGCAATCATTGCCATTGGGAGGAAGATTATTCCAAGTGCCTGAATCTGTCTGTTTATATCTTTTAGATTAATTTGGACATCACTCAAATATTTAGCTAATGCTAAAGAAGTTGCCGCCTTTACAAACTCAGATGGTTGTAATCCAAAGGAGCCAAAAGAATACCAATTGGCTTGTCCTTTGACAGTTTTCCCAAATACAAATAAACCAGCTAAAGCTAATAATCCGATAATATAAATAACACTTGAGAATTTTTCATAAAATTTTCCGTCTACAGAGAGTACAATAAATATCAACGGAAAGGAAAGTACAATGAACAAGAATTGCTTACCATAAATTTGTGAGATATCAAAGATGGAAGTCTCATCGGGAACAGAAGATAATGAGGATGAATAAATATTGAGCCAACCTAAAATTACCATAGTAATATAGATGCCGATGCTGATCCAGTCCAAATTATTTGTTACACTTTGATTTTTCATTTACTTAGGAGATTAATTTCCCTGTGAGTCTTTTTGTTTAATTTGTGGTTTTTCAGATTTTACTTCTGGTTTTATTGTTGGTGCTTTTACACCCGAATCAATTTTAGATTTAAGCGTATCCACAATTGGTTTTGATAAGTATTTATTGTATTCCGCTTGTAAACTTCCTTCCAACATTCTTTTTTCTAAATCGGTTCTTGTAATTTTCTTTTTGATGTATTTTTCAATCATTAAGCTGGTAATCGGACCAGCCCAACGTGATCCCCAATATCCGTTTTCAACAAATACTGCAATCGCAATTTTTGGATTATCTTTTGGAGCAAATGCCACAAAAATAGAGTGATCTTGAAGTTTTACTCTTTTTCCGTTGATTTTCGCAAAGTTCTCGGCTGTTCCGGTTTTTCCGCAAATTTCGATACCCTCAACATTTAATCCGTGTGCGGTTCCTAAATTATAAACGTCGAATAATCCGCTAATCATCGGTTCAAAATATTTCTTATTTACCGTTGTAACATGTTTAGTTCTAAATTTCTTATCGATAACACTGCCTTTTATTTTTTTAATAATATGAGGTGTGTAATAGTATCCTCTATTGGCAACAGTTGCAATCATATTGGCTAACTGAATTGGTGTCATCAGAACTTCGCCTTGTCCAATGGCATTTGAAACGATAGTTTTACTAGACCAGCCCCAACCAGGATACATTTTTTTGTAAGTTTTAGAAGTTGGAAGACTGCCCTTTTTTCCTGTAGGTAAATCATAACCCATAAATTGACCTAAACCAAAACTTTTTAAGTGATTGCTCCATACGTCAACCCCTTTTGGTGGATTTCCATATTTGTCGATTGTTTTCATGTAGGAACTCGAAAAGAATGTATTACATGACTCGTATATTCCTCGGTGTAGTTGTAAACCTCCACCATGACAGTGACACTTCATAAAACGTCCTGGAGCATAACTAAAACCATGACGACAGAAAAAAGTCGAAGTCTCGTCTATAGCGCCTTCTTGTAAGGCTACTAAACCTGTTAATATTTTAAAAGGTGAACCTGGCGTATATTCAGCTAATAAACCTCTGTCATAAAGCGGCTTTGCAATAGAATCATGATAAAGCATCGTGTAGTTTTTAGAACGTTGTCTTCCAACTAAAATGGCAGGATCATATGACGGAGCCGTAATCAAAGCCAAAATTTCTCCAGTTTTAGGTTCAATAGCCACAATTCCGCCACGCTTATTGATCATTAATTCTTCACCATATTTTTGAAGTTCAGCATCAATAGAAAGCGTAATGTCTTTTCCTTGCACTGCTATAGTGTCAAATTTCCCTTCTTTATAAGAACCAATTTCCCGATTGTACTTGTCTTTCTGAATGTACTTTACACCTTTTACACCTCGCAAAAAGTCTTCGTAACTTTCTTCAACACCTTGACGCCCAATTAAATCGCCACTATTGTAATATTTATTTTTTTCGATTATTTTGTCATTTACCTGAGTAATAAAACCGAAGACGTTAGCGCCGTAAGCTATCTGATAATCTCTAAGAGCACGTTTTTGAATATAAAAGCCATTAAATTTTCTTTCTATTTCCTGAAAAGCCGCATACTCTTTTTTGTTAAGTTGCGACAGGAAAACCGAAGGAAGTCTTGGACTGTATACTTTTGCTTTAGCAATTTTATTAATGAATTCTTCTTTTGTGATTTTAAGTAATGAACAGAATTCAATAGTGTCTAGCGTTTTGACATCTTTTGGGATAACCATAATGTCATAGGAAGGTTGATTGGCAACTAATAGTTTGCCATTTCGATCATAAATATAACCCCGTTCTGGATAGTCGTAACTAATTTTAATCGCATTGTTATCTGATTTTAACTTTAAGGTAACGTCAATTACCTGAAGATAAAAAAGCCGTAATACAAGTAAAATTGTGGCAATGAAAATAATTGTAGGCAACAAAACTTTTCTCATCGTTTGCGTGGCTTAATGATGTAGATTATGATAATGCATGTGAGAATTGTGAAAATCGTACTAAAAACAGTTCGTACTAAAATATCCCAAAGAAAAGTAATTTTGAAAACTTCAAGTACAAACAGTACAAAGTGATGTAATACAACAGCAATCAATAGAAATGAAAATCGTTCCGGAGTTAATACATCATTAAGTTTAACAGTTTGATATTCGTAACTTAAACCAAAAGAAAATTTAAATATAGCGGGTCTGTAATAGGCAAGTACTAAACAAGCTGCAGCATGAACGCCACCAGAATTCCAAAACATATCCATTAGTAATCCTAAGAAAAAACTAGCTACTAATAAACCGCTTTTGTTTCCGTTTACAGGATAAAGAATAATGAAAAGTATGTATGGAAATGGATTTATAAAACCAAAAAGATCAATCCTATTGAATAGGAAAACCTGTGCTGCAAGCAAAAAGATAAAGCGGGCGATATTAGCTAATAATGCACTATTCATCTTTCTTACCTTGATTTTCTAAATTTTCAATTTCTTCAGCGTCTTTTTGTTTAATAATATACACATGACCTAAATTAGTCATATCATTAAATAACTTAATATTTAGCGTATAATAATTAGTTTCTTCGTCAGTGTATACATTTTCAATAGTTCCGATACCAATATTTTCAGGGAAGATGGTAGATTGTTCCCCAGTAACGATAGTGTCGCCTTTTCGAACGCTTGCCAAACGAGGTACATCAATCAGCTGAACATAACCAGTGCTTTTTCCGTTCCAGTTTAGTGTGCCAAAGTGATTTGATTTTTTAATCTTCGCATTGATTTTTGAATTCACATTCAAAATGCTGATAACTGTTGCAAAATTTTTAGAGGTGTTATCAATGATTCCAACAATTCCGGCGCTGTTAATTACACCCATATTTGGTTTTATACCAGAAGCCACACCTTTATTAATTGTCAGGTAATTTTCGAGAGTGCTATAGGTATTCCGAATTACTTTAGCTACAATAATATTGGTTTTTTTAACTCCTTTAATCGAATCAATCTGAGGGAGTTTTGTGGTATCTTTTAAATTAAAAAGAATCGATTTTAAACGCGCATTTTCTTGGGCTAATTCTTCATTTTGAGCTTTTAAACCGAAATATTCATCAACAGCATTAACCCTTTGATAAATTCCACCCGTAAAGAAATTGGCAGAGCTAATAATTTTACTTTTGTGATAAGAATGCGACTGGATGGTTAACGAAAGGGATATTATCAAAAGCAGCAAAAACAGTAAGCGATTACTGTTTTTTAGTAAAAAATTAAAAATTTGCTGCATCGTAAAAAATTAAAATTTTTAAAAAAAATAAAATCTCAAAATCCAAATTCCAAAGCAACATCTTAAAATCTCTATATTGGAATTTGCAATTTATTTTATTTGGAATTTATTTAATAAGTATGCTTCTGAATTTTGGTATGTTTTTAAGCGCCATTCCTGTTCCTCGAACTACAGCTCTTAATGGATCTTCTGCAATATAAACCGGTAAATCTGTTTTTTGAGAAATACGCTTGTCTAATCCTCTTAACATTGAACCTCCACCAGCAAGATAAATTCCGGTGTTGTAAATATCTGCAGCTAATTCAGGAGGTGTTTGCGATAACGTCTCCATAATAGCATCTTCGATCCGTTGTATCGATTTGTCTAATGCTTTAGCGATTTCTCTATACGATACCTCTACTTGTTTTGGCTTTCCAGTTAATAAATCTCGCCCTTGAACGGACATGTCATCTGGAGGTGTTTCTAAATCGTCTGTAGCTGCTCCAATAGTAATTTTGATTTTCTCTGCCGTGCTTTCACCCACAAATAAGTTGTGTTGCGTTCTCATGTAATACACGATGTCATTTGTAAAAACGTCACCTGCAATTTTAACCGATTTATCACAAACAATTCCGCCAAGCGCAATTACTGCAATTTCTGTAGTTCCTCCACCGATATCAACAATCATGTTTCCTTTTGGTTGCATTATATCGATACCAATTCCAATTGCTGCAGCCATCGGTTCATGAATTAAGTATACTTCTTTTCCGTTTACACGTTCACAACTTTCTTTTACTGCACGCATTTCTACTTCTGTTATTCCGGATGGAATACAAACTACCATTCGAAGTGCTGGTGTAAACATTTTTTTCTTTAGGGCCGGAATGCTTTTAATGAACATGCTAATCATTTTTTCAGACGCATCAAAATCGGCAATAACCCCATCTTTTAAAGGACGAATGGTTTTTATATTTTCATGAGTTTTCCCTTGCATCATGTTGGCTTCTTTTCCAACAGCAATAATTTTCCCCGATATTCGATCTCTAGCAACAATTGAAGGGCTATCAATTACAACTTTATCATTGTGTATTATTAGAGTATTTGCGGTACCAAGGTCAATAGCGATGTCCTCAGTCATGAAATCAAAAAATCCCATAGGTTTTTGTAGGGTTTAATGTTTATAAAATTTTAACGCACAAAGTTAATCAAATTAATGTTTGAAATGACGTGTTCCGGTAAATACCATTGCAACTTTATTTTCGTTACAAAAATTAATACTCAATTCATCTTTTATTGATCCACCAGGTTGAATAACAGCAGTTATACCTGCGTTGTACGCCATTTCGACACAATCCGGAAAAGGAAAAAAAGCATCACTTGCCATCACGGCACCATTCAAATCAAAACCAAAAGTTAATGCTTTTTCAATCGCTTGTTTTAAGGCATCTACTCTGGAAGTTTGACCCGTTCCTGAAGCTACTAATGTACTGTTTTTTGCAAATACAATGGTGTTTGACTTCGTATTTTTACAAACTTTTGAAGCGAATAATAAATCGTCAATTTCCTGCTCGGTCGGAGCCTCATTTGTCACGATTTTTATATCTTCTTTTGAGTCGGTAATCGTATTTCTGTCCTGAACTAACAATCCGTTTAAACAAGTTCTCACCTGACTATTTGGCAAATCCACTTCGTGCTGAACTAATATTATCCTGTTTTTCTTTTCAGATAAAATTGCCACCGCTTCTTCATCAAATTCAGGAGCAATCACAACTTCACAAAAAAGCGAATTTATTTCTTTGGCTGTCGCCGAATCTATGGTGGAGTTAGCAATCAAAACCCCACCAAAAGCGGAAGTTGGATCACAGGATAAAGCTGCCAAATAAGCATCTTTGATGTTTTTTCTTGTGGCCAAACCGCAAGCGTTGTTGTGTTTTAAAATGGCAAATGTTGGTTCATTGTTTTTGAACTCTAAAATCAGATTTACCGCTGCATCAACGTCTAGTAAATTGTTATACGATAATTCTTTGCCGTGTAATTTGGTAAACATGTTATCAAATTCGCCAAAGAAAAATCCTTTTTGGTGTGGATTTTCTCCATATCTCAATATTTGACCATCGGCTATACTAGTTTTAAAATACGATTCATCTGTATTGAAATAGTTGAAAATTGCTGTGTCATAATGCGAAGAAACATGGAACGCTTTTGTTGCTAAAAGTCTTCTTTGTTCTAATGTTGTTTCGCCGTTTTGTGAAGAAATCAAATCTAACAACATGTCATATTCATTGACTGAAGCTACAATAACAGTATCTTTAAAGTTTTTTGCGGCTGCTCGTATCAATGAAATACCACCTATATCTATTTTCTCAATAATATCTGCTTCATTTGCTCCTGAGGCAACTGTTTTTTCAAACGGATATAAATCGACTATTACCAAATCAATTTGCGGGATTTCAAATTCTCGCATTTGTTGCACATCCGTTTCGTTGTCTTGACGGTTTAAGATTCCCCCAAAGATTTTCGGGTGCAACGTTTTTACCCTTCCGCCAAGAATTTCAGGAAAAGAAGTAACATCCTCTACAGGTACTACAGGAATGCCCAAATTAGTAATAAACTCCTCTGTTCCTCCAGTTGAATAAATAGTAACGTTTTGTTCCTGTAGTTTGCGAACGATTGGCTCCAAACCCTCTTTTGAAAAGACAGAAATCAGCGCCGATTTGATAGTTTTTGTAGTACTCATTGTGTAGTTGTATTTAAACTCACAAAAGTAGTTTTTTTGAATCTCAACATGATTCAGATTTTCAACTTTTTTGTAACAATATTCATTTTTTTTACACCAATAATCCAATCAATAAAAAAATAGTGATATTCATTATTTTTTATAGAAATTTACCAAATCAAATAATTAGCAATACATGTTACTCTACTTAAGACTGCTTAAAGAAAGTTTTGCTTTTGCAATGAATGCATTACGCAATAATAAATTGAGAACGATGTTGTCTTTACTCGGGGTCACCATTGGAATTTTTTCAATTATCGCTGTTTTGGCAGCAGTGGACTCTTTAGACAGAAAAATAAAAGCAGATTTAAGTACATTAGACAAGAATACCATTTATTTAACCAGTCAATCATTTGGACCAAGTGATATTCCACGTTGGAAAAGAGAGCAATTTCCAAACGTTAAATATGAAGAATATCAATTTTTAAAAATCTCTTTGTCTAATGTTGAAAACTCTTGCTTTCAATACTTCTCAAATTCACAGAACATAAAATTCGAATCGAAAACGATATCAAATGTAAATGTTGTTCCGGTAACTTTTGAATTTGTTGATGTTCAAAGAATGGAATTTGCCCAAGGGAGATTTTTTAATGAATTGGAGTCAAACTCAGGCAAACAAGTTGTAATTGTTGGTTTTGATATTGCAGAACAACTTTTTGAAAATGCTGATCCTATTGGAAAAACGGTTCGAATATATGGAAAACGTTTTACCGTTATTGGAGTAACAAAAAGGAAAGGGTCAGGTATGGATATTGGTGGTGGTGATGATACTTCAGCCTTCTTTCCATCTAGTTTTCTTAGAAGTTTGTATGGAGATAATAATCCAAATGTTTTGCCAGTAATTGTAATTAAACCAGAAAAAGGAGCAGACATGGCTGCGTTGAAAGGAGAAATTTCTCAAAAGCTACGTAATTTAAGAGGTGTAAAGCAAGGAGAGATCGATAATTTTTTCATCAACGTACTATCAGGATTTACAGATTTGATTGATGGCGTGATTTCTAACATGAAATTCGGAGGTTGGATTATCAGTTTATTTTCTCTTTTGGTTGGAGGCTTTGGAATAGCAAATATTATGTTTGTTTCTGTTAAAGAGCGAACCAATTTAATTGGAATTCAAAAGTCATTAGGTGCCAAAAATAAGTTTATTCTTTTCCAATTTTTGTTTGAAGCGGTTATTCTTTGTGTTATTGGTGGAATTGTAGGATTGCTTTTAGTTTGGATAACGGCACTCATTTTAACCAAAGTATTAGATTTTGATTTTGTACTGGGTCTAGGAAATATTATTCTTGGAACTAGTTTAGCTGCATTTATAGGATTGATTGCAGGAATCCTTCCAGCTATTTCTGCTTCGAAATTAGATCCTGTGGAAGCAATTAGAAGCGGAATGTAATTATAGTGAATACGTTGTAAAATAAAAAACTCCGCAATTGCGGAGTCTTACTTTTTTAAACAATCTCTAATGTTTTGGCTTTATTAACAAGGTCAACTAAGTTCGTTACATTAAGTTTCGTCAAAAGGCGAAGCTTGTAAGTACTAATGGTCTTTTCGTTAAGGGCTAAAATTTTAGCAATTTCATTGTTTTTTTTGCCATCACTTAGGAAGCGAAGTACTTCAATTTCTCGATTAGAAAGCTTGCGATACAAACGTTCCGATTTGTTTTGTTTAGCAATCAATGCTAAACTTTTCTTGATCTCGTCATTTAGAATAATTTGCCCATGACTTACTTTGACAATAGCAATTCCTAAATTTTCAAGCTTTGATGTCTTATGAACATAACCTGCACAACCTGCTTTAATGGCGTTTGGTGCGTAGATCTGCTCAGACAAGCTACTAAAAACGATAACTTTAGTTTTTGGAAAATTTTTAATGATAGACTTAAGTTCATAAATACTTTTTAATCCTTCAAGCTCTAAATCGATAATTAAGACGTCAATTTCTTTGTTTCTTAAAGCATCTGGAACCATAAAAAAGTTTCCTACGTTTGAAACGATGTTTATCTCAGGATGATCCTTAAAATAAGCTTTCATTCCGAAGTGTACTACGGGAAAGTTATCGGCAATACATACATTTATCATAATTGTGGTTTTTGATAAAAATTAATAGAAGTTATTTACAAAGTTAAATAAATATATTCAAAAGTTGTTATTATTTTACACAATTTTTGCATTCCATGGGTATCAAACACAAGGGAATTGGGTTCATTTTATGTTGATTTATAGCATTCAATTTACTGTAAATCTCAAACACTTCTTTTTCTCTTCCCATGAAGTTTTCTGCTTTTTTATTCTTTTCTGCTTCGAGCATTGCCCATTCTAATTCATCATAACTTGCTCCTATTTGTTCCTCATCGGTTCTTGAATCGCCAAACAAACCGTCGGTTGGAGCAGCATTTTGAATTGATTCAGGGATTTTTAAATAGGCACCCAACGCATATACATCACTTTTCATTAAATCCGCAATCGGACTCAAATCGACTCCGCCATCGCCGTATTTAGTATAAAACCCAACGCCAAAGTCTTCGACTTTATTTCCTGTTCCAGCAACTAACAATCCTTGAATTCCCGCAAAATAATACAAAGTAGTCATCCGTAATCTTGCTCTTGTATTTGCCAATGCTAAATCTAATTTTGTATTATCATTACTACTAGGTACATTGCTTTTAAACGTTTCAAAAACGGTTGTCAAATCAGACGCAACACTGCTCACATTTGGAAAACGCTTTTTTAATTGCTCAATATGTTCTCTTCCTCGACTTACTTGCGAGTTATGCTGATGAATTGGCATTTCTAAACATAAAGTTGTTAATCCTGTTTGCGCACATAAAGTTGAGGTTACTGCCGAGTCTACGCCTCCCGAAATTCCGATGACAAAACCATTTACATTTGCATTTTGCGCATACTCTTTCAACCATGAAACAATCAACGTGTTTACTTCCCCTACCTTAATAGTGCTTTTTTTTGCCATTTGTTATGAATTTTTTTAGAAACTGCAATGTATATTTGCAAAAGTAAAAAAATCATAAGATTTTTAAGTTGGTTTATGGATTAAATATCATATAAAATGAAAAAATATCTAGTTTTTCTTTTGATTGTTGTTGCTTTTTTTTCTTGTGATAAGAAATCGAAAGTAGAAAAAGCGGTTGAAGAAATTCCGTTAGAACTAAAAGTATATCGTTTTGACAAAGCCTTTTTTGAAACACCTCCAAATGAGTTGCCAAACTTAAAAGCGGAATATCCTTTTTTCTTTCCTAAAGGAGTTTCGGATAGTGTTTGGATCGAAAAAATGCAAAATCCACAATGGAGAGAGTTGCATCAAGAAGTAGAGAAAAAATACAATGATTTTGGAAAACAGACTTCAGAAATAGAAGACTTATTTAAACATATAAAGTATTATTTTCCTAAAGCTACAATGCCCAAAGTCTATACTGTTATAGCGGAAATGGATTATAATAACAAAGCTATTTATGCTAATGATAAATTAATTATTGCGTTAGAATTATATCTTGGATCCCAGCATAAATTTTATGAATTTCCAAAGTATTTGGAACAAAATTTTGAAGAAAGACAAATGATGCCCGATATTGTTACGAGTTTTTCTCTTGGAAAAATTCCGCCTCCAATAGAGAAGACCTTATTAGGTGAAATGATTTATTACGGCAAACAGTTATATCTTAAAGATGAGTTATTGCCCGAATACAATGATGCCGAAAAAATAGGGTATCTGCCAGAACAAATAATATGGTGTCAGGAAAACGAAAGCTACATTTGGCGCTATTTTATTGAAAAAGAATTATTATACAGTACCGATTCTAAATTGCCTAATCGGTTTACCAATTTGGCCCCTTTTTCTAAATTTTATTTAGAAATTGATAACGAATCTCCAGGCAGAGTTGGGCAATGGACTGGCTGGCAAATTGTCCGTTCGTATATGCAAAATAATGAAGTTACGTTGCAAGAAATGCTAAAAATGGATACTAAAGAACTATTTGAAAAATCAAAATACAAACCCAAAAAGACCGATGAGTAAAACGATAACTTCTGAAATAAAGTTCCTAGTTGAATTAGATGAAAACCGAGTTCCCGAAAAACTAACTTGGTCAGCACAAGATGGTGGTGTAGAACTTGAAGAAGCCAAAGCAATGATGCTTTCTATTTGGGACGGCAAAGTTCAAGAAACACTTCGTATTGATTTGTGGACCAAAGACATGCCAGTTGATGAAATGAAACTCTTTTTTCATCAAACCTTAGTGGCGATGGCTGATACGTTTCAACGTGCCACACAAGATGAAAAAATGGCGGACACCATGAAAGATTTCTGTGATTATTTTGCTGAGAAATTGGAATTAAAATAATAGTTCCTACATTTGGCAAACTAATTTTAACAATCCAATTATGAAATTTTTTTTAAAAGGAGTGCTTTTAGCTTCTGCATTTCTACTTTTTTCTTGTAGCAGTAGTGATGATGGTGGGTCAAATGGTGACTGTGATTCTGACATTACTTTTTTGCAAACAGGTAAAACACTTAAGTACTCCATTTCTCAATTCGGATTTCCGGCTGGAGGAATGAAACTGGAATTTGGTGGCTGTAACGGAAACGGTGTTTTTTCGGTGACAAGAAGGTTTTTTGATGTCAATAATGCGCAAACAAGCTCGCAAGTTGATAAAATAAAAATCAATGGAGCCTATATGGAAATTGATGTTGCCAATACAACCGAGGTTTTTTGGGAAAGACTTTTCAAGAAAAATGCTCAATTAAATGACGTTTGGAGTGATACCAGAGCCGATGGAACTGTATATACTCGTGAAATTATTGATATGGATTCAATTGTTACAGTGCCTGCAGGAACATTTAATTGCAAAGTTTATAAGCAGACTTCCTCAACTGCGATCGGAGAAAATTATATTTTTTGGAACGATGAGGTTGGTGAAATTATGGAAGAATCATTATTACTGACATTGAAACTAACAGAATACAACTAATAAAAAAGCGGTCATTTGACCGCTTTTTTATTTAAAATGTATATCCGATTCTAAATGAAAATTAATAGCAATTTATTGTCAACTTGAACTCCAATGCCTAAACCAAGTTCGCTTCTTAAACTCATTTCATTTGACAATCGGGTTTCGTAAAGTAACCAAACGTTAAGAATTTCGAAAATTGAATTTTCAACAGAAATAATTTTTTTGGGAAAATGCAAATGTTAAAATGAGCAAAATGGTTAATTTGAAAAATTTTCCTTATCCAATTATTAAAACTCATTAAAACTTTTAAAAACCTCCTCGTTCACGCTATCTATATAACCTAAAACAGTATCTCTACCAATACTTTCAGTAGCCGAGGTCACAAAATGCTGAGGCATTTCTTCCCAGTTATTAGCTAGTAGTGCTTTTCGGTACCCAGCAATGTTCGAGTCAATTTTACCTTTACTTATTTTATCGGCTTTGGTAAAAATGATACAAAAAGGAACTTCTATTTCTCCCAAATAGGTGATGAATTCCAAATCAATTTTTTGAGCTTCCAGTCTAATATCAATTAAAACAAAAGCACAAACCAATTGTTCTCTTTTCTCAAAATAATCAGTGATAAACTCCTGAAAAACTTCTTTGGTTCTTTTCGAAACGCGAGCATAACCATAACCAGGTAAATCAACTAAAAACCAATTGGAGTTGATTTTAAAGTGATTTATTAACTGCGTTTTTCCCGGTTTTCCCGATGTTTTTGCCAAATTTTTATGATTGGTCAGCATGTTGATTAAAGAGGATTTACCAACATTAGAACGACCAATAAAAGCATATTCAGGCAAACGTTCAAGTGGACATTTGCTTACATCTGAATTGCTGATTATAAATTCGGCAGTGTTAATTTTCATAATTATTTTAAAAATAAAAGCCCTTTAAAAGGACTTTTTGATTATAAGTGGGCTTTTTTCAACCATTTATGAAGCAATCGATTAAACTCATCGGGATGCTCCATCATCGCTGCATGTCCGCATTTTTCAATCCAATATAATTTTGAATTTGGCATCAACTTATGAAATTCTTCTGCTACTTCAGGAGGAGTAACTTGGTCATTTTCACCCCAAATAAGACATGTTTTAATATGCATTTTTGGCAAATCTTTTGCCATATTATGACGAATAGCACTTTTGGCAATGGTCAAGGTTTTTATCACTTTTATTCTATCATTTACAACTGAAAACACTTCGTCAACCATTTCTTTTGAAGCTACTTTTGGGTCATAAAAAACTGCTTCTGCTTTTTTCTTGATATATTCGTAATCGCCACGTTTCGGGTAACTATCTCCCATAGCACTTTCGTATAGTCCGGAACTTCCCGTCAGTACGAGTCCTGCAACTTTCTCAGGATATACTTTGGCATGATACAAAGCAATATGTCCACCAAGAGAATTTCCCAAAAGAATTACGCGGTCAAAACCCTTAAAATTGATAAAGTCTTTCACATATTTTGCAAAAGCCTTGACATTAGTTTTTAATATGTTTTGAGAATAAAGGGGTAACTCTGGAATGACTACTTTGTAGCCATGAGTAGAGAAATAGTTTGCAACTCCATTAAAGTTACTTAATCCACCCATCAATCCGTGAAGGACTACTATTGGCGTGCCTTCTCCGGCTTCAAAATACGAGTATCGCCCTTCTTTAATATGTTTTCCTTCCATGTTCTTTTTTTGACTTTTACATCGGCAACAAATATATGATTTTATACATAACAACCCATTCATGTTTGGTTTATTTAATGTTATAATCAAGAATTTATCTACACTCTTCAGATTCTTATAAAGCATTCAATATCAACAAGAATGAAAATAGTTTCAACACAAATTGAGAAAACTAAAATTTTAAAGATACATAATTATGACCCTATTTACTGTCATTTTTCAGGATTTAGCAATGGTCTTAGATAAATACTAATGCAAGGTTTTGCTGAGTTTTTAAACGAAAATGGGTTGAAATGGTAAAACTTATTAACAAAGTGGTATTATGTGGTAAATTGTGGTAAATTATTTTATATTTTTGCTCATAACGAAACCAAAACCAATTGAATACCATAATCGGAACATATGAATGTAAAGTTGATGCTAAAGGAAGATTGATGATTCCTTCAGCGTTGAAGAAGCAACTTGCCAGTTCTATTCAAGACGGCTTTGTCTTGAAGCGTTCCGTTTTTCAACCTTGTTTAGAATTGTATCCAATGACAGAGTGGAATTTGATGATGCAAAAAATCAACAAATTGAACCGCTTTATAAAGAAAAATAATGATTTCATTCGACGTTTTACCGCCGGTGTAAAAGTGGTAGAGGTTGATGATTTAGGAAGATTGTTAATTCCAAAAGATTTGGTGGCTTTTAGTAAAATATCAAAAGACATTGTACTGTCTTCAGCAGTGAACATCGTTGAGATTTGGGATAAAGAGTTGTACGAAAAGTCAATTGCCGGCGATGATATTGATTTTGCTGATTTGGCTGAAGAGGTAATGGGAAATACTAATGATGATGGAGACTGCATATCATAACCCTGTTTTACTGAAAGAAACTGTCGATGGATTGAATATCAAACCTGATGGAATTTATGTAGACGTGACGTTTGGTGGTGGCGGACATTCTAAAGAGATTTTAAAACGATTAGGACCAAACGGAAAACTATTCGGATTTGATCAAGATGAAGATGCTTTTACAAACGCTTTTGCTGACGAAAGATTTGTATTAATCCCAGAAAACTTTAGGTATATCAAGCGCTTTTTGAGGTTTCATGGTGTAAAAAGTGTTGACGGAATTTTGGCGGATTTAGGTGTTTCATCGCATCAATTTGATGTTCCAGATAGAGGTTTTTCTACTCGATTTGATGCTGATTTGGATATGAGGATGAGTAAAAAAAATGAATTGGATGCCTTCAAAGTAGTGAACGAATACGATGAAGTTCATTTAAAGAAAGTTTTTTCAGATTACGGAGAGTTGAAAGTGGCTCCAGCAATAGCTAGAACAATTATAGAAGCAAGAGAAAATAAAGCGATTGCCACAACAGATGATTTAAAAATGGTATTGTCAAAATACTTGCCAGAGCAATTCAAAAATAAAATTCTGGCTCAAATCTATCAAGCGATCCGAATTGAAGTAAACCAAGAAATGGATGTATTAAAAGAGTTTTTAGAACAATCTCTTGAAATATTAAAACCTGAAGGAAGGTTAAGTGTGATTTCGTATCACTCGCTCGAAGACAGATTAGTTAAACGTTTTATGAAAAACGGATTATTTGAAGGAGAACCAGAACGTGACTTTTTTGGGAATTTTTCAGTTCCGTTTAAAAGTATAGAAAAATTAATTGTGCCTAGCGAAGCGGAAATAAAAAGGAACAACAGGGCAAGAAGTGCAAAACTAAGAGTTGCTGAGAAAAAATAGAACATGAAAAAAGGCGTATACGGCATATTAAAAGCGAGGTTTTTGGTGAATGAAGATGCCACTAGAAACTGGCGTTTTATAGTTTTCCTTTTCATTCTAGCGCTCTTAATGATTGCTAATACACATCGTTTTGAGCAAAAAGTTTTTCGCATAACCGAATTGACCAATGAAGTAAAAGAATTGAGGTCAGAATTTGTAGACAAACGCTCCGAGTTAATGAAGTTAAAAATGGAATCGACTGTTTCAGAAAAAATGGAAGAAAGAAAAATTTTCCCATCGTCAGTTCCTCCACAAAAAATAAAAATAAAAAAACCAGTAGAAAAAAGTTTCTTTCAAAAATTATGGCAGTAGAAGATAAACATATCTCTTACCGAATTTATTTAGTTGCATGCTGCATCTTTATAATGGCGGCATTAATCACTTTCAATTTGACCAAGATTCAATGGTCTCAAGGTGATTACTACAGACAATTAGCGAAAGAACGAACCGTAAGAAACTTTATTATTCCAGCCAATAAAGGAAATATTTATTCTGCTGACGGTAGCTTGCTCGCAACATCGATTCCGAATTACAACATACGATTTGATGCTGTGGCGCCAAAAGGAGATTCTTTCGAAAAAAATGTGAAGCCATTATCCGATTCATTATCGAAAATGCTCGGCAAACCAAGCTCTTTTTATCACACGCAATTGCGTATAGCACATACCAATAAAAACAGGTATTTATTAATTGCACGTGATTTGAGTTATACCGAATATATCAAAATTAAAAGCTTCCCACTTTTTAATTTGGGCGCGAACAAAGGCGGAATGATTACCGAACAGGAAACGGTTCGTGAACATCCAATCGGGAAAATTGCTGAAAGAACCATTGGTTACGATCGTATTGACGAAAATGGAATGCGTGTTGGTAAAGGAATTGAATGGTCGTTTAGAAAATACCTGAACGGAAAAGATGGCAAAGTCCTAAAACAAAAAATCGCCAAAGGCCAATGGAAACCTATTCGCGATGTAAATGAAGTGGATCCGCAAGATGGCTATGATGTGATTTCTACAATTGACGTTTACATACAAGACATAGCGCACCATGCTTTGTTGAAACAAATAAAAGAATTCAAAGCTGAACACGGTTGTGTGGTTGTAATGGAAACCAAAACGGGAAAAATTAAAGCGATTTCCAATTTAGGGAAGTTAAAAGAAACCGATTCAACTTATTTTGAAACCGAAAATTATGCAATAAAAGAATCTCACGAACCTGGTTCAACTTTCAAATTGGTGGATATGATTGCTTTGCTTGATGATCATAAAATTGACACTAGTAAAGTTTATGATTGTAAAGGAGGAGTAATAAGTTACCCTTCCTTTAAAGGTAAAAAAGTAAGAGACTCTCACGAAGGAGGTTGGGGTCGTATTTCATTAGCAAAAGGATTTGAAGTTTCTTCAAATACTGTTATGGTTCAGGCCGTTTACGAAAATTATAAAAATAACCCAAAAGAATTTGTTGACAGAATCGACAAAATGGGTTTAAATAAACCTTTAGGATTACCATTTCAAGGAGAAGGCAAACCTTATATTCCACAACCTGGTGATAAACATTGGAGTGCTATATCGTTGCCATGGATGGCTTATGGCTATGGGGTTTCTGTAACACCTTTACAAACGTTGACTTTGTATAATGCTATTGCCAATAATGGCGAAATGGTTAAGCCACAGTTCGTTTCTGAAATAAAAGAGTGGAATAAAATCATCAAAAAATACGACAAGCAAGTTATAAATTCTAAAATCTGCTCCGATGAAACTACCAAGAAATTGAAAGCCATTCTGCAGAATGTAGTTAAAAAAGGAACAGGTTCAAAACTGTATTCTAAAGATTTCTCTATGGCTGGTAAAACCGGAACAGCGCAAGCCAATTATGGAAAAAATGGTGGAAATGACAAACATTATATTTCCTCTTTCGTTGGTTTTTTTCCCGCAGATAACCCTAAATATTCTTGCATTGTTGTGGTTCACAAACCAAATACTACGGGCAATAATTATTATGGTGCCGATGTTGCCGGACCTGTTTTTAAACGCATTGCCCAAAAGATTTTTACCGATTCTCCATCAACAAATGAAATAAAAAATCTAAACAAGAAAACACAAAAACAAGAACTAGCTTACAATCAATACGGTATAAAAGCATCGTCAGAAATCAAGTTTATTCCAAACTTAAAAGGAATGAGCGGAATGGATGCGGTGGCGCTGCTAGAAAACTTAAAGTTAAAAGTAAAAGTTATCGGCGTTGGTAAAGTAAAAAAACAATCGATTCCAGCTGGAGAATCATTAAACAAAAACAAAACAATCATACTCGAATTATCGTGATTATTTTAAAAGACATATTATATAAAGTTGCTATCGAAGCGGTTAAAGGTTCGACAGAAATGTCTATCAATAAAATTGAATTCGACTCTAGAAAAGTAGTTCAGAATGATGTTTTTGTCGCCATCAGAGGAACTGTTTCTAATGGGCATGAATTTATTGAGAAAGCGATTAATCTTGGTGCTACCGTAATTGTTTGTGATACACTACCAGAAATTATTAGCGCCGGAGTTACCTATATTCAAGTAAAAGACACTAATTCGGCTCTAGCATTTTTGGCAGCGAATTATTATGGAAATCCATCACAAAATTTAAAGCTAATTGGGATTACAGGAACTAACGGTAAAACAACCATCGCTTCTTTATTGTACCAATTATTTCAAAAAGCAGGGTATAAAGTGGGCTTATTGTCAACCGTGAAAATCATGGTTAATAGTATAGAATATAAAGCTACCCACACAACTCCAGATTCATTGACAATAAATTATTATTTGGCCGAAATGTTCGAAGCAGGTGTTGAATATTGCTTCATGGAAGTGAGTTCACACGGTGTTCATCAAAAAAGAACAGAAGCATTGCATTTTGCAGGTGGTGTTTTTACCAATTTGTCACACGATCACTTAGATTATCATCCAACATTTGCGGATTATCGAGATGTAAAAAAATCTTTTTTTGATCATTTACCAAAGTCCGCCTTTGTTTTAACCAACATTGATGATAAGAATGGTTTAGTCATGATTCAAAATACTGTCGCACGGAAACTAACCTATGCTCTAAAATCTTACGCCGATTACAAAGCACAAATTTTAGAAAACCAACTATCTGGATTGTTGCTAAAGATTAACGAAAGTGAAGTTTGGGTTCGTTTAATAGGAACTTTTAATGCCTATAATTTATTAGCTATTTATGGTACTGCAGTAGAATTGGGAATGGATAAGTTAGAAACTTTAAGATTATTATCTGAATTAGAAAGTGTTTCTGGTCGTTTTCAATTTATCGTTTCTAATGATAAAATCACGGCTATTGTCGATTATGCGCATACTCCAGATGCTTTAGAGAATGTACTAAAAACCATCAATGATATTCGAACCAATAACGAACAATTGATAACTGTTTTAGGTTGTGGTGGCGATAGAGACAAAACAAAAAGACCAATTATGGCGAACATTGCCACGTCTATGAGTAATAAAGTAATTATCACATCTGATAATCCAAGAACGGAAGATCCTATCGATATTATATCTGATATGGAAGCGGGTGTTGAACTCCAAAATCAAAGAAAAACATTGTCAATTGTTGATAGAAAACAAGCCATAAAAACTGCTTGTCAGTTGGCAAGTACAAATGACATTATTCTAATTGCTGGAAAAGGGCACGAAACCTATCAAGAAATTAACGGCGTGCGACAGGATTTTGACGATATGAAAATTGTAAAAGAAATTTTAGAACAACTGAACAAATAATTAAGTAAAGTTCCGAGTTGCGGGTTTAAAGTTTAAACTCCCAACCCGAAGCTCCCAACCCGAAACTATAAAATATGTTATACTACTTATTTGAGTACCTAGACAAAACAATGGATATTCCTGGGGCAGGAGTTTTCCAATACATTACTTTTCGTTCCGCTTTAGCATTGATACTTTCACTGATGATTTCTACCATTTATGGAAAGAAAATCATCACTTTCTTGAGAAATCAACAAGTTGGTGAAACGGTTAGAGAGTTAGGATTAGCTGGTCAAACTCAAAAAGCAGGAACGCCAACAATGGGTGGATTAATCATCATCGTTGCTACCTTGATTCCCGTTTTGTTGTTAACCAAATTAAATAATATTTACATCATTCTTTTGATAGTAACCACATTATGGATGGGAACTATAGGGTTTATTGATGATTATATCAAAATTTTCAAGAAGGACAAACAAGGTTTAAAAGGTATTTTTAAGGTAATTGGTCAGGTTGGTTTAGGGGTAATTGTAGGTTCGGTATTGTATTTCAATCCAACGGTTACTGTCAGAGAAAGATCAGCAACTCCAATATCTTTTAATCAAACTGAAAATGTAATTACAGAAACCCCAGCCGAAATTAAATCGACAGTAACCACAATTCCATTCACAAAAAACAATGAGCTAGATTATGCCAAAATCATCGAATGGACAGGTGAAGGGTATGAAAATTGGGCATGGTTGGTCTTTATTCCCATCGTAATTTTCATCATTACTGCCGTTTCAAATGGAGCGAATTTAACTGATGGAATTGATGGATTGGCAGCGGGAACTTCGGCTATTTCTGTACTCGCACTTGCGATTTTCACTTTCGTTTCGGGTAATATGATTTTGTCCAATTATTTGAATATCATGTACATTCCAAATTCTGGAGAAATGACGGTTTTTATTGCCGCTTTTGTCGGATCCTTAATCGGATTTCTTTGGTATAACTCCTATCCCGCGACCGTATTCATGGGTGATACAGGAAGTTTGACTATTGGTGGAATCATTGCGGTATTGGCTATTTCAGTTAGAAAAGAAATGTTATTGCCTGTATTGTGTGCCATCTTTTTTGCAGAGAATTTATCGGTTATCATGCAGGTTTCTTATTTCAAATATACCAAAAAACGATTTGGTGAAGGAAGACGGATTTTCCTGATGTCGCCATTACACCATCACTATCAAAAGAAAGGCTATCACGAAAGTAAAATTGTAACGCGTTTTTGGATTGTGGCAATTTTATTGGCTATAGTTTCTATTGTGACTTTAAAATTGAGATAATGCAACGGTTGGTAATACTTGGTGGAGGGGAAAGCGGTGTTGGAACAGCCATTTTAGGGAAGCAACAAGGATACGATGTTTTTGTTTCTGACTTTGGAAGAATAAAGGACAACTATAGAGAAGTTCTTAAACTTTATGAAATTAAATGGGAAGACGAAACCCATACAGAAAATCTGATTTTGAATGCAGATGTGGTTATGAAAAGTCCAGGCATTCCCGAAAAAGTAGCAATAGTAAAAAAGTTGATAGAAAAGGGAATTCCAGTGATTTCAGAAATAGAATTTGCAGCGCCATTTACAACAGCAAAAACAATCGGAATTACAGGCAGCAATGGTAAAACAACGACAACGATGTTAACCTATCATTTGCTAAAAGAAGGTGGGTTAAATGTAGGATTAGGAGGGAATATAGGGAAAAGTTTCGCCTGGCAAGTAGCTGAAGAAAAGTACGATTATTATGTATTAGAATTGAGTAGTTTTCAATTAGATGGAAACATAAAATACAGACCAGATATAGCAATACTAACAAATATAAGTCCAGATCATTTAGATCGATACGAATATAAATATGAAAACTATATCGCATCAAAATTTAGAATAACGATGAACCAAACTGAAGAAGATTACTTCATATATGATGCAGATGACAGCGCCATTTCAGAATGGTTAAAACAAAACAAAACAAAAGCCCAATTAATTCCTTTTTCATTAACAAAAACATTTGAAAACGGAGCCTTTATAAAAAACGACACTATGGATATTATCATCAACAACGAGGAATTTGAAATGAAAACTGGAGAAATTTCTCTAGAAGGAAAGCACAATATGAAAAACGCTATGGCGGCAACATCGGTTGCTCAACTGATGAAAATCAGAAAGGAGACCATTCGTATGAGCTTGTCCAATTTTCAAGGGGTGGAGCATCGTTTGGAAAAAGTGCTTAAAATTCAGAATGTGCAATACATTAATGATAGTAAAGCGACCAATGTAAATGCTACATTTTTCGCTTTAGATAGTATGACCGCACCAACCGTTTGGATCGTTGGAGGTGTTGATAAAGGAAATGATTACAGCGAAATAATGTCTTTGGTAAGAGAAAAAGTGAAAGCCATAATTTGTCTTGGTGTTGACAATAAAAAAATTATTGATGCTTTTGGTAATGTAGTTGATATGATGGTTGAAGTAAACAATATGCGTGATGCTGTGATAACTGCAAAACATATTGCAGAAAAAGGAGATGCCGTTTTATTGTCACCAGCTTGCGCCAGTTTTGATTTATTTCAAAACTATGAAGACAGAGGAAATCAATTTAAAGCAGCCGTACAAAATTTGTAAAAATTTAGATGCTAGTTTCGGGTTTCGAGTTACACTTGAACCCGAAACCCGAAACTCGCAACCCAAAACATATTCATAATGAAAGAACTACTAAACAGTTTAAAAGGAGATAAAGTCATCTGGGCATTCGTTGTCTTGTTGGCACTATTTTCGTTTATGCCTGTTTTTAGTGCAAGTAGCAATTTGGCCTACATGCGTCATGGTTCTGGTAATGCTTTCACCTATTTGCTTAAACATGCTGCACAAGTATTGGTTGGTTTCTTTATTCTATACAAGGTGCATAAAGTTCCGTATCATTATTTTAAAACCATTTCCAAAATTTTATTACCTGTTGTTTGGGGCTTGTTAATTTATACATTGCTCAAAGGAACTATTATAGATGGTGCCAATGCGAGTCGGTGGATTCAGATTCCCTTTATAGGCATAACCTTTCAAACATCAACTTTAGCATCAATTGTATTGTATGTTTTTGTTGCCCGTTATTTGTCTAAAAAAAGAGAAATGCCTATAACGTTTAAAAACTCCCTTTGGGAATTATGGACACCTGTTTTTGTTACGTTAATTTTTATTCTTCCAGCTAATTTTTCTACAGCAGCCTTAATATTCTCAATGGTAATTATGTTGGTTTTCATTGGAAAATATCCGTTGAAATATATCGGAATCATACTCGGAGCCGGAATAATTGGATTAACATTTTTCATCCTAGTAGCCAAAGCGTTTCCCGATGCTTTTCCAAACCGCGTAGATACTTGGATTAGCCGAATAGATAATTTCACTAGTGACAAACCCGATGAAGATGATTACCAAATAGAGAAAGCGAAAATCGCTATTGCCTCCGGTGGTCTTTATGGTCTGGGACCGGGAAAAAGTGTTCAAAAAAACTTCTTGCCACAATCTTCTTCCGATTTTATCTATGCCATTATTGTAGAAGAATATGGATTAGTTGGTGGATTATGCGTTTTAGGATTATACCTTTTGTTATTATTCCGATTTGTAGTAGCAGCACACAAAGCCAATTCGCTTTTCGGAAAACTCGTAGTGGTTGGATTGGGTTTTCCCATTATTTTTCAGGCATTGACCAACATCGCTGTTGCAGTTGAATTGCTGCCCGTAACCGGACAAACCTTACCATTAATTAGTAGTGGCGGAAGTTCTATTTGGATGACGTGTATCGCCCTTGGAATTATTTTAAGCGTGACCAAAAAAGATGAAGAAATAGCAGAAGAACAAGCAGAAAAGCAAAAACGTGAGGATGCTTTACAAAAGCTAATCGATAAACAATTAAAGGAAGACGAAGCAGCGGAGTTGGAAGATTTTTCAATTGTGGATGCTGCTAATCCGATGAATGTTGTTTTAAATAAAAAGTAAAATGAGCAAACTAAAATTCATATTAAGCGGCGGCGGAACCGGTGGACATATCTACCCAGCCATTGCTATTGCCAATGAATTAAAATTGCGTTTTCCAGATGCTGATTTTCTTTTTGTGGGTGCTAAAGACAAAATGGAAATGCAAAAAGTTCCTCAAGCAGGTTATAAAATTGAAGGACTTTGGATTGCAGGTTTACAACGAAAGCTTACAATGCAAAATTTGATGTTTCCATTGAAATTGATCAGCAGTTTAGCGAAAGCTCGAAAAATAATTAAACAATTCAAACCCAATGTTGTAATAGGAACAGGAGGATTTGCTAGCGGACCATTATTGCAAATGGCAAATAGTATGAACATTCCAACACTAATTCAGGAGCAAAATTCCTATCCCGGAATTACCAATAATTTGTTGAGCAAAAAGGCCAATTCGATTTGTGTGGCCTATGAAAATTTAGAGCGCTTTTTTCCGGCAGCTAAAATTGTTTTTACCGGCAATCCTGTGCGTCAAGATTTATTGAATGTTGAAACGAAAAGACAAGAAGGAATTAACTATTTCAAATTGGATGCTAAAAAGAAAACCCTATTAATTCTCGGCGGTAGTCTGGGTGCCCGAAGAGTAAACCAATTAATTGAAAAAGAATTAGATTTTCTAGTAAAAACTGGTGTTCAGGTATTTTGGCAATGTGGCAAATTGTATTATGAAGACTATAAAAAGTATAATTCAAAAAATGCGCAACCCGAAACCCACAACCCGCAACTCGTAACTGTAGTTTCATTTATTGACCGAATGGATTTGATTTATGCAGCTGCCGATTTTGTGATTTCGCGTGCAGGAGCATCATCGGTCTCAGAGTTATGTTTGGTAGGAAAACCAACTATTTTTATTCCATCACCCAATGTAGCCGAAGATCATCAAACCAAAAACGCTAAGGCAATTGTCGATAAAAAAGGAGCAATCCTTCTAAAAGAAACCGAGTTGGATGAAAAATTTGAAACAGTTTTCACTGATTTAATTTCTAATGAAAATTTACAGCATGAATTAAGCCAAAACATAAAAAAATTGGCAAAGCCAAATGCCACAAAAGATATAGTGGAACAAATAATAAAACTAATTAAATAACAAATCAAAAACTTTGCGCCTTTGTGCCTTAGCAGCAAAATAAAAACCATAATGAATCATTTTAGTAAAATTAGTAATCAAATAAAATAAATCCCTTTCCGTTTCGGCTCCCCTCTCCTTTGGAGAGGGGTTGGGGGTGAGGCAAATGAACCTAAACCAAATACATAACGTCTATTTCATCGGAATTGGTGGCATCGGAATGAGTGCCTTGGCTCGTTATTTCCAGAACATTGGCAAGAATGTTGCAGGTTACGACAAAACGCCAACCATGCTCACAGAGGAATTAATTAAAGGCGGCATGTCAATTCATTTTGAAGATGCTATTAGCTTAATTCCAACTGATTTTTATGTCGAAAATACTTTGGTGATTATCACACCGGCAGTTCCAATAACACATTCAGAATGGAATTATTTTATAGAAAGAGATTACGTAGTCAAGAAACGGGCGGAAGTTTTGGGCATTATTACTAAAGATACTTTTTGTTTTGCCGTTGCCGGAACACACGGGAAGACCACAACATCAAGTATTCTTGGACACATTTTATATGAGAGCGGAGCTGATGTTACTGCTTTTATAGGTGGCATTGTAGAGAATTATAATTCCAATTTAATCGGTGAAGGTAAAACAGTAACTGTAGTAGAAGCAGACGAATTTGACCGTTCGTTTTTGCAATTGCATCCAAATATTGCCTGTGTGACTTCAATGGATGCCGACCACTTGGATATTTATGGAGATGCCACTGCGATTGAAGAATCTTTTAGAGAGTTTGCGGATAAAGTTGAAGATAAAAACAAAATGTTTGTTCCAAAAGGATTGCCGTTAGAAGGATTAACCATCGGAATAAATGAAAACGCCACTTTCAAAGCGTTTAATATCCGAATTGAAAATGGTTATTATGTTTTTGATGTGCAAACGCAGTCTGAAACAATCGATAATTTAAAATTTGGTTTGCCTGGAAGACACAATTTAATGAATGCCTTGATGGCTTTAGCGATGGCTAAGACTTATGGTACCCCGACCGAGTCCATTGCTAGAGCCCTGGCATCATTTAAAGGAATTCAGCGTAGATTTTCGTATCAAATTAAAACAGATAATTTGGTATACATTGATGATTATGCTCATCATCCAACTGAAATTAATGCGGTACATCAAGCGGTTCGAGAGTTGTATCCAAATGAAAAAGTATTAGCAATTTTTCAACCACATTTATTCAGCAGGACTAAAGATTTTGCAGACGATTTTGCCAAAAGTTTATCACAATTTGACGAGATTTTATTATTAGATATCTATCCAGCACGAGAATTACCCATGGAGGGAATTTCTTCAAGTTGGCTGCTTTCAAAAATAGAAAATTCAAGTAAAAAATTAGTTTCAAAAAGCGATGTAATTCCGTCAATTTTAGCAAGTAAAGCCAAAATAATTGTAACAATCGGGGCAGGTGATATTGGTGAATTAGTTCCTAACATTAAACAAGGGTTGTTATGAAAATTTTCACTTGGACAAATATTCGATTAGCATTGATGATTGCAGTCGTTATCTTCCTGTTTTCGTTCACTTCTTATCGAAATGCGATGCGCAAAATCAAGAAAACAGAGGTTGTTTTTGTGGGAGAAAATGTACTTTTTTTGAAGTCTGAAATGGTTAATAAATTGTTAATAGAAAAAAATCAAGACCTAAAAACAATCAATAAAGTTGATTTAGATTTGAAGAAATTGGAAGCTTCTGTCGACAAACAAGAATTAATCCAAAAAGCAGATGTTTTTGTCAGTGTTGATGGTGTTTTAAAAGCGGTGGTGAAGCAAAAAACACCAGTAGGAAGAGTGTTTGATGAGTCGGGTTCTTTTTACATTGACAATGAGGGAAATAAGATGCCGTTATCAGATAATTATTCAGCGAGAGTGCCACTACTATCGGGGGAAATTACAGTAGTTAAGAAGGAAAAATTATCTCAAGTTCTAAGGATAATTAATGAAGATGATTTTTTGAAAAAAAATATCATCGGTATGCAAGTTTTGCCTAACGGTAGCTTGATTATGGCGAACAGAAATTATGATTTTCAAATTGATTTCGGGCGGACTATTAACATTGAGAAGAAATTTAGAAATTATAAAGCATTTTTTCAGAAGGCAGTTTCGGATAGTACCTTGAAAAAATACAAAAGGATTAACCTGAAGTTTACTAAGCAAGTAGTTTGCATTAAATAGAAGATTATGGAAAAAGAGAATATTGCAGTAGGATTAGACATTGGAACAACCAAGATTGTTGCCATGATTGGCAAGAAGAATGAGTATGGCAAGTTGGAAATTTTGGGTGTTGGAAAATCCAAAAGTCTAGGTGTGGCTCGTGGCGTTGTGAATAATATTACTCAAACCATACAATCAATTCAGCAAGCAGTTATTGAGGCAGAAGCAAACTCAGGCTATAAAATTAACGATGTCGTGGTTGGTATTGCTGGGCAACACATTCGAAGCATTCAGCATACAGATTATGTGATTAGAACCAATCCTGAAGAAGTAATAAGCGGAAGAGATATTCAATTGTTAATTGATCAAGTAAATAAATTGGCAATGCTTCCTGGAGAAGAAATTATTCATGTATTACCACAAGAATTTAAAATTGACGGGCAATCTGAAATTAAAGAGCCAATCGGAATGTACGGTGGAAGATTGGAAGCGAGCTTTCATGTGGTTGTTGGTCAGGCATCCTCTATCAGAAACGTGGGACGATGTATTCAGAGTTCAGGAATTGAATTATCTGGATTGACTTTAGAACCTTTAGCTTCGGCTGATGCAGTGTTGAGCCAGGAAGAAAAAGAAGCTGGTGTTGCTTTGATTGATATTGGCGGAGGAACAACAGATTTAGCCATTTTTAAAGATGGAATTATTCGTCATACCGCTGTAGTTCCTTTTGGTGGAAACGTGATTACAGATGACATCAAAGAAGGTTGTTCAATCATTGAAAAACAAGCCGAATTATTAAAAACAAAATTTGGTTCAGCATGGCCTGGTGAAAATAAAGACAACGAAATCGTTTCGATTCCAGGATTACGCGGAAGAGACCCAAAAGAGATTTCATTAAAAAACTTGTCTAAGATTATTCATGCTCGTGTAGTTGAGATTATTGAGCAGGTTTTCACCGAAATAAAAGCGTACGGACATGAAGACCCACGCAAGAAACTGATTGCCGGAATTGTATTGACTGGCGGAGGTTCACAATTGAAACACATCAAACAGTTGGTCGAATACATCACCGGAATGGATACGAGAATTGGGTATCCCAACGAACATTTGGCAGGCAATTCAAGCGAAGAAATTTCAAGTCCATTATTTGCAACAGCAGTTGGATTAGTAATGAACAGTATCGAAAACAATTCGAATAGCGCTTATAAAATTGAATTAAAAGAAGTTATAGTCGAAGCTCCGAGACAGGTTGTTTTTCAACAAACAATAGTGGAAGAAAAAATGGAAACGGTCTCCGATGCCATAGAAGAAGAAATTAATCTTGAAACAGAAACTACTGAAAACAAAATTAAAAGATCATTTTTTGACCGTTATGTGGAAAAGATTAAAGATTTTTTAGATAACGCTGAGTAAAAGTGATGATTGGTCATTTTCCTGCCTTTCGGCAGACAGGTTGGTGATCAGAAGGCACTGGAAGATAAAAACAGAATTTAGAATATATAATACCTAATAAAACCAAGAAGTATGATAAGCAACTCAGAATTTGGAAACATCTCATTTGATTTACCAAAAAATCAATCAAATGTGATTAAAGTAATCGGAGTTGGTGGCGGCGGAAGTAACGCTATCAATCACATGTTCAAACAAGGAATCAAAGGCGTTGATTTTATTGTTTGTAATACCGACTCACAAGCACTTCAAAATAGTCCAGTACCTAATAAAATTCAATTAGGAGTTTCCTTAACAGAAGGACTTGGAGCTGGTGCAAACCCTGATGTTGGTCAGCAATCAGCCATAGAAAGTATTGGCGACATCGAAAAAATGTTGGATACCAATACAAAAATGGTTTTCATAACAGCAGGAATGGGAGGCGGAACCGGAACCGGAGCTGCTCCAGTAATCGCTCAATTGGCCAAAGAAAGAGGCATTCTTACCGTTGGAATTGTCACAAAACCGTTTCAATTTGAAGGAAAAGTGCGGTATGAACAAGCATTGTTAGGCGTTGAAAAGTTAAGAAAACAAGTAGATTCTTTGATTGTTATCAATAACAATAAATTGAGAGAAGTATACGGAAATTTAGGTTTTAAAGCCGGGTTTTCAAAAGCTGACGAAGTTTTGGCTACTGCTTCACGCGGAATTGCGGAGGTAATTACGCACCATTATACTCAAAATATTGATTTAAAAGATGCTAAAACAGTATTATCCAATAGTGGTTCAGCAATCATGGGTTCTTCTACTGCAACTGGTGAAAATCGTGCAAAAGAAGCTATTATTTCAGCTTTAGATTCTCCATTATTGGATGATAATAAAATCTCAGGAGCCAAAAACGTATTGTTGCTTATCGTTTCAGGTTCTAGTGAAATTACTATTGACGAAATTGGAGAAATCAATGACCATATTCAATCAGAAGCCGGACACGGTGCTAATATTATTATGGGTGTTGGAGAAGATGAAACACTAGGTGAAGCTATTGCGGTTACTATTATTGCTACTGGTTTTAATGTAGAGCAGCAAAACGGAATTGTAAATACAGAAGCTAAGAAAATAATTCACTCATTAGATGGTGAACATAAATTAGAGCGTGATTTGACGCAAAAACCAGTTGAAGTTTTCCAAGCGATTGATACTAAGGTAAAAGAAGAAAAAATTATTTTCGAGTTAATCGAAGATGACTCGAGCGAAAGCGTACAGGTGCAGCTAAATCCTGCGGCCATAACTTCTATCGACGAAAACGAATTGATTGCTATGAATCATTTTATCAGAAACCTTGACGTGACTTTTGAAATCATTTCACCAATAAATGATATCGATTTCAAAGTAACAACTCCAGAGGTTAAAGACTCGAGCGTTAGCGAACAGGTGAAGCAAATGAAAGTTGTTGCCCCAGTTATCGATGAGAACCTGAAACAAGTTCAGGTTGAAGAAGAACAAATCACTTTTACTTTCGATATGCCGGCAATGCCAACTTTTGAAAGGGTTGCGGACATTGAAAAAATTGAAGCTGTAGAAGAAAGCAGAATCGTTTTTGATTTGTCTGAATCTCCAAATGATATTGAAGTGAATCAGCCAGTACAATTTGTGCCAATGACCGAACTTAACGAAGAAGGAATTATCAAGTATTCTTTGGAGGAATATATGGAGTTAGAAAATGACTTGTTGAATTCAAAACCAGTGGCTGCAGCTATTGTTGAAGAGCCAATCGCTGAAGAGTTGAAGTTAACAATGAAAGTGGAAACTACCGAAAAACCAACTTCAATTGTAAGCCATTTTGAAGATATTTCGCCAGTCGAAATGACTATCGAGGAAACCTTGAAACACAGAGCAGACGATAGAAGAAAGAAATTAAAAGAATTCAATTATAAATTCCATAACAATCCTTCAAAAATTGAAGAAATGGAAAAAGAACCAGCCTATAAAAGGCTTGGTTTAGATTTGTCAAATACTACGAATACCGATACAAACTCAAGAATGTCTATAGGAACGGATAGCAACGATGATGTGCAGTTGCGTTCTAACAATTCTTTCTTACATGATAATGTGGACTAGTCTAAAGATTAACTCAAAATCCTTAACCCGAAAATCATTGTGATTTTCGGGTTATTTTTTTACCTTAGCAATTAAATTCAACGTGTATATCATGAGAACAAGATTACCTCTATTCTTTTTATTGGCATTTTCGACCAATTTTTTTGGTCAGATAGGATTTGATGAAAACATTGTCACAGGTTATTCTTATTCTACTGTTTGGGCACAGGTGGTCAAGACTGCTGATCTTGATGGCGATGGGGATTTAGATGTCATTGCTTATGGAAAAGGCTTAAACTGGTATGAAAACATTGATGGTTTAGGAAATTTTGGAGAAAAGAAAATCATCTCAGCGGAAATCAGCAATTCTTCGGAGAACCAGATATTATATACTGCAGACTTCGACAACGATGGCGATATTGATTTGATGGGTTCAAGAGACAATAATCTAACGGTATATGAAAACAGCGATGGACTGGGGTCTTTTACAGTTATGCGGCTTTTTACGTTGGGTGCATCCTACCCTGCATTATCAGCAATGCCTATAGATATGAATGCCGACGGCAATATGGATATTTTGGTTTTTTACACCAACGGAGGCGGCGCATTCCAAGGTTGGATTTCGTGGTTCGAAAATGACGGTACCGGAACTTTCGCAGCACAGCAAATTATCAATAATAACAGTAATGATTTAATTTACGGCTCACATTTATTCGCCGATGATATGGATGGCGACGGCGACCCCGACATCATCCTCGGATATAGAAACTACAATAAAATTGCATGGTTTAAAAATAATGGAAACGGTACCTTTAACGCACCAAACACAATATCTACTACTGCTAGCGGAATAAACTCTGTTACAACAGCGGACGTTGATAACGATGGCGATAAGGATATTGTTGTTACACAGCCAACTGACAACCAGGCGGTCTGGTATAGAAATTTAGACGGGTTAGGTACCTTTAGTAATGAAAACGTATTTACTTCCAATGCCACAGCTACCAAAGCAGTTTTTGTAGGCGACATCAACAATGACAACCTTAATGATATTATTTATACCGGTACAAACGAAATAGGATGGATTGCCAACAACGGTTCAGTTAATTTCGGAAGCACACAAGTCATTACAAATAAAGCTTATGACGTACGCTATGTAATAATGGCCGATTTAGATGGCGATGGAATAAAAGACCTCATTTCGGCATCTTTTGCTGATGACAAAATAGCGTGGTATAAAAACCTCGGGAATACCAATTTTGGCAGTCAGGTAGTCATAGCGCGTAGAATAGATAGTCCAAATAATGTTTATGCGGGTGATTTTGACGGCGATAATGATATTGATATATTGGTAAACTCTATTTATGATTCCAAATTAACTTGGTTTGAAAATGTAAATGGAATTGGTTTTTACGGAAAAGAACATCTTATCTACGAGAGTGTAACTACTGGTAACATTATGCCGTATTCCTATCCTGCCGATTTTGATGGAGATGGGGATTTAGACATCGTGACAGTAAGGAATTCGATATTGTTCTGGTACGAAAACGACGGGCAAGGAAATTTTAATGTCGAACACCTAATCGACTCTACCAGTTCAGCAACGATCATCCGTTCAGCAGATATAGATGGCGATGGTAAAAACGATATAGTATGCGGGGTTTATAGTGCTGATCAGTTATCATGGTACAAAAATATTGGATCAGGCAACTTCAGCACTGAGCAGGTAATTGCAAATCTGAGCGGTACTAATGGTGCTCTGACTTCACTCGAAATAGCAGATATGGATGGGGACAACGACATGGATATCATTGCGTCGTCATACACCTGGACTATGTGGTATTATAAAAATACTAATGGTTTAGGAGCATTTACACTTGTAACTAATCTTACATTTAGATCGAACATGGCGGTGTATCCGGCCGATATAGATGGTGATGGCGATAAGGATATTGTGGCTGTAAGCTCTTTGGGCGGTGGTGGTTTTGATGCAGTAGTTTGGTTTGAAAACACAACCGGGCTTGGGAATTTCAATACCAAGCATCCAATTTCAACATTGTCAATCCATGGGGAGTCAATCCATGCGGCTGACATTGATAATGATGGTGATATGGATGTTATAACTGGTGGCGGAACTACCACTGAACCACAATTTGCATGGTATCCTAATAACGGCAATGGTACGTTTGGGACGAGGCAAATCATCCAGAACCTTTTGAATCTCACAGATGGTGAATGTGTGACTACTTCCGATATTGACAACGACGGCGATTTGGATATTATAACAACATTTAATTACTCACCAAATTCGACTATTGGGAAAGCTTCTGTATTTGAGAACCTGGGACTTTTGGGCAATACAATACAAGGAAGAGTAGTGATTGATTCCGATTCCAACGGATGCTCTGGCGATGACATCAAGGGAAGTAGTCTTATGGTAATTTCAGATAACGGAGCCCATAGTTTTTCTACCTTTACAGATCAAAACGGATCGTATCATGTGGCTACTACAGCAGGTAATTTTACAACGTCAATTACCTCACAGCTCCCAGACTATTTTGTTTCCAATCCAGCCTCATTTGCCATTAATTTTACTGGTCTTAATAATCCGGCGGCGATAGGCAATTTCTGTGTGGCACCTGTTGGTGTAGCAAACGATTTGGATATCACAGTATATCCGTTAAATATTCCACGTCCCGGATTCACTTCACGTTATCGCGTAATTTACAGAAACAAAGGTACAATATCCTTAAACGGTACTGTGAATTTTGAGTACAATAATATGAAAATAGCTTTCGCGAGTGCAAGCCAGAACATTTCAGCACAAACCGCAAACAGCCTAGCTTTTGATTTCACTAATCTACAACTTTTTGAAACAAGAACAATTGATGTAAACTTTACGGTTTTCTCTCCGCCTGTAACCAATTTAAATGACCTACTTTTCAGTATGGTGACCATACACCCTGTCTCTGGAGATAATAGCCAGGAGGATAACAGTGCTACGTTGAATCAAAGAGTAATAGGTTCCTATGACCCAAATGACATTACGTGTCTTGAAGGCAATCAGGTGCTAATTGCTGATGGTGATGAATACCTTCATTACATCATCCGTTTCCAAAATACGGGGACAGCAAACGCCATAAACGTAAGGGTAGAAAATATTTTGGACAGTAAACTGGATTGGACCTCAATGCAGCTCGAAAGCTTGAGCCATAGCGGCAGAGTAGAGATAAACGATGGAAGTGAGGTCAAGTTTATCTTTGATAACATCCATCTTCCGGCCAGTACGATAGATGAGCCACGGTCGCACGGTTTCATTACATATAAGGTAAAGCCACGAAGCAATGTTGCTGTTGGGGATATTGTCAATAACACGGCTGATATCTTTTTCGATTTCAATCCGGCAATCGTCACTAATATCGCTGCTACCCAGTTTGTAGATGTATTGTCAGTTGCGGAAAACGACGCCAATAAATTTACAATCTACCCAAACCCAACAACCGGATTGTTAAACATCGAGGGAAACAAAATGATTGATAAATTGACCTTAATTGATATTAACGGAAGAATCCTTAAGGAATTTCCTTTTGATACCCCAACATCAGTTGCGCAATTAGATATAACCGATTTGACAAGAGGGATTTATTTCCTGAAAATTAGTTCAGATCAAGTCAATGTCAATATGAAAATCATCAAAAGATGACCCACTTCAATACAATTTCCAATGTGAATGACTTGGTCCACTAAGATTAAATCCTAACCTGAAAATTTCATTGAAATTTTCAGGTTATTTTTTTTACCTTCGTGAAACTTATAATAGTTTCAAAATCTGTTAATCTAAGTATATAATATTATAACAATTTAAATTATGAGTTTATCAACCCAAGTAATGGACGAAATGAAAAATGCAATGCGTGAAAAAAACACTATTGCTTTAGAAGCGCTTCGTGCCATTAAATCAGAGCTTTTATTAGCGCAAACTTCATCAGGATCTAAAGAAGAAATCTCCGAAGCTGATGAAATCAAAATATTGCAAAAGTTGGTAAAAATGCGAAAAGACAGTGCCTCAATTTTTACCGCACAAAATCGTCCTGATTTAGCGGAACCTGAATTAGCTCAAATTGCTATTATAGAAAAATTTCTTCCAGCGCAACTTTCAGAAGTTGAAGTTGAAGCCATTGTTGCTAAAATTATTGCAGAAACTGGAGCATCAGGAATAGCTTCAATGGGGAAAGTAATGGGATTAGCTTCAGCACAACTTGGTGGAACTGCAGAAGGAAAAACCATTTCGACCATTGTAAAAAAATTATTAACGTAATTTAGATTGTTGGATTGTTAGATTATTTAAAAATCTAAAAATCCAATAATCCAATAATGGCCTCGTAGTTCAACTGGATAGAATATCAGATTTCGGCTCTGAGGGTTGGGGGTTCGAACCCCTCCGAGGTCACGAATAAAACAAAACAGCGAATAAAAAAGCAAAGTTCACTTTAGCTTTTTTATTCGCTGTTTTGTTTTTCAAAGCGGAGCTTTGAGGGAAGTTGCGCAGCAAAATCCCTTATATTTTCAAAGCGGAGCTTTGTCTGGCAAGACGGAGTCACCCCTGCCGGAGTCAAAAAAAGCTCAAAATATAATGAGCATTTTTTATATCTTTCCAAAATGGAAATTATTTTTATTCTAGTAATAGTAGCAATTGTTGGTGCTAGCTTTCTTTACACTTTAATGTTTTTCATTAGTTTGATGGATGACGTGAGCATTTATTTATTTAACAAACCGCTCTACATTCATTTTTACCTTAATTCCAAAAAATTAGTTCCAGAACAGGAATATATCCTTGGACAAAAATTTCAATTTTATAAAAAACTTACCGATAAACAGAAAAATTACTTTCACCACAGGATTGCCTGTTTTACCGATAAGTATCAATTTATACCTAGAGAAGATTTTAAAGTAACTATGGAGGCAGAAACCCTTATTGCTGCTACTTATGTAATGCTAACGTTTGGAATGAGACGTTATTTAGTTGATGCTTTTGATAAAATAATTATTTATCCCGAAGAATATTTATCGACTCAAACTCAGGATTATTTCAAAGGGGAATTCAATCCAAGAATGAAAGCCGTAGTTTTTTCATGGAAGGATTTTATAGAAGGTTACGAAATTGATAATGACAATTTAAATCTTGGAATTCATGAGTTCTCTCATGTTGTACATTTTCATAGTATGAAAAATAATGATGCGAGTTCCTTAACTTTCAGAAAATACTACACGCAACTTAGTAAAGAAGTAAATCATCCGCCAAATAGAGAAAGACTAATTGAATCGGATTATTTCAGGATTTATGCCTACACGAACCGCTATGAATTTGTTTCTGTAATCATTGAGCATTACTTTGAGACCCCAAATGAGTTCAAAAGAAAATTTCCAGAATTATTTCAAAATGTTAGCCGAATGTTAAACCACAAACCGTAACAGTACCTTCGTAAATTTATTAACTATTCAAATAAAAAATCCGTCTGATCAATAAGATGAGACGGATTAATTTATTTAAAATAAGTATAATTATTCTTTAACTATTTTCTTAACCAAAGTTCCTTTGTCAGAAGTTATTCTTAACATATATACACCTTGTGAAATATCAGAAATGTTAATTTGAGTTTCGGTTGTATTAGCAACTTTAATAGTTTTGATGCTTCTTCCATTGATATCAATTAATTCTATATTTTCAATAGAAGCATCCATAGAATTGGAAATGTTTAAGATATTTTTAGTTGGAATGGGGAATACAGAAAATTGTGAATCCAAGTTATTATAATTTATTCCTAAAACTTCAGTCACAGTAAAATTATCAATGATTAAAGCATGTGTTCCAGTTGCAGTTATTGGAGAGAAGTTTCTGAATCCAAAGTAGTACACACCTGTTGTAGGTGGAGTAAAATTAACTGTTTTTTGAGTGAATGCAGCAATATTTAATCCCGTTTCAGATAATAAAACTGTAGTTTGCGCAGCACTAGTTTGCGCATTACCAACAGTAAAATCTAGACTTCCTGTTGTTGTTGCAGCATTTTGGAAGTTACTTACATAATAAGTTATTGTAACATTACTTCCAGCCGTTAAGTTCACTCCTCTAGAAAACATCCAGTTATTAGCTGCTGCTGTATTAGGAGTAATTGAAACTACAGATGAAGTACCATCTTGCACTAAAGCACCAGCACCATAATTTCCTGAAGCCCAATCGCCGATTGCAGGGACCAAAGGATTTGGAACTGCCCATCCAACAAATGCTAAAGTCTCTTGTTCAAAACTTGTGTTGTATGGAGGAGTTGAAGGAGTGAAAACAGTATTTAAAGCATATGGACCATTCCAAGCACTAAAAGTAGCCCCTCCGCAATTTTTTCTAATGTATACATCATATACACTACTAGCAGAAAGTGAGGTAATTGTATACGGAGAACCAGTGATTCCGGTTAATACAGTACCAGCTGTTACTGGGTCAAAATTGTAAGGACCATATTCTATTTCATAATTTGAACCTCCTGATGGATTAAAAGCAAACAAGGCACTTGTGGTAGTATTGGCGGCTACATTTGAAAATAAATTATAGGGTCTAGAACAGGCAACCGTTTTACCTAATCGAGTTACAGGTCTGAAATTTGAAGCTGCTATTGTTGTCGGTGCTACAGTAGATGCTGCAGCAGACATAGCTCCTTTAAGCCCACCTACTAGGGTGTTATTACAATAAGCTACGTTTGCAGTTGTTGAAACAGTTCCTAAATTTTGATAATCAAAGGCAACATAAATAGCTCCTCCAGTATAAGTGAAAGCACTACCACCACTAAAATTGTAATTAATTTCTCCAGCAGAATTTGGAACTACTAAAGAAGAGTTACTTGCGGTTGTCATTCCGGTAATAGCAGTTGCCCAAGTCGTACTTTTGTTGTTTGCAGTATCTGTCGTGTTTTGTAAATAGATTACACAATTTCCAGTTGTTGCGATGTCTTGAGCCACTTGATAGGTGAATCCTAAACCAGTAATTACATCTCCATTAGTAAAACCTCCAGCAGTCATTTCTGCTGCAGTAATTAACCATACGCTTCTGCAAACGTTTCTTAATCCTTGTGGTGCTCTTCCATTTGCAGAAGTAGCTACGCCATCAACAACCGCATAATGATCAACTTGAGCTGAAAGCTCAAATATGCTCAATAATAAAACTAAAATAAGAGTAATTTTTTTCATGTTTTTTTGTTTTTTGAGATAATTGAAAGCAAATTTAGACAAATCAATTTATTTTTCTCTAACTATTGATAAATATTTATTTAAATTGATTAAAACTGGCTATTATACCTATAAAGTTGTTAATTTCTTTAATTCAGCAATGGTTTCAATTGGATTTTCCGATTTGAAAACAAAATTCCCAGCTACCAAAACATCTGCTCCAAATTGTTTTAGTTGTTTTGCGTTTTTGTTAGTTACACCACCATCAATTTCAATTAAAGTAGAAGCATTTTTTCTAATAATAAGTTCTTTTAATTTTTCAATTTTAGCATAGGTATTTTCAATAAATGATTGACCTCCAAATCCTGGATTTACACTCATTAAACATACCAAATCAATATCGTTAATTATGTCTTCGAGTAAATCAATATTAGTATGCGGATTCAAAGCTACCCCAGCTTTCATCCCTTCAGCTTTTATAGCTTGTAAAGTTCTATGCAAATGAGTGCAAGCTTCGTAGTGAACGGTTAAGATATTGGAACCTAATGCTGCAAAAGTTTTTATAAATCGGTCAGGATCGACAATCATTAAATGAACATCAATTGTTTTTTTTGCATGTTTTGTAATCGCTTCTAAAACGGGCATTCCGAAAGAAATATTCGGAACAAAAACACCATCCATAATATCAATATGAAACCAATCTGCGTCAGAGTTATTAATCATTTCAATGTCGCGTTGCAGGTTGGCAAAATCGGCTGCAAGAACAGATGGTGCAATAAGTGTATTTTTCATTGTTAGTGTTGTTTACTTCGACAGTTCGGTCAAAATGACCACGTGTGTACAAAATTAGTTTTTTAACCGCAAAGTTCGCAAGGTTTTTAAGCGAAGTTCGCAAAGAAATATAGCGTTGAATATTATTATGCTATTGCGTGAAGGATTGAGCCTTTGTTTGAGCTCTTTTTAGTTGTGTAATAACTAAAAAAGCGAGTAGCGAAAGCCTGACCCGACTCGCCGGGGCACGCCCTAATTTAAATTGATTGGAGAATCTGAAACAAGTTCTATGAGAATCTGAAACAAGTTCCATGAGAATCTGAAACAAGTTCCATGAGAATCTGAAACAAGTTCCATGAGAATCTGAAACAAGTTCCATGAGAATCTGAAACAAGTTCAGATTAAAAAAATAAAACTCCGGAAACTCGATCCGCCATGGCGGAGAACAGACTGGAGTTTTATTTGCCGTGCAAAAAATAAAACTCCGGTAATCAGCCGGAGTTTCAATCATCAATCAAAAAACGAACAGTTAATCAGACTGTTGTTATTGTGAAATCCCAATTTTTATCCTGAAACATCAGGACCAAATTCCAAAGTTGGAATTTGTTATTTTTCTATTGGAATTTTAAACTTACCCAAGGTAAGTTTTTAATATTTTACTTCTAGAAGTATGTTTTAATCTGCGGATTGCTTTTTCTTTAATTTGACGAACACGTTCACGAGTTAAATCAAAAGTCTCTCCAATTTCTTCTAATGTCATTGGATGTTGATCGCCTAAACCAAAATACAAACGAACTACGTCGGCTTCTCGTGGTGTTAAGGTTTCTAAAGAACGTTCGATTTCAGTACGAAGTGATTCGTGAATTAGTTCTCTATCCGGATTTGGAGATTCACCTGAACGTAAAACGTCATATAGGTTAGAGTCTTCTCCTTCTACAAGCGGCGCATCCATTGATAAATGACGACCGGAGTTTTTCATAGACTCTTTTACATCATTCACGGTCATGTCTAATTCTTTTGCAATTTCTTCGGCAGATGGAGGTCTTTCGTTAGATTGCTCTAACAAGGCATACATCTTATTGATTTTATTAATAGAACCAATTTTGTTTAATGGTAAACGAACAATACGAGACTGTTCTGCTAAAGCTTGAAGAATAGATTGACGAATCCACCAAACAGCATACGATATAAATTTGAAACCACGCGTTTCATCAAAACGTTGAGCGGCTTTAATCAAACCTAAATTTCCTTCGTTAATCAAATCGGGAAGTGTTAACCCTTGATTTTGATATTGTTTTGCAACAGAAACTACGAAACGTAAATTGGCTTTTGTCAATTTTTCTAGCGCTCTCTGGTCTCCAGCTTTAATCTTTTGTGCCAACTCTACTTCTTCGTCAGCTGTAATTAAGTCGACTTTTCCAATTTCTTGTAGGTACTTGTCTAGGGAAGCAGTTTCACGGTTCGTTACCTGCTTGGTGATTTTGAGCTGTCTCATGTATTTTGTCTCCTTTACTTTAAAGTGTTCAGGTGATTATACGTTGCATTTTAAGTAAAAGTTACAAAAAATAGAAAAAAGTTAAAAACCACCTCAAAAATCACTTTTTATATAACAAAAGAGTAAAAAAAAAGAGATTGTCTAAAAACCACTAATTAACATTATCATAGTAGTGAAAAAAAATATAATTAATCCTCTAAAAAATCCTCTACATTTTTACTATTCCACTGGCCTAAAAATTTATAGGGAATAAATCTTGCAAACAGCTCTTCTTTATACCATTTAAGCTCTCTTGTAAGACGAACAACCTCTTTATGTTTTTCATTTTTGTAGGCATAATCAATCATTTCGGCTTGCGTTTTCCAAATGCTTAAAGTAGCTTGTTGTATTAAAGGCCATTCGCCAACACCAATTGAAAGTACTAATCCATCGTAATCTTCTAAACTTTTACTCACTTGACCCACTTTTCTCCAAAAAGAAATCAATTTTGAAATCCGAATACTTGCCCTTGTTAAAACCATAACTGGCTTGTCTACAGCCAAAGTGGCATGAGTAATAAAAGGTTGTTTTCCATCCCATTTTCCGTGTGCTTCTGCCGCGTGTGCAAAAACGGTGAATGATTCAGCGCTTCTAGATTTATAGTTGTAAAAAAATGAATTTTTTTCAAAAAAATTGGTAGCATTTATTTCAGATTCCCAAATGCACAATAAGGCATAAGTGCCAAAATTTGGTTTTGAACTAAAACCATTTTCAGCACCTGAACCTAACAGTTTGTAGAACACTAATCCTTCAATATTTTTGAAATGAGCGTGGCCTAGTTGCATTTGCGAAAAAGCCCAAAGTTTATTGGAAAAAGATTCCAATTTAAAAAAAGTACAAGTGGTAATTTGGCTCATGAATTGGTGTTATTTATTGAATGAATTTATGATCGTAAATCAGCTTATTTTTTTTCAACCACCAAGATTTGGATACCCATTGGAAAAATTTTTTCAAATGCAAAAATAGGAGAAGTAACTACTTTTAAAAGAACAAGCATCCAAAAATGATTAGACATGCTCCCCGACCAATTAATCCCTTTTCTTTCCATTCGACCAAGCCACCATAGGGTAAACGTATCAAGGGTTCCGTATCGCAAATGTGTTGCAATTTCCCATTTGTCTTTTTGAAACAAAAGGTCAAAACTTTTTTTAGATACTAATGAAATGTGCCGTGGACTATGCCAACCTTGCCAATTTGATTTTTGAATTTTTGCACTAATGCTTTTATAATCGGGTACTTCAATAATTAATTTCCCTCCGTGTTGAAGACAATTATAGAGTGTTGCAATGGTTTGACTCGGGTTGTAATCGTGCTCTAAATAATGCCACATCGTAATTACATCAAATTGTTTATCAGTTACATAATCTTCAATCGCAACTTTTTTAAGTTCTAAGTTAGGATAGTTTTTACCCTTCCAGCCTGAATCTGAAAAATCAATTCCAGTGCAATTTACTTTTAAGTTTTGTTGCAGCGATTCTAAAAAACTTGGATTACCACATCCTACATCAAGAACAGTAATGTTAGGATTGTTTTTTTTAAGATATTTCTTTACAAAATTAACACGGTTTAAATCTAATTTTTTTTGACTGTTAGCTACAAATGAACTGTACTTTCCCCACGCTGATGGACCTTTATACGGTAAGTAATTATCAGTATAATAATGATCTAATCTTTCCTGCGTTACGGGATTTGTTAAAAATACGGCTTCGCAATTATTGCAAATGTTAAAAATATAAACCTCATTATTTGGCTCATGCATCAATGCATTTGTGGAGACGTAAAAAGAGCTATCGGTGTTTTTACAAATTGGACATTTTGCTGTATTTGTTTGTTTCATTTGATAATTTATATTTAAGAACGCTAATGAAAAACCTACACGATTAGCAAAAGTAAATACGCAAAAATAAAGTAAAGCGAAAAATAATTATTGCTGCACTTTGCAATTACGCGTAAAGATTTTTAGACTGTTTTAAAGCAGCTTGAATATATTTTTTCTTGATAATTAACATACCAAAACTTTCTCCACCTTCTTTTCCCGTGTTTTTGTGATGCATTTTGTGTGCACGACGCAACGCTAAAACATATACATTTTTTGTTTTAGTAAACACTTTAAAGCGCTGGTGAATGATGAGGTCATGTACAAAAAAATAAGCTAGACCATAAAGTAAAATACCAAAACCAACCCAAGTGTACCAAGCAAATTGGTGCATCATTCCAAACATTATGAGTAACCAACTTGGCACAGCATAAATGATAAAAAACAAATCATTTCGCTCAAACCAACTTTTGTGGTCTTTTTTGTGGTGATCAGCATGAAAATACCACATAAAGCCATGCATGATGTATTTGTGATTTGCCCAAGCAGAAAATTCGGTTAGTATAAAAGTGACTAAAACAATGCTACAATTAATTATTATTTCCATGTTAGATAAATATAAATAAAGAGGTGAAGAATATAATTTGTAAAATCAATATTATTAATGAAACAGAACGATTACCTTTTATAATTGTGGGATAAAAAAAGTAAGATGTAAAAAAAGCAACTCCAATCCAACCCAAATAATTATGTAAACTAGGTAATCCACCTTCAAATTGCCAAAAATCAAGTTTTGGTGCCACTTGTTCAATAAGTAAATCAATACCTGTAACAAGTAAAGCAGCCACAACCAACACCGTTATTTTGTTCACAAAGATACTACTTACTATTCTGATTCCAGCACAAATAAGGATTGCCCAATTGATAGAAATGATCAGTGGAACATCTATTAATTTAAGACCTAATCCATTCCCGTAAGAATATCTACCAAAAATTAACCCAGTTTTTACGCCAATTACTTCAATAAAATAAGCTAAAAAGGCGACAGAAAAAAAGGCAATTATGAATTTTTTGTCAGCTACTGGACTGTGAATTAAAAAAACAAAACAAGTAAGTAATAAAGTATAAGGTGTAAAAGGACTAAAAAAAGGTGGATTAACTACAAATCCAATTGAGCCAGAAATATATACTAGGATTAAGAAATATAAGAAATAGGATTTGTATTTTTTTATCATTTCTTTTCTCTTTCTACTATGATTTGACTGGCAATTTTTGCACTAAAAAGGCACAACGGAATACCTCCGCCAGGATGCACACTTCCTCCTACAAGAAATAAATTTTTAATGCTTGACGAAAAATTAGCATGTCGTAAAAATGCGGCAAATTTATTGTTGCTAGAGTTTCCGTAGAGTGATCCGCCAAAAGAAGAAGTTTGGTTTTCTATATCAATTGGACTTAGTGTGCTTTCTGAAATGATATGTTTTTCAATATCGGTTTTCAACATCGCATTAATTTTGTCAACAACATTCTTTCTAAGAGCTGCTGCATAATTGATACTTTCGTTTTTATTATGCGGGACATTAACCATTACAAACCAGTTTTCACAACCTTCTGGTGCATCAGCCTTACAATATTTTGAAGTAATATTAATGTAAATCGTAGGATCTTCAGTTGGAAATTGTTTTGAAAATAAATAATCAAATTCCTTTTTATAATCATCACTAAACAAAATATTGTGCAGTCCTAATGCTACAAATTCTTTGTTTATTCCCCAATAAAAAACATAAGCACTACTAGATTTTTCTTGTTGAATTAGTTTTTTGGGAGTAAAAGATTTTGGTAATAAATACTTGTAAAGTACGTGAATATCTACATCACTTGCCACAATATCAAAAGGGTAACTGATCCCATTACTTTTTATTGCGGATATGCGGTTATTAGATCCGACATCTAATGTTTCAACGACAGTATTATAGTTGATTGTCACATTGGCTTCTTCTGCTAGTTTAACCAAATGTGTTGTAATTTGATGCATGCCATTCTTAGGTAAATAAGCCCCAAGATTAAACTCTAAATGCGAAATCATATTGATTATGGCAGGAGCTTTGTAGGGATTAGAACCGTTGTAGGTTGCAAATCGATTAAATAGTTGTACCGTTTTTGGATTGGCAAAAGTTTTTTCATTTTTATTATTCATTGTACTGAATAAACCTAAGAATGGGGAAAACAATATACCTTTTACTGTTTTGAGATTTATAAAATTCCTCAGCTGATGCAGCGATTGTTTTAAAAACAAATCTTCGGTAGTTTTAAAATAAAAGGCATTGCGCTTGATGTGTTTTAAAACAGTTGCTTTTTTTTCATTTAATTTTAAGTGAACTTCCTCAGCAAAATCTTCTAAATTAGCGGATGCTTTTAGTTGCGTTCCATCTGGATAAAAATAGTTGGTTATCACGTCTAATTTCTGGTATTCAAAATTGTGAGCACTTCCTTGTAAAGTGGTTAACTCATCAATTAACGAAGGCATTGTAAATAATGATGGGCCTTTATCAAATCGAAATCCTTCCATTTTAAGTTCACTCAATTTACCGCCTGGATAACTATTTTTTTCAAAAATGGTTACCTTAAACCCTTGATTGGCTAGTCGAATTGATAATGCAAGACCTCCAATTCCAGCTCCAATTATACCAACGGTTTTTGTCATTTTTACGAATTATATTAGTGACGTAAAATTAATTTTTTATAGAAGGTTACTAGTATAACAAAAGTTAAAAAAATCCTATAAATAAAAACCAACCAAGCAAATAAAAATTAAAACTATATACTTACATTAAGTTAAAACCCCAACTCAAATTATTGAATTGGGGTTTCCATTATTATCTGCAAAAAATATTATTTTCTATCATCACGTCTTTCAGGAAGTGGGCCACGGTCTTCTCTCGCAGAAGCATTTTCATCTCTTGGAGGTCTTGGTAAAAGTGCTTTTCTTATATTATGGAAAAATATGGAATTCAATTCCACATTTTTCCATAATTATACTATATTTGCACTATGATTCAAAGAGCAGCACAACATAAATTAACACAACTAGGAGACACATTTAAAGCAATAGCAGTCATTGGCCCTAGACAATCAGGAAAAACTACTTTAGTCAAAGTAACATTTCCAGAAAAACCCTATTTATCTCTAGAAAATCCCGATACCAGAAATTTTGCGTTGGAAGACCCTAGAGGATTTTTGCAAAATCTTCCAAACGGAGCTATTTTAGACGAAGTGCAACGAACCCCATTGCTATTTTCATACTTGCAAGAAATTTTGGATAATAGTAATCAAAAAGGGTTGTTTATACTAACAGGGTCAAATAATTTTTTGTTACAAGAAAGTATTTCGCAATCACTGGCAGGAAGAGTTGGTTATTTAAACTTACTCCCTTTTTCGGTAAAGGAATTACTGTCAGAAAATTTACTACCAGAAACGGATGAGGAAGTAATGTTAAATGGTTTTTATCCGCCAATTTATGACCAAAGAATTAGTTCATTAGATTGGGTGCCAAATTATATCAAAACGTATATTGAACGAGATGTTCGTCAAATTAAAAATGTTTCAGATTTGTTGATTTTTGAGAAGTTCATGAGCGTTTTAGCAGGTAGAACAAGTCAGGAGTTGAATTTAACTTCCATTAGCAATGAAGTTGGTGTCGATTTAAAAACGGTTCAATCTTGGATCGGAATATTAGAAAGTAGTTTTATTATTTACTTATTAAAACCTCATTTTCAGAATTATAATAAGACCATAGTTAAAAGACCAAAAGTATATTTTTATGACACTGGCTTAGTTTGTTCTTTTTTAAGAATTTCAACTATTTCACAATTAGAAAATCACCCTTTGAAAGGTGCTATTTTTGAAACAATGGTTGTTATTGAAATGGTCAAAAAATATACAAATCAAGGAATAAATCCTCCTCTTTTTTACTGGAGGGATAAAACAGGTCATGAAATTGATCTTATAATAGATAAAGGAAATTTACTTACTCCGATAGAGATAAAATCGAGTAAAACAATTAATTCTGATTTTTTTAAGAATTTAAAATACTGGAATCATTTGAGCAAAATGAACAAAGCCGTTTTAATTTATTCCGGTATTCAAGAACAAAATCGCAGCGATGGAACCTTAATAACAAACTGGAAAAACATTTCAAATTTAGATTTTTAATAAATCAAAAACCCCAACTTAAATCAATTAAGTTGGGGTTTCTTTTATAATCTGCAAAAAAAATTATTTTCTGTCATCACGTCTTTCAGGACGTGGACCTCTATCTTCTCTCGCAGGAGCATTTTCATCTCTTGGAGGTCTTGGTAAAAGTGCTTTTCTTGATACTTAATTGTAAAAATAAAGTTCCTCTTCCACAAAACTTGAGTTATTGTTTAAATTAACTTGAGTTCTAATTTTGTTTGTTATGTAATTTAAGTTGTTAAAAGTGGTTTGATATGTAGTAGATGTGTTGCTATTTGTAACATTTTCGATAAGTGGATAATAATTACAATAAAAATTTATATTATTGAGAGATAGGTTTCTAAGAGTTAAATTATTCATTTCTAATATAGATTTTAAAATGTTAGCAGGCATAGGATTAGTATAAAAATTATAATTTAAATTTAAGTTGGGACTTTCTACATTTTGGAATGAAAGTGGTTTAAAATTATCAAAAGTTATGGTATGTTCATTGGTGCTATTTGGAGCAAATGTTTGTTTGAATAATAAACCATTGGGATGGTAATGAAATTTACTTAAAAAAAAAGTTGGAGAGTTTGGTTCGTTTAAAAATGTAGTTGTAACAGAAACACTGTTGTCATTTGAATTATAAGTGTACGTTTTAAAGTTGTTACTTGGTAGAATATCTCTTCTTTCAATTAATCGTCCAAGAGCATCATAAGTAACATTTTGTTGATAGGTTAATATGTTACTGTTGTCAAATGTTTGATAAGAAGTATCGTTGCCGTTGGTGGTAATAACGTTTCTACTAATCCATTGATCCAAATGATTGAATGTGGTATCTGCTATTACTTGATTATTCAGATAATATTCTATTCGCTTAGTATTATTTTCAGGAGTAAGAGAAAAGGTCTTTAAAGTAATTTTTTTTATCAAATTCGTTTGATCTTGTGTTGCATTTGAAGATGCATCTGAATCGCAGCCTATTATCAGTAAAGCAAAAGATATGATGATGAAAATTAATTTCTTTTTCATGATATAGATATTTTTGTTTGTAAAAATTAGATTAAGTTTTTTGAAAAGGTTGCGTTAAATATACAAAAAAAACCCCAATTCAAATTAATGAATCGGGGTTTCTATATAGTTAACAAATATTATTTTCTGTCATCACGTCTTTCAGGACGTGGACCTCTATCTTCTCTCGCAGGAGCATTTTCATCTCTTGGAGGTCTTGGTAAAAGTGCTTTTCTAGACACTTTTTCTTTTCTTGTTTTAGGGTCAATACCTAAATATTTCACTTGAAAAACATCGCCCATGTTAACCACATCAGTAACGTTTTCTGTTCTTTCCCAAGCCAATTCCGATACGTGCAGTAATACTTCGTTTCCTGGAGCTGAAGTATATTCTACTACCGCACCAAAATCAAGCATTTTAATTACTTTCACTTCATAAGCTTCGCCCACTTGTGGTTTGAAAATGATAGAGTCAATTTTAGCTAAAACAGCTGCAATTCCATCTGGATCAGTACCTAAGATTTCAACAACACCTTGTTCGTCAACTTCATTTATAACAATAGTGGTTCCAGTAGCTTTTTGTAATTCTTGAATTACTTTTCCTCCAGGTCCAATCAACGCACCAATGAAAGCACCCGGAATGGTTCTCATAATGATTTTAGGCGCATGAACTTTTACATCAGCTCTTGGTTGTACCAATGTTTCAGTTAATTTTCCTAAGATATGCAAACGTCCATCACGAGCTTGAGCCAAAGCTTGCTCCATGATTTCATATTTCAATCCATCGATTTTGATGTCCATTTGACAAGCCGTAATTCCTTCTGAGGTTCCGGTTACTTTAAAATCCATATCTCCTAAGTGATCTTCATCACCTAAAATATCCGAAAGAACGGCAAAACGTTCCCCATCAGTAATTAATCCCATTGCGATTCCTGAAACCGGACGAATCATTTGAACTCCGGCATCCATTAATGCTAATGTACCAGCACAAACAGTTGCCATTGAAGATGAACCGTTAGATTCTAATACTTCAGACACCACACGGATTGTATAAGGACAATCTGCAGGAATCATATTTTTCAATGCACGTTGTGCCAAGTTTCCGTGACCCACTTCTCTTCTTGAAGTTCCTCTTAACGGACGCGCTTCTCCTGTTGAAAATGGTGGGAAATTATAATGTAAATAGAATTTTTCTTCTCCTTGTTCAGATGGTGAATCAATTTGGTTAGCTTCTCTAGATGTTCCTAAAGTGGCAGTAGCCAACGCTTGAGTTTCACCACGTGTAAACAATGCTGAACCGTGAACCGATGGTAAGTAATCTACTTCACACCAAATTGGTCTGATTTCAGTGGTTTTTCTTCCGTCCAAACGGGTTCCTAAATCTAAGGTTACGTTACGAACCGCTTCTTTATTGACTTTGTAGAAATATTTCCCAACTAAATCACCATTTTCAGCTAATTCTTCTTCGGTAAACAACGCTTTTACTTCTTCTTTTACGTTGGCAAATGCTTCGCCTCTTTCTTGTTTAGCGGAACCTTTGCTTGCAATAGCGTAAATTTTATCATAAGCCGCTGCTTTTACTTTGGCATAAATAGCTTCGTCTTCTCTTTCTTGTTCGTAGGTTCTTGTTTCTTTTTTTCCAAAAGCAACTGCCAATCTTTCTTGAGCAGCAATTTGTACTTTAATATGTTCGTGAGCAAATTTAATGGCTTCTACCATTTCTTTTTCTGAAATCTCTTTCATTTCTCCTTCTACCATCGCGATAGAATCTGTTGAAGCTCCAATCATCATATCAATATCAGATAATTCTAATTGTGCGCGACTTGGATTGATAATGAATTTCCCATCAATTCTCCCCACTCTAGCTTCAGAAATTAATGTTTCAAAAGGAATATCAGATAATGCTAAAGCGGCCGAAGCGGCTAATCCTGCTAACGCATCGGGCATAACATTTTCATCGTGCGACATCAATTGTATCATCACCTGAACTTCTGCATGATAATCACTCGGGAAAAGCGGACGTAATACACGGTCAACTAGTCTCATGGTGAGCACTTCGTTGTCACTAGGACGCGCTTCTCTTTTGAAGAAACCACCAGGAAAACGTCCTGCTGCTGCAAATTTTTCGCGGTAATCTACCGTCAACGGCAGAAAGTCGATACCTGGACTTGCTTTTCTTGCGGATACTACTGTTCCTAAAATAACAGTATTTCCAATTCTAACTACTACAGATCCGTCAGCTTGTTTGGCTAATCGTCCTGTCTCGATTGTGATGTTTCTGCCATCACCTAAATCGATTTTTTCTACAAATAATTGTGGAATCATAAATTTTCCTTTTTTTAATTTTTACATTGGTTCCTGCCTGTCGACAGAGTAGTTGTGTTGTAGTAGTAGTTGTTTGTAATCCAATGAAAAACCGAAACTTTTCTTCTTTTTAACCTAAAAAAAAGAGGCGCGTGGGCACCTCTTTGTATTGATTATTTTCTAATATTCAATTCTTTGATAATCTCACGATATCTGTTAATCTCTTTTTTCTTCAAGTAATCCAAAAGACTTCTTCTTTTACCTACCAAAAGTACTAACGAACGCTCCGTATTATAATCGTGACGATTTTTTTTCAAGTGCTCTGTTAAGTGTGAAATTCTGTGTGTGAACAATGCAATTTGTCCTTCGGCAGATCCTGTATTCTCTGCTTTTCCTCCGTGTTTAGCGAAGATTTCTGCTTTAACTTCTTTAGTTAAGTACATGCTAATATTATTTTAAATGATTATTATGTATGAAATAGGTTTTTCCTAATTCGTGTGCAAAGGTAACATTTAATTTTTAAATTCCAATCTTTTTCCCGTAACTTCAGGATCAAATTCCTAATTGATTACAAGAAATTTAAATACAATGTTGTGATTTGGGATTTTGACTTTTGGAATTTGATTAGAATAATTTGGCAACTTCCTGATTTACAAATTCTAAAAAACGTTCATCGGCTTCGGTGAACGGGTCAAGCACATGGCTATCAATATCAATTTGACCAATATTTTCTCCATTAACAAAAAGCGGCACAACGATTTCTGATTTTACTGTAAAGCTACAGGCAATGTAATTATCTTGGGCTGAAACATCGGGAACCACAAAATTTTGATTGGAAACAGCCACTTGTCCGCATATTCCCTTTCCGAACGGAATTAAAGTGTGGTCAGTTTCAGCACCAACATAGGGTCCAAGATGCAACGTTTTGTTTTCGTGATTAGCAAAATAAAACCCAACCCAATTGTAATAATCCACATGGTCCGTCAAGAACTGGCAAAGCAATTTTAATTTGACATCTCGTTCTAAATTTGCTTCAGAAAGAATAGTGATGACTTGAGATTTTAAGTTTTCAAAATTCATATTCAATTTTTTTACAAAAGTAAGGACTGCACTTTTTTTATTTTATATAAATTTGTTAAAAATTAGCTCTTGAAAAATTTGCTCCTTCAATACAAACCTTTTTTACTTTTTCTCGGAAAATTTATTGCCAGCTATTTGATTTTGACCATCCTTTATCAAAACTATTTGAATACGTTTGATGCCAAGAATGCTGAAGTTGATTCATTTACTCAAATTGTTGCCAATCAATCTGCAACTGTTTTGTCTTGGTTTGATTCGCAGTCCTATACCATGCCACATCTCAAGGAACCAAGTGTGAAATTATTTTATAAAGGCAAATACATTTCGCGAATTATTGAAGGTTGTAATGCCATCAGTGTTATCATTTTATTCATTGCGTTCGTTATTGCATTTACTGGAAAATTCAAAAACACTATTTTTTTTATACTATGCGGGAGTATTCTGATTCACATTTTGAATATTGGTCGGATTGCACTTTTGTGTGTCGCGCTATACAATTTTCCACAGTATGAGCATGTACTGCATGGCGTTATTTTTCCTTTGATGATTTATGGAATTGTTTTCTTATTATGGGTTTTTTGGGTTAATAAATATTCTAATCATGCTAAAGCTACTACTAAAAAATAAAGAAAAGTTCTTTTGGTCATTGTTTTTAATTCTGCTTTTAGTTTTGATAAGAGCTTTTGAAGAAACATTATTCTACGATCCGTTTTTGAATTATTATAAAAGTGAGTATTCTCATTTACCTTTTCCACAATTCAATATTTTCAAATTGTTTTTTAGTTTGGGAATGCGGTTTTACCTTAATTCTGTGATTTCTTTGTTGCTGTTGTACGTGATTTTTAAAGATACCAAAATTATTAAATTTTCTATTTTGGTTTATATGATTTTGGGTTCGGTTTTAATGATAAGTTTCATTTTTGTCCTCACTTTTTTTGGAGAAGAGCATAAAATGACCTTATTTTATGTCAGAAGATTTATTATTCAACCTATTTTCATCCTTCTTTTCATCCCAGGTTTTTATTACCAAAAACAAATCAAAAAGTAAGCTATATTTCCTAACTTTACTAAAATTCTAGAAACGGAAACTTAATACACCTTACCATGAAAATTGTAAAACATTCAGGTAATATTGTTGATTTTAATAGAGAAAAACTCAAAAGTTCTTTGCTTAAATCAGGAGCAAATAAGAATATAGTTGACGAACTTTTACAAACTTTAGAAAATCAAATCTATGAAGGTATTTCCACAAAAAAAATTTACAAATTAGCTTTTGCTTTACTAAAAAAATCATCTAACTCACACGCAGCTCGATATAATTTGCGTGCTGCAATTCAGTTGCTTGGACCTGCAGGTTTCTTTTTCGAAAAATTCATAGCCAGATTATTTGTTTCTGAGGGTTATTTAGCTCAAACAAATCTTTTTTTGTCAGGTAAATGCGTAGGTCATGAAGTAGATGTTGTCATCAAGAAAAATGATTATATAGAAATGGTAGAATGCAAATTTCATTCAGGTAAAGATGCCAATTCTGATGTGAAAGTACCTTTGTATATCCTTTCACGATTTAATGATTTGAAAGACAGAAGCCATAAAATCTATTCTAAAAAAGATGTAATTTCAGCATGTTGGATTGTAACAAACAATCGGTTTACATCTGATGCTATTGCTTTTGCTAAATGTTCTGGTTTACAATTACTGAGCTGGGATTATCCTGAAAAGTTCAGTTTGAGAAAAAAAATTGATGACCAACAATTGTATCCAATTACATGTTTAACCACATTAACCATAGCAGAAAAAGACAAACTAATGGTGTTAGATATAATTTTGGCAAAAGAAATTCTTGAAAATTTGGAAATTCTTGAAAGGATAGGGATAAGCCCTAACCGAATAAAAAATGTTTTAAAAGAAGCTTCCGAGCTTTGTAAATTCATATAAAAAATGAAAATTAAATTTTTAGGTGGAGCAGGAACAGTTACAGGTTCAAAAACTTTGGTAGAAAGTAATGGTGTTCGAATTCTGATTGATTGCGGACAGTTTCAAGGAATTAAACCCTTGCGTGAACTCAATTGGGAACCACTTCCAATTTTACCCGATACTATTGATTTTGTTTTGTTAACTCATGGTCATTTAGACCACTGCGGTTGGTTACCACGACTGGTAAATCAAGGTTTTAAAGGTAAAATATACTGTACGAGTCCAACAGCAGCTATTACCAAACTAATTTTATTAGATAGTGCCAAAATACAAGAGGAAGAAGCCGAACGAGCAAATAAAGAACATTTTTCAAAGCATGACGTGGCAGAACCGCTTTATAATATTGAACAAGCAGAAGAAGTTTTCCCTTTATTTAGAGTAATAAAACCAGATGATGAAATTGTTTTAGATGCTGAAATTTCAGCTCGATTTTTTAATGCAGGACATATTATTGGAGCTTGTTCAATTGAATTGAAGTTAGAAAATAAGACCTTGGTTTTTTCAGGAGATATTGGTCGCGATGATGATGTGCTGATGTACTCGCTAATAAAACCCAAGAAAGCAGATTATATTTTTTTAGAAAGTACCTATGGCAATCGAATTCATCCTGATGAAGATGTGAAATTATTATTGGAAACCTATGTCAACAACACTTTTCAAATAGGTGGAACTGTTATCATTCCTAGCTTTGCAGTAGAAAGAGCACAAGTGATCATGTATTTGCTTTTGCAATTGAAAAAAGAAGATAGAATTCCAGATATTCCCTATGTTATTGATACGCCAATGGGAATAAGTGTATTGGATATTTTTATTAATAATAGAAAGTGGCATAAACTTTCTGAAAGTGATTGTATTGCAATGTGTAAGATGTTTACCATGAATTCCGATTATCAAGAAACGATAAACACCATTTTTGACAAACAACCTAAAGTAGTCATTGCCGCTAGTGGAATGATTACTGGAGGAAGAGTTTTGAGTTACTTAGAACATTATATCGGTTTGCCCGAAACAACAGTAATACTTGTTGGTTACCAAGCAGAAGGAACTCGGGGTAGAAAATTACTCGAAGGTGCAACTGAATTGAAAATTTACGGAAAGTATTATCCCGTTTTAGCAAAAATTCTTGAAATCGAAGGACTTTCTGCACATGGTGATCAAAATGATTTACTTAATTGGTTATCGGAGTTGGAAAACAAACCTAAAAAAGTATTTTTAGTGCATGGTGAAAACCAACCAGCCGATGAACTGCGAATCAAAATTCAAGAAAAATTTGGTTACGATTGTTCTGTTCCATTAATGGGACAAGAGATTGAAATCTAAAGTTTTAATACGATTTTAAGTTTTAGGTATATGAATATTAGTACCTTTGCATTATGAAAATAAAAAAGCATATTAGTATTTTAATCGCTTTACTGGTATTGGTTTCCAATTCTGGATTGGCGTTTACCATACATTATTGTGAAGGGAAAATAGCTTCAGTTTCTTCTGTTTTTTCTAAAGAAGAAGAATGCGAAACGCGTTTAGTAGAAGAAGAATCCTGCTGTGCAAAACCTCAGACCACTCATAAAGACTGTTGTTCCGATAAAAAAGTTAACCTAAAAAACAAAACCGAGAAAATAATAATAAAAACTATTTCGCTTGATTTTGAACCCGCCTTTTTCTCAGCTTATAAAAACCAAACATTAGCTGTTGTTGAAGCTCAGTGTTTTTCAAAAGAAACAACAACATTTTATTGTGAGTCCAATGCTCCACCACGATATAAACTCTACTGTCAATTTACTTTTTACTCCTGATTTAAACTGAATTTTTTTCAGTTTCTCTAACTTTTAGAGAAATTTAATTTTTAAAATTAAATTTAAATCAATTTCAATGAAACATATAATGTTATCTTTAACCTTGTTGTTTACTATTGTTACTTTTTCTCAAGAAACTCCAAAAACAGATACCTTGAAAACAGTAACAGTAGAAGGCAAACGAAAAGGACTAAAAAAGTCACTATCGGGAACTGCTAACACTACATTAGTAACTAGTAAAGAATTACTCAAAGCAGCTTGCTGTAATTTGGCCGAAAGTTTTGAAACCAATCCGTCCATCGATGTCAATTTTTCGGATGCTTTGACAGGAACCAAACAAATAAAAATGCTTGGGCTTACTAGTCCATACATCATGATTACTGAAGAAAACATACCTTCAGTTCGTGGTGCATCACAAGCTTATGGATTATCTTTTACACCGGGCACATGGGTAGAAAGTATCCAAATTACCAAAGGAGCAGGCAGTGTTGTGAATGGTTACGAAAGTATTTCGGGGCAAATAAATACGGAACTAATTAAGCCTTGTGATGACATTCCTTTTTTCTTAAATTTTTATGGCTCTACCGATAGTCGATATGAGCTAAATACCCATTTCAATAAAAAAATTTCAGACAAGTGGGCAACCAGCTTATTTGTTCATGGTAATACACGTGTTGGTAAAAACGACATGAACGACGATATGTTTTTGGATAATCCATTAGGGAAACAAATCAATATTGCAAATCGTTGGCATTATTCTAATCCTGAGACAGGTTGGGTTTCGTTTATGAATCTTCGCTATATGAACGATGAGAAGCAAACGGGCGAAATTCATTTTGATCCTGATAGAGATAAGTTAACAACTAATCATTGGGGTTCAGAAATTAATTCAGAGCGATTGGATTTTACTTCAAAAGTGGGTTATGTTTTTAAAGACATGCCGTATCAAAGTATTGGTTTTCAAAATGCTTTTACGAGTCACAATCAGCAATCGTATTTTGGGTTAAACCAATATGACATCAAGCAACAAAGTTTTTATTCGAACCTGATTTTCAATTCGATAATTAGCAACACGATGCATAAATTTGCAACAGGATTGAATTTCACTTATGATAAATATGCTGAATTTGTAAACCTTTCTGATGTTAGTCGAATTGACAATTCGGTTGGTGGTTTTTTTGAGTATACCTATGATGATTCTGATAAGTTCAGTTATATTTTAGGCGGAAGACTAGATTATCACAATAGGTTAGGGGTATTTTTTACACCAAGATTGCATGTGAAATACAATCCGTGGGAAAAATCAGTTATTCGATTTTCGGCTGGTAGAGGAAAACGTGCCGCCAATATTTTTGCCGAAAATCAAAATCTTTTTGCGAGTTCTAGAGTTTTTTCTTTTTTGGATACCAATGGAAAAATCTATGGTTTAAACCCAGAGATAGCTTGGAATTATGGAGTGAGTTTTACACAAAATTTCTTGCTATTTGGTAAAAGTGCCGATGTAGGATTTGATTTTTACCGAACCGATTTTCAAAATCAAGCTGTTGTGGATGTTATGAATTCGCCGCAACAGGTTTTGTTTTATGATTTAAAAGGAAAATCATTTGCCAATAGTTTTCAATTGGATTTCAATCTGGAAATTATCAAACATTTGAATTTGAGAACGGCTTATAAGTATTATGACATTTCGACCGATTATCTTTCGGGAAGTTTTCAGAGGCCTTTGCAAGCGAAACATCGTTTTTTTGGTAACATAGAATATGAAACTCATATTGTAGAAAAAGGTAAACAATGGAAGTTTGATTATACATTCAATTGGCTTGGAAAACAGCAGTTACCCTATACAGCAAGTAATCCAGAACAAGATAGATTGCCCGAGTTTTCACCATCATTTGCTGTAATGAATGCGCAAATTACTAGAACTTTTTCGAGTACTTTTGAAATGTATATTGGTGGTGAAAATATTGGCAACTATCGACAAGACAAAGCTATTTTAGGTGCAGATAATCCTTTTGGTTCCAATTTTGATACATCGATAATATATGCGCCCATTTTTGGACAGATGTATTATGCGGGATTGCGATTTAAAATAAAATAAGAAACAATATCAATAACAATATCAATAACAATATCAATAACAATATCAATAACAATATCAATAAAAAATAAAAAAATGAAATCAAAGATTATTACGTCCGTTCGCCAAAATGGCTCGGGTCACGAACACAAAAAAAACAATTTTAAAATTGTGAGTAAAAATTCAATTTTAGGAATGATGTTATTTTTATTCGCCTTTTCAATACAAGCTCAAGACACCCGAGGCGGAGCCGAACTGAGCGTAGCTAAAAAGAATAAAAATGCCAAATACACTTTTGAAGTAAATGGCAACTGTGACCAATGTCAAAAACGAATTCAGAAAGCGGCTTTTTCTGTTAGTGGTGTAAAATCAGCAACTTGGAATATTGAAACACACCAAATGGCTGTGATTATTAATGAAGAAAAATGTTCAGTGATGGATGTTAAAAAAGCCATTGCCAATGTAGGTCATGATACTGAAGAAGTCAAAACCACTCAAGAGATATATGACAATCTTCATGGCTGTTGTAAATATGAAAGAAAATAATTTCCTACTTACAAAATAACGTTTTAGGAGTTTTTTTATTGTTATTTTTGTCAAAAACATTCAATGAAAAAGCTGTTCCTTGCTGGTTGTCTTTTGTGTATTTCCATTTTGTATTCCCAAGATTTCAAACAAGATCAAAGAATCTGGATGGCATATACCGGTTTTTTAAAGGTGTCTAATCATTGGAGTTGTCAAGTTGAAGCTCAATTCAGGATGGATAATCAATTGCAGCAAAATCAACAAAACCTATTTAGAATTGGAGCTATATATGATATTTCTTCATCAAAACATCTTGCCACTGGTTATGCTTTGGTAAATACTTTTAACAACTCATTAGGTGATTATTTTAAAGAAAATAGACTATGGGAACAGTTTCAATATTACAAAAAATGGCATAATGAAAAAAATGTAATGTTACATCGATTCCGTTTGGAACAGCGATGGGTTGAACAACTAGCTATCGCGGATAATAATGTTATAAATAGTGACACCAATTATCAAAATAGACTGCGTTATTTGAACAGAAACTTATTCCATTTATACCATTTTAAAAGAACCGATAATGAGATGTATATAGTTTTACAAGATGAAATTTTTTTTACGTTGGGAGATAATAATATAAACAGGAACTTTATAGATCAAAACAGATTTTTTGTAGGACTTGGATTGAATTTTAATAATACTACTAGATTAGAAGTTGGCTATTTAAATCATTATGTTACTTCGTCTATCGCTAATGATTTTATGAATCATACAATTTCCTTTTCAGTACTACAAAATTTGGTTTTATAAACAATATTACTTCTTACCTAATTATCCCAAAAAATTTGATTAATTTCACGCTCGATTTTCACACAAAATATTTTTCTACATGAATGATTTTGATTGGTTGCAATTGTTAAACCCTGAGTTTTATATAACAATGTCTATTGCAGGCGTGAAAGTTGGCCTTTGGATAGTACTGTTTATAGTGTTTGCTGAAACTGGATTATTTGCAGGTTTCTTTTTGCCGGGTGATAGTTTACTTTTTTTGGCAGGAATTTATAGTCGCAGTTTGGTAGAGAATTTTACTTTTATCGAAAGCGATTTGGTTAATGTGGTTTTATTGTCAATACTAGTTGCAGTTGCTGGAATTTTAGGAAATATGGTAGGTTATTGGTTTGGAGCAAAGAGTGGTTATTATTTATATAAAAAAGAGGATAGTTTTTGGTTTAAGAAAAAATACTTAATACAATCGAAAGATTTCTTTGAAAGATTTGGTGGAAAAGCGATAATATTTGCTCGTTTTTTGCCTATTGTGAGAACATTTGCACCCATTGTTGCCGGCATTGTTACTATGGATAAAAAGAAGTTTATGTTTTATAATATAGTAAGTTCTTTTCTTTGGTCGTTTATTCTAATATTCTCAGGACATTATTTGTATGGCATGTTTTTGGAAAAATACGACATCGATTTAAAGCATCACATCGAAAAAATTGTCATCGGGATTATTTTTATTTCTACTTTCCCAGTCTTTTTGAAAATGATTAAGAAACATCCGAAAGAAGAATAAATAAACTATAATCGAGACTTTTATTTATTTTAACTCGACTATTTTTTCTTCGTGAAATAAGTTGCCTTCACCATCCATTCCTTCAATGATTATTTTGGATTTATCTTTATTGTAATCAATAACATCAAATTTAAAATCACCATTTTCATTAGATGATATTCTTGAAGACCAACCTAGAATAGCAAAGTTGTTAAATCCAATACTTTGGGGATTAAGATACTCTTCGTTTTTAAAAGTGCCATTATCTGTAAATGCTTCTTTTAGAAAAAAAGAATTTGGGTTTAGCTTGCTAAAGTATCCTTTTTTTGGTTTTTTGGTGTAAATCTTAATTATTCCTGCATTATTGTTCATACTTGCGACAATGGCTCGAGAGTCGATAAATATTTCATCGATTTCAATCATTTGCATAAATCCCAGCTCATCATAAGAGGAGAATAATTGGCGGTCGTTAATATAAACCAATGGTGTTGGATTGGGTAAGTTTAGTGAAGTTTTTTGTCTTGAACTAATACTTACTTTACCCTGATTTCGCGACACTACAAACCCATTATATTCAATAAAATTTAGCAAGCTATTTGTTGTATATTTTTCATCAATTTTATAACCTCTTAACATGGTATTGGATAGTATATTACCATAAGTAAGGTCTGATATTTTCTTGCTTTTTAAAACCACTTCTTTAAGATTAATTATTTTACCTTCCAATTTTGGAAGATCTAGGTCAGAAAGTGATTCATATTTAAGAGTTTCATTACAGTTTTCTAACATATTGCCGGTAAATAGTTTGTTGTAAGCTCTTTTTCTATTTATTATCTGCGGTATTAATTTTTGAGGAATATTTTCAAAATTTGGTAGCTTCTGCAAAGACAAATCAACTAAAGTAGAATCTGTTAAAAGTAAATTTTCAAACTGATATTCTCCTTGTTCTGAAACGTCAGAAGTTGACATTATTAGGTCTTTATTGGTTACCAATTTTACTTTGTGAAATGTTTTATTTTTAATTGAAGGGTCTATTTTACCTTTTAAATTAATTCCAATGTCAAAACTATAATTTGATTTGGGAGGATTTGACTTTAAATAATCCCAATTGTATTTTGATTTTTCTTCATTTAATAAAACCAAATCCAATTCATATAATTTCAATCTGTTTTGGGAATTTAGATAGTAAGATGCATTTTTAAGTGAATTATTTAAATAGGGATTAATGGTTATACCTGCAATGATAGAATTGTTTCCATCAATACTTTTTGTGTCTTCTGGTAAAACGGAAATACTCATAATTGAGTTTGGATATTTTGAATAGCCAATTAAACTTATTTTATCTTCATTTCTTCTGTTTTTAAGCACATTAAACTCATTTTTAGTTGGTTTGCTAATGTAAATTAATCGCTCTCCCCATTGTTTTAAATCACTGTCGATTATTCTAATCGTATTAATCCCTGTTTGTAAATCGCTATTTTTTACAATGAAAGTTTGTTCCAATTCATTAGAAATAAACGTAAAAGGGTAAACGATTAGCTTTTGATCTTGATGTATAACCAAGCTTATTTTTTTTGATTGAAAGGCATCATAACTTGTTTGGTTTGTTTTAATTTTAACTGCGACACTATTCTCTAATGAAAATGAATTTATTTCTACTGAAATCCCAATTAAATCTGGTTTAGGAAGTGTTTTCTCTATGGTTTTAGTATCATAGTTAAGTACTACTTTTATATCATTGTTTGATGGAATTATATCAAATTTACCAAAACCAAATTTATTTAATTTTATTGTTTTTATGACTTCTCCAATACTATTTTGGATACTTGCCTCTATATTTTCTGGTGAATTTCCGTTACAATCTTTAACTTGAACTCCAATTGTGTTAGAAATACCGCTAATTAAACTTTTACCTTCTGGATTTAGAAAAATTTGTAGAGATTCTGTATTTATTTCTTTATAGTTCTTTATTCCTTCGGTTGGATTTATTACTGTAACTTTTGTGATAGTGGATTCGTTTTCACTAAAATTATTCATCCAGTTGGTATACACTTGAATAAAGTAATTACCTGATGCTAATTTGGAATTCAGTTTTATTTTACCTGCGAAAGTTCCATTACTTGCATATATTAGTTTTTCTGATATCTGCTTGCCATTTTCATCTAATAACATTACAAAAACGTTGGTGGTAAAATAGGGTTTGTTAGTCTTTCTATTTATGACATACCCTTGATACCAAATGGACTCATTGTTTAGAAACGTAGTTTTGTCTAAATGAAGGTGAATGGCTTCTCTTTCTAAATCAAAAAAATTGTATAAAATAGATTCGATTTTAGCGAGATTTTCATCCGTGTCGATTTGAGAAAAAAGAGAATTAGACACTAAAATAAAAAACAAAAAGAAAAAATAATTTAGCTGTTTCATCAAAAATAAAATTTATCGAATTTATAAAAATTTAGTTACAAAACAAACAAAAAAAAGTCTCGAGAATTCGAGACGTTTTTATATTAAAATCATGGTAAATTACATCATCCCCGGCATTCCACCGCCCATCGGCATTCCGCCACCAGCGTTTTCTTCTTTTATTTCTACCAATGCACATTCGGTTGTTAAAATCATTCCTGAAACCGAAGCTGCATTTTCTAGTGCAACACGAGTTACTTTTTTAGGATCAATAATTCCGGCTTTAAGCATATCAACATATTCATCGGTTTTGGCATTGTAACCGAAATTTCCTTTTCCTTCCGATACTTTTGCTACAACCACAGAACCTTCTAAACCAGCATTTTCAACAATTGTTCTCAAAGGAGACTCTACTGCACGAGATACAATTTGAATTCCGGTGGCTTCATCTGCATTTTCTGATTTTAAGCTAGTTAATACATTTTTTGCTCTTAGAAGAGCAACTCCACCACCAGCAACAATTCCTTCTTCAACTGCAGCACGAGTAGCATGAAGCGCATCATCGACACGGTCTTTTTTCTCTTTCATTTCAACTTCAGAAGCAGCACCAACATAAAGTACGGCAACACCTCCAGCTAACTTAGCCAAACGCTCTTGCAATTTTTCTTTGTCATAGTCAGATGTGGTAGTCTCCATTTGACCTTTGATTTGGTTCACACGATTTTTAATCATATCAGCATTTCCGGCACCATTTACCAAAGTGGTGTTGTCTTTGTCAATAGTTACTTTTTCAGCAGTACCTAACATTTCTAATGTAGTGTTTTCTAGAGTATAACCGCTTTCTTCAGCTATAACAGTTCCTCCAGTTAAGATGGCTATGTCTTCTAACATTGCTTTTCTTCGGTCTCCAAAGCCAGGTGCTTTTACAGCTGCAATTTTCAACGCACCGCGTAACTTGTTTACGACTAAAGTTGACAGCGCTTCGCCATCAACATCTTCAGCAATAATTAATAATGGTTTTCCTGATTGGGCGACTGGTTCTAGTATTGGCAAAAGTTCTTTCAAAGAAGATACTTTTTTGTCATATAAAAGAATATAAGGTCTTTCTAATTCTACTTCCATTTTTTCAGGATTGGTTACGAAATAGGGAGAAAGATAACCTCTGTCGAATTGCATTCCTTCTACAACATCTACATAAGTATCAGTTCCCTTGGCTTCTTCCACAGTGATGACACCTTCTTTACCCACTTTTCCAAAAGCCGTTGCAATCAAATCACCAATAACTTCATCATTATTCGCCGAAATAGAAGCAATTTGTTTTATTTTTTCAGAATCGCTTCCAACAACTTGAGCCTGTTTTGCCAAATCGGCAACGATAGCTTCCACAGCTTTGTCAATTCCACGTTTTAAATCCATTGGATTAGCTCCAGCCGCTACGTTTTTCAAACCTTCTTTTACAATAGCCTGAGCTAAAACAGTTGCAGTCGTAGTTCCATCACCAGCTAAATCATTGGTTTTAGAAGCGACTTCTTTTACCATTTGAGCACCCATATTTTCTAGTGGGTCTTTTAATTCTATTTCTTTGGCAACCGTAACACCGTCTTTGGTAACTGTTGGGCCACCAAATGATTTTCCAATGATTACATTACGTCCTTTTGGTCCAAGGGTTACTTTTACTGCATTTGCTAATGCATCAACGCCTCGTTTTAATCCGTCACGTGCTTCAATATCAAATTTTATATCTTTTGCCATTTTAATTTTATTTTTTTTAAATTTTAGTCTTAATACTTAATTCTCAAATCTTAATACTGCTTAAATTATCGCAAGAATATCGTCTTCACGCATGATTAGATAATCTTTTCCGTTGAATTTTAAATCGGTTCCCGAATATTTTCCATAAAGAACAGTATCGCCTATTTTTACGGTTAATGGTTCGTCTTTCTTCCCATTTCCAATGGCGACAACAGTTCCTTTTTGTGGTTTTTCTTTTGCCGTATCTGGAATAATTATTCCAGAGGCTGTTTGAGTTTCTGCAGCGGCAGGCTCAATAATTACTCTGTCCGAAAGAGGTTTAATATTTAATGCCATAATAATAGAGTTAATTTTTAATTTGTTTAATTAGTGCCTTTCAGAAATTGTGCCAAGAGCTAAAACTGACATTTTTCCTAAAAAAAATGCCAGCATGTCAGTGCTGGCATTATGTTTACTGTATATAAATTATTTTTTTGGAGTCTCCATTGGTTTTGCTGGAGTAGTTGTAGTTGGTTTTGCAGGTGCTAAGGCTTCTTTCTCATCAATAATTTTAGAATCAGAGCCACCCATCATTCCAGGAAAACTCAAGCTTGATAATAAAATCAATATAATTAATATACTTGCTAATGTCCAAGTGCTTTTATCTAAAAAGTCAGTCGTTTTTTGAACGCCACCCATTTGTGTTGAACCACCTAATGTAGATGATAAACCTCCACCTTTAGGGTTTTGTACCATGATTACTATGATCAATAGGAAACAAACTATTGTTATCAGTACTAAAAAAATTGTAAAATTAGTCATTGTTATAAATTGTTATTTTGTTGCATTATTTTAATATCCGAAATTCGGTCTGCAAAGAAACTACTTTTTTCTGGATATTTCAAAATTAATATTTCATATGCTTGAATTGCTTTAGAATATTTTTTTTGTTCTAAATAAACTCGTGCTAAAGTCTCGGTCATCAAGTGGGAAGTATCTTCTGTAAAAGTTTCTATTACTGGAACTGCAGCATCTTTTGCAATTGGAGTTATTTTAGGATTGTTTTCGATGAATTTGTCAATTAAATCTAGATTTCTTTTCTTCTCCGTATCAATAGATGGTTTGATTTGCTGCGCCTGTTCGCTATCGCTCGAGTATTCTCTAATTATTGGTTTTAAACGCGATAATTGTAGCCATTCTTGAAAGGAATGTTTTTCGTTTCTAGAAAATTCCAAAGGTTTCCCTATAGCCAATTTTTCTTTTGCTTTTTGTTCTTCGGTTGTAGTTGCTTCTTTTATAGAAGTAATAATGGATTGTTCTAATGCATTTACAACAGTCTGTTTGGCTTTCACAATAAGATGTTCACTGCCAACCACATTCATGTTCATTAATTCTTCAAGCTTTTTTTCGTATAATCCTTTTTGAACAGCAACAAAGGAATCCGAAGTAATGAAATCAAATAAAACACTTCTGTCGGTAGTATAAGCAGCAGAAACTTTTAGGGCATAATTATAAGTATAACTATCCTGATTGTATAAATGTTTTAACTTTAGTACCCGCGCACTTTGAAAATAGGGGAACGCTTCTAAAACACTATCTAATGTTTCAGCATATCTATTATTAATAGCATCTGGTTTGTTAAGTAAGTATGTATAATCTGTTAGGTTCAAATTTATTTTTATTTCTGGTTTCAAGTTTTTTCAGTGACTGCTTAGTGCGACTGGCAACTTTTTTACCATTTAGCTAATGATTCATTAAAAATATCTTGAGTTATACGCTCAAATATTTCATCAATATATCCGTTAAGTGTTGATCCAACGGGTAATTCAGTACCTTGATAATCTCTAAAAAAAGAAAAACGTTTTTCAAAATTATCGGCTTCTTTATTTTTATTTGTAAATCGAACCATTACGGCTATTGTGAGTCTACTTTCTGCAGCGGTTTGCGCTGCTGTAGCTTGCATTGGTGTAATTCTATAATCTACAATTTCACCTTCGTATAACAAATCTCCATTAGAATTGGTCAAATTCAAATTGGTTTGATTTTGAATAATTTCCTGAAGCTTATTGGTAAATGTTCTTTCAATTCCGGGCTCTACTATATCAGCAGTATTTTGAAAATAATTAACTTGAAACGTCTTAGCGTCAATTTTACCAGTGCCTGTAAAATTATATACGCTGCAACCGTTAATAGTAGTGGCTAGTATTAAAAAGGAAAATAATTTTAGAAACTTCATGCAAACAATTAAAGACTGCTAAAGTAATTCTTTATTTTGAATTAAGGAAGTAGATTATTGATAGTAATAATCAGCAAAAGAGTAAAATTCAACAAAGTTATTATTGCTGTCTAAAACCTCGATGCCAACTTGTAAATGTTTACCTTCAACATCAGTAATTGCACCATGATTATAGAAAAAAGAATCAGTTGTTCCTTTGTCGTAACCGTTTGCCATGTCTTTAGAGGCTTGACAGTCAATAAAAAAGCTTGGATCTGTTAGTGATTTCACTCTTGCTACTGCTAAAACAGCATTATAAATTGGATTAGCACCAAGCATAGCATCAAATCGGAAATTTTTAACTAAATCAGTTGAGTTGTTGTTTACTTTTTCAAATGAAGTCATATTGCCATTAGAATACGTCATATGATATTGACCTGCATTTGAACCCGTACGGATAAAGTTAAGGGCTAATTTATCTGAATTTACTTGGCAACTAATAGTAAAACCGCTTCCGTAATTATAATTGTAAGTTTGAGTAGCTGCATTAAATGTATAAGGTAAACCATTAATGGTTTTAATGTTATCATCTACATTATAGGTTATTATATCAGTTTCTGATACTAAACCATTTGTATATTTTACATCTCTAACAACTCTATTTTTATTGTCATAAACAAACTCTTCAACAATGGTTCCGTCAGCTAGTGTAATAGTAGTCAATAGATTATTGTTAATATTCCAATGTTTTTCATTGGTACTATTCTTGTAAAAAACGACTTTTTCAATCTTTTTTAAAGTGGAGGAACTATCTGTATCATTACTACAAGATAGAAAAGTAATAGCAATCGTCAATAAGAAAAAAATATTTTTCATAGTTAGTAAGTTTGGGATTCTAAACGTAACAAGTCTGAACGCAATGAAAAAATTTATAGGTCATATTGCTTAATTTTTCGATAAAGTGTTCTTTCCGAGATTCCTAATTCATCTGCGGCAGCTTTTCTTTTGCCTTTATGACGTTCTAATGATTTTTTGATAAGCTCAATTTCGCGGTGTTCTAACTTTAAAGTTTCTTCTTCTTCTTCTATGGTTTCAGCCATTAAATAATTTGTATTGTCATCATCATCAAATTCCTCTTGTTCTATTTCATTTTGTTGTGAAATACTGTTTGTTCTTGATTCGTCTTCAAAGTTAGAGACCGACTCTTCCTTTTGACCAAAAACTTTTTGAATTAAATTTTTGTTCATTTCCTGTACTTTTGAGCTTCCGTTTTGCATTAATTCTAACGTCAATTTTTTCAAATCATGCAAATCACTTTTCATGTCAAAAAGTACTTTGTAAAGAATGTCCCTTTCGGTAGAAAAATCATTTTCAGATTTCTTTCCACTAATTACTGATGGTAAGTTGGAGCCTTCAGTAGGGAGATAGGATTGAACTGTCGCTAACGATATATCGCGATTAGTTTCTAAAACAGATATTTGTTCGGCAAAATTTCTAAGTTGACGAATATTGCCACTCCAGCGGTATTTTTGGATAAATTGAACGGCTTCATCGCTTAATTTAACAGCAGGCATTTTATATTTATGAGCAAAATCAGACGCAAATTTTCTGAATAATAAATGGATGTCATCTTTTCTATCGCGTAATGATGGTAATGGAATATCAACGGTACTCAATCGATAATACAAATCTTCACGGAACTTTCCTTTTTCGATAGCATCAAACATATTTACATTAGTGGCCGCAACAATTCGAACATTCGTTTTTTGAACCTGAGAAGAACCTACTTTTAAAAACTCACCATTTTCTAAAACTCGAAGTAAGCGTACTTGAGTTGTTAAAGGTAATTCGCCCACTTCATCCAAGAAAATTGTTCCTCCATCAGCCACTTCAAAATACCCTTGGCGCTCAGCATTAGCTCCGGTAAAGGAACCTTTTTCATGTCCGAAAAGCTCACTGTCAATAGTTCCTTCTGGAATAGCGCCACAGTTTACGGCAATATATTTTCCATGTTTTCTATGGGAAAGCGCATGGATAATTCTTGGAATACTTTCTTTACCAACGCCACTTTCGCCCACGACCAATACTGAAATATCAGTAGGAGCAACCTGCATCGCTTTTTCTATCGCTCGATTGAGCTTTGAATCATTTCCAATAATCTCGAAACGTTGTTTTATACTTTGAACGGTTTCCATTTAAAAAAGTTTAAAGTTTAAGGTTTAAAGTTTAAGGTTTAAAAGTTTCTCCGATCTCGATATCATTGCTTCGCCAGCCTGCCTGTCGGCAGAAAGGTTCGAGCATAGCTCTCGTGTTTGATAAAGGAAGAATCTCACAAACCATTATTTTAAACTCTTTTTTATATTTATTGAATTAAATAATTCTTTTATTTCGTTGTATTGATTGTCTTTTAAGTCGGTTTTAATTATCGGAAGAGCTGTGTTCTTTTTTTGATAAATTAAAAACCATTTTTTTGTTTCCTTAATTTGATATGTTTCATTCCAAAAATTCTCAATTTTAAAAGTTTCGCCTTCCTGAATATAGGATTTTGTGTTGAATGTAATGGTTTGTAATTTAAAATTTTTTTGTTTGAAAGAATATTTTTCTTCATTGTTGAAAGTTTTCTGAAAAAAATAATTATCCATAAAGAAATAATTACAAACAAAGCAAAAAAATCACCCAAATCGTATTTTTCTTCAATTGTCGCTGTGTTTACTAATGTAGTAAGCTTGGTCATTAAAATTAAAATAATGAAAGCTAAAGGAAAATATTTAACAAAGGGTAAATTAACTAAAAGGTACTTTGAAACTTTCATTAAATTTTCAATGTTTGGTTTGTATTTAATTTCAATATTTTTTTCCATCTTTTATAACAAAATTAATTTGTGAAAATTTGTGTAATTAGTGGCTTTGTTAATTCATCTCACTAAACCCAACAGCTTCACCAATTAAGGTTCCGCTGGTGCAGTTGATAATTTTTACATTCACAAAATCTCCAATTTTATAATGTGCTTTTGGGAAAACCACCATAAAACTTTGTGAATTCCGTCCTGATAAATCGTTCTCTGATTTTTTTGAAACTTTTTCCACTAAAACTTCTACAGTTTTGCCTACAAATTCTTTGGTTCTAATTCCGCTGTGAATGCGCTGTAGGTCAACAATTTCTTGAAGTCTTCGAAACTTAGTTTCTTCTAAAACATCATCCTTCATTTTTCTACCTGCTAGTGTTCCAGGCCTTTCAGAGTAAGCGTACATATAGCCAAAACCATATTTTACATAGTCCATTAAAGCCAAAGTATCTTGATGATCTTCCTCGGTTTCGGTTGGAAATCCTGCAATGATATCTTGAGTAATGGAACTTTCAGGAAGAATCGTTTTAATCTTATCGATCAGCATCATATATTCAGCTCTAGTATGCAAACGATTCATCTCTTTAAGAATTCTGTCACTGCCGCTTTGGACGGGTAAATGAACATGTTTGCAGATGTTTGGATATTTTGCTATCACATACAACACGCTTTCGTGCATATCTTGTGGATTAGATGTCGAAAAACGAATACGCATTTTTGGAAATTGGATTGCGACCATTTCAAGTAATTGGTCAAAATCTACTGCGGTAGCTTTTTGCATTTCGGAAGCTTTTTCGAAATCTTTTTTTAATCCACCACCATACCATAAATAGCTATCCACATTTTGTCCTAAAAGGGTAACTTCTTTAAAACCCTTGTTCCATAAATCTTGAATTTCTCCGATAATACTTTGTGGTTCCCGACTGCGTTCTCGACCACGTGTGAAAGGCACTACGCAAAACGTGCACATATTATCACAACCACGAGTGATCGACACTAAAGCGGTTACGCCATTACTCATCAAACGCACAGGTGAAATATCTCCGTAAGTTTCTTCTTTAGATAATATTACGTTGATAGCATCTCTGCCGTCTTCGACTTCTTTCAATAAATTGGGTAAATCTTTATAAGCATCGGGACCGACAACCATGTCGACGATTTTTTCTTCTTCAAGGAATTTTTCTTTAAGACGTTCGGCCATACAACCCAAAACACCGACTTTCATATTCGGGTTTACTTCACGTTTAACAGCATTGTATTTCTCAAGTCGTTTTCTTACGGTTTGTTCAGCTTTGTCTCTTATAGAGCAGGTATTTACCAATACTAAGTCGGCTTCTTCTAGAATTGCGGTAGTATTATAACCTTCACGGGTCATAATAGAAGCCACGATTTCGCTATCCGAAAAATTCATCGCACAACCATAGCTTTCTATGAATAGTTTTTTGGTGTTTTCTGGTTTGTTTTGTAAAACAAGACTAGTACCTTGTTTTTGCTCGTCAATTTCCTTTTCCATATTCCAAATTTGTCATTCCGATTTATCGGAATCTCAACTACACATTAGTATTAATCCCAATTTATCGGAATCACGAAAACAAAGATAATACTAAAATTCAAAATCTGACAAGATGGCAGTTTATGTTTAATAAAAGATTTGATTTTATAATTCCAATCTCATAAAAGGCTGAGGTAGTAGCGTTATTTTAATATTTAAATCTATCAATATTTATTGTTTTGTCTAAAGGCTTCTCGTTTTCTATACAATCATATAAATCAATTGCCATAGCTGGAGCAAGCATAACTCCGCGCGTTCCAAGACCATTTAAAATATGAATATTTTTGTACATGAAATGTGTACCTAATAAAGGCCGACGGTCTTTTACTGTTGGTCTCACACCTGCAAAATGTTCTACAATATCAAAATCACAATTTAAAATTTCTTTAATTCGGTTGATCAGTTCTTGCTTTCCTTCTTTTGTTGGTATACTTGTTTTATCATCCCAGTGGTATGTGGCGCCAACTTTATAAAAATTATTTCCCAACGGTATAATGAAAACGCTTGTATTGACAATTACATCCAAATTCAAATCAGGCGCTTTAATGATAAATAATTCGCCTTTGGTTCCGTCAAGAGGTAAATTTTTAAAGAATGGGTTAGAATGCATTCCAAATCCTTCTGCAAAGACAATGTGTTTTGCTCTAAGGTTTGCGTATTCAATATGAGTGTCAAAAATTTGTAAATCAGTATAGTCAAATGTATTTTCATCTAACCAATTATTGTTTTTCAAATAGTTATGGTAATTTTGAAGTAACACAACAGTATCCACGTAACCAGAGTGTAATACTTCACCATAACCAAACGGAGCGTCAATTCCGTTATATTTAGTATGAATAATTTTTGTAGATAAAAACGGAGATATTTTGGGTTTGTCGGATGCTGAAAACCAATTATTTTGTTCTTCTACAGAGAAGAATTTTCTGTAGATTGGAATTTTATAATCCAGTTTGATGGCAAGTTTTTGTTCAATCTCCCTATAAAATTGATCAGCTAATTCCAATTGAGATTTCGCATTCCAAACTTCGCTAAATCTTTTTAGAATTACTGGATTGTATAAACCACCAGCTATTTGTGTTGAATTTTGCGAATGATTATCAAAAACTTTAAATGACTTTCCATTTTGCAAAAGTGTTTCTGCATAGGCAATTCCGGCCAATCCTGATCCAACAATAATATAATCGAGCATACCTGTAAATTAAAAAACTCTCACCTAAAAGATGAGAGTTTTATAGTGTTTTATGAAATATCTTTTAATAATTCCACATGTCTGATTCAAAGCTACGAATCTTTTCTTTGATTCTTTCAGATTCTAAAAGCTGATTCTGTGAATTGTCTTTCATGTATTGTTGAATTTCACGGTCACCGTATACGTTTTCCTCTTTATAAATCTCACCGTTAAATCTTCGGGAGTTTAATAAGTGGTCAAAGGTGATAGGCATCGCAGAGTTTTTATCATTAAAGGCCTTCGACTCATGCAAAATTTCTCTAACTGCTGGGAAGTATACCCAAAACAAATCAATAACATCGGCATTATCATTACCTGCATCTCTTGCCTCTGGAGTAACTGGGCACAAAGCAATGAGTCTGTACTTTAGTTCTCCTTGACGTTTATCAAAATACCAGTAACCCTTTATTTTATAACCAGAAATATAACTTGCATCTAATTCTTTTTTGTTTATAAACTGCGGATCTAATACTTTTTTCCCCGATTTGTAATCATCGTAATAATTATTAATTTCATCTTTTCCAGCATCAATTGTATCAATGTATGTGAAAGAAGACTCCATATCCTTGAATGTCTTTTTAGCATTGAAATAATCATCTACGTATACTTCAGTAATCTTACCATTTTTGATATTTTTTACTAATACATCGAATAAGGCTCTTCTTTCTTTTCCAACAAAATTAGTATCGATAGGATAGTACAAAGGAAAATTAATTCTCTCGTCAATATCAATAAACTCCCAAATAGTTTTACCCATTAACACATCTCTGTCGAGAACATAACCATACGATAATGGCTTATCATTGTCAGAAATTATTTGAGCAGATGTTTTCTTTCCAATCTCATCTGGAGTTTTGGAATTCAACAAGTTTGTCTGAGCAAAAGTTGAAGCACTCATTGCTACTGCAAAAACTACTGAAAAAAGATTTTTAATTTTCATAATCGTATACTTTAAGTTATTTAAGTAGGTTTCTTTTTTTCAACTTAAATTATTATTGAATTTCGTAAATAACTGGTGCTGCTGTCTTGATGTCAAGTGCTGCTGAGCTTCCAACAATTTTTGATTTAATGTCAAAAATAGATATTTGGTCACCTTTAGAAGCCCTTTGCAATGCAGCTTTACATTGCGCATTAACTCTATTTCCTGAAACGACTACTGCCGCTTGTCCAGGTACTTTAAAGCTAAATTTGGTCACTTCAAAATTTAAGTCGTACAAGAAATCCTGTAATACAGCAGAAATTTGAGAAACTTCTAAACGTGATTTAGCACCTTTAACTATTCCGACTTGACCGGCTATTGCACCAGCTGGCGCAGGAATATTTTTAATACGGAACACTTTTTTATCAGAAACAGATTTACCATCAGCCATTTTTCCTGTAGCAGTAATGACTACTTCAGTACCGGAACCAGGATTCAAATTATACTTTCCTTTACCTGCAGAAGTTAATCCAGAAGCCGAAGCTGTTACATCACTTTCAGGGATACCTGCAAATGAAATTGTCATAGGGTTTGGTAAACCTCTGTATACTACGTTCATTTTATCTGCAGAAATGTTAGCAGAATTTGGCCGTGGGACTACAACGTATTTACCTTCAAATTTCAATGGGACTGGTTTTCCATCTTCCATAAATGAGAATGTACCATTAATGGTTTTTTCTCCAACACCACCAGCAGTCATCGATATTACCGCTTGACCATTTTCAATTTTACCGGGTCCAGAAAAACTAGTTGGAACCGTATTTGCATCATATTTTCCTAATACAACTTTACCTTTCACCGTTTCACCTTCAAAGAATACGTTTTTATCTAAAATTACCATAGCTTGGAAGTTTTTCAATGATGCTGCTTGAGCAATTGTATTACCGATTAATGCATTGAAGATATCTTGTTCTGTTTGCTGAACATCATTTTGCATACTTGTTAATTTTGCAATCGATGCTACCGCAGGGAAGCCTTCGAAATGATATGATAAGTACTTTTTTGAAACACCCTCTTTATCTTTAACATTGGCTAAATTAAATTTACTTTTAACATTGTTGATGATTGGCTGATATTTAACATCATTACCAAAGACAGCGATAACATCTTTTTTGTATTTTTCAATCTTAGCGATAATTTCGTCTCCTTTTTTAGAATATTTATCACCTTCAAACCAGTTTTCATCAATGAATCCACCTTTGTCCATTGCTTCATACGGCAATTTTCCGGTTTTTTCATCTCTTTCAAATTCTTTAGAAACATCTGCTTTCAAAGTACCTAAAAAAGTGTAAAGCTCTTTAGAGATTTTTTGAACTTCAACCGCTTTGTCTAAAGGTGCTTTAAAACGTACCGGCTCATCTTCGGCTTTTTGTTCTAAAGTTCCTAACAAACTTTTATTATAATCTTCTGAAAATTTATTTACGCTTTCAAATTTTTCGTTCATCAAACCAAAAGCGGTTAATACTTCTTTTGACATGTTTAATGCCAACATTGCGATGAAAACCAGGTACATCAGGTTAATCATCTTCTGTCTAGGGGTTAATTTTCCTCCTGCCATTTTTTCTAATTAGTTTAAATTATTATTTTGTTAAAATAGATAGTTATAAAACTAATTATCCTTTGTTACTCATTGCAGAAAGCATTCCACCATATACATTGTTTAATGTAGAAAGGTTAGAAGTTAAACTTTGCATTTGATCTTTTAATTTTAGGTTGTTTTCAGCAACTTCATTATTAATTTGCGTATTTCTTTCAGCACTTTGTAGTTGTGCTTGGTATAGACCATTTAAAGCTTCCATTTGAGTTGCAGCTTTACCCATTTCTTCAGCATATTTCTTTTGACCTGCCATTGCATCAACAGTAGGAGAAATTGATTTTGCAGCACCTTCAAAGTTTTTGATGCTATTTCCTAAGCTCGCCATTAATTCACCATCAATTTTAGCTTCTTTCAACATAGCATCTAATTTTTGAGATAATAAACCTTGTGCGTCTTTTGGATCTTCTTTTTTATCTTTTGCTTTCGCCTCACCTCCAGCTAATTCTGGATAGACAAGTGACCAATCTAGTTCATTATCTACTGGGTCAAAAGCAGACAGACCAAAGATTAACGCTTCCACTCCAAGTCCGATAATTAACATCTCACTTGCTCCAGTCCAGTGTTGTATTTTAAATAATGCTCCGATAATTACAACTGCCGCTCCCATACCGTAAGCGAAATTCATTACTTTTTTACTTAATAATGCCATGATAATAATAATTTTTAGTTAGTTAAGTTAATATATTCAAGTTAGTTTAATTTATTTTTTAGGTGCGCCATTTTTAGTGACCTTTGTTCCCATATAGTCTTGAACAGTACGGAAACCAATATAACTTCTGGCTGAATCTGCGTATTCATAATCTCTTGTGCCTACTTGTAAGAAATAGGAAACATCTTTCCAGGAGCCTCCACGAACCGACTTTCTCATATTTTTTATATCGGAAACGTAAGGATTTATTGAAGAAACATATTCATATGCTGCTGCGTCATAAGATGAATCAGTCCATTCAGCTACGTTACCCGACATGTTGTATAAATTATAGCCATTTGGCTCATATGATTTCGCTTCTACAGTATATAAAGCTTGATCTGCAGCATAATCTCCTCTATTTGGTTTGAAGTTTGCTAAGAAACATCCTCTATCATTTTTGGCATAGGGACCTCCCCAAGGAAATGTAGCTGATTCTAAACCGCCTCTTGCTGCATATTCCCATTCTGATTCAATTGGAAGACGGAAAGTATTAATAAGATCACGCCCTTTTTTCTTTGATTTTATATAAGAATTTTTGTTTAAAGTTCTCCAAGCACAAAAAGCTTTAGCTTGTTTCCAGCTTACCCCAACAACAGGATATTGTGCATACGCTTGATGCCAAAAATAATCATTGTGCATTGGCTCATTATAAGAATATGCAAAGTCTTTAATCCAAACGGTAGTATCAGGATAAACAGCTTGTTGTTCGGTTCTGATAAAAGAACTTCTTTTTCCAACTTTAGCTTTCGCAGCCGCTTGAATATCCATCCAAGAATATCTAAATTTTAATTTTTTTACATCAATAGTTCTTAAACCATTATAGGATTCTGCAATTGGTAAATACATAGTATCCATAACTTCAGTATAATACTCGTCTGGATATTTTTTAGCATCTTTTATAAGTTTGATTTTTTTATTCAATCTTCTTCCTGCATATTGATCATCATCAGTTCCCACGCTATAATAATTCTCATACATGTATTTATCATACGGAGTCATTTTAGCAGGATCGGCATCATTGAAAGCAAAATCTCCAATGCTTCCCCCTTTGCCACCACCTTTACCGCCTTTACCAGTAGAAGTTTGTCCAACTTCATCTGCAAGAATCGCTAAACGAACTCTAATTGTAGAGTCTTTTACCCATTCTATAAATTGTCGGTACTCACTGTTAGTAATTTCCGTTTCATCCATATAAAATGATCTTACGGTAACCGTTTTTGTTGGTGAATCTTGCATATTTGCAGGGTCATCATCAGATTTACCCATAATGAATGCTCCACCTGGAATTAAAGTCATTCCAAATGGCTTTTCTGGATGCCATTTTTTTCCTTTAACTCCTACCAATTCACCTTTATCGCTAGATCCACCACAACTGGTTAATAAAGCTAAAAATGACGCAAATGTTATGAACTTCTTCATATGTATATTTTGGGGTTATTTTTATAAAATTTTAGGTCGTAAACCTATTTATTATTTTTCAAAAAAGCAATTAATTACTATTAAATTTATTTGCAAAATCTTTCAATATCTAAATTCACAATTCAAAAATAGAATTAATGTTTTTAAAAAAAAAATATTTTATCGATAAAATGCATTTTTTAACGATAAAACGCTTTTTTAAACGAATTTTATAAGTATTTTACTATATTTATTTTAAACAATATCTTTAAATACTATTTTTTCGCTGAGCTTTCCACCAACGTTCTGGTATTTCATTATTACAGGCAGCTAAATATTCTTCATGAGAACAAGGTAGTAACGTATTTTTTTTCAGTTTATTGTGTTGACCAGCAAAAAAATTTATTTCTATCCACCATCTTCCCGTTTTATTACTTTTATAAAATATTAATTCTTCCGTTTCTAAAGGGACGATATATTTTAAATAGTTTTCTTTAGTGCTAAAAGGATATTCATTGGATCGGTAATTCACACCTTCAATAAAATACCAAATTATTTGTGCAACAAGAACTGACTCTTCTTTTCTAGCATTATGATTGAAAATTCCAAAAGAACTAACCTTGTCACTTATTCCAGAGTATCTAGATAAACTACATATTTCTTTTCCATCAAAACCATTTGGGGTAAAAGCAATTAAATTTCCTGAATACGATGAAGTAACGGCATTCAAATCAATACTAACAATATCTGCATCACGAAATGTTGGCTCAGCTAGTTCAATATTGTTACAAATATCTCCTAATCTGTAGGCGTCAAAATATAATTTCTCTATTAAATCTATTTCTTCTTGCGAGTTAAAGTAAGTTTGGTATCCAATATTACTAAAATTAAAAAGGTTGTTTGGTTCCTCTAAAATAATTTTGGACAAATATGATTTTGCTGAAATACCATCCTCTTGTTTACCAAAGTCAAACTTACTATCTATAGATACCAAATTGACCATCTGTTCTAGATTGTCATAAGCTCTATAGAGTGGATAAGTCAAATCTTGAGAACCCCCAATAATAATTGGAATAATTCCTTTTTTTATAAGCTTTGAAGCGACTTTCTGTAAAGCGAAAAAAGTATCTTCTATAGTGTTTCCGGGTAAAATATCTCCTAAATCGCCAATAGAACTTTGCCAGTTTCCTGGAAACAAATTATATAATTCTTTTCTAATCGCATCTAGGTTGATTTCTTCATCTAAATAATTTACAGCACCACGGTTTTCTAATACTCCAATAATTGCAATTTTTAATTTATTAATGTCTGGAAAATCTTTATCCGTATGAAAAGCAACTTTACTTCCTAAATGTTGAGATGAAAGTTCGTTTATATATTGAATAATTTTGTGATCAACGGGTGATAGAAAATCAAATTCCATAGTTTATTTCTTTTTAGCGGGAGCTTTTTTGGTTGCAGTTTTAGATCCGCTTCGTTCCGTTCTGCCTTTGGTCTTTTCTGGAGTTTTCTTGGCAATCATTTCTTTAACTTCCTCTAAAGTCAATTTAGAAGCATCGATATCTTTATTTAATTCGATTTTGATTTTACCTTTTGTGATTTCTGATTTTCCCCACCGGGCTTTTTGAACTAAAATCCCTTCTGATTCCCAATTATGAATTACTTTATCAATATTTTTTTGAAGTTTATCTTCAATAATTGTTTCAATTTCTTGTTGGGATAAATTATTAAAGTTGTATTTAGTACTTACATTAATAAAAATACCATTCCATTTTAGAAAAGGTCCAAATCTTCCCGTACCTTTTTGAACACCTTCTCCTTTGTAAACGGCAACTGGAGCATCAGCAGAAACTTTTTCATCAATTAAAACTTTTGCTCTTTCTAAATCTACATCTAATGGTTCTTCTCCTTTTGGTAAAGAAACAAATACTTTTCCAAATTTAATGAAAGGGCCAAAACGGCCTAAACTTACTTCAACTTCTTCACCTTTATACGTTCCTAAAACTTTTGGAAGTAAAAATAAATTCAATGCCTCTTCAAGACTAATGTTACCTATGTTTTGTTCTGGTCGTAAACTTGCAAATTTCTTTTCATCATCATCAGCTTCTCCAATTTGAGCTACTGGACCAAACTTTCCTAAACGAACTAATACTTGTTTTCCAGTTTTTGGATCTTTACCCAATATTCGTTCACCACTTTCTCTTTCTGCTGTGTCCTGAACTTGAACGACATTTGGGTGAAACTTATCATAAAACTCTTGCATCATTTTTGCCCAATCAATATTTCCTTCAGCAATTTCATCAAAGTCTTGCTCTACTTTAGCTGTAAAGTTATAATCTAATATCGCTGAAAAGTTTTTAACCAAAAAGTCATTTACAATGGTTCCAATATCAGTAGGCACTAATTTTCCTTTATCTGAGCCTGTATTTTCTTTTAGAATCTGTTGCGCTACCTTATTGTCTTTGAGCATAAGCTGGGTATACTTTCTTTCTACACCTTCTAAATTTCCTTTTTCAACATAGGTTCTAGCAATAATAGTTGAAATAGTTGGCGCATATGTCGAAGGCCTACCAATTCCTAGTTCTTCTAATTTCTTTACTAATGAAGCTTCGGTATATCTTGATGATGGTCGTGTGTACCTTTCCGTTGCAGTAATGAAATTATTTTGTAATTTTTCATTCACTTTTAAAGCAGGTAACATTCCTTCTTGTTCTTCATCATCGTCATCATTACCTTCTAGGTATACTTTTAAAAAACCTTCAAACTTAATAACTTCGCCCGAAGCTTGGAAAACTTCTGAATGATTATTGGCTTCAATTTTTACACTAGTTCTTTCTAATTCGGCATCGCTCATTTGTGATGCCAAAGTTCTTTTCCAAATCAAATCGTATAAACGTGCTTGGTCTCTTTCAATAGTAACACTATGTCGCGACATATCTGTTGGTCGAATGGCCTCGTGAGCTTCTTGTGCACCTTTACTCTTTGTATTGAATGTTCGTGGTTTTGAATAGGACGCACCGTATGATTTTGTTATCTCTGCCTGAGCTGCCTCTGAAGCTTCTTTTGAAAGATTTACACTGTCGGTTCTCATATACGTAATCAACCCAGCTTCATATAATCTTTGAGCGATTTGCATCGTTATTCCAACAGGTAAATATAACTTACGTGCTGCTTCTTGCTGCAACGTTGATGTTGTAAAAGGTGCCGCAGGCGATTTCTTAGTTGGTTTGGTTTCTAAATCGGCAACCTTATATATGGAACCAATATTTTTATTTAAAAAGTCTTCTGCTTCTTTTTGGGTTGCGAAGTTTTTGGGTAATTTGGCTTTAACAATTTTTCCAGCTTCGTTTGTGAATTCAGCAGTAACCGAATAGGATGCTACCGCTTTGAATTCTTGTATTTCTCTTTCTCGCTCTACTATTAATCTAACGGATACGGATTGTACACGACCGGCAGATAGTCCACCTTTCACTTTTTTCCATAAAACGGGGGAAAGTTCATAGCCCACTAATCGGTCTAAAACTCTCCGAGCTTGTTGTGCATTCACTAAATTATAATCAATCTCTCTCGGATTATCGATGGCTTTTAGGATGGCATTTTTTGTAATTTCGTGAAAAACAATACGTTTGGTTTTGCTTTTGTCTAATTTTAATTCTTCGGCTAAGTGCCAGGAAATGGCTTCTCCTTCTCGGTCCTCATCGGAAGCTAACCAAACCATTTCGGCGTTTTTAGCAAGTCCTTTTAGTTTGGAAACCAACGCTTTTTTATCGGATGAAACTTCGTATTTTGGCTTAAAACCGTTGAGCACATCAACTCCAATTTCTTTAGATGGCAAGTCGGCAATATGGCCATAGCTCGATTCTACTTGGTAGTCAGCACCCAAAAACTTTTCAATGGTTTTTGCCTTTGCTGGTGACTCAACGATAACTAAATTCTTTGCCATGTTCCTATTGTTTATGTTGGCAAAAGTAAACGTTTTTTTTAAATTTCAATTTTAAGACTAAAATTTAGCTTTGTTAAATTCTTGGAAGAAGTTATTTCTTAGCCACGTCTTTGTTATAACTCACAAACATATTGATGTAGATGTTTCTAGACAATCGTGCGGTTATAGGCATTAAAACAACCAAAGCTAAAATGATTGTTATCATAGATTGATTCAATTTCAATCCGATAATAACTTTTGAAATGATAAAAGCGGCTATTCCAATACCAACGGTCAATCCGTAGCTTACATACATAGCACCATAAAAGAAAGAAGGCTCTATTTGATAATGCAAGCCACAGTGACTGCAATTATCGTGCATTTTGTAGATATTTTTAATATTGTACGGATTTTTATCTACATACATACTTTCTTCTTGGCATCGTGGACAAGTTCCTGTTAAAATACTATTTAGTTTGGATCCTTTTTTTAACATTTGCAAAAATTTTAATTTTATTCCGTTCGGTCTTATGACTTCAGGTCTACAAAGGTAAACCCAAAGGAAGGTTTTAATATTAATATACTATTCTTTTTTCCTTATGTTGAATATACACAATTTATCGGTTTCTTTTGGCGGCACTTATCTTTTTGAAGAGGTAACTTTTAGATTGGGTTCTGGAGATAGAGTAGGACTTGTCGGAAAAAATGGAGCAGGAAAATCAACGATGCTAAAAATTTTAGCAGGCGATTTCAAACCAGATTCCGGTCAAATAGCAACCGAGAAGGAAGTCAAAATGGGTTTCCTTCGTCAGGATATTGATTTCGAACAAGGAAGAACGGTACTTGATGAAGCCTATGAAGCCTTTACTGAAATAAAAGCGGTTGAAAAAAAGCTTGAAAGCATTAATCACCAATTGGTATCAAGAACCGATTATGAAAGCGAGGCCTACAGCCAAATAATCGAAGATTTATCGGATTACACCCATCGTTTTGAATTGCTTGGCGGCTATAACTATGTAGGCGATACCGAGAAAATATTATTAGGGCTAGGTTTTAAAAGAGAAGATTTCAACAACCAAACGGATACTTTTTCGGGCGGATGGAGAATGCGTATTGAGTTGGCTAAATTATTATTGCAGTCGAATGATATTTTATTGCTCGATGAGCCAACGAATCACTTAGATATAGAAAGTATCATTTGGCTGGAAGGATTTCTTAGAAACTTTCCCGGCGTCGTGGTAATCGTATCTCACGATAAAATGTTTTTGGATAATGTAACCAACAGAACTATTGAAATCTCTTTGGGTAAAGCCTATGATTATAACAAACCGTATTCTCAATATTTAATTTTACGTGAAGAAATTCGCGAAAAGCAATTGGCTACACAAAAAAATCAAGCAAAGAAAATTGAGGAAACCGAAAAGCTAATCGAAAAATTCCGAGCCAAAGCATCCAAAGCATCTATGGCACAATCGCTTATTAAAAAGCTGGATAAAGTAGAGCGCATTGAAGTGGATGAAGATGATACATCCGTAATGAATATTTCGTTTCCGGTATCGCAAGTTCCAGGACGAGTAGTTATAGAAGCGGAACATGTAACCAAAGCCTACGGCGATAAAACGATTTTAAAAGACATTTCGCTTTTAGTAGAACGAGGTTCTAAAATCGCTTTCGTAGGTCAGAACGGTCAAGGGAAATCTACCTTTATGAAAGCCATTGTCAATGAATTCAAATACCAAGGTTCAATAAAATTAGGACACAATGTGCAGTTGGGCTATTTTGCTCAAAATCAGGCAGAATATTTAGATGGTGAAATTACCTTATTAGAAACCATGACCAATGCCGCAACCGATACCAATCGTTCTAAAGTTAGAGATATGTTGGGTTCCTTTTTGTTTCGCGGTGACGATGTTGAGAAAAAAGTAAAAGTACTTTCGGGTGGCGAACGCAATCGTTTGGCCTTGTGTAAATTATTGCTTCAGCCCATTAACGTTTTGGTAATGGATGAGCCAACGAATCACTTGGATATCAAATCGAAAAATGTGTTGAAAGCCGCCTTGAAAAAATATGAAGGAACGTTGCTGTTGGTTTCTCACGACAGGGATTTTCTTCAGGGAATGTCGAATATCGTATATGAATTCAAAGACCAAAAGATCAAAGAATATCTAGGCGATATCAACTTTTTCCTCGAACAACGCAATATGGAAAACATGCGCGAAATTGAAAAGAAAAGCCCCCTAACCCCCGAAGGGGGAACAAATAAAGTGGAAACAAAATCGACTTCAAAAAACATTTCCTACGAGGACCAAAAGAAAAGCAAGTCATTGCAAAACCGTTTGAGCAAAATAGAAAGCCAAATCAAGCAATTGGAAATTGACATTCAAAATGACGATAAAGAATTGGCTTCCAATTATGACAAACACATCGAAAACGCTAGTTTCTTTATGGCTTACAACAAGAAGAAAAAGGAATTGGATAAATTACTTGAAGATTGGGAATTGGTACAAGGTGAAATAGAAACACTTTAGCGTTTTACTACTATGAAAAATTTACATCTTATTATTTCAGTTTTAATTGTAATTCCAGTAGGTTGTATTTATGGTTTTCAACCTAATCTACTTTTTGATGTGAACCTGAATACAACTGACGAAGCCAATATCTTCAAAGCCATCATGGGATTGTATCTAAGTTTTGCTGTTCTTTGGTCACTCGGAATTTTGAATCCTAGTTTGTGGAAAGTTGCCACAGTTTCTAATATAATTTTTATGTTAGGTTTAGCATTTGGGCGAATAATTTCTCTTTTTTGTGATGGTTTTCCAAGTCATGTTTTTATAATTGGAACTATCGGAGAGATGATTTTAGGTTTTTATGGTTGCTATATTTTACAGAGAGAAAAAGAAATGTAGTAGCATCAATATTGCATAAGACTTTATATTTATTTAAACGGATGACGTTGTTGCCATACTAAAGTGGGTTCTAATTTTGGAAAGATGTTTGCCATTACTTTATTCACATATTTATTGGTGTGATAAATAAATCCGGACATTACAATTGGTTCTGCTCCAATAGAACTCTTGATTTCTAAAGCCGTTCTTCCGAAGATTATTTTTTTGAACTGATTTTCGATGCCAAATTTGGTCATGTTATACAGCATATTTAAATAGAGCATTTTTTCTTTTTGAATCTGTTCATCATAACCCAAGAAATAGGTTTCTAAAACAGAACCATTTAAAAGTAAGGTATGAAATCCAACCAATTCGTTTTCTATATAATAACCAACCAAAATAAATTTAGAACCGCATTGCTTTTTAAAAGAAGAGAAATGGTTTTTAGCTAAAAAAAATGTATTGAACGGTGCGTTCTTGGCTACATGAAAATACAATTCATAAATTCGGTTCTCTTGTGAAATGATTTCCTCTAAAGACAATTCTCGGGTTTCAATGCCTTCAACCTTTTTATGAGCACGTTTGTATTGGTCGCGGTATTTTTTAGTAAGTGCTTCTATATAATCGCTATTGGTTTTCCACCGATTTTGCAATTCGAAAATCATATTCGGCTGCGTATTGAACTCATATAATAATGAGAAGGTAGATTTTCTTAGTTCAGTTGCCGATTCCTGATAAAAGTCTTTAAAAGAAACAATTTGTATTTTAACATCTTGTTTTTTAAAATAACTGACAATCTCAGCGGCACAATTATTTAGAATTTCTGCAATAGTTATAGCGTTTATTTCCTTATTGAACGAATAGCCGTTTTGTCCTGTAATCATATTATTGCCTACAAACAAAGCGTGTGAAGCAAAGTTTTTAAAAATAAAATTCCGAATATAGGTCTTGATACATTGATCTCGTTCTCCAAATGATTCTACTTTATTTAAATCAAGATATTGCGCAAGTGCTACACCAATAAGTGTTTCTTTTTCAAAAATACCAATATAAAAACACTGCATGTTTGTGGGTGCCGATTCTTCTAAAACTTTTAAATAATGACTTTGTAAAAAAACATTCTTATGCGCCACTTCATCCCATGACTTGTGAAGTTTTGCAATAGAAGTGTAAATTTGATAGGTAGTTGTTTCCAATAGATAAAAAAATCGCTCCACAAATGTAGAGCGATTCGTATTTAAAAAAATGTTAATTATTGCATCATACAGATGATGCCACCCATAATCGTCATTGATACAATCCAGTAACCACTGCTTATTAATACATATGTAAAACTTCTTCTTTCATACAATGCTCCCACTCCAGTAACTGGAAGAATAAAAAACAAACCCGTCATAAATCCGTGTAAAGCTCCATGTTTAAAAGATCGGAAAGCAGTTCCATAATCAGCCATAAAAGCGGCATAGGAAGGTTTGGCAATAGATGGATCTCCACCAACCATCCCTAATGCTCCAAATTGATGGATGACAAGCATTTGCAATATAAAAGAGATAAAAAAGGCATAAATTATTGAAAGGCCAAATATCATTATCATATTAGATCCTTTCATTTTTTCTTCAGTCATTCCGGATTCTTTCATCCAAACAGTTCCAAATACTTTTGGATTATACCAAATAAATCCGACAACTACTGTTGACAAAGCCGCAAGTAATAATGCTAAAAAGTTTACATTCATAATGGTAATTTTATTGGTTAGAGTATCAAAAGTAAAAAATATTATTTAAATGAACTTTTTACCAGTCTTTTATAAATTTTAATAGGAAAAAAATAAGTATTTGTAAGATAAATATATAAAAAATATAACTAAAAATGCATTTCGTCGATTATTTTTGTTTTTAAACGGATGTTTATCTAGTTTTACGTCGTCATAAACATCAAACCTTAAATGATATGAAAACAATTTTTACCTACGTAACACTTCTTTTAGTAACAGCTTCAAGCTTTGCTGAAATTTCTTCAGCTGAAAAAAACGCTTTAGTCAAATTGAACAAAGCGACTAAAGGTTCACAATGGATTAACAAATGGGATTTAAAATCACCAGTAACTACATGGTTTGGTGTTGAAATCCAAAACGATAAAGTGGTATCACTAAAATTGGTTAATAATAATCTTAATGGTGAATTACCCAAAGAAATAGGCGATTTAACTTCATTACAAGTTTTGAACCTTTTTAGAAACAATATTACAGGTGTTTTACCAAGTACTATTGGTAATTTAAAAAACTTGACGAAATTGAATATTGCATTCAACCAAGTATCTGGTGCATTGCCAGAATCTTTGGGAAATGCTTCACAATTGAAATCAATAGAAATGCATATGAACCGTTTAACAGGCCAGTTGCCTGTAGCTGTTGGAACCTTATCTAACTTAGAAACCTTGTCTTTATTTAATAATGAAATCGAAGGTCAAATTCCAGTTTCTTACTACCAATTAAAATCGTTAAAAGTTTTATTGTTAAACAGTAACAAACTTGTTGGAAAACTAGATAAAGAAATATCTAATCTTTCTTCATTAGAGACCTTAAGTTTGTTTGAAAATAAAATGGATGGACAAGTTCCTTTTGATTTAGAGAAGTTAGGAAATTTGAAAGAAATGAATATTTCATATAATATGTTTAACGGATTGGTTTCTAAAAACTTATCCAAATTAGATACTCTTAATATGACTATGGTAAATGAGCAAGGTGTAGCAACAACGTTAAAAGTAAGTATCGATAAAAACTCAGCCTTTGCAGCTGATGAATAAGTCTTCGTGTTTTGTGTTTATATAATTGAATTTTGTTAGGTGAAAAAGGTCTTGAGAAATCAAGACCTTTTTTGTATTCTAAACAAATTAATTATTCAGCAGCCACTAACTTAGACGTACTTCTATAAATATAGTCATTATAAATATGTCTTCTGGCAAATCGGCTTGGTGACTCTGCATTAACCATTTTGATGTATATAGGTCTCAAAACACCAAAGTATTCAAAGGCACTTCCATCTAAGAAAGTGATGTACAACACTCCTTTTTCATAATAAAAATCAGCAATATTGGTGCTTGATGTGATTCTGGTATATTCCGCTTTGTCTTTTTCTAAAGTTTCTGGAGCAATACTCACCAAGAAATGATAAGCAGCAATTATCTCTGTGCTTTTCTCTTCGGCAGCCACACGTTCCACTTCATCCTGAATGGTATCCGGATGAATATCTTTCATGCAGTTTCTGTAAATTGTCTTTAACTCTTTTAAGGTAGCTGTTTTTGTTACTCCAAGTAACGCTCTATATTCGATGATTTTTTTTGTATTCATTTTACTGGACTATAACCGCTTAGGGTTTTTAAATTTTACTTCGTACAATTCGACCTAGCGGTCTCGGGCCGTGCAAAAGTAGTTCTTTACTTTAGATATATAAGCAGTCAATAGAAAATAACTTGTATTTTCCTTGACTTATTAGATTTTCGTTGTATATTTGCACTCGAACAGCGCGGGATAGAGCAGTAGGCAGCTCGTCGGGCTCATAACCCGAAGGTCACAGGTTCGAGTCCTGTTCCCGCTACTAAATAAACTAAAAACCGAAAACGCTTGTTGAGTTTTCGGTTTTTTTATTCTCATTACTATGGAACACAAAGCAGGCTTCGTCAATATTATCGGAAATCCAAATGTTGGAAAATCAACTTTGATGAATGCGTTTGTTGGCGAGCGTTTGTCTATTATTACTTCTAAGGCGCAAACGACGCGTCACCGAATACTTGGTATCGTAAACGGCGATGATTTTCAAGTGATTCTATCTGACACACCCGGAATTATAAAACCAGCGTATGAAATGCAAAAATCGATGATGGATTTTGTAAAATCGGCTTTTGAAGATGCTGATGTGTTGATTTATATGGTAGAGATAGGCGAGAAGGAACTTAAAGATGAAGACTTTTTTAATAAAATCATTCATTCTAAAATTCCAGTATTACTATTATTGAATAAAATTGACAAGTCTAACCAAGAACAATTAGAAGAGCAAATTGATTTGTGGAAAAACAAAGTTCCCAACGCAGAAATTTATCCTATTTCGGCTTTAGAAAACTTTAATGTAAAAGAAGTTTTTGCTCGCATTTTAGAATTGCTTCCAGTTTCCCCTCCTTATTATCCAAAAGATGCTTTGACTGATAAGCCAGAACGTTTTTTTGTAAATGAAACCATCCGTGAAAAAATATTATTAAATTACGATAAGGAAATTCCATACGCCGTAGAAATAGAAACAGAAGAATTTATAGAAGATGAAAATATCATCCGCATTCGTTCTGTGATTATGGTGGAACGCGATACGCAAAAGGGAATCATCATCGGTCACAAAGGTGGTGCTTTGAAAAATGTCGGAATGCAATCGAGAGCCGATTTAGAGAAATTCTTCGGCAAACAAATCCATATTGAGTTATACGTAAAAGTAAACAAAGACTGGAGAAGTAATGCGTTTCAGTTGAGACGCTTTGGATATAACCAGAAATAGAGGCAAGAAGTAAGTCTTTTGACTAACCAACTATTTTATTGAATTCCCTTTCCAGTTCCTCCATTTGCCCATAACCATTTGCCCGAGTTTGTATTCCAATAAAATACAATAAGACCCAACATACAATCATTGATGCAATTACTAAAAGGTTACTTTTTACAGATTGATGAAGCGACCAATTGGAATAGGCAAACATGGAAAAAACCAAAAATACCCCGGCTATAACAAAGTGTAAAAACACGAAGAAGGTCCATAGGGTTTGAGCTGGTCCAAACAAACCTCTTATGTGAGTAGCGTTTTTTTCGTTTCCTTCTTTTTCTTCTAATTCAATAGATAAATGAGGTGACCAATAGTGTTGCTTTTCTCCCTGAATGGTAAACTGAATGTGATTGGGTCTTATTTTTATTAAAAACCCAGGCGGTACCTGCTTGGCATAATCAACAAACTTCTGTCTAACCAAATCAATATTTTCATCGATATCTTTATAAAACCGTGGTCTTAATCGTATGTCATTGTTTGTTTCCATGTTACATGAAGGTTTGAAATTACACACTAAGTTAGGAAAAATATTGATAATGTTCTCTTTAATACTACCTTTGCACCGCCCAAGGCCAGAATGGCCGAACAGAACTAAGTTAAATTTAAAAATAGCATGAACAATATAGTAGCCATAGTAGGAAGACCAAACGTAGGGAAATCTACTTTTTTTAATCGATTGATTAAAAGAAGGGAAGCTATTGTAGACTCGGTTAGTGGTGTAACGCGCGATAGAAATTATGGAAAAAGTGAGTGGAACGGAAAAGAGTTTTCGGTAATTGATACCGGTGGTTACATTAAAGGTTCGGATGATATTTTTGAAAGTGAAATCCGTCGTCAGGTCGAATTGGCTATAGATGAAGCCGATGCTATTATTTTTGTGGTTGATGTAGAAGAAGGGATTACACCAATGGACGCGGAGGTTGCCAAATTACTTCGAAAAGTGACCAAACCCATTTTATTAGCGGTAAACAAAGTGGATAATGCGATGCGCGAAAAAGACGCTATTGAATTTTATAATTTAGGTTTAGGTAACTATTTTACTATTGCCAGTATAAGCGGAAGTGGAACAGGAGAATTGCTAGATGAATTAGTAAAAGTGTTACCCGAATTGCCCGAGGCAACAGAGGAAGAAGCTGCTTTACCACGGTTTTGTGTGGTAGGTCGTCCCAATGCTGGAAAATCATCTTTTATCAATGCTTTAATAGGGGAAGACCGATACATCGTAACCGATATTGCAGGAACAACACGAGATGCAATTGATACCAAATACAACCGTTTTGGGTTTGAATTTAACTTGGTAGATACGGCCGGAATTCGACGTAAAGCAAAAGTAAAAGAAGATTTAGAATTCTATTCTGTAATGCGTTCCGTGCGCGCTATTGAGCATTCGGACGTAATTATTTTATTGATTGATGCAACGCGTGGCTTTGAAGGTCAAGATCAAAGTATCTTTTGGCTTGCCGAAAAGAACCGAAAAGGCGTAGTAATTTTAGTTAACAAATGGGATTTGGTCGAAAAAGATACCATGTCAACCCGTGATTATGAAGCCAAAATTCGTGAAGAATTAAAACCATTTACCGATGTGCCTATTATGTTTGTCTCGGCCTTAACCAAACAACGTTTACTGAAAGCTTTAGAAACGACGGTACAGGTTTTTGAAAATAGAAAACAACGCATTCAAACGTCAAAATTCAACGATTTTATGTTGAAGTTGATAGAAGCCTATCCACCACCTGCATTGAAAGGAAAATATGTAAAGATTAAATACTGCATGCAGTTGCCAACACCAACGCCACAGTTCGTGTTTTTTGCCAACTTACCGCAATATGTTCAGGAAGCCTATAAGCGTTTCTTAGAAAATAAAATCCGTGAAAACTGGGATTTTTCTGGTGTTCCGATTGATATTTATATTAGAGAGAAATAATAAATAAAGCTCGGTCAATTTGACCGAGCTTTTTGTTTGTATAAAGAAATATTTACCAACCTCCTCCAGAACCTCCTCCAGAAAATCCACCACCACCAAATCCGCCACCAAATCCGCCACCGCCAGAACTTCCGCCGCCAAATCCACCACCACCAAAACCGCCGCTACTTCGACCTAAGCTACTCAGTAAGATGATGTCTGCCAAGTCAAAACCACCACCGCGATTACCTGAATTTCCACCACCATTTTTCTTGTTATTAGCAATGATAATGATGATGACAATTATAATAACAAGTAGCGGGAAAAAAGGGAATTCACCGTCTTTTTTATTTTTTTTTCGCTCGCCTTTGTATTTGCCTTTAAAAACATCAAATAAAGCATCGGCACCTTTGTCTAAACCTTTGTAATAACTTCCAGCTTTAAATTCGGGGATGATAATGTTTCGGGTAATTTCGCCACCAATTCCAGCAGTTAATCGGTCTTCTAATCCATAACCAGGTGAAATCCAAATTTTACGTTCCTTTTGGGCTACTAATATAAAAACACCGTTGTCTTCTTTGGCTTGACCAATGCCCCATTCTTGTGCCCATTTGGGAGTTAAAATACCAATATCTTCTCCATTTATAGTAGGTACAGTGGCCACAACAATTTGGGTAGAAGTAGAGTCCGAATACCGAATTAGTTTTTCTTCTAATTGGGTTTTCTCCTCAGCACTTAAAAGATTGGCATAATCATAAACCGAAGTCTGAAAATCAGGTTTTTTAGGAATATCAAATTGAGCAAAAGTGGGTAAAAAACTAAATAAGGTAACGAATACCCATAGGGTTTTTAAAACTCCTTTGGAATTTGGAACTTTAATATTTGAAATTTTCATAGTTTATCCTTTTGATATTTCGTTCGAAAGTTCATTGGTATCGTCACTTTGATAAGGAAAGTGTTTTTTCAACTGTTCTCCAGCTCTTAAAACTCCCTCAATCAAACCTTGCTTGAAATTACCGTTTTTAAAATGCGATAGCATAATATCTTTGGTACAGTCCCAAAAATCAGATGCTACTTTTTCATTAATTCCTTTGTCACCATAAATAGCAAATTGTTTACTTTTTACAGCAACATAAATAATTACGCCATTTCGTTCTTGAGTATTATCCATTTGAAGTTGATGAAAAACCTCCACAGCTCTTTCAACTGGTTCCATTGGAGTTTGGTTCTCATCTTCGCTCTTATGGCTCGATCCTTTTTCTATGTGCACTCTAATTTCGCCAGAAGTATTTTTTTCGGCTACACCGATAGCAGCAACAATAGCTTGTTCCTCTTCTTGGGTTAAAAAATCTTCTACTTTAGACATTTGATATCTTGTTTAAACACAGATTTCACAAATTACCACCGAATAAAATTTGTGAAAATTCATGAAATCTGTGTTAGATTTTTTTTAGAATTTTACTTCAACAGGTTTTTCAGCACCTTCTACTGCTTGGAAATACGCTTTTTCTTTGAAGCCAAACAGTCCGGCAAATAGTGAATTTGGGAACGTTTTAATATGCGTGTTATAAGGTTTAACCGCTTCGTTAAAACGAGTTCTGGCTGTTAAAATTTGATTTTCGGTGCTTGCCAATTCATCTTGTAATTTCAAGAAATTAGCATTGGCTTTCAAATCAGGATAACGCTCTACAGAAACTAATAGTTTTGATAATGAAGAAGAAACTCCAGATTGTGCTGAATTAAACGCTGCCAATTGTTCTGGTGTAATATTCGTTGGGTCTACAGTTACAGCAGTAGCTTTCGCTCTGGCTTCAATTACAGCAGTCAAGGTACTTTTTTCAAAATCAGCTGCACCTTTTACCGTGTTTACTAAGTTGCCAATCAAATCATTTCTTCTTTGATAAGAAGTGTTGACATTTCCCCAAGCTTCGTTGATAGTTTGTTCGTAACCAACGGCTGTATTATTAATTCCTTTAACCCAGCTGTAAATTCCGAAAATAACAACTGCTCCAATAATCCAAGGTAAAAATTTTTTAAAATCCATGTTTGTTTAATTTAAAGTTTAATTTATTTATAATTGATTTTTAATATTCAATAATTGTGCCTTAATCGTTTCTAGTTTGCTAATAATTTCAAACTTGTCTAGTGTTTTCTTTTGACCTTCTTTCAAGTGCGTTTTAGCACCATCAAGCGTAAAACCTCGTTCTTTAACCAAATGATAAATCAATTGCAAGTTTTTAACATCTTCGGGAGTGAACATTCTATTGCCTTTTGCATTTTTCTTGGGTTTCAGAATATCAAATTCTTTATCCCAAAAACGAATAAGTGATGTATTCACATTAAATGCTTTAGAAACTTCACCAATGCTGTAATATCTCTTGCCTTCTTTTAATTCTATGTGCATATTATATTTTTTTATTCATTCAAAAATCAAAATTCTTCAATCTTGAATCGTTAATCAAGCGATTGATTTTCTTGATTTGCCACTTTAGAAATTGCAATATATTCCGCTGCCGAAATATTGCCGTAATAAAAATTTATGGGGTTAACTACTTTGCCGTCTTTGTGAACCTCATAATGCAAATGTGGTGCTTCACTTCTCCCTGTACTTCCCACGTAACCAATCACATCTCCTCGTTTTACTCGTTGCCCTGAGCGGCATTTGTACTTACTTAAATGACCATACAAGGTTTCATAGCCAAAACCATGGCGCAACACGATGTGATTTCCATAGCCAGAAGCGGTATTATCTGCACGAGCCACAACACCATCACCAGTAGCAAAAATAGGCGTTCCTGTTTTAGCTGTAAAATCCATGCCTTCATGCATTTTTCTAACTTTCGTAAACGGGTCACTTCGATAGCCAAAACCAGAAGCAATCCGTTTTAACTGTTCGTTTTTTACGGGTTGTATCGCCGGAATGGCAGCTAAAAGGTTGTTTTTTTCTTTAGCCAATTTCAAAATCTCATCCAACGATTTCGATTGTATCGCCAATTCTTTCGAAATGATATCCACGCGTTTCGAAGTATTTATCACTAACTCTGAATTATTAAATCCTTCCAATTCTTTATATCGGTTTACACCACCAAAACCAGCTTTGCGCTGCTCCGTTGGAATGGGCGATGTGTTGAAATAAGCTCTGTAAATATTGTTGTCTCTATCAGCAACATCGTTCAAGACTTCATCCACTTGATCCATCTTTTTGTTTAAAATAGCATAACGTAACTTCATCGTTTCAATTTCTCGCGCTTGTAAACGGTCTTTTGGAGTGTCTAAAAGCGAAGTGTTTAATAAAGCCACAAAACATAAAAAACCAAATAAGGCGGAAGCAAGTAAAAACAAACCTATATATCCTAACTTTTTAGACAGTTTTGGCTTAATTTTTCGGTAAGCCAAACTTTCGGTATCGAAATAATACTTTACTTTCTTCGCCATTTTTTATTTTATGCTATTTTTGTGCTTGTTTAAGAAAACAATGGTTATACGAACAAATTTAACAAATGTTTCAGTCAAACCCTAAATTTTAATCTGAACTTGTTTCAGATTCTTTTTAGGAGCGGAACTTTTAGCTATTTTATTCAACCATGTTCCCGCTTTTCGTTACAATCTTTTTAAGGATTGATTTGTCTTCGTGAACGAAGACCAATCCTAAAAAAGGATTTTCACTGCAATCGGGGCTAATCAAGAAGCCATGTTTTTTAAATCTAAGAACACGAGCGTCAGCGAACTGGCGATGCAATCTAAAGATCTAATACTCTAAAATGAAATCACAAGACATTCGTAAACAGTTTTTACAATTCTTCGAATCCAAAGGACATTTAATCGTTCCATCCGCACCAATCGTTCTAAAAGACGATCCAACCCTAATGTTTAATAACTCAGGAATGGCGCAATTCAAAGAATACTTCTTAGGCAACGGAACTCCAAAAAGCCCACGAATAGCCGATACGCAAAAATGTCTTCGTGTTTCAGGAAAACACAACGATTTAGAAGATGTAGGTTTTGACACCTATCATCACACCATGTTCGAGATGTTAGGTAATTGGTCTTTTGGTGATCCTGCCCGTCCGGCAGACGGGTATTTCAAAAAAGAAGCTTTAGATTGGGCTTGGGAATTCCTAACGGAAGTACTTAAATTGGACAAAGACCGTTTATACGTCTCCGTTTTTGAAGGTAATCCTGCTGAAAATGTGCCATTCGATCAAGAATCATTTGATATTTGGAAAAAATATGTTCCCGAAGATAGAATTATTCTAGGCAACAAAAAAGACAACTTTTGGGAAATGGGCGATCAAGGTCCGTGCGGTCCGTGTTCCGAAATCCATATCGATTTAAGAACCGAGGTAGAAAGAGCTACAGTTTCAGGAAGAAGTCTAGTCAATGCCGACCATCCTCAAGTAGTAGAAATTTGGAATAACGTTTTCATGGAATTCAACCGAAAAGCGGATGGCTCTTTAGAAAAATTACCAGCAAAACACGTTGATACCGGAATGGGATTTGAGCGTTTGTGCATGGCGATACAAGGAAAAACGTCTAATTACGACACCGACGTTTTCACACCGCTTATTGAAAAAGTAGAACAAATCACTGGATTTAAATATGTTCCGAACACTGTCACTCCGAGCGCAGTCGAGGAGAAAACCAACATCGCCATTCGTGTTATTGTCGATCACGTTCGTGCCGTTGCTTTTGCTATTGCTGATGGACAATTGCCTTCCAATACCGGTGCAGGTTATGTAATTCGAAGAATTTTGCGTCGCGCTATTCGTTATGGCTTTACATTCCTAAACACCAAAGAACCTTTTATCTATAAACTGGTAGAAGTGTTGGCAGTACAAATGGGTGAATTTTTCCCCGAGATAAAATCACAACAGCAATTGGTGACCAATGTCATCCGTGAGGAGGAAGCGTCGTTTTTGAGAACTCTAGAACAAGGACTAATCCTATTAGAAAATATAATCACAAATGCAACCGAAAAAGTTATTTCGGGCAAACGCGCTTTTATACTTTACGACACTTATGGGTTTCCCATAGATTTAACCAGTTTAATTCTCCGCGAAAGAGGGTTAGAGCTTGATGAAGCCGAGTTTGAAATCGAATTGCAAATACAAAAAGAACGCTCTCGTGCTGCTTCAAAAGTTAAAGCTGGCGATTGGCAAATTTTGATTGATGATCCCGAAGTCGAATTTTTAGGTTATGATTATACCGAAGCCAATGTTAAAATTACACGGTATCGAAAAGTAGAAAGCGCAAAAGAGGGCGAAATCTATCAATTGGTTTTTAATATGACACCATTTTATCCCGAAGGCGGAGGACAAATTGGCGATACTGGAGTGCTTGAAGCAGCAAACGGAGATGTGATTTACATCATCGATACCAAAAAAGAGAATAACCTAATCATTCATTTTACAAAAGAGCTGCCTACAAATTTGTCCGAAATTTTCAAAGTAATTGTCGGTCCAGACCGAAGACGAAAATCGGCGGCTAATCACTCGGCAACTCATTTAATGCATTTGGGGTTGCGAACTATTTTAGGAACTCATGTGGAACAAAAAGGATCATTGGTAAACCCAAATTACCTGCGTTTCGACTTTTCTCATTTTGCCAAAGTTACCGACGAGGAAATTCGCAAAGTAGAACATTTTGTCAATACCCGAATTGAAGCGCAACTGCAATTAGTAGAACACAGAAGTATTCCTATTCAACAGGCAATGGCGCAAGGTGCGATGGCATTGTTTGGGGAAAAATATGGAGAAAACGTTCGTATGATTGAGTTTGGCGAGAGCAAAGAATTGTGTGGTGGTATTCATGTGAAGAATACTGCTGATATTTGGCATTTCAAAATCATTTCAGAAGGCGCAGTAGCTGCCGGAATTCGACGTATCGAAGCCATTACGGGTGATGCTGTAAAAGCCTATTTCTCTCAACAAGAAACCGATTTAGAGGCGATAAAAGAAACACTGAAAAATCCACAGGATACTTTAAAAGCTGTTGTTGCATTACAAGATGAAAATGCCAAGCTAAAGAAACAAATGGAGCAATTATTAAAAGAAAAAGCAAAAGGATTAAAAAACGAATTAGCTTCACAATTACAAGACATTAACGGAATTAAATTTTTAGCAACTCAAGTTGATTTGAGTCCGGAAGGTGCCAAAGACCTGGCTTATGAATTGGGAACTTTAGGAACTAATATTTTCTTAGTTTTGGCTACCGCCAATGAAGACAAACCCATGTTAAGTTGCTATATTTCCAAAGAACTAGTAGCTGAAAAAAATCTAAATGCTGGCACCGTAGTTCGCGAATTGGGGAAATACATTCAAGGCAGCGGAGGCGGACAACCCTTCTTTGCTACGGCTGGAGGAAAAAATGTAGCGGGAATTAAAGAAGCTTTGGAGAAAGCTGTTGATTTTGTAAAAGGTTAAATTGTCATTCCCGTGAAGCCCGGAATGGCAAATAGAATGTTGTGTTTTATTCTTTTTTACGTTCCCCAATCTGCTGGCGCCACATGGCATAATACAAACCTTTTTCTGCCAACAGCGCTTCATGCCTGCCTTGTTCAATTATTTTTCCTTGTTCCAATACGAAAATCATATCGGCATGCATTACGGTAGATAAACGGTGCGCAATTAAGACTGTGATTCTGTTTTTGTCTGAAATGTTTCTGATGGTAGCATTGATTTCTTCCTCGGTAATCGAATCCAACGCTGAAGTTGCTTCATCAAATATCAATAAGTTCGGATTTCTCAATAGGGCTCGAGCGATGGATAAACGTTGTTTTTCACCACCAGACACTTTAATTCCACCTTCGCCAATGGTCGAATTTAGACCGTCTTCGGCACGCGCTAATAAATTATCACAACTGGCTTTATGTAATACTTCCAATAGTTCTTCATCAGTAGCTGAGGGTTTTACAAACAATAAATTTTCTCTAATGGTTCCCGAAAATAATTGGGCATCCTGAGTTACGAATCCGAGTTGCTTTCTCAAATCCAATAAGTCAATTTCAGACGAATCCATTGAGTTGTATTTTACATGGCCAATTGCTGGCGGATACAATCCTACTAAAAGTTTTACCAAAGTCGTTTTGCCTGCTCCTGATGGCCCAACAAAGGCAACTGTTTCGCCTTGCTTAATATCAAAAGTAATATTTTCTACCGCAGGGTGTTTGGCGGTTTTATGTTTGAAACTCACATTAGAAAATTGCAACGCTTGGATAGCGCCTACATGCTTGGCATCTTTTGGACGGTGTTCTTTGGGAGCGCTCAATAATTCTTTGAAATTTTCCATAGAAACTTTGGTTTCATTCAACGCAATAATAAACGAACCAAGTTCTTGCAACGGACCAAAAATAAAGAAGGTAAAAAACACCATGGTCAATAAATCGCCAACCAAAATTTTTCCGCCAAACAAAAAGTAATACAACGAAAAAACAACACAGGTTCTCATAAAATGAACCGTGGTACCTTGTATAAAACTCAAGCTTCTGATAAATCGAATTTTTTGTAACTCGAGTTGTAGAATTTTCAGCGTATTTAAATTCAAACGTTTCTCCTCCTGATACGTCAATCCCAAACTTTTCACTAGTTCTATATTCCGTAAACTTTCAGTGGTCGAACCTGCCAAAGCATTGGTTTGTGTGACAATTGTTCGGGAAACGATTTTGATTTTTTTACCCAAATAGGAACTAATAAGCGCAATAATCGGAGCCGTAATCAAAAAGATAATCGAGATTCTATAATCGATTCTTGAAACATACGCAATCACAAAAATAAACCCAATCACCGTTTGAAATATCAATGAAATAGAAAGTGTAATCAGCTTTTCGGAATCAGAGCGTACTTTAGTTAACTTACTCAATGTCTCACCACTGCGTTGGTCTTCAAATTCTTCATAAGGCAAATCGAGCGATTTTTTGATTCCGTCGGTATACATTTCAGCACCCGTTCGCTGAATAACGATATTGGTAAAATAATCCTGAAAGTTTTTGGTAATTCGCGATATCATAGCTGCTCCAAGTGATAAACCAAGCCAAAAAGCTACTGATTTGATAAAACCGATTTCATTGCCTTTGTATTTGGCAATGCCCACACCACAATCTTGCATTAGTTTTCCGGTAATTACCGAATCACTTAAACTAAAGCAAATGTTTGTTGCTGCCATTAAAAGCGACAAAAACAAGAGCAATTTATGTTTTTTGAGATATATATATAATAGTTTCATTGTGTATAAAATTTGAAAAGCAAAAGTAGAAAATAAATAGTGAGTCAGCAGTAGTTAAAATGGTACTACTTTATAAGTGTATAGAGAAGTATGGTTTGAAATCATTTTGTATTTTTGGAAAATGAACTTTACGACCAAAATACCAATTTCAAGATATCAAAATCCAATTGATTATTCTTCCAAGATAACCTCAATTGGTTCTTGTTTTGCAGAAAATATAGGTGAGAAATTCCAATATTTTAAATTCCAAATAACAACAAATCCGTTTGGGATAATTTTTAATCCTGTTTCTATTGAAAACCTTATTTCAAGAGCAGTCAATAAGCAACAGTTTACAGAAAACGATATTTTCTATCACAACAATGTATGGCATTGCTTCGAAGTGCATTCCCAGTTAAGTCATCCCGATAGAAAAATTTTCCTTGATGGACTAAATCAAATTTTAAATGATTTTCATCTTCAAATTTTCAAGTCAACACATTTTCAAATTACATACGGAACGTCGTGGGTTTACCGAAACAAATTATCAAATAGCATTGTAGCCAATTGTCATAAAGTACCGCAAAATCAATTTGAAAAAGAAATTCTATCCGCAGAAATTATTGAGAAATCTATAAAGAATACTGTTGATTTAATTCAGAAAGTCAACCCGAATTGTCATTTCATTTTCACTATTTCGCCAGTGCGTCACATCAAAGACGGTTTTGCTCAAAACCAGCGCAGCAAAGCGCATCTGATTTCAGGGTTGCACAACTCGAAACTCGAAACTCGCAACTCGAATTACTTCCCTTCCTACGAAATCATGATGGATGAATTGCGCGATTATCGTTTTTACGCCGATGACCTATTACATCCAAGTCAAATGGCTATCGATTATATTTGGCAACGCTTTTCCGAAACTACCATTTCTGCCGAAAGTCATTCGATTATGCAAGAAGTTGACAACATTCAAAAAGGATTAGCCCATCGACCATTTAATCCTGATTCGGCAAGTCATCGGGAGTTTAGTAAAAATTTAATAAAAAAAATGAATACTTTAGCATCTAAATTTCCAAAAATTCAATTATAAAATGTCACAACAAACTAATTCGAAAGTTGGCTTTTTTGGAGCCGTTATAGAATTTAGAAAATGGGTTGTATTGCTCTTGATTGCTTTGGTGCTTTTTTTTGGGTATAACTTTTTTAAATCACGCAATCACGAATCTACTATTGAATACAATACCAATTTAATAGAAAAGCAAATCAAAAATGTTGGAAAATTAGTGGTTACCGAAGGACATTTTGCTGAGGTTTTGACTTATAAAGACCAACAAAAATATTTGATGGATTTCATTTCATTTGAGAAAAAAGCACTTATTATTATCAATGCCGATGTTACGGTTGCCTTTGATTTAAGTAAAATAAAATATGATATTGACGAAAAAAACAAAACAATTACTATTCTAAATATTCCCAAAGAAGAAATAAAAATTAACCCAACAATAAAGTTTTACGATATTGAGCAAAGTACTCTAAACCAATTTGATGGAGATGATTACAACAAAATTGACAAAACAGTTAGAGAAAATTTAGCAAAAAAAATTGAAAAATCATCTTTAAAGTTTAATGCCCAAAATCGTTTGATTAGTGAGCTTTCAAAAATATTAATTCTAACCAATACTATGGGATGGAAGTTAGAATATAAAAATGCAGTTATTGAAAACGATACCGATTTGAAAATTAATTTAAAAGTATAAAGCTATAACAATCAGTTAATTATTTTTCATTTAATAGCTATAGCTTACTTTCTAAACTCTGCCAACCACCACCATTTATCACTTCGATGCCATTCTCTTTAAGAATAGAAGCGGCCTGTGCACTTCTCATACCTGAGCGACAGCAAACAATTACTGGTTTTTCTAGTTTTTTTATTTCAGAAATTTTTGCAGCAATGGTATCCAAAGGTATATTTTTTGACCCTTTGATATGACCACCTTGAAATTCTCCACGAGATCTAACATCAATAATCACAGCTCCTTTGTTTGTAAATTCTTTTATGTTTTTTGATTTACTGACCAAACCTAACATGCTCAATATTCCCATAGTTTTTAAATTATTTAAATTTCTCTATTCTGTGTTCGTTATAAAACGTTTTCATTGCAAAACTAAAACATTCTAAAACACATTTATGTAACATAAGTTACCCAACTAAAAATATTCTATATATTTGAATTAATGAAACCTATCGACCGAAAAACCGAAATCATAAACGTGGCAGCAAAGCTTTTCAAAGAGAAAGGTTACAGCGCCGTAACCATGCGCGATATTGCTCAAGCCATGGATATAAAGGCGGCTAGTTTGTACAATCACATCAAATCCAAACAGGAAATCTTGGTTTTAATCATTATCGAAATTGCCGAAGAATTTACAAAAACCATGAACCAAGTCGTCAATTCTAGCGAAACCACCATTAAAAAAATAGAAAAAATCATTCAATTACATATCGATATTACCTTGCGCGATGCCAATGCATTGGCGTGTTTGAACAACGATTGGATGCATTTGGCCGATGCCGAATTGACTTATTTTATCAAAATGCGCGAAGACTATGAAGAGAACTTCCGAACTATCATCCAAAAAGGAATCGCCGATGGTGAAATCAAAAATCTAAATTTGGAAGTGATTATTTTCTCCACTCTTTCCACACTACGAGCACTATATCTTTGGTACGGTAAGAAAAAAAGCCCCGACCCAACTGTCCTGAAATCCAATATGATTCAGGTTTTGTTAAACGGAATTGTAATGGATTAATTCTTTGATAATCAACAAGTATAAAATTTTCAAACGTTGTAGTGACTTTTAAATAAATATTCCTTAATTTTGCATAGTAAACTAACAATTGTTAGTTTTATCGTAAATCAGATTTATGGCAAAATTCCACAGTATTAAAGTCGCAGATATTTATAAAACAACCAAAGATTGTTCGGTGATTACCTTCGATATTCCTACCGATTTGCAGCAAGAATTCCAATTCATTCAAGGACAACATGTAACGGTAAGAGCAAATATAGATGGCAAAGAAGAAAGACGATCCTATTCGTTATGCTCTAGCCCTATGGAAAAAAAATGGCAGGTTGCTGTAAAAAAAATCAACGAAGGTGTTTTTTCTACTTTCGTAAATGACACATTAAAAAAAGGCGATTCACTCGATGTAATTCCACCACACGGAACTTTCCACACAGCTCTCAATCCCGTACAAGCCAAAAACTATATCGCTTTTGCCGCTGGGAGCGGAATAACGCCAATACTTTCTATCATCAAAACACATTTGGCCACCGAACCCAAAAGCACTTTTAAACTGTTTTATCTCAACCGAACCGTAAAATCAATTATCTTTAAAGAGGAAATTGAGCAACTCAAAAATAAATATTTCGGACGTTTTGAAATCTTTCATTTTTTAAGTAAAGAACACCGAAGCATTGCCCTTTTGAACGGAAGATTTACCAAAGAAAAACTCCAAATCTTAACCGATAAAATTATCGATATTCCATCTACAGACGACTGTTTCATCTGCGGACCGGAAGAAATGATATTCTTGTTGCGTGACGAATTAACAGCCGCCGGATTGCCAGCAGCAAAAATACATTTCGAGCTGTTCAACACCGGAATATCAGAAGAAGACAAACAAAGAATAAGCAAAATAGTAGAGAAAAAAGTCGAAGGCACAGAAGTTACCCTCATCGACGGCGGAAAGGAATTCCACTTCGTTATGGATGAAGCTTTCGACAATATTCTCGACAGCGCCATAGCCGCGGGAGCCGATTTACCATTCGCCTGCAAAGGTGGCGTTTGTGGCACCTGCCGATGTAAAATCCTAGAAGGTACCGCCGAAATGAAAGTGAATTATGCACTCGATGCCAGCGAAGTGGCAAAAAATTACACGCTAAGCTGCCAAGCCGTACCCACGTCAAAAAAGATTGTAGTCGATTTTGGTGCTTAATAAGGATTTTTGCTGATGAATATCAGTAGCTAATCCCGCTATCCGCTATATCTTTTGTTTCGTTTTGAGAACGAGTCAAAAGGATGCCGCTACTACCTGCCTGCCTGTAGGCAGGTCGGGGCTAAAAAAAATAAAAATACAATATAACGCAACACTAAATAGAAGAGTATGTCAGAGAAGAAAATACAAAGTTTAGAAGAACAATTCGATGCCCGCATCGCGCGCGACGAAAAAATTGAGCCCAAAGATTGGATGCCCGAAAAATATCGTCAAACTCACATTCGTCAAATATCGCAACACGCACATTCCGAAATTGTAGGCATGCTGCCCGAAGGAAACTGGATAACACGCGCTCCTACGTTAAAAAGAAAAGTAGCATTATTAGCCAAAATCCAAGATGAAGCAGGTCACGGTTTGTACTTATACAGCGCTTGCGAAACCTTAGGCATTTCACGCGAGGAATTGTATGAGCAACTACATTCGGGTAAAGCTAAATATTCTAGCATATTCAATTATCCAACATTAACTTGGGCCGATATGGGCGCGATTGGTTGGTTGGTAGATGGTGCCGCAATTATCAATCAAGTGCCTTTGTGTGCAACCTCTTTCGGACCTTATGCCCGTGCCATGGTGCGTGTATGCAAAGAAGAAAGTTTTCATCAACGTCAAGGGTTTCAAATTATGATGACACTGGCCGAAGGAACTCCAGAACAAAAAGCAATGGCACAAGACGCATTGAATCGTTGGTGGTTTCCTTCCTTAATGATGTTGGGCCCCACAGATGCTGCTTCCGTTCACACCGAACAATCCATGAAATGGAAATTAAAGCGCAAAACCAATGACGAACTCCGTCAACAATTTGTAGATCAAACCGTACCTCAAGCCGACATGATTGGCTTAACCATTCCAGATCCAACCTTGAAATATAACAATGAAACCAAACATTACGAATTTGGTGATTTAGATTGGGATGAGTTTTGGCAAGTAGTAAATGGACATGGTCCGTGCAATAAAGAACGAATCTCAGCACGCAAAAATGCTTGGGATAAAGGAAAATGGGTGCGTGATGCCGCGATGGCTTTCGCCGAAAAACAAACGAATAAGGAAGTAAAGGAAGCAATATAAATTAGTTCACAGTTTTCAGTTTTCAGACTGCCAACTGCGACTGCAACTAAAAACTATAAGAGTATGAAAAATTGGCCACTTTGGGAAGTATTTATTAGAAGTAAAAACGGATTAGAACACCGTCACTGCGGTTCACTACATGCTAGTGATGCCACTATGGCTCTGGAAAATGCCCGCGATGTATACACTCGTAGAATGGAAGGCGTAAGTATTTGGGTAGTTCCATCGGCGCAAATTACAGCATCAAATCCAGACGACAGCGCTGAACTTTTCGAACCTGCAAAGGACAAAGCCTACCGCCATCCCACGTTCTATGAACTGCCGGATGAATTAAAACACATGTAGAATTTGAAATGAGTTTTACTTAAATGACATTAACTGTCTTATGTGGTTTAAACTTAATTTTTCTTAATTTTAATGGTTTAAAAAACAAAAAATGAACAACAATTTAATTCAATACATATACGGAATTGCAGATAATTCTCTTATTCTAGGACAACGTCTCGGCGAACTTTGCGGTCACGGACCAAGCTTAGAAACCGATATTGCAATGACCAATATTTCTCTCGACTTACTTGGTCAGGTGCGAAGTTATTATCAATATGCAGCCAAATTACTAGACGGAGATGCAAACGAAGATACCATCGCTTTTTTGCGTTTGGAAAGAGAATACAAAAATGTTTTATTAGTGGAACAACCTAATACCGATTTTGCTTATTCCATCACAAGACAATTTTTGTTTGATATTTTTCACTTGGCGCTATTAGAAGAATTACAAAATAGTAAAGACGAAACATTGTCTGCCATAGCTAAAAAAAGCATCAAAGAAGTTTTGTATCACACCAGATTTTCTTCCGATTGGATTAGAAGATTAGGCGACGGAACCGAAGAAAGTCATAAAAGAATTCAAACCGCTATCAATGATTTATGGATTTTTACCGATGAGTTATTCCATCAAACCGAAGCAGATAAAGCAATAGTAGCCGATGGAATTGGAGTTGATGTAACACGCTTAAAAGCAAATTATTTCAATAAAGTAAACAAAATTTTAGAAGAAGCAACGCTTCAAATGCCAACAATAGAATACTTTCAAAAAGGAGGAAAACAAGGAATTCATAGCGAACATATGGGTTATATTTTAACAGAAATGCAATACATGCAACGTACCTATCCAAATATGAATTGGTAGAAATAAATAGCTTTGCGCCTTAGCGTCTTAGCGAAAAAAAATATTATTATTGCGAACTTAGCGTAAAAATCTTGCGCTTTGCGCTTAAACAAATGACAGAAACAACAGAACATATCGACCAAAAACTCTTCGAAATACTAGAAACAGTATCCGATCCTGAAATTCCAGTCTTGTCAATTATGGAAATGGGTGTGGTGCGTTCGGCAAAAATAGTAAACGGTATAGTTGAGATCGAAATTACGCCAACCTACAGCGGTTGCCCCGCGATGGATGTAATTGGTGACGATATAAAATCAGCATTCAAACAAAAAGGATACGAAGCCAAAGTAGATTTAATCCTTTCACCGGCTTGGACCACCGATTGGATTACACCCAAAGGAAGAGCAGCGCTAGAACATTACGGAATTGCTTCCCCACTGTCAGCAGAGGCAGATGCAGCAGCATTATTGGGAAATAAAAAAGTAGTAAAGTGTCCACAATGCGGATCATTGAATACAAAATTAGTAAGTCAGTTTGGGTCAACAGCCTGCAAAGCATTGTTTCAATGTGAAGATTGTTTGGAGCCATTTGACTATTTCAAATGTTTAAAATAAATTACAGCGAAAACGGGAATCTTTTCAATTTAAAAAATTATAAAGAAATGAAAAATTGCAATTTATGATAGTCTTTGCGACTCTTTGACTTTGCGAGAAATAGAACCTTAATTTAATGGTTAAAAAAAATAAATAAGATATGAGCAACAAATCAATTGAGTTAAAAATTGAAAACAGCGTGGCGTGGATTTATCTAAATCGTCCCGAAGTTTTTAACAGTTTCAATCGAGAAATGGCTTTGTCATTGCAAACGGCGTTAGATAATTGTAAAAATGATACCAATGTTCGCGCAATAATAATCACCGGTAACGGCAAAGCATTTTGTGCCGGACAGGACTTGAAGGAAGTCACCACACCCGAGTTAAACCCTGGCTTCCGAAAAATTCTGGAAGAACATTATAATCCCATAATTAAAAAAATAAGAACTATTGAAAAGCCAATAGTAGCAGCAGTTAACGGAGTTGCTGCCGGTGCTGGTGCAAATATTGCCTTAGCATGTGATATAGTAGTAGCTACAGAGCATGCCAGTTTTATTCAAGCTTTTAGCAAAATTGGATTGATTCCCGACAGTGCTGGAACGTTCTTTTTACCAAGAATAATTGGTTTTCAAAAAGCATCTGCTTTGATGATGTTGGGGGATAAAGTCGCTGCAGAGGAAGCACTTCAAATGGGACTGATTTATAAAATTTTTCCAGCATCATTTTTCCAAGAAGAAGTACTGACTTTAGCAATAACTTTGGCCAAAATGCCAACAAAAGCTATAGGTTTAACCAAAAGATTATTAAATCAATCGATGAATAATAATTTGGAACAACAATTGGCTTTAGAAAGCGATTTACAAATAGAAGCAAGTTCATCATTTGATTATAATGAAGGTGTAACAGCATTCGTAGAAAAAAGGACACCAGAGTTCAAAGGGAATTGATTAACGATTAACGAATTTTGACTGTTGACCCGAGAGCTATGCTCAAACTGGCGAAGGATTTTTCAATTAAAAGTAAGTATATGAAACCAATAAATTTAGAAGATAGATTAATTCAGTTTGCAGTTGATGTAATTATAATGTGTAAGAAAATTGATAAATCTTTTGCTTCTGAACATATAGCAAAACAACTAATTCGTTCTGCAACTTCTTCTGCTTTAAATTATGGAGAAGCTAGAAGTGGAGAATCAACAAATGATTTTCTTCACAAAATGAAAATTTGTTTAAAGGAATTGAGATAAAGTTTTATCAATATGAAAATTCAAAAAGGAGCTGAATTGGTTACCGATATTGATTCATTAAATATGTTGTTAAAAGAAAATGATGAGCTAATTTCAATTTTGTTGCAAGTGTAAAAACGGCTTCTTCAAAAAAATAGATGTGTATTTTAAAATGGACGAAAAAAATCAAAAATCAGCACCCGAGAGCTTTGCTCGAACTGGCGAAGCAATCGTTAATCAGCAATCGTTAATGAAAATCGCAATAATCGGTTCAGGAACAATGGGAAGTGGCATCGCACAAGTAGCCGCATCAGCAGGTTGTGAAGTAAAAATTTACGACACCAATCTCGATGCGCTTGCCAAAAGCAAATCCAATCTCGAAAATACGCTGTCTAAATTAGTAGAAAAAACTAAAATAGACGAGCACGAAAAATCCAGAATCGAAAATAACATTTCCTATGCACACACATTAGGAGAATTATCTCACTCCGATATAGTAATCGAAGCCATAGTTGAAAATCTGGATATTAAGAGAAATTTGTTTTCGGAACTCGAGAATTATGTTTCTCCCGAAACCACTTTAGCAACCAATACGTCATCGTTATCAATCGCTTCCATAGCAGCATCTTGTAAAAAACCAGAGCGTGTCATCGGAATTCATTTTTTTAATCCCGCACCCTTAATGCAATTAGTGGAAATTATTCCAGCCGTGCAAACGAGCGAAGCCACTCTGAAAACGACCATACAAACCATAACCAATTGGAAAAAAATTGCTGCAGTTGTAAAAGACACACCCGGATTTATTGTGAATCGTGTGGCTCGACCATATTACAGCGAAAGCTTACGAATATATGAAGAAGGCGTAGCCGATTTTGCTACGATTGACTGGAGTTTAAAAACCATTGGAGGGTTCCGAATGGGACCGTTCGAACTTATGGATTTTATAGGAAACGATGTCAATTATGCGGTGACCGAAAGCGTGTTTACTGCATTTTATTTCGATACGAGATTTAAACCGTCATTCACACAAAAGCGTTTGACAGAAGCGGGTTTCTTTGGTAAAAAATCGGGCAAAGGGTATTATGATTACAATCAACAAGCTGACACCTCGGGCGCCGTCGAGAGGCCAACAGAAGATTTATCCTTGGCACAAACCATATTCAATCGTGTAATTGTTATGTTAATCAACGAAGCTGCTGATGCTTTGTTTTTTAATATAGCTTCTGCAAAAGACATCGATAATGCCATGACCAAAGGAGTAAATTATCCCAAAGGATTATTGTCTTGGGCAGACGAATTAGGAATACAATGGTGCGTAGAAAAATTAGATAGTTTATATAGCGAATACCACGAAGACCGTTACCGGTGTAGCGTTCTATTAAGAAGAATGGCAAAAGAAAACAAAACTTTTTTCGACCTATGATACCCAAGGAAATTGTAAATAAAATGTTCCAAAACGACTCCTTCAGCCAATGGCTTGGCATCACCATAGAGTCAATAGAAGAAGGAACATGTACACTCTCTATGACCATTCGAAAAGAAATGCTCAACGGTTTTGCCATCGCACACGGTGGAATTACCTATTCGCTTGCCGATAGCGCTTTGGCTTTTGCTTCTAATTCGCACGGCCGACAATCAGTAAGCATAGACACATCCATTAATCATTTTGAAACCTTGAAAGAAGGTGATAAAATACTGGCAGTAGCCAAACAAGAAGCATTAAAAAATAAATTTGGATTTTACACAATCGAAATAAAAAAAGAAAATACAGTGGTTGCTTTATTCAAAGGTACTGTTTTCAGAAGCGATAAAGAATGGGAAGAATAATAAACAATTGATAATAAACAATTGATAAATCAGTAATAAGAAAGAATAATCAATTGTAAATTAGCCATCATCAATAATAGAAATGGAAGCATACATTATAGACGGAGTCCGTACTCCTATCGGAAGTTACCAAGGCACTTTATCAACGGTTCGTCCCGATGATTTAGGCGCTTTAGTAATCAAAACCATAGTTGAAAAAAACCCAAACATTCCCAAAGAGGCCTACGATGATGTCATCATGGGTTGTGCCAATCAGGCTGGTGAAGATAACCGTAACGTAGCCAGAATGTCATTGCTGCTAGCTGGTTTGCCATACACCGTTCCTGGTGAAACCGTAAACCGTTTATGCAGTTCGGGTTTGTCAGCAATAATTCACGCGAATCGCGCCATCAAAGCGGGAGACGGACATGTATTTATTGCAGGAGGAATCGAAAACATGACCCGTGGACCCTTAGTGGTTTCCAAACCATCTGTTGCTTTCGGTACGGATAGTAAAATGTATGATAGTAGTTTCGGTTGGCGTTTTATCAATCCTGAAATGCATATCATGTATGGAACCGATGCCATGGGAGATACCGCAGAAAACTTAGCAGAAAAATACAATATCTCACGCGAAGATCAAGATGCTTTTGCTTTGAATAGTCAAATGAAAGCAACTGCAGCACAAACTTCAGGAAGATTATCCAAAGAAATAGTGGCTGTGGAAATTCCGCAACGAAAAGGCGACCCAATTCAATTTTATAAAGACGAATTCATCAAACCAAATACAACATCGGAAGGATTGTCCAAATTACGCCCGGCTTTCAAAAAAGACGGAAGCGTAACCGCAGGAAATGCATCAGGATTAAATGATGGCGCTGCCGCTACAATAATTGCATCGGAAGAAGCGGTAAAAAAATATAATTTAAAGCCATTAGCACGAATCGTAAGTTCATCCGTTGTAGGGGTAGAACCCAGAATTATGGGAATAGGTCCAGTAGAAGCCACAAATAAAGCGCTTGAAAAAGCCGGTTTATCTTTAGACCAAATCGATTTTATTGAATTAAACGAAGCATTTGCCGCACAAGCTTTGGCTTGTATTCGTGCATGGGGAATTGCAGATAATGACCCAAGATTAAATCCAAATGGTGGCGCAATAGCAATCGGTCATCCATTGGGTGTAACAGGTGCAAGAATTGCCTATTCAGCAGCATTAGAATTGCAACTAACAGGAAAAAGATATGCATTAATCACAATGTGCATCGGTGTTGGACAAGGATATGCAGCAATAATAGAACGCGTAGTTGAATAGCCGTTGGCTTTAGCCAATGGAAAATAATTTGTGAAAATTTGTGCAATTCGTGGTAAAAAAAATCTTCGAATTTGTAGCAAAAAAATATAGAGTATGAACAAAACACAACATTACGTACAAGGAAAATGGACATCAGCAACTGGAGAAGGAAAACCTTCTTTTGATGCAGTGACAGGCGAATTCATTGCAGAAACGTCAGTCGAAGGATTGGATATTCCAGCTATTTTGCACTACGGAAGAACTAAAGGCGGTGAACAACTTCGCAAAATGACCTTTCAAGAACGTGGGAATAGGATTAAAAGTTTGGCGATGTATTTAACCAAACGCAAAGAACAATTCTATGAAATTAGTTACCGAACTGGCGCTACGCGTGTCGATTCGTGGATTGACATTGAAGGAGGTTTTGGCAATTTATTTGCCAATGCGTCGCTGCGAAAATTATTTCCAAACCAACCGTATCACGTAGAAGGAGACCCGATTGATTTGTCGAAAGGCGGTCGATTTATGGCGCATCATATTTTAGTCCCGAAAAAAGGAGTGGCAATTCATATCAACGCTTTTAATTTTCCAATTTGGGGAATGCTAGAAAAATGTGCTGTCAACTGGATGGCGGGAATGCCGGCTGTTGTGTTGCCAGCCCCCGTAACTGCCTATCTAACAGAAGCGGTAGTAAGAGAAATTATCGACTCCAATATTTTGCCAGAAGGTGCTTTACAATTGATTTGTGGTACGGCCAAAAACATTTTTGATACGGTCGAAAGTCAGGATGTGATTACGTTTACAGGATCGGCAGCCACAGGAAGATTGTTGAAATCACATCCAAGAATTATTCAGGAATCGGTTCCGTTTACAATGGAAGCGGATAGTTTGAATGCTTCTATATTGGGCGAAGACGCAGTTCCAGGCACACCAGAATTCGATTTATTCATCAATCAAGCTCGTAGCGAAATTACGGTGAAAGCGGGTCAAAAATGTACAGCTATACGTAGAATGATTGTTCCGGAAAACCTGATGGATGACGTTCAAATGGCATTGGGAAAATCATTGGATAAAGTTTCGATTGGAGACCCAAGATTGAAAGAAGTACGTATGGGCGCTTTGGTAAGTAAAGACCAAGTGAATGTACTAAAAGGACGCGTTCAAGAATTATCAAAATCGGCCAAAATAGTATATGGTGATTTTGAAAAAATTACATTGATTGGTGCCGATGATAAAGGGGCATTTGTGAGTCCGATTTTACTTCGCGAAGACAATCCGTTTGCCAATCTTGCCGTTCACGAAACGGAAGCTTTTGGACCAGTTTCTACAATTATGCCCTACAAAAATTTAGACGAAGCTATCGAGTTGGCACAAATGGGGAAAGGCTCGTTAGTGTCTTCTATTGTAACTAATTCAGACGAAATTGCAAAAGACTATGTCATTAATGCCGCTTCACACCATGGAAGAATTTTGGTTTTGAACAGAGAAAACGCCAAGCAAAGCACCGGTCACGGTTCACCTCTACCCTTATTGGTTCACGGTGGTCCAGGTCGTGCGGGTGGAGGCGAAGAAATGGGTGGCGTTCGCGGAATCAAACATTATATGCAGCGATGCGCTATTCAAGGTTCGCCAACCACACTAACAGAAATCACAGGCATTTATCAGCCGAATTCCAAATACAAAGAAACGACACTGCATCCGTTTCAGTACCACTGGGAAGACATCCAACCAGGCATGTCACTGCGCACACACAATAGAACCGTTACGGATACTGATATCATCAATTTTGCCAATGTAACTTGGGATCATTTCTATGCACATACCGATATTACTTCGCTTGAGGGAAGTATTTTCAAAAAACGAACGGCTCACGGTTACTTCATTTTAGCAGCTGCAGCAGGTTTGTTCGTCTATCCAAATAAAGGTCCGGTGGCAGCCAATTACGGACTAGAAGAATGTCGATTTTTACGTCCAATTTACCACAACGATACGGTTTATGTGCGTTTAACGTGCAAACAAAAAATCGATAGAGATGTCGCATCAGCCGAACATCCTAGCGGTATTGTAAAATGGTTTGTAGAAGTTTTTGACACCGAAAACGAATTGGTAGCCGTAGCCACAATTCTAACCATGGTTCAGAAAAAACAAGAAGTTTTCTTAGAAATGACCGATGATAGGATAGCAGAATGTATCAATAAACTAACCGAAAACACCAAACCAAGTTGGGGAATTTTGACACCACAGCATTTGTTAGAACATTTGGAGCAAGGTTATAAAATTATGTCGGGTGAAATTCAGGATTTTGAAATCGCAACCCCCGAAAAGATTTTGGAAAAAGTGCATAATTCATTGTATAATTACGATAAATTTCCAAAAGGGAGTGCTTTTCCAACCATGAAAAAAGGCGAATTGGAAGATTTGCTTCATCCCGATTTTGCAACAGCAAAAGCGAAGTTTTTTGAAGCAAGAGAAGCTTATAAAACCTTTTTCAAAGAAAATCCAGAAGCCATTTTAAAGAATTTGGTTTTCGGAGAATTAAACAAATATGAATCGTATTTATTAGAACGAAAACATTTAAATCATCACTTTGAACAATTTAATATTTTGTAGAATAATAATTTGGAGCTAATCCTGCTATTCGTTGCAATCTTTTCTTTTTTTTAAGAAAAAAGAAAAGGATTTCCACTACTATCAGGGCTAGAATTTTAGAATAAATGGAAAATCAGCCTAAATCAGTTAAATCTGTGCAATCCGTGGCAAAAAAACTTAATGAAACTTAATTTCTTAATGGTTTAAAAACTTTAAACTTTAAACAAAAATGAACGCATACGTAAATCAAGAAATACTAAACAACATCGCCACCATCGAGTTTTTTCATCCAGAAAAGAATTCTTTGCCTAGCCATATTTTAGCACAATTGGTAGAAACAATTAACAGTGTTGGTAATAATGATGTAGTAAAAGTCATTATTCTCAAAAGCGGTGGTGACAAAACCTTTTGTGCTGGGGCTAGTTTTCAAGAACTAATTTCCATCAACGACGCCGCAACCGGAAAAATATTTTTCTCTGGCTTTGCCAACGTAATCAATGCCATGCGAAAATGTCCAAAGTTTATCATCGGACGTATTCAGGGGAAAACCGTTGGTGGTGGAGTAGGAATAGCAGCTGCAACCGATTATTGCATGGCAACACAATTTGCCGCTATAAAATTATCCGAATTAAACGTCGGAATCGGACCATTTGTAGTGTCACCAGCTATCGAAAGAAAAATGGGGGTTTCCGCGATGTCACAAATTGCCATAGACGCCAATACGTTTTATGAAGCAACTTGGGCAAGAGAAAAAGGTTTGTATGCAAGTGTATTCGAAAGTATAGAAGAAATGGACGAAGCCGTTCAAAAATTTGCTGAACATTTATGCACCTACAATCCCGAAGCCATGCTCGAAATGAAAAAAATATTTTGGCGAGGCACTGAAGATTGGGACAATTTATTAGCCGAAAGAGCCGCAATAAGTGGAAGATTAGTATTGTCTGATTTTACAAAAGAAACGTTGAAGAAATTTAAATAAAAAGAGAATAGAAAAAAGAGAATAGAATAGAGACAAAATAAAAAGTCTATTCTCTATATTCTTTCATCTATATTCTAAAAAGGAAAAATGATATACGAATTCAAAGGGTTCATCCCAGTCATCCATGAAAGTAGTTTCATCCATCCGCAAGCCGCGGTAACGGGTAACGTGATTATTGGAAAAAATGTTTACGTTGGTCCAGGTGCCGCCATTCGAGGCGATTGGGGCGAAATCATTATTGAAGATGGTTGTAATGTTCAGGAAAATTGCACCATTCACATGTTTCCAGGAAAGTCAATGGTGCTGAAAGCCGGAGCGCATATTGGTCATGGTTCGATTATTCACGGAGCCAATATTGGTGCGAATTGCCTTGTAGGAATGAACGCCGTAATTATGGATGACGTGAATGTGGGTGATGAATGCATCATAGGAGCATTAAGTTTCATAAAAGCCGGAACGGAAATTCCAAACCGAAAAATGGTAGTTGGAAATCCGGCAACAATCATAAAAGACGTTTCCGATGAAATGATCGATTGGAAAACCAAAGGAACAGCATTATATCAACAATTGCCAAAAGAGTGTTACGACACATTAAAAGCTGTTGAACCTTTGCGAGAAATTCCAAAAGACAGACCAACTCAAGAAGCGTTTTACAAAACATTAGAAGAATTTAAGAAAGAGTGATCAGTATTCAGTGATTAGTTGGCAGTATAATGCTTAACTGAACACTCAATTCTGAACACTGAACACTAAAAAAATGAGTATAATCGAGTTTAAAATGCCCAAAATGGGCGAAAGTATAACCGAAGCAACTATCATTTCCTGGTTGAAATCAGTAGGCGATTACGTAGAAGCAGACGAAACTATTATTGAAGTCGCTACCGACAAAGTAGACAATGATGTGCCGTCACCAGTATCAGGTATCATAACCGAAATTCATTTTCAGAAAGATGACGTGGTTGAGGTTGGAACTGTTTTGGCCTTGATAGATTCAAGTCAGGTTTCAGATGGCAGTCAGCAGATTTTAACGAAAGTAGAAAATAGTCAAGAAATTAGTAAGAAAGCAGAAGTCATTTCAAATACAAAACCCGAAACCCACAACCCGAAACCCGCAACTCACAATTCGGATGCTTTCATTTCGCCTTTAATAATCTCAATTGCCCAAAAAGAAAATCTTTCCATAGAAGAACTGCAATCCATTCCGGGTTCAGGAGCTGAGGGAAGATTACAGAAAAGAGATGTTTTCAATTATTTAAAGAACCGTAAATATCCTTTGAAAAGCAACCCGATACCCGAAACTCGAAACTCGCAATCTTCTTCGTATCCTAAACCCAAAATCAATTTTGTTGAAGGAAAAGACCATATCGTTGAAATGGACAGAATGCGAAAAATGATTGCAGATCACATGGTATACTCCAAACAAACGTCGCCACACGTGACGTCCTACATTGAAGTTGATGTCACGAATTTGGTCAATTGGAGAGACGAAAACAAAGATAAATTTCAACAGAAATACAACGAAAAATTAACCTTTACTCCAGTTTTTATTCTGGCTGTAGCCAAAGCCATTCAGGATTTTCCGATGATTAATGTTTCAGTAGATGAAAAAAACATCATTGTTCATAAAGACATTAATATCGGAATGGCAACCGCTTTACCAAGTGGGAACTTAATTGTTCCGGTGGTGAAAAATGCCAATGAAAAAGAGTTGGGGGCCATAGCAAAAGAAGTCAATTATTTAGCTGAAGCTTCCCGAAATAATAAACTAAAACTAGAAGAAATTCAAGGAAGTACATTTACGATTTCCAATGTAGGAACCTTTGGAAGCTTAATGGGAACGCCTATTATCAACCAACCCGAAGTCGCGATTTTAGCACTCGGAATTATTAAAAAACGTCCAGAAGTAATTACAACTTCCAAAGGCGATGAAATTGCTATTCGCAGTATGATGTTTCTTTCTTTATCCTTTGACCATCGTGTGGTTGATGGATTTTTAGGAGGATCTTTTTTGCGAAAAGTAGGCGATTATTTAGAACAATTTAGCTCCTTAACCCCCGAAGGGAATATTTAAACCAAAACTATTTTTAGTATGCAAGATATTATGTCAACATCTATTAAAATAACAAAAGTAGCGCAATCAAAAGCGAGTGAAGTTGATTTTCACAACATCATAATGGGAACCCGATTTTCAGACCATATGTTCGTTTGTGATTATCAAAACGGCGAATGGCAAAATCCAAGAATTGAGCCATTAGCTTTAATCCCGACACATCCTGCAGCTATGGCATTGCACTATGGTCAGGCAATTTTTGAAGGAATGAAGGCCACCTTGGGAAAAGACGGAACACCCTTATTATTCCGTCCTAATGAGAATGCCAAACGAATGAATTTTAGTGCAAACCGAATGGGAATGCCTTTGTTTCCGGAAGATTTATTTGTTGAAGCGTTAAAACAATTCGTGGCATTAGAAAAAGAATGGATTCCCACACAGGAAGGCAGCGCTTTGTATTTGCGCCCGTTTATGTATGCCGATGAACCATTTATCGGAATGCGTGCGGCAACTAGTTTTAAGTTTATTATTATGGCTTCACCCGCTGGACCTTTCTTTCATAAAAAAATTAAATTATATGCCGAGAAAAAATACGTTCGCGCCGTAAATGGTGGAACAGGAGAAGCAAAAGCTGCCGGAAATTATGCTGGAGCAATTCGCCCTACAGAATATGCAAAAAAAGCAGGATACGACCAAGTGTTGTGGTTAGATGCTCAACATTTTGATTATATTCAGGAAGTTGGGACGATGAATATTTTTTTCAAAATAGGAGGTAAGTTCATTACCCCAAGTTTAACGGGTTCTATTTTATCTGGAATAACTCGAATGAGTGTAATTGATTTATTACGAAGCAAAGGGTTTGAAGTAACCGAGAGACCAATCTCTATTACTGAAATAATTGAAGCGTATCAAAACGGAACTTTAGAAGAAGCATTCGGAACAGGAACAGCTGTTGGAATTGCCATGATTGAAGAAATAGGAAACAATGATTTAGCTATTGTATTTCCATCAGAAAACCCAGTTTCAGTAATGGTCAACAATACCTTGAATGCCATAAAAGTTCAAGATATAAAAGATGAATTCGGTTGGATTGTTGAAGCAAAGTAAATTATTGAATATTCAACCCAGTCAGAGTTTTAAACTCTGACAGGGTTTACTATAATAAATATGTTAGATAAAAAAATACTCGAAAAAGCATTTTCAACAATGGCCACTGCCAAGGCGATGACCAATTTGTATGAAGATAATTTTAAAATAGTTTCCAAATACGTTCATGCCACTTCACGCGGGCATGAAGCCATTCAGATTGCAATGGCAATGCAGTTGTTACCACAAGATTACGTTTTTCCATACTATCGTGATGATGCGATGCTATTGGGAATAGGGATGCAACCTTATGATTTGATGTTGCAATTGATGGCAAAAAAGGACGACCCATTTTCAGGGGGTCGAACCTACTATTGTCACCCGAGTTTGAAAGATGTTGACAAACCTAAAATTCCGCACCAATCTTCTGCCACTGGCATGCAAGCCATTCCGGCAACGGGAGCTGCAATGGGATTTTGGTATAAAGAAAATATAGGAATTCAAGATGTTAATCAAGAGAAACCATTAGTTGTTTGTTCGCTGGGAGATGCTTCGGTGACCGAAGGTGAAGTTGCCGAAGCACTTCAAATGGCGGCTTTAAAACAATTACCAATAGTATATTTAGTTCAGGATAACGGTTGGGATATTTCGGCAAATGCAGCTGAAACCCGAGCTCAAAATGCGTTTGAATACGCAAAAGGATTTCACGGAATCGAAGCGATTTCTATCGACGGAGCTAATTTTACGGAAAGTTATTTAGCGGTACAAAAAGTAGTGAAAACCATTCGTGAAGAACGTCGCCCGTTTTTGATTCATGCTAAAGTGCCGCTATTGAATCATCATACATCGGGAGTTCGAATGGAATGGTATCGTGATGATTTGGAAGAAGCGCAATCGCGTGATCCGTTTCCGGTTTTGGTAAAACAAATGTTGGAAGCTGGATTTACCAATGAAGAAATTCAAAATATTGAGACTTCCGCTTTCGCAGAAGTGCAAGCTGATTTCGATAAAGCACAACTAGCCGAAGATCCAAAACCCGAAGATTTATTTACGCACGATTTTGCACCAACACCAATTACAGAGGAGGTAGGCGAACGAAATCCGGAGCGTGAAGATAAAGTAGTGATGGTGGATTGTGCACTATTTGCTGTCGAAGAATTAATGAATAAACACCCAGAATGTTTGTTATACGGTCAAGACGTAGGCGGAAGATTGGGTGGTGTTTTCAGAGAAGCTGCAACCTTAGCGCAAAAATTCGGAGACGAACGCGTTTTTAACACACCCATTCAAGAAGCGTTTATTGTGGGTTCAACGGTAGGAATGTCGGCTGTTGGCTTAAAACCAATTGTCGAGGTACAGTTTGCCGATTACATTTGGCCAGCACTGAATCAATTGTTTACCGAAGTAAGCCGCTCGTGTTATTTAACGAATGGAAAATGGCCGGTGAGTATGATTTTGCGTGTGCCGATTGGTGCTTATGGAAGTGGCGGACCCTATCATTCCTCTTCGGTGGAAAGTGTGTTGACGAATATTCGAGGAATAAAAATTGCTTATCCAAGCAACGGAGCCGATTTAAAAGGATTACTAAAAGCAGCGTATTACGACCCGAATCCAGTGGTCATTTTGGAGCATAAAGGATTGTATTGGAGTAAAGTAAAAGGCACTGATGCTGCCAGAGTAAACGAACCAAGTGAAGATTACATCTTGCCTTTTGGAAAAGCGAATATCGTTCAAGAGATTTGGGAACAAGAAACCAATGAAACGATTACCGTAATTACCTACGGAATGGGCGTGCATTGGGCATTGAATGCGTCTGCAGGGATGAAAAATCAAGTGGAAATTATCGATTTGCGAACCTTGTATCCATTAGACGAAGAGGCTATTTTTAAATCGGTTAAAAAAGCCAAAAAATGTTTGGTAGTCACCGAAGAACCAACGAATAATTCGTTTGCTCGAAGTTTGGCGGGATTAATTCAAGAAAAATGTTTCAAATACCTCGATGCGCCAGTAATGGTAATTGGTTCGGAGAATATGCCTGCGATTCCGTTGAATAGTACATTGGAGTTTACGATGATTCCAAATGCGGATAAAGTGAGATTGAAGATGGAGGAATTGTTGGAGTATTAGTTGACCGTTGTCGGTTGTCAGTTTTGAGTTGTCCTGCCGAGCTAGTTTAAACTTAGCTTAGAGGAAGTTCGAGGTATTCTGACCACCAAAAACTGACTATTAATTACTTTTTTTAGGAGCATGTTCCAGCTGTCCACTATATCTTTTTATCTCGTTTTAAGAACGAGATAAAAAGGATGCCGTTCCCATCTGGGCTAAAAAAAACCGCAACTCTCGTAACGGTTCTATTTTTATCTGCCTACTAAGTACTGAACACTTGTCTGCCGACAGGGAGACTGATTACTTCTTCTGCGGTGGATATTGCGCCAAAATTTTGGTAACAAACTCTTTAATAAGTGCATCTTTTTTATTTGTGTCCTTAGTTAAAACACCTATTCCTTCACCTTGCCAAATTAATTCTTTCTTCTTGGCATCGATGATGTCAATGTATAAGGTTCCTTCAACATATCTTGTAACAGAAGTATTTCCTCCCCACATCCATGGATCCCAACCCCAACCCCAGCCATATCCCCAACCCATATTGAATTGGTTTACATCGACTTGCTCTCTTTCTTTGGTAAAAAAGTTAATCAGTAAATCGGGTGTTTCACTTTTAGCGAAACCTTTTGCGGATAAAGCATCATCAATTGAATTTAAAATTCTTTTTTTGTCTAAATCTGAAATTTCAACTTTGTCAATTCCAGCTTTGTAAAAAGCAAAGGTTTTATAGGAAGTAAAATCTACTTTTTTATCATAATCTGAGTAAACTTTTACAGCACTACAAGAGCAAAGTAGCACTACGAAAAACGAAAAAAATACAAACTTTTTCATGGTTATAATTATTGGTTACAATAAAGCATCATCAACTATAGTAGGGATGGTTACTTTCAATAAAGGTTGCGTCTCCATTGCTCTTTTTATAGCAAAAATAGCGCCTTCGTTTCGTGCCCAACTTCTTCTAGAAATTCCGTTGTTCACATCCCAGAAAAGCATTGATTCTAAGTGTTTTGACGCTGCTGTAGAACCATCAAGAACCATACCAAATCCGCCATTAATTACTTCGCCCCAACCCACGCCACCGCCATTGTGTATCGAAACCCAAGTGGCACCACGGAAGCTATCACCTATGACATTTTGTATGGCCATGTCGGCAGTAAAACGAGAACCGTCATAAATATTTGAGGTTTCTCTGTAAGGCGAATCAGTTCCCGAAACATCGTGATGATCACGACCTAAAATGACGTAGCCAATTTCACCACGTGCAATGGCTTGGTTGAAAGCTTCAGCTATTTTTATTCTACCTTCGGAATCGGCATACAAAATTCTAGCTTGTGAACCAACCACTAATTTATTTTCTTGTGCGCCTTTAATCCACTGAATGTTATCGGCCATTTGTTGCTGGATTTCGGATGGAGAATTTTTCATCATTTCTTCAAGAACTTCGCAGGCGATGGCATCAGTTTTTGCTAAATCTTCTGGTTTTCCAGAGGCACAAACCCAACGGAATGGCCCAAAACCGTAATCGAAACACATGGGTCCCATAATGTCTTGAACGTAACTGTTGTATTTGAAATCGATATGATTTTCAGCAAAAACATCGGCTCCAGCACGAGAAGCTTCGAGTAAAAAGGCATTTCCATAATCGAAGAAATACGTTCCTTTTTCGGTATGTTTGTTGATGGCTGCCGCATGACGACGCAGTGTTTTTTGAACTTCTTCTTTGAATTTATCCGGATTGTTCGCCATTAAATCATTTGACTCTTCAAAAGTAAATCCCATTGGATAATAACCGCCAGCCCACGGATTGTGTAATGAAGTTTGATCGGAACCCAAATCGATATGCACATTTTCTTCGTCGAAACGTTCCCAAACATCCACTACATTTCCTAGATAAGCTATAGAGACCACTTCATTGTTTTCTAATGCTTTTTTAACTCTTGGAACTAGTTGGTCAATGTTTTCAATTACTTCATTAATCCAACCTTGTGAGTGACGAATATGTGTAATTTTCGGATTAACTTCAGCGCAAACGGTTATACACCCTGCAATATTTCCGGCTTTCGGTTGTGCGCCACTCATTCCGCCTAAACCAGAAGTAACGAATAAACCGCCTCGTGGAGATTTTTTTATTTTTCTAAATCCGTTGAGTACCGTGATGGTGGTTCCGTGAACGATACCTTGTGGACCAATATACATATAACTTCCTGCGGTCATTTGGCCGTATTGGGAGACACCTAAGGCATTCATTTTTTCCCAATCGTCGGGTTTGGAATAATTGGGGATAACCATTCCGTTGGTAATCACTACTCTTGGCGCTGCTGCGTGTGATGGAAATAATCCCATAGGATGACCCGAATACATGGCTAAGGTTTGCTCGTCGGTCATTTCGGCTAGATATTTCATGGTTAATCGGTATTGTGCCCAGTTTTGAAATACAGCGCCATTACCGCCATAGGTAATCAATTCGTGTGGATGTTGCGCCACCGCATAATCCAAGTTATTTTGAATCATGAGCATGATGGCTTTGGCCTGTTCGCACTTTCCTGGATATTCGGAAATGGGTCGGGCATACATCTTATAATCGGGGCGAAAACGATACATATAGATCCGTCCGTATTGTTCTAATTCTTCTTTGAATTCTGACAAAAGAGTTGTATGATGATGAGGTTCAAAATAACGCAATGCATTTTTTAGGGCTAACTTTTTTTCTTCCTCCGATAGAATTTCTTTTCGTTTTGGAGCATGGTTGATTTCTGCTTCATACGGTTTTGGATTTGGGAGAACGGATGGAATTCCTTGTGCTATTTGTTCTTGAAATGTCATGTTTTGAGATGCTAATTATTTGAGTTGCTAAGGTACTGAGTTTTTTGTTTTTGCGTTAGGGATTGCAGTGTAAATCCTTTTTGAGGATTGGTCTTCGTTAGAAGGCAAATCATCGAAAAGATTGCAACGGAAAGCCCGACCCTTGTGGTAACGCCCCACTATTTTTTTAGCGTTCCTGTTTTTTTATCAAATCCGTAGGGGCAATGGCGGCAGCCACTTTTGCAACAATACCCGCGTTTTAAATGATATTTCTCTGTAAAACAGCGGTAGCCTTCGGGAGTAATATAATAATCTTCGCCTTCTTTTAAATTATTTGGGTCTAATGCTTCATTCATAACCGTAAAATTAGCAACTTTGCCCGATATGATAGTGATTGTTTTTAAATATTTAACACCGCGCGGATTTCGAGGATTGACGTTTTTTCCGTTTGTTTTTATTTTGAATAAAGAGGACAAACTGAATCAAGTTTTTATGAATCATGAAAATATACATTTGAGACAACAGCTGGAGTTGTTGATTTTGCCTTTTTATGTTTGGTATTTTTTGGAGTTTATGATTCGATTTGTACATTATAAAGATAGGAAAATGGCATATCGAAATATTTCTTTTGAGCAAGAAGCTTATGAGAATGAAAACGACCCAAACTATTTAAAGTCGAGGTCTTTTTGGAATTTTTTACATTATGTTTAGATTATTTTTACTCGCTGGGTGTAATTCGTTTTTGAGGATAATTTTTTGTCAGTTTGATTTTCTCTCGTCCCGAGACTTCGGGATCGGGAATTAAATCGTATCGAGAATCGTTTTAAATAATTGCACCACCAAGGTTTATTATATTTCTATTGGTCGAGCTAATTTTTCGGTTACAGAAGCTTCTTTATCATTTTTGGGTTTATTGCAATAAATTTTTGTACCATCTTACTACAAACTTTGTGGTGTATCTTCGATAAATTTGCTCCTTTGTTGCATTGAAAATGAGTCAGATATAAAAAAAAATTGTATTTTTGAAAATTAAAAGAATGTTTTATGAAGTCTACTCTATTTATTTTTTGCGCTCTATTTTCTTTAAACTCGCTTTTTGGTCAACTTTATGTAAGCAATAATAGCTATGTGTATAATAAAGGAACTGTCGTTTATGCTAAAGGAAATCTAGAGCTTAATGGAGCCAACAGTAATTTTTACCTCAGAAATGAAGGTCAATTTGTGCAAGGAACAACTGGTACTTCTTCAAATACGGGGGTAGGCAAGTTGTCAGTTTTTCAAGAAGGGACTGTTAATAATTATGCCTACAATTATTGGTGTTCACCTGTTGGAAATGCCTCTGCAACAATAGGGAATGAAGATTTTGGTATTACCATGTTAAACGTACCAACTACAAACATTGCAAGTACACCTGCAACCATTTCAAGTGCAACGTACGAAGGATCATCGGGAGCTGGAGCTTTAACAATAGCATCCTATTGGATATTTAGATTTTTGGCACAAGCAAATTATAGTAATTGGGTTCAGTCAGCAGCTGCTACAGATATTCAAGCAGGTCAAGGATTTACTATGAAAGGCACGAGTGGCACCGACGCTACTAATGTAGGCGAGACAACTACAAATAATCCAGGAAGTGCTCAACGCTATGATTTTAGAGGAAAACCGAATGACGGAACTATTACAGTAGGTGTTGCTGCTGATAATTTTACCTTAACGGGTAATCCATATCCATCGGCATTGCATGTAAACGCCTTTTTGTTAGACCCTACAAATACAGATTGTACAGGTAATGCCTATTATTGGGAACAAGATAAAACGGTGAATTCCCATCTTTTACTTGCCTACAGAGGAGGTTATGGAACGTATTCACCTTTAGGATTATTATCAAATGGGATTTATGTTCCTGCTTTTTTTAGTAGTTATAATATAGACGGAACTATAAATGTTACAGGGTCATCATCTGGTCTTGTTATAGAAAGAAAATATGCTCCTATAGGTCAAGGGTTTATGATAAAAGGGAGAGCTACAGGATCACCAGTTTCGGTAACTCTTAGAAACGCACATAGAGACTATTATAAAGAAGTTGGCACACTTTCACAATTTGAAAGAGTATCAAATGTTTTAAATGAAGATCAACCCACTGGAATAAATTCTACTTCTCATATTAGATTGAACACCATAATTAATAATGCAAATACAAGACAATTGGCATTAGCATTTTTGCCAAATGCTACAGACGGAGTGGATAGAGGTATAGATGCTATGAGTCCAGATAGTGATTTGACTAATGATGTGTATTTCTTTCTAGACAGTGAAAAATATGTTATCGAAGGAGTTAATTTTGATGTAGAAAAAAGAATTCCACTTGGTGTAAATGTTTCGGGAAATTCAACTTTTAAATTTAGTTTAGTTCAGGTTGTCAATTTTAATGAAGATCAAGAAGTTTATTTGTTTGATGCTTTTGATGGTTCCTACCATAATTTGATACAAGGTGATTATGAAGTTTCACTTCCAACAGGAATATATAATAATCGCTTTGAAATTACTTTTAAAAATGAAGCGCTATCTATTTCAAATCCAATTAAAGAAAATATAATTGTTGTTCAAAATAATGCAAGTCAGCAACTAGTAATTTCTAATCCAACTATGATGGAAATAAAATCCGTTACACTTTATGATATAACTGGAAAATTATTATTTAATAAAACAAAATTAGATGTAAAAGACAGCTATGAATTTTCTACAGCCTCATTAAGTGAAGCGGTTTATTTAGTCAAGATACAATCTGGTAACGGACAAAGTTTTAGTCAAAAAATCATAGTTTCTTCAAAATAAAAACTTTAAAAGCGATTTATAATCGCTTTTTTTATGCGAAATGATTTTCATAAACTACTTTTGAAAAATGGATTTTTCGGAAAGCGGTAATCAAAAAATTAATATTGAAAATAGTACCATCGCGCTCTATATAAAGCGAGAGGATTTATTGCACCCCTATATTTCTGGAAATAAGTTCAGAAAACTAAAATACAATTTGGTTCAAGCAAAAAAAGAAAACAAAAATACCTTACTGACTTTTGGAGGTGCTTTTTCCAATCATATTTTGGCTGTTGCAGCAGCGGGAAATTCAAATGGGTTTAAAACGATTGGAATTATTCGTGGAGAAGAGTTAGTAGACAAAGTCAATGATAATCCTACTTTAAAAAGAGCACAAGATTTCGGAATGGATTTTGAGTTCGTAACAAGGGAAAGTTATCGCGAAAAGGAAAGCCTAAATTTTAAGGAACGTATTAAACAAAAATTTGGTGATGTTTATATTATTCCAGAAGGTGGAACCAACAATTTGGCTGTTAAAGGATGTGAAGAAATTCTAACTTCAAAAGATGAAAAGTTTGATTATATATGCTGTGCTGTAGGAACAGGAGGTACAATTTCAGGCATAATAAATTGTTCAAAAAGTAGTCAACAAGTTTTAGGTTTCCCTTCGTTAAAGGGTGATTTTTTAAGAGAAGATATTCGTAGATTTGTAACGAAATCCAATTGGGAATTAATTACAGCATATCATTTTGAAGGTTATGGTAAAGTTTCTGAAGAATTGATAAAATTCATTAATGAGTTTTATCAGAAGTATACAATTCCATTAGATCCAATATATACGGGTAAAATGGTTTTTGGCGTTTTCGATTTGATTAATAAAAATTATTTTGCCGATAATTCAAAAATTCTAATGATTCACACAGGTGGTTTACAGGGAGTTGCTGGAATGAATAAATTTTTAAAACAAAAAAATCAATTAGAAATAAATAGCAATGATTAAAAAATTCATCTTAATTATACTTGTAGTTTTTGTGGCGTCATGTAACGCAAACCATGCCGTTGTTAAAACAACAAAACCGGATCCAAGAAAAACAGAAAGTCAAGTTGTTCAAAGGGTTCGTAAGCCAATTTACAGACCTGCAACTAAGGATAACCCGATAGCGAATACTCAAAAAGACTCGCCTACAGTTAAAACTTTTTCTAACGCAACTGAAGTCTTAGAAGCAACTACAAGGGTAAAAGTAACCACTCAAATGGTTTTAGCATATATAGATAAATATAAAAGTGTAGCTAAAGAAAACATGACTAGAACCGGAATTCCAGCCAGTATTACGCTAGGTCAAGCTATTTTAGAATCGGGTGCGGGAACAGGTCCTTTGAGCGTTCAGGCGAACAATCATTTTGGAATTAAATGCCATAAAGAATGGACAGGTTCAAGTATTAAATATACAGATGATGAAGAAAATGAATGTTTCAGAAAATATGATGATCCAAGTCAATCGTTTAAAGACCACTCTTATTTTTTAACTAGCAGACCAAGATATGCGGAGTTATTCGAATTTCAAAAGGATGATTACCGAAGTTGGGCTTATGGATTGAAGGCTGCGGGTTATGCAACAGACAAACAATATCCTGATAAACTTATTGGTTTGATTGAAAAATATCAGTTAAGCAAATTTGATGCTGAAGTTTTAGGAAAGGAATTTGTACCAATAACAACAATAATAAGTAAGCCAATTACTTATGAAGATAATATTCAAAAATATACGGTTGTTAAAGGCGATTCATTGTATTCCATTTCTAAGAAATTTAATATTTCAATCGATGAATTGAAGAGAAAAAATAATTTAGTCGACAATACCCTTTCTCTAGGACAAAGCATTATTGTCAAATAATTCAAAAATAAATATTACAATTAGTTTATGATATATCAAAGAAGCAGTCAGCTTTTTGCTGAGGCCGAAAAAGTAATTCCTGGTGGAGTAAACTCTCCAGTTCGTGCGTTTAAAGGAGTTGGAGGCACTCCTATTTTTGCCAAAAGTGCTAAAGGAGCCTATCTATATGATGAAGATGACAATCGATTTATAGATTACATTAATTCTTGGGGCCCCATGATTTTAGGTCACGCTTTTCAACCTGTTGTTGATGCAATTATTGAAAAGGCAAAAAAAGGAACTTCATTTGGTATGCCAACTGAGTTAGAAACAAAAATTGCTAAACTAGCGGTTTCAATGGTTCCGAATATTGATAAGATTCGTTTTGTAAATTCGGGAACTGAAGCGTGTATGAGTGCCATTCGTTTGGCTAGAGGTTATACTAAAAGAGATAAAATAATAAAATTTGCAGGGTGTTATCATGGTCATTCCGATTCATTCTTAATTCAAGCGGGTAGTGGCGCCAGTACTTTTGGCACACCAAATTCCCCAGGTGTTACCCAAGGAACAGCTAAAGATACACTTCTTGCTGCTTATAATGATTTAGAAAGTGTAAAAGCACTATTTGAAGCAAATAGAAATGAAATTGCTGCTATTATTATTGAACCAGTAGCAGGGAATATGGGTTGCGTGCCTCCAAAAGAGGGTTTTTTACAATCACTAAGACAGGTTTGTGACGAATACAATTCATTATTGATTTTTGATGAAGTGATGACCGGATTTCGTTTAGCAAAAGGTGGAGTTCAGGAATTATATGATGTAAAAGCGGATATTGTTTGTTTTGGTAAAGTTATAGGAGGTGGTTTGCCTGTTGGGGCTTTTGCCGCACGACATGAAATCATGAATTATTTATCACCACTTGGGCCAGTATATCAGGCGGGAACCTTGTCTGGCAATCCATTAGCAATGGCAGCGGGTTATGCGATGTTAGAAGCTTTAAATAAGGATGCAGAGGTTTTTAAACGATTGGAAGGAAAAACGAACTATTTGCACCAGGGAATCCACAAGGTTTTAACCGATAATAATATTGTTTTTACCATTAACAGCGTAGGTTCGATGATTTCTGTTCATTTTGACGCCAGTCCTGTAGTTGATTTTAATACAGCAAAAAACGGAGATAATGAAACGTTTAAAAAGTTCTTTCACGGCTTGTTAAATGAAGGAGTATATATTGCGCCATCCGCTTATGAAACGTGGTTTATTACCGATGCTTTGACATATGAAGATCTCGACTTTACAATCAATGCTATTCATAAAGTTTCTAAAATACTATAAACAAAAAAGTCCCGATTTAATCAGGACTTTTTTGTTTATAAAAAAAACCTAGTTTATTAATTTTTTTAATAACTCAGGATTTTTCTCTAATTTTTCCATTTGATTTCCATCCAAAGTACCTCTGATTTTTGCTTCAATAACTCTAGATAATTCTGTTCTTCTTTCTTGTTCTAAATTTTTGTCTTCAAGAATAGTGAATTTTTGTTCAAACAGTTTTGCGAAATTTTCATTCATTGTTTTGTCTAAACCAAGATATTCAGATAATTCGGCGGCTTGTTTAATGCCTTTTTCAGTAGAATTTAAACCCACATAACCACTTTTATCTTGAGCGTTGGCATTAATAGAAAATACAAGTAGTAGTGTTAAAGCAGCAATTAATTTTTTCATTTTTTAAAGATTTAATAGAATATTATTTTCAAAACTAAATTATTTTGATGAAAACTCAAAATTTATTCGTGTTAAGTTTCAGTAATTTATTTTAAATCTTTATTTTCTCTCCGCTCCATCATTCTTTGTTTCATCTTTTCTTTTTTCTCTTCAAGGTTTTTCTCCCATTTGACATATTGATCTGGAGTTAATATTTTTTTATACTCTGTACTTATAGCCGCTTGCTCTTTTTCTAAATTCGCTCTCATTTCTGTTCTTTGTCTTTCTTTGTCGGCTTTTAGTTCCGCTTTAAGATCTTCTCTTTTTTGAGTTTGTTTAGTAACTAAAACTCGAACTTCAGTAGCTTGCTTTTCATTAAGATTCAACTCTTTGGTCATTCTTTTTACTTGAATATCTACCTTTTCTTCCGAAGTTAAACTTTCTTTTCCTGCTCTTCTTCCTTGTTTTTCTTGTGCAAAAACTGTTATTCCAACAACTAACAATGCAACTAAAAATAATTTTTTCATAATTTCTATATTTAAATTAATTGCCGTTTGGACAATCGTATAGTAGAATGGTTTAATTCAAAACTAAATTTTAATTCCTAATGAATTGTATCAATTTAAAATAACCGTTTTATTTTCGCCATCAACCATAACTTTAGTTAATCCATGTTTCGATAGACCTTTCATTGCAGCATCCCATTTTTTACCGCTTAAAGTTGATTTATCCTTTAATTGTGATAAAGGTTGATTGTTTTCAATTTTCAGCAAACCGATAATTACTTTTTCATCATCAGTCAATTCCAACTGCTTTTTCTCCGGTCTCATTTGCGGGAAAAATAACACCTCTTGAATTGATGGATTGTTTGTTAAAAACATAATTAATCTATCCATTCCAATTCCTAATCCAGAAGTTGGAGGCATTCCATATTCTAATGCTCTTAAGAAATCTTCATCAATAATGCCATTGGCTTCATCATCACCTTTTTCTGCCAAAGCCATTTGTACTTCAAATCGTTCTCTTTGATCTATTGGGTCATTCAATTCTGAATAAGCATTCGCAATTTCTTTACCACAAACCATCAATTCGAAGCGTTCGGTCAATTCTGGATTGTTTCTATGCTCTTTACATAAAGGTGACATTTCTTTTGGGTAATCGGTGATAAAAGTGGGTTGAATAAAATTCCCCTCACATTTAGCGCCAAAAATTTCATCAATCAGTTTTCCTTTGCCCATCGTTTCATCAACTTCAATATGCATGGATTTAGCTGCTTCAAAAAGTTCTTTTTCCGTTTTTCCAGAAATATCAAAACCGGTGAATTGTTTGATGGCATCTGTCATTGTAATTCGAGCATACGGTGCTTTGAAGTTTATTTTGTGTTCCCCAAAAGTAGCTTCTGTGGTTCCGTTTACTTCTTTAGCACAATACTCCAATAGATTTTCGGTCATCTCCATCATCCAGTTGTAGTCTTTATAGGCCACATAAATTTCCATTGCGGTAAATTCGGGATTATGGGTTCTATCCATTCCTTCGTTTCTGAAGTTTTTGGAGAATTCATATACGCCATCAAATCCGCCAACGATTAATCTCTTCAGATACAATTCGTTTGCAATTCGCATGTATAATGGAATATCCAAACTATTATGATGCGTTATAAACGGTCGAGCAGCGGCGCCACCTGGAATTGCTTGTAATACCGGAGTTTCAACTTCCATATACCCCGCTTTATTAAAGAATGTTCTCATCGCTGTGAACAATTTTGTTCTTTTTACAAAAACATCTTTCACATGAGGATTTACCACTAAATCTACATAACGCATTCGATAGCGCAATTCGGCATCATTAAAAGCATCATGTACTTTGCCTTCTTCATCCGTTTTTGGCAAGGGTAACGGGCGTAAAGTTTTACTCAAGAACGTAAAATGATCCACACGAATACATTGGGCACCAACTTGAGTTGTAAACAATTCACCTTCAATTCCAATAAAATCGCCTAAATCGGTTAATTTTTTAAACACCTGATTATACAACGATTTATCTTCGCCAGTGCAAAGCATGTCTCGGTTTAAATACAATTGCATTCTGCCTTCGCTATCTTGCAATTCAGCAAAACAAGCTTTTCCTTGGTCTCTAACACTCATCAAACGACCGGCAACAATAACCTTTTTGCCTTCTTCAAAATTTTCTTTAATCTGCTTTGAGGTATGGTTTACTGGAAATAAATCAGCAGGATATGGGTTGATACCAAGTTCGCGTAGGGCGTTCAGTTTTTCTCTTCTAATGATTTCTTGTTCTGAAAGTTGCATTTTATGTGTGTTTAAGCGCGCAAAGATAGGGATAATTTGAAAATGTTTCAATTTGAATATTTGATAATGATTTTGATGGTTTGAAGCGAATGGTTTGTGCTTTTTTGCAATCGACATTCCCGCTTTTCGCTATATCTTTTTGTTTTGAGAACCCTGAGAACAGTCAAAGGACATTGCTAAAAACAAAAAGGATGTCGCTGCAATCGGGGCTAAAGACAAACGTCGAGATTATTGGTAAACTTTGTAACTTTGCGCTTTGCAATTATAAAATGAATAAAAAAATTCAACTTCACGATTTAGGGAACAATGATTTTAAGAAGACTTGGGATTATCAAGAACAATTATTCAAACAAATTGTAGATATAAAAATTCAGAATAGGAGGGAAGATTCATTTCTTGAGACTCCAAATTATTTTTTGTTTGTAGAGCATCCACATGTATATACTCTTGGAAAAAGCGGTGATTTATCCAATTTATTATTATCCGAAAAACAGTTAGAGGCTAAAGGCGCTACTTTTTATAAGATAAATCGTGGTGGCGATATTACGTATCATGGTCCGGGGCAAATTGTCGGCTATCCAATCTTAGATTTAGAAAATTTCTTTACCGACATCCATAAATATTTGCGTTTTCTAGAAGAAGTGATCATATTAACTCTAGCAGAATACGCTATTATAGGTACAAGAAGCGAAGGCGAAACAGGCGTTTGGCTTGATGTTGGGACACCATTTGCGCGAAAGATTTGTGCCATGGGTGTTCGTGCCAGTCGTTGGGTAACCATGCATGGATTTGCGTTGAATGTAAATGCGAACTTAGGTTATTTTGACAACATAATACCTTGTGGGATTAAAGGTAAATCGGTGACTTCAATGCATGTGGAGCTAGGGAAAGAGGTCGATGAGCAAGAAGTAAAAGAAAAAATAGCCAAACATTTTTCAATACTTTTCGATGCTATTTTTATTTAAGAACGCTATAATTTTTGTATCCTGAGCGTCAACCAGTCGGTTGACAGTCAGTCAAAGGGCAACTTCAATTGTTCTGGCAATAGCCTAAAACTCATTCGATGGTATTTTGTGGTCCCATATTTCCGAATTGCTTCTCGGTGCTCTATTGTTGGGTAACCTTTATTTTTTTTCCAATTATACATCGGAAATTCCTCGTGAATTGTATTCATATAGTCATCTCGGTACGTTTTTGCTAATACCGATGCGGCTGCAATACTCATAAATTTACTATCGCCTTTTATAATTGTTGAAAAGGGAATATCATTAATCGGTTTAAATCGGTTTCCATCAACTATAATATAAGAAGGTAAAGGATTTAGTTTGACGATACATGCCTGCATCGCTTTTATGGAGGCATTTAAAATATTTATTTCATCGATAATTTTAGGTTCAATATGCGTTACCGAAAAGGAAACAGCTATATCTTCAATTAAAGGTTTTAGTTTTTCTCTTATTTTTTCAGAAAGTTGTTTGGAATCGTTAAGCAACTTCATTTCAAAACCATCTGGCAAAACAATAGCGGCTGCTGTAACTGGGCCGGCAAGACACCCTCGACCCGCTTCATCAGTACCGCATTCTATGTCAAAATCTGAAAATTTGAATTGTAGCATTTAAAATATTTTTATAAAAATATAAAAAATGACACAACTCTGTAAACATAATCGTATCATTATTAAGACGTAGCATTTACCTGTACAAACATTTAACAGTATTTGAAAATAATATTTAGTGTTAATATTTGGTTAATTAATAAATAATTAAGAAGTTTGCAGAATAACTAACTCAAATAAAATTAATATGAGATCGAAGTTCAAATGGATTTTTACGCTATTGCTAGCGTTATCAATGCAGTTTTCGTTTGCACAAGAGAAAACTGTAACAGGTGTTGTTTCAGATAAGTCTGGACCGCTACCAGGTGCTAATGTTGTTGTTAAGGGTACCAATCGTTCTGCGCAAGCGGATTTTGATGGTAAATTTTCAATTAAAGCAAAACAGGGCGAAGTTCTTGTGATTTCTTTTGTTGGAATGTCTGACACTTCAATTACAGTTGGTGCAGCAAACACAGTAAATGTAAAATTACAAGACGGAGTAAAACTTGATGAAGTGGTAGTTCAAGGTTATGGTAGAACGGTATCAAAACCTAGACAAATCGGAGCAGTACAGACCGTTACTTCAAAAACGGTCGCTAATAGACCAAACGTTAACGTGCTTCAGTCTTTACAAGGGCAATTAGCAGGTACAAACATTGCTTTAGGTTCCGGTCAGCCAGGAACTAACAAAATTGATGTCATCATTAGAGGGGAAAGTTCACTTAATGCAAGTACTGATCCTTTATACGTTATTGACGGTATTCCTTTGACGCAAGCTTTCTTTAGAAATTTAAACCCTAATGATATCGAAAGTGTAACCGTATTAAAAGATGCTTCTGCTACGGCTATTTATGGTAATAGAGGTTCAAATGGTGTAATATTAATAAGTACTAAAAAAGCTGGTTATGATGAATCAATGTCAATAAGCTATTCTTCTTCTTATGGTACTGCTGAATTTAGAGGCGATAATTATAATTTAGTGAATGCCAAACAGCATCTAAGATTGCAGCAAATATTTGGTGATGGTCCAGGTTTTGATGGTTCTGCACCTACTAATAATGTTACAGGTGATCCTATGTTTTTTGTAGATCCAGATAATATTGATGCATTCACTACAAATACTAATTGGAAAGATGAGTTTTTCAGAATTGGAACTACTCAAAGTCATGATTTAAGCATCTCTTCCGGAGGTAAAAACATGTCTAATTTTACTTCTGTAGGGTATTTTGACCAACAAGGTATTGTACCAACTACTGCTTTTAAAAGATTTTCTATAAGAAGTAACTTTACGGGTAAATCCAATAATGACAAATTTAACTATGGTTTAAATATTGGTTTGACCTATTCAAGAAGAAATCAATTAGAGCAAGAAACAAGAGGCGGAATTAATAATAACGTTCTTCAAAATCCTCTTCAAGGATATCTTTCTTCTGCAGCATACTACAGTCCGTCTACTTATGTAAGTGGCCAACAATTATTTGATGAATATGGTGCTCCGTCGTTAGACATTGTTCCGTTCATGCTTTTAGATTTATTTCAGCCCAAACACGCTCCAAGTTTTTTCGATGAGTATAAAACATTGTTAGCGGCTAACATGAGTTATAAATTGACTAAAGATTTAACGTATTCTGTAACTGCAGGTGCTGATTATACTGAAGACAAGAGAACATTTGCTATCGGTCCAGAAGCCTATCTTTCTATTGTTAGAGCCGTAGGTGCAGGTCAACCATTTCATGGTTTAGAAAATCAAAGAAGTCAAAGAGAATTTATGTTCAATTTTGTGAACAGACTTAACTATAAAAGAGTATTTGCTGAAAAACATACTGTAGATATTTCAGGCTATACAGAGTATTTAAAAGCGCACAGAAGAACTTTCGGATTTCAACAAATTGGTTTAAATCCATTAACTTGGGAGCCTGGAGCAGGAACTGGATACATTCCGTGGAATACTACTTTGCCAATTTCATATCTTCCGACAGTAGGTGCTCAGGCTGGTGCTGGTTTGCCAAATGGTGATGTTGAAGCTGGAACTTTTTCGTATTTTGGAACTTTAGATTACGATTATGATACCAGATTTGGTTTTGCAGGTACCTTAAGACGCGATGCATCTTACCGATTTGTTGATGATTACAAATGGGGAACTTTTTGGTCTGTTGCTGGTAGATGGAACATCTCCAGAGAAAATTTCATTAAGAAAATATCTTGGATTAAAGACTTAAAATTAAGAGCGTCTTACGGGACAACGGGTAATCAGAACGTATTAGCTAGAGGTGAAGATGAGAATACAAGTACAATTTTTCTTGCCTCACAAGCTACAAGAGATTTGAATAGTCTTCAACAAGGATACCCTAACTCTACATCATTCGGAGTTTCAGCTTATGCTAATACAGATTTGAGATGGGAAACTACAGCTCAGACTAATATTGGTATTGATTTTAATATTCAAGGCAGGCTTACAGGTTCATTTGATTGGTATAATAAATTAACTACTGATTTGTATCAATCTATTCCAATTTCAGCAGCTAATGGTATTAGAAATATTAATGGAAACACAGGTGCTCTAAGAAATCAAGGGTATGAATTGTCTTTGCGTTATGACGTATTAAAAGATACCAAGCTTAAATTTTCAGTTTTTGCTAATGGTGCCTTCAACGATAATGAGATTGCTAGTTTAGGTACTTTAGATACGGGTACCGGTTTTATTAGACTTGGGACAGATTTTGCTCAGCAAATAGGACAAACTGCGAATCAATATTATACAGTTCCTTATTTAGGAGTTAATCCTTCAAATGGTAATTTACTTTTCTTAGACATCAACAATAATCCTACAGAAGCACCTACAGATGCTGATAGAAGAACTACTAATAAAAATTATCTTCCTAGATATCAAGGCGGATTTGGTTTCAATTCATCGTATGAAGGGTTTTTCCTAGATGCTTCTTTTGTATATTCTAAAGATTTTTACAAGTTCGACAGTGACTACACTGGCTTGATGGATATAAGAAATGTGAATCCTTTCCCAGTTTCTACTGATTTATTTAATGCATGGACACCCACAAATACAAGCTCAAATATTCCGTCATTGTTTGCAACAAATATAGATGCTGGAGATATATCTGACAGATTCCTTCGTGATGCTTCATTCATACGTTTAAGAAATATTAGTTTTGGTTATGATGTACCGGCTAAATTCTTGAAGCAAACCTTTATTAAAGGGTGTCGTTTCAGAATTCAAGGTGAAAACATCTTAACTTGGACGAAATGGAAAGGTTTTGATCCTGAAACTTTTACAACAAGCGGAACTGGTTATTTCCCAACTCCCAAGGTGTATACTTTTGGTGTAGATATTAATTTTTAATTAAAAATAAAATGAAAAAAAGAATAGTATTTTTAAGTCTTTTTGCTTTGTTGTTTTCATGTAATGATGCAACAGATATTACGCAAAAAGGAGAAATAAACGATGCAAGGTTGTTTACAAACGTTGACAATATGCAATTGTTTTTAAATGAGACTTACGACAGGTTTAATCCTGAAACAGATATCATAGTTTCTTCTCAATTAAGTGATGAAGTAGCTATTGGTGGTGCATTAACGGTAAATGACACACAGCGTTTCTTCGTTTTAACCACAAGTGGTGAAGCTGATGCAATTTGGGCAAATCATTATACTTTAATTAATTATTGTAATCGAGTAATAAGAGGAGGTACCTTCTTTACACCGCCTGCTGGTGATGTTGTACAATACAATTCTATATTAGCTCAAGCAAGAGCTCTGAGAGCATTTGCTCATTTTCAATTGATGGTCTATTTCTCAGAAGATCTTAGCAATGATAATGCACTTGGAGTGATGTTGGTTGATAAAGTCCCTGTAATAAGCGAGGATATCCCTAGAGCTACCAATGGTGATTTGTTTACTTTTATAGAAGATGATTTAGCTTTTGCTGAAGCTAATTTGGGAACTCCGTTAGCCGGAACCACTCCAGTTACTGCTGCAAATTCTTATAAATATGTAAATCAAAATTTTATAAGTGCCTTTAGAGCACGTATGTATTTGTATAGAAAAGATTATGCACAAGCATTAACATATGCTGATTTAGTGATTGGTGCAAGACCATTGTCTACATGTACATTTGCTTTAACTGGTGCTACGGCTGCATATCCGCTTACATCTGCAGTAATTCCACCAGTAGGACCAGCAGCAGGTTCCACAACTATAAATAATAATCCTACTCCAGCTACCCTCGCTAACTCGGTGCAGAGAGCATTGTATTCTATAGACCAATGGACATCTGCTGGGGCTCCAACCTACAGAAAAATGTGGGTTGATACAGATCAGGGAGAATTATTATTTGCTATAGAAAGACCTAACAATAAAACTAATTTTAGTAGCCGATATAACACGAATGGATCTTATCTAACGGGTGCTGTTCTTTATGATATGGGTAGAAATTTATTTAATCTTTATACGCAACCTCTAGGTGGTGGTGCAGAAGATTTCAGAAGATGGTCGTTTGTAGATCGTTCATCAACTATTTCTGCTACTCCAGCAACAGCTACAAGAATTGGTGAACAAATCGTTATTGATAAGTATCCTGGTAAAACGGGAGCACATACCGCTAACGATGTAAAATTGTTTCGTGCTTCTGAAATCTATTTTATTAAAGCGGAATGTTTGGTTAGAAACGGTGATTTAACGGGTGCAGCTGCCTTAATTCAGCAAGTAAGACAGGCGCGTAACTATATTATAGGTGCGACGGTTCCTACGCCTTCTTATGCTAATGCTACTGCTGCATTTGCTGATATTTTGTTAGAAAGAAGAAAAGAATTGGCTTTTGAAGGTCACAGATATATTGACTTGAAACGTTTAGGAGCTGATGCTGGTGCAACAGGAACAGATAGAGATGCTACAGATGGAGCAAATTCTAATGCTACAAGTCCTCTTAACATTCTTTTAGGAGATTACAGATTTACATTACCTATTCCTCAAGCAGAAATTAATATAAATCCATTAACTCAGAATCCAGGATATGTTAATTAATGTAAACATTACTTAATAAATTATTAAAAAACCTCTCATTTCGAGAGGTTTTTTTTATATTTGAAATTAAAAATTTATCGCTATGAAATATATATTATTTTTCTTGTTTTTTACTTCTATACTTTTTTCCCAAACACAAAAAGAACGTGATTTCATTATTAAACAATCTAATCCTCAAGAAGTAGCAGTTTTAAACGAAATTTTAAAAGACAATTATTTTAGAAACCAAACTGAAATACGTGCTTATTTATTAAAAAATCCAAATACGAAGAACCCTACAGCTATTCAAAGAATAATTGATGGTGTTCCAATTTATTATCAAGAAGATAATAATGCACTTTGTGCCCAAACATTAAGAGCCAATGCTTTGTATCCTTCAGGAACTTTAGGATTGTCAGTAACAGGACAAGGTATTACTATTGGAATTTGGGACGGTGGAAGAGTTCGTGAGACCCATGTTGAGTTTGGTAGTGGTCGTCTTACACTTGGTGATGCAGCTACAACGTTGTCTACTCATGCTACCCATGTACTTGGTACTATGATTGCTTCGGGTGTTAGTATATCAAGAAGAGGACTAGCTTATCAAGCATCAGCCATAGCTCATGATTTTGGGAATGATACTAATGAAGTTTTTAACTTTGCCAGTCAAGGTTTTTTAATGTCAAATCATTCTTATGGAAATATTGCTGCCAACTTAGGTGAAAGTTCCTTTGGTGCTTATAATTCTCAATCTAGAGAAGCTGACAATTTAATGTACACATTTCCTTTTTATCAAATGGTAAAGTCTGCAGGAAATGATAGAAATTCAACTACTTTAAGCCAAGTAGCACTAAAAGGAGGTTATGATTTACTTACGGGTGTAGGAAATGCTAAAAATGTGATTACAGTTGCAGCTGTTGAAGGCTTTATGACAAATACAATGGATAATTCTTTAGTGATGTCTGATTTCAGTAATTTTGGTCCTACAGATGACGGAAGGATAAAGCCTGATTTGTCATCAAAAGGTATCGCTGTATCTTCAACAATATCTGTATCAGATTTTGGATATTCTGAATTGCAAGGTACTTCAATGGCTTCTCCTGGAGTCACAGGATTAATTGCACTTTTGCAAAAACATTATAATAATCTAAATCCGGGTACTTTTATGAGATCAGCTACCGTAAGAGCACTATTGTTTCAATCTGCTCGTGAAGCTGGTGATTTTCTTGGCCCTGATTATAGATTTGGTTGGGGTGTACCAGACGGAACCGCAGCCGCTCGTATTATTTCGACTAAAAATACTTCTACTATTCTTGAAGAAAATACTTTAAATGACCAGCAAGTATATACTAAAAACATAACAATTAATTCGGTTCAAGATATTAATATTGCTATCGCTTGGACCGATCGTGTAGGAGTTGCCAACGGTAATGGTGAAATTGACGATCGTACGCCTAGATTAATAAACAATTTAGATCTAAAGATTCTAAAAGACGGTACAACTTATTATCCTTGGAAATTAGATCCTGATACTCCTGAAAATGCAGCAACCAATACTACGGATAATGATGTTGATAATAGTGAAAGAGTAAACATATATGCTGCTCAACCTGGAGTATATACCATTCAAGTTACTCATAAAGGATCATTAGTAGGCGGTTTACAGGATTTTTCATTGGCAGGAAGCGCAAGCGGAACTGGTCTAGGTTTGAATTCACGTGATTTTGATAACAACGTATTTATCTACCCAAATCCAGCCAATACTATTTTAAACTTTCAAACTAAAAATGACATTACAATCGATACAGTATCAGTTACGGATGTATCTGGTAAACAAATTTTTAAATCTACAAATACAATAGATAATGCAATCGATGTTTCTCATCTTTCTTCGGGAGTTTATTTTGTAACGTTTACATCAGATTCAAATTCAGTTACTAAGAAGTTTATAAAAGAATAAATTTTTCAACATATTATATAAAACCATCCGTTTTAACGGATGGTTTTTTTATGATTTTATTACAAATAGTTTTGTGTATTTTTGTTTCGAAATATTTTATAATGAAATACCTAGTAACGCTATTCTTTTTATTGTTTTTTGCAGTTGGTTTTTCTCAAGTTAAAAACGAAGGGAAATCTCTTGAGAATCAAGAGTCAAAAGATGTTCCGAAAAAACAACCCAAAGCAACCATTGATCAATACCGAATTATTACACTACAAAAAGATACGACTTATGTCGACACTTCTTTAACCATAAAAAAAGAATACGAATTCAATTATTTGCGCAAAGATATTTATGGACTTTTGCCTTTCGCCAACGAAGGACAAACCTATACGGTTTTAGATTTTGGATTGCAGCATTTCAAATCATTCCCCGAAATTGGTTTTTCAGGAAAGCAATTTAATCATTTAGGAGTAGACGATATCAACTATTATTCAGTAGCAACTCCAGTTACCGAGTTGTATTTCAAAACCGTTATGGAGCAAGGGCAATGTGTAGATGCATTTATAACAGTAAATACCTCCGAACGATTTAATATATCGATTGCTTATAAAGGATTACGATCTTTGGGAAAATACATAAATCAACTTTCGAGCACAGGAAATTTTAGATTTACCTCAAGCTACAATACGTTGAACAAAAGATACTATTTGAACCTCCATTTTACGGGACAAGATTTTTTAAACGGAGAAAATGGTGGTATTACAACTGTTGAGGATTTTGAAAACGGAGACGATGCTTTTGCTAACCGTGCCCGATTAGAAGTATTTCTAAAAGACGCCAAAAGCTTTATGAAAAGTAAAAGAATTTTCTTTGACCACAATTTTAGAATTAACGGTAAAAAAGGCAATAACAATCTTTTTATCACGCATCAATTTAACTACGAAAACAAATTATTTGAATACAATCAAAAAACAGTACAATCAACTGTTGGGAATGCCATCATAGACCGTTTTGGAGATTCCTATGTGTCTTCCAACATCAATGATCAAATACGTTATAACCGAATGTATAACAAAGTAGGCGCAATTTACGAAAATGCAACGCTGGGTAAATTTCAGTTTTTTGCCGAAGATTTTCGATATAATTATTACTATAATCGAATTTTAATTTTAGATTCAGGGGTTATTCCAAGTGCTTTAAATGATGAAATCAATACTGTTGGGGGCCAGTACGATTACAGAAAGAATAAGTGGAACGGAACGTTTTCCTATTCCAATTCCATTTCTAATCAACCCATGTCAAACTTTGATGCTAAACTGAATTATAAACTGAATGATAAAAATGAATTTGTTTTTCAATATCAAATGATCAATAAAATTCCAGACCAGATTTATAATTTACACCAAAGTAGTTTCATTGATTATAATTGGTTTAACGATTTTAAGAACGAAAAGATTAACAATATCGAAGCAACTGCCAAAACGCAATGGTTTGACGCTTCACTACAAGTAAGCTCCATAAGAGATCATTTGTATTTTAGTAACGATGCGACCGATCCACTGCAACAAATAATTTCACCAAAACAATACGACAAAACCATCAATTACCTATCCGTAAAAGTCAGTCGCGAGTTTAAATGGTGGAAATTAGCGTTAGACAACACGGTACTTTATCAACAGGTAGATCAGGAGGAAGCTATTCTAAATGTTCCGCAGTTCGTTACTAGAAATTCATTGTATTTTACAAATTATTTTTTCAAAAAAGCATTGTACCTTCAAACTGGATTCGTGTTTAATTATTTCACCAAATATTATATCAACGATTATAACCCGGTTACGGTGGAAGCCTTTGTTCAAAATGAAAGAAAGGTTGGTGATTTCCCAATGATAGATTTCTTCGTTAATGCGCGAATTCGTCAAACCAGAATCTTCTTTAAATTAGAACATTTGAATTCTAGAATAACCGGAAATAATTTTTATACAGCACCCAATTATCCCTATCGCGATTTTATGATTCGGTTTGGGTTAGTGTGGAATTTCTTTCAATAGTTTTTTCTTGGGCGTGAAAACGCGCTGTCCACTATATCTTTTCTCTCGTTTTAAGAACGAGACAAAAGGATGCCGTTCCCATCACGCACGCATACGTTTTCGAATTAACGTTCTCCAAACTTGCAAACCTTCTTTTTATCAATATCTTTGTAACCAATAATAAAAAGACGAGGTAACAGCTACTCAGTCACTAAGCTACACAATAAAAAAGACGAATGACATACGCAGAAAACATATTAGGAACTATCGGAAACACACCCTTAGTCAAAATTAACAAAGTGGTAGAAGGAATTGATGCCTTGGTTTTAGCCAAAGTAGAAACCTTCAATCCAGGAAATTCTACCAAAGACCGAATGGCTCTTAAAATGGTAGAAGATGCCGAAGCCGACGGAAGATTACAACCAGGAGGAACCATTATCGAAGGTACCTCTGGAAATACCGGAATGGGATTGGCTCTTGCTGCTATTGTTAAAGGTTACAAATGTATTTTTGTGATTACCGACAAACAGTCCAAGGAAAAAATGGATATTCTTCGTGCCGTTGGTGCTAAAGTTATTGTTTGCCCTACCGATGTCGAACCTACAGATCCACGTTCTTATTATTCCGTTTCTAAAAGATTAGGTACCGAAATTCCCAATTCTTGGTATGTAAATCAATATGATAATCCATCAAACGCCATTGCCCATTACCAACAAACGGGTCCAGAAATTTGGGAACAAACCGACGGAAAAGTGACTCATTTTGTAGTTGGGGTTGGAACGGGTGGCACTATTTCGGGTATCGGAAAATATTTAAAAGAAAAAAATCCAAACATCAAAGTATGGGGAATTGACACCTACGGTTCGGTATTTAAAAAATACCACGAAACCGGAATTTTTGATGAGAACGAAATCTATTCTTATATCACGGAAGGAATTGGAGAAGATATTTTACCAAAAAATGTTGACTTTTCAGTAATTGATGGTTTTACCAAAGTAACCGATAAAGATGCTGCGGTGTATACCCGAAAAATTGCTTTAGAAGAAGGAATTTTTGTGGGTAACTCTGCCGGCGCCTGTGTCAAAGGATTGCACCAACTGAAAGAACATTTCAAGAAAGATGATGTTGTAGTAGTGTTGTTCCATGATTCAGGAAGTCGTTACGTTGGAAAAATGTTCAATGACGATTGGATGCGTGAAAGAGGCTTTCTGGATGAAGAAATCACCAAAGCCGAAGACGTAATTAAAGACCACAAAGACAAACCATTGGTAGTGGTGCGTACCGAAGAATTAGTTTCACATGCCATTGAAAGATTGAAAAAATATAAAATTTCTCAGATTCCAGTTATTGACACAACTGGTTTTGTTGGGAGTTTAGATGAAACGGATTTATTCAGAAGTTATGTAGAAGATAAAAACATAGCCGAAAAACCAATACGTGAAATTATGGGCAAACCGTATCCAATCGTAAATGCTAATGCACCAATTGATGAAGTTTCTAGATTATTCAATAGAGACAATCAAGCCGTTTTAGTTGATTTAGGAAATGGTAAATACCATATTATCACTAAACACGATATTATTGGTTCGATAAAATAATTATTCATAACTCCCGCTCCTTCGGAGAGGCTTATTCCCCAATCAAAACTCCCGACACATTCCAAGCGCTAAAACTAGTACTTTCGGGCAAACCTTGCGGAATTTTTATTTGTAGGGTATGAATTCCTGCTTCTAAGTCACCTAAATCAATGAAAATAGGATTCGTTACCGTTCCGGGACACCAATTGGATCGACTGTAATCGGATGATGATAATCCGTTTGGAAAATTGCCCGATGCCGGATTTGACAAACGATACGAGCCACAATCTTGTCGCCATGGCGTGAAACTAAACACTTCTTTTCGGTCAAGAAGAATTGTATTTTTTTTAGGCACAAACTCATCGCCATTTTCCCAACCTCCATGACCAGTTGTAATATAGCGGAGTTTACAATTTTTCATTGGTTTGTCTAATTGAAAAGTGACTTCCAAACCTTTATCGGAATTGAACATCGTTCCATATTCTTGTCCCGCCATTTCCATAATGTTATTGGTACAAAAAAGAGGTACTACTTGCGATGCAATCGCTTTGCTTTCTTCTTCAGTATGAATGGTAATATTGGCCGATACTTTATGTCCGCCTTTATCATAATTGCCAATATTTATGCCAATCCAAACCTCCTGATTAGTAAGTAAACTTCTCAAATCTGAAACATCTTGTCGGTACAACACATTTTCAGCCCAAATTTTATCTTTAAGTTGTAACGTGTTGTATTGCTTTACACCAAAAGGAGTGAAGAAACGCATTAATTCTACTAAAGGGGAATAGGTTGCATTAACAACCATGCCTTGATACTCTTTACCGTTTCCGTTGTTGTAAATCGGTAACGTTTTGACTCCATTTCGCATTCCATCTAAAAATGAAATCGGTTTATCCGTTGGGATAATAAAAAAAGAACCTGTTCGGTCATAAGCATCGCCATTGGATTGTTCGGTAACATCTACAAAAATCTGACTCCCGACTTTTATTTCAGGGATTTTTATTTTTCGAACAGCAATCGTTCCGTTGGCAAAACAAAGAATACTATCGCTGGACTTTGAAGCATCCGAAAAGTTAATAATTTGATCTTTAAAAACAGAAATTGTAGTAAAACGACTTTTCCAAAGCAAATCTTTATAGGTCAGCATATCTATTGATTTAGATAAATCCGGTTTTGTCGGAAACAGTTTTATTTCCTCAACTTTAGTGGCCTTAATGACAAAATTTCCATTCCGAACCATTTCTATAACTAACCCCAGATTCTGCCCCAAAATAGTGGGCGCTCCTTTTACTTTTAATTCATCAGTATACCAGAGTTCTATAGTGTTTGAATTGATAATAGTTTTAGCTTTTTTGCAATGATAGCCCAAAATCTTTTGGGTATCACTTAGATATTCAAAAGTTTGCTTTCCGAGTGAAATGCTGTCTTTAGAATGGATGGTTTTAGTCGCATTCAAATTAGCTACTTGATTAAAGGAATTTGTTTTTCTATCGATAATAGTAGTCTCATTTGGAAAATCAGCTTTTCCGTTAAAAATATTTTGCGAACCTATCTGAGTGATATCAGATCTGGTAAAAACTACAATCGGATCTTGATTTTCTATCAAACTTCCATTCGAACTCTTCAGATAAGTGATTTTATAGTTTTGGGAAAATGAAATTCCGTAAACCATCATAAAAATTAAAAAAGGTAATTTTTTCATTACAAAAAATTTGAATATAAAAGTAATTTTCTTACTTTAGATAAAAATTTAACTCACATGAAAGAAGAATTTCTTCATTATGTATGGCAATATAAGAAGTTTGACTTTTCAAACCTAACAACTGTTGCGGGAGAATCACTAACGGTATACAATTTTGGCAACTATTTGCAACAAACAGGTCCTGATTTTTTTAATGCTCAGATTCGTATTGGGAATCAAAAGTGGGCGGGAAATATTGAAATTCATATCAAATCTTCTGATTGGTATTTGCATCATCATGAGAAAGATAGTAATTATGATAATGTAATTCTTCATGTGGTTTGGGAACATGATGCACCCGTATTTAGAAAAGACAATTCAGAAATTCCTGTTTTGGAACTAAAACATTTTGTAACTAATGATGTACTGCGCAATTATCAAGAATTAACCTCAGCGAAAACTTGGATTTATTGTGAAAATCAAATTAATGCTGTCGATGCATTTGTTCTACAAAATTGGCAAGAGCGTTTGTTTTTTGAACGTTTAGAACGAAAAGAAGTTTTTATTAAACAACTTTTACAGGAAACACAAAATGATTGGGAAGCGGTATTATTTTGTATGTTGGCAAAGAATTTTGGTTTAAATACCAACGGAGAAACTTTTTTGAAAATTGCCAAATCGATTCCGTTTTCCATTATTAGAAAAGAACGTGATCAGGTAGAAAATTTAGAAAGCTTATTTTTTGGAAGAGCAAATGTATTGCCATCAGAATGTCAAGACCGCTACACAAAGGATTTAGAAAAAAGATTTGACTATAACCTTCAGAAATATCAATTACAAAAAGTAATTATAGAACCTGTTCAATTTTTTAAGCATCGCCCCGATAATTTTCCAACAATACGTTTAGCGCAATTGGCGATGTTATACCATAAAGAACAAAATTTATTTTCAAAAGTAATTATAATCCAAACACTAAAAGAACTTTACCAATTGTTTACCATTACAATTACTGAATATTGGCAAACCCATTATCAATTTGATAAAATTAGCCCAAAAAAGAAAAAGCAATTTTCAAAGTCATTTATAGATTTGTTAGTGATCAATACCATTATTCCAATTCAGTTTGCTTATGCCAAAAGTCAAGGGAAAGAAGTTTCGGAAACGTTGTTAAATTTACTAAAAGAAGTAGCTGCCGAGAAAAATGTTATTATTGATAAGTTTTCCAGTTTTGGAATCAAAGCAAAAAATGCTTTTGAAACACAATCGCTATTAGAACTTAAAAATGAATATTGTAATCATGGTAAATGTTTGCAATGTGCTGTTGGAATTCAACTTTTAAAAGAGTAACTTTAAATTTTTAATTCAAAAAAATGACACCCGTAATACAATTAAAATATTTCTTCGAAAAACATGGCTTTCATGTCTCCTCTCGTCTCGCTGACAGACTGGGAATGCGCGCTTCTGATGTTCGTTTATTTTTTATTTACATCACTTTTGTAACGGCTGGATTATGGTTTGGGGTTTATTTAACCATAGCTTTTTGGATTAAATTGAAAGATTTAATTCGGGGCAAAAGAACCTCCGTTTTTGATTTATAAGCGCTATGAATACCAACAATTCAGTTATACGTTCTGTCTTGAGTTATTCGAAAAGTCAACGAATTGGTATCATTTTGTTTTTTCTGATTATTGTTTTGGCTCAAGGAATTTACTATTTCTATAATTTTTCAGATGGTAAACTTAACAATAATGAAAAGGATACATGGTTGGCCAATCAAAGTACAGTTGATAGCATAAAACTTAGTAATATAAACTACAAACCAACACTATATCCGTTTAATCCAAATTTCATCACCGATTTTAAAGGATATAAATTAGGAATGTCTGTAGATGAAATTGATAGACTTCTTGCTTTTCGTAAACAAAATAAATTTGTAAATTCTGCTCAAGAGTTTCAAGCGGTGACTAAAGTGTCGGATTCTTTGTTAAAAGCTATTTCTCCTTATTTCAAATTTCCCGATTGGGTGCAGAGTAAAAAAAATAGTTACCAACCTTATGAAAATAAAAATGAATCTAAAGTTGAAAAAGTAATTGTTCTTGACATCAATCAGGCCAATAAAGAAGATTTGATGAAAATTTATGGCATAGGCGATAAAATTTCGGACAGAATTTTAGAACAAAAACAAAAATATGGCGCTTTCGTTTCTATGGAGCAAATGAATGACATTTGGGGTTTATCACCAGAAGTTATCGAAAAATTGAAAGGGTCATTTGAGGTAAAATCGGTTACTAATGCTAAAAAGATTAATATCAATACAGCATCCGTCAAAGAGTTAGCTCAATTTCCTTTTTTCAGATATGCTTTAGCCAAAGATATTGTCATTTACCGAAGTATGAACGGCGATATAAAGACCGAAGATTTGTCAAAAATTAAAGGATTCCCTATTGATAAGATTAAGATAATTGCCTTATATTTGGAATTCTAAAAAAAATAAGAAAAAAAATTGCCTGCTTATATGAATTCAACCTATTTTACAGAAGAACACGAGTTGTTTAGAAAGAGTTTCCAAGATTTTTTGCAAAAAGAAGTAGTGCCACACATTGAAAAATGGGAAAAAACAGGTACTATAGAACGCTTTATTTGGGAGAAGTTTGGTGAAATGGGGTTTTTTGGGATTGCCTATCCCGAAGCTTATGGTGGAATGAATTTGGATTTGTTTTATACCGTGGTGTTCTTAGAAGAACTTCAAAAAATTAAATCTTCAGGTTTTGCCGCAGCCATGTGGGCGCATGCCTATTTAGCCATGACGCATCTCAATGCTGAAGGCGATGAGCGAATCAAACGAGACTATTTAGCACCAAGTATTGCTGGAAAAAAAATTGGAGCATTGTGTATTTCGGAACCATTTGGAGGAAGCGATGTGGCTGGTATGAAAACTACGGCTATTAAAAATGGGAATAAATACAGTATTAACGGCTCAAAAACATTCATAACCAATGGTGTTTATGCCGATTACTACATTGTAGCCGCAAAAACAAGTCCCGAACTAGGAAATAAAGGAATTAGTATTTTTTTAATGGATACTAATCTAAAAGGTGTTTCTGCAACGAAGTTAGACAAATTAGGTTGGAGAGCTTCGGACACTGCTGAAATTGCTTTTGATAATGTTGAAATTCCGGAAGAAAATTTAATGGGCGAAGCAGGTAAAGGTTTTCCATACATCATGCAACATTTTGCTTTAGAACGATTAATCATGGCAATTAATGCGCATGCTAGAGCCGAATATGCGATAGACTATACTATTGAGTATATGTCACAACGTGAAGCTTTTGGTACCACCATCAACAAGTTTCAAGCATTACGACATACCATGGTGGATCACGCAACGGAAGTAGAACATTGTAAGATATTCAATTATGCTGCAGTTGCCCGATTAAACAAAGGTGAATATGTAGTTAAAGAAGCTACTATGGCGAAACTAAAATCAACTAAAGTAGCGGATGAAGCCATTTATAGCTGTTTGCAAATGCTGGGCGGTTACGGTTATATGGAAGAATATCCTTTGGCACGTTTGTTACGCGATAGTAGATTGGGACCAATAGGTGGTGGAACATCTGAAATTCTCAGAGAGATTTTGTCTAAAATGATTATTGATAAGCAGAACTATCAGCCGGCGGTTAAATAAAGGTTTTAATTAAGTAGCTATTCCAGCTATTCGCTTTTATCTTTTTTCAAAAACTGTGTTTTTCTATATAAAAAAAGGAGCTAGGTCGCTCTTTTTTTATATGAAAAATCTACCGTTTTTAATAAAAAGGATAACCGCTTCTATCTGGGCTAGGACAATCAATATCAAATAGAAAAGCCAATTAAAATGATGTGCTATCCCCGGAGGGAATACCAATAGTAATGGAACTATTTTTTTCATAGTTTGTTATTATTATTGATTTTGCTATTGCTATTGCTATTGACATTGATTTTGCTATTGCTATTGCTATTGACATTGAATTTGATATTGCTATTGCTATTGACATTGAATTTGATATTGACATTGCTATTGACATTGAATTTGATATTGCTATTGCTATTGACATTGAATTTGATATTGACATTGAATTTGTTATTGTAGTTGTCTTTTTTAATCATCAATCAACAACCTGTCTGCCGACAGGCAGGTCAACAATCCTTTATTCTTTTATAAACTTTCCCTTCCAATTACCATAAGTAGTAGTAAGCGAAACAAAATAAATTCCCGCTTGCAAGTTGCTTACATCCATACTATTGATTTCATCCGCTTTTTGATGTACGACTATTTGCCCAAGTGAGTTAGCTATGGTAACACCAGTTACATTCACTTCAATATTATCAGGAAGTTTTATATTTAAAACATCTTTAGTGGGATTTGGGTATAGTTTTATGGCTTTTTCTAGAGCTGCAACAGTATTTGTGCCTAGGCAGTTTATGGTTAAATTCAAAACCATCGTTGTGGTTGTGCCGCATTCGTTGGTCATTAGACAAGTATATGCGCCTGCATCGCTAGCAGTAAGATTGGTAAGGTTTAGGATACCGGTGGTTTGCCCGCTTACAGCAACATTATTTTTTTGCCATTGATAGCTGGTGGCATTGGTGTTTTGAATGTCATAGGTGAAGTTACCACCTACACACGCATCAAAAGTAGTAACATCAAAAAAATGATAGGATGGTTTACGGCATATTTCGATGAGGTTTTGCGTTGAAGCTTGGTTTCCAAAATCGCTGTAAGTGAGGGCGTCTGGGAATTGCAAAGAATTGGTATTGATGTTAAATTTGAAGAGACCTGTATTAGCAAGATTTCCTGCAAATTCTCCAGTACTTAATTTTATTATATTATTTGGTAAATTTCTAAAAGTTAAAAAATCGGCAAGTTTTGCCATGCTATTGGTAGTGGGGTTGTATTCAAAAATGGTACCTGCTTTGTTTAATATACCCGATGTAAAAGGGGATCTATAATTGTCGCCTCCATTTTCGCAAACACCTATAAGATTACCGTTATCTCCAAGCACAAAAGATTTAGGTAGAAATCCTAATCCGTTAGTAGCATCAAAAAGATATTTATTTGTTAAGGTATTCGTTTGGATATTAAATTCAACTAGTGCACCAACTACATAACTGGTGTCAGGAGGTATAATCTGATCTGCCATTGTAGTAAAAAAAATTTTATTGGGAAGTGCTTCAATTAATATGCCCTCTGAACCTACACCTGGATCACCATTACAATTAAAAGTTGCTACTCTTTGAGCAGTGTTTGTGGTTGTATTTATTCTAATAACACTGCCTAGATTGGGTTGATTAGCACCTGGACCAGTACACGGGAAAGAATTGTCAGATATGGCATATACAAAACCATTGGAAGCTTTGATTAAATCGCTATATATACCTCCCATGGCTACAAACGAATAGGTATGTGTTAGCGTTGTAACTGTTTCGGTAGCGAGGTCATAAACAAAAAACCCCCCACCAAGATTACCTCCATACAATTTTCCAGGAATAGGCTCGATTAAACCAGATGTAGGGCATGCTTGCGATAAGAATGTGCCATCAAAAAAATGTACCACTCTGTAGGTGTCAAAAATTAAATCGTATTCATAAAGCACACCGTTACCATCTTCTCCAGTTGGACTATTACTGGCAATGCCACCGAAAGGTGTAGTTCCATAAAGCTTACCGTTACTGGCTAAAAATAGTTTACCATTGGGTAATTTTCCAGTAGGAAAGTTGAATTGATGAATGGTAACCGCATTTTCTCCATTGATGTCAAACTTGACGATGTTGCCTTGAACCTGAGCCAAACTTGGTTGTCGTGTTGTACCCCAAAGTTCTTTTTGTGCGTATAAGCCCCCGAGCCCCCAAAGGGGGAATATAAAAAGAAACGTAATTATATTTTTCATATATTTTATGTTAAATTCAAAAACAATTAAAAATAAGAAAGTTTAGGCACATTGCGCCTAAACTTTCAATATTTTACTTATAATTATTTAATAATAATTTGTCTGGCTTCTTGTTTGCCATCAACACGCAGTACTACAAAGTAGGTGCCACTTTGCAATCCTTCTTTTTCAATTTTGTTGTCTCCGTTGTGTAATTTGTACGTTTGGATTTCATTGCCTGAAAAGTCGGTTAATGTGGCACTAGCGCTTTCATTAAAACCTGCAACCTTAATAGTAAAGTTACCATTATTAGGGTTTGGTGAAATAATTACATTTTTAATTTCGCCTTTTATCGGATTGTTAGCTAGTCTTTGCGTAAGCGACCCGACTGTACTGGCACAAACTTGTATTGGGCCAGGTAAATTGGCGCATACAGATGTTATAGCTAAACCACCTGAACCCGAAATACTTAAAACATTATTGGTACCACCGCCAATGCTGGTTACGGAAACATTTCCTGATGTAGCAGTATAAGTGGTAAATACTTGGTTAGGAGCAACGCCTGTCCCTATAACCCAGGAGGTTACTGCGCCACAAGCACCATTAACTAAGTATTGGTCGGGAAATCCACCTCCAGGAAAATTAGTTGATACTGCAATATAATTTATTGTTTTTGTAGTAGTGGCACTATTACATCCATTAGTGCCAATTACTTTTACGCTAAGTGTTACCGAGTTAGTACCCACAGCACTATTGAATATAAAACTAGGGTTTGCTATGTTATTAGCTCCAGAAATAGTTACACCTGCAGGTAATGGTGTCCAGTCGTAAGTGGCACCACTAATTGGTGTAACTCCAACGGTAGTAATTGCAGTCGCACTTCTTGCTACGCAATTTGGTGTACCCACACTAAAGATTGGTGTTGCAGGTTTAACGTTAATTGTATAAGAAACAGAAGTAGTATTACAGGATGCTGTTCCAGATGTTGCAATCAGAGAGAAGGAACCCCCTGCAGTTCCTGAAGTATTTACCGTAACAGTTGACGAAGTTGCATTTTGAAGAGTGATACCCGTTAAAGAATTAGGTGATAAATTTTCAATTGACCATACAATACTGTTGGATGTGGAAGGGCTTAACGTAAAACTGTTTCCATTAGAAGTACTGGAAATACAGTTGGTTATAGATCCTGTAGGGATAACAGTCAATGGGGCTGTAAAACTTCGGTTGATTTGATACGTAAAAACGGTCGGAACACAAGCACTGCTTGTAATAGTCATTACCAAATCTCCAGGATTATTGTTTGGCGTGTTTATTGTAAGCGAAGTGTTTGTTGTACCAATAATAGGAGGGTTAATTGTCCAACCTGTAGTTGATGATGTCCAGACGTAAGTATTCGATGTGTTTGGATACACAATTGTGAAGGAAGAAACTCCTGTAGGGTGACAAGATGGAGGGGCAACAATATACTGTGGAGCACGAGGAGTGCCTATAATTGATTTGGATACACAAGTTGTGTGTGAAACATAGGCTACATTTCCATCCCAATCATTAGCTCTTCCATAGCAGCATTGGAGTGTAAACGAAGAAACATTTTCACCAGTTTTTATTGTTATGGAACTGTTGTCAGGAGAATTGTAAAGCAAAGTACAGCCATCTGGCAATCCGCTCCAATAATAGGAGTCAAAACCAATTTCATCAGTTGGGTTATCACTGGCTATTGGGTCAACAGAGAATGTATAAGTGGTATTAGGGAGTACACAGTCAGAGCCAAGTATAGGTGGAACAAGATTTTTTTCTTTATCGTTTTTATAGCGTTTATAAACATCAAACTTTATCTTTTCTAAGCATCGTCTATCATAATACGTAACCACTATTCTACCTTTACTTCTTGCCCAACGAGGATCTAAATTGGATTGTGAAGCCGATGGCATTTCGCCCAAACGCAGCTTTTTGTTGTACGATTGAATGTTTACTGGATTGATAGCTCCTGTTAGCTGCAGTGCTTCGTTATAGGATGTTTCGGTTTGTAAAGATAAATCGCCAAGCAATTCCCATTGAATAAGTTCATAATCATTTGAAGCATAATAAAAATTTCCTTCACTTTCAGGAAAATCAAACGGGTCGGGCATAACCACAATACCGCCATTTCCCACTGCACCTCCAAATCCAGTGCTGGCGCCAAGACCTGTTCCTGCAACTACCACTTCACACATGGGAGGGACTTTTATAACAGGTTGCGCAAAAGTAGTAATAGTTTTAAGTAAACATACCATCATGAGGAGGTATAACCTTATATGTGTTGTTTTCATTGTTTTTAGTTTATTTAATGGATTAAAATAAGAAGTAAACTACTTATTTCTAATTAAATGGTTAGTTATTGTTAGTAGCTTTTTTTAAGTCTATAACAGACCTTTCTTAAAAAGAAGTGCTTTTTCTATTGTAGTTTTTATTGCTATTGATATTGTAATTGCTAGTGTAGTTTTTTTTAAATCATCAATCAAAAACCTGTCTGCCGACAGGCAGGTCTTTAATTTGTTACTCCTTCACAAACTTTCCTTTCCAATCTCCATAATTAGTAGTAAGATTGATAAAGTAGATGCCACTTTGTAAATGGCTTACATCGAGAGTAGTTACACCTTGCGTTTTTTGTTCTAGCACGATTTGTCCAAGTGAATTAGCAATGGTAACACCCGTTACATTTACTTCAATATTTTCAGGAAGTTGTATGTTTAGACTATTTTTGGTTGGATTAGGATAAAGTTTTATGGCTTTATCAAGTTGTGCAACGGTGTTGGTACCTAAACAATTCACGGTCAAGTTTAACGCCATGGTGTTGGTAGTACCACATTCGTTGGTCATGACACAAGTATAAGCTCCTGCATCGCTGGCAGTAAGATTGGTAAGGTTTAAGACTCCTGTTGTTTGTCCAGTTACCGCTACATTGTTTTTTAACCATTGATAACTTGTAGCATTGGTGTTTTGAATGTCATAAGTAAACGTCCCACCGATACAACTATCAAAGTTGGTAACAATTATTTCTTGGTATGCAGGTTTGCGACAAATTTCGATGAGGTTTGCTGCATTATATAAATTTATATTACTGCTTGTATAATTAGGTATTGTAATGGTGTTGGTATCTGAACTCCACCTAAACAAACCGCCACTAGGTATAGTTCCTACAAAGGCACCTAAACTTGTTCTCATTAATGAGGTTGGATAACTGACGTAGTTATTTAAATTGGTAGGGCTATTAAAACTATTCAGCCCAAAATATTGTTTCACTTCGAGCACGCTGGTTGCAGGAATATATTCATAAAGCGTGCCCCGAAAATCGGTTGGGTTAGTACTAGTGTTGCCCGGTGGTATACCACCTTCTTGGCACAAACCATAAAGTTTGCCGTTGTCGCCTTGGACTAAATTAAGGGGATAAACACCATGAAGTGAATAATCAAAATCTATTTTTGTAGTAAAAACATTGGTATTTAAATTAAATTGAAATATCGTTCCTCCTCGTAAAAATGGATTTGTCATCGTGTGTATTCCTCCCGAAAGGTTCGTTCCAAGTAGTATGCCGGGACTAATTTCTACTAATTTAGTGGGAGCTGTACCATTATTACCACTACAGCTATAAGTAAAAAGAGTGGTTGTTAAATTGGTAGCTAAATTATATCTAAAAATTGTTCCTTGAGCGGGTTCATTAGCTATGGTGCTTGAACAATTACCTCCCCATGAAGTGCCATAAATAAATCCGTTAGAAGCAATCATCAACTCGTCATAAATATTATTGATAGGAATAAAATTGGAAAAAGTTATATTCTGAGTTACAAAATCATATCTAAAAATACGATTTGCAGTTGCACCAATTAGTATTCCGGGTGTTGGTTCTATTACTCCTATATAGGGATTGTAACCCTCATCAATACTATTTAAATCAAAATAATGTAAAACCGAGTATTTATTGAAAATCAAATCATATTCAAATAAAACCCCTCCTGAAGCATTTGAGCTTCCAGCACCAGGAATCCCACCTTCTTTAGCAGTACCATATAATTTTCCGTTACTGGCAAGAAATAATTTCCCTACAGGCGTAGAACCATCTATACCGTCAAATTCGTAAACAATAGCAGGATTTTCGCCATTAATGTCATATTGGGTTATATTGCCGTAGTAGGGTGGGGTTAAACCTGTATTACCAGTATTTACGCCAATTAATGTTTTTTGAGCATAGCCGCCAATCCCTATAAGAGGGAATAGTACTAGTAGTGTAATTATTTTTTTCATAATTGTTGTACTTTAATCAATGATAAACAGCGCTATAAAAATAAGGAAGTTTTGGAGCTATACTCCAAAACTTCCTATTTAATTATGAATAATTATTTAATAATAATTTGTCTGGCTTCTTGTTTGCCATCAACACGCAGTACTACAAAGTAGGTGCCACTTTGCAATCCTTCTTTTTCAATTTTATTGTCTCCGTTGTGTAATTTGTACGTTTGGATTTCATTGCCTGAAAAGTCGGTTAATGTGGCACTAGCGCTTTCATTAAAACCTGCAACCTTAATAGTAAAGTTACCATTATTAGGGTTTGGTGAAA
>NZ_JBIPLW010000054.1:0-4305 GCF_044369455.1 Flavobacterium sp. | reverse complement strand
TTTGCTGGGACAGGTGGAAAATCAGACAAGGAGACAATCACAAAACCAGACACGGAGAATGCTGATGTCTCATTGTCTCCGAACGAAACAGGTAGGCCTTGGGAAAAGGTGGCCGCGACCTGGCTCGACGAGCAGCGACGTGAGTCCGCAGCCCGCGAGGAGCGGAACCGGAACAAGTTCAAGACCACGGCGGATTTTCGTCAGAGTGATACGGGCTGGTTCTTCTCGGGTGTGCAGCCGAGCACGGTCTGGAGCGGCGGCAGCGATTTCACGCTGATGCCGGAGGGAAAGGAGTTGGTCGATCGCTTGGTGCCTCCGGGCCTCAGCTCGGATCGGTTGACCCGCAAGCATGGTAGCATCGCTCGTTCGGCGGATTTTTCGCTCGGCACGCAGTTCGTCAGCCTTCGGGTGGCGGGTGGTTCGTCGGCGCATGTTCGACTGATTCAAAACAACTTCCAGCCGATGGAGAACATCGCTCACGCCAATAAAGTGCGGCACTTTGATTCACGCTTTCCCACCTGGGTGACGGTGCCGGTGGGGCATCAGGCGAGCTGGCAGGGCCGCCGGTCGTATTTGGAAATCCTGACCAAGGATGATGCGGCCCATTTCCGCCGTTCCGATGAAGGCAACAAACCTTATCAGCTCGTGGTCAATGACACGACTGGGCGCTCGTGGTTCTCCGTGGATCAGATCGTGGAGCATGATACGCCGGGAGCGCCGGAAAATGAGCTGCAACTGGCGCTGCGTCTCGCGCCCACGAGTCCAGAGTGGAGCGCGGAAGGTCTCGCAACTCACTGGCTTCAGGAATGTGAGGCGGCGCTGGAACGATGGGGCCGCAATGCTGCCAGCGCCGACGATGTGGTTCTGCTGAATTGGCTGCTGGAGCACGGGGCCCTGCGCAATCAATTGGAACAACTGCCCGGCGACGTGCAAAAGCTCGCTGAGCAGTATCGAGGCATCGAGTCCGGCCTGCCACGTTTTCAGCGTGCTTCAGCCATCGTGACGGAGGGCCCTGGGTTTGATTCTCCCGTGCATCGCCGAGGGTCGCCGGATTCGCCGGGTGAGATAGCACCCCGCCGTTTCCTTGAGGTCATTCACGGGCCTGAGGGCTACAACACCGGATGGCAGGCGCGGCTGGAACTGGCGCACGAACTTACTTCGCCGCAAAATCCGCTTACCGCCCGCGTCATGGCGAACCGCGTCTGGCGCTGGATCTTCGGCCAGGGACTCGTCGCCACCGTGGACAACTTCGGCGTCATGGGCGAGAAGCCCAGCCATCCTGAGTTACTCGATTACCTCGCCACCTATCTCGTCGAGCACGACTGGTCGGTGAAAGCACTGATCCGTCATCTCGTCACAAGCCGCGCCTTCCAAGCCCAAAGCATCGCCTCCGCGAAGGCCCAACAAGTGGACCCGGCCAACCGCCTCCTCTCGCACATGCCGGTACAGCGCCTGCGGGCCGAGACGGTTCGCGATTCTATTCTCGCGGTCAGCGGCACGCTGGATCCGATGCTGTTCGGCTACACCGGTCCGGCGAACCAAAGCGAGAGCGCCATCGTGGCCAGTCCGCGTCAAAGGCGAGGCATTTACCAATACATCAAGCGCGAGGACCTCAATCACTTGATGATCATGTTCGATGCGCCGGAGCCATCGCGCACGCAGGGTAACCGCGAGACCAGCAGTGTCCCCGGGCAGTCGCTGCTCATGCTCAACAACGCCTTTGTCCACGAACAGGCCGCTGTCTGGGCCCGAAAGGAATTGGGCCTTCGCCAGGGATTCTCAGTCGAACAGCGCATCGAGCATCTCTTCGTTTCAGCGCTCGGTCGTCAACCGGCCGGAAGCGAGGTGCAGACCCTCGTCGAGTTCATCGAGGACCAAGCCGAAGCCTACTCCATCCCGCCCGTTGCCCGGGGCTCGGATGAACGGCTCTGGACAGACCTTTGCCATGTCCTCATCAACACCAAAGAGTTTCTCTACATTCCTTGAACCATTCGTAATCCTTGAACCATTCGTTAAGCCGCCATGAATATTGCACCTCTTAGCCGCCGCATGTTGCTGCAATCCAGCGCCTCGGGTTTCGGCTGGCTCGCCCTTCAATCGCTCTTGGCAGACCGTTCCTTCGGCTCCCCGCTTCAGGCGGTCGGCCCGCACATCACTCCCAAGGCGAAGCGCGTCGTGTGGTTCTTTCTGGATGGTGGCCTCTCGCATCTCGACAGCTTTGATCACAAGCCGCGGCTCACCCAGGATCATGGGAAGCCACTCCAGGTCGCAGGAAAAAAAGAAGACATCACTGGCCGCACCACCAGTGCCATTCTAGGCAGTCCCTTTCCCTTCCAGCGTTACGGTGAGTGCGGGAAAATGGTGAGCGATCTCTTCCCACAGATCGGCTCTTGCGTGGACGACCTCACCTTCCTCCACGCCATGCACGGGCCGTCGCCCGACCACGAGAGCGCTATCGGCATGCTCCACGGAGGTTCGCTGATGCAGGGCTTCCCCAGCGTCGGCTCATGGACGCACTACGGCCTCGGCTCGGAGAATCAGAACCTGCCCGGCTTCGTCGTCATGGGCTCGCGGAAACGCATGTGCCGCACCAGTGGATTCTTGCCGCCGATCCATCAGGGCTCCCCCTTTTTCCAGGACCCCGCACGGCCTTTGGACGACCTCGTGATGGCCGAGAAACTCAAATCGCTCCAGCACAACAAAATGCAGGCTGTCGGCCAACTCGACCGCGTCTTCCTCCAATCCTCCGCGCAAAATCAGATCATCGAAGCCGCCATCGCCAACCACGAGAAGGCCTACTTCATGCAGGATGCTGTTCCCGAGGCCACCGACCTCACCAAGGAGACCGCCGCCACCCTCGCGCTCTACGGCGTGGGAGCAGAGCACAAGGACACGGATAAGTTTGGTAGCCAATGCCTCGTGGCCCGGCGGCTGCTCGAGCGCGGCGTCCGATTCATCGAGATCGTCAGCAATGGTTGGGACAGTCACAACGACATCCAGAACGCCCATGCCAAGCTCGCCATTTCCATCGACCGTCCTATTGCCGGACTACTGAAGGATCTGAAAAGCCGCGGCCTGCTGGAGGACACGCTCGTCGTCTTCGCCTCCGAGTTTGGCCGCACCCCAAACACCGAAGGAGCGGACAATAAACCGGGCCGCGACCATCACCCGTGGGGCTACACCATTTGGATGGCCGGTGCTGGCCTTCGCCCTGGCATGAGCCACGGCATGCTCGACGAGTTCGGCTACTTCCCGGTCGAAGGAGCCGTGGATATCCACGACCTCCACGCCACCGTGCTCCACCTGCTCGGCATCGACCACGCGCGACTCACCTACCGCTACTCCGGTCGCGATTTCCGCCTCACCGATGTCCATGGAAACTTGGTAAAAGAGATTCTCGCTTGATGATGCCAAACAATCAGAAACCAAACCATCCGTCATTTTTTCATCCGATGAAACTCGTCTTGCTCCACGCTCTCTTCGCGTTGGCGTTCAACTGCGGGAAGGTCAGCGCCGAGGAACGCTTCCTCCTCGCGGCGGACAATCAAGTCATCGAGGTCAACCGAGCAGTCATGGTCACGGACATGCTGAAACTTCCCGGCTACGGCGGCATCTATGACGCATGGCGTCTGCCGGATGGCGGCATCGCGTTTGCGCATCGCGGCGGTCTGGCGGTCTTCGATGCGACAAAAAAGCTCGTGCTGGAACATGCAGCGCGTCGCGGTGAAAAGGGGGCGGAGGCAAACAGTTGCGCGGTGCTCGATGGCGGTGCGCGATTTGCGCTGATAGATAGCGGGGTGAGCCAGATCCGCGTGGTGGCTCGCGACGGCGCGGTAGTTAGCGAGACGCCATTGCCGGACCTCAAAGATGATCCATTGCACTTCCGCTACCGCATGATCCGCGCGGTGCCGGGCGCGAGCGCGTTTTGGGTCGGCCAATACGGACGCAAGACGGTTCTCAAGGTCGAAGCCCAAACGGGCAAAGTCTTGCAATCGATACCGCTGGACCCGCTACTCACCCCATCGCCCACGGTGAAGAAGGCCTTTGCCGTAACGCAGAGCGATGATGGCTCGCTGTTTGTCTCCACCTCGACAGGCTGCCAGTTGCTGTACGTGGGTCCGGATGGAAAAAAACGGACGTGCTGGACGACTCAGGAGCTTGGCCTCTCCTGCCTTTACCTTCTGGGTACGCAGCGTCTGCAGAGTGGGAACCTGCTCGTCGCCTGCGGAGATTATCATCTCAAAAACTCCGATGAAGGCCGTGACCTGCTCGCGGAGATCGATGCGAATGGCAATATCGTCTGGC
>NZ_JBIPLW010000023.1:0-14696 GCF_044369455.1 Flavobacterium sp. | reverse complement strand
CCATACCAAACTACGCATTATTTTGCCTTATTCGCTATTGCAGCTTTGCTTTTCATAATTACGCTTTTCGTCAATTTGCTAGGCGAATATTTTGCCAATCGATTAAGAAAATTTCACGCCTGATGAATAAGAAAAGAATACTCAATAGTTTTAACTGGCTTATTCTTTGCGGTAGCACTTTTATAGTGTGTTTATTTTTAGCTGTGATATTGTGGGATATTTTCTCAAAAGGTTTCTCAAGTTTATCATGGAATTTTGTATCCTCTTTTCCAACAGACGGTATGACCAAAGGCGGAATTCTTCCTGCTTTGGTTGGCACTGTAATTCTCACTTTTATTACTACTTTATTTGCAGTTCCTTTTGGCGTAGCTTGTGCCATTTACCTTAACGAATATGCTCGTCCCTCTTTACTTACTAATATCATACGTGCTTCCATTAGAAACCTAGCGGGCATTCCATCTATCATTTATGGTTTATTTGGGTTAGCGTTGTTTGTACAAGCATTGCACTTAGGTACCTCCATCTTATCGGCAGGCCTAACTTTGGGTTTGCTCTCTTTGCCGTATATTATTACCACTACCGAAGAAGCTTTGAAACGCATACCCAATAGTTTGCGGGAAGCTACATTGGCTTTAGGTGTTACACAAGTAGAAACGATAAAAGATGTGGTGTTGCCAAAGGCTTTACCCGGTATTTTAACTGGGGTAATTTTAACCTTATCACGAGCTGCTGGAGAAACAGCGCCTATATTATTTACCGGTGTTGCTTTTTATATTAACGGGGTAAGCACTTCTGCCAATCAGGAATTTATGGCATTGCCCTATCATTTGTATATGCTTTCAACACAGCATAATGCTATAGAACTGGTCAGACCATTAGCGTACGGTACAGCAACTATATTAATCCTATTGGTATTTTTGTTGAATTTTATAGCTTTTTATGTACGATTTAAAAACAGAACACAAGATTAATAATGGATGCAATAAAACTAAGAGTCGAAAATCTAAACCTATTTTTTGGGAACAAGCAAATTCTTAAAAATATAAATATTGATTTTCCCAAAAATCAAGTAACTTCTTTAATTGGTCCATCCGGTTGCGGAAAATCGACATTGCTTCGGAGTTTTAATCGAATGCACGACCTATCACCTGATGCCAAAATAGAAGGAAAATTGTATTTAGAAGAATTAGACTTATATGACAAAAAAAATTCAGTAACCAATATTCGCAAACGTATTGGGATGGTTTTTCAAAAACCAAACCCATTGCCTAAAAGTATATACGAAAATCTTTCCTACGCATTAAAAATTCATAACTATCCTAAGAATGAAATTCCCGAATTAATTGAAAATGCCTTGAAAGAAAGTTTTTTATGGGAAGAAGTAAAGGATGAGTTAAAAAAACCAGCAGTAAAGTTATCAGGTGGTCAACAACAACGGCTTTGTATTGCCCGAACCGTAGTGCTTAGGCCAGAAGTGATTTTAATGGACGAACCTTGTTCAGCACTCGACCCAATTAGCACAAAAAAAATAGAAGAACTGATATTAAAACTAAAAAAAGATTTTACGATTATTATTGTTACGCACAATATGCAACAAGCCCAACGCATCTCTGATAACGTAGCTTTTATGTATTTAGGTGAATTGATAGAATTTGACACCTGCGACACTATTTTCAATCATCCTAAAAACGAACTAACGCAACGTTATATTGGCGGTCATTTTGGATAAAACTTTTGAAAATCAACTTACAGTTGTTTAAACCAATTGCATGCTTATTTAAATTGCTAGTGTATTAGTACACAGATTTAAACTGCTTCATTTCTTCGATAGGCTCTATCGCATTATATTCTTTCCAAATTTTTGGGTCGTAGGATTTAAGCATTATAAAATTAAAATCGTCTTCAGCCACTTTTTGGATAGTAGCTTCTGAAGTTTCCGTACGAGAGATGTTCAGAAATTCTGTTTTCGTAATGGTGTTGGCTTCAATTTTCATGTCGAAAGCAACTACATCTTTCTCATTGTCTGTCAACTCTATAAATTTTAAGGGCCTGTTTAAATATATATATTGTCCGGTTTCCTTCACGGCATAGTGCATATAATAACCATCCCCGATAGGATTTTTTTTGAAGATGAGCGTACCAGTACTTAAATTTTCTTGTGTTTTCACTCCCAATAGGAGTTTCATATTAAATCCACTTACTTTTTTACCTTCTGCTAAGGAGAATTCCGTTCGGATAACCGCAAAATCTGATTCAGAAATGTAGAGTTTTCCTGTATATATTGCCCTGTTTTTTTTCGGTTTAAAGCTTAAAACATACACAAATTCATAGTCATTAGAATAGGTTGCGCCTTCATATACGTATTCATAGATTTCAGTATCATTGATGAATTTTAAATCTTTTTTATTTAGTAAGCTAGTCTCAGATAAAAATGAACTAAGACTTGCTTTTGTTGTGGTTAATTGGTTTGTTTTTACTTTCTTTTTTCTTTGATTAAAATCTTTTCGCAAGGATAAGGTATCTTTCGAACCAAAAAGGCCACTTTTTATTCGGTAATATTTCGAAGTATCCAAATGCGTTAGCATGATATCTCTGGTCGATTTTTGTAATTCTTCGAGCGAAGCAGAACTGTTTTCATTTTTCAATTTTGTAGCTTTTATTACATCAAGCTTAGATAAGTAATAGGGCTTATCATCTTTTTGAGTTTTGAAAGTAAAGTAATTGCATAGCACATCTGTGTATTCTTTTGGAGGCTGTGAGGGTAATTTTGAGGTGTAAGCACTCAGTTGTGTATTGGCTTTCTTTAGCGCTTCTTTCGAAAATCCAGTTGATTTTTCAATTTCAACATCTAATTTAGAAGGCTTGAAATTCGTAGTAGTTCTAATGAAAATCTTATCCTTAGTAGCTTGTCCCTCTTTTTTATAATTGCGTTCCAAATTCGCTTTTACGTTAGCCATAATCTCGTTTGGACTTAATTTTTTGTTGGAAATAGCAACTTCATTGAGTTCAATAATGGCAGCTTGTAATTTGATGATAAGTTGCTGTTCTTTTAATTCGCCCACAGTTAGCTTATTATTTACGAATCCGAGATACGAAACTACTAATGATGTACTACTATCACTACTGTTTTCAGACAAGGTAAAATAACCCTCAGCATTCGAAATTAGACTTTCCGAATTATTAACCAAAATGTTTGCATAGGGAATACTTTCTCCTGTACTAGAGTCAACAATTTTTGCGGTGATGTTTTGGCTATTGGCTATTTGAATAAAAATAAGTGCTGGTACTAAAAAGAACAAAAGTTTTCTGCAGACGAATAATTTCATAATTACGATTTTTTATTTTTTTACTGTAACAGAATCAGGAACCAAAACCGTATAATCGCCGCCGTTTCTTATAACATCACGAACAATACTTGAGGATATATAAGATGTTTTAGAAGCGGTTAAAAGAAAGACGGTTTCAATTTTTGACAATCTTCTGTTGGTATGCGCAATGGCTTTTTCGAACTCAAAATCAGCTGGGTTTCTGAGGCCACGCAAAATAAATTGTGCTCCTTCTTTTTTGCACAAATCTATTGTTAGTCCTTCATACGTGATGACTGAAACTTTGAGTTCGTCTTTAAAAGCCTCTTCAATAAATTTTTTTCGGTCTTCTAAAGAAAACATATATTTTTTTTCAGCATTGATACCAATGGCTACAACCACTTCGTCAAAAAGTGAGATGCCTCTTTTAATAATATCGTAATGACCATTGGTGATAGGGTCGAATGAACCGGGGAAGATTGCTTTTTTCATTGTTTGATGTTTATGGTTTATGGTTTATGGTTTTAACTATAAACCACAAACTCTAAACTTATTATTTTTTCCAAATAGGTTTCCTTTGTAAAGCTAAACTAATTTCATTTTCCAACAAGTCACTAAATGCAATATTGGCATGTGCTGCTTGTTGCGGAAAAATACTTTGGGGCGACAATCCTGGGTTGGTATTTATTTCGATAAAATGGGGAATGCCATTCATGATAATAAAATCGGTTCGAGAAAAGCCAGTCATTCCAAGCGATTCGTATACTTTTTTGGCGGTTTCAATTACTAAAGCTTCTAGATCAGATGAGATTCGGGCTGGGGTTATTTCATTCGATTTGCCTAAATACTTGGCTTCATAATCAAAAAAAGCATTTTGAGAAACAATTTCGGTAATGCCCAATACGGTAGTTTCGCCTTTATAATTTAATACCCCAACAGAAACTTCGGTTCCATTCAAATACGATTCTATCAAAATATCATTGTCTTCTGCAAAAGCAAAATCGAGTGCTTTCGGTAAATCATCCAAAGTACTCACCATCGAAATACCTAAGCTGCTTCCGGATTGATTGGGTTTTACAAAAAAAGGCAATCCTAACTCTGATTGAATTTTATTTGTATCAATAGCATCGCCTTTAGATAAGTAAATGGATTTTGCTTTTGGTATGTTGAACTTTGATAGCACCGAAAGTGTATCTCTTTTGTTAAATGTTAAACTCGATTGGTAATAATTGCAGCCCGAATACGGCAACTCAATAAGTTCCCAATAGGCCTGCATATGTCCGTCTTCACCGGGAGTTCCATGAATGGTATTCATTATTACATCAAAGGTGATGATTTGATTTTCTTTAGTAACGGTAAAATCAGCTTTATTAATAGGATATTTTGTTGCCTCAATTAAGCAATACCATTCGTTGCTAAGTATGTGAATTTCAAAAGCACGGTATTTGGTTTTGTCAAGATGATTTAGAATTAATTGACCACTTCGTAATGATATTACCGATTCATCCGAATATCCACCCATTACTACAGCTACGTTCATTTAGATTAGTTTTAGTAAAAACAAAATTATCATTTTTTTTGAAACAAATTGGCTTTAGGTTTTTATATATTTGCCTAAATTAATTATCTCTATGAGTTTACGTGCTTATTTAACTAGCCGAGTCTTTTTTGCCCAAATTCTGGCCGCTATGGCTATAGTAGGGGTAATTTCGTATTTGTTTTTTCATTGGATCACTTTTACAACACATCACGGACAAGAAATTACGGTTCCTGATTTGGGCAAGCTTTCTGCCGAGCAAGCGGAAGAAAAATTAGCAGCTATCGATTTGGATTATATTATTTTAGATACGGTTGATTTTAGACCCGATTACCCAAAGTTGACTATTGTAGAACAAGAGCCAAAAGCGGGTTCAAAAGTAAAAGAAGGCAGAAAAATTTATATCAAAATTAATGCTTCAACCTATACTATGGTTTCTGTTCCGGATTTGATTGAAAAAACGTATCGTCAGGCTGTGCCAACATTAGAAGCCATTGGTTTGTTAGAAGGAACCATAACGTACAAGCCTTATTTAGGTAAAGACATGGTTCTGGAATTGCGCTTGAATGGAAAGAAATTAAAAGCGGGTGATAAAGTTTTGAAATCCTCTAAAATTGATTTGGTGCTTGGTGACGGAAAAGTTACTTATGAAGAAACTATAGATTCGACCGTCGTAGATACTACACAAATGCCAGAAATAGATGCTCAATAATAGTGACACTCCCGAATTAGAAGAAGAAGAATTATTTGAACACCATCGATTTGTAGCTGATAAAGGACAATCGTTGCTACGTGTGGATAAATTCTTAATGCATTTGATTGCTAATGCTACGCGAAACAAGATTCAGAAAGCTGCTGAAGATGGAAATATTTGGGTGAATGATATTCCTGTAAAATCAAATTACAGAGTTAAGCCTCTGGATGTCGTGCGTGTAATGCTTTCGCATCCGCCATTTGAGAATCTCATACTTCCTGAGGATATTCCTTTAGACATCGTTTTTGAAGATGAAGCGTTGTTGATTATCAATAAACCACCTGGGTTGGTTGTGCATCCCGGACACGGAAATTATACAGGAACTTTAGTAAATGCTTTGGCATTTCATTTTGAAAACCTACCTAAAAACTCTAGTGAACGTCCAGGATTGGTACACCGAATAGATAAAGATACTACAGGACTTTTGGTTATTGCCAAAACCGAAGCTTCGATGACCCATTTGGCCAAGCAATTTGAAGATAAAACTACCGAGCGCGAATATATTGCTTTGGTCTGGGGAAATGTAAAAGAAGACGAAGGAACGATTGAAGGAAATATTGCTCGTCATGTAAAAGACAGAATGCAAATGGCTGTTTTTCCTGATGGTGAAATTGGAAAACATGCGGTAACCCATTATAAAGTAGTAGAACGATTTGGTTATGTTACATTAGTTTCGTGTAAATTAGAAACGGGTAGAACGCACCAAATTAGAGTGCACATGAAGTATATTGGGCATACTTTATTTAACGACACACGATACGGTGGCGATTTGATTTTAAAAGGAACTACGTTTACCAAATACAAACAATTTATTGACAATTGTTTTAAAACCCTACCAAGACAAGCACTACATGCTAAAACTCTTGGTTTTGTTCATCCAACTACAAAAGAATATATGCGTTTTGATACGGAGTTGCCTCAAGACATGAAAGACTGTATTCAAAAATGGCGTAATTATGCGAAGTCTGGTTTGACAGATAATGAAGACCCGAGTCCTTAGGACGAACTGTATGAAGCGAAGCGAAATAAATTAAAAATCCCTAAACAAGGTTTTTTACTATTAAATTTCTTCTTCTATGGGTTTTTCGGCAACAAATAAGTAGTAAATCCCTAATAATATAAACGGAATACTTAGCCATTGCCCTGTTGAAAAGAGTCCAAATGTTTTTTCAATTCCACCTTGACTTTCTTTTACATACTCCACTACAAAACGAACGGACCAAAGTAGAATTAGGAAATAGCCAAAAATCAACCCGTGTTTTTCGGCTGTTTTTGTTTTCCAATACAAGAAGAAAAGAATTAAGAATACAAAGACATAGGCACCAGCTTCATACAACTGGGCTGGGTGTTTAGCTGGAACTCTTTCTACTAATGCAGCATATTTAGGGTCGGTAACCAAAGCTTCATAGGCCTGATTTACATTCGATATTTTGGTCATATTTACTACTTCTTTTGGCGAGTAATAATCTCTAACAAATCGGATTCCGAATGACGAGTCAGTAACTTTTCCAACAATTTCAGAGTTGAAAAAATTTCCAATTCTGACAAAAACAGCACCACAAGCTACTGGAATTACAACCCTGTCTAAAACCCAAAGCATGGGTTTTTTGATGACTTTATCGCTATAAAAATACATGGCAATTATTATAGAAACGGCAGCACCATGACTGGCTAATCCCTGAAAACCAGTAAACTCAAATTTAGGAGTGAATCGAAAAGGCAATAAAATTTCTAAAAGATTATTTCTGTAGTATTCCCAATCGTAGAAAAAAACGTGACCTAATCGAGCGCCAAGTAAAGTAGCTATAACGGTCCAAATAAATAAGGTGTCTAATTTTTCAATAGGTTCTTTCTCTCTTATGAAAATATGTTTCATAATGTACCATCCTAAACCAAAAGCAATTACAAACATCAAGCTGTAAAAACGTATTGTAAAAAAACCAATATTTATTCCTTCTGATGGATTCCAAATCATGAGCGATTCTTTTTTATTTTATAAATGTGCATGTAAAAGTAGTGATTTGTTCTAAAAAGACTAAAAAATTAAGTAAACTTTAGCAGGAGCATTTTTTTTCTGGGACAGGATCATACCCATTTTTTCCCCATGGATGACAACGTATTATTCGGTTGACACCTAAATACGTGCCTTTAAACGGACCATGAATTTTTAGGGCTTCAATAAAATAACTGGAACATGTAGGTTGAAACCGGCAACTCGATGGTATCAATGGAGACAGCACTATTTTATAAATATAAATGAGTACTAAAAATGGTGCTATTAGAATTTTTTTCAACATAATATAACCTTAAACACTAAAAGTGGTGCCGTCTTTTCCGTCTTTTAATTGAATTCCAAGTTCAAATAACTGATCTCGGATTTGATCAGACAAAGCAAAGTTTTTATTGGCCCGGGCTTCATTGCGCATGCCAATTAGCATTTCAACTACTCCGTTTAATTTTTCAGAAGTATCAGCAGCCGCTTTTTCATCTTTTATTCCGATAACATCTAATATAAACGTATGTAAGGTTTCTGAAAGTGTATTTAAATCGGCAGTGGTAACTGTTTCTTTTCCGTCATTTATCAAATTGACAAACTTTATTCCTTCAAATAAATTAGCAATCAAAATAGGCGTATTAAAATCATCATTCATCGCATCATAGCAATTTTGTTTCCAAGAAAGAATGTCAAGACTAGAACTAGCACTAGCTTGTATATTTTTTAATACATCCAAACCTTCCATCAAACGATTAAATCCTTTCTCAGCAGCTAAAATGCCATCATCAGTAAAATCAAGAATACTACGGTAGTGGGCTTGCATCATAAAGAAACGAGCCACATTTGGAGAAAATGCCTTACTTAAAAACGGACTTCCACCCGAATAAATTTCACTAGGCAGCAAATTATTTCCTGTAGATTTTGACATTTTCTTGCCATTTAAATTCAGCATATTAGCATGCATCCAATAATTCACAGGACTATGGCCGGTACAAGCTTCGTTTTGCGCAATTTCACATTCATGGTGAGGAAATTTTAAGTCCATTCCACCACCATGAATATCAAAGGTTTCACCCAAATACTTGGTACTCATAGCCGTACATTCTAAATGCCAACCCGGAAAACCAATTCCCCAAGGCGAAGGCCAACGCATGATGTGTTCGGGCTCGGCTTTTTTCCAAAGTGCAAAATCTTGTGGATTTTTTTTATCGCTTTGTCCGTCAGTATCACGAGTATTGGCGAGCATTTCGTCTATATTCCGACCACTTAATTTTCCGTAATGATTGTTTTCGTTAAATTTTACCACATCAAAATAGACCGAGCCATTTTTTTCATACGCAAATCCTTTCTCAATAATCTGGTTTACGATTTCAATTTGCTCAATGATATGTCCAGTTGCTGTAGGTTCAATGCTGGGAGGAAGAAAATTAAACTGATTCAAAACATTATGAAAATCGACCGTGTAACGCTGAACGATTTCCATTGGCTCCAATTGTTCAACCCGTGCTTTTTTAGCAATTTTATCTTCGCCATCATCTACATCGTCTACAATATGCCCAACGTCTGTTATGTTTCTCACATAGCGAACTTTGTAATCTAAATGCAATAAATACCTAAAAATCATATCAAAAGACATGAAGGTTCTCACGTTTCCAAGATGCACATTACTATAAACCGTTGGTCCGCAAACATACATTCCGACATTGCCAGCATGCACAGGTTTGAATACTTCTTTTTCTCCCGAAAGTGAGTTGTATATTTTTAGTTGATTCTGTTTATAAAGTTGCATAGTTTGAAGCTTTTTCCAGCTTTACGTTTCAATCTTTTGTTTTGTCCTTCGACAAGCTCAGGATGACAAAACAAAAGGATTTCCACTGCAATCTGGGCTATTAAAATTTGGTATCTAATTTAATGTAATCTAAAAACTCACTACGTGTTGCCTCTTCTTTGAATTTTCCACCGTATTCGGATGTTACGGTACTACTTTCAATATCCCGGATTCCACGTGAATTAACACAAAGATGTTTGGCATCAATAACACAGGCTACATCATCAGTTCCTAACACGTGTTGTAATTCCTGGACAATTTGCATGGTTAAGCGTTCTTGAACCTGAGGTCTTTTGGCAAAAAAATCCACAATCCGATTCATTTTAGAAAGACCAACAACGGTTCCGTTTGATATGTAGGCGACATGTGCTTTACCAATTATCGGCAATAAATGATGCTCACAAGTAGAGTAGAGGGTAATGTTTTTTTCGACCAACATTTCTCCATATTTATAATTGTTAGAAAACGTTGAGGCCTTTGGTTTTTTATTTGGGTTTAGGCCACCAAAGATTTCTTTGACAAACATTTTCGCTACCCTGCTTGGAGTTCCTTTTACACTATCGTCGGTTAAATCCATCCCTAGGGTAATCAAAATGTTTTCAACATCTTTTCTTATTAGCTCAATTTTTGTTTCATCAGATAAATTAAACGCATCATTTCTTACAGGATTTTGTGCGCTGGTCGCAATATGATTTTCTCCTAATTCGTCGTTAATTTGGTCACTCTTTGTCATTAAATTCTTTATTAATTTGGGTTTTTAAAATTGAAAACAAAGATAAATAATAAAATTCAATATAAACTTCAATGTGTTAAATTAAAAATATTGAATTACCAGTGTTGTCTTTTTGTTAATTTTATGTAAATTACGCCCAAAAATTGAATTGCAATGAAAGGTAAAATTTTACTTATTACAAGTTTACTATTTATTAATTACAACTATTCACAAAACTTGCTTACTAATGGCGGGTTTGAAAGTGGAGGTTCAGGAGTAGGTTTTGTTTGTAACGGAACAGGATATACCCCAGTGGCTATTCCTTACACTGGGACAACTACAACGGGAAATTTTGCAATTGTTCCTAATCCTAATACAATAAATACTGCCAATTTCATTTTTGAAGGCGACCGTACAACAGGGGTAGGAAAAATGCTGGCTATTGATGGTAACACAACTGCTGGAAATCCAAGATTTTGGAAAGCTGGAGGAACAGGTGCGGGTGTTACTGGGTTAACTATCGGAACAACCTATCGATTTAGTTATTGGATAAAATCTATTTCAAGCTTAGGCTCACCAGCAATTATAGACTTGCTAGTTGCAGGAGGAACAGCGCCGGTTTTATCTTCGGGTTCAACCACAGCGCCAGCGCCTTCTTTAGGTTGGAGGCATGTTATTTATACATTTCAAGCTACGGCTACAACAGCTACTATAGAATTGTGGAATACCAATACAACAGCTATTGGAAATGATTTTGCTATTGATGATGTTATGTTGCGAGCTGATTTAATGGTTACGGCAAATGTTACTAATGCAGCATGTGTCACAGCAACAGATGGTGGTATAACAGTATCAGGTTTTGGAGGAACAGCACCTTATGTAAATTATACTATTGCAGGACCAGTGAATCAAAACAATGCGACTGGAGTATTTACAAATTTACCTCCAGGAACCTATACCGTTTCTGTGACCGATAGTGCTGTTCCAGCTGCTACAGCGACTTTAGCTAATATAGTTGTGGGTCCAAAAATTACAGTGACACCCAATAGTGCTATTTGTATAGGTAATTCTATTAATTTAAATGCGGCCGGAAGCTCCTCAGGTTATACTTGGACAGCGGTTCCTGCAGCCACTGCTGGTTTGACAACGCCTAATATTGCTAATCCAACAGTGACACCCACTGTTACTACAACATATACAGTTACCTCAACTGTTGGGGCTTGTGCTCCAATCACAGGTGCTGTAACAATCACTGTTAATCCCTTACCAAACGTTACAAGTACAAGTTTAGTACAAACGATATGTCCAGGAAACCAAGCTACTTTTGCTATTACAGGAACACCAAATTCTACAATTACCTTGCAAAGCACTTTAAATCCGGTACCTTTTAGCGTAACGGTAAATATTGGGCCTTTAGGAACGGCAACTTTTCAGACAGCAATATTAGCGTCATCTGAAATTTACCAATTTGTAAAAATTAGAGGCTTCTTCACTTTGTGTGAAAGAAATCTTACACCAAGTGCTTTAACACTAACTGTAAATGTAGTTCCCAATGGATGTGCTACTGTTGAAGCAGAAAATGCTCCAGGGACACCGGCATTAGATCTTACTTTATGCACTCCAGGTGAATGTAGAACGTTGCGAGCAAATGTTACTGATGTACCCTCGACGACTACTTACACTGTTTCTTCAATACCTTTCTGTCCTCAAGCGGCTTTCGAAAATCCTACATGGAATAATATTTTACCCGGTGGTCCAATTGGTGATGACGATTGGGCCGCTCCATTTAGTTTACCTGCAGGTATGAATTTTTGTTTTTATGGCGAAAATTATACACAATTAAATGTGGGAACGAATCAAGTAATTCGCTTTCCAACTCCACCAGCTCGGACAGATCTTTTTGCAGCTGGTGATTACTGTGAGTGGTCATATAATACCACTATACCTAATGCTGCTTTTCCAATTAAAAATGCAATATTTGGTGTTTATCAAGATACAGACTTTTCAGTTACGCCACCAGTAGGAACTCAAATTAGTGTTAATTATCAAGTTGTAGGAACGTATCCTTGTAGAAAATTTATCGCTAATTTTTCCAATTGTCCTCAATTTTCCTGTGGTATCGGTATAGGTTTATCTACTAGTCAAATTGTTTTATATGAAGTGTCAAACATTATTGAAGTTTATGTACAAAGAAGGGTATTTTGTGGCTGGAATGGGGGAAGAGGTACTGTAGGTGTAATCAATGTTTTAGGAAACCAAGCCGTTGCAGCTCCCGGGAGAAATGCAGCTGCATTTAGTACTGATCCAACACCAAATAATCCAAATAATGCAGATAATGTATCCGAGGCATGGCGATTTACTCCTACTGGACCAAACATACCCGTAACTGTAAACTGGTATGAAGGCCCAGCAGTGCCAGCAAACTTTATAGGTACAGGTCCAACAGTTACAGTTTGTCCATCAGTGACTACAACGTATACACTAGAAACTATCTATAATGTTTGTGGTATACCTCAAACCGCTACATCTACAACAACTTTAAATGTAAAATCTGATTTAACAGGAACGCCCCTAGATATAACAGAATGTACAAACGTTTTTGATATTACATCCAATACAGGAATTATTTTAGGAGCCTTAAGTCCGTCAGAATATGATATTACCTATCATACTTCTTTAGCGGATGCTAATTTGGGAAATAATCCAATACCACTAGCAAGTTTAACTGCTTATTCTCCGGGTGTTGCAGTAGGTTCATACCCCATTTATGCTTCTATTTTCTTAAACAGCTTTAACTGTAGGGTAATAAAACCATTTAATTTGATTATTGATAATTGTTCCATTCGAATAGGTGCTTTAAGTGATCTTACAGTATGTGAAAATCCAGCCAATCTTGGAACAGGTGTTTTTGATCTTACACAGCAAATAGTTCCAGCTTTGGATGGTCAAGTTGCAACAGATTATACGATAACTTTTCACAGTTCTCAGGCTAATGCAACAGCAGGAACTCCAATTATCCCCGGTCCATTAAACACTTTTACTGGAATAGAAGGGCAGATGATTTATGTTAGAATAACGGATAATTCCGACGCTACTATTTTTGCAACAACTTCTTTTGAATTGCATGTAAGTATTTTAGCTAATGCAGGATTAGATGGTAATATAACAGTTTGTGAGTCTAGCGCTAGTGCCATCGATTTATTTAGTTTAATTTCGGGTGAACAAACGGGAGGTACTTGGGTAAGAACTACTGGAACTGGTGGTGTTTTTAATGCTGCAGCAGGAACATTTACCCCAGCAGTTGGAGCTATTACTTCAACGTTTACTTATACAATAACAGCAGTTGCTCCTTGTGTAAATGATAGTAGTATTGCCACAATCACTATTTTACCTCAACCTACAGCTGGTGCTGATGGAGGAACAGTAATTTGTGCTAGTAGTGTTACACCTATTGATTTATTTAGTTTAATTACAGGCGAACAAGCAGGAGGAACTTGGGTAAGAACCACTGGTGTTGGAGGAACTTTTAATGCCGCTGCAGGAACATTTGCACCAACAGTTGGTGCTGCTACTTCAACTTTTACGTATACAGTTGTTGGTACAGCTCCATGCCTAAATGATAGTAGTGTTGCCACAGTAACCATTAGTGGGCAACCTGATGCCGGTATCGATGGTAGTGTTATCGTTTGCGAAAGTAGTGTAGTTGCAGTAAACTTATTTAGCTTAATAACCGGAGAACAAGCCGGTGGAGTATGGACACGAACGACTGGAACTGGAGGAACGTTCAATGCTGCAGCAGGTACTTTTACACCAGCTGTTGGTGCTACAAACTCGACATTTACTTATACTTTGTCCGGTGTCGCTCCATGTATTACCGATACAAGTTTAGCTTCTATAAATATTATACCTCAAGCAAATGCGGGTACCGATGGTGGGTCTACTGTTTGTGAAAATAGTATTGTAGCGGTTGATTTATTTAGTTTGATTACAGGTGAACAATCTGGTGGAGTATGGACAAGAACTACTGGAATAGGAGGAACTTTTAATGCAGCTGCGGGTACTTATACTCCTGCAATAGGTGCTACCACTTCAACATTTACGTATACTGTAACTGGTACTGTTCCTTGCGCTAATGATATAAGCTTGGCTACTATTACTATTAATGCTCAACCTAATGCAGGTACCGATGGTGCAACGACAGTTTGTGAGACTAGTGTAGCAGCAATTAATTTATTTACTTTAATCACAGGCGAACAAGCCGGTGGAGTATGGACACAAACGACTGGGACTGGAGGAACATTTAACGCAGCAGCAGGTACTTATACTCCTGCAGTTGGTGCTACCACTTCAACATTTACTTATACTGCATCTGGTACAGCTCCATGTGCTAATGATACAAGTTTAGCTTCTATAAATATTATACCTCAAGCAAATGCAGGTACCGATGGTGGGTCTACTGTTTGTGAAAATAGTATTGTAGCGGTTGATTTATTTAGTTTGATTACAGGTGAACAATCTGGTGGAGTATGGACAAGAACTACTGGAATAGGAGGAACTTTTAATG
>NZ_JBIPLW010000036.1:0-14717 GCF_044369455.1 Flavobacterium sp. | reverse complement strand
AACTGTTTTCTCGGGTGTTCCTAATAATGGTGTCATTTCAACATCAATTATAAAAAGTACAGGAACATATAACCTAATTGGGAATCCATATCCATCAGCTATAGATATTGATTTGTTCTTGACCGATTCGAGTAATGCTAGCGTTGTAAATGGCACTATTTATTTGTGGACACATAATACTGCAATAACTAATAATGTTTATTCGTCTAATGACTATGCAAAATATAATTTTACAGGGGGTGTTGGAACGGGAACTTCTGCTCTCACTGGAGGATTTTTACCTACTGGAAAGGTTGCATCTGGTCAAGGATTTTTTATCGAAGCCAATTCGTCTTTAGCTAATGGAACTTACACCGCTACCTATAGAAACGCAATGCGTGTAGCATCAAATAATACTCAATTCTTCCGAACAACTGATGCTTCTAATTCAGATAGTTCTATTTCTAGTTCATTAGAAAAACATAGAATTTGGTTGTCTTTATCTAGTGCCCTTGGTTCCTATAATGAAATGTTATTGGGATATGTCGAAAATGCTACTAATGATTTTGATCCTTTATTTGATGGAAAAACTTTAGCTGTGGGCAATCCCGTTTCACTATTTACGACGGTTGGAACCGATGATTTATCCATTCAAGGGAGGGCGCTTCCATTTAATGGTTCAGAGATCATTCCGCTAGGATACAGCACCACAGTAAATGGGCAATTAACTGTTAATTTAGAAAATTATGATGGGTTATTCTCCAATCAAGAGGTGTATTTGTTGGACAAATATTTGAACATTTGCCATAATATAAAATCGGGAGTTTATAATTTCACTACTACAAATGGCACTTTTAGAGATCGTTTCGAATTGCGATTTACCAATACGACTCTAAATATCAATACGCCAAGTTTTGATTCCTCTGTGATTTTGGTAACAAATGATAAAAAACTTAGCATTTTTTCGGGTACGTATACTATTAATAAGGTAGAAATTTTTGATTTGCTTGGTAAAAAACTATACTATGACGATAAACTAAATACCAATAATCATCATGTAGAGTTACCGATTGCAACTCAAGCTATTATAGTAAAAATAACAACAGATACTAATGTAACTACGGTCAAAAAAGCAATGATTAATTGAAATTAGACAATACTATAATTTGAGGTATTGATTACTATCAAAAAAAATTAATTGTACTATACACTAAAAGGTTTGGAGCGTTCCAAGCCTTTTTTTGTGTTTCATATTATACAACTCCCCTTTTTATATCGCTTTTATTAATAAATAAAGTGAGTTCGATAGTAGCTTTTTAAAAAATTGCTGATACTAAATTAAAATCAAATAGTTTACTTTTTTTCTGTTTAGCAAATAAAAAAATACATGCGAAAACTTTTAAACCATTAAGATAGTGAGATAATTAAGGTTTTCAATTTTCTTAATTCTTAATGTTTCAATAAAAAAATATATTTATTTAAAATCGAACTCACGTTAATTACAAAAGTTACAATCGGGTATTTTCAGCTGTTTTCCAGAAATATTCCCTTTAGGTAGAAAAAGTGATTACAGCAAGAAATATGAAATCAGTCAAGAGCAATAGGCATCGTTTATAAACAGCCATACATTTACAAAGCAGCTTACAAAAACCAATTTCAATCCTGTTTCAGTTGCTGGCACCTAACCCATTGCAACTGTTGTGCTCCATCAAAAAACAAAGTATGCTAGTATTTTCAGGTACCAGAAGCTATATATAAGTCGGTCAAATGCATCATTTCAAGCTAAAAAACAGCTGATTTATGTTTATTGCAATTTAAACGACTTTTTGAGTTAGTTACAGAAGTAATTCTTATTAGTAAAAATTTCGTCATAAATTTGTACCATAAAATAAATATAAATCATTTCATTCTATATTTTTTTATTTTAAGTTAAACTTAAAGAAGACAATTATAAATAGGTTATAACAACTCAATAAAAATAGGAATATAATCAAAATTTTATAAGCATAATTTGTAAGTTATTATATATAAAAAGTATAAAAAATGCATTTTTATCGATTTTTTTTGCCTTTAATCGATGAAATTGAAATTTTTTATATACTTTTGAATTGTCAAAAATCATTAATTAAAGCTTTATTAATTAAGTAAATTAAATAGTTTAATTTTAAAGCGTAATTACATACAAAATATGAAACAATTATCACTCAAATCGAAAAAAGTAAATTTGTTGTCTTCTTTTACAGAAAAAAAACAAGTTAAAAAAAGTACCTTTTGTATTTCAACAAAAGTGCTTATGTGCTTCTTTGTTGTGTTGTCATTAACTCATTTTGCAAAAGTAAACGCCCAATGTAGCACTGTGATCAGCAGTTCGCTGCCGATTAATTCAGTGGCAACAGTTACTACATTTGCGGGCAGTGGCGCCGCAGGCACTACTAATGGTACTGGCACTGCAGCTTCTTTTAATACTCCGATTGGAGTGGCCAGAGATGCTGTAGGGAATGTATATGTTGCTGACTTATACAATAATTTAATACGTAAAATCACTCCAGCAGGTATCGTAAGTACTTTTGCGGGCAGTGGCGCTGCAGGTAATGCCAATGGCACCGGAACGGCTGCATCGTTTAATAGCCCTATCGGTATAACCACCGACCCTTCAGGCAATGTTTTTGTAGCTGATTTGGGTAATAATTTAATCCGTATGATTACGCCAGCAGGGGTCGTGAGCACCTTAGCGGGAAGTGGTATTGCGGGTAATACCAATGGCACCGGTACCGCAGCTTCGTTCAGAGATCCTTTTGGGTTAGGTACCGATGCAGCAGGAAACGTATATGTGGCAGAAAGAGGCAATGACCTTATTCGTATGATAACACCAGCGGGTGTGGTGACTACTTTCGCTGGCAGCGGTGTTTCGGGCAATGCCAATGGCACCGGCACTGCAGCTTCGTTCAACAATCCTACCGGTATCGATACTGATGCGGCAGGCAATTTATATGTATCCGATTTTGGAAATAACCTTATTCGTAAAATAACGCCGGCAGGGGTGGTAACCACTTTAGCCGGCAGCGGTGTTTCTGGATTTACCAATGGAACTGGCACTGCAGCTTCATTTAATGGACCCTTTGGAGTAGGTACTGATCCAGCCGGAAATGTATATGTGGCAGACAGGGGTAATAATGTACTTCGAAAAATTACACCAGCTGGGGTTGTAACTACTTTGGCAGGAAGTGGTGTTAGTGGCAACGCAAACGGAACCGGTACTTCGGCTTCCTTCAATGCTCCGGTGGGTATAACTACCGATGCCATTGGTAATATTTATGTGGCAGATCAAAACAATAATGTTATTCGCAGAATAGTTACCAATGAAACAGTGAAAGTATGTAGCGGAAGTCCGGTTACCTTAACTGCAAACGGAGGCGTAAGTTATTCATGGTCGGGCCCACAAGTGATCACCAATGGGGTTGCTTTTAATGCAACAGCCAGTGGGGTGTATACCGTTACGGTTACTACTGCCGGTGGTTGCACCGTTTCTGATGTGATTACTATTGACATTAGTTTACCAACAGTAAGTGCGGCCTCTAGTACCCCATCCGTTTGCGTCAACACGGCCTTAACAAACATTACGCATACGACCTCAGGATCACAAGGAATAGGAAGTGCAACAGGATTACCGGCAGGTGTTACTGCTTCTTGGGCAACCAACACCATTACCATTAGTGGTACACCCACCACTGACGGAACCTTTAATTACACCATCCCTTTAATTGATGGTTGCGGTAGCGTTCAAGCAACTGGTACCATTACGGTAGCGACGGCTATCACCGTAAGTGCTGCATCCAGCACGCCAACCTTATGTATCAACACAGCGCTTACACCCATCACCCATACAACAACTATGGCAACAGGTATTGGAGCTGCAATCGGCTTACCAACCGGTGTTACGGCAACTTGGGCGAGCAATACCATTACCATCAGCGGAACACCAACTTCATCAGGAACATTCATATACAATATTCCTATACTAGGTAGTTGTGCAACTATAAATGCTACCGGAACCATTAATGTTAATCCAGCTAATACTATTGTACTATCTTCAGCTTCAGGCCCAGATGTGCAATCATTATGTATTAATACACCCATAATCAACATTACTTATAACACTTCGGGGGCAACGGGTGCAGTATTTACCGGGCTACCTGCAGGAGTTACCGGAACCTGGGGTTCTAACCTGGCCACCATCAGCGGAACGCCAACGGTGACTGGTATTTTCAACTATACGGCTACTATAACAGGGGGTTGCGGAACCGCTTCCGGAACTATTACCGTTGTATCAATTGCACCTGCTGTCGGTTCTTCCCGCGTATGTGTCAATACGGCTTTGACATCCCTTACACATGCTACCGTTAATGCTACAAGCATAGGAACCCCTACCGGCTTACCACCAGGGGTAACTGCCTCATGGGCAAGCAACACCATTTCCATCACTGGCACTCCTACTGTAACAGGAACTTATAATTATAGTATACCCGTGGCCAATGGTTGCAATGCTACCGGAACCATCATAGTTGATGCGACTGTTGCCGGCATATCCTTAGGTACGATTCCTGCTATATCGGTGGGTACCACTACGGTAAATTTACCTTTTTCAAATGCTACTGGATTTGCTAACTATAATATAACCTGGAGTGCAGCTGCCTTAGCGGCGGGATTTGTTAACGTTAACAATGCATTATTGCCTGGTCCTACTGGTTCACTACCGATTACAGTTCCAGCAATTGGCCCGGTTTCAGGATCGTTATATTCAGGCACATTTACTATCGTAACAAGTTGTACAGGATTCGTTACTAACTATGGTTTTAATATATCCTTCATAGGCAATAATGTGCTGGATAATCTTAATCTAACCGCTGCAACGCCATCTGCTATTGCCCTTAGTACCCGACGAGTTAGTTCTTTCTATACAGGTCCAGCTTTCCGAATTCGCAGGAGTTCTAATAATGAGCTACGGGATGTTTATTTTGACGGAACCGGAAATGTATCATTATCATCGCAGGTGAGTATATCGGGCGGTGGTGCGGCTACTGCAACCACACTAGGAACATGGATTGGCAGCAATTCGGGTATGGTTGCTATTTGGTATGATCAAAGTGGAAAATGGCAAAATGCCACACAAACAATCAATAGTCAACAACCCCGTTTAATCAATGCAGGTACAATAGATGTAAAGAATGCACGTGCAGCAGTTAGACACCTGGCAGCAGGAGGAAATTTCTTATCGGTGCCAACACCAATGCTTACCAACAATTTCTGGACCGTTAATGCGGTTGAGTCTATGGATGGTGGCGCCAATAACCGTATGTTATCGGGGATGGGTAACTGGCTGCTTGGCTTTCATGGTGGAAGAGAAAATTCTTTCTACTTCCAGACTGGAAACGGCCAAACCTTAGGTGACGGATTTACCGCATCTACAACGAATCAGATTTATACAGCTATTGGTCAAGGATCTTCTAATGCGCTGGTTCATCGAAATAGTGCTTCCATCTCAGCACAGGGCGGAGGGGTAGCTTCCAACCCGCCTACCTCTCTTTTAACGAGCTCTTATCAAGGTGGATCTGAATTCTCCAATGGTACTATGCAGGAGATATTGGTTTTTGCAAATGCAATATCCGCACCTGAGCGCACGACTATTGAATGCAGTCAAGCAAGTTATTATAACATTACTTTGGCTGCACCTGCTATTACACTACTCGGTAATCCTAATCCGATTCCAGTGGGTACTACTATTGCAAATTTACCATACGCCAATGCCAGTGCCAATCAATACAGCATTACCTGGAACGCAACGGCTACCGCGGTAGGATTTGTAAATGTGACCAATGTAACATTACCTGCAGGGTCAATACCTATTGCCGTGCCCGCTAGCGGACCGGTAGCAGGATCATTTTACACGGGAATACTAAAAGTTAGTTATACTTGTAGTGCCGCCGTAAGCATCGATTATCCGATTACTGTTTTTATTACGGGAAGTAATAACGTACTGGATAATCTCAATCTAACCGCAGCAAACCTTTCTTCTGTAGCTTATGGCTTAAGAAAATTAAGTACTACCTATAATGGACCAGCCATGCAGATTAGAAGAAGCAGCGACGGTGAACGACGGGATGTATACTTTGACGGAACCGGCGTTTTATCATTAAGTTCATTAGTGAGTGCCGCTGGCGGTGGTGTTGCAACTGCCACTACCCTTAGTAGTTGGATAGGTGCCAATTCGGGCACGGTTGCGATATGGTACGATCAAAGTGGCCGATGGCGCAATGCGTATCAAAACATCATTGCCAATCAACCAAGGGTAATCAATGCCGGTGTAATTGAAACACAAAACGGCAAACCAGCGATTTTTTTAAACGGAACAACTTCTTACTTGGTTGAGTCTACTTTAACTGTTTCCAATCCTTATTCTATGAATACGGTGGCGTCTCGCACGGCGTCTAATGGAAATTATCAACGCCTCATCAACCTCAGCAGCACGGGCGATGCATTCGGTTTCCTGGGAGCCAGTGTAGGCAACTACGCCACATTTGCAGGCAATGGTGTCTCCTGGAACGATGCTAATGCTAACGCTCCTGCCAGAACAGTTGGATCCACTTCGTCTATTTTAACCATGACGGCTGCCACAGGCGGTAGCGGATTGCTTCCGTATGTCAATGGGATTGTTCAAAACGCTAAAAATGGAACAGCCGCAACTTCAACAGGGTTTTTAATAGGGGCACCTTACAGCGGAAATCAATTAGCCCAATTATGGACCGGTTACATTTCTGATTTTGAAATTTTCCCCGCAATATTGCCAGCTACGGCAAGAATAGCAATGGAATGTAATCAATCTTTATTTTATAATATCAACACCAACAATTTAACATTAGGTGAAACAACTCCAGTTGCTGTGGGCAACACCTCTACAAGTTTACCCTTCTCAAATGCTACTCAAATTACAAATTATAGTATTACCTGGGCTGCAAATGCCATCGCTGTCGGATTTGTAAATGTTACGAATGCAGTGTTGCCAACAAGTCCAATTCCTGTTGCACTGCCAGCCAGTGGCCCTGTAGCCAATACCCATTATACCGGATTACTTACAGTGGTGAACAATTGTACTGGATTAGCATATACTATTCCATTTAATGTCTACTTCATCGGAAATAATGTACTGGATAATCTCAATCTTACTGCATCAAGTCTTTCCTCTGTTGCCTTTGGCTTGCGAAAACTGAGCAGTACCTATAACGGGCCTGCCGTAAAAGTGAGAAGAAGCAGCGATGGCGAGCAACGCGATGTGTATTTTGACGGAACGGCCTTGTCGTTAAACTCCCAGGTTAGCGACGCAGGTGGCGGAGTGCCAACAGCGACTACCCTTACCGCTTGGATAGGAAGCAATTCGGGAACCGTAGCCATTTGGTACGACCAAAGTGGTTTATGGCGAAATGCTGTGCAAAGTACAGTAGTCAGTCAGCCACGTTTAATAAATGCTGGTGTTATTGAATTGCAAAATGGCAAACCAACACTAGTTTTCTCGGGAGCGCAATCATTTCAAAGTGCTGTTACTTCCACGCAGTGTGCAGGAGCGGGTATAAATACTACCAGTAATTTTGTTTTTCAAAATAGTAATGTTAACTCTTCTTTGTTAAACTCAAATAATTATAATATCCACGCAGCTTGGTCTGATGGAAATACCTACTTCGATATTCCTAACAGAATCGTTACCGCATTAACTTGGTCCAATTATTCCATCGGTACTTTTAGAAGAAGCGGCACACAGGCAGATGTTTGGAAAAACGGAACTAATTCTTTAAATACTTCAACGATGAGCGGCACCATAAGTGGCTCTGCACCCATGTCGATTGGATCGAATATAAATGGAAAATTAGGTGAGCTTACTATTTTTCCAAGTGGCTTAACAACAGCTGCAAGAATAGTGTTAGAATGCAATCAATCGGCCTATTTTAATTTTCCTACTACGACGCCTTCGTTAACGCTGGGGCAATCTACTCCCATTACCGTAGGGACTACCACAACAAATTTACCCTCCTCCAACATTATTGGAGTATCAAATTATAATATCACCTGGAACGCAGCAGCTTTGTCGGCAGGATTTGTAAATGTTACCAACGCCTTATTTGCAAACCCATTGCCTATTGCCGTGCCTGCTACTGGCCCAATAGGAGGGCAATTTTACTCGGGCGTTTTAACCGTAATTAACAATTGCTTGGGTTTGAGTACAAACTATGGATTTAATGTATACTTCATAGGCAATAATGTGCTGGATAATCTTAGTCTTACCGCAGCAACGCCCGCTGCTGTTGCCTATAGCTTACGAAAACTGAGCAGTACCTATAACGGACCTGCCGTACAAATAAGAAGAAGCAGCGATGGCGAGCAACGCGATGTGTATTTTGATGGAACGGGTGCCTTGTCATTAACAACATCACAGGTAAGTGCTGCGGGAGGTGGTGAAGCAACAGCGACTACCCTTGACTTATGGATAGGAAGCAATTCGGGAATGGTAACGGTTTGGTACGATCAAAGTGGTTTGTGGCGAAATGCTACACAAAACGTATTAAACAATCAACCACGGGTCATTAATGCTGGTGCTATTGAATTGCAAAATGGCAAACCAACCTTGGTTTTCTCGGGAAATCAAACTTTTCAAAGTCCGATAACTTCTAATCAGAGTTCAGGAGCGGGTATCAATACTACTAGTAATTTTGTTTTTCAAAATAGTACTGTTAACTCGTGTTTGTTAAACTCAACTAATTATAATATTCACGCACCTTGGTCTGATGGGCAAACCTACTTCGATATTCCTTCCAGAATCAACACCCCTTTAACATGGTTAAACTACTCCATCGGTACTTTCAGAAGAAATGATTCTCAGGGTAATGTATGGCGAAACGGAAATAATTCTTTATCCAGTTCAACGATGAGCGGAACCATAAGTGGAACAGCTCCGATGTGGATTGGAAGTAGTGGAAATGCTAATTTTATAAATGGAAAATTGGGAGAGCTAACCCTTTTTGCCAGTGCAATATCAGCGCCTGCTAGAACCGCAATGGAATGTAATCAGGCAACTTATTATACTATCACTATGGCAGCGCCAAATTTGACACTGGGTACTTCAAGTCCAATTTCATTAGGTACTACCACTGCAAATTTACCATACACCAGTGCCAATGCAACAAATTACAGCATTACCTGGAGTGCAGCTGCTATCTCAGCAGGATTTGTAAATGTTGCCAGTACTTTATTACCAGCAGCGTCAATACCGGCACCGGTACCTGCAGTTGGCCCGGTAGGTGGACAATCGTATACGGGTGTTTTAACAGTAACCAGCAGTTGCTCCGTGGGCAGTGCAAGCTATCCGTTTACCATTTTTATAACCGGGAATAATGTGCTGGATAACGTAAACCTAACTGCTGCAAACTTTTCAGCAGTTGCCTATGGTTTGCGCAGATTGAGCAGCGCCTATACCGGACCAGTTATGCAAATAAGAAGAAGCAGCGATGGTGAGTTGCGTGATGTATTCTTTAATGCAAGTGGTGTTTTAGCGTTAAATTCTGTAGTGAGTGCACCAGGTGGTGGCGCTGCAACTGCCACTACCCTTAGCGGTTGGATAGGTGCCAATTCGGGCACAGTGGCCGTATGGTACGATCAAAGTGGCCAATGGAGAAACGCAAGTCAACCTACTGCTGCCAATCAGCCACGTATTATCAGTGGAGGTGTCATCGAAACGCAAAGTGGTAGACCTTCTATTCGTTATACAGGTTCAAGTTTTCTTACCCATACTGCCTTTCCTACTACTGGTTTTACGGGCTTCTCAGCCAATGTGATTGCAAGATGGACCACAACGGGCACTACTACTGGAACTATTCAAGCATTAATAGATAACAATCATAACGGTGGACAAGGATTTATTTTTCAAGACCGCCCTGATATTACGGGAATGCCAATTACATATGGGGTTGCAGCCACGCCAGCATGGGGAGCGTCTCAGGATAATATTCAAACAGGTAATGGAAGCAGCCGCATTCTAACATTTGTAGCAGACAGTTCTATATCTTCAGGATTCAGAGATGGTATTGCTTTAACTACTAACCCAACATCTGGCACGAATTATATTTTACAAAACAGATTCATGATAGGCGCTTGGTTTAATAATGGAAGTATCACACGATATACAACAGGAAACATTCCGGAAGTAATCGTATTCCCAAATGCTTTGTCAACCACTGCAAGGGTATCACTAGAGTGTAATCAAGGTCTTTATTATAGCATACCCATTGTCACACCACCTGTACTCACATTGGGAGCTTCCACACCTATTGCACTAGGTACTCCAACTGCCAATTTACCTTACACCAATAGTACTGCAACACGATACAGTATCACTTGGAACGCAGCTGCTATCTCAGCAGGATTTGTAAATGTTAGCAATCAAACATTACCGGCAGGTTCAATACCTGTTGCAGTTCCTGCAGTTGGTCCAGTAGCGGGACAATCTTATATGGGTATATTGAATGCTTCAACGGGTTGCGGAAGTACAAACTATCCGTTTACCATCTTTATCACCGGAAACAATGTTTTAAACAATGTAGCTCTTACTGCAGCAAACTTTTCTTCTGTTGCTTATGGTTTAAGAAAGTTGAGCAGCGCTTATAATGGACCTGCCATGAGAATAAGAAGAAGCAGTGATGGCGAGTTGCGTGATGTTTATTTTAATGCAAGTGGCATTCTAACGTTAAGTTCATTCGTGAGTGCTGCAGGTGGTGGCGCTGCGACGGCTACTACCCTTAGTAGTTGGATAGGTGTCAATACAGGAACTGTAGCCATCTGGTACGATCAAAGTGGGCAATGGAGAAATGCAAGTCAACCTACTGCTGCCAATCAGCCACGGGTAATTAATGCCGGAGTATTAGAAACACAAAACGGAGTTCCGTCTATTTATTTTACAGGTTCAAGTTTTCTTACACACACTGCATTTCCAACTACAGGATTTACGGGCTTCTCAGCCAATGTAATTTCAAAATGGACTACAGTGGGTAGCACGACCGCATCTATTCAAGCATTATTAGATAATAATTATACCGCTACTCAAGGATTTGTAATTCAAGACAGACCTGATGTGGTTAATAAACCGATAGGATTTGAAATTAAGGCTGCTGCTTCATTCCCATCATTACTAGACAATACACAAACTGGTAATGGCAATTGCCGTATTCTCACCTTTACAGCAACCAACACTACTGTTTCAGGGTTCAGAGATGGAAATGCAATGCCAACAGCTTCTATCACCAACACAAATTACATTTTACAAAATAGATTCATGATAGGCGCCCGGTTTAATAATGGTTCCATCTCCAGATATACAACAGGAAACATCCCCGAAGTAATGGTTTTCCCGTCTGCTTTATCCACAAATGATAGAATTGCATTGGAGTGTAACCAGCGTAATTATTATAATATTGCACTGCCAACAGTTACTTCTCCGTCGATTAACCCAACAGTTTGTATCAATACTGCAATGACAAACATCACTCATACAACTCTAGGTACAAACGGTATAGGAACTCCAACAGGTTTACCTGCAGGGGTAACCGCTTCATATGCGAGTAACACCATCACCATCAGTGGTACGCCTACCGTTTTTGGCACATTCAATTACAGCATCCCATTAACAGAAGGATGTGGAGCAGTGAATGCAACAGGAACCATTATTGTAACCCCTACTAATACATGGGGAGCGGCCTCTTCTACCCCAACCGTTTGTATCAATACTACATTAACAAACATCACACATACTACTGTGGGAGCCACGGGTATTGGAGCTGCAACAGGCCTTCCTGCGGGAGTAACTGCTGCATGGGCATCAAACGTTATTACCATCAGTGGTACACCAACAGTTGCGGGAACCTTTCCTTACAGCATTCCATTAACAGGTGGCTGTGGAACAGTAAATGCAACCGGTACCATTACGGTTACAAATACAGGAACCGTTAATACCTCAGGGGGTTCCTCTACCACGCAAACCCTATGTTTGAACACACCATTGAACAACATAACTTATAGCACCTCAGGAGCAACCGGTATCGGAGCAGCAACAGGGCTTCCACCGGGAATTACTGCTGCTTGGGCTGCTAACGTTATTACCGTTAGCGGAACACCCTCTGTTGTAGGAACATATAATTACAGCATTCCGCTTACTGGTGGTTGCGGCAATATAGCTGCCACAGGAACCATTACCGTAAATCCAAACAACACAGCTAGTGCAGCTTCGGCAACACCAACCTTGTGTATCAACAGTGCATTGACTGCTATTACGCATTCGACCACTGGAACACAAGGTATAGGAATTGCAAACGGTTTACCTCCGGGTGTTACTGCCAGCTGGGCAAGTAATATGATTACCATTACCGGAACGCCAACTGTTACAGGTACCTACAATTATTCCATTCCTTTAATTGCTATTCCAATTATAGGCAGTTGCGGTGTGGTAAATGCAACAGGTACCATCACAGTAATTAATAATACTGTTTCTGCAGCTTCATCAATGCCTACTGTATGTATCGATACGCCAATCACAAACATAACCCATACTACTACCATCGCAACCGGTATCGGAGTTGCAACAAACCTACCAACCGGTGTAACAGCCACTTGGGCAGGTGATACCATTACGATTAGTGGTACGCCTACCGTTTCCGGAACATTCAGTTACAGCATTCCTTTAACAGGAGGTTGCGGTACTATAGTCAATGCAACCGGAACCATTACGGTAACAGCAGACAATACTGCGGGCGTTGCCTCAACCGAACCAACACTTTGTATCAATTCAGCTTTAACAGCGATTACGCATACAACAACTGGTGCAACAGGAATCGGAGCAGCAACGGGACTTCCGGCGGGAGTAACTGCAACGTGGGCATCAAACGTTATCACCATCAGTGGTACACCAACAGTGGCGGGAACCTTCCCTTACAGCATTCCATTAGCAGGTGGCTGCGGAGTAGTAGATGCAACGGGTAGCATTACAGTGGAAATTAATACAGCCGGACTACCTTCAAGTAATCCCACCCTGTGTATCAATGCGCCTGTACTACCCAATATTATACGAACTACAACAGGAGCAACTGGTATCGGGATTCCTACGAACCTGCCACCAGGGGTTACTGCAGTTTGGAATACAAATGTAATTACCATAAGCGGTACGCCAACTGCTAGCGGAATTTTCAATTATTCAATTCCTTTAACAGGAGGTTGTGGATTTGTGAATGCAACAGGTACCATCACTGTAAATGAAGATACTGTTTCCATTGCATCTTCCACGCCCACGCTTTGTATCAATACGGCGTTAACTGCAATCACGCATACAACTACCGGAGCCACAGGAATTGGTACTGCAACAGGATTACCGGCCGGTGTAACGGTTGCTTGGTCAGCGGATGTGATTACCATCAGTGGTACACCAGCAGCTGCGGGAACCTTTGCCTATAGCATACCCTTAACAGGTGGTTGCGGAACGGTAAATGCCACCGGAACAATTACGGTTAATGGACCATCCGGTCAACCTACCTTAGGTTCCTTGGTGCAACCAACTTGTGCCGCTATGATTGGAAGTTTTACTATTACCAATTACAATGCCTCTTATACTTATACTGCTTCACCTTCAATTGGTGTAGTAATATCAGGGGCAAATGTCTCAGCTCCAGCGGGTACGTATACCATTTCAGCTTCTTTTGCAGGTTGTTCCTCTCTACCCTCTGCTAGTGTGACGCTCAATGCTTTACCAACGAATACTTGGAATGGTTCTACTTGGTCATTAGGTTCTAATCCTACAAGTTCTCAAGTTGTTGTTTTTGCTGGAAATTATACTTCTTCAACAGATTTAGTAGGTTGCTCTTGCTTCGTTAATTCGGGAACTGTAACTATTAGTGCTGGAAATACATTAACCATAACCAATGCGGTTACGGTAACGCTTGGTACGTTAATCTTTGAAAATAGTTCAAGTTTAGTGCAAATCAACGATGCTTCAATCAATACTGGAACTATAATTTATAAAAGAAACTCTTCACCACTAAAACAATATGATTTCACCTATTGGTCTTCTCCTGTAGCCAGCACTCCTTTAAGTCAATTAGCCACAGATTCCGTATTTTATTCATTCAGCCCAACTATTAACAACTGGGCTTACGAATCAAGCACTACAATTATGGCTCCTGGAGTGGGTTATATAGCAAGAGCTCCCGACAATTTAACCTATAGTCCAACTCAAGTAGTAGAAACTGTTTTCTCGGGTGTTCCTAATAATGGTGTCATTTCAACATCAATTATAAAAAGTACAGGAACATATAACCTAATTGGGAATCCATATCCATCAGCTATAGATATTGATTTGTTCTTGACCGATCCTAGTAATGTTGGCGTAGTTAATGGCACTATTTATTTGTGGACACATAATACTGCAATAACGAATAACATTTATTCGTCTAATGACTATGCAAAATATAATTTTACGGGGGGTGTTAGAACGGCAACTTCTGCTATCTCTGGAGGATTTTTACCTACTGGAAAGGTTGCATCTGGTCAAGGATTTTTTATCGAAGCCAATTCGTCTTTAGCGAATGGAACTTACACCGCTACCTATAGAAACGCAATGCGTGTAGCATCAAATAATACTCAATTCTTCCGAACAA
>NZ_JBIPLW010000008.1:0-149705 GCF_044369455.1 Flavobacterium sp. | reverse complement strand
TAATTATTCCTTTATTTTTTTTAGTAATATGTGCTCCATTATTTTTGGCGAGTTCGTCTTTTTTTGGATTTCTCAAATGGACATCTACTTGCATATTGGTACCACCAGCAAAGCCATAATCACCAGCCAAATCAACCTGCATAACACTTGTTTTTATTTCCATTGGTTTAATGGTTACAATTCCATTTTTCATATAACCGTCGCAATTCATTTTATCGATGGTTACGTTTTTAAAATCCCTATTTGGAAAAACAATCTTGCCCACTTTTTGAATAGGTTCAAAATTAATCAGCGCAGCATTTGATAATGTAAATTTTAGATTACCCGATAAAGATTTTTTGTCTAATCCAAAATCTTTTACTATAAACCCATTAATATTTGCATCTAAATTTATCGTTCCTTTTACAGTTTTTGAAGTTACTGTCGTTGAACCAAAATTTTCAAAAGAGTTTAATAATTTTTGAATATCAGTATTCTTAGCCATTGCATGTATGTTAAAACCTTTTTTATGGCCATAATCGGTTATGGAACCAGTAATAAAATAGTTGGCATTTTCATTTTTAATTGAAATCTCCCGCAAGGAAATTTTACTGTTGAGGAGAGAAATTTTAGCTAGGACATCTTTTCCAATAAAATTTTTATAAACAATTTGATTAACCTTAACATTAGTGATAATAGAACTGTTTTGAAACACTTTATTTACCAACTCATCTGAAGATTCATTTTTTTGTTTTTTACCTGTTTTCTTTTTTTGAGAATTCATAAGATATAGAAAATTACCTAAATCTATTTTCTCACCTACAATATTCCAGTTTAGTACAATTTTTTCAGGACTGTCATAAAATAAGTTCATAAAATTTTCTGAATACCCCGACATTTTAAAGGAGCTTCTTTCAGTATTTACTGTAATATTTTTGACAGTAAGTCGGTCTGTATTAAATTCAAATTGAATAGAATTATTAGTGAAATTCACCTTTCCAGGAACATAACTAAAATCGCTATTTATAACATCAACAGTCCCTAAAATAAAGGGTTTAGTTACATTTAGTGCAACAACATCAGCTTTAAATTTAACATTGACTTTTGCTTTTCCTTTTTTGAACACCAATTTATTATTTGTAGCAAGAGCGTTTAGTTTAACAATATCAAAATCTGATTCAACTGAACCTGAAGCTATAGGTTTTGTTAAATCTAAGATTCGTAAATTTTTTGTAACAAATGGAATTTCTTTGTATTTGCCTTTATAATCATTCAGAAGTATGGCAGAATTTGGGTCGCCAAAAATACCGTTTTTAGCATAATCATTAGTGAATTCTCCAGTCATACTGCAATTTGTAATTTCGTAATCTACTGCAGTCAGAGTATTATTTTTCATGTGTGTCACGACATGAATGTAGGGATCGCCTTGTACTTTAAAATCACCAATTATATCACACTTGACATCAAAAGCATCTTTAAAATCAAATTTATATAACTTATCACTAATGTTATTAGAGACCAAAGCCGCAGCATCGCTCCAATAAATGGATTTACTAAAAAGGTGAATGTCAAATTTGCTGTTTATTGAAGAAACGCCTAACGCTGCATCTACTTGAAAATTGGTTTTACCAATAGCTAATTTGTCTGAATGAACTATGACTTCTTGTTTTTCTTTACTATAATCTGCATTTATTTCACCTTCAATTAATTTATCTTTTGCAAAACTTCCACGTTGGGTATTAAAAGCCAAACTTTTGACCATCGTTTTTATGCTCACTTTTGCATTCCATCCCATATCGTTGGTTTTAATTTTAATATTTAAGTTTTCAGTTTCAAAAGCAAATCGTTTGTGTTTTATTATGTTTTCCGAAATGATGCTTACGTTCTTTAATTTTACTTCGTCAATTGCTACACTTAGCATAGATTTCGATTTAGTCCGATTTTTTGATGATTTTTTTGGACTTAAAGCTGATGCGTTACTGTAGCCGTTTTTATCAACAAAAATATCCAACTTGGCATTTTCTAATATAATGGTATTTATTTCTATATCGGTCAAAATGATAGACCATGGTAGTATTTTAACATACATACTTTTAGCATCTATAAATGTTTTTTTATGTTGGTTCCACAAACTGTCTTTAACAACAACATCTTTTACTTTTATGGTAATATTGGGGAAATGTTTAAAAAATAGAATTTCAACATCGCCAATTTTGATATCTCCCGAGAATTTTTCTTTAGTCACTTTGTTGATATCGGCAACAATCACCTTGTGGTGTGAAGAAATATAAAGACCAAGTGCGCAGTATATTACGAAGATTACTAAAACTAATATTCCTAAACCTTTAAGAATTTTAGTACTAATTGATTTTGCTTTTGGTAGTATATTCAAAAGAAATGAGTTTAGGATTGGTCAATGTGTTATTCAACATCAATATTGAGTAAATTTAGAAAATAAAAACTTCGGGAAACCGATTTTTTATATTTGTACTATTTGAAGTAAATAACTTTGATTATTATTTTTTCAACAAAAGTTTCAAATTAGCTATCCAGAAAATCTCAGATTTGTAAAATTGAAGTGTAGTCGGTATCACTTTATCTGACGTATCACGTGGTGATTTTTTTATGACTCTAGCAGTTGAACCCGTGAAATTTAAAATATGTTTTTCGTCTAAATCAGCTGTTTCAGTGGTGAATTTAATAATTTTATTTTCTACTTTCCATATTCCTTTTCCGTTTTTGTAATATTCGTTAGTGTTATTGTTTACGTAACTTGTGAAAAGAAAAGTTTGGTCAACATTTAATTGAAGTTTGTAATCAATGATTTCGTCTTTTAGCGTTTTTACATAAAAGATGTACGTTCCTGAATAATCTTGGGATTGGGCAGTGAAACTAAAGTTTATAGTAATTAAAAGTATAAGCAGTAATTTTTTCATATGAATTGGGTTTTAGTTATTATTGATGAGATTCCTCATACTTCGGAATGACAAGATTACGGATATTTAATAACAAAAAACTAATATCAAAAATCTTAATACTTAATACTCAAATCTTAATTCTAAAAATCACACCTGTATCACTCCCAAATTAAACTTCTTCTCAATCGGAGCATGATTTGCTGCTTCAATTCCCATAGAAATCCATGTTCGGGTTTCCAGTGGGTCAATGATAGCATCTGTCCACAATCGTGCCGCAGCATAATACGGAGAAACTTGGGCATCATAGCGCGCTTTGATTTTGTCAAATAATTCTTTTTCTACTTTTTCATCTACTATTTCGCCTTTTGCTTTAAGAGAAGATGCCTCTATTTGTGCTAACACTTTCGCCGCTTGAGTGCCACCCATAACCGCCAATTCGGCACTTGGCCAGGCAACTATTAATCTTGGGTCATACGCTTTGCCACACATGGCATAATTTCCTGCACCATAAGAGTTACCCACAATCACCGTAAACTTTGGCACCACCGAATTGGCAACCGCATTTACCATTTTGGCACCATCTTTTATGATACCACCATGTTCCGATTTACTTCCTACCATAAATCCGGTAACATCTTGAATAAATACTAATGGAATTTTCTTTTGGTTGCAATTGGCAATAAAACGCGTGGCTTTATCGGCAGAATCCGAATAGATGACACCTCCAAATTGGATTTCACCTTTTTTCGTTTTGGAAACCGTTCTCTGATTGGCAATAATTCCGACTGCCCAACCGTCAATTCTGGCGTAGCAAGTAATGATAGATTGACCATAACCGTCTTTGTACAGATCCATTTCGGAGTTGTCCACCAATCGTTTGATGATTTCCATCATATCATATTGATCCGTTCGCAATTTTGGAATAATACCGTAAATGGCTGCCTCCTCTAAAGCGGGCTTTTTAGGAGCTTCTCTATTAAAACCCGCTTTTTCATAATCGCCAATTTTACCAACGATACTTTTAATTCGGTCTAAAGCGTCTGCATCGTCTTTGGCTTTATAATCCGTAACACCCGATATTTCGCAATGGGTTGTGGCGCCACCGAGCGTTTCGTTATCGATGTTTTCGCCAATGGCTGCTTTTACTAAATAACTTCCTGCCAAGAAAATACTTCCTGTTTTATCCACAATCATCGCTTCGTCACTCATAATAGGTAAGTAGGCACCACCAGCCACACAACTTCCCATCACAGCCGCAATTTGGGTAATTCCCATACTACTCATGATAGCATTGTTTCTGAATATGCGTCCGAAGTGTTCTTTATCGGGAAAAATTTCATCCTGCATTGGCAAATAAACGCCAGCAGAATCAACTAAGTAGATAATTGGCAATCGATTTTCCATCGCAATCTCCTGTGCACGGAGATTCTTTTTTCCAGTAATCGGAAACCAGGCACCCGCTTTTACAGTAGCATCATTAGCCACAACAATGCATTGTTTGCCTTTGATGTATCCCATTTTTACTACTACACCTCCAGATGGACAACCACCATGTTCAGCATACATTCCATCGCCAACAAAGGCACCAATTTCGATACTATTCGATTTAGTATCAAGCAAATAATCAATGCGTTCACGAGCCGTCATTTTACCTTCGGCATGTAGTTTTTCTATACGTTTAGTTCCGCCACCAACTTTTACTTTAGCAAAGTGTTGTTTTAAATCGGTAAGTAAAAGTTTGTTGTGATCTTCGTTTTTATTGAAGTTAATGTCCATAATATTAAATTGAGCTTTATTTTTGGTGTTATGTTTGAGAATGTGCTAAAATACGAAAACGTTTTCAATAAGATTATTCCATGTGAATTGAAAAAATTAATTCATATTAATAAAGACATATTTTTGACGAGTTAATATTCACTTAACATTAAAAAAATACATTTGCGCCAATATATATAGAAAAACAATGTCACTTAACAATATTTTCCAGTTTTTAGTTCCAAAAGATAAAAAGTTCTTCCCTTTATTTGAACAAGCAGCAGCAGGTTTGATTTTATTGGCAGAAGCGCTTCATGAAGCAGTTAATGCTCCAAAAGCAGAGCGAGAAGAATATTTTAGAAGAATAGAAGAACTTGAAGCTGAAATCGAAGAGATTACCCATAAAACACATATAGAATTAAGTAGAAACTTTATCACTCCTTTTGATAGAGAAGATATTCACTCGCTAATTAAAGCTATTGATAACGTTGCCGATAATATGCACGGTGCTGCTAGTAGAATGCGTTTGTATCAAGTTGAAAAAATCACCAAATCAATTCGGAAATTGACAGAAATTAATTTAGAAGCATGTCAATTAATTGGTGTAAATATCAAAGAATTGAAAGCAATGAATCATAGAGCTATAAAAGATACGTGTAAAAGAATAAATAAATTAGAAAGTAAAGCAGATTCTGTATTTGACAGAGCCGTTGCTGACATTTTTGAAAATGAAACGGACGCAAAAAACGTCATTAAATACAAAGAAGTACTTTCTGCGCTAGAAATGGCATGTGACAAATGTAAAAGTGTTTCTAATGTTATGGAACAAATTTCTGTAAAACACTCTTAACCAATCAAAATTACAATATTTTAAGTTCCAAATTCCTATTTTGATATACATTAAGTGGAATTTGGAATTTGAGATTTTAATTTAAAATTTATGACTTTACTAATTGTTATTATAATTCTAGCATTAATCTTTGATTATATTAATGGATTTCACGACGCAGCAAATTCTATTGCAACTATTGTTGCTACTAAAGTACTAACGCCATTTCAAGCTGTGTTTTGGGCAGCTTTTTTCAACTTTTTAGCGTATTGGGTTTTCGGTTTTGGTGTAGCCGATACGGTTGCAAAAACAGCAAAAACCGATAGTATAAATTTGACAGTTATTTTAGCTGGCGTAATCGCCGCTATTGTATGGAATTTAGTTACTTGGTGGAAAGGAATTCCATCGTCTTCATCTCATACACTAATTGGAGGTTTTGCTGGTGCGGCTATTGCTCATGCTATAGCTCTACATGGTTTTTCTGATTATACAATAGTTCAAGATGGGGCAGAAGTTACCAAACATTGGTACAATATCGTGAATTGGTACAAACCAGCAGAGGATGGAGGATTGCCTTCAGGAGTATCGGTTATTATTGCCTTCATTGTATTAGCTCCCTTATTAGGAATGATAATTTCGTATTTTATTTCGCTATGGTTGATGTATTCTTCTAGAAAAAGTATTTACCCAAAAATATTCACAATTGTATTGATGTTACTGGTTTTATGGTTTTTATCAACGGTATTGGTTGGTTATGATGAAATCAAGAAACCAAGATTTGAGAGTAGGATTTGGAGTGTCATTTTTGAGCCTTCAAATATTAAATGGACTTTAGTTGCAATAATCTTTTATAGCATAGCTATTTTTAATTTATTATTTAGCAGTTTACCCACATCAAAAGCAGAAAAAGTATTAAAAAAAATGCAGTTGTTATCTTCTGCTTCATTTAGTTTAGGACACGGTGGAAATGATTCTCAAAAAGTTATGGGTATTATTGCGGCAGCAGTGGCTGTTTATTTAAATACCCATCCAAATGCGAATATGTCTTTTGGCTGGTTAGATTTGAACGTGGTGTTGCCATCTGAAAAAGATGGAGTAAAGATTGACGGTGTAATGCCTTCATGGATTCCGCTAACGTGTTACACTGTTATCGCTTTAGGAACCTTAAGTGGTGGATGGAAAATTGTAAAAACAATGGGTTCAAAAATCACAAAGGTTAATGCTTTTGAAGGCGTTGTGGCGGAATCTGCAGGCGCTTTAACCTTATTTATTACAGAACATTTTAAAATTCCTGTCTCAACCACACATACCATCACAGGTTCTATCATAGGTGTTGGAGTTACCAAAAGGGTTTCTGCCGTTCGATGGGGAGTTACCGTTAAGCTACTTTGGGCTTGGGTTTTAACAATTCCAGTATCGGCTTTGATAGCTGGATTTATGTATTATTTATTAAAGTTATTTATATAAAATAGTTTTCAAAAAATTTTAACTCCTTCAGATTTTTCTTTGGGAGTTTTTTATTCTTCTTTTTGATTTAATTAAAAAATCTCTTTAAAATCTTCGCTTAATTTTTTTTCCAATGTTAAGTTTTTCTGAGAAATGAAAACTTAACATTGAAGTATTGATTTTAATTGTATTTTTGTTTACATAAAATTTACATTAAAATAACATTAAATTAAAACATATAAGTACACTATGATAAACAATGAATTAACTACAAACGAAGAAGTGTCAAATTTAGAGACTAAAGTTCAGCCAACAGTTGAAACCAAACCTGAAGTGAAACCAACTCGCACCAGAACAGCGGCTGTAAAAGCAACTGTTAGCACGACACCAGCTAGAACTAGAGTAAGAACTGCAACACCAGTTGTAAAAAAGGAAGTTAAACCGGAAGTAATTGTAGTTGAACCTACTCCTTCCATTGAAGAAACTGTAGATACTACGAAAGATTCCGACAGAGAAAAAGCAAAAAAAGCTAAAGCAAAAGAGAAAGAAAAAAAGGAAAAAGCCAAGAAAAAAGAAAAGGCAAAGAAAGAGAAGCAGAAAGCTAAAGACAAGGAAAAAAAGAAAAAAGCTAAAGCAAAAGAGAAAGCTAAAAAGGCAAAAGCCAAAAACAAAAAAGCAAAGTCTAAAAAGAAAAAGTAATTTTTGAATTATCAAACCGATAGTCATACTGTCGGTTTTTTATTTTGTTCAAAATTAACAATTGTTTCGTTTTTGTTTTCATAATTTTAAGAACTAATCAATTAGTACTGATGAAAACTAAATTTCTTATTCTCGCTTTATTGATGCAAAGCACTTTTGCTGTTTTTTCGCAACCTAAAACTGTCGAGTACAAAGATGGAAACCAAATTTTAAGCGGACTTTCTATACTACCTGCAAAACAGTTGAAGAATAACCCAGGTGTACTAATTCTGCCTGCTTGGATGGGAATACAGGATCATGAAAAAGAAGTCTCCTATAAATTGGCAGACTTAGGGTATCAATCTTTTATTGCGGACATCTATGGTGTTGATCAACGTCCAAATAATTCAAAAGAAGCTGGAGCAAAAGCTGGTTATTTCAAAAAGAATATAAAGGAATACCAAACTAGAATTCAGTTAGCAATGGAACAATTAGTTAAGCAAGGTGCCAATCCTGATGAAATAGTAGTTATTGGTTATTGCTTTGGCGGAACCGGAGCACTGGAAGCAGCAAGAGCGAATATGAAAGTGAAAGGGATAGTATCTTTTCACGGAGGTTTAGGTAGAGATGAGACTAGAATAATTGAAAACATTATTCCAAAAGTTTTAATTCTTCATGGTGCCGATGATAAATACGTTCCAAAAGAAGAAGTTGAAAAATTCCAAGATGAAATGAGAACTTCAGGTGCCGATTGGCAAATGGTTTATTATGCTAATGCTGTGCATTCGTTTGCCAATAAAAGTGCAGGAAGTGACAATAGCAAAGGAGCGGCTTATAATGAAAAGGCGGAAAAACGTTCTTGGGAAGCGATGTTAAACTTTTTAAAGGAAGTGTTGTAAAATACAAAAGTCGATCTGGAGCGATCGACTAGTGCGGGGAGGTGTAACTTCCTTTCGGAATCCTCGATGCAAATATAGGTTGTTATTTTGAATTACAAATTATAAATTTTGAATTCATTTATAATTTATAGTTCAAAATTTAAAATTATTTATTAGAATCTTTTACCAATCGCTTTAAAATGGCCCATTGTTTTAAGGCATCACGTGCATCAACAGCTGGATAACCTAAAACTACTTTTCCTGCTTCAACATCGGCAGCAACTCCAGAACCTGCGCCAACTATAGCCCTGTCTCCGATAGTAAGATGATCTTTAATGGAAGCGCTTCCGCCAATAATAACACCATCTCCTAAAGTTACTGAACCAGCCAAACCTGAATTTCCGGCCATAATACAAAATTTACCAAGTTTGCAATTGTGTCCAATTTGAACCAAATTATCAATCTTGCATCCATCACCAAGAACGGTTGAACTAAATTTACCTCTATCAACAGAGGAATTGGCCCCAATTTCTACATTGTTTCCAATAATTACATTTCCAATTTGTGGAATCTTGACCAACCCTTTTTCTGGGCACGGTCTAAATCCAAAACCATCTGCGCCAATGCTGCAATTGGGATGCAATATGCAATTGGCACCAACATGACAACGTTCCCGAATGACCGCTCCAGGCCAAATAATTGTATGTTGTCCAATGCTACATTCATCTAAAATCGTAACATTGGGGTAAATAGTAACATTATCTCCAATAGAAACATTAGGTCCAATATAACTTCCAGCACCAATTTTAGTTCCTTTACCTATAGTTGCCGATTTATCAATTACGGCTGTGGGATGAATCTCAAATTCAAAAATAGGTCGAGCAGGAGCAAAGAGTTCCAATACTTGTGACATGGCCAAATCGGCATTTTTTACTTTTATGAAAGCCCGATTTTCTCCAGGTTCAATAGCAATATCTTGATTAACAACAGCTACACAAGCTTTAGAGTCTTCCCAAAATTTTTCATATTTTTTATTCCCAATAAAAGAAATCTCAGTTTCACTGGCCATTTCTAATTGTTCTGGAGCAGTTATTTTACACGAAGCATTACCAACAATTTCGCCTTGTAAAACAGCATTAATTTCCTGAAGAGAGAATGAATTCATGGTTTTTTGGTTTTATAATATCAAATTAAGTGAATACAATTTTGAATTCCTAATAGTTGTAGATTAAATCCAAAACCTTAAACCCGAAACTCGCAAACTAACTACTCCTCTTTCTGCCCCATCATCATCAAATATGCTTTTAAAAATTTATCAATGTTTCCGTTCATTACACCATCAACATCGCTAGTTTCATAGCCAGTACGTACGTCTTTCACCAATTTATAAGGTTGCATCACGTAGTTTCTGATTTGGGAACCCCATTCAATCTTCATTTTACCCGCTTCTATGTCTTTTCGTTGTGCTTGCTGTTTTTTGAGTTCAATTTCATACAACTGTGATCGAAGCATTTGCATCGCTCGTTGTCTATTGTCTTGTTGAGAACGTGTTTCCGAACATTGAATTTGGATTCCGGTTGGTTTGTGAACTAATTGAACTTTGGTTTCGACCTTATTTACATTTTGTCCTCCAGCGCCGCTTGAGCGCGAAGTCGTAATTTCAATATCGGCCGGATTGATATCAATCTCAATGCTATCATCTACTAAAGGATACACATAAACAGAAGCAAACGAGGTATGACGCTTGGCATTACTATCAAATGGAGATATTCGTACCAATCGATGCACCCCATTTTCACCTTTCAAATACCCAAAGGAATAGTCGCCTTCAAATTCTAAAGTCACCGTTTTTATTCCGGCAACCTCACCTTCCTGAAAGTTCAGTTCTTTGATTTTATATCCTTCCTTTTCGCCCCACATCATATACATTCTCATGAGCATGGAAGCCCAATCACAACTTTCGGTTCCACCAGCGCCAGCAGTTATCTGAATTACTGCACTCAAACTATCACCTTCATCCGAAAGCATATTTCTAAACTCGAGATTCTCAATATGGGTATTGGTTAATTCATACTGTTCATCGAGTTCTTCTTCGGTAGCATCGCCCTCTTTGAAAAATTCGTAGATAATTTGTAGTTCCTCGGCTAAAGAATTGCCTTTTTCAAAATCTTCGACCCATTTTTTCTTGGACCGTAAGTTTTGAACAATGATTTCTGCCTCCTTTGGATTGTTCCAAAAGTTAGGTGCAAAAGTTTTTTCTTCTTCGTTGGTAATTTCTATTAGCTTGGCATCAATGTCAAAGATACCTCCTCAACGCACCAAGACGCTCCACAATACCTTTTATTTTTTCGGTATTTGTCATAAATTAATGTAATTTTGTGTTTTATTATTTGATTTATCCTGAATTTATTTCAGGAGCTATTCCCGCTGTCCACTGTATCTTTTGTTTTGTGCTTCGACAGGCTCAGCATGACAAAACAAAAGGATGCCGCTACTACCTGCCTGCCGGCAGGCAGGTCGGGGCTAGAATCCACCACAAAAATAGACTAATATTCTTTAAATGGAAATAAATTTAATTAGCGATACCGTAACAAAGCCATCTCCCGAAATGATGCAAGCCATGTTTGAAGCTAAAGTAGGCGATGATGTTTTTAAACAAGACCCAACCGTAAATGAGTTTGAGCGCATTGTGGCCGATTTATTTGGAATGGAAGCCGCCATGTTTTTTCCAACAGGAACAATGGCCAACCAAACAGCGATTAAGCTCAATACAAATCCGGGTGACCAAATCATTTGTGATAAATGGTCGCATATCCATTTGTATGAATCGGGCGGAGCCTCTGCAAATAGTGGCGTTAATTTTAATTTATTGGATGGCAATCGTGGAATCATAACCGCCGAACAAGTGAAAGAAGGGATTAACGATCCCGAGTTTTATCATACACCTATGTCAAAAATGGTGGGGATTGAAAATACTACCAATAAAGGGGGTGGTGCTTGTTACGAAATAGAAGAACTCCAAAAAATAAGACAAGTTTGCACCGATAATAATTTGAAATACCATTTAGACGGTGCCCGTTTGTGGAATGCTTTGATTGCCAAAAAGCAGCAACCAAAACAATTCGGTGATTTATTTGACACTATTTCGGTTTGTTTTTCCAAAGGATTAGGATGTCCCATTGGTTCCGTTTTACTTTCAGATGCTGAAACAATGCATCGTGCTTTACGTATCCGAAAGATTTTTGGAGGCAATATGCGTCAGTCGGGTTATTTGGCGGCAGCCGGAATTTATGCGTTGCAAAACAATATTAATCGATTAGAAGACGACCATCGCAGAGCGAAAGAATTGGGAACACAACTCGAACAATGCGATTGGGTTGCCAAAGTAGAACCGGTAGAAACAAATATTGTGGTGTTCTCGGCACAACCTCATATACAAGATCAACTAGTGATTGAAAAGTTAAAACAAAAAGGGATTTCAATAAGTTTGCTAGCCAAAGGAAAACTAAGAATAGTAACCCATTTAGATTACAGACAAGTAATGCATGAATATGTTTTGGAAGTGTTAGATAAGATAGCTTTTTAAATTATTTTATCTTTTCAATTGTTTCTCTAATTTTTAAAATATCTGCTTGTTGTCTCTCACATGTTTGAACTCCCTCCGGGTACTTGTCTTTTATGAATTCGTTATAATCATCACAGTTTTTGAAAATATTGAATTCTTGATTTTTGATATCCCAAACAACCCCTTTGCCATTTACCATAGAGTTTGCTACTGCTCCACCAGTTGCACCACCCACTCCTCCATAAGCAAACCCTTGTGCCCATTGATTTACTAAAGAGGCCTCGAGATAATAATAATTCTTACCTCCACTTACAACTCGCGTAAAACTATTTGGAAAGTCGTTGGTTTGTGCCCTATCGGTTTTATTTCGGTTTTCTAAAATAGCACTAATCTGAAAGTAAAGATGCCCTTTATAACAAATGGCAAAGACGTTTTTTACCTTTTCATCAGTAGCTTTGTAATAAAAAAAACAATTATCTTCAATCTTAGACAGAACTGGTTTTTCAAAACCATACATACCTTTAGCAACTACTTCATCTGGCGAGCTGATTCTTTCCTTTATAAAATCATCTTTGGTTATGTATATGCCATTGCGACGAAGTTTCAAGGAACCGGCTTCCTCCCGCATTATCCGAAGCTTTTCATTCATTTCCTTTTTTTCTTTTTCTTCAACAGCATGTTGTCTATCTTCATTAGCTTTTTTAACATCATCAGCGGTTTCAACAGATTTATTGGTAAAGATCCTTGACAATTTATCATCTTCTACATATTTTATTTCTTTAATAGCAAGCTCTTTTTCGGTACCTGAAGCTACATCGTTAAAAGTAAATTTACCATTGATTAATCTTAAATTATTGAATACTATTTTTTGATTGTCTGCTAAAGTAATAGTCCCTTTTTTTGCAAGTTCATTTTGGGATAAACAAATCACACTGTTTAATAGTATAATGATGAAGAATATTTTATAATTCATGGTTTTGTAATTAGTATTAATTGTAAAAATATAAAAAAGAACTTATAGTAATGTTAATTTCTAAGTGCATAACTTCCATACTACATGTTGTTTTTATCTTTAATCTATGGTTACTTTTGTTGTGTTAATCATAGAAAGCCAAATGTCAGATTTTTTAAAGCCGCCCAAAGCTACAATTCTTCCGCATTCGTTGGAGAAACACGGTCATGTTCGTGACGACAATTATTATTGGCTCAACAATCGGGAAAATCCTACGGTAATTGAGTATCTTAATCAAGAAAATGAATACTACCACCAATCAACTGCTCACACAAAGGATTTTCAAAAAGATTTGTTTGAAGAGATGAAAGCCCGTATTAAGGAAGATGACGAGTCGGTTCCCTATTTCTATAACGGTTATTACTATATCACCCGATTTGAAAAAGGAAAAGATTATCCCATTCATTCTAGAAAAAAAGGAAATTTACAAGCTAAGGAAGAAATCCTTTTTGATTGCAACAAAATGGCACAAGGGCATGCTTATTTTAACTTATCGGGATTGAGCATAAGCGAAGATAATATTTGGGCAAGTTTTGGTATAGATACAGTATCAAGACGCCAATATACCATTCAAATCAAAAATTTAGTTACGGGTGAAATTCTTCCTATAAAGCTAGAAAATACTGCTGGTGGCGCCACATGGGCAAGTGATAACAAAACCTTATTTTATTCTAGAAAAGATGAAGTTACGCTTCGAGCCGATAAAATTTATAAACATAAAATTGGTACAACTGTTGAAGATGATACCTTAGTTTATTTTGAAAAAGACGACACTTTTGATGTTTCTGTCTATAAATCGAAATCAAAAAAATACATAATTATCAATTCTAGCAGTACGCTAACTACCGAATACCAAACGGTTTTAGCGGAAACGCCAGATGCTAAATTCAAAGTTTTTCAAAAGAGAACTCGTGGGTTAGAATATTCGATTTCGCACTTTGGTAATCACTTTTATATTGTTACTAACAAAGACAAAGCGACCAATTTTAAGCTAATGAAAACTCCTGAAAATGCAACATCAAAGGAAAATTGGGTGGATGTAATTGCTCACAGAGAAGATGTTTTGTTGGAAGATATTGATATTTTCAAAGATTATCTAGTGGTTTCTGAACGTGCTGACGGTTTGAATAAAATCAGAATTATGCCTTGGGGTGGAGAAGGAGAATACTATTTGCCTTTTGAAAGCGAAACCTATATGGCATATACGACCACCAATCTCGATTTTGATACTGAAATTCTTCGTTATGGTTACCAATCATTAGCCACACCACCTTCGGTTATTGATTTTAATATGAAAAACAAAGAAAAAACCATATTGAAAGAACAAGAAGTTTTGTCCCGAGATTTCGATAGTAAATTTGATAAGAATAATTATCAAGAAGAAAGAATTTGGGCTACCGCAACTGATGGAACGAAAGTGCCCATTTCTATGGTTTATCGAAAAGGAATGAAAAAGGAAGGAGCAACACCAACTTTATTATACGGCTATGGATCTTATGGAGTGACGATGGATTGTCATTTTTCTTCTGTTCGATTATCGCTTTTGGACAGGGGATTTATTTTTGCCATTGCTCACATTCGAGGTGGTGAAGATTTAGGACGACAATGGTATGATGATGGAAAATTATTGAAAAAGAAAAACACCTTTACCGATTTTATTGATTGTTCTAAGTTTTTAATATCCGAAAAATATACTTCACCTAACCATTTGTATGCAGAAGGTGGTTCGGCTGGAGGATTATTAATGGGAGCTATTGTAAATATTTCCCCAGAATTATACCATGGCGTGATTGCACAAGTGCCTTTTGTGGATGTGGTAACGACAATGTTAGACGATACCATTCCATTGACTACCGGTGAATATGACGAATGGGGAAATCCAAATGCAAAAAAATATTATGATTATATGCTTTCCTATTCACCCTATGACAATGTAAAGGCACAAAGCTATCCCAATATGTATATTGCAACTGGTTTGCATGATCCGCAGGTACAATATTGGGAACCAGCAAAATGGGTTGCTAAATTAAGAGTTTTGAAAACCGATAATAATCAATTATATTTGGATACCAATATGGATGCTGGTCATGGTGGTGCGTCGGGAAGGTTTGAAGCCATTAAGGAAATCGCTAAAGAATACAGTTTTTTAATAGATTTAGAAGGAATAAAAAGATAGTTTAAAATTTTTTTTATTAAATTTGCAAAGTTTTGGAGTTTCTATTTGAAGTCTCCTTGATATTGCTTGACTAAATTATTTTATGAAAGAAGATATAAAAGCTCACGATAATGTACTAAGCCTAATTGGCAATACACCTCTGATTAGACTTAACAAAATCACAGAATCTTTACCAGGAAATTTTTATGCCAAGGTTGAAGCTTTCAACCCAGGACATTCTACCAAAGACAGAATTGCATTATATATTATAGAAGAAGCAGAAAAACAAGGTATTCTTTCTCCTGGAGACACTATTATTGAGACTACTTCGGGTAATACGGGCTTTAGTCTAGCAATGGTAAGTATCATAAAAGGGTATAACTGTATTTTAGCGGTTAGTTCAAAATCTTCTAAAGATAAGATTGACATGTTACGTAGTATGGGTGCAAAAGTATATGTTTGTCCAGCACATGTTTCTGCTGATGACGAACGTTCCTACTATAACGTAGCAAAACGTTTACACGAAGAAACTAAAGGTTCAGTATACATTAATCAGTATTTTAATCAATTGAATATTGATGCGCATTATAAATCAACAGGTCCAGAAATTTGGGACCAAACCAACGGGAAAATTACACATTTAATTGCGTGTAGCGGAACAGGTGGAACGATATCGGGAGCAGCAAAGTTTTTAAAAGAGAAAAATCCAAATATTAGAATTTTAGGAGTAGATGCTTTTGGTTCGGTATTGAAAAAATACCACGAAACTAAAGAGTTTGATGCCAATGAAATCTATCCCTATAGAATAGAAGGATTGGGAAAAAACCTCATTCCAACGGCTACCGATTTTGACTTAATCGATCATTTCATGAAAGTTACTGATGAGGAAAGCGCTCACACGACGAGAGAGATTGTTAAAAGAGAAGGTTTATTTGTAGGGTATACTTCGGGTGCTGTTATGCAAGCTATCAAACAATATGCAGAAGAAGGTGAATTCAACGAAAACAGTAATGTTATTGCCATTTTTCCTGATCACGGTTCGCGTTATATGAGCAAAGTATTTAGCGATGACTGGATGAACGAACAAGGTTTCTTTGACAGCATCAATGCTGAAGAAGTTCAAAAAGTAGAATTTATTAAGTAATCATATCATACTTGTCAGATAATAAAAAACTCCAAATAATTTTGGAGTTTTTTATTTATATAATATGACAATTATTCCTCCATTGTATGATACACATTCATTACGTCATCATCTTCTTCAATTTTTTCTAACAATTTTTCTACATCAGCTACTTGAGTTTCGGTAAGTTCTTTGATAATTTGAGGAATTCTTTCAAAACCAGAAGATAATATTTCAATGCCACGATTTTCTAATTCTTTTTGAATGGCTCCAAAACTTTCAAAAGGAGCATAGATTAGGATGTCTTCTTCATCGGCAAAAATTTCTTCGGCGCCAAAATCGATGAACTCCAATTCCATTTCCTCTATGTCGATATTCTTATTTGAAATTCGGAAATTACACGTATGGTCAAACATAAACTCAACCGAACCTTGAGTTCCTAGAGTTCCGTTACATTTATTAAAATAACTTCGAATATTGGCAACTGTTCTGTTGTTATTATCAGTAGCGGTTTCAATAAGTATTGCAATTCCATGCGGTGCATAGCCTTCAAACAATACTTCTTTATAGTTGGCCGTATCTTTGTCAGTAGCTTTTTTAATAGCACGTTCAACATTGTCTTTTGGCATGTTTGCTGCTTTGGCATTTTGGATGACAGCACGTAACCGCGAGTTAGCTTCCGGATTTGGTCCGCCTTCTTTAACTGCCATTACGATATCTTTTCCAATACGCGTAAACGCTTTGGCCATGGCTGCCCAACGTTTCATTTTTCTTCCTTTTCTAAATTCGAAAGCTCTTCCCATTTCTAATAACAATTTTATTCATTTGGTGACCAATTTGGTTTCGGGTGTTGCAAAAATACTTCTTTCAATGACATTATCAAAAATCAAATACTAATTTAATCAACAGGTACATGACTGGAAATAAAATTCTCACCAACGTTATTCCAATTTGTCAAAATATTATTTTTTTCTTCAAAATTAGCTTTATTCAGTTTATTGTAATTGTCAATTTCTTTATTAACTTGTTTTACCATGGTATTAAAGTTGTCTATTTCTTCTTTACTTCTGTCTTTTTCTTTTTTAGCTTCTAACGTTTTTTTAGCATTGTCAAATTTTTCGTTAAACATAATAAAATCAACTATTTTCGGGACATATTGCTGTGCTTCTTTTTTATGATACTCTAGTGCTTTTTTTGTAATTGTAATCATTGATGAATCGCCTTTGTATGGTTTGATGGTTTTCAGTTTTTCCAAACCTTCATCGGAATATTGTATTAAAGAATTTGAGTTTTGTTGTATGGCACTAAAGTCTTTTTTTTCTATAGCTTTTGAGAGACTGGTATCTGTGAAATTTACTTTAAAAAAAATCAAATATAAAGAAGTGTGGTAATCAAAAACTTCATTAGAAAGTTTGATTTTCTCACCTAATTCCGAATTTCCTTCCGTAATAGTTATGTTGTATTTTAGTGCAAATGATTTGAATGCATTATCTACTTTTTCATTTTCGGAATCTAACTTTTCATTTATTAAATCACGCATCAGTAAATACGCTTCCATGTCATCATATGATTGTTCTGCCACTTCCTGCATATTGATTAACTTTTCGTATTCTTCATTAATGTTAATCTTGCAAATGTCGAGATATTGCAACACTTGATTTTTATACTCAACATCGCCTTTATAACCATCTTTAAGTATATTGATTTTCTTTTGTGCAGCTTCAATACTTTTTATTAATTGTTTTCGAGTATTATCGATGCGTCTTGCGCTTTTTGAATGTGCAACGGCAGTCGTATATTTCCAAGTGCTTTTAGAAATTAGACCCTGCTCTTTTTCGATATAGGTTAAATACTCTTCAGCTGATTTGAATTCTTGAGCTATCAAGTTTGCACTCATAGCAAAAAATAAAATTATAAGGTTTCTTACTTTCATGGATTATTTATTTAAATCAATTATTATATTCATTGCTTCAACAACTGGAAAATTAGATTTTAATGCTTTAATTTTTTCAGTATTGCTGCTTTTTAAAAATTCATCAAATTCTTGGTATTCAATATCTACCGTATTTCGATCTATTTTTATGGGATACTCTTTTTCGGATAGATTTTTAATGTCAGACCAAAGCGCATTCATTTTATTTACTTCAGTAAATACAGTGTCAAATTCGAGTAGAATAGGAGTTAAAGGACCTTCATATAATTTATCAATTTTTTCATTCAGTTCTTCAATTAATTTTGCATCGATATTAGAACGTAATCTCTTTTTACTGTTTTCAATAATTTCAGATTTTAATGGATTTGAAAATGGTGTAAAACGAGAAACACCTTCGATAACTTCATTCTTTAATGCAGTTTTGCTGTCACTTTCTCTTGGCATTTGACCATCAAAAAGCATTCGAATGGTAACATCGGGAGTAATTCCGACGGTCTGATTCGACTTTCCTGTTATTCTGTAAAACTCTTCGATGGTTAATTTTACAAATTCATTTGGAGTATCTTCATGGCTTAAGGGAAAAATACGTTGCATTGATGCTTTTCCATAAGATTGTGTTCCAATAACAATACCTCTATCATAATCTTGCATAGCATTGGCAAAAAATTCGCTTGCTGAAGCTGAAAAACCATTAATAATTACTATTAATGGACCAACATAAACACTTCCCCTATTTGGATCTTTCAGTGTTTGTGTTTTTCCTTTTTGATCATTCATAATAGCCACTGGACCTGCATCAATAAATGCCCCGGATAATTTTACAGCTTCATCCATCGAGCCACCTCCGTTGTTTTGTAAATCAATGATTAATCCCTCGATTTTATCTTCTTGTAGTTTGTATATTTCTCTTGTGACATCTTCACTCATATTGGTTTTACCATTTTCAAATTTGGCATAAAAACTTGGAATTCGAATATAGCCAATCTTTTTGTTATCCTTTTCTAAGAGGTAGCTGTATACATTATTCTCATAATCTTTCATGACTTTTTTAGTCAGATTGACACTATATTGTTCGCCACTTTTTTTGCGTAAGGTAAATTCAACATTTTTATATTCACTCGAGTTAAATACAACTTCAACTTTTTGCATTGAAGAACATCCTATATCGTATTCTTCATCCAAATATTTAATTTTTATAATCTGATCCCCATTATCAATTTTTTCAGTAGAATAAGCAGCACTTCCTGGTATAACTTCATCAACAATAATTTCATCCTTTTCATTTATAGATACCATCATGCCAAAAGTGAGATTGTCAGCACTAACGGCGGATAAAAAACTCGATTTGTCGCTTTCGGAAAAATATTCAGTGTGAGGGTCAAAATAGTTGCAAAAAGAACTAAAAAAATTTGAATTAAACTCTTGTTGCGTCAATTGAAAGCTTGCAGCTTTACAAGAAAACATATCAAAGACTTTGGCTTTAGACAGCTTTGATATTTTGTCAAAATTAGTCAGTAAAGAGTCTTTGTTTTTGCTTGTTTCTGAAATGTCTTTTAGAATTTGAAAAAGAATTCTTTTTTTGTATAACTTTTTAAGCTCAATTTCGTCTTTAACATAAGGAAATGCTTTTTTGGAAAACCGCATGGTTTCTGCGCTTTTATAAATATAAGGTTCTTTTTTAATGTCTTCAATTATTGCAGAGTATCTTTTGATTGCTGAAGTGTGTGCAGTATAAAAATCTGTTAAAAATTCACAGTTTGCTTCACGAATATAATCATCAATCTTGTATTTGTGCTTTTTTAAAAAGTTTATTTCTATTTCAGTAAATAAACGGTTATCATCATCTAAAGTCTTTAAAAAAGCATCAAAAACAGTAGCCGACAAACTGTCATCAACTGCTTTTGGTCTGTAATGTTGTTGCTGTATAAGAAAATTAATTTTTGTTAGCGTTTCACAAGGATTTTTCTCCTTTTGGCTTACTACCATAAGAGGAAACAACAGAACTAATATTAGTGATTTTTTAAACAAATGATGTAGTGAATTAATTTCAATATCAATTTCAATATCAATTTCAAGGTCAATTTAAAAAGTTGTTTACTACCTTATCATTGCCATTGAAATTGTCATTGTTATGATCTACTTTTTATAAAAAGGCATTTTTACCACTTTGGCTGCAACTTGATTGTTTCGGATTTGAATAAAAATTTCGCTGTCAATTGCTGAAAATTCAGTTTTCACATAGCCCATTCCAATTCCTTTCCCTAAAGATGGTGCCATTGTTCCCGAAGTTACAATTCCGAGATTGTTGCCATCAGCATCTACAATTTCATAATCGTGTCTTGGAATACCTCTTTCTGTAAGTTCAAATCCAACTAGTTTTCGTGTAACTCCCGCTTCTTTTTGTTTTTTTAGGTTTTCAGAATTGGTAAAGTCTTTATTGAATTTGGTAATCCAACCCAATCCAGCTTCTAACGGAGAAGTAGTGTCATTAATATCATTTCCATATAAGCAAAATCCCATTTCCAAACGCAACGTATCACGAGCCGCCAATCCAACAGGTTTTATTCCGAATGCCTTACCAGCTTCAAAAACGTTGTTCCAAACTTGCTCCACATCGGAGTTTTTGCAATAAATCTCAAATCCACCCGAACCAGTATACCCTGTAGCCGAAATGATGACATGTTCAATTCCGGCAAAGTCAGCCACCTCAAAGTGATAATATTTGATGGCTGATAAATCAATAGAAGTTAAAGATTGCATGGCTTCAACTGCTTTTGGACCTTGAATGGCAAGCAAAGAATAATCATCAGAAATATTCTTCATATCAACTCCCAAATCATTGTGAGACGAAATCCATTTCCAATCTTTGTCAATATTTGAAGCGTTCACGACCAATAAATATTGGTTTTCTTTCATTCGGTAAACAATTAAATCATCGACAATTCCGCCATCATTATTGGGTAAACAAGAATATTGTGCCCGACCAATTTCTAAAACCGATGCATCATTAGAAGTTACTTTTTGAAGCAATGCCAATGCATTTTCACCACTTAGTAAAAATTCACCCATGTGAGACACATCAAAAACGCCAACACCATTTCTGACAATTTCGTGTTCGGCATTTACACCTTCATATTGAACTGGCATATTGTAGCCGGCAAATGGAACCATTTTTGCTCCTAAACTTTCGTGTACGTGTGTTAACGCTGTATTTTTCATTTCAATTGTATGGTTTTAAACTTGGAATTTGGATTTTTTAATTTGGAATTTAGTAAGTTTATTTTCTAACGAATGGTGGTAATAATTTACTTGAAACTTCACCAAATCCTAGTCGAACCGTGCTGTTTTGACAATATCCTTTCATAATTACAGTATCGTTATCATTGATGAATTTACGCTCAGAGCCATCGTTCATTTTAATTGGATTTTTGCCGCCCCAAGTTAGTTCAAGCATCGAACCAAAACTATCCGGAGTTGGACCAGAAATAGTTCCAGAACCCATCATGTCACCAGAATTTACCCGACAACCATTTGAGGTATGATGCGCTAATTGTTGTGACATCGTCCAATACATATATTTGAAATTAGATTTAGAAACTAATGAAGGCGCTACGTTTTCAGGTTCGATATATACTTCCAAATTAATGTCGTAGGTATGTTTTCCTTTTTGTTGCAAGTAGGGAAGTGGCATTGGTTCTTGAATAGGACCTTTGGTTTTGAAAGGTTCTAAAGCATCCATGGTTACTATCCATGGTGAAATCGAGGAAGCAAAGTTTTTAGCTAAGAATGGACCAAGCGGCACATATTCCCACTTTTGAATATCACGAGCACTCCAATCGTTTAGCAATACCATTCCAAAAATATAATCTTCTGCTTCATTAATCGCTATGTTTTCCCCCATAATGTTAGCATCTGTTGTGATGAAAGCAGTTTCTAATTCAAAATCAACTAATCTTGACGGACCAAATACGGGTGTGCTTTCGCCATTAGGTAAGGTTTGTCCCATCGGACGATGTACCGGAATTCCAGAAGGCACAATAGTGGAGCTTCTTCCGTGGTATCCAACCGGAATGTGAAGCCAGTTGGGTAATAATGCATTTTCGGGGTCGCGGAACATTTTACCTAAGTTGGTAGCATGTTCTTTACTGGAATAGAAATCAGTGTAATCGCCAATTAAAACAGGTAGTTGCATTTCTACATCTTCCATTTTGAAGATTATAATGTCTCTGTGTTCTTTATTATCTCTAAGTTTAGGATTGTTACTATCGAAAATATCACCAATTCGGCTACGAACCAATCGCCAAGTCTTTTTTCCGTCAGAGATAAAATCATTCAAAGTGTCTTGCATGAACATATCATCCGTTAGTTCAATTCCTTCGAAATAATGTAGTTGCTGTAAAGCTCCCAAATCGATAGCGTAATCACCAATTCGAGTCCCAATAGTGATAACATCTTCTTTGGTTAAAAAAACACCAAATGGAATATTTTGAATAGGGAAGTCACTGTTATCAGGAACAGTAACCCATGATTTTCGTTTCGGATTGTTGGTCTCTAAAGGCATGATATGATCTTTAAGTTTGTTGAAAAATTAAGTAATCAAATATATCATTTCCTATTAATTTACCAAACCATTTTTGTAATTTTGAGCACAATTAATCGAAATAATTTCAAATGCAACGCGACAAACAAATTTTTGACCTTATTCTTGAGGAACAAGACAGACAAATTCACGGAATTGAACTAATAGCATCAGAGAACTTTGTGAGCGACCAGGTAATGGAAGCCGCAGGTTCTGTACTTACTAATAAATATGCCGAAGGCTACCCTGGAAAAAGATATTATGGTGGATGTGAAGTAGTAGATGTCATTGAACAAATTGCGATTGATAGGGCGGCAGCACTTTTTGGTGCCGAATATGTAAACGTTCAGCCACATTCAGGTTCGCAAGCTAATACGGCAGTTTTTGCGGCTTGTTTAAAACCGGGTGATAAAATATTAGGATTTGATTTGTCTCATGGAGGTCATTTAACTCATGGATCGCCGGTTAATTTTTCAGGAAAATTATATACACCATCATTTTATGGTGTTGAAAAAGAAACGGGAGTTTTGAACTATGATACAATTCAAGAAATTGCAACTAAAGAACAACCTAAAATGATTATTGCCGGAGCTTCTGCCTATTCTCGTGATATGGATTTTAAACGTTTTCGGGAAATTGCCGATAGCGTCGGAGCACTTTTATTAGCTGATATTTCACATCCTTCGGGTTTAATCGCCAAAGGTTTAATGAATGATCCAATGCCGCATTGCCATATTGTTACGTCGACAACACATAAAACATTACGTGGACCAAGAGGTGGTATCATTATGATGGGCAAAGATTTTGAAAACCCATGGGGATTAACCACTCCAAAAGGCGAAATCAGAATGATGTCACATGTTTTGGATATGGCTGTTTTTCCAGGAAATCAAGGCGGACCATTGGAACACATTATTGCAGCAAAAGCCATTGCTTTTGGAGAAGCGTTGTCAGATGAGTTTTTTACGTATCAAATGCAGGTACAAAAAAATGCTAGATCTATGGCGCAAGCTTTCGTAAAAAGAGGCTATCATTTAATCTCCGGCGGAACGGATAATCACATGATGTTGATTGATTTGCGCAACAAAGGAATTTCTGGTAAAGATGCCGAAATTGCTTTAGGTAAAGCCGAAATCACCGTGAATAAAAACATGGTGCCCTTTGATGATAAATCGCCATTCGTGACATCTGGAATTCGAGTTGGAACTCCAGCAATCACTACTCGCGGTTTGGTAGAAAGCGATATGGAAACTATTGTTGATTTAATTGACAGAGTACTTTTAAATGCTACTAACGATGAAGTATTAGAGGAAATTGCCGACGAAGTAAACGACATGATGAGCGAAAGAGCCATTTTTGTTTACTAAATTTATAAAATAATACTATTCAAAACCTTCAGAAGCTACTTTTGAAGGTTTTTTTAATAACAAATAAAATGGGAGTTTTACGTTTAGAATTACCAACCGATCCAAGATGGGTTAACATCGTAGAGAAAAATATTGAAGAAATTCTAACTGATCATGCGTGGTGCGAACAAAAAGCAGCAACCAATGCCATAACGATTATTACCAATAACTCAGAACACGAAGATTTAGTTACCGATTTGTTGGCTTTGGCTAAAGAAGAGTTAGATCATTTTGAACAAGTGCATGACATCATCAAAAAACGTGGATTAAAGTTAGGCCGTGAACGCAAAGATGATTATGTAAACGAATTAGCACAATACATGAAACGAAGTAATACTGGGAGTAGAGTTTCCGGATTGGTAGAACGTTTGCTTTTTTCTGCCATGATTGAAGCCAGAAGTTGTGAGCGTTTTAAAGTGTTGTCCGAAAATATTCAAGACGAAGAATTATCAAAATTCTATAGAGAGTTAATGGAAAGCGAAGCCGGACATTATGCCACTTTTATCACGTATGCCCGAAAATATGGCAAAGGAATCGATGTCGAAAAACGCTGGCGCGAATGGATTGCGTTTGAAGCGCAAGTCATTGCTAATTATGGAAACAAAGAAACGATTCACGGGTAATTTCTACAACAATACTGTTGATAAATTCTTTTTTAAAATCGGGTCAATTTCTATATGTAAATTCTATATTTGAAACAATTGAATTTTAGTAAAATGAGAATTGAAACCGACATAAAATTAGGCTTTAAAGACGTGATGATTCGCCCAAAACGTTCCACATTAAACAGTAGAGCGCAAGTGAGTTTGGAGCGTGAATTTAAATTTCTTCACAGTACACTTACGTGGACAGGAATTCCCATAATGGCTGCCAATATGGATACGGTTGGGACATTCGAAATGGCTTTAGCTCTTGCCAAAGAAAAACTATTTACTGCCATCCACAAACACTATACAGTTCAACAATGGAATGATTTTATCAAATCGGCTCCAAGCGATATTTGTGATTATATTGCGGTAAGTACTGGAACTGGAAAGAACGACTTCAAAAGAATTGCCGAAATATTCGAACACAATCCAGAACTAAAATTTATTTGTATCGATGTTGCCAACGGCTATTCTGAACACTTTGTTGAATTTTTGCGTCAAGCACGAAAACAGTATCCCAATAAGATTATTATTGCTGGAAATGTAGTTACTGGCGAAATGGTGGAAGAACTGCTTTTGGAAGGTGCCGATATCGTAAAAGTGGGAATCGGACCAGGTTCGGTTTGTACAACAAGAGTTAAAACAGGTGTTGGTTATCCGCAACTTTCTGCTATTATTGAGTGCGCCGATGCAGCTCACGGACTTGGCGGACATATTATTAGCGATGGTGGTTGTTCCACTCCAGGTGATATAGCTAAAGCTTTTGGTGCAAGCGCTGATTTCGTAATGCTAGGCGGAATGCTTGCTGGTCATAATGAAAGTGGTGGTGAAATGATTGAAATTAACGGTGAAAAGTTCAAGCAATTTTACGGAATGAGTTCCGAAACTGCCATGAAAAAACACGTTGGAGGTGTAGCCGAATATCGAGCCAGCGAAGGGAAAACAGTACAAGTTCCGTTTAAAGGAGATGTGATTGAAACCCTTCATGATATTTTAGGTGGAATACGAAGTACGTGTACTTATGTTGGTGCTTCTAAACTTAAAGAATTGACTAAAAGAACTACTTTTATCCGAGTTGTAGAGCAGGAAAATAGAGTGTTTACGAAATAGTTTTTTCTAATGCAATTTCGGGATATAAAAATCTTGACCACAGATTACTTCGTCAATTCGCTTCGCTTATGTCGCAGATTAAAAGAATTATTAATCTGTGAATCTGTGGCTATTTTTAAACTTTAACAACCAAATCGTACTTTTCCAAAAGTCCTTTCAATCCATCCGTTGAGAAAATAGCTTTTTTAAGTTTATTTTTTTCTGGATCAATCGAATAATCATAACTGGTATAAAAATCAGTTTTATTAGCAATCGTATCAATAAATACGGCTCTTCTTAGATTGCAATTATCAAAAACGGATTCCGTTAAATCGCTTGCCATAAAATCAACTGAAATCATACTGCAATTGATAAATTGCATTTTTTTTAGCTTCAATGCATAGAATTTGGCATAATCTAACAAACAATCTTTAAAGTGAAATTCATAAATTACTTGGTCGGTCATGGCAAAGTTTACATTGGTGAAATTGCAACCCGTAAACTGAACACCACGTAACGAAACATAATTGATTTTGGTGTCTTTAAAATTACAATCAAAGAAATTGCAGTCTACAAAAGAAACCGATTGAAACGTACAATCTGTAAAATCGCAATTGTGAAAAGTACATTTTTCATACTCTTTGTATTTAATAGCAGCTTCTAAAAAGAAGATGTCTTCAAATTTTTCGTCAAGTATATAATCGGAATGCATAACTAGTTAGTTTAAGCCTGCAAAACTAAACATTTCAGTAATTACTTTAACTAAAAATTAATAGTCGTTCCAACACGATTATAAAGTTTATATACTAATTTTATACACTATGGAAAAAAGTATCAAAAAAGGATTTTTATTCAAAAAATACGAAGCACCTTTTCAATCTCCCTTTGATAAACTATTTGAAATTTTTAAAGAGTTAATTACGCATACTTCGGGGGATTTTGATGAAGCTATTGATTGGTTACGGCAATTGGATGTTGAATATAAACTCACCGATTCCAGTTATACCATCGACGACTTTATTGAAGATTTAAAGAAAAAAGGATACATCCGCGAGGAACTGAAAGGCGATGGAACTTCTGGAACTGGAATTACTGCAAAAACAGAAAGAGCCATTCGTCAAGCTGCATTAGACCAAATTTTCGGAAATTTAAATAAGTCAGGAAGCGGCAATCACAAAACGAAACACTCTGGAAACGGCGACGAACAAATGGGCGAATTTAGAAACTACCATTTTGGCGACAGCTTAGAAAGTATTTCATTAACCGAAAGTTTAAGAAACGCTCAAATCAATAATGGAACGGAAGAGTTTATACTTACCGAAAATGATTTGGTCGTTGAAGAATCAAAATTCAAAGCCCAAATGAGTACGGTGTTAATGATTGACATCAGCCACAGTATGATTTTATATGGAGAAGATAGAATTACTCCAGCCAAAAAAGTAGCCATGGCTTTGGCAGAATTAATTACTACACGATATCCGAAAGACACCATTGATATTTTAGTTTTTGGAAACGATACTTGGCCAATTTCTATAAAAGATTTACCTTATTTAAAAGTAGGACCTTATCATACCAATACCGTAGCTGGACTTCAATTAGCAATGGATATGTTGCGCAGAAAACGCAATACTAATAAACAAATTTTCATGATAACCGATGGAAAACCTAGTTGTATTCGAGAAAAAGACGGAACGTATTATATGAATAGTAACGGTTTAGACGAATATATTGTAGAACAATGCTACAATCAAGCGGCTCAAGCCAGAAAATTGCACATTCCGATTACGACATTCATGATTGCTAATGATCCGTATTTGCAGAAATTCGTTAATCGTTTTACCGAAGCCAATCAAGGAAAAGCCTTTTATACCGGACTGAAAGGATTAGGTGAAATGATTTTTGAAGATTATGAAAATAATAGAAAAAAGAAAATAAAGTAGTCGTTGGGCGTTTCCCGCTGCTGCGGGTCGGGCTATTCGTTCCAATCTTTTTATTGTTTTGTCACATCGAGCGCAGTCGAGATGTTTTTTCTAAAACAATAAAAAGGATTTCCACTGCTATCCCTAACGCAAACTAAATAATAAATTACATATCAATGTCAATATCAATATCAATGTCAATGTCAATGTCAAAAATAAATTTCAAGAATCAATATCAAGAATAAAATTAAATACTTTGCGGTTAAATTAAAAAACATGAAAATAGAAAACATAACAACATTAGCAGAATTAAAAAAGTCAGGATACATTTCAAGAAGTATCAAAGACGAATTGAGAGATAATCTTCGGGAAAAAATCAAATCGGGTAAACCAACGTTTGAAGGTGTGCACGGATTTGAAAATACGGTTATACCCGAATTAGAACGCGCCATTTTATCTCGACATAACATTAATTTACTGGGACTTCGTGGGCAAGCTAAGACAAGACTGGCTCGAAAAATGACTGAGCTCTTAGACGAATATATTCCAGTAGTAGAAGGTTCAGAAATAAATGATGATCCACTAAATCCAATTTCTCGTTTTGCCAAAGATTTAATTGCAGAGAATGGCGATGCTACACCCATTTCCTGGCTGCACAGAAGCGAACGTTTTTCAGAAAAATTAGCGACTCCCGATGTAACTGTTGCCGACTTAATAGGCGACGTCGACCCAATCAAAGCGGCTAATTTAAAGTTGTCGTACGCCGATGACCGAGTGATTCATTTCGGAATGATTCCACGAGCGAACCGGTGCATTTTTGTCATCAACGAATTACCCGATTTACAAGCCCGAATTCAAGTCTCTTTATTTAACATCTTGCAAGAAGGCGATATACAAATTCGGGGTTTCAAGTTGCGAATGCCCTTGGATATGCAATTTGTATTTACAGCCAATCCAGAAGATTATACTAACCGTGGGAGTATTGTAACGCCTTTGAAAGATAGAATTGGTTCTCAAATCTTGACTCATTATCCCGAAAATATTGCTGTGGCCAGAACCATAACACATCAAGAAGCTAAATTGGACAAACTGCAATCGGAAACGGTTTATGTGCCTTCTCTAGCAAAAGATTTATTAGAGCAAATTTCCTTTGAAGCACGTGAAAGTGAATATATAGATAATAAAAGTGGTGTAAGTGCCAGAATGACCATTACTGCCTACGAGAATTTATTGAGTACTGCCGAAAGACGTGTTTTGAAAGCAGGAAATGATAGTACTTCAGTTAGATTATCTGATTTTATGGGCATCATTCCAGCTATCACAGGAAAAGTCGAATTGGTTTATGAAGGCGAACAAGAAGGTGCAGCAGTCGTTGCGCAACATTTAATTGGAGATGCAATTCATACGTTTTTTCCAGCTTATTTTCCAAAGATTGAAAAGCTAGAAAAAGATATTGATGCCAGTCCGTACGCTAAAATACTTGAATGGTTTTTTTCAGAAACTGGTTTTGAATTGTTAGACGATGCTTCGGATGAAGAGTATAAAAAACAACTCGATGCGATTCAACCCTTAGAAGATTTAATTCAAAAATACCAACCTGAAATTCCATTGGCAGAAAAATATTTCTTGAAAGAGTTTGTGCTTTGGGGATTGGTAGAATATGATAAATTGAGTAAGGATAGGGTAGAAGTGGGCTATCAGTTTAAGGATTTGTATAGTAGTTATGTTAATAAGTTGTAATTGGTTCAACTCGCAACATCCATCAAAGCTTCGCTTTTCAATATAATGGATTTTGCTTCGCAACATCCATCAAAGCTCCGCTTTTCAATATAATGGATTTTGCTTCGCAACATCCATCAAAGCTCCGCTTTGAAAATAAAATCAACAAAAAAACGCTCAAGCAAGCTTGGCGTTTTCTCTTATGATTTTATTTATCCGTGACCTCGACTGGATTCAAACCAGTAACCTCTTGAGCCGTAATCAAGTGCGCTATTCAGTTGCGCCACGAGGCCTTTAATTTTTTACCAAATTCTCCTACTGATTGGTTAACAGTGCGCTATTCTCCCGATACTTCGGGAGCGCCACGAGGCCTTTTTTGTGGGTGCAAATATAGCTAATACTATCAAACTAGCAAATGATTATTTAAAATTTATTTTGATTCATCCAATGCTCGTGTCGTTACATAATAACGCCATCCAATAATAGCAATTTGCCATTTTTTGGCTTTTGATAAATCCAATTGCTGTTTGGTGAAACTGGGTAAGAGTACTTTATTGAGTTTAGCTAGAGTTTTGTACACCATACTAGGATTTCGTAAATACAAACTGTTTTCCGCCTTGGTTGAGTATCATTTTCTTTTCGGAAGGTACAAATTCTAGAAGTATACCTGCTCTTTTATATTCGAATTTATCCTTTGTAATAGCATTTAACGGAAACGCAGATTGACCTGTTGCCTGAGCCATCATGGTAACATTGTCTTTGGTAATCGTGATTTTTAACGGAAATTCGGGGCTAGAATATTCCCCTAAATAAACATCTAAATCTTTTGTAGTCAGCGCTATTTTGTTTTCTATCTTATCAACTATGCTTTCGTTATAGAGGATTCTTTTAATTTCATCGATTGGTATTTTGGTAGTTTGAGTAAGGTTGTTTTGTAAAATGATGATTGTTTTATCCTCTGTCAAAAAGCGTGAAATCGCTGTGAGATATCCTGCCCAACTTCCGGTATGACTCACTGATTTTCCATATTTCACATGTTGACTTATGCCCCAACCAAAACCATAATTAGTGTTTTTGCCGTCTAAGGTTTTAATCGAACTAAAAATGAGTTGCTTGTCTGAATCGTTTACTAGTTGCGTTCCATAAAGTGCTCTGTCCCATTTTAATAAATCGTCAAGGTTAGAATTTACCATGCCATCGCCTACAATTCCGTCAAGGTAATAGGTAAAGAATTCTTTTCCAAAAGTATCGGGTTTTACTTTATTGTTTTTTTCGTCTAGTACATAACCATTTGCATAATTTGGAATCACTTCGGGTTGATAACGACTGCGATACACTTGGGTGTTATTCATTTGTAAAGGTTTGAAAATAGTGGCTTTCAAGTAATCGCCAAACGATTGTTTTGAGACTTTCTCAATTATAAGTCCAAGTAGCGCATAACCTGTGTTGCTGTATTCATACTTTTCGTTAGGTTGAAATAGTACTTTTGGTTTGTGTGTGGCAAAAAGCGTAACAATATCTTGATTTACAGCAATTTTTGATTTGTCCCAATGTTCCGTAAAAAGTTCCATATAATCGGGTAAACCACCTGTATGATGTAATAGGTTTCTTATGGTTATTCCTTCATAAAAACTCAATTCAGGAATGTATTTTTTTATAGCATCATCAAATGATAGTTTTCCTTGTTTTTGAAGTAAAACAATACCCATAGCCGTAAATTGTTTCGAAACGGACGCTAATTCAAAAACAGTTTCGGGATTCAGTTTTCTTTGGGTTTCTTCCTCTGCATAACCATAACTCTTTTTGAAGAGTACGATACCTTTTTCAGCTACCAAAACGTTTCCATTAAATGCCTTTTGATTACTGTAAGCGGTTAATAAACTGTCGATTCTACTTGCTTTGTCTTGAGCGTGTGCAAACATGAAGAATAAAGTGAAGAAGCAAAGAAGTACTGTTTTTTTCATCTTGTATTTTTTTTTCAAATATAGTAAAGTTGAGTCTAAAAAAAATCCGCTTTGCAGCGGATTTAGTTTATGCTTTCTGATTTTTTAAACTCGATTTCGCTTTTTTAAGCTCTTTTTTGACGTCTTCGAGTTCTTTTTTGGCTTTTTCTAATTCATCATTATATTCTTTATTAGGCTGCGTTCTTTGACTTTTTATTAAGTTATCTATTTGCTCCTGCATTTTTTTCATTTGCTCTTGAATTTCGAAATTATTATTATTACTTAAAGGCAAATGATCTTTTTGATACGAATCCATTTTATGGTTCTCTTTGATTTTATCTATTTCTTCTTTCGTATAATCATCGCCACCTTCAATCACATTGCCATCTTGAATGACCAAAGGTTTTTTGCCGTCTTTTTGAATGAAGATTTTTGAACTTGATTGACCAAAAGAACTCCCATTCGGAAATTCAAAATGATATTGTTGACCAGGTAAACCGTCTTCGTTACCATTGAATTGAAAGCCTTTCATAATGTCATTTGGATTAAAACCGTTTGCTAAAGTATTTCCAAACATGAAATCAGCGTTGCTAGGCTCTCCAAAACCTACTTCATCATTTTGCTTGAATACTTTTATAATTGGAATTGGTTTTTGACTATTGTAGCTTAATGATCCTTTTGTTCCCGTTGTGGATTCAAAAGAAATATCAATTGTTGTAATTTCTTTTTTGTCATTGCGCTTCACATTACTGTATGTAATGGTTACACCATGTTCTTTTAGCGCTTTTATGTCATCATTCATTTCAGTTTCTGGAGTGTTAGCGTTCCAAGTCATATAAATGCTGTCATTTTCTTTGTATTCTTGCGAAAAGATGGTTGTACTAAATACAGCAAAGAATAATAAGGTATACAAGATTTTACTTTTCATAATACTAAAAATTAAAAATAGTTATATATAAATTTTGTAAGTGACAAACTTAAAATGTATGGTAATTATTTAAAAATGGTTTTACACTATTTTAACACTATTGATTGTTTTTTTTCAGAGCCGCTTTTTCTTTTTCTAATTCAGCTTTTGCTCTAATCAGTTCTTCTTTCGCTTTTATCATTTCTTCTTTTGCCTGAATCATTTCAGCTTTGGCTCTTTCCATTTCTGGTTTGGAAGCGTCGATTTCACGTCTGGCTCTATCCATTTCGGGTTTGGCTTTTTCCATTTCATCTTGTACTTTTTTCCAATTCCCGTTAGCAATTCTAATTTGCCTTTCCATCATTGGCTTCATTCTTTTCATCTGAATATTTGCATTTTTCATAGCATCTGCTTTAATTTTTGCTATATTTTGACCATTGATAATGATTTCATTTCGGTCTCCATCAGAAGAAGATGAATTGTCATTAATATATAAATTCTTCAACGTTTCTTGTATGGTTTTGTCATCTGTAATTACTTTTCCGTTAATAATAACTAATGTCTTATCACCATTTTTTCTAACTATTACTTTTGAGATTTTATCATTCATCTCAACTACTTCTGAAGCATCTGGAACTTCAGCAATTTCAGGAGCTTCTGGCGCTTCTGGTAATTCAGGAACTTCAGGAGCTTCCATATCAAAATCAAAATTGAAATCAAATTTACTGGTTACATCAAGACTGTCAGCAACATTTACAGCATAGACAGCTTCGTTATTATTTGCCGTATAAATGCCATGTCTTTTTCTGTCAACCATATTTCTTATGGCACTGATTTCATCATCGGTAACATGTTTCACGCCAAAATCATACATCCCATTTTCAAGTCTATTGGTATAAATAAAGATTTTATCTATAGGTGTTCTTTGGTTAATTTTCAATTCTTTTTTTCTGCCATCCTCGCATTTCATTTTGATGCAAATTCCAGTGATGTCACCAGCGGAATTTCTTTTTATTTTAGAAATTTCGGTTACAATTTTTTCCTCAGTAAAAACATTTTTTAATGTCTTTAAACTTTTGTCGGTTTCTTTTGAGTCAAAAGTAATATCAACGCCTTCATGTGTTTCCGTGATGTTATTTTTAGTTATTTCTTCTTTTTGTTGCGCAATGGTCTTAATTTGAAACAATAAGACAAAGCCAATTAATGCCGGAATAATAAGGGCATACTTCCATGAATTTCTTTTGTGAGACTGATTTTTGTTTAACATAACGATTCGTTTTTTGATTAATGACCTGCCTGCCGGCAGGCACGGTTGATAAAAATTATTGGTTATTGATAAGCAGCTTTGATGAGAAACTACTTTTAGTAAAGCTTTTTGATACGATTTTTTATCTTCTAATTGTTTGATGGCTTTTTGGTCGGCGATGTATTCTAAATTTTGAGTTATTGCTTTTTTGTATAGCCAAACAAATGGATTAAACCAAAACACTATGCAGAATAATTTGACAACTAAAACATCTACGGAATGCTTCTCCTGGCTGTGAATTTTTTCGTGTAATAAGATGCTTTGCAGTTCATCAGTTGAATACAAATCAGCGTTGTAAACAATATAGTTAAAGAACGAAAATGGCACTATATTTTCATTTAAATTAACTAGTTTAAAGTTCTCTTTTTTACAAACTTGCTGTTGATAAAGCATTCGATATAGTGAACATAGATTTAATAGTATTTTGATAACTAAAACGCAAAATACAATGGCATAACTAACCCAAATAAATTGCAGCCAATCAAATGCTTCGGCAGCAGAAACATCTTGAATTTTTTTAGTAGAAACTTGCGAATAGACAACCAAATCTTCCATAGATATTTTTGGCTTTTCTACCAGTATAATTTTCTTGATAAAGAAAAACGGTAATAGGAGCGAAGTGAATAATCCAAATAACAGAAACCAACGATTACTGTTGAAAAACGTTTCTTTTCGAACCAAAAAAAGATAGGCCAAATAGAAAACAGCAATCAATCCGCTGGATTTTAAAAGATAAATGAATATTGGTTCCATATTACTTCTTGTTTTCGATGATGGTTAAAATCTCTCTTAACTCTTCTGCCGATATCTTTTCTTCTTCAGCAAAAAAAGAAACCATATTTTTATATGAACTATTGAAATAAGTATCAATAGCCGTATTCATAAAACGCTTTCTATAGTCTTCCATTTTAATAATAGGAAAATATTGATGTGTGTTTCCATAAGCGTTATGCGAAACAAAACCTTTTTCTTCAAGGTTTCTTATAATAGTAGAAAGGGTATTATAATGCGGCTGGTCTTCTGATATTTCTGCCATGACATCTTTTACAAATGCTTTTTTTAGCTTCCATAAAATTTGCATGATTTCCTCTTCCTTATTTGTTAACTTTTGCATATCCTTAAATTTAATTGTCATTCTGAGCTTGTGAAGAACAAATATACAACTATATTTTTAGTTACGCAACTATATTTATAGTTATTTAACTATTTTTTAAGGAATAAAAAACACGAATGGAGGTGAAGTATTGAATTATATAGCTTTGACTTCATTTTGAACAAGTCTGAAAACCCAAATCCCTAAAATAAAACCCAATAAACCTAGAAGTCCCATAAACAACCAATTCATTTGGTACCCATAATATTGAATAATTTCCATTCCTATTTTAGCACTCAGGATATGTGCCAAACTAAAACTCATCGTATAAATTGCCATATACCGTCCTTCGTGGCCTTTGGGTGCTCGACTTAATGCAACCGAATTGGAGAAAGGAAAGGCAAACATTTCAGCAAAAGTCATAAAAAGCATCATTATAATTAAAACTCCAGCCCAAGTATTGATTAGCATTAAAAACAAACTTATAGCCATAAATAGACATCCTATTGAAACGACTTTTACTTTATCGATTTTTTTTCGTTCTACATAACCCACGATGGCCATTTCACAAAAGAAAACCAATACACCATTCATCGTTAATAATAAACCTGTTTGAAACTCAGTTAAATTAAATTGTTCTCTATGATATAATGGAATAGTCGTGAAAAGTTGAAAGAATAAAATCCCAGTTATAAGGCAAGTCCCAAGAAAAATCCAAAAAGGTTTGTCTTTAAAAACGGAATGGGTTAAGACTTCTCCGGGATGTTCTTTGTCTAAATAAGGAGATTTCTTTTTCTCTTTTACTTTAAACTTAAAAATAAGAATGGCCACTATACACGTTGCACCGTCAACCCAAAATAATCCTCTATAACCTATATTCATTATAATCAATCCGCCCAAAGCTGGACCGGCGGCAAAGCCAAGGTTAATAGCAAGACGTACTAAGGTTAAGGCACGCGTTCTACTTTCAGGTTTGGCATAAGCACCAAGCGAAACAAACATAGCAGGTCGAAACATATCAGCAACGACCATAATGACAAACATACTTATGCAAAGTCCAATAAAACTGGTGATAAACTGTATTACAAAGAATAGTAAGCCACTGGTGAACAAACTGAAAATCATGATTTTATAAAACCCGATTTTATCCGATAGTTTACCTCCAAGCCACGAGCCTAGCATAGAACCAGTTCCGAAACAAACCATAATCCAACCTACTTCACTATAGGTAAAATGCAAATCTTCCTTCAAATACTTTGAAAGAAAAGGCAAAACCATCGTTCCTGCACGATTGATAAAAGTAATAATGGCGAGTATCCAAATTTCTCTTGAAAATCCTCTGAAATTATTGATGTATCGCTGAAAAGCTACTTGGAGCATGAAGTAATGTTTGATTTACAAATTTAAAAAAACTTTGTGGCTCATACTCTTGGAAGCGTAGTTAGTTTTACAGTATTTTTGTTAAAAAGTACACAATGAAAAAAATATTTTCACTTTTGTTTTTACTAACAAGTTTTTTGATAACAGCACAAGAATCATCAAAAGAATTCCAAGACACACTCAATAAAGATTATTCAAATCGTGAAAAGAGCCCATTGACCGCAGAGGATTTTGCATCTTTTAAATCGTTGGATTTTTTTCCTATAAATACTAACTTTATAGTGGAAGCGAAGTTCGTCCGTTTACCAAACGAAAAAATATTCAAGATGAAAACGTCAACATCACGAACACCCGAATATGTGAAGTATGGCAAATTATTGTTTACAATTGATGGAAAAGATTTCAAACTCAATTTGTATCAAAATATAGAATTAATTAAAAAAGCAGGTTTTGAAGATTATCTTTTTCTGCCTTTTTCTGATTTGACTTGCGGAAAGGAAAGCTACATAGGCGGAAGGTATATTGATATGCGAATTCCAAAAGGAAATACAACAATAGTCGACTTCAATAAAGCGTATAATCCTTATTGTGCTTACAACCATAAATATTCTTGTCCTATTGTTCCTCTCGAGAATGATTTAGAAATTGCCATTTTGGCTGGTGTAAAAAAGTTTCATGACTAATGCAATACTTCAATTTGCATACTCACAAGTTCACTAACAATCCAACCACTTTGGAATTGGTCAATCAATATCCTTGGGAGTTTGACGAAAATATTCCGCAGTATTCCATTGGAATTCACCCTTGGTATATTGATGAAAACAGATTGGAAACCGATTTACGAATTATTGAAGAAAAACTGCAACTTCGCGAATGTTTAGCTCTAGGCGAATGTGGTTTAGACAAACGCATAGAAATTCCATTAGCATTGCAAATCGAAGTTTTTGAAAAACAAATTGAGTTGGCAGAAAAGTATCAAAAACCATTGGTAGTGCATTTGGTGGCTGCTTTTGATGAGCTCATTGCAATCAAAAAAAGAGTAAATGTTACCGTTCCAATAATTATTCATGGTTTTTCAAAAAACGAACAACTGGCAAAGCAGTTATTGGATAATGGATTTTATTTGTCGTTTGGAAAATATTTATTGCATAACCCGGAGTTGAAATATGTTTTCATATCGATTCCTAATAATCGGTTTTTTCTTGAGACTGATACCGTTGGAGAAACTCTAGAGGAAGTATATAAATTGGCAGCTCAATATAAAAGGATGACCGGCACAGAAATAATAGAAGTGGTTGCTAATAACTGGAAAAAAGTTTTTGGTTAATTCAGAAATACTGAATAATTTTTCCCTAACTTTAAAATTTATAAACGATACAATAATGAAGAAACATATTTTAGTAATAATAGGAGTATTTTTTTCGGTCTTAGGATACGGACAAGAAGCAACCAACAGACTAAAGTCTTTAGAAGATTCGGGAGTAAATTTATATCAAGCTCGTTCTAGGAGTAAAATTGCTAGTATAAACGGTTCACCCTATATTATTAAAATCTTTTCGCATGCCAAAGTTGGAACTGTTATACAAAATGCACTTGTGCGTTATAATGCATGTGATGATGAATTTGAGTTTATAAGTTCAAAAGGAGATACTTTAGTCTTAAGTAAATCGGAAGATTATGCCGATATCACTCTTACAGCAATGAAAACCCGTTATCAATTAGTAAATTTTATCGAAAAAAACGGTAAAAGTAATTTGGGTTATCTGATTAACTCTTATGAAAAAGACGGCAACATTTTGTATAAAAGACAAAAAGTAGATTATTATCCCGCTAAAGCCGCAAAATCATCATATGAGACAAGCACGCAGGCAAGATATTCTGAAGTTAAAGCCATTTTTTTTATTAAAATAAAAGATAATGAAATTACAGAATTGCCTTCGAGTAAAAAGGGATTATTAAAATTATTTCCTGAGAAAAAAATCGAACTTGAAACTTTTTTAAAACAAAATGATATTGACTTAGAAAAAGAACAAGATTTAATGCGATTGTTAGATTTTTTTAGTTTGCAATAAATCTATTTTCTTTTAATTAACGCATGGCTTTTCCCGTTAAAATCTTTACGAACGACTTCGTAGTTTGGTAAACTTTCAAACAATCCGGTTAAGTTTTTAAATCCAAAGGCTCGCGTGTCAAAACTAGGGTCAATTCTTCTCAAGTTGGTTCCTATTTGAGAAACATAAGCCAAATCATCTTCATCTACTGATATATCAAAAGCCTTATCAATCATTTTGAATTTGGTATCTTCCTTTATAGAAACAACCTCGGTTTTTGGCTTTACTACACCTTGAACTTTTCTAGGTTGTTTCTTTGCTGGTTTTTCTATCTCTGAATTTAGTTGGTCCTCCGGATAAATATTTTCAACAAATGTGAAAATTTCACAAGATTGAATAAAGGCAACGGGTGTACTTTTACGGCCTATTCCCATTACAAAAACACCTTGTTCCCTGATTCTCTTTGCCAAACCGGTATAATCACTATCACTCGAAACAATGCAAAAGCCATCTATATTTCTTTCGTGTAAAATATCCATAGCATCAATAATAAGAGAACTGTCTGTAGAGTTTTTCCCATTGGTGTATGCAAATTTCTGAATAGGATTAAACGAGTGTTGATTTAGCGTTTCTTTCCATCCTTGCATTTGAGGAATGGTCCAGTCACCATAAATTCTTCGAATAGTTGCTTTGCCATATTTAGCAACCTCTTCGAGCATTTCTTTTAAAATTTTTGGCTGCGCATTATCGCCATCAATTAATATGGCTATGTTAAAATTTGATTTCATGTATTACTTTTAAAAATACTACTCATAATTATGTAGCATAATACAAAGGTACTCGAATAATAGCTGTGTTAGTATTAAAAAAGCGTATTGTAGCCCTTTATTGTAAACATCATAACTATTTCTTTATTTTTGCCACTTCAAATTGGATAAGATTTTAAATTTTCAAATACTCTAATAAATGGCAAAGTGGCAAGAAAGAGCAGCGCTCTTATTCAAAAATGACGGATTAAACAATTTAAAAAATTCCAAGGTATTGGTGGTTGGACTTGGTGGTGTTGGTTCATTTGCAGCTGAGTTTTTAGCTCGGGCTGGAGTTGGAAATCTAACTATTGTAGATGGTGATGTCGTAGATATTACTAACATAAACAGACAATTACCAGCGCTACATTCTACTGTTGGATTGCCTAAAGTTCATGTGGTAGGTGATCGATTAATGGATATTAATCCAGAGTTGAACCTAACTCGAATAGAGGAATTCCTTTCGCCAGAGCGTGCATTAGAAATTATCACTCCCGATTATGATTATGTTTTGGACTGCATTGATAGTGTTACTCCAAAACTACATTTGATTATTGCTTGTAAAAGGCAAAGAGTTAAAGTAATATCGAGTATGGGAGCAGGTGGAAAAATGGAAGCTGCCAAAGTAAAAGTTTCGTGTATTAGTAATTCAACCAATTGTTTATTGGCTAAAACCATAAGAAAGCGCTTAAAAGAGTACAAAATAGACAAACTAAAAGTGGTTTTCTCTTCGGAAATACAAGACGAGAGCAGCTTAAAAATGACCGATGGCACCAATTACAAAAGATCGTTTTATGGCACGAACAGTTATATGCCCTGTCTTTTTGGATTGTATGCCGCTGAAACGGTAATTCGGTATTTGTTGAAGAAAGAGGAAAGAGAATAGAGTAAAGAGAATAGATTATAGAACCAAATCTTGGGAACAGATTGCCACGTTCCTTGCAATGAACATGATTAAAACGGTAATTTTCGATATGGATGGTGTAATTGTAGATACTGAACCTGTTCATCACTATGCTTATAACCAACATTTCAAACAATTAAACATCGATGTTTCACCCGAAATGTATGCTACGTTTACAGGCAATTCGACCAAAAATATTTTTGAAAGATTAAAAGTGCAATTTAATTTATCGGATGATGTTCCAACTTTAGTGGAAACGAAACGCAATTTATTTAATGAAGCATTTGATAGCAAAGAAGATTTATTTTTATTAGATGGTGTAGAAGATTTGATTAAAGATTTACATCAAAACGGAATGCAATTGGTTTTAGCATCTTCATCTGCTAAAGTAACTATAAATAGAATTTTCAATCGTTTTGGATTGCATAAATACTTTACTCACATTGTTTCTGGTGAAGATTTTCCAAAATCGAAACCACATCCAGCTATTTTTCAACATGCCGCATTTTTGGCAGAAACTCTTCCAGAAAACTGTATCGTTATCGAAGATAGTACTAACGGAATTAAAGCGGCAAAAGCGGCCGGAATTTATTGTATTGGTTATGATAGTTTTCATTCAAAAATGCAGGATTACTCGATGGCCGATAGGGTAATTAGTAATTTTGTGGATCTTAATTTTGAAACGATACAAACGATAAATTAACCAACTGCTTCCTTATAAACTTTAAGGCACTTTTCACGAGCTTCTTTATGGTCGACAATAGGAAGTGGATAATCTAAAGAATTCCACTCGGGTATCCATTTTTTGATGTATACTAAATCCTTATCAAATTTTTTGATTTGTTCCGTTGGATTGAAAATTCTAAAGTAAGGAGCTGCATCAACACCGCTGCCTGCAGCCCATTGCCAGTTTCCAACGTTACTTGATTGTTCATAATCTAACAATTTACTTGCAAAATAGGTTTCGCCCCAACGCCAATCAATTAATAAATGTTTGCACAAAAAACTTGCCGTAATCATTCGTACGCGATTGTGCATGTGTCCGGTAGCATTTAGTTCGCGCATACCAGCATCTACAAAAGGATAGCCCGTTTTTCCTTCGCACCATTTTTGAAATAAAACTTCGTTATTTTCCCATTTTATTCCATCATATTTTGGACGGAAACTCAATTTGTTTGTGTGTGGAAAATGCCATAGTATTTGCATAAAAAATTCTCTCCAAATCAATTCTTTAAAAAATGTTTCGTTTTTACTTTCAATTGCCTTGGCTATCATTTTCCGAATAGAAACTGCTCCAAAACGTAGGTAAATCCCAAGATAGGAAGTTTTGTTTAAAGCTGGAAAATTGCGAGTAGCTTCGTAATTATCAATCAAAGAATTGGAAATATCGAAAGGTGTTATTTTTATAGTAGAAGTTTCAAAACCGATATCATTCAAACTTAAAAATGGATAGGAGTGAAGTGTAATTTTGTTAAGTAAATACTCTGATTTATAATTAATTAACTGTATCTTTTTAAAGTTATCTTTCCATTTATTTGAATAAGGTGTATAGACAACATAAGGTGTTCCATCGTCTTTGACTACTTCGCTTTTTTCGAAAATGACTTGGTCTTTGCTAGTTTTAAATTCAATAGTATGTTGTTTAAACAAATGATACAAATCCAAATCTCTTTTACGGGCATAAGGTTCATAATCATGATTGGTATAAACTGCTTTAATAGTATTTTCTGCAATCAGTTTCTGAAAAACTTCAATAGGTTTTCCATGAAAGACAGCCAAAGATTTTCCAACTTCTTGTAATTGGTTTTGGATTTTTTCTAGTTGTTGGTGAATAAAAGTAACGCGCGCATCGGCTACTGGTAATTGAGATAGAATATCTTCATCAAAAATAAAAATTGGTAACACCCCTTCATTACTATTTAAAGCGTGAAAAAGTCCAACATTATCATCCAATCGTAAGTCGCGTCGAAACCAGAATAGGTTCATAATATCTAATTTTTTTGTTTAAGTTGGTTTAAGGTTGTTTAAAGTAGTTTAAGTTTACATACCCTGGATAGTAACAATTTTAAACTCTTAAACCTTTAAACTTTTAAACTTTTTATCCGTTCACTAGCAGCGTTGACATGCCACCATCAACATGAAAAGTTTGTCCCGAAATCCAACTGCTTTTATCACTCAATAAGAAACTAGCCATTTGTGCCATATCTTCGGATGTACCTACACGTTTTAAAGGATGACGCAACGCTGACTTTTCTCTTTTTTCCTCATTGCTTAAAAATTTCTCTGCCAAAGGTGTATCTGTTAATGAAGGTGCAATCACATTCACTCTAATTTTTGGAGCATATTCTGCAGCTAATGCTTTAGAAAAACCTTCAATAGCTCCTTTGGTAGCTGCAACACTAGTGTGAAAAGGCATTCCCATTTTTACAGCCACAGTACTAAATAAAACAATACTTGATTGTTCAGATGCAGTTAGCTGTGGAAGTATTGTTTGAATGACTTTAACCATTGAAAAGAAATTAAGTTGCATATCACTTTCAAAAGTTTCTAGTTTTAAACCTCTAAAAGGACGCAAATTAATACTACCAGGGCAATACACCAAACCGTCAATAACTGCGGGTAACATTGAACTGTCTAATGTATCAGTAATTGCATCAAAAGAAATGTAGGTTATGTCTAATCCGTCAAGATTTTCATTAGTTCTAGAGGCCACAAAAACGGTATTGTCTTTCTGTAATTCTTTTGCTAACTCATAACCAATGCCATAAGAGCCTCCAATTAGTAGTATGTTTTTCATTTTATTGTTCTTTAAATTCTCCAAAAAGTTCGATTAATTTTTTTCTGCGATACTCAAATATTTCTTTAAGTTTTGGTTTCACTAAGAAAGGATGTACCATTTGTCCTAAAATTCCCATAGGTACTTTATAATCTACAATATCTTCCATTTCAACACCACCGGGAATTTCTTTAATAAAATGCTTGTGGTGCCATAGTGCATAAGGTCCAAAACGCTGTTCGTCAACAAAATATTTCTTATCAACCACATGTGTTATTTCTGTTACCCATTTGGTTGGAATTCCCAAAACAGGAGTAACGATATACTGAATAATTTGCCCTGGAAACATTGGTCTATCTGCGCCGGAAAGGATTTTAAAACCCATATATTCGGGAGTTATTTTTTGTAAATTTTTAGGATCCGATAGTAAATTCCATGCTTCGTCCATAGAAATGGGTAAATTTTGTTTGCTATGCAATCGATATATTTTCATTTGAAATTATTTTGTGTAAAATTACGCTTTTTGTTTAATGGTTTCTTTAAAAAATTAAACACACGTCAATATTTATGTTATTCTTAACATTTAGGAATCCTTACAATAGGTAAATTTGGCCAATGTAAAAAAAAACAACCTCTTTATGAAAAAAATTATTTTTGTTTTGACCTCTATTATTGCAACTTATGTGCTTAATGCTCAAGTTAAGACACCGCAGTCAAGTCCTAATTCAACCTTATCACAAGTGGTAGGTTTAACAGATGTTATGATCAATTATTCAAGACCAAGTGCTAAAGGAAGAACTATTTTTGGAGACTTGGTTCCTTTTGGAAAATTATGGAGAACTGGAGCCAATGCTAATTCTACAGTTTCATTTAGTGAAGATGTCTTAATTAATGGTGCCACATTAAAAAAAGGGAAATATGCTATATTCACAACGCCAAAAGCAGATATGTGGGAAGTAGTTTTCTATACGGACACTGATAACTGGGGTACTCCAGAGGAATGGAATGCAAATAAAGTGGCGGTTGTGACTAATGTTGATCCAATAGGTTTAGGAAACAATGTTGAAACCTTGACCATTTCAATTAATAATATTACAAATGATAGTGCTACTTTAGACATATCTTGGGAGAAAACTATGGTTTCTGTTAAATTTATTGTTCCCACACAAAAAGCAGCCATGGCAAGCATTGAAAAGACATTGGCCGGTCCAACTGCTGGTGATTATTTTTCCTCTGCACAATATTTATTACAATCTAACGGAGATATGAACAAAGCTTTAGAGTATATCAATAAAGCAACAGCAATGACAAAGCCTGGAGCTGAAGTTCCCTTTTGGTATTTACGTCAAAAATCTTTAATTCAAGCCAAACTAAATGATAAATCTGGTGCAATTGCAACTGCTAAATTATCTTTGGCAGCGGCAGAGAAAGCCAAGAATGATGATTATGTAAAAATGAATAATGATAGTATTAAAGAATGGTCTAAGAAATAATTTTTTATTTTCTTCAAAGAAAAACCACGATTTCTATTACAGATTTTGTGGTTTTTTTATGCAATTACTTTTCCTTTATCTCTAAATACGAACTGCGTAAGTATAGATAAAATAACCGTTAAGGATGCCCCAATAAAATTTAACCACAGATAACCTAATTTCTCTTGACCCGCTGGGTAAATATGAATAGTATAGTAGTAAATGAAAAAGATAGTTGTTTGACTAACCACTGCGCTATAAAAAATAGCATTAGCTTTTACATATTTAATATAGAAGCCAACTAAAAACACACCCAATACGGTTCCGTAAAATATAGAGCCAACGATATTGACCAATTGAATTAAATTTTCAAACAAGGTCCCAATACAAGCAAAACCAATGGCTATTAATCCCCAAACAAGTGTGAAAAACTTAGTGGCATTTACAAAATGCTTTTCTGATTTTTCTTTTGTTACATTTCGTTTATAAATGTCTATGGCAGTTGTAGAAGCTAAAGCTGTTAAACCGGAAGCTGAAGATGACATCGCTGCAGATAGAATTACAGCTAATAATAGTCCGATTAATCCCGAAGGTAAATAGTGTAAAATGAAATAAATAAACACATAATCTTTGTCGTTGGTTTCCGCTTTTTCATCTACTTTACTTATGATTACTTTGGCTTCTTCGTGTAGGTCTTTTTCTTTTCCAGATAGTGAGATTAATTTATGTCTCAATATTTTATTATCGTAGCCTTGATTTAGGTGATCGATATAAATTAAGTTAAATTCTTTTTTTTCTTCTGATAATTGTGCTAATTGTTTTTCAAGCGAATGATATTCTTCTGCATACTTTGATTTTTCTATAGCTACTTTATTAACAGGATTAAAGTTAAGTGGCACAGGATTAAATTGAAAAAATACAAAAACCATAACACCAGTAAGTAAAATAAAGAATTGCATGGGCACTTTTAGAAAACCATTCATGATTAACCCCATTTGACTTTCGCGGTCAGATTTTCCAGATAAATAACGCCCTACTTGCGATTGGTCAGTTCCGAAGTACGAAAGCATTAGAAAAAAACCGCCAGTAATTCCACTCCAAAAAGTATACTTATTTTCTGGGTCAAAAGAGAAATCCAAGATGTTCATTTTGTCATTGGCGCCAGCAATATGCATCGCATTTGAAAAAGTCATGTCATTTGGTAACAAATGTAATATCAGAAAAAACGTTGTAAACATTCCCAGCATGATGATAAACATTTGTTGCTTTTGGGTAACGTTTACGGCTTTGGTTCCGCCTGCAAAAGTATAAATCATTACCAAAATCCCAATTATTATATTCAGCATTGTTAAATTCCAGCCGAGAATTGACGATAAGATTATAGATGGAGCATAAATGGTTAAGCCAGTTCCTAAACCACGTTGAATAAGAAAAAGTATAGCTGTTAGTGAACGTGTTTTTAGATCAAATCGTTGCTCAAGGTACTCATAGGCAGTATATACTTTTAGTTTATGATAAATCGGAATGAATGTCATCGAAATGACGACCATCGCAATAGGCAATCCAAAATAGAACTGCACAAATCCCATACCGTCATGATAGGCTTGCCCTGGTGTTGAAAGAAAGGTTATTGCGCTAGCTTGGGTCGCCATGACAGAAAGTCCAACGGTCCACCACGGCGTTTCTTTATTTCCCAAAATATAATCTTCTACATTTTTGCTTCCTTTGGTTTTGTATACACCATAAAAAACTATAAATAAAAGCGTTACCGATAAAACGATCCAGTCGAGTTGTTGCATATCTTAATAGAATAATTGCATTAGCACAAAGAATATTATGATGTAAATGGCATTGATGACCAAAACCCAAGTGTAACTATTTTTCCAAGCAGTAGTTTTTTTGTTATCCATATTATTTTCCTATTGCAATTATATTCGCTAATAATCTGTATGCTCCCGAAACACCTTCGGGTAATTCTCTAAAGAAACTTAAGCCAGTATATATATATGTACCTTTTCCATAGTTTGCGATTAATAAAGCACCATTTTTTGGAGTTTCACCTTTGTCGTTAGACGAAAGAATAGGGATAAAGGCTGAATCCCATTCGCTTGGATAATATAATCCTTGTTCTTGTTTCCAACCTATGAAATCTTCAGCAGTAATCTTATTTGGATAATTTAAAACAGGGTGATTGGGTGCTATAAATCGGACTTCAGCATTTTCATCGGTAACACGGTCTCTTGATATTTTTAATGAATATGGTGCAATGTCTCTAGTAACTAAATCATCCGTAGTATTATATTGTACAATCATGGATTTGCCATTTCTAACAAAATCAAAAAGTATTCTTTGTTTAAAAGACAACGTAGTTACAGTATTATAAGCGCGTATTCCGGTCATTACAACGTCAAATCCATGAAGTCGTTCAGTAGAAATTTCTTCTGGTTTGAGAATTTCAACTTCATATCCCATTTGAGTTAGACATTTTGGAATTTCATCACCGGCACCCATAATGTATGCAATCTTTTCTTCTTTGGTTTTAATTTTTAGTCGAATGGCTTTAGCTTCGGCTGGTTTTAAAACCAATTGTTTGTATATGTGCGGATAGTTGATGTCGATTTTGCTTTGGTCAAAAATTTGTCCATCAACAGTAATAATACTTTTGATATTGATTTCACTTATATCTTTTGACGGAGAAACAGTAAATACAACTAAAACTTCTTGTCCTTTTTTATCGATTGTAAAGGGTATTTGTGAAGGAGTTGCTTCCCAACCTTGAGATAGCTCTAACTTTATACTGCCGTTGCAATTATCTTTTCCGGCTTTTACTTTAACAGTAATAGATTTGTCTCTGTCGTTATTAAAAATATATACCTTCTCGGTAAAAGACGAGGTTACTGTTGGAACAATATCTAGTGGTTGATAGACTTCACCTTTGACATCGTCATTAAATTTGTATACAATATTGCGTTCAAACGTCATTTCGACTCCAGCAATTTCAATCAAAACGCCAACCTTAGTATTACGTAAAACATCGGGAATACCTATATTTTCTTGATTATCCACTTTATACATTCCAATTGTACCTTTTTGGCTTAACCAATAAGGGTTTGTGTATTCGAAGTCATTAGGTAATTCTAATGTATCATTTAAAACATATGGAATATTGTATTTTAATTCGGTTACTTTTTGCTCTACTTTGTGAACATAAACAGGTGCAGAGCCAACGCCTAATAATTTCATAGGAACGGTACTTCTGTTGATGGCTTCAAACTTAAATTTTATAGTACTTCCGGGTGATGCTTCTTGACTGTCCGTTGTTGCTTCAAGATACAATCCAGCACAAGCTGCTATTATTTTTTTTATCTCTTCAGACTTAATAATTTTCCAATGTTTGTCATCTAAATTTTGAATTAGAGTATAGGCCTTAACTAGTTCAAGAATTGAAGCTGAAGGATTTTTAAAATCAAAGTTTTTTTCAACACTATAAAGAATGTCTCCAATAGCTTTTCCACCGTTTACCCGATTCCAACTGGTATCTATACCATCAAAAATGTTGGTTTTATCCTTAGTAATAAGACCTTTCAGGAATTCTAAATATTCAGAATCTTCGCCTCGAGTTCCCGTAGAACCAAAACCTTGTGATTGATGCCGACTTCTGCTCAGCGCTGCAATTTCTTGATTGGATTTACCTAACAATTTGTAATACGTTCCAATTTGAAGTGCATTCAAATTAGTTTTATCTGCTGTTTCAAATTTTTCTTTACTTCCATAAAACCACCACGATGTATTGAAAAACAATCGTTTGGGTTGCCAAGTTGTAACGTATTTAAGTTGATTAGGAAACACTTTAGAATCGTTTACTTTGTCAAATGCTTCAAAACTTAGAATAGCTGAAGCCGTATGATGTCCATGAGTTGTTCCGGGTGAACGATGATCAAATCGATTGATAATTACATCGGGTTGAAATTTTCGAATCGCCCAAACGACATCACTTAATACTTGATCTTTATCCCAAATCTGTAACGTTTCATCTGGGTTTTTAGAAAAACCAAAATCATTTGCTCTTGTGAAATATTGTTCTCCACCATCTATTTTTCTGGCTTCAATGAGTTCTTGCGTTCGGATTACTCCAAGCAATTCTCGTAATTCGGAGCCAATTAGGTTTTGTCCACCATCGCCGCGCGTTAAAGACAAATATCCTGTACGTGCTTTTACATCATTAGATAAATAGGTTATTAATCGCGTGTTTTCATCATCAGGATGCGCTGCTACATAAAGTACAGAACCAAGGAAATTTAGTTTTTGAATTTGATTGAATAGCTCAACTGCGTTTGGTTTGGGAGGTTGTTGGGCGAATACGTTTGCCTGTACGAATAGTAAAAAAAAAAGAAAAATTTGTTTCATAAGAAAGTTAATGCCAGTCTTCAAATATACAAATCTTGTTTCTAGTTTACAGTTTCATTTTTGTGGTTTTTTGTTTATTTAACAATTTTATCTTAACACTAACGGTAACAAAAAAAGCCTCTAATTGGGGACTAGAGGCTTTTTTCTTTTATAAACTAAAAAAAAACATGAATGAACTTAATCAGTAGAGGCAGTTTGATTTGGGAATCTTCCTTTGGAATTATAGGGATACATTTTTTTATGTAATTCAAGCATTAAATAAGGCTCATCTCCATCATAATCAGTAATGGAAACTTTAACTTTATTGTACAGAGAATATCCGCCGTAATTTTTTGGCAATTCTTCTGCTTCGATCCATTCGCCTTGATCTTTGAATAGATATACTTTTTCATTAAGATCAAAATACGCTTGAATATTTGGAAAATAATAATATCGTATTTCAGTTGAATTGGTCTTTAATGAATTTGTTTCATTAGATTTTGTTTCTTGTGCATTAGAAAAAGCGCAAATAAAGAAAATCATCAATAGAAGTAATTTGTTTTTTGTTTTCATAAATTAATATTTTTTTAAGTTTTGGGGCGTTAAAATGAAAAAAAACATTCTACAAAACTGTTTGAATTTATGTGGCAAATATAAACAAATAATTTTTAATAATAATAGATAAAATGCAAAAAAAGTCGATAAAACACACTTTTTATTTAATTTTATAAGTAAATATGTACATTAATATTTTAGTAATCCCTTTCTTTATCTATAAATTCTTTATTGTCAAATTTATATTTATAAGTGTAAATTCCTTTTTGAAATAATACATTATTAGGATAGATGTTTGGTATAAAAATGGTAATTTCAATGTATGTATAGCGTTCTGGTTTTAATAAACATTAGGTTTTCAACTAAGTTTACTTAAGTATTGATATACTTTTTCAGTTGGGAGTCCAACAACATTTGTATACGATCCATCAATTCTAGTTATTCCAATTAATCCAATCCATTCCTGAATTCCATATGCACCAGCTTTATCAAATGGTTTGTAATGGTCTAAATAATAATGTATTGCTTCATCCGAAAATTTATTAAAAGTAACTTTGGTTACATCAAAAATGGTTTCAGTTATAGCAATTGTCTTGAAACAAACCGAAGTCACGACCTCGTGTGTTGCATTTGATAAAGATTTTAAAATAACAAAAGCATCATCGTAATCTTTTGGTTTTCCTAATGCTTTATTATTGAGCCAAACAATCGTATCACTTGTAATTAAGAGATCATTTTCTTGTAGTTCACCATCAAATGCACTGGCTTTTAGTTGTGCTAAATAATTAGTAATTTCAACACCTTGTAAACTTTCAGGATAGATTTCTTCTATATCTTTTACTCGAATTTCGAATTCCAAATCTAAATCTTTGAAAAACTGTTGCCTTCTAGGCGAACCAGATGCTAAAATGATATTGTATTTTTTGAGTTTATCCCTTAGCATTATAATGAATGTTTAAATTAATCACTAAAACAGAAAGGATTCCGAAGAAAATAACCCATTTTAAAACTGTACTTAATAAATGAAATTCTTCTTTTGATTTTGCATTCCAAATTTTAATCATAAAGAAAATCATTGGCGCCACAACAAAAATAAACCCATAAATCACCGCAAAATAAAGAGCATTTCCCATCAAATAGGTATTGATGTACCAAAACAAGATTAGTGTCGAAAAGTTTGCTAGTCCAAAAACAACTCTTGAGGTTTTTATTACACCAAGAGCAATCGGTAATGTGCTCATTCCTTGATTGTAATCACCTTCAACATCCTCCATATCTTTAACTATTTCTCGTATTAAATTAATAATGAATGCAAACACTGCATAATCAATTAACATCGAAAATAGAATACCCATTTCTGCTCGATTTCCATCATAAGTTGCAGGTAACAAATCGAATAAACCGATTATGAGTACGCTAAACGATAGGAGTAGTGCAACTATAATATTTCCAATTAATAGCATTTGTTTTAAACTGGTAGCATACATATACAAAGTAGCTGAAATAATAATAAAAGCTCCAGTAAAACTTGGTCTTTGGATTACATTAGATAAATAAAAACCGATACCAACACCGGTTATATTTAGTATGAAATAAAAATTATAAGCTGCTTTTTCAGAAATCGTTTTTCCCACAATAATACTATTTGGTCTATTATCATAATCGGTTTCTTGATCTAAAATGTCATTAATGACGTATCCAGCGGCAGCAATCAAAACAGTTGACAAAACCAATAATCCGTATTGAAAGTGGTTTAAAGCCAACGGAATGTCTTGCAATTTTAAAAACCCATAACGAAAAATTAACTGCATAAAAGCAAGTAGGAGTAGGTTTTGGTAACGAATTAGTTTGAGATATTTCATAATTTAGTATTCAGTGTTCAGATTATAGTGTTCAGTTTATTTGTCTTTAACTCCAAACTTTTCAGGATTTAAAATCATATAGTTTATTAATTTCCCAATTTCAATACAACTATTATTTAGTTCATCGAATTCGATTTTATCTATATAGTTACATTTTAAAGCAAATTCTAAGCATACAATTGTTTCAGAATTTTCAGCATCAGAATCAGTCAGCTTACTATGAAAATGTTTTGGAAAAACTCTTTTTCTATAGGATTCAGTAATAGTAACAGTTGCACTGCGGGAGGAACGCCTTATTTGGTCTGTAAGCGAATACATTTATTCTGTAGGAAATTTTTTTGTGATTTGAAAAATTTTCATAGCCAAATCGAATGATTTTTGATACGCTAATAAATCTTGAAATCTCATTGAATTAATTTTAAGATATTTTTAAAATGATTAACTGCTTACTACAACCTGAATACTGAACACTAAATTTAATCATGTTTTCCATCATAGTACATATGCCATTTGCCCTGCACTTTCATCACTTGTTCAATCACCTCTCGAACAGCGCCTTTTCCGCCTTTTTTATGGGAAATGTATTTGCAAATCGCTTTTATTTCAGCACTTGCATCTTGCGGACAGGTTGGCAAACCTACTAATTGCATCACATGAAAATCGGGAATATCATCACCCATATACAAAACGTGTTCTGGATTAATAGTGTATAACTCGGTATATTCTTTAAAAGTTGCAACTTTATCGGGTGATGCCAAATGAATATCTGTAATTCCCAAATTTTTCAATCGGATACGCACGCCTTCATTGTTTCCACCCGAAATAATGCAAACATGATACCCACTTTCAACCGCTGCTTTCATTGCAAAACCATCTCTTATGTTCATGATGCGAAGCATTTCGCCAGTTGGAGTAATGTGTACTGAACTATCCGTTAGGACGCCATCTACATCAAAAATAAAAGTGGTGATGTTGTTTAATAATTCTTTATAACTTTTTCCCATTATCGATAATAGATTTTGTTAGCATTTTATAAATTTCTTTTTGATTTTCATCTGATAAAAAACTCAAATGAGCATTAATAGTTTGAGTATCTTTCCTTTTGGCTGGCCCAGTTTGCGCTTCAATAGGGGAAAGAGACACAATCTTATTTGCCGTTTCTAGAATTAATGGCTTTAAAATATCAAATGACAAACCATTTTTATTGCAGATCTCATTCCCAATTTGATAAAGGTGATTCGTAAAATTTGATACAAAAACTGCAGCCACATGCAACGCTTTTCTTTGTTCCGAATTAATATTATAAACAGAATTTGAAATGGCTTTGGCAACCGTTTCCAATAATTGTAAGTCGTTTAGGTTTTCAGCTTCTATGCAAATTGGAATGTATTTAAATTTGATTTCTTTTGATTTAGAAAAGGTCTGTAACGGATAAAAAACGCCTTTGCGGTTTTTGCTATCTAGTGTTTCCATGGCAACACTACCCGAGGTGTGCACTACCAATGCATTTTCGAATGCAATATTTTTAGAAATCTCAGCTATAGAAGCATCGGTTACTGAAATTATAGTTACATCAACAGCTTGTAGTTCGTTATAATTGGAAGTAATTTTATCTACCGAAATTAGGTGAGAGACTGATTTTTCACTTCTGGCAAATACCTGTACTAATTCAATTTCAGAGCTTTTAATAAAGGCTTGAATGAGATGCTGAGCAACATTTCCGGAACCAATAATAGACAATCGAATCATGTGGCTAAATTATCGAAAAATTTTAGTTAATTCCGATTATATAAAAGACAAAAACAAACTAATCTTCTCCATTGTCATCTAACTTAAACGGATAATCACCAAATAGAGCCGCCAATTGTTTTGTTTGATAGGTTTTCTTAGTGTATTTGTTCGATAATACAATCATGGTCACTTTTTCTTTTCGCAAATTTATAAAACAAGAGGTATTTCCGTGCCACCATCCGTTGTGATAATAAAAAGTTTCGCCTTTTTTCCATTCGATCAATCGTACACCCAAGCCATAATTCCGCGTCCCTTTACTTTCATAGCTATATCCTTTGTATACTTTCTTGAGCAAATCGGGATTCAAAAAGAACGGTGCATAACGCGCTTTGTCAAACTTCAACAAATCTCGTGGAGTAGAGTAAATGTTTTTGTCACCATAAATTCCATCAAGATAATCAATACCAATTTCCATGCTACCTCTATAAGATGGTGCAATCATATCGCGGTCTTTGGTAATATCAAATACAAAAGTATTGGTCATCCCAAGTGGTGCAAAAATCATTTCTTTCATCGCTTCTGCATAAGTCAAACCCGTAATTTTTTCAATTACTAAGGCAAGCATCGCATAATTGGTGTTGCAATAACTGAATCGGGTATCGGTTTTTGTTTCCAAAGGAATTTTTTTTTCCACCATCACAGTAACAATATCTTCATTGGTAAGCGTTTTATGTTTATCCCAATTCCCATTTTCGAAAGTAAAATAAGCATAGTTTTTCATACCGCTACGGTGATTTAGTAAGGTTTGAATCGTCACATCAGCATATGGAAAATTTGTGATGATAGTATTTAGCTTCTGATTTAGTGAAATCTTTTTAGCATCTATTAGCATTAATACCGCAGTAGACGTTAAAACTTTACTCACCGATGCAATATGTAACGGCATTTCCTTGGTAATCATTTCACCAGTTCTTTTATTGGCATAGCCCATATAGTTTTCATAAATGATTTGACCGTTTTTTGCCACCAAAAAAGCCACATTATCATTTTTTTCGGACCACGTTTTTTCAAAAAAACGACTCACGCCATATTTTTTATCATTGATAAATGATGTAGATAATTTTGGAAGTTCTTCTTGTAAAGACATCATTACGGGAATACCATTTTTATTTATTTTGACAATACCTTCTTCTGTCTTTTCTTGCTTTGAACAAGAAATGGTAAGCAAAATAATAATTAAAAATTGGATTGTATATAGGGAAATTTTAGATGTCATTTTTATTGTATTGAAAAACAAATATAATTATTCATTAAAGTGATACAATTTCTTTTCTAGAAAGCTATCAACAGGTTTTCCACATTTGATAGTAAGAGGAGGATTGCCAATGGCAATCCGGCAGTAGTTTTATTTATAAAACTCACAATCAAAGCTATTTAAAGAACATTTATATTAAAGTTTAATACGAATTAAAATTTAAAAGTTCTTTTATAAAAAAAAGCTTTGAAATCGATTTCGTTACTACTACTTTTGGGACCAAAATAAATTTGCCTTATGCAATTCGGAATTATAAAAGAAAGAAAGAATCCACCCGATAGAAGAGTGGTTTTTACTCCAGAAGAATTGGTTCGTTTAAAAAAAGAACACCCTCAAGTTGTTATAAAAGTGGAAAGCTCAGACATCAGAGTTTTTAATGATGATGCCTACAGCAATTTGGGAATTCAAGTTTCAGTTGACATTTCGGATTGTGACGTTTTCTTTGGAGTAAAAGAAATTCCGGTTGATTATTTGATTCCGAATAAAAAGTACTTTTTCTTTTCGCATACGATTAAAAAACAAGTTCATAATCAAAAATTGTTACGAGCAATTTTAGATAAAAACATTGAGCTTTATGATCACGAAACTATAGTGGATGCGAATAATAAAAGACTCATAGGTTTTGGTCGTTATGCCGGAATTGTTGGCGCTTATAATGGTTTTAGAGGATTTGGAATCAAATATGATTTGTTCAACATTCCGAAAGCTGAAACGTTACAAAATAAAGAAGATTTAATTGCTAGATTGAAAAGACAAACGTTGCCTAATATCAAGATTGTTTTAACCGGACATGGAAAAGTGGGAATGGGAGCAAAGGAGATTTTAGACGGAATGAAACTAAAACAAGTTTCTCCGGAAGATTTCTTAACTAAAATATATTCACAACCAGTATATACCCAAATTGATGTTTTAGATTATAACAAACGAATTGACGGAACCAATTCCGATAGCAATAATGATTTCTACAAGAATCCTCAAAACTACACATCAGATTTTGAGCGATTTTCTAAAGTGGCTGATATCTTTATGGCTGGGCATTTTCACGGAAATGATGCGCCCGATATTTTAACGCATGACATGTTAAAAGCCCCCGATTGTAAATTAAAAGTGGTGGCTGATATTTCTTGTGATGTAGGTGGGCCAATTGCCTGTACCATAAAAGCGTCAACTATAGCGGATCCATTTTTTGGGTATTTGCCAAGCGAAAATAAAGAAGTGCCATTTACGCATCCAGGTTCAATAATGGTCATGTCTGTTGATAATTTGCCTTGTGAATTGCCAAAAGATGCCAGCGAAGGTTTTGGCGAAATGTTTATGGAACATGTAATTCCGGCGTTTTTCAATAATGATAAAGATGGTATTCTTGCGAGAGCTAAGATGACCGAAAATGGAAAATTAACACCTCGTTTTGCCTATCTTCAGGATTATGTAGATGGAAATACGGTTCACGGCTAAAACAAATTTTTAAGTTAATAACTATATTAAATCTCGAATTCGTTTGGGATTTTTTGCTTTTAAAAAGTTGTTATATTTAGAAAATTTTTAATCCCTATGATGCGTCTTTTTTTAGTAGTTTGTTTATTGGTAAATTTTGTAATTAAAGCGCAAACTGTCCAATCTCCTTCAAAATCAGTTCAACTTGAGTTTAAATTGGATAACAACGGAAAACCCTATTATTCTGTAAACTATAAAAGTAAAAATGTCGTTAAACAAAGCTATTTAGGTTTGAAATGTAAAGACGGTGCCGATTTGGTTTCAAATTTCAGCATTGACAGTATTGGGAACAAAACGGTTAATGAAACCTGGCAGCCTGTTTTGGGTGAACAGTCCAATATAAAAAACAACTACAACGAAATGATTGTGGCGCTTTCACAAAAAGCATCGGGAAGAAAGATGAACATCATTTATAAAGTTTTTGATGAAGGCATTGCCTTTCGTTACGAGTTTCCGAAGCAAAACAAATTAAACTACTTTATCATTTCTGATGAAGTATCGGAGTTCAACTTAACGGGGAACCACAAAGTATTTTGGTTGCCAGGTGATTTTGATACCAACGAATACAATTATGAAGAAACCTTGTTTTCAGAGATAAACACCGATATAGTCAATCTGAATAACGGAATCGGTTTTAAAGCGATTACGAAAAAGTTTGCGGTTCAAACACCCTTAATGATGAAATCATCGGATGGAATTTATCTCAATATTTTTGAAGCTGCTGTTGTAAATTATCCCGTAATGCAACTTGATGTTGATGTTCAGAATTACACATTAAAATCGAGTTTGGCACCCAATGCCTTGGGAGATAAAGCCTATTTGCAAACGCCTTGTGTTTCTCCTTGGCGTACCATTATGATTAGTGATGACGCTCGAGATATTGTAGGGTCCAAAATGATTTTAAACCTCAATGAACCTTGTAAACTTGATGATACTTCATGGATAAAACCAATGAAATATGTGGGTGTTTGGTGGGAAATGCATGTGGGTAAATCGACTTGGGATTATGCAGGATCACAGAATGCGCAAAACAATGGTGAGTTAAAACCAACTGGGAAACATGGTGCTACTACTACCAATACAAAACGCTACATCGATTTTGCCGCCAAGCATGGTTTTGATGGCGTTTTGGTCGAAGGTTGGGATGTAGGTTGGGAAGATTGGTTCGGCAATTGGAAAGAAAATGTGTTTGATTTTAAAACACCTTATCCCGATTTTGATTTAAAAGAAGTCAATGATTATGCAAAATCAAAGGGCATTAAAATGATTATGCATCATGAAACATCGGCTTCTGTTGCAAATTACGAACGCTATTTAGACCGGGCGCTAAACCTGATGAAAGCGTTTGGTTATACCGCTGCTAAAACGGGCTATGTGGGTAAAATAATTCCACGTGGTGAATTCCACGACGGACAAACCATGGTCAATCATTACAATTTTGTAGCACAACGGTTTGCCGATTATAAAATGATGGTTAACTCGCATGAAAGTTCACGACCAACAGGATATCATCGAACCTATCCCAACTATATTTGTGCTGAAGCGGGTCGTGGCACTGAGTTTAATGCATGGAGTATCGGAAATAAAGTAAATCATGAAACTATTTTACCTTTCACCAGATTACTTGGTGGTCCGATGGATTATACGCCAGGTATTTTTGAAATCAAAATGAGTGCTTATGATAAAACCAAGAAAGAGCAAGTTCATTCTACATTGGCAAAACAATTGGCGTTGTATGTAACCATGTATTCTCCGTTGCAAATGGCAGCTGATTTACCAGAGAATTATGAAAAACACCTTGATGCCTTTCAATTTATAAAAGACGTACCTGCAGATTGGCAGGAAAGCAAGTATCTCGAAGCCGAACCTGGCGATTATTTAACCGTTGCTCGAAAAGATAAGAATTCAGAAAATTGGTTTCTTGGAGCTATCACCGACGAAAATGCTAGAAATACCGAAATTAAACTGGATTTTCTTTCACCCAACAAAAAATACCAAGCCACTATTTATCAAGATGGGAAGACGGCACATTGGGAAATAAACCCAATCAATTACGAGATAAAAACGATACAAGTCACTTCGAAGTCAAAAATTAAATTACATTTGGCTGAAGGTGGCGGAACCGCTATTTCTTTTAAACCAATCAATTAAACCAATATTATTATGAGTACAACCAAAACCAATTGGGCACAATTTATTCCACTAGTAACCGTCTTCTTCTTTTGGGGATTTGTTGCTGCCAGTAACGATATCTTAATCCCTGTTTTTAAAAAAGCATTTCATTTAACTCAAGGAGAAAGTCAATTGGTATCTGTAGCGTTTTATGTCGCCTACACTGTGGGTTCGATAATTTATATGATTGTTTCTTATTTAACTAAGGGCGATTTAATTAATAGAATAGGTTATAAAAATTCGTTGGCGCTTGGCCTTGTTATTTCTGCACTTGGAACGTTGTTGTTTTATCCTGCGGCAAATATGGGTTCCTTTCCATTAATGCTTTCAGGTTTATTTATTGTGGCACTCGGTTTTTCATTACAACAAACGGTTGCTAATCCATTAGCAATTGCACTCGGACCAATTACAACTGGTTCACAACGATTAACATTAGCTGGAGGAATTAATAATCTTGGAACAACCATTGGGCCATTAATTGTGAGTTTTGCCATTTTTGGAGCTGCAACAACTGGAAATACTACTATGAGTATTGAAAGTGTAAAAATTCCATACCTAGTTTTAGGAGGAGCATTTTTATTAGTAGCTATCTTACTGAAGTTTTCCTCATTGCCCGATAAACCACAAGCGGTTGTTGAAGTAGAAGGAGAGAAAACTACTAATAGAAGTTCTGCATTAAAATATCCACAGTTGGTTTTGGGCATGATTGGTATCTTTGTTTATGTTGGGGTAGAAGTTTCTACGGCAAGTAATTTGCCAGCTTATATGGAAAAAAATCTTGGGTTTATAACTAAAGACATAGCGCCTTATATTTCATTATATTGGGCTAGCTTGATGATTGGTCGTTGGACCGGAGCTGTTGAAGCTTTTACAGATAACATGAGTACCCAAAAAATAGTACGTTTTATTGCTCCATATATAGCATTTGGGGTATTCTTATTGGTTAATGCCATTGCGGAACATGATTTGACACCTTTCTATATTTATGCATTAATAATCCTAGTTTTAATTGCGGCAGATATTGCCAGTAAAGGAAATCCTGCCAGAATGTTATTGATATTCTCTGTTTTGGGAATTGTCGCATTATTAACAGGAATGGCAACTAATGGCATGGTAAGTGTTTATGCTTTTACTAGTGTTGGTTTATTTTGTAGCACACTTTGGCCTTGTATTTTTACATTAGCTATAAGTGGTTTAGGCAAAAACACTAGTCAAGGAAGTAGTTTTTTGATTATGATGATTATGGGTGGTGGCATAGTGAGTTGGTTGCAAGGGTATATTGCTGATATCACTACAATTCATGCCAGTTACATCGTTGGAGTGTTTTGTTTTGCTTATTTGGCTTTTTACGCTTGGAAAGTTTCAGGAATATTGAAAAATCAAGGAATTGATTTTGATAAAAAAGTAAACAACTCGCATTAACACTCATTTGATTTATAAAATCAAAAATCCCGCATCGTTTTCACTTTGCGGGATTTTTTTCAACAAAATCAAACCATTCAATTTAACCTAACTTATTTTTTTTCTTCTATTTTAGCTTTGGTGCCATCTGCTCTATAATAGTAATAATCATTGTCAGTATAGTTTGAAGCAGTATAATAATGATCATCGTTATAGCAATTAGTATAGTTGTAGGCATAACCAGAGTTATAATACCTTTTTATGGATCCAAAGGTGTCTACTATTTCACCTCTGTAGTTGTATATAATTCTCATTCCACCAATTTGAATTAAACCAACTCGGTTGTATCTCATATAAACACTTCCAATGCGACTTACTCTATCGTTACTATCGTAATTGATAAACGTGTTACCAACGCGTCTAACCCTACCAAAACTATCATGTTCTATTCGAGTACCATAGTTAAATGTTCTTCTTTCCTGAATTGAAGCACCACGTTTTCCAGCAGCTTTATAAAAATAATCTCCTTGGCCATCCTGTGGACGCGTATTAAAATCAAAATCTCCATTAGGAAAAACAAAAAACTCAATGCCTCTTTCTACAAATGAAATTGGTTCTTCAAAGCTGAATCTTGTTCTGCTTTCTGTTGCGTTTATAAATCCAGTTGTCATTAAAACGCTTGCTACTAAAAAGGTAATTTTTTTCATGATTTATACATTTATGCGTTAATAATTTGCTCTTTCTCCCGATACTTCGGGATTCGGCTTCTTCGAACAGAAAGTATTTCTGATGATATGAACACTTTCAATCAATGTGCCAAAAGCACGAATACAATTCTTAAGGTTTGATTAATATATTTTAAACATTAGTTAATCAGGTTCTTAAGACAAATATTATTTTAATGTTACTGATATTTTAATGCATTATAAATAACTTTTGTATTCAAATTTTATTACATTTGTTTCGTTTTAAATTTAATTCAACAAAAAGTACAATTACCCAATGAAAAAAAACCTACTACAATTTTCATTTGCTTTATTTCTATTATTTTCTGAAGCATACAGTCAACAATACATACCTTATTACGGAACAGTAGTTAGCCAAGTATCCGAATCGAATGTTTTGATCAATTTGACAGAATTTGAAAACCTTGGCGTAAAAAGAAGAGGCACAACACCATTACAAAACACACTAAATTGGTTAAAAGCCGAATATTTAAGTTATGGGTATACCGCTGCTCAAATGCAAGAATATAGCTTTACCAATGGTTCTACCACCTGTAAAAATTTGGTTGTGACCAAAGTGGGAACGCTATATCCAAATACGTTTATCATTTTATGCGGACATTATGATACAATAAACGGTAAAGGAACTAATGATAACGGTAGTGGCGTGGCTACTATTTTTGAAGTAGCGCGTTTACTAAAAAACATCCCAACAGAATATTCGATTAAGTTTATAAACTTTAGTGGAGAAGAAGATGGATTAATAGGAAGCCAGCACTTTGTTTCTACTGTTGTCAATGCTACCAATCCTAAAATGGATATTAAATTGGTATTTAATATTGATGAAGTAGGAGGAAGAGCAGATATGACCAATGATACCATTACATGCGAGAGAGACACAGGAAGCCCAACTTCTAATAATGCAGCATCCAATATAATTACTAATGAGTTAATTAATTGTGTCGAATTATATTCGTCATTAAATACCTTCCTAGATTATGCTTATGCGTCAGATTATATGCCATTTGAAGATAATAATGAAATCATTACTGGTTTTTTCGAAAGAAATGAAACGCCTCACAGGCATACTGCCACAGATTTACTAATTAATATGGATCCTGTTTACGTATACAATATTGCAAAAGCTGCAACAGGTGCCATGTTGCATTTTGCAAAAGCGTCAACCACTGCATTAGATGTAAACGAACAAGATTCTTCCCAAATAAGTCTATATCCTAATCCAGCCTCAACTGATTTAAATATTAGTTTAGGTTCATTAACTCAATCAAATTATTCTATTTCACTACTCGATATACAAGGAAAAGTAGTGCTGAACAAGCAAATTGAAAATGCAGGTTTAATAGAAACAGTTTCCCTTCAAGGAATAGCCAAAGGAATGTATTTGGCGGTTGTGCAAACTAATAACAACCGATATACTAAAAAAATCATCGTTGAGTAATCAATGTTCTAGTACCTAAAAAGCCACAATTTATTGTGGTTTTTTTTTATAGTTTTTCTTGCCGCTAATTAGTTTTGTTATTTAGGAGCACACTTTTATCTTTCTTTTCAATACTGCTCCCGCTATCCACTATATCTCGCTTCGCGAGGATGTCGTTTCTATCGGGGCTAATTAGGATGTCATTTGCTTCTTCTATATCAATCAAAAACTACAAACATCACATTTGTAGTTTTTTATATTGTTGTGGGCACGGATTGCACTCGAGCGAAGCGAACTGACGAAGTAAATCCGCGCTATCGACCGTTGAACATATCCGAGCGGTCGGGGTTTTTAAAACATTTTATCAAATATAGTATTTTTGAGAAAACAATGATATAAAAACGGAAGCTTTATTATTACTTCTGTTTTAGTTAACCGCATTGCCCCGCTACCGCACGAATCCTTTCGTGTGGTTTATAATTTAAAATACTGAAATACAACAACTTTATCTATTAACCATTCTGGTGCTCGTTTGCAACGAGTACCTACTTACCTTTTTATGGAAAATAAAGCGTTTGTAACGCGGGTTTTAAAACATTTTATCAAATATAGTATTTTTGAGAAAACAATAATATAAAAACGGAAGCTTCATTATTACTTCTGTATTGGTTAACCGCATTGCAAATGCTACGATCTTTGTTCTAATTTAAGTTGGTACTCGTAACAAACGAGCACCAGTTGGGAGAATTGCTAGAAAAATAGTAGTTGAATAATACCTATTATATTTTTTCTTTCAAGTAAAAACCAGTAACTGATTTTGTATTCTTAACAATGTCTTCCGGTGTTCCAGTCGCAAGCAATTGTCCACCATTTTCGCCACCTTCAGGACCTAAATCAATAATCCAATCCGCACATTTTATCAGGTCGAGGTTATGTTCCACTACAATGATGGAATGACCTTTTTCGATTAAAGCGTCAAAGGATGCTAACAGTTTTTTAATATCATGAAAATGCAAACCCGTAGTGGGTTCGTCAAAAACAAACAAGGCTTTTTCTTTGGTAACACCTTTTACAAAAAACGAAGCCAATTTAATTCGCTGTGCTTCACCACCCGAAAGAGTAGAAGAAGATTGCCCCAATTGCACATAACCCAATCCAACATCTTGCAAAGGCTGTAACTTTTGCGTTATTTTAGTTTGTTTGTTTTCGGCAAAGAACGTAATGGCATCATCAATAGTCATCGTTAGGATATCATCAATATTTTTGCCTTCAAACGCCACTTCTAACACTTCTTTTTTGAATCGTTTTCCACCACAAGTGTCACAAGGCAAAGAAACATCAGCCATAAAAACCATTTCCACATTTATAGAGCCTTCACCTTTGCAAGTTTCACAACGTCCACCATCAACATTAAACGAAAAATGTTTGGCTTGATAGCCTCTAACTTTCGATAGCTTTTCTTTCGCATACAAATCGCGTATGTCATCGTATGCTTTTATATACGTCACTGGATTCGAACGTGAACTTCTCCCAATTGGATTTTGATCTACATATTCAATGTGCTTTAAATGTGAAAAACTTCCAGTCATTTCCGTAAATTGACCTGCTTTATCGCCAATTCCTTCTAGTTTTTTCTGCATCGCTGGAAACAATATTTTTTTTACCAAAGTACTTTTTCCACTACCAGAAACACCTGTAATTACTGTTAAGCTTTCCAAAGGAAACGAAACATCTATGTTTTGTAAATTGTTTTCTCTAGCGCCTTTTATTTCGATAAAGTTGTTCGATTTTCTTCGTTTTTTTGGTACTTCAATTTCAAGTTGTCCGTTTAGATATTTTGCAGTCAACGAATCTGCTTTTAGAATTTCTTCAAAAGTACCTTCGGCCACTAATTCACCACCAAAAGTGCCCGCTTCGGGACCAATATCAATAATTCTATCAGCAGCTTTCATGATGTCTTCATCGTGTTCTACCACAATAACGGTGTTGCCTAAATCACGAAGGTTTTTTAATACTTTAATTAATCGTTCGGTATCTTTTGGATGTAAACCAATGCTTGGTTCATCAAGAATATACATCGAACCAACCAAACTGCTACCAAGAGATGTAGCCAAATTGATTCGCTGTGATTCACCACCAGATAAGGTGGAAGAATTTCTATTTAAGGTCAAATAATCCAATCCTACATCACTTAAAAATGCTAATCGATTGTTGATTTCAATCAAAAGTCTTTTGGCAACTTTTTGGTCATACTCTGAAAGCGATAGCTCCTTAAAAAAAGGTATTAATCGTTTAATGGACATATCTACCAATTCTGAAATGGTTTTAGCTTCGCTCTGTTCGGCTCCGCCTCGGGTGCCTCCCACGCTAATATAATTAGCTTCTTTGCGAAGCCTTTTTCCTTTGCACGTCGTACATTTAGTTTTACCGCGATAACGCGAAAGCATCACACGATTTTGTATTTTATAATTTTTATCTTCTAATTCGGTAAAGAAATCATCTAAGCCCGTAAAATAGCTATTTCCTTTCCAAATCAAATCTTTTTGTTCGTCCGTAAGTTCAAAAAAAGGTTTATGAATCGGAAAGTCAAATTTGTAAGCATTATTTATCAATTGATCACGATACCAGCTCATACTTTCACCACGCCAAGGGAAAATGGCATTTTCAAAAACAGAAAGTGAAGTGTTTGGAATCACTAATTCTTCATCAATCCCAATGATGTTGCCATATCCTTCGCAAGTGGGACAAGCGCCATAGGGATTGTTGAAACTAAAAAGATGGATGTTTGGTTCTAAAAAACTGATACCATCCAATTCAAAATTAGAACTAAAAGGTAAACGTTTATTTGATGCCAAGTCTTGAAGATAACAGACTCCTTTCCCTTCAAAAAAAGCGGTTTGAGTAGCATCAGCTAATCGGTTGTAAAATTCTTCTTCCTCTTTAACTACAATTCGGTCAATGATAAGCAGAATGTTTTTATTGTCATATGAATGTTGGTTAATGTCATCCAAACGAACCATTTCGTTGTTGACTAAAATACGAGCAAAGCCTTGTTGCAACAATACTTTTAGTTTATCTTCTAATTTACGACCTTCTTCAAGATGAATAGGCGATAGGAGCAACCATTTACTATCTATTTCAAATGATTTCACAGCCGTAATCACATCAGTAATCGTATCTTTTTTAACTTCTTTTCCCGAAATGGGAGAATACGTTTTTCCAATACGTGCAAAAAGTAATTTGAGATAATCATATATTTCAGTCGAAGTTCCAACAGTAGATCGTGCATTGGTGGTGTTTACCTTTTGTTCAATAGCAATGGCTGGAGCAATGCCTTTAATATAGTCAACTTTGGGTTTGTCTAATCTTCCAAGAAATTGTCGTGCATAAGAAGATAAACTTTCAACATAACGTCTCTGACCTTCAGCGTATAAGGTGTCGAAAGCTAAACTAGATTTGCCAGAACCAGAAAGACCGGTAATTACAACTAATTTATTACGAGGAATCACTACATCCAAATTCTTTAAGTTATGAATTTGTGCTCCTTTGATTAAGATATTTTTTTTTGGCTCTAATGTGGCAATTTCAGAAGATTTCATCAAGTTACTTTTGGAAGATTGCAAATGTAGTTAAATATAAAATGAAAAAAATAATTACGAAGTTGTTGAAATTACAATAATTATACAATTCTTATACTTTTGTTAAAATAATCAGTAAATTAGTTTATTATATTTACATTTAAAATTGAAATGGTAATTGGAGAATAAATTAAATCAGTGAGAGTTTTATTTTATTACAACATTGCCACATCAATTAAACATATAAGAAAACAGAATTTTTATTTTTTAAAAAGTTGTTAATTCTCATCTAATTTGAAATTATTACTTTTTTATAAATTTCTTTCTCTGTATAGTTTTTGTATAGTTAAACAAAAATCAAGTGAAAAAACTTTAATTTATTTTTACAAAAAATTTTAAAAAAAAAAATTATGAAAAAAATTACTTTCTTTTTATCATTATTATTTAGTACAATTTCTTTTTCTCAAATTGTTACAAATGGTAATTTTCAAACTGGTGATGAAGCACCGTGGTATGGTAATGCAGCCAATGTTGTTGACTTAGGCGCCGGCAATTTTGTTAATCAAGCAAACGTTGCTTCTCCAGGTAATGCTTTTGATGTTAATTTAAGCCAAGTAGTTACGTTAACTAACGGCACTACGTATCAATTAATTTTTGATGCATTTACCGATTCAGTGACTAATACAAGGCCGATAACTGTTGGTCTTGGACAGACTGGCCCTCCTTTTTCTGCTTTAACAGCAACGCCTACATTAACAGCTAATTCTCAGACCTTTACTTATCAATTTACTATAAATTATGGCGATACTGTTACCGACAGAGTCATTTTTGATATGGGAGCTGCAACAGGTTTTGTTTTTATTGACAATGTATCTGTTGTTGAAGTTATAAATACTTGTAATAATGGAGTTCAAGATGGCAATGAAACAGGAATCGATTGTGGTGGTTTTTGCCCACCATGTATTACAGGTCCAACCGTAAATTCTCCAATTCCACCAGCAAGAATGCCTGATGATGTAATTTCTATTTACAGCGATGCTTACACAAGTATTTCGCCAATAAATTTAGATACAGGATGGTGTGGGGCAAATGCAGTACAAGCAACTACTGCGGGTGGTGGTGCCAACAACGTGTTAGCATACAAAGGCAATGCTTGTCAAGGAATTACTTTTCCTAATGCAACTCGAAATGTGTCAGGATTTACTAATGTACATGTTGATTTTTTCATTCCAACGGGAACTAGTTTGGTTGGAAAGGTATTCAATTTAAAAATAATACCTAATACTGGTGGAGGCGCAGCTGAAGTAGAAATTCCGATTGATATTAATGGTCTTTCTCCACTTCCAGTTCCTGGTACATGGTATTCTTTTGATAGAGCTTTATCTAATTCTCAGTTGGCAACTTTAGTGACCAATCCTATTATGCATGAGTTTGGAGTTACAAGTAACTTAAATAATTTGGTATGGTACGATAATCTTTATATTTGGAGATTACCTTTGAGTACAAATGAGTTTGATGCTAGCTCAATTAAATTATATCCTAATCCAGCTAGCAATTTTTTAAAAATAGAAGCAATTTCAATTATTGAAAAAGTTTCTGTTTACAATCTTTTAGGACAAGAAGTTTTATCAAAGTCTCCAAATTCTGAAACAGTGACACTTGATGTTGCTAATCTACAATTAGGAGTTTATGTTGTTAAAACTTCTATTAATGGAAAAATAGCTTCTACAAGATTTATAAAAGAATAAGTCAAAATTATTTAGTTTTTAAAGCACGAAATAAATTTCGTGCTTTTTTGATATTTATATCAAACAAACTTACCCAACTGAAGTAATTTATTCACAACATTAACACAACATTAGCCTTTTTTTTGTTTTCAAAAAACTGAAGGATAAAGTAAAATAAACCCTTATATTACTTCAATTTGAAGTACTCACGAAGTATTTGTGAGTTGTATAGTTTTTATATACTTAATAAAAATTAAAATGTTGTATAATAATATTAAGTTTGATAATCATTAAAAAGCAATAAACATGAAAAAAATTACATTATTTTTATTCCTTATGATTTCTTCATTAGGATTTTCACAAGATCTTTTATTAGGTTTTGAAACTACTGAAACGGGTGGTGTTAACGGAGGACCTTTCGGTGATATTGGTGCTAATTTAGCACCTGCACCTGTTTTAGAAACTGGAACTGGAACAAATACTTCGCGAGTACTTAAAATTACAGGTAATCCTGCAGCTGAACCTTGGCAAGGGATAAATTTAAATTTAACCTCACTAGTTAATTTAACAACTATCAAAACAATGACTATGGATGTACTTTCTGCTGATCCGATTACTTTTTTAGTGAAAGTTACTGGTGGTGTAGGTGGTCCTCCTATAGTCGCAGCATCTGCTTCACATCCAGGAGGAAACGCATGGCAAACTATTTCATTTACATTTAATACTGCACTTGATGGGCAAGCAGCATTAGCTAATGGTACTTATGGTGGTTTTGTTATTCATACGTATTGGGTTGCTGGTGAAACGTCATTTTTTCCCGGTGGAAACCCAATTCCAAGACCAGCAAGAACTTTTTATGTAGATAATATTAAAGGACCACTTGGAACACCTCCAGTAATTCCTGCTCCAACTACTGGTGCTCCAGTGCAACCAAACAGGCCTGCTGCTGATGTTAAATCAATATTTAGTGATCACTACGCACCAATTACTACCATTGGATACACTGGTGGTGATGATAACACATATAATACTTCTTGGTGCCCAGGCTCAACAAGTTTAGTTGTAATTGATGGTAATAACACAAATAGAGTTACTGGTTTAGGATGTGAAGGTGTTTCCTTTTTATCAGGTAGATTTGACTCTACAGGATTTACTCATTTTCATATGGATATATGGACATCTGAACCAACAACAATAGGTAAAGTTTTTAATTTTAAATTTTCTAATTGGAGTGGAACAGGTGGAGAAACTAATGCCTATCAATATGATGGAAATAGTTCTACCTTTTTACAACCAGGACTTGAAGGAACTTGGATTCCAATAGATGTGTTATTATCTAATTTCACTACCGTTGGTGGTACTAACAGAACTGATTTTGTTCAATTCGTAATAACTTCTAATTTAGGAACGGTGTATTATGACAACATTTATTTGCACAAAAACACTACTTTAGATTCACCAGATTTTGAAGTTTCAAAAGCAAAATTGTATCCAAATCCTGCTACTAACGTTTTAAATATTCAATCAGTTTCAAACATCGAAAAAGTTAGTGTATATAATCTTTTAGGACAACAAGTTATTTCAGAAACTCCAAACAAAGCTTTAGTTTCATTAGATGTATCAACTCTTCAAGTTGGTGTTTATGTCGTAAAAACTACTGTTGACGGAAATGTATCTTCAACAAGATTCATAAAAGAATAGCTTTAAGCAAATTATTTTTGAAAAGCACGAAATTTATTTCGTGCTTTTCTATTTTTACACTTCAAAAACTTAAATTGTGAAATTAATTCATAAATACTAGTTATTGAATTCGTAATATTGTAATACAATGACACCTAAAGACACTCAATATAAAAAAAATATTTGCTTAGCATTACTGCTACTTTTATCTACATTTAGTAATGCTCAGGATTTACCTCCTATTGTAAATTATACGCCATCATTATATAAAGCTGGAAATCAAAATTGGATGATATCACAAGATAAAAACCAATATTTATATTTTGCTAACAATGATGGTCTACTTGAATTTAATGGTTCAATCTGGACATTATATAATTCACCAAACGAAACAATTGTTCGATCGGTAAAAGTAATTGGAGACAAAATCTTTACAGGTTGTTATATGGAATTTGGCTTTTGGGCAAGACAAGATCATGGAAAACTCAAGTATACTTCGCTAAGTAATACGATTAAATCTAAAATTCTTGTTGATGAACAATTTTGGAATATTTTGAATTATGAGCAATGGGTTATTTTTCAATCGTTAAATAGAATTTATATTTATGATACCATCACCAAGAAATTCAAAATAATTATTCCTAAAGGAAATATTTTAAAATCCTTTAAAGCTGCAAATTCAATATATTATCAGACGGTCAATTTTGATTTGTTTGAAATTGAAAATGGTGCAAGTAAGTTAGTGACTAATAATTCTATTCTTAAAAACAATAAAATTGTAAATGTTTTTGCTACTGATGATGGATTATTAATTCATTCGCAGTTTAATGGATTTTATCAAATAACTAATGGTAATTTGACGAAATTTAATACTGAAGCAGATGCAGAAATAGCTGCAAGTAGTATTTATAGTAGTCAAATGTTAAAAGACGGAAGTTTTGCTGTTGGTACAATTTCAAATGGCGTTTTTATTTTAACAAAAAACGGAAAAGTGAGATTTCATATGACTCAAAATAAAGGTTTGTCAAATAATACGGCGCTTTCTATTTTTGAAGATAATGATCAGAATTTATGGATTGGGCTAGATAATGGAATTAATTGCATCAATTTGCAATCGCCAATTAGAAGTTTTGTAGATGAAACAGGAATGTTAGGGACGGTCTATGCTTCAATTTTACATAACGAAAAATTATACATAGGAACCAATCAAGGATTGTTTTATAAAAAAGGTTTAAATGAAGGTCAGTTTAAATTTATTCCAGGAACTAAAGGTCAGGTTTGGTCTCTTTTTGCTTATGACGGAACTTTATTCTGTGGTCATGATTCTGGCACGTTTGTCATTGAAGGCGAATCGTCAAGACTAATTTTTTCGCAATCGGGCACATGGAAATTTGAATTACTACCAAATAATAAAAATTGTATACTTCAAGGAAATTATTATGGTATTTCAGTTATCGAGAAAATAAACAATCAATGGATATTCAGAAATAAAATTTCAGGATTCGATTATTCCTCTAAGTATTTTGAAATTACAAACACAAACGAGGTATATGTAAGTCATGAATATAAAGGTGTTTTTCGTTTTCAATTAGATTCTGATTGCAGAAAAGGTTCAAAATTGTTTGCTTATACAAATCCAATCAAAGGTAAAAATGCAAGTTTATCTAAATTTAACAATACAATCTATTACGCATACAAAAATGGTTTTTACAAGTTAAATCAAAAGACAAAACAATTTGAAAGAGATAAATTATTAAGTAGGGTTTTTGATAAAGACGAATATACATCTGGAAAATTAATTTTGGATAATTCCAATAAATTATGGGTATTTTCAAAAAATCACATAAACTATTTTACTGTTAACAAATTAAATTCCGATTTAAAAAGGAATATTATTTCAATACCTTCATCAATTACCAATTCGATGTTAGGATATGAAAATATAGCGCAACTATCTAATTTACTTTATTTGATAGGAACTACAGACGGCTATTATACTTTTAATATTAATGAACTTGGATTTAAGAATCACAAAGTTGTTATTTCTGACATTAGTATTAATAAAATTAATGACAAACTTATTAATTATTCAATATCAGAACCCGGTAAATTTGCTCATGATGAAAACAACATCACGATTAGTTATACAGTTCCCGAATACAATAAGTATATTATCTCTGAATATGAGTATTTGCTGGAAGGTTTTCAAGATAAATGGAGTGAATGGAACCAAAATTCTTCAATTGGTTTTAAAAACTTGCCATCAGGTGATTACACTTTTAAAGTTCGATCAAAATTTGTAAACTCACAACCAGATAATTTAGCAACCTATACTTTTACAATATCAAAACCTTGGTATTCTACAAATTTAGCTTTGATCATTTATCTTCTAATGATTTGTGTATTGGCATATTATATCAATAAAGCTTATGAAAGTTATTATTTTAAACAAAATTTAAAGCTAATAGAAGAGAATAATCTATTGCTTGAAATTAAAGAATTAGAAAACGAACAACAATTAATGAAATTACGTAATGAGCAACTTTCATTAGATGTAAATGAAAAAAGTAGAGAATTGGCCATTTCAACGATGAGTTTGATTAAAAAAGATGAATTATTAGCTTTAATAAAGGAAGATTTAAAAAAATCTTCCGATGAAACGAGTTCTAAAAGTATTAAGTCAGTAATAACAACTACCATAAATAAAAATATTTCTGTTGATAATGCATGGAATGCCTTTAAAGAAGCATTTGATACAGCAGATAAAGATTTTTTAAAGAAAGTAAAACAAGCTCATGAATCTTTGACTCCAAATGATTTGAGACTTTGTGCTTATTTGAGATTAAATTTATCTTCTAAAGAGATTGCTCCATTACTTAATATTTCCGTTCGAAGCGTTGAAATTAAGCGTTATCGTTTGCGAAAAAAAATGGATTTATCTCATGAAAAAGGCCTAGTTGAATATATACTTTCGATTTAACATTATATATTATCCTTATTGTAACTATACATTAACTATACAAATTCTTTTTTATTTGATCTCTAAAAAAAATAATTGTTTCTAATATGTATATAATACTAGATAAACTATTGGTTTAATTAAACCCTTCATTTAAAACTAACTTGTATAGTTTGTTTAATTAGTTATTTTATTATTGAAATATAATAATTGTAAATTTACAAAATAAGTAATTCTTCAACTTTTTATTATTAATATAAAAAATAAACCACTAAATGTATTGTACATAATTAATTCCATAATTATTTGAATGCATTTTAATTAATCCGATAAAAAAAAACTAACAATTATTAAACATGAAAAAAATTATTTTATTATTAACCATTTTTACTTTTTCAAATTCAATTTTTTCACAAGGAAACAAAGTTGTGGTTTCTTCGAATAATGATGGAATGAAACTCACAGTTGATGGTAAAGATTTTATGATTAACGGAATGAATTGGGACTATTTTCCAATCGGAACTAATTATTCATATAGTCTTTGGAATCAGTCGGACAAATTGATACAAGAAGCGTTGGATGAAGAAATGGGATTATTAAAAAATATGGGGGTTAATACTATTAGAGTATATACGGGGATGCCAAAAAAGTGGATAGAATATGTGTACACTAATTATGGGATATATACCATGTTAAACCATTCATTTGGTCGTTATGGTTTAACTTTGGATGGTGTGTGGACGCCAAATACCAATTATTCAAACACTAAAACTAGAGCGCTATTGTTAAAAGAAACACAACAAATGATAACCGAGTATAAAGATACTAAAGGCTTGCTTTTGTTTTTACTTGGTAATGAAAATAACTACGGCTTATTTTGGGATGGTGCTGAAACAGAAGATATTCCAATAAAAGATAGAAAATCTACAGTACGAGCTGAATCAATGTATAGATTATTTAATGAAGCTGTGGTTTCGATGAAATCTATTGATAGCACTCATCCAATTGCTATTTGTAATGGTGATTTACTTTTCCTTGATGTCATTGCAAAAGAGTGTAAAGATGTTGATATTTTGGGTACTAATGTTTATCGTGGGGTTTCATTTGGAGATTTATTTGAACGAGTTAAAAAAGAATATGGTAAACCACTTTTCTTTTCAGAATTTGGATCAGATGCATTTAATGTTTTAACCAACCAAGAAGATCAAAAAGCACAAGCTTTTTACCTTAAAGGAAACTGGAAGGAAATTTATGAAAATGCCGCAGGTATGGGTAAAGCAGGAAATTCTTTAGGAGGTTTTACTTTTCAGTTTAGTGATGGATGGTGGAAATTTGGTCAAACTAAAAATTTAGACTCACATGATAGTAATGCTTCATGGTCGAACGGTGGTTATCAAAAAGATTTTACTGAAGGAGAAAATAATATGAATGAAGAATGGTTTGGAATTTGTGCCAAAGGGCCATCAAATGAAAAAGGATTATATCAACTGTATCCTCGTGCTGCTTATTACGTTTTAAAAGATATTCATAAATTCAATCCTTATGCAGCAGGTGCAAACAAAAATTCATTAAATGCTGCTTTCGATGAAACCAATTTAATGGATGCTGCTTTAAGAGCTAGAGGTGATAAAGCTGCTCTTGGCACTAATGACACAGATATATTAAAAGTAAGTAATTTAAGAGCTGAATTCACTACATTTTCAACAGGTGGAAGTTTGTTAACTACACCAGATGAAGATGATCCAGCTACAAGTAACTATCCTAGCCGAACAGGTTTTGATCATATGCAGTCCTATTTTCTTGGTGTTGAAGGAAAACCTTCAGCTAACATGACTGCAAATGTGAATGTGAACATTTTAGGTCGTGTAGCAGTAAATCCTATAAATGAAATTTTCTATGAAAGCAGAGGTAGAGAAGAGACAGTTTTAACTCAAGATGGACCTGTAGTTTCTAGTGATCTCAATAGAGTACAGGTTTATAACGCTTCTTACAAATGGACGGCAAAAGATTTTGAAGTCAGAGGTTTTTACAGAACGGGTCATTATCATTGGGGTTATGAAGGCGATTTTTTTGCTTTATATTCTGAAGCAAATTACGGTCCTAATTTAGATATATACAACGGAGAAACTTTAGGTTTTGAAGTTGATGGAAGGGGAAGTTTAAATGGATTCAAAGCTGCTTTTGGTCCACAACTTTGGTGGGGAGCCAATCCTGCTTACTTATTAAAATACAGCAGAAAAATTGGAATTTTTGATGCTTCTGCTGTTTATCATGAAGACGTTTCTGGAGCAGCACCAGCCGTAACTTCCATATTTATTCCACAACCAAAAACAAGAAGAGCAACGGTACATTTCAAAACAAAACTAGGGAGTTTCGGAATGGAATTTGGTGGAATTTGGGGAGGTCAACCTTTAAATGGTAGAGAGTTTCAAATGATGGATGGTGATTTGGTAAAAGTAGATAAAGTCAAATCGAGCGACAATTGGGGTGGAAAAGCAAAATTAACTTTTTCAGAAGGCAGATTTAATGTTTATGCTCAAGGAGCTATACAAGGATTAGTTGCCAATGGTGGCGCCGATAATACTCAAACTTTCACAGGTTGGCGTTTAAAAGATTCAGGAAGTGGAAATCAAATGAATGTCCTAACTGGTTTTACTTATAATGTAAATTCTAAATTACAACTTGCTCCAAACTTTTTATGGCAAAAACCATTGGTTGAAGCTATGCCAAACGGAGTTGATGCACCAGGTAGATTAAGAAATATAATAGAAGATCCCTTTATCGTAAGAGTTAATCGTGAAACTGTTGGAGGGGAGTTTTTGTTAACGTATGACCCAACTCCGGCTACTTGGATGTATGAATGGAATAACGACATGGTAGAAGATGCAAAATTTGCATTTAGCACTGGTTTTGTTTTCCGTCATTTGCCAACAACTATGGATGCTGCAATAGGATTTTTAGCCAATAGAACTGCTTTTGCATTCGAAAGATCAGCTCCAGCTCAAGATTTATGGGAATCTAATACAAGAATAGTATCTAAATTAACTCCTGATTTAGGGATGATTGCAAACATATATTTTGGAAATGGACAAGCAAATGGCGACTCCGAAAGAACAATTAATAGAGCTGGTGGCGATATAAGAATGATTTATAAAAAAGTAAAAGTGGTTTCCTCTGTTAAATTTAACGATTGGGGACCATTTGACTACCATAGAGATTTTAACTTAACTTTCCCCGTTCAATCAGCATTAGACATATCAACTTCTGTTGGAAAACCTAGTTGGTTCATTTTACCAGATACTAGAATAGGAATAATGGGTATTTGGCGTTCTTTAGACCAATATTCACCAAGATATTTACCAACTTTTGTTCCAGAAAACACATTTCCACCGGTGCCACCATTAAGTCCAGTTGGATTTGGGAATGGTTCAGAGTGGGAAATTAGAACATACGTACATATTAATATTGGAAAATAAATTAAAAATTAAAAAATTGAAAAGATGAAAAACACAAATTTTAAATTATTTAGAAATTCGCTTCTTTTAGTATTGATTTTACTTATCAATTATAGTTGTGAAAGAGATTTATCTGATGATGCTACAAATGCTACTTATCCTAAAACAGCAGAAATTTTTACGGATACTCCTGTTGCAATGGGAAGTAATTTTTACTTTCCGTATGGCCCGGATGCTCTTAATCCAATCGGATCAAAATTTGATGCATGGACTGTCGATACTGAAGTAAGCTATAAAGGCAATGCTTCTATGCGCTTTGATGTACCTAATGCAAATGATCCTCAAGGCAATTACGCAGGAGGTATATTTAAAGTTGATGGTTCCGGTCGTGATTTAACAGGATACGATGCCTTAACTTTTTGGGCAAAAGCGTCTCAAGGCGTTACTGTGGGAGAAATTGGCTTTGGTGAAGATTTTTTCCCCAACAAATACATAACAACAATAAAAAATGTTAGTATTGGCACCAATTGGAAAAAAATTATTATTCCAATTCCAGATGCATCAAAACTAGTGCAAGAAAAGGGGATGCTGAGATATTCTGCTGGTACACAAGGAACCAATGGTTCCGGTTATACGTTTTGGATTGACGAACTTAAATTTGAAAAACTTGGAACTATTGGTCAACCAAGACCATCAATTGCAAATGGTGTAAATAAGATAATTAGTTCCTTTATAGGAGTTACAATTCCAATCACCGACTTGAAAGAAACGTTTAATATGCCTTCAGGTTTGGATCAAGCAGTATTTCCTGCCGCGGCATATTTTGTATTTAGATCTTCTGACCCAAATGTTGCAACAGTTGATCAAACTGGAAAAATTAGAGTTGTAGGTACTGGAAGTACTGTTATTACAGCTAATATTGGAGGGACTTTAAGTGCTACTAATGAATTTGTTGGCGGGTTAAACACTATTGACTCCATAACCGTTAATTCCCTTGGTACTTTTTCATTACCACCAGTACCAACAAGAGACCCAAATAAAGTACTGTCAATTTTTAGTGACAGTTACACTAATGTTCCAGTTGCTTACTACAATGGTTTCTGGACTCCAGGTTCAACTACTGGCTCAGCCGACTTTTCAGTGAATGGCAATAATTTTTTAAATTATACAACTTTCAATTATGTAGGAATTGCAACGTCTAATCCAACATTAAATGCAACTACTATGACGAACATTCACTTTGATATGTATATTCCTAATAGCGTACCCGCAAATTTTAGCTTCTTGATTTCAATTGAAGACTGGGGTCCAAATCAGGTTGATAATGGAGGTGATGATACCAGACAACAAATATTTGTGACGGCATCTCAAGTTCAAGCAAATACCTGGATTTCAATAGACGCTCCTTTTACGTTGGTTAACAAAAACAATATAGGGCTAATTATCATGGAGAATATTAATGGTTCGTCATTATCAAATTTTTACATGGATAATATTTATTTCTTCAAACCATAATCAAAAAAATTAAACTTAAAAATTAAGATGATGAATTTAAATATAAAATCAATACTGTCTTTAGCTCTTGTAATTGCATTATTTTCTTGTTCTGAAAGTGAAAAACAAACTGTTACAACTAAATTTAATTTAGTTTTTGAAGATGAGTTTGAGGTAAATGGTTCGCCAGATCCTGCAAATTGGTCTTTCGATATTGGAAGAGGACCTCTTAACGATGGTTGGGGAAATAACGAATTACAATTTTATAAATCTGAGAATACCATTGTGCAAAATGGCTACTTGATCATTACAGCTAAATCCGAAGCTTTTGGAGGCGTTAATTATACTTCTTCAAGACTTAAAAGTCGTAACAAGTTTGAACAAAAATATGGTCGTTTTGAAGCACGTATAAAATTACCAATAGGTAAGGGAATGTTTCCCGCTTTTTGGCTATTAGGTGAAAATTTCTGTGAAGCGCAAACTAAAATTGGTGACAATGTTACTTGCGACAGTTCTTTACCTAATTATGAAGCCGGAAACGTCCTTTGGCCACAATGTGGTGAAATTGACATCATGGAATATTTAGGAAATAAACCAACAGAAGTATTTGGTACTATTCATGGTCCTGGTTTTTCAGGTGGAAATAGTATTTCTAAAAAATACAATTTGTCTAATGACAGATTTGAAAATGATTTCCACGTATTTGGTGTAGAATGGACCGAAAATCATATCAATTGGTATGTTGATAATGTTTTATATAACCAAATTACAAGAAAGGATGTAGAAGATAAAGATGGTGAATGGGTTTTTGATAATTCATTCTATATGATTTTAAATTTAGCTGTTGGTGGTAATTTACCAGGTAGCCCTAATGCCACTACATCTTATCCACAAAGAATGATTGTTGACTACGTGAGAGTTTATCAATAATATAAATTTTAAAAATCATGAAAAAATCGATAAAAATTGTCAGTCTCTTATTTGTATTACTAAGTTTTATAGCTTGTGATAATTCAGATGATTATGTTTCAAATCAAAATGAATTATTTGCCAAATATACTTATGTCAAAGAATCTACGCCAGGAAAGGTATCTTTTATAAACACCTCTTCAAATGCTGATAGTTTTGAATGGGATTTTGGAGATGGTACAACATCAACAATTAAAAATCCAATAAAAACGTATACACAAACTGGCGAATACACTGTAAAACTTACAGCTAGAATAAGTGCAACAGGCACTAGTAGTTCTTTTACAAGTAATGTTTCTATATTTGTTTTTCAAGGCGGGTTAATTATTAATGGGGATTTTGAAACAGGAACTGCTCCATGGACTTTAGGAGTCACAAACGCCATACCTTCAGTGCTTTTGGCAACTAATAATGGTAACACTTTTTTTTCTATTCCAGTAAATGCTGCTGGTAATGCTTTTGATGTTAATTTATCACATATAGGATTAGAATTAACACAAGGCACAACATACCGTCTTACATTTGACGCTTGGTCAGATGTAAATAGAAGTATGATAGTTGGTATCGGATTAAGTGGAGCGCCTTTTACAAATCAATCTGTTACAAGGGATTTAACACCAACAGTTCAAAATTTCAGTATTGATTTAGTTGCCAATTTTACAAATACAAATTCTAGAGTCCTCTTTGATTTAGGAGCTTCTATCGGCAGAGTGAATATAGATAATGTAAAACTTAATCCTTTACCTTAATTAAATTTTATGATTGAATCACAATTTTTTAAACCTATTGAAACGAAAGAAATTGAACTTCAAGAGGTAATGATTAAGGATGAAAGGTTTTTAAAAATAGTAAACCCTAATCAAATGCGACCATTCTTTATGAGTGTCGTAAGTGATTCAAATCATTGGTTGTTTATATCAAGTAACGGAGGATTAACTGCCGGAAGGAAGAATGCTGAGTTTGCTTTGTTTCCCTACTATACAGATGACAAGATTACCGAGTTTGCTGATATAACAGGAAGTAAATCTATTTTTCAAATTCATTTAGATAATCAAACTCATATTTGGGAACCCTTCTCGGAGCGATTTAACGAAAACTATAATTTAAGCAGAAATTTATACAAAAACCTTTACGGAAATAAAATAATATTTGAAGAAATCCACCATGATTTTCAGTTGACTTTTAGATATCAATGGAGTACCAGTAATATATACGGTTTCGTAAAAACATCTGAAATCATAAATGATTCAGATAACAATTATTCCATTAGACTTTTAGATGGTATTCAAAATATTTTGCCTCATGGTGTGAGTAGTGATTTGCAAAATAGCACTAGTAATTTAGTTGATGCCTACAAAAGAAATGAACTTCATACAGAAAGTGGTTTAGGCATTTTTGCTCTTAGTGCTATTATCGTTGATAAAGCTGAACCAAGCGAGGCTTTAAAAGCCAATATTGCATGGTCATTAGGATTAAACAAACCGTCTTTCTTACTTTCATCATTACAAGTATCAAATTTCCGTAAATCTCAAAAAATAAGCCTTGAGACTGATATTAAAGGTGAAAAAGGAGCTTATTTTGTTTCAACTGATTTGTTATTAGCAAAGAATTCCTCTGAATCTTGGAAAATAATTGCCAACGTTAATCAAAACCAATCTCAAATTATTGAATTAGCTCATGCGATTTGTGATGATAAAGCATTAGAGGATAAATTATTAGCTGATATCGAATTAGGAAAGCAAAATCTTATTGCTCTTAACGCTACAGCTGATGGTTTGCAATTTACTGCAGATAAACGCAAAGATACACGTCACTTTTCAAACGTATTATTCAACATCATGCGTGGTGGAATTTTTGATAATAACTATCAAGTTGAGAAAGGTGATTTTGTAAATTATATTTCAAAAGCAAATATTGTCGTTTTTGAAAATAATTCTGGTTTTTTTACTAGTTTACCAGAAACTTTTGATTATTCGCATTTGCAGCAATTAATTGTCAATATTAATGATGCCGATGTAATTCGGTTATGTACAGAATATTTACCTCTTAAATTTAGTAGGAGACATGGCGACCCAAGTCGTCCTTGGAATAAGTTTTCTATCAATACCAGAAGTGAAATTGATGGTTCCAAAATATTAGATTATCAAGGCAACTGGCGCGATATATTTCAGAATTGGGAAGCTTTAGCTTATGCTTATCCTGAATTTATTGATGGTATGATTCATAAGTTCTTGAATGCTTCTACTTTTGATGGTTACAATCCCTACCGTGTAACAAAAGAAGGTTTTGATTGGGAAACCATCGAACCCGATAATCCTTGGTCGTATATTGGCTATTGGGGTGATCATCAGATTATCTATTTATTAAAATTTTTAGAGTTTATAGAGAAATACCAACCTGGTAAATTGAACTCTTATTTTGATAAAGAATGTTTTGTTTATGCAGCTGTTCCTTATACAATAAAATCGTATCAAGAGATTTTGCAAAATCCAAAGGATACCATTTTGTTTAACCATGAATGGGATGCTAAAATCAATAAAAGAAGAGACAGCATTGGTGCAGATGGTGCCTTGTTGCGAGACAATAATGATGAAATCTATCACGTAAATTTTATCGAAAAAATATTGGCTACCGTTTTGGCAAAAATGTCCAATTTTATTCCGGAAGCTGGGATTTGGATGAATACACAAAGACCAGAATGGAATGATGCCAATAATGCACTTGTTGGAAATGGCGTTTCAATGGTTACCTTATACTATTTGAGAAGATTTTTGAAATTTTTCCAACAATTATTAGATAATTCCAATCAAGAAACCATTAAAATATCGAATGAAATGGTGGAATTTTATCATGCTATTAGAGAAAATTTAATTGCATTTCAACCGCTTCTTTCAAACAAAATTTCAAATCAAGATAGAAAGAAAATATTGGACGCATTAGGTCAAGCTGCCTCAGAATATCGCTATCAAGTATACAACAGTGGTTTTTGGGGTAAGAAAAGAACCCATTCTATGGCTGGTTTGAAAAAATTTACACAAGTAAGCATTGATTTTATAGAGCATGCAATTAATGCCAACCAAAGACACGATAAACTATACCACGCTTATAATTTAATGTCGATAGAAAATGACGGAATATCCATTTCCTATTTGCCCGAAATGTTAGAAGGTCAAGTAGCTGTTTTAAGTTCAGGTTATTTAGATGCAAAAAAATCAATTGAAGTATTAAATGCCTTGAGAAGCAGTGCTTTGTATAGAAAAGATCAAAATAGTTATATTTTATATCCAAACAAAAAATTACCAAAGTTTCTAGAGAAAAACACAATTCCAAAGGAGAAGGTTGAAAAATCCTTTTTACTGAAAAAACTCCATGAAAACGGTAATCTTCAACTAATCAATCAAGACATAAAGGGTGGATTTCACTTTAATGGAAATTTTCATAATGCAAACGATTTAAAAGAAGCGCTACTCAAGCTAGCAAGTACCAAAGAATACAAAGAATTAGTAGCGTCAGAAACAGAAGCCGTTTTGCAAATCTTTGAAGATGTTTTTAATCATAAAGCTTTTACAGGTCGTTCAGGAACATTTTATGGTTATGAAGGTTTAGGGTCTATTTATTGGCACATGGTTTCGAAATTGCAGGTGGCGGTTTTAGAAGTCACTAATCAAGCTATTGAACGAAATGAAAATCAAGACGTTATTAATTCATTAAGTACTCATTTTGAAGAAATAGGAGCCGGAATTGGCGTTCATAAATCCCCCGTTGTTTATGGTGCTTTTCCAACCGATCCTTATTCGCATACTCCATTCAATAAAGGAGCTCAACAACCTGGAATGACTGGACAGGTTAAAGAAGATATTTTGACTCGTATCGGTGAATTGGGTGTGAAGATGCACGATGGAAAATTGCAATTTCAACCTAATTTGCTTCACAAAAAAGAGTTTTTAGCCGAAGATACCGAAGCTGTATTTGTTCAAATTGATGGCACTAAAAAGTTAATTACTTTAGAGAAAGATTCTTTGGCATTTACCGTTTGTCAAGTTCCAGTTGTTTATAAAAAAGCTTCAAAAAACAGTATGGAATTGTATTTTAAAAACGGAACTAAAGAAACATATGATACTTTAGAATTAGATGACACACAAAGTAGAAAAATCTTCAATCGTACTGGTGAAATTTCCAACGTGGCAGTTTTTTTAAATGAAGATTACTTGATACAATGAATAAATTGATTTGCATCATACTACTCTTGTTTATATCATGTAATCAAATAAATACTAGAAATCTAGTTTCAAAGGAAATGACCGCAGAAAAATTATTAGGAAATATAAACTATCAAGCCATTTGTTATGGTGGCTATAGAACACAAACTAGAGATATTATTCCAACAGTTACTGAACTTAAAGAGGATATGTTGATTTTATCAGCAATGAATATAAAAGTCATTCGTACCTATAATGTGCATCATAATGAAATTATTAATTTATTAAAAGCCATATCAGAATTAAAAGAAACGGATACCAATTTTGAAATGTATGTCATGTTAGGTGCATGGATTGATTGTAAAAATGCATGGACAAAAGAAAATCCGATACACGACCAAGAAAGTGATCGAAATGCAATTGAAATTGATGAAGCAGTACGATTAGCCAATAAGTATCCAACTATTATAAAAGTCATTGCAGTTGGAAATGAAGCCATGGTAAAATGGGCAACCAGCTATTATGTAACGCCAAATATTATTTTGAAATGGGTAAACTATTTGCAAGATTTAAAGAAACATGGAAAATTATCTAAAGAACTATGGATTACAAGCTCAGATAATTTTGCTTCTTGGGGTGGAGGAGACAGTGAATATCATTTAGAAGATTTGAATAAATTAATTAAAGCAGTCGATTATATTTCAATACACACCTATCCGATGCATGACACGCATTATAATCCAGTTTTTTGGGGAATAAAAGAAAACGAACTGCAATTGAAAGAAAAAGAAAAGATAGATTTTGCTATGTTAAGAGCGAGAGATTATGCCATATCACAATACACGAGTGTAGTAAATTACATGAAATCTATTGGTGTCAATAAACCAGTTCATATCGGGGAAACGGGTTGGGCTACCTTATGTAATGAACTTTACGGAAAACTAGGTTCAAAGGCGACAGATGAATATAAAGCAGCACAATACTATAATCTAATGCGCGACTGGACGAATAAAATTGGAATATCTTGTTTCTATTTTGAAGCTTTTGATGAGAGTTGGAAAGATAGTGCAAATCCTTCGGGTTCAGAAAATCATTTTGGGTTAATTAATTTACAAGCTCAAGCTAAGTATATGCTTTGGAACGCTATCGACAAAGGAACTTTTAAAGGTTTAACTCGAAACGGAAAACCCATCACAAAAACATATAATGGTGATGAGAAAGCATTATGGTTGGATGTAAAAACGCCAAACAAGGTTTTAAAAAATTAATACAAATGGAAAAAATTAAGTTTGTAAAAACCTATTTTAAATTTTTGATAATAATAGTTGTCATGACATTTTCATTACACAGTTGTAAAGTAACCAATACTCTAAATGTCGAAGTTTATGAAACTTCTGCAGAGGGAAATTCATTAAAAAAAGTCGATCAATTTTCAAAAGATAGTAATCCTATTATAATTACTTTAAATCCCAATGAAAAATTTCAAACCATAACTGGTTTTGGAGGATCATTTACAGAAGCTTCGGCCTCTGTACTCAATCGATTGAGTAAAAAAAATCGAAAAAAAATATTGGATGCTTATTTTAGTGAAGATGGCGCTAATTATTCTCTAACTAGAACACATATAGCGTCTTGTGATTTTTCTTTAAGTAATTATACGTACGCCAAAGTTGAAAATGATTTAGAATTAAAAAATTTCACAATTGAAGATGATAAAGACGATATCATTCCGATGATTTTGCAAGCAAAGTCAATATCTAAAGATGGTTTTAACATCATTGCTTCTCCTTGGTCTTGTCCACCATGGATGAAAGACAATAAAAAATATGTGGGTGGAAAGTTATTACCTGAGTATAATGACACATTTGCTTTGTATTTTTCTAAATATTTAGATGCGTATAAAAAAGAAGGTATCGATATTTGGGGAGTTACTGTAATAAATGAACCTCATGGTAATGGAAACAATTGGGAAAGCACTCTATTTTCTCCAATCGAAATGACTGATTTTGTTCAAAATCATTTAGGGCCAAAACTAGAAAAAGACGGTTGGGGTGATATAAAAATACTGGGTTACGATCAAAATAGAGCGGGAATAAAAGAATGGGTTGATGTGATGTATAAAGATGAAAACACATCTAAATATTATGACGGTTTGGCTATTCATTGGTATGAAAGTACCTATGAGGTATTTCCCGAAGAATTACAATACGCCCATCAAAAAGCACCAAATAAATATTTAATTCAAACAGAAGCTTGTGTCGACTCTGAAATTCCACACTGGAAAGATGATGCTTGGTACTGGAAAAAGGAAGCTACCGATTGGGGTTGGGACTGGGCAAGTGAAAAAGACAAATATTTACACCCAAAATACGCACCAGTCAATCGTTATGCAGCCGATATCATTGGTTGTTTGAACAATTGGGTTGATGGATGGATTGATTGGAATATGGTTTTAGATACACAAGGTGGACCAAATTGGTTTAAAAACTGGTGTGTGGCGCCTGTGATTGTTGACACTGAAAAAGACGAAGTATATTTCACACCTTTGTATTATGTAATGGCTCATTTTAGCAAATTCATGCGACCTGGAGCAATAAAAATTGGATGCACGATAAGCAATAGTGAGCTAATCTCGACTGCGGTACAAAACCCAGATGGTTCAATTGCTGTAGTGATTTTTAATCCAACTGAAAATAGTCAAACAGTAGAAATTAAACTAGAAGATAAAAACACTATTGTTTCCATATATAAAAAAGCATTGCAAACTATAATAATCAAACCAAACTAACAAATAATTTAAAACAAAATCTATATGTCAAATACTAATTCAACACCATCAGGAAAAGTTCCAATGGGTCAAAAAATTGCTTTTGGATTAGGTATGCTCGCCAACCAGATGTTTCCAGCAATGATTGGGATTTTCACCGTTGTTTTAGTAGAAAAACTAGGATTTAGTGGATTGCTACTTGGTTTAACGTATTTTATTCCTAAGTTTTATGATGCTTTGTTTGATTTGATAATGGGTTATGTGAGTGATAATACCAAATCGAAATGGGGCAGAAGAAGACAGTATGTTTTAGCTGGAGCAATTATTTTAGGAATTTCGTTTTCATTAATGTGGCAATTGTATGCTGAAAACGGAATTATGTACAATTTTTGGTACTTTTTATTGATTTCATTGATTTTTTATTCAGGATTGACCATTTTTAGTATTCCGTATGTAGCGATGGGTTACGAAATGAGTGATGATTTCCACGAACGAACTAATATTATGGCGACTTCACAACTCATTGGTCAGTTGGCTTGGGTTGTTGCACCTTGGTTTTGGGTGATAATGGCAGATCAAACCTTGTTTCCATCAAGTGAAGTTGCGGTAAGAACTTTGGCGGTCTACGTCGCGATTGCTTGTGCGATTTTAGCTGCAATTCCCGCATTTTTTATTCCAAGTAAATCCACGCTTAACGAAAATTATAGCCCGATTGATTTAAAAGGAATCCTCGGAAGTTTTGGCGAAATAAAAGAAGGTTTGAAAGCTTCGATAGAAATTAAACCGTTCCGAAAAATTTGTATCGCTACTTTTTTAATTTTTAACGCTTTTCAAACTACAGCAGGATTTTCTTACTTCATCATCAAATATTATTTATTTAAAGGAAATGAAGATGGTTTTGGATTATGGCCTACTTTATTTGGATGTGTAGGAGCAATTATCACTACAGTTGCGGTTATTCCTATCGTGGCAAGAATGTCAAAAACAATGGGAAAAAAGAAAGCTTTCTTATTTTCTCAAGGGATTTCTGTAGTGGGTTACATCTTACTTTATTTATTATTTGTTCCCGGAAAACCATATTTGTTTTTGTTTGCATTGCCATTTTTCTCATTTGGTATAGGTAGTTTATTTACCTTAATGATGTCTATGACTTCCGATGTAATTGATATCGATGAACTGAATACAGGCAAAAGAAGAGAAGGAAGTTTAGGCGCAATTTATTGGTGGATGGTAAAATTTGGAACCGCTGTTGCAGGATTATTAAGTGGTTTGATTCTTTCTTTGGTCGCTTTTCAATCAAATGCCGCTACACAAACAGACGATACTATGTTTTGGTTACGTATTTTCTTTGTCGGAATTCCGATTTTGGGAACATTAACCGCTATTTGGGTAATGAAAGATTATGATATAGATGAAGTCAAAGCCAGAGAAGTTAGAGATCTTTTAGATAAACGAAAAGGCAATTTATAAATATAACTCCAATAAATTATGTCATTTAGAGAAGGTCACTATTTTTCAATCACCAATTATACTAGTGCTTCTGAGCAACAAAATACACTTTTTAGTGATGCTCCAAGAGTAGATTTTTCTGAAATCTCTTCAAAAAAGTTAGCTGAATTGTGGAATGAAACTTTAGAAAAAGGGATGCATGGTATTTGTTTCAGTCTCTATGAAGACAGTCAAAAACCAGGAGATATTATTACAGCAGAACAAGTTAATAGACGTATTCAAATATTGAAGCCCTACACTAAATGGGTTCGCTCTTTTTCATGTATTGAAGGAAATGAACATATACCAAGAATTGCACACCAAAATGGAATGAAAACCCTTGTAGGTGCATGGCTTGGAAATGATTTAGAACTCAACGAAAAAGAAATTGAAAGCTTAATTCAATTAGCAAAAGAAGGTTGTGTGGATATTGCTGCTGTCGGAAACGAAGTAATGTATAGAGGTGATTTAACCGAAAAACAATTGTTGGATTATATCCATCGTGTTAAAGAAGCGCTACCCAATGTTCCCGTGGGGTATGTAGATGCTTATTATGAGTTTTCACATCGTCCTAATATTACCGAAGCTTGCGATGTAATCCTAACGAATTGTTATCCTTATTGGGAAGGTTGCCCAATAGAGTACTCAATACCTCACATGCAAAGTATGTTTGGTTCTGCTAGCGATGCCGGAAAAGGAAAGCGCGTAATCATTACAGAAACTGGTTGGCCAAGTGAAGGCGGTTCGCTCAAAGGAGCTATTGCATCTGATGATAATGCTATGAAGTATTTTATTGAAACCCAATTATGGGCAAATCAAAATAATATTGAAACGTTCTATTTTTCCTCTTTTGATGAGTCTTGGAAAGTAGGACCTGAAGGCGAAGTAGGCGCATATTGGGGTTTGTGGGATAAAAATGAAAAATTAAAATTCTAGTGTAACAAAATTGTAAAATAATTAAAAAAACAGGTGTTAAAAGAGTGTTGCTTTTTTAAATCCAAAAAAAAAAAATAAAACACAAATTATGAAAAAGAGAATTTTATTTAAAACGCTATTTACCCTATTTTTAGTTTCACAATATGGGTATTCTCAAATTGATGTTGTATATAATAATTTAGTTTGGTCAGATGAGTTCAATACCAATGGAGCAATAGATTCAAACAAATGGTTTCAACAAACTCAATTACCAGCAGGAGGAAGTTGGTTTAATAATGAAGTTCAACATTACACCAATCGTTTGGAAAATTCATTTGTAGATAATGGTAATTTGAATATTGTTGCAAAAAGAGAAAACTTTACAGATCAAAACGTAACAAAACAATTTACCTCCGCAAGGTTAAACTCTAAATTTGCTTTTACTTATGGACGCGTAGATATCAGAGCCAAAGCCCCAAATGCACAAGGTACATGGCCAGCTTTATGGTTGCTTGGTAAAAACGTCAACGAAGATGGTGGTTTTTTTGATTCTAATTTTGGAACTACTAGTTGGCCCGCTTGTGGTGAAATTGATATTATGGAACATGGAATTTTCCCAGGACAACCAATTAATTATATTGGGGCTGCAATACACACCACTTCATCTTCCGGAAACACTATAAATAAAGGAGGTATTCAAGCGTCAGATATAGCACAAAACTACCATATTTATTCTATGAATTGGTCACCTAATCAAATTACATTCTTATTAGATGATGTTGCTTTTTACAACTACAATCCACCAGTAAAAAATGCAAGTACTTGGCCATTTAATCTTGATCAATATTTTTTACTGAATGTTGCAATGGGAGGTTTTGCAGGCACAATTCCAGCAAATTTCACACAAGCATCTATGATAATTGATTATATTAGAGTGTATCAAAATACTGCAATAGATACTCAAGCACCAACTAATTTTGTAGCTTCTCTTGGTTCCGTTACTGGTTCTTCAGTTGAATTGTTAATGAATGCAAATGATAATTCAGGTACAATCGCTTATACTATTTCCTATCCCGGTGGAACAACCACCACTGTGTATAATCCGTCTGGAGTTCAAAAATCAGTAGTTATCCAAAATTTAGCGTCTAACACCAATTATTCTTTCACAATTGCAGCAACTGACATGACTGGAAATACGGTTTCTAATAGTCCGATAGTTCTGAATGCAACAACAAATTTTAATCCGCAGTGTCAAGGAAACAGTACTCAAGCCACTGAAGGCACTTTTACTTTAGGGTATAATTACACTTTTCAAACTATAGGAACAGATGTTAAAATCACATTTGAGTTGCTAGACAATAGAGTAGGATTGGTTGCTTTTTTAAGAAGACAATCGCCATTTACTGAAACTCAAATGACCAATGTATCAGGACAAACTTTTACACAAACGATTACTGGACAAACATTAGGTTCAACAATATCTTATGCAGTTAAATTTGCATACGCTGGAGGTTTGTCTGTAACGAATTATTTTTCTTATGTTGTGGGTAATAATAATTGTTCCCTTGGAATATCAAATTTTGTTATGAAAAAGCATTATGCTTATCCAAATCCAGTAGAAAATATATTGAATTTGCAATTAAATGATGATCAAAATAAAATTACTTTATCAGATGTCTTAGGAAAAATTCATTATGTAGATGTCGTAAATGCTGACTATACTTTTAACATGAGTGGGTATCAATCAGGAATTTATTTTTTGAGAGTTGAAAATTCATTTGGTATTCAAAATTTAAAAATTATTAAGAAATAGTATTTTTGCATTTATTTTTATAAGGGTATCATCAAAAAGGTTAAATCTTATTTAGCCTTTTTGTTTTATTAAATGACTAAATATATTTATATGAATAAAATTGCTTCTTTGGTATTGCTGAGTTTTTCATTGTTAAGTTATTCCCAAGAAAAAGATATGGACAGAAAGGTTGATGATCTTTTAAAAAGAATGACTCTAACTGAAAAAATAGGTCAGCTTAATCAATATAGTGGTTTTTGGGATTTTACAGGTCCAGTTCCTAAAGAAGGAAGTGCCGCAAAAAAGTATAAAGACATTAAAGCAGGCCAAGTTGGTGCTATGCTAAATGTTAAAGGCGTTAAGAATATCTATAAATTGCAAAAAATAGCTGTTGAAGAAACACGTTTGGGAATTCCGCTTTTATTTGGATTTGATGTAATTCATGGATACAAGACTATTAGTCCAATTCCATTAGCAGAAGCAGCAAGTTGGGATTTAGAAGCCATACAAAAATCAGCTGAAATTGCTGCAGAAGAATCAGCAGCAGCTGGAATAAACTGGACATTTGCTCCAATGGTGGATATTACAAGAGATGCACGTTGGGGAAGAGTTATGGAAGGTGCAGGAGAAGATCCTTTTTTAGGAAGTAAAATTGCAACTGCACGTGTTAAAGGCTTTCAAGGTGATTTAGCAACAAATAAAAATATTATAGCTTGCGCAAAGCACTTTGCTGGCTACGGATTTGCAGAATCTGGAAAAGAATACAATACAGTTGATGTTAGTAATGAAACACTTCACAACATAATCTTTCCCCCATTTAAAGCTACAGTCGAGGCTGGTGTTCGAACTTTTATGAACTCTTTTAGCCAATTGAACGGTATTCCAGCAACTGGAAATAAATTTTTGCAAAGTGATATTTTAAAAGATGCATGGAATTTTAAAGGGTTTGTAGTTTCCGATTGGGGTTCTATAAATGAATTAGTAACACATGGTTTTGCCAAAGATAGTATACATGCAACAGAAGTGGCGATTAATGCGGGTTCAGATATGGATATGGAGTCAAGTGTTTATATAAAATTTTTAAGTGAATTGGTAGAAAATGGAAAAGTAAAAGAAGTAACTATTGATGAGGCCGTTAAGAGAGTTTTAAAAGTGAAATTTGAATTGGGTTTATTTGATAAACCTTATAAATATTGTGATGAAGCACACGAAAAAGCAACTTTAGGAAAAAAAGAGTTTCAAGAAGGCGTTTTAGATATTGCAAAAAAATCAATTGTATTATTAAAAAATGAAGCTAATCTGCTGCCTATAAAAAAGTCTGGGCAAAATATAGCGCTTATTGGCGCTCTGGCAAATGATAAAAATAGTCCATTAGGAAATTGGAGATTAGCTGCCGATGATAATACAGCAATTTCAGTTTTTGAAGGAATGCAAAATTACAAAGGCAATAAATTGACTTATGCAAAAGGAGCAGATGTCGTAATTGGAGAAACACGTTTTTCTAAAGAGGTTAAAGTGAATACAACCGATAAGTCAGGCTTTGAAGAAGCTATTTTAATAGCAAAAAGTTCAGATATTGTCGTTATGGTTTTAGGAGAAAACGGGTACCAATCTGGTGAAGGAAGGAGTAGAGCCGATATAGGCTTGCCGGGCGTTCAACAAGAGTTATTAGAAGCTGTTTATGCTGTAAATAAAAATATTGTATTAGTATTGAATAATGGAAGACCATTAGCTTTTCCTTGGGCTGCAGAAAATATTCCAGCGATAGTTGAAGCATGGCAATTAGGATCTCAAAGCGGTAATGCGATTGCACAAGTTTTATATGGTGATTACAATCCAAGTGGTAAATTACCAATGACATTTCCAAGAGCTGTTGGTCAGCTGCCACTATATTACAATCATAAAAGTACTGGTCGCCCGGTTCCAGAGAAGGATGAAGGCGTCGTTTTTTGGTCCCACTATAGTGATGAAAAAAACACTCCCTTATATCCTTTTGGATATGGATTAAGTTATTCTAAATTTGAATATTCTAATCTGATACTTGACAAAACATTTTTTTCTGAAAATGGTGAAATAGTGGTGTCTGTTGATTTAAAAAACAATAGTGAAGTTGCAGGAAGAGAAGTAGTTCAAATGTATATTTGCGATTTAGTGGGAAGTTTTGCAAGGCCAGTTAAAGAGTTAAAAGGTTTTGAATTAGTAAAATTAAAGCCTTTCGAAACTAAAACAGTCACCTTCATTATAAATAAAAAAACAATTGAATTTTATTCTCCAAATTCAAAATGGGAAGCTGAAGAAGGAGATTTTAAAGTTTTTGTTGGTGGAAATTCTGAAACTACTATTGAAAAAGATTTTCAATATATTAAAAACTAAAGAAAATATGGGTTACGGAAATTGAAGAAGAAATTCAATTCGATTTGATAAAGTTTCGTTTATTTTTAATTTTTATTTGCTTTTTAAATTAAAATATTGTTAAATTTGACATTATTATTAATTCACACAATCTTTTGCCTATAGACAAAAATTACTTTTTAGATTAAAAAATATTTTTTTAACCCTTACTAAAAGGTAATATTATGGCAAAAATTGAAATCCCTGATGCAATATTAGTAAACAAGTACATTGATGGAGATGAGAATTCATTATCAATTCTTGTAAAGCGCCACCAATCAAAAATTTATGGATATATTTATTCTAAAGTTTCGGATAGAGACCTTACGGAAGATATTTTTCAAGATACGTTTTTTAAAGTAATACATACTCTAAAAAGTAGAAAGTATTATAATGAGGAAGGTAAATTTTTATCTTGGGTTCTTCGAATCTCTAATAATTTGATTATCGATAAATTTCGTAACGATAAGAAAATGTATATGAAAAGAGATACAGAAGAGTTTTCAATATTTGCTTCAATTACAGACAATTCTCCTAACATTGAAAAAGAATTAATCAAAAATCAAGTTGATATTGATTTAAAAAAACTAATTCAAAAATTACCTCAAGATCAAAAAGAGGTGCTTATGATGCGTTATTATTCAGACATGAGTTTCAAGGAAATTGCGGACATTACAGGCGTTAGCGTCAATACAACTTTAGGCAGAATGCGTTATGCCATAACGAACTTAAGAAAAGTAATTGAAAAAAATAAAATTTATTTGCCCTCTTAAACAATAAAAAGTAATTTATTGCGTTATTCTATAAACATCTTAAAATTAACTAGATTTTTATATGGCAAAACTTTACTCTAAAAGAAAATTAGCAACAAAAAAAATGTTACCTAAAAAAGAAACAATTCGATTAATTCTTCAATATTCTTGTGCATTGAATATTGTAAAAGTTGGTAACATGAGCTTCGATACTATTGCTAACTAGAAAACATCCCGATAAACATCGGGATTTTTTTTATAATACTCTTCCAAAACAGTTTTTCTTCCTATAGTTTTGGTTATAATGTCTTTTTCTAAATTCCAACCTCTAGCAGGACTATATTCTCTTCCGTACCATATTATTTGAAGGTGTAAATCACTCCAAGTGTTTTTCGGAAAAATCTGCTTTGCATCTTTCTCAGTTTGTTGAACATTTTTGCCATTACTTAAATTCCATCGATTCATCAAGCGATGAATGTGTGTATCGACAGGAAATGCAGGTACTCCAAATGCCTGAGACATCACGACACTTGCTGTTTTGTGGCCAACAGCAGGTAATGCTTCTAAATCTTCAAAACTTTGTGGAACCTGACCATCATGTTTTGCAATTAATATTTCTGACAATCCGTGAATCCCTTTAGATTTCATTGGTGAAAGGCCACATGGTCGGATAATTTCTTTAATTTCCTCTACAGAAAGTTTTACCATATCATGCGGATTGTCAGCCTTTGAAAAAAGTATTGGAGTAATTTGATTAACTCGAACATCCGTACATTGAGCCGATAGCAATACTGCAATAAGCAATGTATAGGGATCTTTATGATTTAATGGAATTGGGATTTCTGGGTATAATTCTTTTAACGTATTTATAACAAACGTTGCACGTTCTTGTTTGGTCATTTTAGCATAAATTTGATTTTATAAATATATAAACTTTTCAAATCATAAACATATAACTTAAAAATATGGTAACATTACAAAAAGGAGATAAAGCTCCGCAGTTTTCTGGAAAAGATCAAGATGGAATTACTCATACTTTATTAGATTATAAAGGAAAAAAATTAGTTGTTTTCTTTTATCCAAAAGCTAACACGCCAGGATGTACCGCCGAAGCTTGTGATTTGAGAGATAATTTCGAACGTTTTAAATCGAATAACTACGAATTACTTGGTGTTAGTGCAGACAACGCAAAATCACAGAGTAATTTTAAGAACAAATACGAGTTTCCTTTTCCGCTATTGGCAGACGAAGACAAATCAGTCATACAAGCATTTGGAGTTTGGGGTCCAAAAAAGTTTATGGGAAAAGAATATGATGGTATACACCGAACCACTTTTATTATTGATGAACAAGGCATTATAGATGAAGTCATTTCTGAGGTGAAAACCAAATCACACGCTTCACAAATATTGAAATAATGAACATTAATAAAAGCCAAGAGTTCAACTTCTTGGCTTTTCATTATTTATACCTTTTGCAAACTAAATTTTCTAAAGTTATATTGATTTTGTTTTGATTGATATACTGCACGCACCAAAATAGCCCAAGGCGTTTTTATCAGGTTTATTTAAATTCACAATATTACCTTTTATATTTCCTGGTGGCACATCGCCAGAAACTGGGGACGATGCTGTTAAATTAAAAATGGAGTAGTAATAGTTATACATTTGTTCAGAGATGTTCAGTTGATGTAATCTTGCTATGTCGCCAGTAACCACAGGAAAATTATCAAAAGGCAAATAATTTATTAAAGGTTGTCCGTTGAAAAAGTCATCTTTTTGTATGGCTCTATAAATGTTTCCTGGTGAAGGATTTATCATTAATTGCTCGTTAATAAACAATTGCCATAAATAGAAGTTTCTTTCATTCAAAGGATCAGTTGTGTTTACTGTGATAAAATTACCTTCTGGGCTGCCTAAAGCTGATGGAAAGTAATTTACCGTAAGACTATCAATAGCAGCACCTCCTGCTTTCAGAGTTTCATAAGCATTGTACTCATCTCCTTCATAGCTTATGATTAACTTATAAGTTTTGTTGGTTGCTGCAATAAAACTACTCCTGTAAACCCCATTTCCGATATGATTAAAAGTATAGTTATTTGTTCCATCATTTACCATTACGATTGCATTTGTTACTGGCAGTGGATTAGTATTGCCGGTATAATTAGCGGAAAGACTGAGCTTTAATTCTTGCTGATTGATAACAGTGTCAATACCCCATAGAATATTCCCTTCTACTACTAGTTTGGGACTTGTATTTTTCAAATCTAAATTTATTTCTTTTTCGCAAGAAGTAAAAAGAGTAGCTGTTGCTACCAAAAGACAGATTGTTGTTATTAATTTCATATTTATATTCTTTAAAATTTAAACTCGTAACTAATACTTGGTACTAAACCAAAATAAGTAAGCTTGTATGCCTTGTTATTTCCTGTTCCTAATCCAGTTTCACTATTGTTGTTGGTCAAGGTTTCTTTGAAGGTAATATTCGCGGCATTTTGGCGGTTATACACATTGTAAATACCAAATATCCATTGACTTTTCCACCGTTTTGTTTGTTTACCTTTTAACGTTGCTGAAATATCTAATCTGTGATAATTGGGCAATCGATGGGCATTACGTTCGCTATATTCAGGTATAGAAAGTCCGTTAAATGTGTATTTTGATTCAGGATAAGTAGCTGGTCTGCCTGATTGGAATATGAAATTGGCTGAAACAGACCATTTCTCAGATATCTTATAATTTCCAGTAACTGCAACGTTATGTGGCTTATCGTAATTTGTGACATAATAAGCACCATTATTTATTCCATTCCCACCATCGATACCTGGTGTTCTGCGTTCGGCTTTTGACAATGTGTAACTTATCCATCCTGTAAATCTTCCTTCACTTTTCTTTACCATAAATTCCAAACCATACGAACGTGCATTACCATTTAGTAGAATTGTTTCTGGTGAATTGTTTAAAATTGGTGAAGCACCATCAATAAAATCAAATTGGTTTTGCATCCATTTGTAGTATGCTTCTACACTAAATTCAAATATATTATCCTTAAAATTTCTGAAATAGCCCGTAGCAATTTGGTCAGCCACTTGGGGTTTAATAAATGTAGAAGTTGGCGTATAGATATCCAATGGAGTTGGAGAAGTTGCAGTAGAAAGCAAATGAATATACTGGTACATTCGGTTATAACCCAATTTAATACTCGACACCTCATTTACTTGATAATTCAAACTGAGGCGTGGTTCAAAGCCAAATGAATTGTTTAAGAGTTCATTTTTTCTATAATTCTTGTAGGATAAAATGGTTCCTTTCTCATAATTATTGATGACTGGATTATAAACAACTGGTTTCCCATTCTCGTAAATTGGAATGGAGTCGTTCGCCATTTGAGCGAATTGAGATATTCTTAATCCGTACATTAGTGTAAGTCTGCTAGAAATTCGGTAATCGTCCTGTAGGTATGCATAATTCTCTATAGCCCTTTTCTCTTTATAATTGGTCGGATTAATTGTAGAATTTGCTCCAAAAGGTTTAATATTTCCAGGATTGAATTGATATAAAATGGAACCTATACCAAACTTGATTTTGTGTTTTTCTCCTGTATAATAGTCAAAATCAGCTTTGAAGTTTACATTTGAAAGTGAAGAGTTCCATTGAAAACTATTACCTGGATAAAAAGTAATTTCATAATCGTAGTTAGAATAAATGGCACTCACATTCATAAACAGCTTAGGATTAAACAAATGGTTCCATCGAAACGTACTTGTTATATTTCCCCAAGAATTACCAAAACCGTTAGGTACAACAATTTTATCCCTACCAAAGTACCCTGAAAGAAATATTCTGTCTTTAGACGATAAACGGTAGTTGCTTCTGAAATTCAAGTCATAGAAATAAAGTTTATTACTTCTTATCTCTTTGTCTGATGAAAGAGGCAAAAATATATCTGCATAAGACCTTCTGGCAGAGAGTAGAAAAGACCCATTTGCACCATCTTCGTGTACTTTGCCAATTGGTGCTTCTAGAGTTACCCTACTTGATAATAACCCTATCCCACCTGTTGCGGTAAATTTTTTATTGTTTCCCTCTCTCATCCTAATGTCTAATACGGAGGAAAGTCTACCACCATATTTTGAAGGTATTCCGCCCTTGTATATGGTTGCATCTTTGAGTGCATCAGCATTAAAAACAGAGAAAAAGCCAAATAGATGAGACGGATTGTAAACAATAGCTTCATCTAGTAAGATCAAATTTTGGTCTGCAGATCCTCCTCTTACATTAAAACCTCCTGAACCTTCAGTGGGAGCAGAAACACCTGGTAGCAATTGTATAGACTTGAGTACATCTGCTTCACCAAGCACCATTGGAATTTGCTTGATATCTTTTGCAGATATTTTCTCCACAGACATATCAGTACTAACTATTTTTCGGTCTTTCTTTGTAGAAGAAACTACCACTTCTTTCAAGGATGTGATTTTCTCTTTTAATGAAATATCTGAGGTTATGTTTGAAGTTACCTCAATTGTAAGACTTTTTTGTTCGTAACCTGTGTAGTTTACTAATAAAGTTACTTCACCTTTATTTACAGTCATCGAATAATAACCATAGGCATTTGAAGACGCCCCAATAGATGTATTTTCAATTTGTACCGTTGCCCCAATAAGGAACTCATTTGTTACGCTATCTCTAACATAACCAGACAAAGTGTATTTCTGAGCATTTGCAGCGAATGACACAAAAATAGTTGCTATAATTAGCCAGCATTTTAATTTGATTACCATAAACATTGATTTGATTTATGGCTACAAAATTGATGCTGATTAAAATGAAAAACATTGACAAATGATAAAAAATTACTTCTGTGCTTTAATTCGGCTCAAACTTTCTTGAGTAATACCCAAATAGCTTGCTACAATCTTGTTCGATAATCTTTGAATAATGGCAGGATTAGTTTGCAACAAAAAGTCGTACCGCTGCTTGGCAGACATCTTTAAAAAACTCTCCAACCGCCAATGATTAGTAATATAGGCAACTTCAAGTTGCTTATTGTATAAATCTTTACCTAGTGTTGTTTCTTCAATTATTTTTTTAAAATCGTTGTATGATATTTGAAGAAGTTCTGCATGTTCAGTTGCTTCTATAAACTCATTGGTTGGGGTCTGCGAAATGAACGAGTGTATAGTAGTAATAAATTGGTTTTCAAGAGCAATATATCTTGTTGCTTCTTGCCCATCGTCATCAATAAAGTATGCCCTAACAGAACCCTTGCAAACGAAATAAGTATATCTACAAATAGCTCCTTTTGAAATTAGGGTTTCGTTTTTTTTTACGCTTATGGCTTTAAATGCAGATACAAGTTTTTCTATTTCGGTTGTTGTTGTCTGAAAGTTGTTAGCAAAATATGTCTTTAATTGTTCTGTCATTTTAGATGCTCTGATTTTGTTCTACACCAGCAGTAAATCTATTTATATGCCCATATATCTCCCCCGATTCGAGTGTATAGCAGAATGTTTATTTCCTTTTTTGTTTGTCAAAAATATTAAAAAAAACTTACTCCTGCTGCTTTCCTTCGTTACTAATTTGATGTATGGCGAGTTGGGTGGGGATGATTGTTCCTGAAGTCATCAAAAATGCTCTTGTTTTGGGAAAAAGTTCTTATAATATTGAATTTCTATGTGGACAAGCGCAAGATGCTCACGGTGGGGAACTTATCGGAAACGACAAAACAGGATGTTGGAAAATAGTATCCTAAAATACGTTGACCATTTTTTGTTATTAAATAATTCTGAATAAAATGTATATCATTTTCAATGTCGTTTATTTTTTCGCTTTCACAATCAGAAGTAATAGGAATAAAAAAAGCCAAGAAGTCAACTTCTTGGCTTTTCATTTTTAAACTTTTTGCAAAATTTTATTTGGATCATATCCAAAAAGTTTATAATTTTTTATTATTTCTGCTATTCCCTCTGGTAATTGTTTTTCCCAACCTTCGACACCATCACTAATCATTTTTAAAACTTCTCTAGAGAATATTTTCAAGTGACTTTTATCGAAATCAGTAATATCAACTACTTTTCCATTGTATGCAAAGAATTTGTAGAGTTCTTTCATTCTAGGGTGTACTTTCAAATTTTGTGAAGTTATGATGTTACCATTTTCATCTTCCATAGGATATAGAAATACCTTCAAATCGCGGTAAAAAAGCTTGCCAAAAGCTTCCAAAATCCCACCACTTAAATGACGATAGTATTTTTCATCAAAAATATCTATGAGGTTATTAACTCCCATTGCTAACCCCATTCGGGCTTTAGTATAACTTGCGAAGTATTCTACAACTTTGTAATATTCTTGGAAATTTGAAATCATAACTGTTTGACCCAAAGAGCATAATAATTGTGCCCTGTCCATAAAGTCTCTTTCGTCAATTTCACCCTCTGATCGTAAGTTAGATAATGTAATTTCAAATACGACTAAAGCATTGTCTTTATCAACTTTACTTTCCTCTAAAAACATTTTTAATGATCGCTCATACATGTCCATATTTACCTGTGTAACAGGTCGAAAGCTTCCTCTAAGTGCCAATATATTCTTTTTATAAAGTATGGCAGCTGGGAGTATGTTCTGTCCATCTGGGCCGAACATTACTGCGTCAGTCATTCCGTTTTTAACTAACTGCAAACTCATCAATCGATTATCTACATTAGCAAAACAAGGTCCTGAAAAATTAATTGTATCAATCTCTAACTGATCTTTATCTAAATGGTCATAAAGGTACCGCAATAATTTTTTAGGATCGTTGTATTTATAAAATGCACCATAAATCAAATTTACACCAAGAACACCAAGAGTTTCTTGTTGCAATCTAGAATCATTTTCTTTAAAACGTATGTGAAGTGTTATTTCGTTGTATTCTTGCTCAGGCTCTACTTGGTATTTAATTCCAACCCAACCATGACCTTTGAACTGCTTTGCAAAATCTATTGTAGAAACAGTATTGGCAAAACTAAAAAAAAGTTTGTTTGGATGTTTGTCTCTGTTTAAACGGTGTTCAATGAGTTCTACTTCGTGGGAAAGCATTTTTTTTAATCTACTTTCTGTTACATATCTTCCATCATCTTCAATTCCATAAATAGCATCACTAAAATCTTTATCATAAGCTGACATTGCCTTTGCTATAGTCCCTGATGAACCTCCAGCTCTAAAAAAATGTCGAACAGTTTCTTGTCCAGCACCAATTTCTGCAAACGTTCCATAAATGTTTTCATTCATGTTTATTCGTAATGCTTTATCTTTGATAGCAGGAATCTGTTCGATTGCTTTATCGCCCTTGAGTTTAATATTTGTTATTATAGTATTCATAGTAGTTTATATCTTTGCAAAGTTAGTAAAATAGGTATTTTAATTAAAAGATAATTAACGCTATTTTTGTTATTTGTTACTTTTTAAGTAAAAATATAAAACGATCATCTCAAAAACCATGCAATAATGCAAATTTATTTTCTTGGCACTGGAACTTCGCAAGGTATTCCCGTAATTGGAAGTAATCATTCTGTTTGTAAAAGTTCCGATTATAGAGATAAGCGGCTACGTGTTTCCGTATGGGTTAGTTGGGGTGATAATTCAATAGTTATCGATTGTGGCCCTGATTTCAGACAACAAATGCTTACCTCGGGTTGCTCAAAACTAGATGCATTACTTTTTACACATGAACATGCAGATCATACAGCTGGCTTAGATGATATTCGTCCTTTTTTCTTTAAACAAAAAAAAAACATTCCAGTGTATGCACACCTGCGTGTCATGGACAATTTAAAGAAACGATTTGATTATATTTTCGAATCCGATAATAAATATCCAGGAGCTCCAAGTGTTGAACCTATCGTAATTCATAATAATCAGAACTTTATCATTGGTAACACTGAAATTATTCCAATTGAAGTTGATCATGCAAATCTTCAGGTTTTTGGGTATAGAATTAAGGATTTTGTATATTTAACGGATGTAAAAACTATAGACAATGTCGAAATTAAAAAGTTAAAAGGGACAAAGATATTGGTTGTGAATGCTTTGCGAGAAGAACCACATCATTCACATTTTAGTTTGCAAGATGCTTTAGATTTTATACATTTGATTCAACCAGAGGTAGCCTATTTAACACATATAAGTCATCTTTTAGGTTTTCATGAAGATGTCCAACAAAAATTGCCTAGGAATGTTTTTTTAGCGTACGATAATTTACAAATCACAATTTAGAAATATGAAAAAATCATTGTTTTTATACCTTTTTATTATTGCTGTTTTGATGAATATTTTTACTTATAAATATTTTACTTCAAAAGAGAAAAGTGAACAAAAATTGCCAACTGAAGAGGCAAACAATATGAATCCTAAATCATTTGCAGATAGTATTATCAGTTTAAATGAGAGACTATATGAAGTAAATGAATTTTCTTTAGAACAAAATGACAGAGCACAAAACTACTTGTTTGAGAGTAGTAAAATCAATAACATTCCAGTTTTTGCAGAAAAAGTAACACAAGCATTGTTAGCTTTTAATGATGCTACGGAAGGAAATATATATACGGATCAGGCAAAAATGGGAAATCAAAAGTTTATCATCAATAAAGTCAAACTCTTGAATCACCGCTGGATTATTGCTAATTACAGCAATGGAGAACTATGGGGTGAAGTGCTTTTGAAGTATTTCGTCGAAGACAATGGCGCTATTTCTTTTGAAATTATGAATTCTTACTTATATCCTACGTCATTAAATTAAGCTTTAAATAAAAATGAAAATAAAAAAAATAAGCATAGTAACACTAGCTGTACTGAGCATTAGTTCATGTAGATTTATAGATAAAACTGAACAAACCGAAGAAACGAAACACAGTTTGACTGTTAAAGATTCCTCCGTTTTTAATGATAAAGATGAAAATGGTTGCTTAGCTTCAGCAGGTTATGTTTGGTCAAAAGTGAATAAAGAATGTGTCAAAGGTTTTTCGGGCATTCAACTAAACCCAATGGATAGGCTGGAAAATGAAGATGAAACTTTAAGTGCTTATGTACTGTTCAATAAAGATGCTAGTAAAGCTGAAATCTTCCTTCCTAAAGATACAACTTCAATAGTGTTATCAAGAAGTTCTGATGGAAAACCGTGGATTTTAAATGATTGGCAATTACTAGCCTCTAAAGGTTATATCCTTAAAAAAGGAGATAAAAATATGTTTTCCGGTGATGGTGAAATGGGCAAAAAAGAAATAGAAACCGATACCCAACAACAATAGTAAAAAAAAGGTCTTGAAATTAGGGTCGCTCAGTTCGGCTGTGCCTCGTGTCAAGACCTTTTTTTATGATTGTAACCAATTTTTTAAATCAAAGAAATTTTGTGGCGCAACTCCATGACCAACAGGATATTCTTTAAATACTACAGAAACACCTAATTTTTCTAATATTGGTATCGATTTTCTCGCCCAATCTACCGGAATAACTTGATCTACAGTTCCGTGTGAAGCAAATATTTTTAGGTTACTAACATTATTTTTAGCAAAATCATCTACGGCAATTTCGGTATTCAGATAGCCGCTCATTGCTACGATACGTTGAACTTTTTCAGGATAGGATAATCCAACAGCATAACTCAATATACATCCCTGACTAAAACCTATTAAGGTTATATTATTAGAATCAATTGGAAAATTGGCTAGTAACTCATCAATAAAATTTGAAATTATATCTCTAGATGCTCTGGCTTGACCAATATCGGAAAACTTATTTTCATCAGCATCAAAATTGATTGCATACCAAGCATAACTTCCATACATCAGGTCAAAAGGTGCACGAGCAGAAATCACATAATATTCATCAGGAAGTTCATTTGCAAAAGAAAACAAATCTTCTTCATTACTGCCATAGCCATGAAGCAATAGGAGTAATGGTCTTTTAGCATCGCTCAGTTTGGCGTTGCCTCGAGTGTCATTCTTTATTTGGGGTTCTCTGATTAAGTAATGTAAAGATAAACTCATTATAAACTTTTAAATGTTTTTTGAAAAAAAGGACCTAATAAAGGAATCATAGTTGTTTTTCCAAGAGCCGCACAAAAAAGCCCATATAGTGCCAAAACAGAAATAAAAATCCACATTGATGCGGCTACATAAATACTTTCAAAAAAACTTATGGAAACTCCCAGTATTATAAAAGTTATAGTTAATCCTAGACCTTGTCTGATATGAAATGAAGCAAACTTATTTTTATCATCTGAGTTCATTGAAAGCGCAATTAAAACACCAATAATTAAGATGTAGCTGGTAATTGCAATTGATCTACCTTCGTCGATTGTTTTTTTATCCATTGATAACAAATTTTCCTTGATTATAAATTCCAATAACTTTTCCTTTCATCTTTTGACCCAGAAAAGCAGAATTTTTAGATTTTGATAGAATATGTTCTTTTTCAAAAGTCCAATTATCATTCGTAGTAAATAAAGTTAGTGAAGCTTTATTATTTACTTCAATTACTTGATTTTCAAAATTTAAAATAGTTCTACCGAAAGTTAATTTCGTGATAATTTTTTCTAAAGGTAACACCACTAGTAAAGCGCCGAATGCACTTTCCAAACCTATGGTTCCATTTTTTGCCAAATCAAATTCCATCTTTTTATTTTCGATATCTATCGGATTGTGATCACTCGTTATGCAATCAATGGTATTATCCAAAACACCAGCGATTAAGGCTTGTCTGTCATCATCAGTTCGTAATGGAGGTGATACCTTATATCGGGTGTCAAAACCCTCTAACTTTTCATCAGTCATGACCAAGTGATGAACAGAAACACTACAGGTTACTTGTAATCCTCTTTTCTTAGCTTCTTTAATTAAAGCAACTGATTTTGCTGTAGACAGCGTTGGAATATGTAATTTTCCGCCAGTATACTCTAATAAAAATAAATTTCGAGTAACTAGTAGTTCTTCGGCTAAGTTTGGGTTTCCTTTTAAGCCCAATCGTGTTGAAACAATTCCTTCATTGGCAACGCCGTTTCCTTTGATGGTTTCATCTTGACAAAAAGCGATTACTAATCCATCAAAATCCTGAACATATTGTAATCCAATTTTCAGCAGATTAGCATTTGCCAAACTGGTATTATAATCGCCAAAGGCTATAGCGCCCGCATTTTTCATATCAAACAGTTCCGCCATATCTTTTCCTTCACTTCCTTTAGTAAAAGCGCCAATTGGAAACAATTCTGTAGCTGAGTTTACTGCTTTTTGTTTGACAAAATGTACTTGCGATTGATTGTCAATAATAGGATAGGAATTGGGCTGTAGCGCAATGCCTGTAAATCCTGATTTAGCTGCTACATTTAAACCGTTAGCAATAGTTTCTCTATCTTCAAAACCAGGTTCTCCTAGCGAAACGCTCGTGTCAAACCAACCTTGTGAAATATGCAAATCATCATGATGAAATTCTTCGTGAGTATCTATATTCAGAATCGAAACACCAATTTCTTCGATGATTCCATTGGTAATTTTAATATCAACAGTTTGATTATGATACGGACTTTTTGGGTCTACAATTGTTGCTTTTCGGATGATTAGGTTCATTTTACAAATTTTTGAATGAGTAATTCTAATGCTAAAAAGAGTAATGCTAAAATCACAAACCATTTCCAGATTTGCGTGTCGGTTCTATCGGTTTGTATACTATTGAAAACAGTTTCAATTGCATCAATCTCCTTAAAATTTTTCGCTATATCAGGATTAGATAAAGCCAAATTACTTTCGGTTCTATTATAGTTAAAACTGATATTCTGAAACAGATTAGTTTTGTTAAATATACCAAAATTTCCAGCTTCTAATGGATTATCATTAAAAGTCATTTTAACTTTAGTATTCATTAATTGTTGTACTGGAATAAAACTTTCAGCACTATTTTTTACAATTAGAATCTCGTCTTTTGATAAAAATGCATCAACTACAAAGGGTTGGTTTTCTCCAATAATAATTGCATTAACGCCTGTTTTTTGAATGTTTTGTGCCATATTGTAAAACGTTGGAACAATTATCGGTGAGTTCTGAAAATTGCTATTCAATTTGTTGATTGGCCCTGCAAAAAGATATACCGAAGACAAAACATTTGACACCGAAGTCAAGAATGGACTTTGATCTTCGTATGTTAAAACAGACGGTGAAGAACTGCTTAATCCGAATGAAGATTTGGTTGATGGATATTGGAAGTTATCAATTTTCTTTTCGAAAACGTTACTAAACAACGGATGATTAAAGTTAATTTTAGTTACCTTTTTTTCCGAAGTTGTAGCGGTTTTGAATTGTAATGTACCAAAGTTAGTTACAAATGAATTCAATTGAGTAATATTAGATTCAAGCGCCGGAATTAGAACCAAATTTCCTCCTTTGGCAACAAATGATTTTAGCGTGGTCTGCAAAGCTTGTGGAATATCTTTTAATTCATTGAGTATAATTGCATCTTGCTTTTCGATCAAATTATAATCTAAATTGGCTAATGGAATATTCGTAAAATTAAATTCATCGTTGGTGTAAATTCGGGCTAAGAAAAGACTTTTTTCGCTATCACCTATACTGATAACATTGGTTTTACTGGGTTTTGAAATGCTAAAATAATAGTTGTTGTCATACGCCAAACCCTTATCGGTTATCGAAACAAAGCCATGGAAATCTTCTTTTGGAATGGTGAAATTTATGGTTTTTGTCCCGAAGCTTCGGGATGTTTCAAAGTTGATTAGCGTCTTAGCAATTAATTTGTTTTTATTATACAAAGCAATAGGAATGTCTTTAAAATCTTCACCGTTTGCAGATAATTTTATTCCTATCTCATAAAAATTATCTAAATTTTGTCGAATGAAAACACTATCAATTGCGATATTATTTTTTTGTTCAGCTTTTGGGATTATGAAATAGATAGTATCTTCTTTTCTGAAACTTTTGGTTTGTTTTTCTTCTAAACCAACGGCATCGGTAATTACAATGATATCTTTATTGAATGCCGATTTACGGGCATTTACTTTAGCAATTAAATTATCCAATCGAAAAGGAGAAGCGCTATAATTAAGATTTTGCAATTCTTTTTGAATCGATTTGATATCCGTATTCCAATAATTATCAGCATTGGTAATCAACGAGAATTTTTGTGCTTCGGGAGTATGTTCTAATAAATCCTGAATGGCACGTTTTAATAATTCTCCTTTTTTGCCTTTGGCTTGCATACTGTAGGAATTGTCCAGAATAATATACATTTCATTTAAATTTTTCGTACTGTCTTTAGCTGAAAAGAAAGGTTGAGCAAAAGCAAATATTAAAAAAAGGAGTAAAAATAATCGTGTTAAAAGCAATAACCATTTTTTGATGATTGAACTTTTACGGGTTTGTATCGAAAGCTCTTTAAGAAATTGTACGTTGGTGAAATATTCTTTCTTAAAACGACGCAGTTGAAATAAATGAACCAGAATTGGGATTACCAATAAGAAGAGAAAATAAAGTACTTCTGGGTGTTTGAACTGCATTCTTTATAAAGATTTACCTCATGGTAGTTTTTTTTTCATAAGAATTCGTTGATTCTTACGAATTGTCAAAAATAGTAAAAAAAAGTGTTCAGTGTTCAGTATTTAGTGTTCAGATTTTTAAATTATGGCGACCTTTTTACTGCCAACTTATAACTGAACACTGAACACTACTTTTTCTTCCTTTTCGCCGCTCGAGTTTTTAAGATATTCCTATTAACAGAAGTTCCTGTTTTTTTCTTGGTTTTGGATGGACCACCAAGGTTTACTTTTGAATTTTTCTTAGACTTTTCATGAAAAGAAGCTCCACCTTCTAATTTATTGGTTTTTAAAATGACTTTCAGTTTCTTTTTGTCTTTTTCAAATTCCAATAAGCGAGTAGCCACTTCAACGGTTGTTGGAAGCGCTAAAATCTTGATTTCTTTATTCATCAGCATTTCTGCTTCTATCTGAATTTCCTGTTCATTTGGACCAATCAAACTAACTGCAATTCCTGATTTATCGGCACGACCAGTTCGACCAATTCGGTGAATATATTGTTCAGGGACTTCCGAAAACTCAACATTGATAACGTGTGTCACATCAGAAATATCCAAACCTCTAGCCATTACATCCGTGGTTACAATTCCTCTGATTTCTCCAGCTTGAAACGAAGCCATAGTTTGCAAACGATAGTTTTGTGATTTGTTCGAATGGATGATTCCAAATTGATTAGGATAGCTCTCTTCTAATTTTACAGCTAGTAAATCGGCCGTTTTTTTATTGTTTACAAAAAGCAAAACCCGTTCTAAACTTTCGTCTTTTAATAATTCTACAATCAGGTTTATCTTTGTTAAAAAGTTAGGCACAAAGTATCCCAACTGTTCTATTTTCTCTAAAGGTGTTCCTGATTTTTCAAGTGTAACTTCTTCTGGAAAGTCAAAATAATCTTCTAACATATCATCAACCTCATCGGTCATGGTTGCCGAGAACAAGATGTTTTGTCGTTTATTTTTTATCATCGATAGGATTGAAGTAACCTGAGTTCTAAATCCTAAATTGAGCATTTCGTCAAACTCGTCAATAACCAATTTTTGTAAGCTGTCAAATCGAATGACATTATCTAATGCCAAATCCATTACACGACCTGGAGTTCCAACCAAAACATCAATCCCTTGATAAACTGCTTTTTTCTGTGTGTTGATATTCACACCACCATAAACACCAAGTGTTCTAACCGACATGAATTGGGATAGTTTTTCAACTTCTCCCGCTATTTGAACAACCAATTCTCGGGTTGGTACCAGTATAACAATTCTCGGAGTATCGGTTGCCACAAACTTCCATTGCTTTAAAATTGGTAATAAATAGGCAAAAGTCTTTCCTGTTCCGGTTTGTGCAATACCCATCATATCTCGCCCTGACATAATTACTGAAAATGATTTCTCTTGAATTGGAGTAGGTGTGGTTAGTCCTAATTCGTCTATGGCTTTTTGTAGTGATTTTGGAAGATTGAATTGCTCGAAAGTGCTCATTGCAGTTGTCATTTATGTCACCTATAAACAATTTTTGTTCAAGGATGGCGCAAAGATAGGGAATTCTGATTTAGGAGTTGGAAGCAATCAAATCAGTTTGATTACCGATTTAACTTAAAATCCTTCAAAAACACCCAATCCAAAAAGTGCAAAGTCATATTTAACAGGATCATTGGCATCAAGTAAACGCAAAGCGGAGTCGAGTTCGGCTAATGCTCTGGCATCATTTTGTTTTCGCGTAAGCAATCCTAATTTACGAGCTACATTACCCGAATGCACATCCAATGGGCACGAAAGTGCAGCAGGCGAAATACTTTTCCAAATACCAAAATCAACTCCAGCTTTATCATTTCGGCACATCCAACGTAAAAACATGTTGATTCGCTTGGCAGCGGAGCCTTGTATTGGATCGGAAACGTGTTTAGTAGTTCGGTGTTGATGCGGCATTTCAAAGAATAATTTCTTAAATTCGGCTATACTAAATTGCATGGATGTTACTTGTTGGTTTTTGGCAAAAGCCATTTCCAATCCGTTATGATTGGTATAAATATGTTCTAGCGATTTAATAAATGTTATAAAATCGTCGCTGTTGAAGGTACGATGCACAAATCCTTCCAAACTTTCTAATTGCGTTTCTGAATGACTCATGACAAAATCATAGGGAGAATTTCCCATCTTTTGCATCATTCTTTGGCTATTGTTGATAATCATTTTGCGATTTCCCCATGCGATTGTAGCGGTCAAAAATCCGGAAATTTCTATATCCTCTTTCAGTGTGAACTGATGTGGAATTTGAATAGGGTCACTATCAATAAATTTCGGATTATTATAAAGTAAAACCTTTTCATCCAAAAACTCTTTCAATTCATTCTTATTCATCACTACTCACTTTTTGAGCATAAAAACCATTACTCAAATCAATGCTTCTTTGTTGCGGAATAAAGAAAAATCCTTTATGAAAATAGTTTAGTTGCGTTTTGTTTACACATGGTAAATGACCATTTCCGGTTACCCAAAAGAATGAAGTGTCTATTGGTGAATGATAATGCATATTGCCAATACTGGTTTTTTTAAATTCGTTAGACCATTTCGAATTTGGTTCGGGAATGACAAAGTTTTTAAAATGAAAGGTAGTATTCTGTGTCAAAAATTTGTTTTTAGTTACATTATTAAAGGACATAGGATGTATAAGTATAATGGCAATAGCTATTATATTTAAGCCAAGTAAGCGTATTATTTGTTTTTGATTTGAAATAAAAAATGATAGGAACACCAACAAAAAAAATAGGCTAAAATAAATATAAAAACGGTATTGAGGAGAGCTAAATATCAACAAAAATACTACAATAATAAAGGCTAAATAAATCGTCCAAATTGACTTAACTAATCTTTTTTTGATAAGAACTATTGGTGTTATACCCATTATTAACAATGATGCTATAGCAATGTAACCGGATAATCCATTATCAAAAAAATACTTTTTAGTTATGGAAAGAACCGATGAATTATCAAAAGTTCCATACGGCATGTAAAAAGAGTGCAACATGCTTTTACTAAAGAAAAAATCCATGATGATACTTGGCACAGTATAATCGTATACATCAATTCTGAAACTTAATAACGGAAAAAGCGGATAGCCCGTAAGTATTGTGTTTTTTGAAAGAATCAAGATAAATACAAAACTGCCAATAAACGTAACTTTAAGAAATTGTTTTTTTAAAATTCTATGTTGTTTTATTAATATCATTAAAGGAAATAATAATAAAACAACAGCCGTAATCTTTATAAAAACAGCAAAAAAAGCCAAAACACTTACAATGATAAATTGATCTTTATTCGGTTCATTTTGCAAATACGCTGAAAATAAAATAAAACCAAAAACATAAATTGGCAAATCAGGCGAAGGTGCACTTATAAACTGAAAAAGGAATACGTAAGTCAATGGCAATAGACCAAAGACTAAATCCATTCTATTTCCTTTAGAAAAATAATAATTGAGTTTTTGAAATGCAAAAAAGTTTCCAATCAACAAGCAAAATCCGTTCAAGTCATTAAATCGGTCGTATAAAAAGGAAAAACTATAAATACTTTGTGTAATATGCCAACCGCTGGTTTGACCCAAAAACAAATGTAAATTGGCCAATCCTTTGACAAAACCATATTCATTCAACCATTTTATTGTTTGGATATAATAGCTTTCATTATCGATTATAAATGGCAAGGTAGAGCTTTGAGCTAAAATCAGTAGACTACTAATTACTAAAAAGATTTTAATTGGAATGGAAAGTAAGTTGATCTGACAATAAATCTCTTTTAAAAAAGAGGTTAAAGTTGCTTTGTTTTTATACCAAATTAGTAGCGATAAAATACACAAAACCAAATGGAAAGCAATATTAATAGGGCCAAAAAAAGCCCAAACAGTTGCTAGTAGTGTTACTGAAAACAATCCAAAAATAGTAGTTATAATGATTTCAAATTGTTGAAGGCGAACTATTTTGCACAAGACAATTCCAAATGAAATCGCTGTAAAAAAAATATAAAGCCAACTGATAAGAATAAGAATCATAGTATCACACAATTAGTCCATCTTTCATTACTAATTTTCTGTCGGCCATATTGGCAAAGTCTTCGTTGTGAGTAACAATTACAAAGGTCTGTCCAAATTCATCTCGTAATTTAAAAAACAATTGATGTAGGTTTTCTGCAGAAGCCGTATCTAAATTTCCTGAAGGTTCATCGGCAAAAATAACGGCAGGTTTGTTAATCAAAGCACGGGCTACCGCAACACGCTGTTGTTCACCTCCCGATAGCTCATTAGGTTTGTGGTTTATTCTTTCGGATAGACCTAAATAATCAAGTAATTTTTTGGCTTCTAATTCCGTTTCTGCTTTTTCTTTTCCAGCGATAAAAGCCGGAATACAAACATTTTCTAAAGCGGTAAATTCGGGTAAAAGCTGATGAAATTGAAAGATGAAACCTAAATATGCATTTCTAAACTTTGATAGTGCTTTGTCTTTCATTATCAATATGTTTTCACCATTTATTTCAAGCGATGTATCATTTACAATTTTTGGATTATCTAGTGTTCCCAGAATTTGAAGTAAAGTCGTTTTTCCGGCACCAGAAGCACCAACAATAGATACAATTTCCCCTTGCATAATAGTTAAATCTACACCTTTTAATACATGTAAGTGATCATAGTATTTATGGATGTTTTTAGCGACAATCATAGAAATTAATTTTTCACAAAGTAACAAAGTATTTTCTTTTATTGTGTCTTATACTTTTTAATTATGATTGAATAATAAATAAAGTTATGTTAAGAACATTTTTTTTGTTTAAATATTTATTACTTTTGTTAAACAAAATAATAAATACTTCTTATGAACACATCCATTGAAAAAGAATTATTTGAACTGATAGGCGACAATCATCAAATGACTTCTGCAGAAACACCCTTGCGACCAGACGCATTTATCAAAACAGATTTGCAAAAAATGTCAACTATCGAAAAACATTTTCATGCTATCATGGAAGAAATGGGTTTAGACATGACCGATGATAGCTTAAAAGGAACACCGCACCGAGTGGCAAAAATGTTTATACAAGAAATTTTCTCTGGTTTAAATCCAGCAAATAAGCCTAAAATTTCTGTTTTTGAAAACTCCTATAATTATGATAAAATGTTGGTTGAAGCAAATATTAGTTTCAATTCGACTTGTGAACATCACTTTTTGCCAATTATTGGTAAAGCACATATTGGATATGTATCAAGCGGAAAAGTAATTGGTTTATCAAAATTAAATAGAATTGTAGATTATTATTCGAGAAGACCTCAAGTACAAGAACGCTTAATCATGCAAATATTTAACGATTTAAAATCTGTTTTAGAGACAGATGATGTTATTGTTGTTATGGAAGCCAAACATTTATGTGTTTCGAGTAGAGGAATTAAAGATGAGAGCAGTTATACATCAACGATTCAGTATGGTGGAATATTTAACGAAAAAGAAAATCGAAACGATTTCTTTAATTTAATACAACAGGAAAAATAAAAGTTTTTTATTGGTTAGAGAATTTTTATGTTTGAAAGTCCCGAATTTATTCGGGATTTTCTTTTTTAGGTAGTACAAAACCCAAACCACAACTTCTGAGCATTTTCTTTTCGAAGGCCCAAAAAAAAGTGAATTGACCAAAAATGAAACCAAAACTAACTAATAGAACTTGGTATACTGGAAAAATAAGAATGATATATAAAGGATAATACTGCCAAGGATTTTCTTTGCTGATTCCAAATAGTGTCAAAATAGGTTTTGAAAGATATGCGGCACTTGAACCTGTCATAGCAAAAACCAAAAGTATGACAAAAGCTTGCCAATTCGATTTTATATTCCAACGCTCTTTAAAACTTGCCATACACTAAATTTTTACAAATATAATAGATTATGGTCTTGGTACAAATCCGCCCAATTGTTGTTTATTGGTAATCTGAAAAAAGATCATATAATTGTAAATCAAATAGTTTACTTCGTAGCCATAATGAATATTGTGGTTGTAATCAATTCTTAGTTCATATAAATTAGGATTATAAAGCTGAGGTTGCGATGCTCTATTATTCCACTCGGTTACATACATTTGATTGCGACCTTCTAGATAACTTTCTGAATAAAAACCTCTAGGCTTTGCATTTCCAGCTAGCCACGAATTAAAACCTGGATCAATGATAATGACTTCATATCCTAAAGAATCATTTGCAATTCTCACAACATCAGAGGATTTTGAGGTACCCGATTTTTTTGCTTTAGAAACGATGTTTTTATCAAAATGACAGGAAGCAAATGAAATAATTAAAATAAATGATAGTACTATCTTTTTCATAATCTTTATGTTGGTATAAAATTACTAAAAACAAACTACCGTAGTTTTAATTTTAACATAAAAAAAACCACGCCATAACGTGGTTTTTAAAATATCTAGAGAGCAATATTATACTTTTTCCGTTTTCAACAAGCTAATAATTTGTTCCGCTAATTCTGTCCCAATTCGATCTTGTGCTTCCAATGTTGCAGCCCCAATATGTGGTGTTAACGAGATTTTTGGATGCATCAAAATCTGTATTTCTGGTGTTGGTTCGTTTTCAAAAACGTCCAATCCAGCAAACAATACTTTGTCTGAATCTAAAGCAGCAATCAAAGCTACTTCATCAATTACACCACCACGGGCGCAATTCACTATACCCACGTTATCTTTCATCTGCGCAAATTCGTCAGCACCAATCACATATCCTTCCTGTGCTGGAACATGGAGTGTAATAAAATCAGCGTGTTTGAATACATCTTCCATTGGTTCGGTTTCAAATTCCACATGGATAAACTGTCCGTTGTAAAAATCAACTTTTACTTCGGCTTTATCCACAAATTTATCGGCCGCAATTACTTTCATTCCAAGTCCAAGCGCCATTTTTGCCACCGCTTGACCAATGCGTCCAAAACCAATAATTCCTAATGTTTTTCCACGCAATTCTATTCCGTTGGCATACGCTTTTTTCAATCCATCAAAGTTAGTATCACCTTCTAAAGGCATATTTCTATTCGAATCTTGCAAGAAACGAACGCCTGTAAACAAATGCGCAAATACCAATTCGGCCACACTTTCAGAAGAAGAAGCGGGTGTATTAATTACGTGTATTCCTTTTGCACGTGCATAATCCACATCAATATTATCCATACCAACACCACCGCGACCGATGATTTTTAGACTCGGACAATTATCAATTATGTCTTTTCGAACCTTGGTAGCACTTCTCACAAGGATAACAGCTACGTTATTTTCGTTTATATAATTGGCTACTTGTTCTTGTGCGACCTTGGTGGTTATTACTTCAAAACCACCTTTTTCTAAGGCTTTGATTCCGCTATCTGACATTCCGTCGTTGGCTAATACTTTCATTTTATTTATGCTGAATTTAGTTCAGCATCTTTCGATGCTTATTATTTTATTTTTAAATATGTTAAGTGTAATTTTTTAAAGCATCTTTCTATACTTTTTTATTATTAATTTTATGAGCAAATCCCGCTATTCGTTGCAATCTTTTTTGTTTAGCACTTTTGTCATTCCGTCTCGTCTTTTTTGACGAGAGAGGAATCTCAACAAAAAAGGATTTCCACTACTATCGGGGCTAGTTATTCTGCTAACTGCGACTGAACACTAACTACTTCTTCCAACTCTTTCATCACATCCACCAAAACCTGTACACTTTCTAATGGCAACGCATTATACATAGAAGCTCTGTAACCACCAACAGAACGATGTCCTGGTAAACCAGAAATTCCGGCTTCTTTCCACATTTTGTCAAAAGTCTCTTGATTTTCTTCGTCAACCAATAAAAAGGTAGCATTCATAGTACTTCTGTCTTTTTTATCAGCTGTTCCAATGAATAATGGATTTCTGTCTATTTCGTTGTAAAGTAAGTTGGCCTTAGCTTCGTTTATCTTTTCTATAGCAGCAATTCCGCCTTGTTTTTTCAACCATTGCAAGGTTAAAAGACAAGTATAAACCGCAAAAACAGCTGGTGTATTGTACATACTTTCCGCTTTAATGTGTTTTTCATAATCCAAAATACTTGGAATAGTTCTGCCCGATTTGCCTAGAATTTCATCTTTAACTACCACCAAAGTTGTTCCCGCCGCACCCATATTTTTCTGAGCACCGGCATAAATCAAATCAAATTTTGAGAAATCTAATGTTCTCGAAAAAATATCCGAACTCATATCACAAACTACAGGAACATCTGTAATTGGGAATGATTTCATTTGCGTTCCAAAAATCGTATTGTTACTGGTGCAGTGAAAATAATTCGCATCTGCAGGAATTGTATAATCGGTTGGAATATGATTGTAGTTTTGTTCTTTTGATGAAGCAACAACTACAGTTTCTCCAAATAGTTTTGCTTCTTTGATAGCGTTATTTGCCCAAGTTCCAGTGTCTAAATACGCCGCTTTTCCATCAACTTTCATCAAGTTGTATGGCACCATCAAAAACTCCAAACTTGCTCCACCTTGAAGAAACAACGCCTGATACCCTTTGCCTTCCAAACCTAAAAGTTCTAACGCCAAAGCTCTCGCTTCATCCATGACGGCAACAAAATCCTTACTTCTATGCGAAATTTCAAGAATGGATAATCCTGAATTATTAAAATCTAAAACAGCTTGTGCTGATTTTTCAAAAACTTCTTGAGGTAAAATGCAGGGACCAGCGCTGTAGTTGTGTTTTTTCATTTTATTCTGAATTTATTTCAGAATCTTTTATTATCTGAAATGCTGTTATTTTAAAAAATTAAAGTGCAAATTTCGGAAATAGGGAATAGATAAACGATTTAAAATAATCGTTAATGGGTACATCTTATCAACGAAAACGATTTAGTTTATAAAAATTGATTACTTAAAGTTTATTCAAAAACAATAAAGTATCCACATTGTCAGCGTAATCCCAAAGTTCGGGTTGTTGTGTTTTTCCGAATGGAATACTGTTTTCAATAACACCATTTGAAACAACACACTGAATTTGGTCTGCATCCTTTTCCAATTGTTTTTTGATGTCTTCAATATTTTCATATCGTTCATAAAACACAGAGGAAATAGGAGAGGCGTAACTTATATCTTCCTTTAAAGTTAGAAATTCATTATCCAATAATTTGAAATTACTCATTAGGAAAACGGCTTTGTTATAGTCGTAATTGTTAGAGTATTTCTCGTAAAATATAACATCTTTGTATTCATAAATGGCTTTAAAGAACGCATCGAAATTATAATCCTTTGGCACAAATAACTTAGAAACATTGCGGCAACCTAAACCAAAATAACGGAAAATGTCTTCACCAAGATTGACCAAATCTTCTTGGGTTTCTTTACCGTTTAAAACCGCAACCGAATTTCTGTTTTTGCGAATAATATTTGGTTTGTCTTTAAAATAATATTCAAAATAACGCGCTGTGTTGTTACTTCCAGTAGCAATAACGGCATCAAAATTTTCTAATTTACCGTCGGTAAACGTGATGCGATTTTCAATTTCGGGATTAAAAGCTATTAAATATTTGGCTAAAAATTTAATGAGATGTTGGTCATTAGAGGAAGTTTTTACCAAAACGTTGTGACCTGAAATCAAAACAGAAAGAAAATCGTGAAAGCCAACTAGTGGAATATTCCCAGCCAAAATTAACCCAACTGTTTTAGGTTTAACTTCAGATAAGTCGTAGGATGATAACCATTTGTCTAAATTATCTTCTCCTAACGCTTCCGACCATGACTGAATGGCAAAGTGAACTTGCTCTGGTGTGAACCATCCATTATGAGATTGAGAAAGTTGAATTAAATCTTTAAATTTGTCAAAAAACAAATCATTATGAAGTACTGTTTCATCTTTGGTGTTTTTATCTAATGAAAATTGGCTTAAAAACTTTCCTAATGCAACAAAACATTTTTTTTTCTCGATTTGTAACATTTGTTTACTTGTTTATGAAAGGTTTTGATTGTAATTTTGCACAAAAATAAGATAATAGAAAATAGAATAAAGGGAAAAGTATTAATTTTCATTTTTATGGTCTAAATTCTATTTTCTTTTATCTAAAATAAAAAATATGGCAATCATTATAACAGACGAATGTATCAACTGCGGAGCTTGTGAACCTGAGTGTCCGAATACAGCAATATATGAAGGTGCGGATGACTGGAGGTACAAGGATGGAACCAAACTTAGAGGAAAAGTAATTTTGCCTGATGGTACCGAAGTTGATTCAGATGCAGCCCAAACTCCAATTTCAGACGACATTTATTATATAGTACCAGGAAAATGTACCGAGTGCAAAGGGTTTCACGATGAACCGCAATGTGCAGCTGTTTGTCCGGTAGACTGTTGCGTGCCCGATGATAATCATGTAGAAAGCGAGGAAACGCTACTTAATAGGCAATCATTTTTGCATAATATTTAGTTTTAAGAGGAGAATCGAGACCATATTTCGAACTGTATGAAGTGCATCGTACTAAAAGCCACGTGACTTCAATTAATTTAGCTTTAGCGAAACACTAAAAAAATTTCAAATCCTGAGTTTAGAGTTCAGGATTTTTTATTCATTGTTGTCCAAACTTTAAATTAGTTACATTTTATAATCTTTTTTGTTAAATTTGTTTACTTCCGAATTAAATATGAAAAAAATTATTGTTTTTATTTTATTCTTCTTTAATACAGTTGTGTTTTCTCAAAACAAAGAAAAAACAATTGAGTTAGAAGAAAAAACAATTGTTTTAATCGATGTTGATACGGAACTGCCTATTCAAGACGCCACCGTTTTTATATCAAAAACGAAACAATCTTTGTTAAGTAATGAAGACGGAATAGTGAGTTTTATTTTGAATGGAATATCCAATATTCAAATAACACATTCTTCTTATAATTTGGTTAAATTCAAATCAAACTTTCTAAAGCAGAAAAAAAATGTAATTTATTTAAAAACTAGTGTCACCGGACTTGATGAGATTATTATAACCAAACAACATCCTCAAAAAATACTAAAAGACATCGTTGATAATTCCATAAATAAATTGACAATTCCTGCAAGATTAAAGGTTTATTCGAGAGAGTTTTTTAAACTCAATGGAACCAATTCGTATTACAATGATGGTCTTTTGAATTTTCAGTTATTTGGAACAAAAAAAAAATTTAAAACAGATATATTAATAGAACAAAATAGGTCATACGGTTTGTTAAATGAAGAAATTAGAAATGATGTTTTGGGGTATAATCTTAATAATATTATGCAGAATTATTATAATTTCAAATACTTGAATCCAATATTAGAACCAAAAGCAAAGAAAAAGTATGATTTTTTAATCAAGTCGTATACAAAAAATGATGATTATTATTTGATGACAATAACGCCAGTTGATAATGTAGAAGAAATGTTAGATGATTATACAATACTCTATGACAGAAAAAAGAAACTAATAATAGAAGCGAGTTCCTTTGTTTCTGCTATGACTATTGCAAAAATAAAAGATAAAACTTCTGTAGGATCTAAGAATATATACAAATCGTTATTTAAAACAATTTATAGACAGGACAATTCCAATTATTATTTAGTATGTTCTAAAGAAGAAATTGGATTTGAACGTATCGATAAAAAAAATGTAAAATCAGATATCGAAATAAAAAATTATTTTATTATAAACAATTTTAGCACACATAATTTCACTTATAAAGACAGCGAAGTCTTTAAAGAAAAAACACTTTATAATATTAAAAACTCCATTCTCACCAATTACTGGGATTTTTCTGGATTAACTCCAACGGAAGAGGAAGAAGCCATTATTTCAAGCCTCGAGTTTAGACCGTAACGTACTTAATTTAGTAGCTTTTGTAACTTGATTATATTACGCTATATTTGCACACTTTTAAAACAAAATCTTCAGATGAAACGCTGTAGCGTTACATATCACAAATAAAAAATCAATATCAAAAAGATATGAAAGCAGGAATTGTAGGATTGCCCAATGTTGGAAAATCAACCTTATTTAATTGTTTGTCAAATGCCAAAGCGCAAAGCGCCAATTTTCCATTTTGTACTATCGAGCCAAATATAGGTGTAGTAAATGTTCCAGACCCGAGAATTAACCGTTTGGAAGAATTGGTGAAACCAGAACGTGTTCAAATGGCTACAGTTGATATCGTTGATATCGCTGGTTTAGTTAAAGGGGCAAGTAAAGGGGAAGGTTTAGGAAATCAGTTCTTAGCAAACATCAGAGAATGTAATGCGATTATTCATGTATTGCGTTGTTTTGATAACGATAATATTATTCACGTAGATGGGAACGTAAATCCGATTCGTGATAAAGAAACCATTGATATCGAATTACAGCTAAAAGATTTAGAAACCGTTGAAAAACGTTTAGAAAAAGTAAACCGCGCAGCTAAAACTGGAAACAAAGAAGCGCAAACGGAAAAAGCACTTTTAGATCGAATCCGTGAAAATTTATTGCAAGCAAAATCAGCAAGAACAGTTATTGCTCAAAATAATGATGAAGAAGTGTTATTAGAAGATTTTCAACTAATAACGAACAAACCGGTTTTATACGTTTGTAATGTAGATGAAGATTCGGCTGCAACCGGAAACAAATACGTTGAACAAGTTCGAGAATTGGTAAAAGACGAAAACGCTGAAGTTATTGTTTTGGCAGTTGGTACCGAAGCAGATATAACCGAATTAGAAACCTATGAAGAACGTCAAATGTTTCTCGAGGATTTAGGGTTGAAAGAACCTGGCTCTGCAGTTTTAATTCGTGCAGCTTATAAATTATTAAAGCAACAAACCTATTTTACAGCAGGAGTTAAAGAAGTTCGCGCTTGGACTATCAATATTGGCGATACTGCACCCAAAGCTGCGGGCGTGATTCACACTGATTTTGAAAAAGGATTTATTCGTGCCGAAGTAATTGCTTTTGAGGATTACTCCAATTTAGGTTCTGAAAGTAAAGCAAAAGAAGCAGGAAAACTTAGAGTGGAAGGAAAAGAATATATAGTAAAAGATGGTGATGTGATGCATTTCCGTTTCAATGTGTAAAAATAATAACGAACCTAATTTCTAAAACAAGTAAATAAACATGCAGGTTTTTTTGTTTGTTACGTTTTCTTTTCTTTACTTTATGTCCCAACTCTAAATAATTTACGCTATGAAATTTAAACAATTAATTATTGATAAATTAAATAATCAAAAAATTATTGCAAACCCTAATGGTTTAGAGGCGAATGATGTTAATTTAGTTTTAGCTTTCGCTCAAAGAACTCTTCTCGACGAAACTTTACCTTACCAAAAATTAAAAGAAAGATATCCTATCGCTGATATTGTATTGTGTTCTTCTTCTGGACAAATTTCTAATGAATGTAATATTGAAAATGATATTGTTGTAACAGCCATTTCATTTGAAAAAACAAAAGTAAAAACTACACAAATCGATATTATATTAAACAGTGACCTTAACGATTTAGGCGAAAAAATTAAGAATGATTTATTATCTGAAGATTTAAAATCTATACTAATTTTATCCGAAGGAAGTTTAGTTAATGGAACTGAATTGATTAATGAATTAATAGCGCAAACCAATAAATCAATTCCAATTTTTGGTGGTTTAGCCGGTGATGAATATAATTTTGAAAAAACAATTGTTGGATTAAATGCTGATGCAACCCCAGGGAAGATAGTAGCAGTAGGATTTTACGGGAATAATATTCATTTTGATTACGCTTCAGAAGGTGGTTGGGGTGATTTTGGTCCTGAGAGAGAAGTTACTTTGTCTGATAAAAATGTTTTATACAAAATAGGTGACCGTTTTGCATTAGATTTATACAAAGAATACTTGGGTAAATACGCCGAAGAATTGCCTAGTTCCTCATTATATTTTCCGCTTTCGATGAAAGAAAATGCCGAGTCAGCAACAGTAGTTAGGACAATTTTATCGATAAATGAAGAAAATAAATCAATGACTTTTGCAGGTAATATTCCACAAGGTTCAATGGTAAGATTGATGAAGGGAAATATCGATAAATTGATTGATGCTGCATCAAATGCGGCTTATAAAATTAAGAAGAGATCTACTAACAGAAATCAATTAGCACTTTTGATTAGTTGTGTAGGCAGAAGAATTGTTTTAGGCGAAAGAATAGAAGAGGAACTTGAAGTAATTCGTGATGAATTTGGAGAAAACACTCTTTTATGTGGTTTTTATTCCTATGGAGAAATTTCTCCAACTTTGAAGAATGTAGCTTGTGAACTTCACAATCAAACCATGACAATAACCACAATCTATGAGGATTAATAGTTAAATGGATAAACCAAATATACATCGTCATCTTGGTCGTCAAATAGATAAATTTTTATCTGAAGAGACCATTAATAAAAGTCCTGAATTATCTGCTTTTATTGATGTCATTAATCAAACGTATTTAAATTATGAAAAAGATGCCGAGTTGTTTGAGCAATCCACTCGTTTAAATGACAAAGAATATTCTGAAATCAATTTAAAGTTAAAAGAAGAAATAGATAAAAGAGATATTTTTCAAAAAAAGTTGGTTGAAGCTATTAATCAACTTAATGTAGATGGCAAAAAGTTAAAAGGAGATGATAATTTATTCGACTTAATTAAAATTCTTAATCGAGAAATAGAAATTAAAAAAGAGTTTCAAAAACAGTTAAACGAATCTAAGATAATTGCTGAAAATGCTAATGAAGCTAAATCGGAGTTTTTATCTATAATGAGCCATGAAATTAGAACACCACTCAATGCAATTATAGGTTTAGTTTATATCATGGAAAAAGAAAACTCATTGCAAAGTTTCCAAGAAAATATTGAAGTTTTAAAAAATTCAGCACAAAACTTATTTTTATTAATCAATGATATTTTGGACTTCAATAAAATTGAAGCTGGTAAAATAGATATCGAGAGAATTCCTTTTAATTTGATTGTATTAACCAATCAAATTGCAAAATCAATGCAAGCAAGAGCTTCTGAAAACCTCAATAAAATAGAAGTAATTGTTCCAGATAATTTTGTGCCAAATTTAATAAGCGATCCGTTGCGAATGAACCAGATCATTACAAACTTAGTTTCAAATGCTATCAAATTTACAAAAAACGGAACCATAAAAATTAAACTAAATCAATTAGGAGTTTTTGACAATTTATCGACCTTCAAAGTTGAAATAATTGACACGGGAATAGGGATTGAAAAGGAAAAATTCAATACCATTTTTGAAAAATTTTCTCAAGCCGAAACAAGAACTTCTAGACAATTTGGAGGAACTGGATTAGGACTTTCTATTACCAAAAAATTACTAAATCTATTAGGTACTGATATTTTGGTTGAAAGTGAAATTGGAGTAGGTACAAATTTTAATTTCACATTACAACTTCCTATCGATCTAAAATTTACACCAGTTAATACAAATGATTTACATGAAAATTATAAAGTAGAAAATCTAAAAGGATTAAAAGTTTTATTAGTAGAAGATAATTTAATCAACATCAAAATTGCCCACAAAATTATGACTCAGTGGGATGTTGAAGTAGATTTAGCAGAAAATGGACTTGTGGGTGTTGAAAAATTTAATGCTCATAAATACGATGTCATTTTAATGGATTTATCAATGCCCGTAATGGATGGTTACGAAGCCACAACGATAATCAGAGAAAAGGATAAATTAATTCCTATTGTTGCACTTACGGCATCGGCTTCTTTTGGTTATTTAGATCGAGCACTTCAAATAGGTATTAATGAATACATCATAAAACCATTCAACCCAAATGAACTTAATATGAAATTAAAAAAATATTATCGACTTTGACTCTGTCTCATTTTTGTCAAAAACATTCTTAATAACTTCTCAAAATATCATTATAAAAATCATTCGATTACCATTATATTAGCACACTAGAGCTTTATGCAAAAAAGTATAAGCATAACTAAACGGCGTTAAAATCGATTGTTTTATAATGCAAGAACAAAACCAATATACCGAAGACAATATTCGTTCACTCGACTGGAAAGAACACATCCGAATGCGTCCCGGAATGTACATCGGGAAACTCGGTGACGGTTCTTCTCCCGATGATGGGATTTATATTCTTCTGAAAGAAACCATCGACAACTGTATCGATGAGTTTGTTATGGGTGCAGGAAAAGTAATTGAAGTCACTATTAAAGACAAAATGGTTACCGTTCGCGATTATGGTCGTGGAATTCCACTGGGTAAAGTGGTGGATGTCGTTTCCAAAATGAATACCGGCGGAAAATATGACTCTAAAGCATTTAAGAAATCCGTTGGTTTAAATGGTGTTGGTACCAAAGCCGTAAATGCATTGTCGAACTATTTTCGTGTGGAATCCGTTCGCGATAACCAACAAAAAGCAGCTGAATTTTGTGCCGGAAATTTAACAATCGATGAAGAGGTTGTCGAATCGACCAAACGAAGAGGAACCAAAGTTTCGTTCGTTGCCGATGAAACTATTTTCAAAAATTACAAATACCGTAATGAGTACATCATCAAGATGCTCAAAAATTACTGTTATTTAAATCGAGGTTTAACCATTTATTACAACGGAGAAAAATACATTTCTGAGTATGGCCTAAAAGATTTATTGGAAGAAACGATTTCAGAAGATGACATGCAATATCCGGTAATTCACCTTGAAGGCGATGATATCGAAATTGCTTTAACTCACAGTAAATCGCAATATTCAGAAGAATACCATTCCTTTGTAAACGGACAAAACACCACGCAAGGCGGAACACATTTAGGCGCTTTCCGTGAAGCGATTGTCAAAACCATCAAAGAGTTTTACAACAAACCTTTTGAAGCTTCTGATATTCGTAAATCTATTGTATCAGCTGTAGCGGTAAAAGTTGAAGAACCGGTTTTCGAATCGCAAACCAAAACCAAATTGGGTTCAACAGAAATTGGTCCGAATGGTCCATCGGTTAGAACTTTTGTCAATGATTTTATCAAAACCAAACTCGATAACTATTTACATAAAAACCCAGAAGTTGCCGATTTGTTATTACGCAAAATTCTACAAGCCGAACGCGAGCGTAAAGAACTTTCCGGAATCCGTAAACTAGCCAAAGACCGAGCCAAGAAATCAAGTTTACATAATAAAAAACTCCGTGATTGCCGAGTGCATTTAACTGATGCCAAAAACCCGCGAAGTTTAGAAAGTACGCTTTTTATCACCGAGGGAGATTCGGCTTCGGGTTCGATCACCAAAAGTCGCGATGTCAACACACAAGCAGTATTCAGTTTGCGTGGAAAACCCCTGAATTCGTATGGAATGTCGAAGAAAATTGTGTATGAAAACGAAGAATTCAATTTGCTACAAGCCGCTTTGGATATTGAGGAAGACATGGGCGATTTGCGTTATAACAATATTGTAATTGCCACTGATGCCGATGTCGATGGCATGCACATTCGATTATTATTGATTACGTTTTTCTTGCAATTTTTCCCTGAATTAATTAAAGACGGCCACTTATACATTTTACAAACACCATTATTCCGAGTGCGAAATAAAAAAGAAACGATTTATTGTTACAGCGAAGAAGAAAGAGTAAATGCTATTGAAAAATTAAAACCAAAACCAGAAATTACGCGATTCAAAGGATTGGGAGAGATTTCACCCGATGAGTTTAAGAATTTCATTGGCGAAAGCATACGTTTGGATCCTGTGATGTTAGATAAAGCTACATCAATTGAAACATTGTTAGAATTTTATATGGGCAAAAACACACCTGATAGACAAACGTTTATTATCAATAACTTGAAAGTGGAATTGGATGTGGTGGAGAAGTGATTGTAGCACAAAGTAACACGATGTTAAGCACAAAGTCACACAAAGAAATAAAAAAATCATTGAGAAACATAGTGTAAAACTTAGTGTAACATTGTGCTACAAAAAAATAAATAAAAAAACATTGAGAAACATAGTGTAAAACTTAGTGTAACATTGTGCTACAAAATAAAATGATACTGAAATAAATTCAGCATAAATGAAAGACGACGAAGAAGATAACATCAACGAAGGCGAAACTAACGACGAGTTAAACGATTCTACAAATGATGATTCCATAGAAGAAGGTTTTGAAGACATCAAATCTTCTGGTAATCATTTCTATGAAAATGACGAAAACCCCGAAGACACCATTACCAAAGTTACCGGAATGTACAAGGATTGGTTTTTGGATTATGCTTCCTATGTAATTTTGGAGCGTGCCGTTCCAGCCATTGAAGATGGTTTCAAACCAGTGCAACGTCGTATCATGCATTCCATGAAAGAGTTGGATGATGGACGTTACAACAAGGTGGCAAACATTGTTGGTCACACCATGCAGTATCACCCGCATGGTGATGCGAGTATTGGTGATGCAATGGTGCAAATAGGGCAGAAGGATTTGATTATCGACATGCAAGGAAACTGGGGAAATATCCTCACTGGCGATAGTGCTGCGGCTTCCCGTTATATTGAAGCGCGTATTTCTAAATTTGGTCACGATGTGTTGTATTCTCCAAAAATCACCGAATGGGGAATGTCTTATGATGGTCGTCGAGCGGAACCCATAAACCTTCCGGTTAAGTTTCCGTTGTTGTTAGCTCAAGGTGCGGAAGGTATTGCAGTAGGTTTGTCAACCAAAATATTACCACACAATTTCAATGAATTAATCGATTGTTCGATTAAAGTCTTAAAAGGAAAACCATTTACTTTGTTACCCGATTTCCCAACGGCAGGTATTGCCGATGTTTCTAATTACAACGATGGTGTGCGTGGCGGTCGTGTGCGTGTGCGTGCAAAAATAGCACAATTAGACAAACAGACTTTAGTAATTACCCAAATTCCGTTTTCAACCAATACTTCAACGCTGATTGATAGTATCTTAAAAGCGAATGAAAAAGGAAAAATAAAAATCAAAAAAATTGAAGACAATACTGCCGCTGAGGTTGAGATTTTAATCCATCTTCCGCCGGGCGTTTCACCTGATAAAACTATTGATGCGTTGTATGCCTTTACCGCTTGTGAAACTTCTGTAGCGCCATTAGGTTGCGTCATTGAAAACCATAAACCGTTGTTTATTGGTGTTTCGGATATGTTGAAAATTTCCACTCACAGAACAGTTGATTTACTGAAACGTGAGCTTGAAATTCAGTTGGACGAACTCGAAAACAAATGGCATTTTGCTACACTTGAAAAGATTTTCATTCGTGAAGAAATGTACATCGATTTTAAATTGTATTCCGATAGAGAATCGCTTTATGTATATATGTACGATCGATTTAATCCTTTTTCTAAATCATTTGTACGCGAAATCAATGATGATGATTTGCAAAAACTGACACAAATTCCAATGATACGTATCACGCGCTTCGATTCGGATAAAGCAGACGACTCAATTTCGAAGTTAGAAGCCGAAATGGAAGAAGTAAAACATCATCTGAATACTATAATAGACTTTGCTATTGACTTTTTCCAAAAGCTAAAAGATAAATATGGCAAAGGCCGCGAGCGTCAAACCGAGTTGCGAAATTTTGACAATATAGAAGCAACAAAAGTAGCTTTACGAAATACCAAACTCTACGTAAATAGGGAAGAAGGCTTCTTTGGAACAGGTTTAAAGAAAGACGAATACGTTGCCGATTGTTCTGATATTGATGATGTGATTGTTTTCCTTAGAGACGGAAAAATAATGATATCCAAAGTCGATGATAAAAAATTTGTTGGCAAAGACATTATTCACATAGCCGTTTTTGATAAAAATGACAAGCGTACCATTTACAATATGATATATCGTGATGGTAAAAACGGTTCAACTTTTATCAAGCGTTTCAATGTTTCTGGAGTTACGCGTGATAAGTTTTATGATTTAACTCAAGAAAAAGCGGGCTCACAAGTCTTATATTTTTCGGCAAATCCGAATGGTGAAGCGGAAGTTATTACAATTTTATTACGACAAGCCGGAAGCATCAAGAAATTGAAATGGGACTTGAATTTTACCGATATAGCCATCAAAGGAAGAGCTTCACGTGGAAATACAGTTACCAAATATCCAATCAAGAAAATCGAATTAAAAGAAAAAGGAATTTCCACTTTACGACCAAGAAAAGTTTGGTTTGATGATACAGTTCAGCGTTTAAATGTAGATGGAAGAGGTGAGTTGCTTGGTGAATTTAGACCCAATGACCGATTGTTGCTCATCAATCAATCTGGGAAACTGAAAACCATTATACCGGAACTGACCACACATTTTGATGAAGATGTCGTCGTAATGGAAAAGTGGAATCCGAACAAACCAATTTCAGCTATTTATTACGACGGAGAAAAAGAGCGCTATTTCATTAAGCGTTTCTTAGTTGAAAACGAAAACAAAGAAGAAATCTTTATCACCGAACATGAAAAGTCACAATTGGAAATCGTTTCGACCGACTGGCGACCTATGGCTGAGATTGTTTTTGCTAAAGTAAAAGGAATTCAAAAAGATAATCAGACAATTAATTTAGAAGAATTTATAACGGTAAAAGGTATTAAAGCATTAGGAAACCAACTGACATCCGATAAGTTAAAACAGGTAAATCTTTTAGAATCCTTGCCGTATGAAGAGCCTGAACCGGCATCAGCAGAAGAAATAGAAGTCAATGAAGAAATTGATGTTTCAGATGATATACAAACTGAAACTGGTGATGATGGACAGATAACGTTGTCGTTGGAATAAAAAACAAAATAAGTGTAGTTGTAAAGTTTACTAGTTGATTTTATTTATTTATTTTTTTTTCTACTAACTCTGAAAATTCTTTTGAACCACTTGGTTTATCATTAGTTAAATCTGGTGGTACTATCGGTTCTTGAATTATATTTGTTCTTTTTTCTTTACTAACTGCATCTATTCTATTTTTTTCTTGTGGACCAGGAGCTGGAGCAAAACGTTCTATTGAATATTTAGCAATACTTCCATCAGACAATACCTCATCTGCGCGATTGGCACTAATAGTATATGAAAATGGTGTATTTGAAGTTCCGCCTTTTAATTCAATTACATCAAATCCGTTTTGAGTTTTATTAGTAACATATACACCTTCACAGTCACCTTCTAATTGAATAAATACACGTAAAGGATGTTTAGCATCTACAACGATATTCTTGACTAAAATTGGATCAATATCAATATGTATTTTTCCGTTTATTAATTGGCCTTGTCCAAAATCTTGAAATAGATTTTCGGGCGTTTCAGGACATGATAATGCAACATAATTATTTTTTAAATCTTTTACGATTGTATTAACTGTTCCTGTCCCAATAATTTTTCGAAGTCCGCCTGCACCTGAAACTTCTCGAACCCCAACATACGACCATGTCAAAGGTATGCCGGCATTTTGAACCTCAAAATAACCACCTGCACTAGCATTATCTCCATTTGTATTAGCGGTATTTAAGGGATTTGTAACTTCTGTAGTTGTTGCAAATCCAGCAACCCCAAATCGAGTTCCAGAAGCAGCGATCCCCGAACCTCTAGTCAAGTAAAATCCAGGAAGATTATTGCCTGCTCCTAAAACACCTGTTCCGTTAGCAGCATTTGTATTATAAAATTCACCTCCCATATTATTAATTGCGCCAGTCTGTCCGTATACTCCGGATCCTGCATTTGCATTACTAGGATTATTATTTATGCCTCTAATTCCATCACCAGTCCCTGAATTTTGTCCTTGCCATCCTGCTCCAGAGCTCGTTACAAATGAAATACCTCCTATTGCAGTATTTGATAATGCTTGAGCGTAAAATCCATGACCATTTCCAGTTGCTGCAAACGAATAACCTCGAACTCCTATAGAAGTTCCGGATGTTACTGTTCCTTGAGCTATTCCTAAAACCCCAACTGCTGTATTTGTTGTATAAGCCGCTGCAGAATTTATTCCATAAATGCCAATTCCAGCAACTGAACTAGTTTGTCCATATAATCCATAAGATGCGCCAGTAAGGGCAGTATTAAAACCTGCAACTCCCTTACCGGTTGGAGATGAAACAGTACCATTTACACCCCGAGAATCACCAGTAGTAGCCGTATTTTGACCTGCAACACCAATAGCAATTCCAGTCCCAGTGGGAATGGTATTGTTAACTCCAAATACACCATAACTAGAAGTAGTTGTTGCTGTAGAAGCACCACTCAACAAACCAAAGACTCCAACACCATTATTATCATTAGCACTATTACTTTCACCATAGATGCCAATACCACCTGAACCAACATAACCATTGATAGAAGAATTTCCTAATGCGTTTAAGCTACCTGGAAAACCAGATCCATAAACAGAAAAAACATCATTTGAAAAAGGGGTTGAATTATTAAAACTAGCTTGTCCAAAAGATAAAAATCGCATACGTTCATTTATTGCAGCATTGCCGTCTGTTTTAATTATAAAATCTTGTGTGTCGTTAGTTCCAATGAAATTCGTACCAGCGGATGTTCCAGCGTTACCATTAGTTGCCCAGCCAGTATTATTTCCAGTAGAAATTCGAATCCATAAAGTTCCATTCCAATAATAAAATCCTGGTGTAACCGCATTAGCTCCTGCAGCTGAAGTAAATGTATTGTATACAATTTCAGATTCTGTTGGAGTGATTATTGTTGCAACATCAGTAGCAGCCAACGCGACTCTTGGAATTAGGATGCCATCATTTGTAGAGGTAACGTCGAGGGAACCTTGAGGATTAGTAGTATTAACTCCAACTTGAGCATTACAATCGAATACTAAAAATATAAGAAAAAGTATTAAACAAAATTGTGAACCAATCATTAATCTTCTCATAATACTATTTTAGTAATCATTAAAACTATCAAATTTAGATTAAATTAATTAATCATTATTTCGAGTTTATAAATGATAACGTTATCTTAATAATAGTATTTACAAGAGAATAAACTTGAATTTTATTTATTAATTAATCAAATCATCATCAATTAATTTTTTATCCACAATTTCGCTGTTATGAAGTTTAACAGCATTTTTACTTTTCTTCATTCTCAAATTCAAAAATTCTACAAAAAGTGAGAAGAAAATTGCGAAATATAAATAACCTTTTGGTATACTAGTTACCTCGACATCATTACCAAAACGGAAATGGGCTAAATGAGAACCTTCGGCTAAAAGCATTACTCCAATTAAGATTAAGAAAGACAAACCGAGAATTTGTATTGTTGGATGTTCGTTGACAAATTTTGAAACTGGTCCGGCAAAAATCATCATGATTACAATGGAAATAACTACCGATAAAATCATAATGAGCAACGCACCTTCATAACCAAAGCCACCTTCGCTAGGTTCTTTCATACTCACCATTCCAACAGCGGTTAAAATACTATCAAAAGAGAAGACAATATTTAACAAGGCAATTTGAATAATCGCTTGTGACAAACTATTACTCGCTTTTCCTGAAGTTCCTTCTTCTTCGCCTTCTAGTTTATGATGAATTTCGGATACTGATTTGTATAAAAGAAATAAACCTCCACCAAAAATAATCAAACTTTGTCCAGTAACATGGGCTTCAAAGAATCCCCAATCAATAGAAAATAACGTGTCTTGCAAGCTTAACACCCAAGTAATCCCGAACAATAAAATTATTCTGAACAACATTGCCAATAACAATCCGATTCTTCTTGCTTTGGGTTGATCTTCCGCTTTTAATTTTCCTGAAACTATAGATAAAAAAACAATATTATCAATCCCAAGTATGATTTCCAAAAAGGTTAATGTAAGTAATGCGATAAGTGCATTTGGCGTAAATAATAGTTCCATTAGAATATGTTGAGTTTAATGTTTATGGTATTAATCAATTTTTGTTACCGTGCCACGTTGCTTTTGATTGCTTCCGACAAATGAATATTCAAAAGTATAGCTATTCTTTTCAGTAAACAAAATTTTTATACTTATAGCTTTTTCTTCTTTCATCGATTTTGGATGCAGTTTTTGCAGAATAAATTCACAATCATTTACCCAACGAACACTAGCAGTATCGGTTTTTCCGTTGTAGGTTTCTATTTGGAGTTTTTCTGTTCGAATAAATGTTGATGTGTTTTTTTTACCATTAATATTTTGAGTAAATTCAAACTTACCCGTTCTGAAATCGGTGCAATTGCGCTCGTGGTCATTGCAGGAGATCAGGGAAAGCAAACTTGAGAAGCAAACTACAGTTTTTAGAACACTAAATCGAACAATATTGCTTTTTGATATTGACATTGTTATTGTAATTTTTTTAATTCATCATCCGTAAAATTCTTAATACTTTTTTCTTTGCCAAATTTATCAGCGTTATAACTATTCGATTTGTTCTTTGGAATTGAAAGTGACTCCCATTCGGTTTGCTTCAGCATTTTGGCATAAAATACAATTTGACCAATGTGATACGGATAATGCGCCAACTGACGGTTTATAGCTTCAATCACAGTATGGCCTTCGTTCCGAATGTAGATAATAGTTTCTAATTGTTCTGGTTTTAATAAGTCTAAAGTCTCAAAAAAACAATCCCAACCTTTGTTCCAAAGTTGTATCAGTTCTTCTTCGGTATTGATGCTTTCCTCGAATTCCGCATCACGATTCCGCCATTCTTTTTCTCCATCGGTAGTTAAAAAATCGGTCCAACGAGAAAGCATGTTCCCTGATAGGTGTTGCATGATAACGGCAATAGAATTGCTATCGTCATTAGCACTAACAAAAAGCTGCTTTGGTTCGATTTGTTCAATGGCTTTATCTGCAATAGTTTTATAGTAAAGAAATTGCTTTTTTACACTCTGGAGGTAATTGCTATTTATCATGATTAAATAGTGAATCTGTTAACGCTTTAATTCCTTGAAACATATAATAAACTGCCAATAAACAAAGTACAATTCCAATTCCCAAAACCAAATAATGCCACACATTTTGCTTATTGATAAACGCATTATAAATAACGCTAGGTCCAATAAACATCAATGGCAATGCATAAAGCATATACTTAATTCCTTTTTCTAAAAGTTTTTTATTGTCTGTCATTTTAAAATTGTATTTGAAACCCAAAACCATTTTGGTTGACAACCGCATTAAGGTCGAAATCATTTGAACTCGAATTCTTAAGTCCTTCATTATAAGACGAAACCGCTTCTTTCATTTTTTTTGCTCTACCTGAAAGTATCGGAATCGATACGGCTACCATTCCCAAACCTGCATAAGTAAGTGCTGTTGGGTATTTTGCATCCGAAAACAAACCAATTGCCAAATCAACAACCGTCATCGTTGAACCCAATCCTAGTAAAGCTCCACCTAAAGTTTCTTTGGTCTTTGCCTGATTATATTGTTTCATTGAATGTAGATTCGTTGCAAATATCTTTTTCATTTGATAACTAGGAATTTGAATGTTATCGATATAAAATCTGCCATTCTCTAATTTGATTGGTTGTGGCGTGTCTTATTCAAATGGATTACTTTGCGAAAAGGCTGAAAGTCCGATGAGTATTGTGAATGTAACAAGTAATGTTTTCATAGATCTAATTTTTTTACAAAGATTTTTTTTCCCAATGATCAACTGCTTTTCTTACACTTCCAAATTCTCTGAGTAATTCTGATGCAGTTGGATAATCAACCGAAATTTCACTCATAATCATTTTAACACCTCGATCAACTAATTTATCATTGCTTAGTTGCATATCGACCATTTTGTTTCCTTTCACTTTTCCGAGTTGAATCATCGTTGCAGTCGAAATCATGTTCAATACCAATTTCTGCGCGGTTCCAGCTTTCATTCGGGAACTTCCTGTTACGAATTCTGGTCCAACAACAACAACAACTGGAAATTTGGCTATCAAAGCAATTGGACTTCCTGCGTTGCAAGTGATACATCCTGTGATGATATTGTTTTCAATGCATTTTTCTAATCCGCCAATTACATAAGGAGTTGTTCCAGAAGCGGCAATACCAATCACGACGTCATTTTCTCCTATGTTATGTTCTTGTAAATCTATCCACGCTTGTGTAGTATTGTCTTCTGCTTTTTCAACAGCACGACGAATAGCTTTGTCGCCACCAGCAATGATTCCGTTAACCAAATCAAACGGAACTCCAAATGTTGGTGGACACTCAGAAGCATCAACAATTCCCAAGCGACCCGATGTACCAGCACCAATATAAAAAAGTCGACCGCCAAGTTTCATTTTTTCAACCAATTTAGCAACTAAAGCTTCAATTTGAGATAATGCTTTTTCAATGGCAAGTGGAACCGTTTTATCTTCTTTATTGATATTGGATAATAAATCGAATATCGACATTTGTTCTAAATGTTCGTAGCTAGAGGATTGTTCAGTGGTTTTAGTAAAGTTCATTTTTTATCTTAAAACGTGATGTGCCAGCACAGTTTGTACATCGTATACATTTACGGATTTATTAAATTGTTTTATGATACTAGGATTTGTTTCGCTAGAAACCCAAATTTTTAATTCAGCTTCTAAATCAAAAGTTCCAGCAGTTTCAATACTAAATCTTGAAATACTTTTATAGATAATTGATTTGTATTCCATTTTACTTCCTGTTATACCTTGTTTTTCAATTAGAATTAATCTTTTGTTAGTGAAAATAAAAGTATCTCTAATTAGTTTAAATCCCAATTCAATAGTTTCGCCTTCAATAAGTAATTTACCATAATCTTTTATTAAAGTTTCCTGATTAACAGTACCAGCATTTCCGAGTAAAGCTGAAAATATTCCCATGTTAATTTATATTATATTTCTTTTTCCAAATCTACAAAAAACTCGCCAATACAATTCCCAAAATTATCATGGATACTTTGGCTATATTAAATTTATGTCCTTCACTACTTTCAAAGATAATCGTAGAGGATATGTGAAACAAGATTCCAATAACAACTGCGGTTATTTGAGTATAATAATCATTGAGTATTGGTACGTTGTCAGATACTAATGTACCCAATGGCGTCATCACTGCAAAAGTGAGCATAAAGAAAAATAACGCCATTTTATTGAGTTCAGCGTTAAGGAAAAACGTTGTTAAAATAATTGCAATAGGCAAATGATGAATAGCTATACCATAGGCCAAATCATGATGATGTTCCACCGGAAAACCTTCTAAAAACGCATGGATACATAAACTGATAAACAACAACCATGGCATTTTGGTCATTTTATCATGACCGTGAACATGACCATGTTCGGCGCCTTTGGAAAAAAATTCTAGTATAATTTGGAATAATATTCCACACATGATATAAATTCCAACACTTTTGTTGTGGCTTTCATAAACATCGGGTAGTAAATGCATTACCGTTAGTGATAATAAAAACGAACCGCTAAACGCCAATAGAAGCTTTAAATTTTGCTTTGCTTTTGGCTTAAGTAACAAGGCAATTAAATACCCTATAAGTACTGACAGTAAAGGCAATAAGTAATTCATTATTTGAACATCATTATTAAGCGTTCGCTCGTATTTTTATGAAACTTTTTCAGTTTATAATCTCCGTAAGTATCTAATAAATAAATCCCAGTTTCATTCATCATATTTTGAAAATCTTCTAAAGTATAGGCTCTCACTTTTTCTGTAAAATGAAAGGTTTCACCATTGTCTTCAAAATCAATTTCTTTAATGATAAATCCTTCAATAACAAATCGTTTAATATGAAACGTTATTCCGTCAACTTCTTTAGTTTCTTCTGGAATTAAATTCTCAATAACGTTTTGAGAATTCATAAAATCAATCACAGCAAAGCCATATTCTGAAAGGCTTTCTTTGATTGCAGTTAACGTTTTAATATCGTCTTCTCTATGTTCAAAATACCCAAAACTAGTAAACAAATTAAATATGGCGTCAAACTTTTCTTCAAAAGGTTCGCGTTTGTCATGCACTACAAAACGCAAGGTTTCATTCGCGTTTTTATTGGCTTCGGCAATACTGTTTTCAGACAAATCGGCACCTACAACGTCAAATCCGAGTTGATTTAAATAAATGGCATGTCGTCCTTTACCACAAGCTAAATCAAGCACTTTTGATTTCTCAGGCAAGTTTAAATAATGCGTTAAATTGTCCATAAAAACTTGTGCCTCACGGTAATTTCTGTCTTTGTAAAGTATGTGATAATAAGGTGTATCAAACCATGAGGAATACCAAGTTTTTGATTTAGCTCCGCTCAATTCGACCTTTTGACCTTGGGTGGAATTTGGTTGCGACGCAGTGGAATGAGATTTAGGATTTATGTAGTCTGACATTTATTCTTTTCAAATGGATTCTGAACGTGCAAATTTAATGTATTTTTGCGGAAGTAATTCCATATTTTAAATTTGAAACTTAGGATTTAAAATTTATTTGGAATTTGGAATTTGAAAATTGGCCCTTCGACTGCACTCAGGGTGACGAAATATAATTTATGGAGAATTTTAAAATGATTGGCAAAACCTTTTTTGGTTTTGAAGAAATATTAGCGAAGGAATTACAACAATTGGGCGCGCAAGATGTTGAAATTGGCACGCGTGCTGTGAGTTTTAAAGGCGATAAAGGTTTTATGTATAAAGCCAATTTATCATTGCGAACGGCTTTAAAAATACTAAAACCAATGTATTATTTTAAGGCTACAAATGATCAAAATTTATACAAAGGTATTCAGGGAATTGATTGGTCGAAATATATCGGCGAAAGTCAAACATTTGTAATCGATACTACAATTCATTCGGATAATTTTAAACACTCTCAGTTTGTTTCTCAGAAGGTAAAAGATGCCATTGTAGACCAATTTAGAGAAAAAACAGGACAACGACCAAGCGTCGATAAAGACTTTCCTGACCTACGGTTTAATATCCATATTGATCGAGATCAGTGTTCGGTTGCACTTGATACTTCTGGGGCTTCGTTGCATCACAGAGGATACAGAACCGCTACAAATATTGCTCCCATTAATGAAGTATTAGCTGCTGGAATGTTATTATTATCGGGCTGGGATGGAAGTAGTGATTTTTTAGATCCTATGTGTGGTTCCGGAACGCTGTTGGCAGAAGCGGCAATGATTGCTTGTAATATTCCCGCAAACATTAATAGAAAAGAATTTGCTTTCGAAAAATGGAGTGATTGGGATAACGATTTATTTGATCAAATCATTGATGCATTAATGAAACGCACCAAAGAATTTCACCATACCATAATTGGCTATGACAAAGCACCAAGTGCCGTTCAGAAAGCTAAAGACAATATTCAGAATGCCAACTTGGATGAATATGTGAGTATTATTCAAGGTGATTTTTTTGACAGTAAAAAGGAAAACACAGGTCCGTTGCACATGGTTTTTAATCCACCTTATGGCGAACGTTTAAATATTGAATTGGAACGTTTTTATAGAGAAATTGGAGATACGTTGAAAAATAACTATCCGAATACCAATGCCTGGTTTATTACTGCCAATTTAGAAGCATTGAAATTTGTTGGGTTACGACCTTCGCGAAAAATCAAGCTTTTTAATGGTAGTTTGGAAGCACGTTTGGTTAAATATGAAATGTATGAAGGCAGCAAAAAAGGAAAATATATGAATTTAGTGGAATAACTTATTTTCCTTTTTTATTTTCTTTCTCAAATAAGTTGATAATGTTTTTCACTTGGTTCGCATCAATACGTTTGGCTTTAATTACTTTATTTTTATCCAAGATATAAATTACAGGAGTAGAGTAGACATCATATTTTTCTATAGCATTATTATAATGTGCTCCATCATACACATTTATCCATGGTAATTGGTGTTCGGCTATGTATTTTAAATATTTTTCGCCTTCGTGTTGCATGTAAACGCTATATACTTTCACATCTTTCTTTTCTTTCAATAAATCATTGTATTGTTGCAATAATACTGGAATTTCTTTTTGACAATGACCACAATCAACATCCCAAAATATAAGAATTGTATAATCGGCTTTGACCTCACTAAGCTTTACATACATTTTACTCACCTGTGGCTCATTTTTATAATATACTTTAGTCATTTCCTCACTATTCTTTGCGTCTTCAAATCCCATAGCTTTCATTTTCTCAAAATCTTCAGCCTTAATCATGTACAAGTCTTGGGTAACAACACCAACTAAAAGTGGCTTTAATTTATCGGCACGTTTGATTATTTTTTTTACTATATCTGGATCATCATAAATTCCATCCGCTTTGCCAGTTTTAAAATAGTTGTCTGAAATATGAACAAATACTTTATCAAATCCCATAAGTTTTGTAGTCTCATACGTGTAGGTGAAATGCGCTAATAAATATTTATACAATAAGCTTGTTCGATTTGTTTTTTCTAAAAATTTATCTATTTCAACACTAACGCTATCTGGATGCTTTACCACAACCGATTCAAAATATTTTTTCACTTTATTATGAAAAAATGGATTGCGCATAGTGCCATCGTCTTTGAAATTAACATTATCCCAATAATGCTTTTTATAATAGTTAAAGGATTGAATGCTGTCAGGTCTGCCGTTTGAAGCTTTTGGAATTTCCTTTAGTATTTTTTCGACTTTCAAGTTCATGACATCTCCTATGAATGTCCCTTTGTGCGTTTCAACAAATTTTTCTTCAAAGTCGTTAATGCTTTTTTCTACATCTTTTTGCTTGTCATAAAATGACAGAGAATCTTTTTTTGTTTTTAATTCAGTACTTGATTTATAGCTTTGAAAATCAGTATTTTTTTGATTAATGAATTGAATGTATTTAAAAAATTCGTTTTCCAACGGAGAATTTAAAGCCACTAAATCTTTTCCTATATTGGCACTTGCTTCACTTTTTAGTTCCAATTTTTGGGTATTGTCATCGATAAAAAAATCAAAATAGATGGCTTTTTTTTGACTCACTAACGAATAAATCCCTTTGTCGAGTTTTGTTTTTCCTTTAAAAACTATTTTTCCATCCTTGATAGAAGTACAAGTATCTTTAATTAGTGTTTTGTCAAACTGATAATAAGTAAGATAAGCCAATGAATCAGGACAATTTTTTAGGTTGATGGTAATTTCATATCCTGATTGAGCAAATGAAAATAATGAAGAGAAACAAAACGCAATAGCAAAGAAAAATTTCTTCATAAAAACATTGAATTATATTAAATACTAATTTGAGTGTCAAAAATAATCTATTTGATAAATAAACAATGCGCTCTATTTTTAAAGTTTTCTTAAAATTGAAATTTATTTATTATAAATAAAGATCAAATAATTACGGATATAATCGACAAAAAACATACGTAATGTGATTTAAAGATTATTTTTTCCTTTAATCGATTATTATTTTTTGATTAAGTTAATGTTATTACGTTTGAATGGTATTTCAAACAAAAACATTTTTTAATTTATGAATAATATTTTCAATCCAATATACCGACAAGATTATTTACGAGGATATACTAATGGTTTAAATCCATATTTAGAAATACCCGACAATCAAAATGAAGCCCATATTAATGGATTCAATCAAGGGAGAACAGAATACGAAAGGATGAATGGGAAAATTATTCATGGAATCCCAAAATTAATAGTAACTAATAAAGTTTTAGAAGATTTTCTTTTAGCAGGTATGTTAGGTATTAGTATCAACGATGATGATTACAATGCATTTCAAATTGACGTAATATCAAAATGGTATCAAAGTGGCATTGAAAAATACAATCCAAATCAAAGCAGTTATCTTTTAGGAATTTTAGAAGAAAATGGTATAGAAATTATGTAGCTTGCTCCAATAGCAATTGCATCAGTACGCTGTGCAACCATCTATCAAACTTAAAGCCACTTTCTTTAATAATTCCCACTGTTTCAAATCCAAATTGCTCATGGAAATTTACGCTGCTTTGATTTTCTGAATCAATAACAGCAATCATAGTGTGCAATTTTTGTTTTTTTGCCAAATCAATTAAGCTTTGCAAAAGTATTTTTCCAATTCCTTTACCGTGTTCATTTGGCAGTACATAAACGGAATGTTCTACTGTAAACTTATAAGCTTCTCTAAATCTAAATTCGCTATAATAACCGAAGCCGACAACATGATTCTCTATAGTTGCAACAATTATTGGAAACCCTTTGGTTCGTTTTTCTTTAAAAATAGTTAGTTGCTGATCAACCGTTCGCAAATCATAATCATAGATTGCTGTTGAATTTAAAATATAATAATTGAGAATAGCAACGATTGATTTTGCATCACTTGCTTTATAGGGCCTGATTTTGATTTCCATTGGATAGAAATAAATTTGAAATTAAATAGAGCACTGCCAGTGGCAGTGAGGTAAGCAAATTTTAGTTTGCAATATAATAAAATTAAAAGTAATGGATTTTGATTGTATCTTTGCTATTCTTTAAAAAGAAACAATGATTTATCCTAAAATACCTTTAGCACAAAGCATTATCGAAATATGCCACGCTAAAGGAGTTCACGATATTATTATTTCACCAGGTTCTAGAAATGCGCCATTAACTATCGGATTTACTAATAATCCCAAGTTTAAATGTTACAGCATTGCAGACGAACGTTGTGCTGCTTTTTTTGCTTTAGGGATAGCACAGCAAACCCAAAAGCCAGTGGCTGTAGTATGTACTTCGGGTTCGGCATTACTCAATTATTATCCTGCATTGGCAGAAGCTTTTTACAGTCAAATTCCATTTATCGTTATTTCGGCAGACAGACCTGCAGATAAAATTGATATTGGCGATGGACAAACCATTCGTCAGGAAAATGTTTTTATCAATCATTCACTATACAATGCAAATCTTACCGAAGAAGCTTCAGAAGAAAATGATGTTTTTATTAATGAAGCCATTAATGTTGCTATTGCTCGAAAAGGTCCAGTTCATATTAACGTTCCATTTGAAGAACCTCTTTATGAAACCACCAATAAACTTTCCGTAGACATTAATGTAACTGGATTATATTCATCGCAACGATTAGTTAATGCAGATGACATCATTGCTTTTACAACTTTGTGGAATTACACTGCAAAAATTTTGATATTAGTTGGTGAATGCAAACCAAATACTGTTGAACCGGAATGGTTAGAAAAATTAGCCTCTTTGCCATCAGTAATTGTCATGACCGAAGCAACGTCTAACTTGCATCATCCGAGTTTTATCAACAATATAGATACACTTATTACGCCGTTTACAAATGCAGATTTTCTGAATTTGCAACCCAGAATTCTAATCACTTTTGGTGGAATGATAGTGTCTAAAAGAGTAAAAGCGTTCCTCAGAAAATACAAACCCAGACATCATTGGCATATAGATAATTGGAGAGCTTATGACACCTTTGGTATTTTGACTAAACATTTTCAAGTAACTCCAAACCAATTTTTTAAGCAATTTTTACCTTTTGTAAAAAATATTGATAGTGACTATAAAATGACTTTTAAAAAGATTCACTTTGAACGAAAAACAAAGCATAATCATTATCTTTCTTCTGTTTTATTTTCAGATTTAAAAGCATTCGAAATTATATTGGCAACATTACCTAAAGATTGTCAATTGCAAATTAGTAATAGTTCGGCCGTTCGTTATGCACAATTATTTGCAATTGATGAGTCTATTGAAGTTTTTTGTAATCGTGGTACTAGCGGAATTGATGGTAGTACTTCAACTGCCATTGGAGCAGCAGTTGGAAGCCAAAAGCCAACAGTTTTAATTACAGGAGATGTTGGTTTTTTATATGATAGTAATGCGCTTTGGAACAATTACATCCCTAAAAATTTTAAAATTATTTTGATTAATAATGGAGGAGGAGGCATCTTCAGAATATTGCCCGGACATAAAGAAAATGAAACTTTTAATACCTATTTCGAAACATCACATTGCTTAACGGCTGAACATTTAGCCAAAATGTATCTATTTGATTATGCCATTGCAAGTGATTTTTCTTCATTGAAAAATGGATTAATAAAATTGTACCAGCAAAATGAAAGACCGATGATACTGGAAGTTTTTACGCCAACCCGCGAGAATAACAAACAATTGTTAAACTATTTTAAAGCATTAGTATAAAATATATCTTTACTTAAACTGAATTACCTGTGAGTCAAACCAATAAATTAAAAATATTCAACGACCCTATATATGGTTTTATTACCATTCCCAATTCATTGATTTATGATTTAATTCAGCATCCTTATTTTCAAAGATTGCGGCGTATTTCTCAAATGGGTTTGTCGTATCTGGTTTATCCTGGTGCTCATCATACCCGTTTTCATCATGCTCTTGGTGCGATGCATATGATGCAGAAAGCCGTCGAAGTACTGCGTTTTAAGGAAGTGATTATTTCAAAAGAAGAAGAAAACGCTTTATACATTGCGATACTTTTACACGACATAGGTCATGGTCCTTTTTCGCATGCTATGGAACACAGTATCGTAGAAGAAGTTAATCATGAACAAATATCCTTGTTGTTTATGACTAAACTCAATGAAGAATTTAATGGTCAACTACGTTTAGCTATACAAGTTTTTAAAGGAGAATATCACCGAAAATTTATGTTGCAATTAATATCCAGTCAATTAGATATGGATAGAATGGATTATTTAAAGCGTGATAGTTTTTATTCGGGTGTAGCCGAAGGAAATATCAATTCAGACCGATTGATTCAGATGTTTAATGTCATGAATGATGTTTTGGTAATGGAAGAAAAAGGCATTTATTCTATTGAAAAATTCTTAATGGCACGACGATTAATGTATTGGCAAGCCTATTTACACAAGACCAGTTTAGTAGCCGAATTGACATTGACCAAAGCACTTCAAAGGGCCAAAGAGTTGCTTCGAAAAGGAATTAAAATAGAATGCAGCCGTCCATTAAAGTATTTTATGGAACATAATGTTACTCTTGAAAAGTTTTATAATTCCGATTTAGATACTTTTGCTCAATTAGATGATTATGATATTATTAGTGCTTTAAAAGAATGGCAGTATCATGATGATTTTATATTGAGTAGTTTGAGTAAAATGATTATTAATAGAGATTTATCTAAAGTTAAACTCAATAGCGAAAAGTTTCCAGCTGAAGTTTTAGAGGAAATGACAGCTCGTTTTGTTAAAAAACACCAAATCAGCCAACAAGAAGCTAAATATTTTATATTTAGGGGAAAGATAAAAAACCAAGCGTATAGCAAAGATGCAGAACCAATTCGGATTTTAAAGAAAGATAAAACCATAGAGGATGTAGTGGAAGCTTCGGATCAACTAAATTTAAAAGCATTATCGAAACCCGTTACTAAATATTATATTTGTTATCCAAAACAACTTGAAGAAATTTAACTTTAAAATTGATTTTTTTATACTTTTGTCGAGATGAAACAAGCAACACTTATTTTTAATATATCAAGCCAAATTGATGCTGCGTTCCATCTTATACCAATGAAAAATATTTTCTAATAAGATGAAATTTACAGCAGCTCAAATAGCAGGAATACTTGAAGGAAAAGTGGTTGGAAACCCTAATGCCGAAGTATTCAAATTGGCTAAGATTGAAGAAGGCACGGAAGGTTCGCTAACATTTTTAGCGAATCCTAAATACGCTAACTTCATCTATTCAACCGCTGCAACTATTACCATCGTTAATGAGGATTTTATTCCAGAGAGTGAATTAACTACAACTCTAATAAAAGTTCAAGATGCTTATTCTTCTTTTTCAAAATTATTAGAATATTACAATCAAGTAAAATTAATGAAATCAGGAATTGAACAACCATCAGTGATTTCAGAAAATGTAACTTACGGTAAACACCTTTACTTGGGTAGTTTCAGTTATGTCGGAAAAAACGTTACTATAGGTAACAATGTAAAAATATATCCTAACTGTTTTATCGGAGACAATGTTTTTATTGGGGATAATTGTATATTCTTTGCAGGGGTAAAAATATATTCTGAAACAGAAATAGGTAGCGATTGTAATTTTCATTCCGGTTGTGTTGTAGGTTCTGACGGTTTTGGTTTCGCACCAACCGAAGAAGGAACGTTTAACAAAATTCCACAAATTGGAAATGTAGTCATTGAAGATAATGTTGAAATAGGAGCTAACACTACTATTGATAGAGCCACTTTAGGTACAACTTTTATCCGAAAAGGGGTAAAACTAGACAATCATATTCAAGTTGCTCATAATGTAGAAATTGGTGAAAATACTGTAATTGCAGCGCAAACTGGCATTGCAGGGTCAACAAAAATTGGGAGTAATTGTTTAATTGGTGGACAAGTAGGTATTGCCGGACATTTAATTATTGGTAATAATGTTCGTGTACAAGCACAATCTGGAATAGGCAAAAATATTTCAGACGGTGAAACAATTCAAGGTTCACCCGCATTTAATTATGGCGATTATAGCAAATCGTATGTTCATTTTAAAAACTTGCCTAAAATTGTAAACGAAATAGAAGAATTAAAAAATAATACTAATAGAAATAAATAGCATAACAATGGTTAAACAAAAAACCATCCAAAACGAGATTTCATTAACTGGTGTTGGACTTCATACAGGAAAAGAAGTTAAAATGACTTTTAGACCGGCGCCAATTAATAATGGATATAGTTTTGTTCGAGTAGATTTAGAAGGTTCTCCTGTTATAGAAGCTGATGCGAATTATGTCGTTAATACACAACGTGGTACCAATCTTGAGAAATTAGGGGTTAAAATCCAAACTTCAGAGCATGTTTTAGCTGCATTTGTAGGTTGTGATGTTGATAATGTCATTATAGAACTAAACGAATCGGAACCACCAATTATGGATGGTTCTTCAAAGTTTTTTGTTGAAGCCATCGAGAAAGCAGGCATTGCCGAACAAGATGCAGAACGTAATTACTATATTGTTAAAGAAGTAATTTCTTTTATGGATGAAGCTACGGGTAGTGAAATTTTACTTATGCCATCTGAAGAATATCAAGTAACTACTATGGTAGATTTTGGGACTAAAGTGTTAGGCACTCAAAATGCTACAATGAAAAGTATATCAGAGTTTAAATCTGAAATTGCTGACGCTAGAACATTTAGTTTTCTGCATGAATTAGAAACATTGTTGGATAACGGATTAATTAAAGGAGGCGACTTAAACAATGCTATTGTTTATGTTGACAAAGAAATTTCACCAAAAACTATCGAAAATTTAAAGGTTGCTTTCGGTAAAGATTCTATTTCTGTTAAACCAAATGGTATTCTTGATAACCTGACGTTGCATTATCCTAATGAAGCTGCACGACACAAATTACTAGATGTTATTGGTGATTTAGCGTTGGTTGGGACCCGAATTAAAGGAAAAGTTATTGCTAACAAACCTGGACATTTTGTAAACACACAGTTTGCTAAAAAATTGTCAAAGATTATTAAAATTGAACAAAGAAATCAAGTTCCAGTTTATGATTTAAATTTGGAGCCATTAATGGATATTCATAAAATCATGAGTATCTTACCGCATCGACCACCGTTTTTATTTATTGACAGAATCATAGAAATGTCAGACAGTCATGTGGTTGGAATGAAAAATGTTACCATGAATGAAGGTTTTTTTGTGGGTCATTTTCCAGAAGCTCCAGTCATGCCGGGCGTTATTATTGTAGAAGCCATGGCGCAAACAGGAGGTATTTTAGTTTTAAGTACAGTTCCAGATCCCGAAAATTACTTAACCTTTTTTATGAAAATTGATAAAGTAAAGTTTAAATACAAAGTCCTTCCCGGAGATACTTTGATATTTAAATGTGAATTAATTACACCAATAAGAAGAGGAATATGTCACATGCAAGCTAAAGCGTATGCTAACGGAAAGTTAGTTGCGGAAGCTGAATTAATGGCGCAAATAGCAAGAAAACAATAATTAAGATGTTTGTAGTTTATAGTTTGTGGTTTATTGTTAAAGAACTGCATACAACGAACGATAAACCAAACCCGAGGTGCAGCCGAATCGTATGGAGCGCAGCGGAATAAAACATAAAATATATGAATCAACCTTTAGCATACGTACATCCAGGAGCAAAAATTGCCAAAAATGTAGTGATTGAACCCTTTACTACAATTCATAATAATGTTGTAATTGGTGACGGAACCTGGATAGGGTCCAATGTAACCATAATGGAAGGCGCACGCATTGGAAAAAATTGCAACATCTTTCCAGGAGCAGTAATTTCTGCTGTGCCACAAGATTTAAAATTTGGTGGAGAAGAATCACTTGCGGTAATTGGCGATAACGTTACTATTAGAGAATGTGTCACGATTAACCGCGGCACTATTGCTTCAGGCCAAACGAAGATTGGAAACAATTGTTTGATTATGGCAACGGCACACATCGCACACGATTGTCATATTGGTGATAGCGCTATTATTGTAAATGGTGTGGCTTTGGCCGGACATGTAATTGTTGGAAATTATGCTATTATTGGTGGTTTAGCAGCGGTTCATCAATTTATTCATATTGGTGATCATGCTATGGTTTCTGGAGGATCATTAGTACGTAAAGATGTGCCGCCCTATACCAAAGCTGCCAAAGAACCAGTATCTTACGTAGGAATTAATTCTGTTGGATTAAGACGAAGAGGATTTACTTCAGAAAAAATTAGAGAAATACAAGATATATATAGAATTCTGTATCAAAAAAATTATAATACCTCTCAAGCGATGGGAATTATAGAAGGCGAGATGGCTGTTTCACCCGAACGTGATGAAATTCTTGATTTTATTCGAAATTCATCAAGAGGGATCATGAAAGGATATTCGGGGTCGTATTAAAAGTTTAAAGTTGTTTAAAGTTTAAGAGTTTAAAATTGTTTGGGCTGATTTTTTAAAATACATTAAACAACGTTAAACAACATTAAACAACTTTAAACAATTTTAAACAATTTTAAACAATTTTAAACAATAATAAACAACAATAAAATGGCATCTACATCAGATATTAGAAACGGATTATGCATCAAATTCAATCACGATATTTATAAAATAATCGAATTCCTGCACGTAAAACCCGGAAAAGGACCAGCTTTCGTAAGAACCAAATTGAAAAGTTTAACTAATGGAAAGGTGTTAGACAATACATTTTCTGCAGGTCATAAAATTGATACCGTTCGAGTTGAAACGCAGAATTTTCAATATTTATATGCCGAAGGCAATCAATTTCATTTTATGAATGTCGAGTCATATGAACAAATAACTTTGGATAAAAATATCCTAGACGCTCCCGATTTATTAAAAGAAGGAACTAATGTAATGGTTCAAATTAATACCGAAACCGACTTACCACTTTCTGTTGATATGCCAGCTTCTATTGTGCTAGAGGTTACTTACGCAGAGCCTGGCGTAAAAGGAAATACAGCCACCAATGCCACTAAGTCAGCAAAAGTTGAAACCGGAGCTTCTGTAAATGTCCCTTTGTTTATCAATGAAGGAGATAAAATCAAAATTGATGCAGCAACTGGTTCTTATATGGAACGCGTTAAGGAATAGTTTACAGTCACACACTTTACAGTCACAGTATTGTGGCTTTGAATACTGCGACTGCGACTGAACACTATAGAAAATGAAATTCCCAAGAATACATACACTTAAAGAAATCGCCTCCATCATCGGATGCCAATATGTTGGCGCTGATGATTTTCCTGTTGAGGGCATGAACGAAATTCATGTGGTTACTCCCGGAGATATTGTTTTTGTAGATCATCCAAAATACTATGACAAAGCATTGCAATCTGCTGCAACTATTGTTTTGATTAATAAAGAAGTGAATTGTCCCGAAGGAAAAGCGCTGTTGATTTCTGATGATCCATTTCGAGATTTTAATAAACTAACCAAACATTTTCGTCCATTTGTGGCTTCTAATGTTGCCATTTCTAATTCCGCATCAATTGGTGAGGGTTCATTAATTCAACCCAATTGTTTTATTGGTCACAACGTTACTATTGGTAAAAATTGTTTGCTTCACGCGAATGTAATTGTTTATGATAATACAGTAATTGGCGACAATGTAATAATCCATTCGGGAACCATACTTGGTGCTGATGCTTTTTATTATAAAAAACGTGCCGAAGGTTTTGATCAATTACTTTCAGGTGGAAGAGTAATAATAGAAGACAACGTAGGAATAGGTGCAGCTTGTACCATTGACAAAGGTGTTACAGGCGATACAACTATAGGTGCCGGAACTAAAATTGATAATCAAGTTCATGTTGGACATGATACAGTAATAGGAAAAAAATGCTTGATTGCTGCACAAACCGGAATTGCGGGTTGCGTAATCATTGAAGATGAAGTAACACTTTGGGGACAAGTTGGAACCACCAGCGGAATAACTATAGGAGCTAAAGCTGTGGTGCTAGGACAAACTGGAGTAAGTAAATCAATTGAAGGCGGAAAAACGTATTCGGGTACGCCTATTGATGAAGCAAGAGAAAAAATGAAACAGTTTGCTTATCTTAAAAAAATACCAGAAATTTTAAACAAACTAAAATAAATATGAGCGCTAAAGAAATCGTTCAAAATTTTTACAAATCAGATGTGCTTTTAGATTCAGAAAAAGTTAGTGCCTTTTTACATCCAGATGTTGTCCTAGAATGGCATAGTAGTAAAGGATATCATAAATTAAAGTACAATCAAATTATTGATTTAAGTAAAGAATTGAGCAAAGCATATATTCGCTCCAAAGCCAGAATAAGTCATATTTTAGTTAAAGGAAATATGGTTTCTGTTCGTTATGCGCATTATATAAAAACAATTGAAAATCCAAGAGAAGAAATGTTGTTGGCCCACTTTATGGTGATTTGGGAATTGAAAGACAATAAATTATATCGCGGTTTTCAAATGAGTCAGTTATAAAAGGTTGCTGGTTTCGAGTTCCGGGTTTTAGGTTGTCAATAAAATTTACAAAAAACTGAACAGTAAATAGGGAACACTGAACACTTTTTTCTACTTTTGCATCACTAAAAATAAATACAAAATAAATTAATCAATAGAATCTGACACGAGCTTCGCGACTGAAAAAGTAAACAAGTTCAGATTAAAAAAAAACATAAACATGAGCGTTTTAGTTAATAAAAATTCAAAAATAATTGTTCAAGGATTTACAGGTAGCGAAGGAACTTTTCATGCTACACAAATGATTGAATATGGTACCAATGTTGTTGGTGGCGTTACACCGGGTAAAGGCGGAACCACTCATTTAGACCGTCCAGTTTTCAATACAGTGAAAGATGCTGTAAAACAAGCGGGTGCCGATACTACTATTATTTTTGTTCCACCAGCTTTTGCAGCCGATGCCATTATGGAAGCTGCCGAAGCTGGAATAAAAGTTATTATTTGTATTACAGAAGGTATTCCTGTAGCGGATATGATTAAAGCGTATGAATATATCAAAGAAAGAGATTGCCGTTTAATAGGGCCAAACTGTCCGGGAGTCATAACTCCAGATGAAGCTAAAGTGGGTATTATGCCCGGCTTTGTGTTCAAAAAAGGAACTGTTGGAATTGTTTCTAAATCAGGGACATTGACCTATGAAGCAGCTGATCAAGTGGTAAAACAAGGAATGGGTATTACCACTGCTATTGGAATTGGTGGCGACCCAATTATTGGAACAACTACTAAAGAAGCGGTTGAATTGTTAATGAATGATCCAGAAACGAAATGTATCGTAATGATTGGTGAAATTGGTGGACAATTAGAAGCCGATGCGGCCAAATGGATTAAAGCCGATGGTAACCGCAAACCAGTTGTAGGTTTCATTGCTGGCGAAACCGCTCCAAAAGGAAGAACTATGGGTCATGCTGGTGCTATTGTTGGTGGTGCTGATGATACTGCCGAAGCTAAAAAAAGAATTATGCGTGAGAACGGAATTCACGTAGTAGATTCTCCTGCAGAAATTGGTAAAAAAGTAAAAGAAGTGATGGGATAATTTAATCCGTTACTATATTATATAAAAAGAAAGCTTCGAGAAATCGGAGCTTTTTTTGTCGGATATAAAAGAACGTGTACTGCCCAAGTTGGTAAGGGTTTTAATATAGATAGATTACGTTGGCAAAGCTAAAAAAAAATTATTTTTTACAATACTTTTGTATATCTTTGAAAATCAAATTAGTTATGATGATGAAACTTAACACACTTTTAGTTATTGCCCTGATTGGTTTTACAGGAAACGCCCAAATTGTTAACATTCCGGATGCGAATTTTAAGGCGAAATTGTTGGAGGCAAGCCCAACTAGTAATATCGCTTTAAATTCGATAGGGGTTAGGATAAAAATAGATACAAATAGTAATGGTGAAATAGAGCTGAGCGAAGCCTTGGCTGTGAGCGGTCTAGATATAGCAAACTCAAATATTACAACTTTAACAGGAATAGAATATTTCACAAACCTTTTTATTTTGATTGCTCCAAATAATCAATTAACAACATTTACTCAAAACGGTTTACCAAATCTAATCACCTTGCGGCTACAAAACAACAATCTAAATTCAATCAATTTTTCTGGCTACAGTTCTATTCGAGAATTGTTGTTAATGAATAATCAATTATCGTCATTATCCGTGAGTAATTTTTATAATTTAGAACAACTAGACTGTACATCAAATCAATTAATAGGCGTTGATTTAACAGGGTGCAACAGATTATGGCAGATCATTTTGTCAAATAACCAACTCACAACTATTGCAATACCTCCTTTTACAGACAATGCAAATACTTTAGCGATGTATCAGGGAATTTATTTAGATAATAACTTATTTGAAAATTTAACGTCACCAAATTATACTGTGGTAAAATTTAGTTGTTCTAATAACCCAAATTTACGCTATTTAAATTTGAAAGAGAGTTCTTATGAAGATCCTGCCGCCACTGGTGATTATTTTAATATGATTTTCCCATTTGCCAATTGCTCACAGTTAGAATATGTCTGTGTACGAGATACTGATGTTGAAGTGACGCAAAATATGATAAATAATTATGGCTATAACGACTGCCATGTCAATTCGTATTGTAGTTTCACTCCCGGAGGCGTCTCATATATTATTCAAGGAAACAACCGTTATGATAGTGATAACAGTGGTTGTGATTCAAATGATATTGGTTATCCAAATTTTAAATGTTCCATTACTAATGGTACCAATACAGGAACTTTTATTGCAAACAATACAGGTTCATATAGTATTCCGGTTGGAGTAGGAACTCATTCTATAGTTCCAATTATAGAAAACCCAGCTTATTTCAATGTCTCTCCAACGGCAGCGAGCGTTACGTTTCCAACCACAGCCAGCCCATTTACTCAAAATTTTTGCATTACTGCCAACGGAGTAAAAAATGATTTAGAGGTTACAATTATTCCAATAGAAGTAGTACGTCCTGGTTTTGATGCAACCTATAAAATCATCTATAAAAACAAAGGAAATCAAGTGGCAAATGGTTCGTTGAGTTTTAATTTTGATGATGCAGTTATGGATTTGGTAACAGCATCTCCTATTGTTAATGCTACAGGAACAAATAGTTTGAGTTGGAATTATGCTAATTTACTTCCGTTTGAAACTAGAGTAATCAACTTGACTTTTAACATCAACTCTCCAATGGAAACTCCGGCGGTAAATGGAGGTGACTTTTTATTATATAACGCAACAATAATTGGTGCTACTGATGAAACACCCAATGATAACACCTTTACTTTAAATCAAACAGTTGTGAATTCATTTGACCCTAATGACAAAACCTGTCTTGAAGGCACAACCGTCACACCCAATATGGTGGGTCAATATGTTCATTATGTTATCCGTTTTGAAAACACAGGGACAGCTAATGCTGAAAATATTGTCATAAAAGATATGATTGATACGACTAAGTTTGATATTGCTTCCATAGTTCCACAAAGCAGTAGCCATAATTTTATTACTAGAATTACCAACTCAAACAAAGTAGAATTCATCTTTGAAAACATCAATCTACCGTTTGATGATGCCAATAACGATGGCTATGTAGCGTTTAAAATTAAAACCAAACCTACTTTAGTTTTGGGAGACACGTTCTCCAATAGTGCTAATATTTATTTTGATTATAATTTCCCGATTCTGACAAATACTGCTACAACAACAGTGACAGCATTAGGAACTCAAGATTTTGCTTTTGAAAATTATTTCACTGTATATCCTAATCCTGCGAAAGATGTTTTGCATCTTGAAACCAAAGCTGAAATAGGAGTGAAGGAATTGAATATATACAACATTTTAGGACAAATGGTACTAGTAGTTACTAATCCAGAAAATAATGCAAGCATTGATGTCACGAACTTAAAAACAGGAACGTATTTTATAAAAGTTACTACGGATTTAGGAACGGCGAATGCTAAGTTTATTAGGGAATAGCTAATAATCGCGTTTAGTGTCTCCTGCTGAAATTGGTAAAAAAGTGAAAGAGGTGATGGGGTAACCCTCACTTTTTATAAATACTAATGCCCCACGTTTTCATGGGGCATTTTTTTTGGTTGAACAGTTGAAAAAAAATAGAAATTTAACCCTCTGTCATGTCCTAAAATACGTTGACCATTTTTAGGTTATTAATTAAATCAAAAATACGGATTTGTAATCGGAACATTG
>NZ_JBIPLW010000077.1:0-4382 GCF_044369455.1 Flavobacterium sp. | reverse complement strand
GTTGGTTCCGTCGTCTTGGAGGAGCCACGCGGAACGTACGCATCTAGAAACCAGATGATACCAGCGAGTCACCCTCGTATCCACAAGCCGAAATCGAGCCTTAGTCATAGATTCTCCCGAACTGCAGAGGCATCAGTCGTCCTAATTGGCCAAATCATACCCCAAAAACAAACGCTGGTCAACAAAAAAATGCCTGTCCTTTATTTTTTTAGCAAAAGTCGAAACTCTTTGCTCGATATGCACGCGCCCGGCAAGGAATCATCGATCCTAAGCTCAAGCGAATCAACGATCGACTCACCATAGGCAATACTTCGTCAAGCCATGATGGCCGTTGACGAAGCGATAATGAGAACTGAAAAATTCTTGAGGAAACGAAAGCAAGACGCTGCTCGTCGTCGGAAGATACTTAATGAGCGAAAGCCGGCTAAGCCTTAGAATCGAGCAGACGAGAGGATGTAAAGATTTGGTTAGGAACGCGAAATCCGGCTACCGATAGTCGACGATTGTCTTACAACTTCTAACGAACCATATTCTCACTGCGGAGACTATCCATGCATCGCTCACAATTAACCTTATGGATCGTGGGTGTTTTTCTGCTGGCAGTTGGAATCTTTTGGATGGCTGAACGCAAAGAGGATTCCAGTGGCTTGGCATTTGCTGTCGCAGAGCTAGACGGACTGGAATCGCTTCAAAGGGAGTTTGGGAAATTCCGGGATCTATTGGTCAACAAATCAGGTGTACCAATCAAGTTTTATTCTGTCCCAAACCGAGTTGCAGCGACGGAGGCGTTAGCTGCATCGCAGATAGATCTCTTAGTTGCTGGCCCCTCCGAATATGTGGTGATTGCATCTCGAACTCCTGTTGAGATTGTGGTCGGGCTGCAGCGGGCGGAGTATTACTGTGTGATAGTCACTCGGAAAAATACGGAGGTTCATTCCCTCACGGACTTCGTCGGACGTAAACTGGCCCTAGGTGATCCGGGGTCGACTTCCAAACACCTGGCGCCACTGCTTATGCTGAAGCAGGCAGGAGTGATGCCATCCGAAGTGCAATTGATTCATACCTCGAGCGTCCAGATGGGGTGGGAAGCGCTGTTGGCAGGTGATGTCGATGGGTTTGCTACCACATCAGACAAATACAAATCCTTGATGAGTAAGAGTTCTCGTGAAACTCAATCGGAGATCCATTTGCTGCAGCGGAGTAACGATCTACCCGGAGACGTGATTCTGGCAAGAAAAGACATAAATCCAGATGTTTTGAATCGAATGCGAAGCGCGATCATGGCAAACACGCCACTTTTTGTCGATGCCATTTGCAGCGGTGTTGATAACCAAAAGTACATCGGGATGAGTCTATCGGACAAGATAACCGACCGAGACTATGACTCCACTCGCGAGATGTTTTCCGTCGCAGACATGTCCTATTTGCTCGCACCAAAACGATGACCCACAGCTTGAAGGTTTTCCGGAATCGAATTTGATGAGCAGTACGGTATTGGATGTTGCGCACTTGACGATGCGTTACGAGAATCAACCTAGCGCAGCACTAGAGGACGTTTCGTTTAGTATCCAGCCGGGTCAACGGGTCGCTTTACTGGGAGCCAATGGTGCAGGTAAGTCAACGCTTTTCCGAATCTTGCTTGGGCTGCTTCCGTTTCACAGTGGAACGATAAAACGATTTGGAGTTGAATCCACCGGTCGAGGTGGAGGCAAGGTATTGCGATCATTCCGTTGCCAGGTGGGTTTCATACCACAGAACCATGGTTTGTCTCCAAACTTGAGCGTTTTGAGCAATGTATTGCATGGCAGATTAGGACGGGGGAACGTGTGGCGTCGTAGTTTTCAATCGCTCGCGTCGAAAGATGACCGCGACCAAGCAATTGAGTGCGTCCGACAATTCGGTCTTGAGTCGAAAGCGCTCACTCGTTGCTGTCACCTTTCAGGAGGAGAAAGCCAACGCGTTACGTTGGCTCGCGCTTTTTTTGCTAGACCAAAGTTGTTCCTTGCAGATGAGCCCGCAGCAAGTCTCGACCCTAGCATTGCTGACGAGATGATGATCGCGTTAAGCAATCAAGCAAAGGAGACTAACGCAACACTTCTTTTCGCAACGCACAATCTCGAACATGCTTTGAAATTTAGCGATCGAATTCTTGCGATCGGTAATCGGCGCATCTTGATGGACGGAGCAACATCAGGTCTACGGCTAGAGGAGTTGCGAACTCTTTATGATTGACGCCGCCCAATCCAATTCCAGATCTTTCGTCATTCCACGATTTGAAAAGCCACCTTTGCTGGGATGGTTGTTTTTGATTGCGGTTCTGACGTTCGTTGCCGGTTCGTTTCGTACGGTCGAAATCGCTCCGGAACGTGTATCCCGTGGGTTTGCAAGAGTGTTTCAAATCGGTCGCGAGATGTTTCCACCACGCGTTGATCGAATTGTTCCACTAATTCAGCAAGCATTGATCACTTTGCAGATTGCAACACTTGGAACACTCCTCGGAATCGGGGTCAGTTTGGTAGCTGGCAATTATGCTTGCCGCCATGTCTCACATCCCCGTTTGACGTCATCCATCCGCTCTTGCATCGCTATTGTTAGAACCGTTCCCGAGTTAATCTGGGGTCTGCTCTTCGTGGCATGTTTTGGGTTGGGTCCATTTGCAGGCGTTCTGGCTGTAGCTGCCGATACCTTTGGATTTTGTGGGCGTTTCTTTACTGAAGCTTTCGATGACGTGGAAGATCGAGAATTGGAAGGACTGCGTGGATTAGGGGCAACGCCGTTCGGACAATTTCTTGCGCTCATTTTGCCTCAGTCCATACCCAATTTAGTTCATACATCCCTTTTCGCGTTAGAGCGTTCCGTGCGCGCGTCTATCGTATTGGGGTTGGTAGGAGCGGGAGGTATCGGTGTCGAGCTTGACGTCGCGATGCGACTCTTTCGCTATGACGAAGCCAGCACTGTCATGTTATTGATTTTAGTTTTAGTTTTGTTGATTGAACGAATTAGCGAATCGGTGCGGCGCCAAATTCGTCCTTATTCTCAAGCATCATGATGGAATAGAAAGAAGCAGATATGAGTCCAAGTGCTCAACGGATCGTAGTTGGAATGATGGATGGATTGGGACCAGAATATGTGGCCCATTCGGAAATGCCTAACTGGCAACGTTTAGCTAGAGCCGGATTCGCTCGAAATGTTTCAGCGATCATGCCTAGCGTGACGAACGTCAACAACGTTTCCATCGCGTGCGGTTGCTTTCCAGCGGAACATGGAATCTCAGGCAATTCGTACTATGATGCGGAAAACAACGAACCGGTTTACATGAATTCCGCGGAACTTATTCGCGTTCCAACAATTTTCGAGCAAGCCGCTAAGAAAGGTGTTGCGTCAGGATTGTTGACCAGCAAGCGCAAGACAGTAGAGCTTTTCTCGAAGCATACATCTGTTGCGATTGCGGCCGAGCAACCACCGGAAACATACGTCGAAAAATTTGGTCAACCCGCCAACATTTATAGTAGTGAGATCAATTGGTGGCTTTGGCAGGTAGCCGTAGATTGGCTCAAAAACCGACCAGAACTCGGACTAATCTACGTGCATACTACCGATTATCCAATGCATGCATGGCCAGCCAATGCACCTGAATCGAAGGCTCATTTGGCTGGCGTTGATCGGTGGTTGGGCGAAGCGGTATCGGCAGCCCCAGACGCCGCCTTCTTTTTAACAGCAGATCACGGTATGAATTTCAAGACCCGGTGCTGGGATCTGGTGCGCGCTTGCGAAGCAGCCTCGACTCCGATCAAGTTTTCATTGTCACCGGAGAGAGATTACTACATTAAACACCATAACAACTATGCGGGTTGTGCGTATGTTTACCTTAACAGACCGGATGATGAAGCTAGTGTTCGCCGAACCTTGTGGAGTCTAACAGGGGTCGCTGAGATTTTGACGCGCGCCGAAGCAGCAAACAGGTTCCATCTGCCTCCAGCGACGATTGGGGAGTTAGTTATCCTAGCGGACAAAACAACGATGTTTGGCGAAATGGACCAACCGTTTCGCGATCTTCCGAGAGAGTATCGCAATCATGGTTCGACTTTTGAGATGGAAGTGCCGCTAATCATCTACAATTGTCAGCCACCGCGACCCGCAGAAGAATATCGGTACAACAAAGATCTTACCTGCGGACTGTGGTAGCCTCTCAGGTTGATAAGATGATGCTTCCGGTCGCTCTTTCGCAAAAAGCGTCCGCTGTGGGACGAAAGTTCTTCTAAAGATGGACTTCGGCTACCTATTGCAAATCGATCTTTAACTCCGAAGTACCAGAGGTTGGAATCGTCGCGGTCAGTCCAGATAACTTTGGGTCATTATACTTGCGGTTGATTTTGAACTTT
>NZ_JBIPLW010000053.1:0-15130 GCF_044369455.1 Flavobacterium sp. | reverse complement strand
CCCTGGACCGGCACTACACTCAGATAGCCTTGAGAGACTCGACTCCAAACAAAACCTTCAAAAATCAGGCGTTTCTCGCTGTCGAACTGGCGTAGGCCTGTGAAGTACACTGAACGAACTAGCGTGGCAGTATCAGTTCGCAGATCAAAATAAGTACACCGGAAACAACGCTTTTCGTGATGATTCTCGCTGAGCTTAGCATCTACAGAAAATTTTTGCAGTTTGCTTATACGGACTTTGGAGAACCGCTCGGACGCATTTCGCCGAAGTTGATTCTTCGGAGGAATGCAGGTGAACCAAATTGGCGATACCGTTCGAAAGCGGTCCTCATTGAGCGGGGCCAGTCGACACCCTCACTGGCCTTGCCATCCCGTAGGACGACCTTTATCGACTTCGTTGCGACGCATCATGGTATATTCTCTTTTGCAACTCGCCTAGTGTCTCATGTCCTGGCGATAGCGACCGGGCGTCATTCCGACGCGGTCGCGAAAGAGATTGGCTAGATGCTGGACGGACGCGAAGCCGGCTCGCGATGCAATGGCTTGTAACGAGAGTTCCGTTTCGGCGAGATCGGTCTTAACACATGCCAGTCGAGTTTGCATGATCGCAGCGGTTGCCGATTTCGCCGCAAGCCAGGGACCACACCGCGCGCTTCACATTCGCCGCGCCCGTCGAGCTGCCGCATGGCGGCGAGTGGACCATCACGCTCGACCACCAGTATGGCACGCAGCATGTGCTGGGGCGCTTCCGGCTCGCACCCGGTGGCAAGTCCGCCGCGCCGCAAGTGCTCGGCGATGAGCACGCCGCCGAACTCTGGAGCGAACTCGCCGCTGAATGGCAATCCACACGCGAGCAGCGCCGCAAAGCCAATACCGTCTTCAAATCGCTCGCCGATGCAGCCACCGCCACTTTGCCGCGAGGCTGGGTCATCGAAGGCGATGGCATGAAGCACGGTTACGTCGAGGACGCGACGCCGCTCATCGCGCTGGAAGGGGATGCGGCCATCGCGCGACTCCTGCCGCGAGGCTGGCACACGCACGCCTTGTCTTCCAAGCTGCCCGGAAGTCTGCGGATGCCGCCGGAGCATCTCGTGCCCGGCAATCTCGTGAGTCTGAAACTCGCGGGCGGTGAGTTCGGCGGTTACCTCGTGATGGATGACCATGCGTTTCAAAATGAAACCGTCACCTTCCTCACCAACACGGAGCCGGAGTGGAAGTCCTTCTCCGATGCGGCACTCAAGAACGGCGTGCAGCAAGTCACCGTCGAGTTTTCCACCTCATCGCTGAACCCCAACTTCCCGCCGCGCACCAGTGTGGCGAAGGGACTCAAAAACAATGACCTCGGCTACGACAAACGCAGCTGGCTCAGCATCACCGGCATCGTCTCGCATGACGCGGGAGGCGCACCGCAGGATGAACTCGACGCCTTCGCCGCGCTCTACACTGGCACACCGCCAAACTCCACCGCTGAAGCCTGGAGCCGCATCTCCACTTGGTTCGGCGATGCGGTGACGCGCTGGTGCGCGGGCAAAACACAGCCAGGCGACCGGGTCATCCTCGATTGGTTGCTTGCGAAAAAATTGCTGCCGAACCAATCACCACGCACTGCCGCGCTGGTGGCCGAGTATCGCCTCGTGGAAGCCGGCATGGCCTTTCCGCGCACCGTGAACAGCATGGACGAACGCGAGACCGCAAGGGCAAGCTATCCCCTCAATGTGCGCGGCAATGTCGATGTGCCCGGAGCGCTCGTGCAGCCCAACTTCCTCCGCATGTTCAGCGGGAAGAACACCGTCGCCGCCAGCGCTGGCAGCGGACGCCTGGAACTCGCGGAATCGCTTTTGCAGCCCGAGCATCCGCTCACCTCGCGCGTTTATGTGAATCGCGTGTGGCAATGGGTCTTCGGCACCGGCCTCGTTGCCACGCCGGATGACTTTGGCCGGCTCGGCGACAAGCCTTCCAATCCTGAACTGCTCGACTGGCTTGGGCGTGAGTTCGTGCGCGAGGGATGGTCCACCACCAAGTCGCTCGTTCGCCGCTTGGTGCTCAGCCAGACGTTTCGGCAGTCCGGCCTCGTGAGTCAGGCCGCACGCGAACGCGACCCCAGCAATCGCCTGCTGCATCACTACCCCACGCGGCGGCTGGAGGCGGAAGGCATTCGCGATGCGCTGCTGGCCGTCTCCGGCAGGCTCGACCCGCAACTTTACGGCCGACCCATCGCACCTCCGCGCAGTGTTGAGGACGACAAAAAGCGCCTCTTCTCCGGTCCGCTCGATGGACTTGGCCGACGCTCGCTCTACCTGCAAATGTCCATCATGGCGCCGCCAGTGTTTCTCACCGCCTTCAATCTGCCGGAGCTCAAGCTGCCCACCGGCAGGCGCGATGTGACCAACGTGCCCACGCAGGCGCTGACCCTGCTCAACGACCCGTTCGTGAGCGCGATGGCGAAGCACTGGGCCGCAAAGCTCCTCCAGGCCCCGCACGCCAAGCCGGAAGACCGCGTGCGTGCGATGTTCGTGCAGGCCTTCGGGCGCGAGCCGCAGGATGATGAGCTGTCACGCTGGAGCGCCGCCGCGCGTGATTTCGCCACTCCCAATGGTGGTGCGCTGATGCAAGACGAAGCAGCGTGGGCGCAGCTCGCCCATGCGTTGTTCAACACCACCGAGTTTCTTTTTTACCGCTGAACCAAAGCCAGACACGCCATGCAAACCTCGCTCCATTCCTCCTGTCACTGCCCCGGCAGCATCGCTCCCGATTTTTCACGGCGCGGCTTTCTTCAGCGCACCTCCGCCGGATTCGGCTGGCTGGCTCTGAGCAGCCTCTTCGCACGAACGGCCAGCGCCGCACCGGGCGCCCATTTCGCGGCGAAGGCGAAGAACATCATCTTTTGCTTCATGGACGGCGGGCCCAGTCATGTGGACACCTTCGACCCGAAACCCATGCTCAAGCAGCACGAAGGCAAAGCCATCGGCGCGAGCGCTGTCTCGAAGCGTGCTCAAGCCAATGCGAACCGCGTCTGGTTTGGCAGCCTGTGGGAATTCAAGCAGCGCGGGGAGAGCGGCCTGTGGGTGAGTGAACTTTTTCCGCATCTCGCGAAAGTGGCGGACCACCTCTGCATCGTGCGCTCCATGGTCGGCGAGTTGCCATTGCACGGGCAGCAGAATCTCTTGCTGCACACCGGACGCATCATCGGCCAGGCTCCGAGTTGCGGTGCCTGGATGTCCTACGGACTTGGCACGGAGAACCACAACCTGCCCGGCTACGTCGTGCTTAACAATGACTGGGTGCCCAACGGCGGACTGGAAAACTTCGGCAGCTCCTTTCTCCCCGCCAGTCATCAGGCCACGATGATGCGGGCCAAGGGCGTGCCCGTGGACAACATCACGCCGAGCGACACCGCCGCCATCCAGCGCCGCAAACTCGCGCTGCTCGCCGGGCAGAACACCGCTTTCGCCGCGCAAAGCTCCGATGCCCAGGCCATCGAGGGCGTCATCGCCAACTACGAGACCGCCTTCCTCATGCAGAGCACCGTGCCCGAGCTGGCCGACATCAGCCGCGAGCCCGAGCACATCCGCAAACTCTACGGCCTCGATTCCACCGATGAGCACCAGCGCTTCTATGCCACGCAAGCTCTGCGTGCGCGGCGACTCGTGGAAGCCGGTGTGCGCTTCGTCGAAATCACCTGCCCGAGTTTCGATGGCAACAACTCCCCGTGGGACCAGCACGGCCAGCTCAAGCGAGACCACGAAAAGAACGCCCGCATCACCGACCAAAGTGTCGCCGCACTCATCACCGACCTCTCGCAGCGCGGCCTGTTGGAAGACACCATCGTCCTCTGGGCCGGAGAAATGGGCCGCACCCCACACACACCGAAAGTCAGCGCCACCGCAGGCCGCGACCACCATGTGAACGGATACTCCATCTTCATGGCTGGCGGCGGATTCAAAGGCGGCACCGCCTTCGGCGAGACCGACGAGTTCGGCAACGCCGTGGTCAGCCAGCCGGTGAACATCCACGACATCCACGCCACCATTCTGCATCAGATGGGCCTCGACCACGAAAAGCTCAACTACCGCCACGGTGGCCGCGACTGGCGGCTCACGGATGTGCATGGACAGGTCATCAAAGAACTCCTCGCGTGAGCTGCAAGCCTGCTTGGGCCACCCTACAACCACCATGAAACCCATCTTCACCGTTGCCTGCATCTTTTTGATTCAACTTCGTCGGCTATCTTCGCTTCGCCCGGCTCTCACCGCCCTGCTGTTCGCACCGCTGGCAACCCGCGCCGACCTCGTTGCCCATTTCCGCTTTGATGACGACCTGAAGGACGTTACCGGTCAACACGATGGTCGGCCGGTCGATCCGAAGCTCGCGCCTTCCTTTGCTCCCGGACGCGTGGGCAACGCGGTGGTGATCGAAAAGGTCAACGCGGGCATCGAGCTGGCGAATCCTTCGGCGATTAATTTCAGCCGCGACTTCACCCTCGCGACCTGGGTCAAGAAAGAAAGGGACATGCATCGCGAACCGATGGCTATTTGGCGTTGCAGTGCATGTCCTAGTACTCTGTGTCCTGATGCATGTCCTAGTACTGATCGCCACCATCTTCCCCCTCTCCAAACGCAGTTTGGGGAGGGTCAGCCAGCGCTAGCATGGCTGGGGAGGGGGCGGACCGCGGCGTTTGATGGCCGATCGACCGCGCCAGCCCTCCCCGGCAATCTCGCTGTAGGCTCGATTGCCGACCCTCCCGGACGCTTCGCTGGGAGGGTTAAGACACAATGCGCTGGTGATCGGCAAGGAAGCCATCGGAAGAGCCATCGGGGGACACCTGTCCTAGAAGTGCAGTGTCCCCAGTTCTCTCGCATTGCAAAGCATGTCCTAGTACTGCCCCTAGTACTGCCCTTGTCAATGATGTCGTTTTCGTGTGAGCAAGCAACCGGGCTGCGCCAAAGTACATTCGTTATTAAAAGACGCTTCAGATGAAAAAAACAAGAGTCCCTAACCATGAAACATGCTCTCATTCTTTTCACCGCCCTGCTGCTCGCGCCGTTGGCCGTGCTCCATACTGCCGATTTCGATTTTGTCTAAGGACGACGATCGACTTGACTAGAATGGCATTCTAGAATATTGTACTAACCGTATGAAAAACCCGTGCATTCGCCAAAACCAAACTTCTCGTCGCCGTCGGGATATCCTTGACGCATCGCTCCGTTGTTTTCTTCGCCATGGCATCGAAGCAACGACCATTGAACATATTCGCGAAGCATCCGGGGCTAGCTCGGGCAGCATCTATCATCACTTTGGAAGCAAACAAACCCTCGCGGTAGAACTCTACGTCGAAGGGCTCGAAGAACTCCGGTCGCTCTATCTTCAGGCGATGGCGAAGCACACATCATTGCGAACTGGGGTCCGCGCAATTCTTCGCTCCTACTTCGATTGGATCGACAAAAATCGCGATTGGGCACTGTATCTTCTTCGCGTAGCCACGGCGGATCTTTCTGCGGATCAGGCCGTCGTCATCGACGAAATCAACCGACGTACAAGCGAGGACTTGGCTGGTTGGTTGCGGCCGTTTCGCGAGCGTGGAGAGATTGCGGCGATGCCCGATGAGCTTTATGCATCGATCGTATTCGGCATGAGCTCGCATTTCGTTCGGCATTGGTTGGTCGGACGACTAAAGCTAGACCTTGCAACGGCATCTAAGCACCTATCGGACGCCGTATTTGCGGGGCTAACGGGAGCTGGAAGCGTTCCGCAAACCGCCGCACGCAAAAGCGTGACACGAACTCGTAGGATCGATCCACAACGACGGGCAAAAAAAACATGACGAGTCGACGCACCAAAGCAGTGGAATCTCAAAGCAATATCGATAGGGATTTATCAACGCGAATCAATCGGCGAACTTTCGCAAGTCAGGCCGCCACTGGCATATCGTTGTCGTTGCCGATGATTCTTTCACCGGCTACTCGAAAGGTATTGGCCGCGCCGGCCCCGAGCGATCGCGTCAACATCGGTGTGATTGGGGTCGGTGACTTTGGTCGTCGACAACACCTTGGCAAGCTGTTGCTCCCTAATCCACGAGTTCAAGTGGTTGCAGTTTGTGATGTCGATCAGCTCCATCGCGAACAAGCGGCGATCGACGTTTTGACTCATTCGAAGCGACGCGTGTCGCAATATAAGGATTTTCGTAATCTGCTCGATCGCAAGGACATTGACGCAGTCGTGATCGCGACTCCCGACCATTGGCACGCTCTCATCGCACTTGCCGCGATCGAGGCCGGCAAAGATGTCTATTGCGAGAAACCTTTGACTTGGTCGATCGATGAGGGGAAGGCGTTGGTCGCGGCCGCGCGTCGTTATGGAACCGTATTTCAAACCGGAAGCCAGCAACGATCGGACCAATACTATTTTCGCCAAGCCCGTGACTTGGTACACCGCGGGGCGATCGGAGACTTACAACGGATCGTGACCCACTTGGGGGCGGGATCTAGCGGGGGAACGATTGTTGCGCCGCAAACACCTCCTGCAAGTCTGGATTGGAATTTTTGGTTGGGACCAGCCCCTTATGTGGATTACACTCCCGAGCGATGCCACTACAGCTTTCGCCGTTTTGCAGATTATTCTGGCGGCAGGCTCACCGACCACGGCGCTCATCAACACGACATTGTGCAATGGATCATCGGCGCCGACGGATCGGGCCCAACTCATGTCGAGGGAACTGGCACTTTCGAGGAGAACGGTCTCTATGACACGCTGTGGAAGTTTGAGGTCAAGTTCGTTTACGGAGCGCACGGTAACGTTGAATTGACGACCACATCTGACCCGTCGCCACACGGCGGAGTCATCGAAATCTATGGTAGCCGCGGACACATTTCCGTTTCGCGACAACGGATCCGCGCGGATGATTCGAGCATCCTGCAAGGCCCGACGGGACCTGAGGAGTACACGTCGCGACTGCACGAGAGCTACGTCGGTCATTACACGAATTGGCTCGACTGTATCCAATCGCGTCAGCGCCCTGTCTGCGATGTCGAAATGGGGCACCGGGGAGCGACGATTTCTCATTTGGCCAACATTGCTGCCCGTTTACAACGTCCGTTGCGGTGGGATCCCGTCCAAGAAAAATTTCCTGATGACGATCCAGCCAATCGTCTTTTGGGACGAGCCATGCGCGGAACGTGGTCGTTGTAATACGCAATTGTGTCTGAGCCAGGAAAGATAATTTTTCGGAGTCGCTGATGACCGATGTGAAACAACTTTTGACGCAAATGGGTTCGGTCGACATGGCGATGAAGTATCGCGCTCATCGCGAGCTCGCCCGTTTAATCGATCGCGAGACCCGTCCCGATCACAGCGAGGAACGCGAGCAATTGGCTACGGAGTTGGCCATGGAATTGGCAGCTACGGTAACTTCCAAGGCACCCCCTACCAATGTTCCGGACAACATAGACACGGTTCAGGTCCCTAAGCATCCTATCGCTGTTCGGCGGTTGATTTGCACTTTCTTGCAACAGATAGCGTCCGACAAGCAGGTACCGATGATTGCGCCGCTACTTAACGAGATCGAGATTCGCGATGAAGTTCGAGGCGTATTGCAACGCATTGGAACAACGGCTGCTGCGCATGAGCTTGTCGGCGCAACCAAGCAGCTTGGTACCGAGTTTCGAATCGGCGTTGCGAATGCGATCGGTGCCATAGGCTCCATATCTACGGGCGAGTCCTTCGACGCGTTGTCCGAATTGGCTATGGACCCGGACACCGAGGTTCGTATGGCTGCTCAACGGGCGCTCAAGAGAATTCGTGTACCGCATGAATGATCAAATTTTAATATCCGTTCATGCCGCGTTCGTCGTTGGGATGATTCCAGCCTGCGTGGCCGAACCGACCCCGGCTTTTCTACGTGACGTTCAGTTGGCTTACGGATGTGCATGGAAAGGTGATTATGTCTGAAATCGAATTGCCGCATTCTGAAACGCCTGTGTCCTTGAAACCCACACCGACTCTCACCACGGTGCTGACACGCCGAAGTTTCCTCACCAGCTCCGCTGTTGCGCTCAGTGGAAGCTTGGCCGCGCCGCTGACGCAAGCACAGATCGCACCAGCGAAGCGCGAGTCTTCCGGCTCACATGAGGTGATGCGCGAGCTGTATCACAGCCTAAACACGGAGCAGCGGAAGGCGGTGTGCTTTGACTGGGACTACCGTGTGGACATCCAATACAACCGCAAGCCGCTCTACTTCGCCGATCCGAAGGGCGTGCTGCTGCGGGCACACATGGCGAATGCCTGGAAGATCACGCCGCAGCTTCTCGCGAGCGATTTTTATTCGGACGCGCAGCGGGCACTGGTGCTGGACGTGATGAAGACGGTGCTCGCTCCCGGCTGGACGGAGAAGCTGCAAAAGCAGGCCGAGGACGACTACGGTGGCACCTGGGGCGAGGATCAGGCCATCGCGTTCTTTGGAGCGCCGGACGAGGAGCACTTCCAGTGTCTGGTGACCGGCTTTCACCTCACCCTGCGCGCGGGCAGCGGGCACGACACGTCCTCGGCCTTCGGCGGTGGCATCGCGCACGGGCATCAGCCGTCGGGCTTTTTTGAAAAGACCGGGCATCCCGACAACATCTGGTGGTATCAATCCAAGCTAGCCAATGCGGTGTATGCTCTGCTGGATGAAAAGCAGCGCAGCCGGGCTCGGGTAAAGGACCAGGTGCCTTGTGGCGTCACCGATCCGGTGGTGATGGCGGACCTCGACCAGCAACTACGCCACCCGACGCCGAAGGAGATCGCGCGAGTGGATGCGTTGCTGCGCAAGACGCTCGACCGCACCACGGTGCGTCCTGGCATCGAGCGCGACGACCGACGTGAGGCGGAAATCCGATTCCGGGGGCCGAAGGGGCCGTTTCCAGGACTGCCGATCGCGGAAATGGGCCGCGAACAGCGGAACGCCGTCGATCAAATGCTCGCCGGGTTCTTGGAGCCGTATCGTGAGGAGTATCGCAGCCAGGTAATGCGCTGTCTCAAGAAGCAAGGCGGCATCGAGGCCTGCAGCATCGCCTACTACGAGCAGTTCGACATGGGAGCGGATGGCGAATGGGATGTGTGGCGCGTAGAGGGACCGGCCTTCGTGTGGTTCTTTCGCGGTGCTCCGCATGTGCATCTCTGGATCCATGTCGCCGATGATCCAACAGCACCCATCAGCTCCTACTTCGGATGAAAAGAACGATGTCTTCCGACGAAACACAAATGAACAGGCTTCCACAGATTTTAGGACATTCGGCTGATCCAATTCGGCTGGCGAAATTCATGGTACTGCTCGCCGCGTTCGCTGCTGGTTCGTTCATCACGCACGCTGCGGAGCCCGGACCGGATTTTACTCGAGAAGTGCGGCCGATTCTTTCGCAGCACTGTTTCACTTGCCACGGGCCGGACGACAAAAGCCGAAAGGCGGGACTGCGCCTGGATGTGCGTGACGCGGCGCTGAAAGGCGGTGATTCGGATGGGGAGGCCATCGTGCCGGGCAAGCCGGACGCAAGTGCGTTGCTGGCCCGCGTGCTGTCGCATGACCCGGACGAGGTAATGCCGCCGCCGACGGAAAAGAAACCGCTGTCGCCGACGCAGGTCGCCACTTTGCGGCGATGGATTTCCTCCGGCGCGGACTACGCCAAGCACTGGGCCTTTGAGCCACCGGTGAAGGCACCGGTGCCAGCGGGCACGCATCCGGTGGATGCGCTGGTGCGAGATAAGTTGCTCGAGGAAAAATTGTCCCCCGCGCCGCAGGCGGAAAGCGCGGTGCTCGCGCGGCGCTTGTATCTCGATGTCATCGGCCTGCCACCATCACCCACGGAGATAGACGAGTTTGAAAAGGCAAACGCCGCCGACTCGAAGGCGGCAATAAGCGAGCTGGTCGAGCGGCTTCTGAAGAACGAGCGCCACGGAGAGAAGTGGGCGCGGCATTGGCTCGATGTGGCGCGCTATTCCGACAGCAACGGCTACGAACGCGACTATCCGCGCGAGCAGTGGGCTTGGCGCGACTGGGTGGTGTGCGCGCTTAACGAGGACATGCCGTATGACCGTTTCGTCATCGAGCAAATCGCCGGCGACCTGCTGCCCAATCACACCCAGGCGCAGATGGTGGCTACCGGGCTCCTACGCAACAGCATGACCAACGAGGAGGGTGCCATCATCCCGGAGCAGTTTCGCATGGAGGAAATGTTCGATCGCATGGATTGCGTGGGCAAGGCGGTGCTTGGGCTGACCATCCAGTGCGCGCAGTGTCATAGCCACAAGTTCGACCCCGTCTCGCACGATGAGTATTTCGGTGTGTTCGCTTTTCTGAACAACACCTTCGAGGCGCGCTCGCCGGTCTTCGAGGCCGAGCAGCAGGAAGAAATCGCCGCCATCCAGGATGGCATCCGCGCGGCGGAGGAACGGCTGCGCGCCGCGCGCCCGAAGTGGCGGGAGGAACTGCGTGCATGGAGCGATGAAGTGCTGAAACAACAACCCGTCTGGACGCCGCTCGACGCGGAGGAACTGTACTCCAGCGACGGCATGACGCATCCGACCAAGGAGCCGGGCAGCTCCATCCTCACGCAGGGTCCGATGAACACCGGTGCGTATACCATCATCGTCGCCGAACCGGAGTTGGCGGGTGTCACCGGACTGTGTCTGGAGGCGTTGCCGCATCGCGACCTGCACTTTGGCGGTCCGGGGCGCGGCGCGCACGGCACCTGGGCCGTGTCCGATTTGAAGGTCAGTGTGCTGAAACCCGGCGCGAAAGACTACGAGGATCTGAAGCTGGTGGAGGCGACCGCGGATTTCTCCATGCCGCAACATCCCGAACCAGCAGAATGGGTCGCGCGCCCCAAAAAATCCGAGGACAATCTCGACGAAACCGTCGCGCAGAAGAAGACCGTTGCGAAGAAAGTCGAGCGTCTCTGCGGCCCGGTTGAATTCCTCATCGACGGCAAGCTGGAGACGAGCTGGCGGGCGGATCGCGGCGCCGGGCGGCGCAACGTACCGTCGGCGGCGGTGGTGCGTTTCGCGCAGGCGTTGCAACTGCCATCAGGAACGAAGATGAAAGTGATGATCCATCTCTCCGGCGGTCAGTGGCCTTACGGAATGCAGTTGGGTCACGTCCGTGTGAGTCTCACGACTGCTCCCGCCCCGCATGCCGCGCCGATGGATCACGCAGCCATCCTGGCGCTGCAGACCCCGGCGGAGCAACGCACGCCCGCAGAGCAGGCGGCCCTCTTTGCAGCCTGGCGCGTGAACGTGCCGGAACTGAAACCCTTCAACGATGAGATCGAAGCGTGGTGGTTGAAGTTTCCCACCGCACCGACCTCCGTGCTGCATCTCAAGGAACGCGACCCGTTTTACCAGCGCGAGACGCGGCTCTTGGATCGCGGTGGTTGGGACAAACCGAAGCACGTCGTCGCGCCGCAGACGCCCGCTGCCTTGCATCCCCTTCCACCGGGAGCAAAGCCCGACCGGCTCACCTTTGCTCGCTGGCTAGTGGACGCGCGATCGCCGCTGGCAGCGCGTGTGGCGGTGAACCGCGTCTGGCAGGCCATCTTCGGCGCGGGACTCGTCGAGACGGCGGAGGATTTCGGCACGCGCGCACCCATGCCGGAACAGCTCGCTCTGTTGGACTGGCTCGCGGTGGATTTCATGGAGCATGGCTGGAGCCAGCGACACCTGCTGCGCACCATCCTCACCAGTGCGACGTATCAACAGAGTTCCCTTGCCACGCCCGCCGCGCTCGAGCGAGATCCTCGCAATCAATTTCTCGCGCGCGGCCCGCGCTTTCGCGTCGATGCCGAAGTCGTGCGTGACCTGGCGCTGGGCATCGCCGGCCTGCTCACGCACCGTAGTGGTGGAGCGCCCACGTATCCGCCCGTGCCTGAGAGCGTGCTGGAAAACAATTATGTGAAGCCGCCCTACTGGAAGCCGTCGCAAGGCCCCGAGCGCTATCTGCGCGCGCTCTATCTCTTCCGCAAGCGCTCCATGCCTGACCCGATGCTCAGCAGCTTTGACGCGCCGAGCAGCGATTTCGCCTGCGCGCGCCGGCTCCGCTCAAACACTGCGCTCGCCGCGCTCACCGGCCTGAACGAACCCATCATGGTCGAGGCTGCGCAGGCGCTCGCCCAGCGCATCCTGCACGAAGGTGGTGGCACAGATGAGCATCGCGCCGCCCACGCCTATCGGCTCTGCGTTTCTCGTAGCATCCGACCGGCGGAGAGAGAGAAGCTACTCACGCTCATCTCCAGCACCCGAGAGCGCATCGCCAACGGCGCACTGAACGCGGATGAAATCATCGCTGACTCCTCCGCTAAACGGCCCGCTGGCATTAACGCGCAGGATGCGGCCGCCTGGACGCTCGCCGCACGCGTGCTGCTGAATCTCGACGAGACGCTGACGAAGAATTGATACCTGAAATCGATAACCCACTATGAACTCTCACCCTTCGGAATTCGGATTTCTCACCCGTCGCTGGTTCCTCCGCGATTGCGGCGTCGGCCTTGCCGGGCTCGCCTTGAATTCGTTGCTCCGGCGCGAGGCATCCGCCGCCGCGACAGCGGAAACTCGAGACCGGCCCGCGCCGCATTTCCCGGCAAAGGCGAAACGGGTCATCTACTTGTTCCAGGCAGGCGCACCCAGTCAGTTCGAGTTGTTCGATCACAAGCCCGAACTTACCAAACGCAGCGGTCAGCTTCCGCCCGCTGAATTGCTCAACGGCTACAAGTCCGCCTTCATCAATCCGAACTCCGCCCTGCTCGGGCCGAAGTTCAACTTCGCCCAGCATGGACAGAGCGGCATGCATGTTAGCGAACTGCTGCCGCACACCGCCGCGGTCGTGGATGAACTGTGCTTCATCCATTCAATGCACACCGAGGCCGTCAATCACGCGCCGGGACAGATCATGATGAATACCGGCTCACAGAATTTTGGGCGGCCGAGCTTCGGCGCCTGGTCGCTGTATGGCCTAGGTAGCGAGAGTGAAAACCTGCCCGGCTACATCGTGCTCGCCAGCGCCAAGGGCACCAGCGGCGGTGCCAGCAATTACGGCTGCGGTTTCCTGCCCACGACCTTTGCCGGCACGCCCCTGCGCGGCACGGGCGATCCGATCCTATATCTCTCCAATCCCAAAGGCGTCGATGCGGCAGCCCAGCGTGCGTCGCTCGATACCTTGCGCGCCCTGAACGACCTCGCGCTTGGCGAGCATCACGATCCCGAGACGGCGGCGCGCATTCACAGTTACGAGATGGCTTACCGCCTGCAAACCAGCGCGCCCGAATTGATGGACCTCGGCGGCGAGCCGCAGCACATCCTCGACCTGTATGGCATCAAGGATATCAAGGAATCTAGCTACGCACGCAACTGCCTCCTCGCGCGCCGCCTGATCGAGCGCGGGGTGCGCTTCGTGCAGCTTTTTCACGAAGCCTGGGACCAGCACAAGGCGCTCACCAAGGAACTGCGGACGAACTGCGCGGCCACCGACCGCGCCAGCGCCGCGCTCGTCGCCGATCTCCAACAGCGCGGCTTGCTTGACGACACCATCGTCATCTGGGGTGGCGAGTTCGGCCGCACGCCCATGGTGCAGGGGGGCGATGACGGACGCGACCACCACAACCGCAGCTTCACGCTGTGGCTCGCCGGCGGCGGCTTCAAACGAGGCCACAGCCACGGCGAGACCGACGACCTCGGCTTCAATGTCGTGCGCGACCCCGTCCACGTGCATGACCTCCACGCCACGCTGCTGCACCAACTCGGCCTCGACCACGAGCGGCTCACCTACCGCTTCCAAGGCCGCGACTTCCGGCTGACCGACGTGCATGGACATATCATCAAGGAGATCCTCGCCTGAATCATGAAACATACCCTCACTCTCCTCACCGCTTTCATCCTCACGCCGCTGGCCACACTCCACGCCGCCGAACCGGTGCGTCTGACGAAGAACGCCGCGACCGGTGGGTTCGATTTCGACACGCCGTTGATGTCGGGCAGCATCGTGACGGAGGGGGCGTATCACGGCATCACGCAGCTCGTGGACAAGCCGTCCGGGAAGCAGGTCAATGATGCTCGTTACTCGTTGCTGAATCTTTTCAAGCTGATGTCGGTCAATCTCGGCATGGGCGCGCCTCGGCTGAACAAGCGCGAGGTGAAAGCCACGGACACGGCGGTGGAGATTTTCTGGCCAGCGACGGAGGACCATCAGGGGGAGATTACCGCGCGCTACACTGTGAGCGGGCCGGACACGATTGACCTGCACCTCACGCTGCGGGCCAGGGGCACTTACGCGGGCTACGAACTGCTGCTGCCGAGCTACTTCGACATGGCGATGGTTCCGCACGTCTATCTACAGCGGCGCTCAAGCGGCGGGAAGTCGCCGGAGGCGGACCTCGTGGTGCCGGAGTTTAGCGAGGTCTTTCGCGGCTGCTCGCTGGTGTTTCCGCGCGATGCGCACGCGGCGCGGCGTCCGCTGGACGGGCGCTGGGAGCGAAGCGAGTTCAAGGCGAACGTCGCCCCTTTCTTCCCGTTGCGGCACTACGCGCAGCCGGCCACATTCATGACGGACCCGGAGAAAAAGCACGCCGTGGTGCTGATGATGAAACGAGCCGCCTGCTCCGCCATCAGCGCTCGCTACTACACACCGCGCGTCGAGGACCGCGCCACGACCTACAGTGCGGTGGATTTCCTCATTTTTGGCGATGACCTTGTGCCCGGCGATGTGCGCACGGCGCAGGTGCGGCTCGTCCTCACGCCACTGGACGAGGCGATGTCCCAGCCGCTCGCGCTTTACGAAAAATTCCTGGCCGAACCCAACTCCGTACCCACTCAAAACCCCTGAAACCATGAATACGAACATCACCACCGCCGAATCCACCCGCCGGGACTTTATCAATCAATCCGCCGCCAGTGCGCTGGCGGGCGGCCTGGCCTTTCCCTCCATCCTTTCCGCCGCGCCGAACACGCAAACGCTGCGCATCGGACTCATCGGTTGCGGGGGTCGAGGCACGGCTGCGGCGATCGAAGCGCTCAAGGCGGATGCGAACAGCGTCGTCGTCGCTCTGGGTGACGTGTTCGAGGATCGTCTCGCCAGCAGTCTTGAGAAACTGCGCCAGCATTCGCCGGAGCGTGTG
>NZ_JBIPLW010000067.1:0-4739 GCF_044369455.1 Flavobacterium sp. | reverse complement strand
CGTGATGGCCTCATCGAGCAGGTTGGCCTCATCGAAGGTCGTGAGCAGGATCACCGGGATGGGCCGCGCCCAAGTGTTGATGCGGCGCACCACGTCGAACCCGTTGAAGCCCGGCATGCGGATGTCCGAGACCACCACATCGACCGGCTCGCGGCGCAACTGGGCGATCAGCTCGGTCGGCTGCGTCGTCGCGTACTCGACGGTGATCGCGGGCATGGTGTCGAGCAGCATGCGCAGCCCCTCGAGGACGAGGGACTGGTCATCGACCAACGCTACGCGGATGATCCCGGTCAACCCGTGCGGGTCCAGCTGGCCTTGACCTTCTTCGAGGGCGCCACGAGACCCACGGAGTTCCCGTTGGCCACCACGTCGATGCCCTGCGAAGCCGTCGGTACCACGCGCACCACGCCACCGGCATTGACCACCTGGGCGGTCGCGAAGCTGCCGTCGTCGGCGGTGACCGACACGATGTAGTGACCGTCGGCGACCGCCTCGAACAGCGGCGCGACCGTGCCGAAGGAGACGAAGAGCTCCTTGCCGCCGGTGTTGACGACGCGGCCGCGCAGGCGCGCCGCCTCGACGTTGTCGATCACCGCGCCGTCGGCGTCCAGCTCCTTGAAGCGGGCCTTGTCGGCCTCGATGCGCGCCGCGCGCAGCTCTTCGATGTAGGCGCGGTCGGCGGTCAGGTTCTGGACCTTGAAGGTCGGGGTGAGCACGATCATGGTGTCGGGTTCACGCGTGAGCTCGAAGCGCGCCACGAAGGCCTCGGCGCGGCCCACGCGCTCGTCGATCTTGATGACCTGCTCCTCGGCCTTGAAGAGGCGCTCTTCGACCATCGCCAGCGTCTGCTCGGCGGTGACGAGGCGCGCGTCCTGCGCGTCGAGGCGGTCGGCCTGCTGCTTCATGCCCTCGATCAGCACGGGGATGAAGCCGGTGTAGTTGACCGACTTGAAGCCCTGCGCGTCGGTCGAGACGAGCTCCGGCAGGATCCGCTCCACGTCCTGCGCGATCACGCCGATCTGCGGCCGCGGCGAGAAGCCCCGGTCCGGGAAGGCCGCGCGGTTCCAGTCGTAGGACACGCCCTGCAGCTTGCGCACGATCGACAGCGCGTCGGTGATCGCCTGGATGTTGGTCTTGAAGCGGGCGTCGGAGGACTGGTTGAAGTTGTTCGCGACCACATCGCCCGTGACCCGGACGTTGCCGTTGACCTCGAGCTTGTTGCCGCCGGTCGCGGCCGCGCCCGTACCGATGCTCATCGCGCCGGAAGCGTCGACGATGACCTGACCGGCGCCGGAGCTGTCCTGGACCTCGAACAGGCTCGCGGTCTGGCCAGCGGCACCACGGACGATCAGTCCGATGGTGTCCGCGAGACCGGTGTTGACCTGCAGCTGCGCGCCGATGGTCGCGCCGGTGCCGATGCCGACCCGACCGTCGCCGCCGATGCGCAGGCGCTCGACACCGCTCGTGTTGATGGTGATGAAGTTGCTCGCGCCGGCCGTGGCGAGCTGCAGCGACGCCGAGCTCGTGACGAGCGGCGCGGTGAGCTCCGGCGCCACGAGCCAATCGTTGGCGGTGAGCGTGTCGGTGGTGATGGCGTCGGTGAGGAGGCCGCCGTCCGCCGTCAGCAGGCCGGTCACGCCGAGGGTGCCGCCGAGGGTGGTAGCGCCGTTGACCTGCAGCGTCGTGCCGAGCACGGTGGCTCCCGAGGTGCTGAGCGAGGACAGCGTGGTCGCGCCGGTCACGCCGAGCGTGGTGGTCTGAAGGCCGCCCTTGGCTTCCATCAGACCGTCCACCGTAGCCGAACCCGTCACCGCCAGGGCGCCGCCCACCGAGGCGTTGCCGGTCGTCTCGAGGGACGCGGCCGACAGCGCCGTGAAGGCGCCGGTGTTGGCGCCGCCCGAGCCGATCGCGGTGTTGTTGATGGCACCGCCGCCGATCAGGACGTTGTTGGTCTGGAACTGTCCACTGGCGGTGATGACCGCACGCACCAGGTTGTTGGTCACGAGCCGCAGGTCCACGCTGTTCGTGGTGCCGATGAAGTTGCTGCCCGGCGCGGGCGCGTTGCCGAGCGTGCCGCTGCTGCTGGTGGCGCCGTTGCCGGACAACGCCCACGCCGCGCCTGCGGTGACCGGGTTGACCCAGACGAGGTTGCCGCTGCCGTCGGTGGACAGGACATTGCCGCCATCACCATCGCCGGTGGGCAGCGTCCAGATGCGGTTGGCGGCGAGCACGTTCGGTGCGCGGAAGCCGACGAAGTTGTCACCGGCGATGTCGGTGAACCGCAACGCCGGGGTGATCGAGGCCGAGGTCGCCGGCTGCAGGGTCATATCGCCCGAGGCCGCGAGCGTGGTGGTCGTGATGCCGCCGTCCGCTTCGAACAGGCCGCCGACGCTGCTGCCGCCGGTCACCTCCAAGGTGGGCGTGCTCACCCCGCCGTCGGCGTTCAGCGTGTTCACGAGGGTGGTCGTGCCGTTGACCGTCAACGCGCCCACCAGCTCCGTCACGCCGTCGACCCGCAGCGCACCGCCGATGATGCCGGCGCCCGAGGTGGTGAGAGTCGTGGTGCCGACCCCGCCGTTGGCCGTCAACAGGCCCGTGAGCGTCGTCGTGCCGGTGGCCACCAGGGTGGTGAAGCGGCCGGTGTTCGGCGTGATGGTGCCGATCGCCGTGTTCTCGATGCCGCCCGTGGCGCGCAACACGCCGCCCACGGTGCCGTCACCGGAGGTGGTCAGCGTGGTGGTCGAAAGGCCGTTGCTGGCCGTCAGCAGACCGCCGAACGTACCCGTGCCCGACGCGTTGAGGTTGCTGGTGTCGATGCCGCCGTTGGCGGTGACCGCGCCGGTCAGCGTCGAGGCGCCGTCGACCGTCAGCGTGCTGCTCAAGGTGGTCGCCTGGGCCACACCCAGTGTGCCCGCCACCGTCGCGTTGCCCGTCGCCGCCAGCGTGGTGAAGCGGCCCGTGCTCGCGGTGACCGCGCCGATCGCCGTGTTCTCGATGCCGCCCGTGACGGCCAAGGTGCCGCCGATCTCGCCGGCGCCCGACGCCCGGAACGTGCCGTCGACGTCCAAACGCCGCTGCGGATTGTTGGTGCCGATACCGACGTCGCCGCTGGTGTCGATGCGCAGCCGCTCGCCACCGTTGGTGCTGAACGCGAGCACGCTGGACACCGGCATGTACATGCCGTTGCCGCCGTTGTTCCCGCCGATCGCGAGCGTGAACTTGCGCGCCGTCGCCGTGCCGGTGGTCGCGAGGTTGGTGCCGTCGAACGTGAGCGCCGTACCGGTGGTCAGCTGACGGGCGCCGTTCAGGTAAGCGACGCCGTTCACCGTGCCGCCGCTCAGCGTCACCGCGCCCGAGGCCGTCAGCGTCGAGAGGCTGGTCGCGCCCGTCACATCCAGCGTGCCGCCGATCGAGCTGTTGCCGACGGCGCGGAAAGTGCCGTTGACCTCGAGGAGGTTCGTCGGGTTGTTGGTGCCGATACCGACGTTGCCATCGCTCGCGATGCGCAGCCGCTCAGCGCCGTTGGTGCTCGCGGTGATGACATTGGCGCCCGCGGCCTCGAGCGACAGGGTGCCCGCATCGGCCGTCAGGGCGAGCGCGGTCGTGCCGTTCACCGAGGGGGTGCGCACGCCACCCGAAGCCGTGGTCAGCCCGGTCACGCCGAGCGTGCCCGCCACCGTCGCGTTACCGGTCGCCTCCACGGTGGTGAAGCGGCCGGTGCTCGCGGCCGTCGCGCCGATCGTGGTGTTGTTGATGGCGCCGTTGCGCACGTCGATGTTCTGGATGCGGAACTCGCCCGAGTCGTCGATGATCGCGCGCACCACGTTGCCGGCCACGAACTGCAGCGGCTGCGAAGTGGTGGAGCCGAGGAAGCTGCCGGCCGGGGCGCCGTTGAGGTTGGTGTTGCCGTCGCCCGAGGCACCGATGGCGTTGCCGCTGAGGCCCCAAGCGTTGGCCGTCACGAGGCCCGCCACCGAGACGTTGTTGAGCACACCCGTGTTGTTGGTGACGACGATGCGGTCGTTGCCGCCCATGCTGGTGTTGAGCGAGGCGCCCAGGTTGGTCAGCGTGGTGACGCCCGTGACGCCGAGGGTGCTGCCCAAGGTCGTCGCACCGCTGACGCCGAGCGTGGAGGACAGCGTCGTCGCGCCCGTCACGCCGAGCGTGCCGGTGATGCTGCCGTTGCCGCCGACGCCGAGGTTGCTGTTGAGCGTGGTGTCGCCGGTCACGGTCAGCGTGTTGTTGACCTGCGTCGCGCCGCCCAAGGTCGTCGCACCCGTCACGCCGAGCGTGGAGGACAGCGTCGTCGCACCCGTCACGCCGAGCGTGCTCGCGAGCGTCGTCGCACCGGTGACGCCGAGCGTGCCCGCCACCGCCGCGTTGCCGGTCGTATCGAGGGTCGTGAAGCGGCCGGTGCTCGCGGTCGTCGCGCCGATCGTGGTGCCGTTGATGGCGCCGCCGCCGATCGCGACGTTGTTGGTCTGGAAAACACCGCCCGCGGTGACGATCGCTCGCACCAGGTTGTTGGTGACCAGCTGCAGGTTCTGGTTGCTGGTCGCGCCGAGGAAACTGCCCGTCGGCACGGCGCCGAGGGTGCCGCCCGCCGCCGTGATCGAGTTGCCGCTGAGGCCCCAGGCGTTGGCCGTCACGAGGCCCGCCACCGAGACGTTGTTGAGCACACCCGTGTTGTTGGTGACGACGATGCGGTCGTTGCCGCCCATGCTGGTGTTGAGCGAGGC
>NZ_JBIPLW010000078.1:0-4745 GCF_044369455.1 Flavobacterium sp. | reverse complement strand
TCTTCCTCATAACCCGGCTAGCAAGCTGCACGAAAATACCTCCAGGTTATGAGCTTTAGAGACTTTCCCTTAAAAGCTCATAACCCCAGGTCAGAGGCGCGCAGAGATCCGAGAGACTTTTGGCCAAAATTGGCGATTTTGGACTCAAAATGACTTTTAGAGGTGACCGTCAGGTTATGAGCTTTAGAGACCTAGTGAGAGCCGTGTGGAAAGCGGCCGAACAACGAAAAGACTGGTGGAAAAACGAAAAAAGGCTGGGGTCATGACAACACCAGCCTCTTTGTTCACACGTGGGTAGAAAACTGTTCGTAACTACCCATCTCAGTTGAGTGGAACCGACACTTCGCGAAATCGCGATGTTTTCTCTCGACTGGGTTATGGCTCTTTGGCGGATTCGGCGAATAACCTGGGCTAAGGACGTCAGAGAGTCTCTAGGTTATTCGATTGTGCGATGTCCAGCTCTTCGATGTTCCACAATCACGGTACCCATGCATTCGCAGGCTTCCTTTCCACGCTCGGTCACCCTCACGCAGTTGCCTTCACCTATTGATTGTTCTCTTGAAGTTTTCATTTGGTATACTGCTCTCCTAGAGGTTCCTGTCACGCACATGGGAAGTGAACCCAATTAACCAATGCACATGACGGGCGTACCAAACCGTTGCATATCGAGCCGCGAAACACGCGGAATTTAAAATCAATGTCGTTCGCTGCGGTCGGGTGAACGGCGCTGGCAAGAAAGAACTCGGATTTGCAACCAAGCACTCCTGCAACGCAAGAAAACGCAAAACGTCGCCTGCCGATTGTCGTTTGGGCCATTGCCCTATTAACGGGGCTTGCATGTTGCGTGGTTACATTTCAAAGCGGGGGAAGAAGCTTAGAGCACTTCGTACTACTTTTCATATTCGCCAACTTCCAAAACATTCCTGGACTGGTGTTTACTACTTTATCTACAAATCGTGCATCTGCATTTAGGCTATGGAACACTTCTACGATTTTGGTTTCCCTACCCGGTTTGGCGCTTTGGGCGAGTGAGTCATTTCGGCCCAATTTAACTGAGAAAGTTGTTGGTCCTATGGCGGGTTTCTCATTGTTGCCGTTTGTTCTTGGCTTCTATATCTTAGGCGCCTTTGGGATTTTCTTTTTTATCGCAGCCGTGGATCTATTGAATCGAAAAGAAGACTCTTAAGACATATGCGTCGGAGTTAGAATGCCTGAACAATCCGATTGGCCTAAGCAACGCATCGACGGGCTAGATTTTCAGAGACTTAACTTGCCACCGCTATTTTGCAATGCCCCCATGATAGTCCGTTCAATCATCATCGAGCATGAGATTCCATCCCCGATTACTTACGCCGTGGAGGTATCAATCGAACTTGACTCGGGCGAGCGGCGTTGGTGCTTTTTTTGCACTCCGGATTCGCTCGATCGATTCGGTGACTTTCTTCCGAACTCAACGATCCGAATTCATGCTGCCGCAGCTCACATGATCGTGCTTTCCGTCCTGACAAAGGAAACGATTACGGCCGCAATCAACGAACTTCAGCGGACTGGTGAGCTTCTGCACGCGACACGTCCAGTGAATGGAACACACGCGTTCCTGCAAGGCGTTTGGGTCTTTAATGGCGCAAAGGCAACTTTCCCGAGTGGCGTCTTCACTTCACGCGAGAACGCTGAGGCATGGATCACGGAGCACAAACTTGAGGGAACGTTGACGCTTTATCCGCTCGATCAATCAGCGTATGATCATGCAATCGCGAACGGGTGGTTCAATCCTCAAGCGCCCAATCAAAAACTTCCCGAGTTCATACAGCGATTTACGTCCGCTAGTCAGGAACACTACCACTACGAACGTCACGAAAGCAAATGACATATACAAATGACATATAAAGGATTTGATTCCGCATCATTGTTCTAGAGACGAACATGGGATTGACTGGGTCTGTCTGCCCGGTCTGTTGTGGGCGTTATCGCAAACATGTTGCAGCAGCACCGTTGCATCGGTTAGACTGGTTTCCATCGTAGCGGAACGTGTAGAATCCGCGAAGCCCGACAGCGAATGGAAGCAACGGCAAACGGTCATAACCCAGCGCACAACCTATTCGTTCGTTCCGCTTCAATCCAGTTGGGATAGATTGTTATTCGTTCTGGCACCGAAACAATGGATCGCACTGAGTTCATGAGCCTATTCGCGGATCTCGCTGACAGCGAGCTGCATACACTCCGCGAATCAAGTCGCCTCAACGATTTGGCAAGGGATCAATCGCTTTATGTTGATCTTTGCAAGCAGTTCTTCGACGGAGATCCGCACAACATTGACGAGCGACAGCGATTCGTTGGAATCCTTCTAGCAATGATCCATACCGATGGGCGAACCAAGAACGCTCTTCTTTGGATCGCAGATCAAGCGTACTCAAATCCTGAGCTTTACGGAGTAAATGGACTAAACTCGCTTGCTGGTATCTGGTCCTTTCTCCAATGGGCGGATCTCACTGTAGATGAGGAAGAGAATATTCGTGGTTGGATGACTAAGTTCCGACAAGAGAAGCAATATCTGGCAAACAATGCGGAGCAATGCCTTAGACTTCTTGATTCCCGTCGCCATTAGGGGACAATTGCCAAAACAATGCGATGGTCGCGAAGGGCTCGGTCGGGTTTGACTTGCGTTGAGTCACCAACTCGCCCTCGGTCAACCCAGTCGTTTTTTGGCTAGAACATGCGTAATCGCAAATCATCAACCTTGTTCTACTGGCTAGCGATGCTGACGCTGTTTCTAACATCTTGCTCCAGCACAACGCTTGAAACACCGCCGGAATCAGGAACCGTTGCCGTCGAGGATGTGCAAAACGGTGAAACAAAATGGATTGACCCGAACGAACTACAACAAGGTCCAATTCAGCGAGACTCGTTGACAGCAGTGCAAATACAGCGAATTGCTTCGCTCCAAAAAGTCTTTGTAGAAATTGACGGTCAGACAGTTGCCCAATGGGCTGATAACTTCATACGTGATCTGAACCCAGACAGCGAACTCGCCTTATGGGAACGCATGGCCACAGCGTATTCACGCTATTGTGACAAACACAAACAATTGACCTTGGCTGCAAAAAACGAGGTTTACAAGGTCATCTTGTTACGTTCCATGGCTTCACCAGACGACGTGATCGCAAGGCTTGAATTGACGATATTGACGAAACAAGATGCACGTGACGTGATGGAAGGGTTCTAGGTCTATCCGGAATCGCTAAATTACTATGTGTTGAACGGTAGCCGCAGATGACGGTTTTTAAAACATAGGTTTTTGGGGGCGGCCTCGTTACCGCCGTCGTTCGTCCTGATAGCAATGCACGAAATGAATCCATACAAACCATCGTCTGTGAACGAAGACTTGCGAGTAAAGGGCGGGATTGGTCGGAATCTTTGTCCCTCGTGTTCGCATCCTGTGTCTAGATGGACTGTTTGGAACACAATAGCGTCAAAACGGTGTAGAAACTGTGGAGACAAACTTTGGCTAGAACTAACAAATCCGTTAAGGCTTGCTTTGGTTTTGGTTGGAATAGGGATTTGCGGCTTTTGGTGGCGGTTTTTTGAATCGCCATCAGTGACTCCAGTGTTCATGGTTGCTGGAATGCCAATTCTAATGGTGGGGATCTCTTGTGGGATGCATCTTGCCTTTGGTAAAATCAGATCTACCAATCAAACAACTTGATAGTGTAGATGCATCCCAAACGGGACGAACGAAATGTTGGACGTGCGTACTGGAAATGAGTTGAAGACAAGTGGATGACACTCCCATCTGGGTAACCGCTAGCCACTGGTCCAGTATCGAGCATTACAGCGTGTCTCATGTCAGTCTCACAATCGAATACGCGTCTAAAGGTCTGGGGCAGCTACGCTGCCAAGCAGTCAGAACCGTAACAATCGGACGGACCATTCGCCTGCCACGGATTGGCAATCTAACAACCGGCATGTTGCAACCGTCCCAACGCATCGGTTAGACTGGTTTTCTGAGATGCGGAACGTGTAGAATCCGCACAAGCCTGACAGCGGATGGAAGCAACGGCAAACCGACATAGCCCAACGCTCAAACTATCGCTCAGTTCCGCTTCACTTCCGTTGGGATAGATTATGATTCGTTATCCACGGCAGATTCATGGATGAGATTTACCGTTCGCCAACTTATGCTTCTTCCGGCTGTCTTCCTTCTGAACACATGGCTTGTGGGGTTCTTCGCTTTTCCTGCTATACGGACGTATCCGTGGCAACAGGAGACAAACAGCGTGCGTCACGCCCAACAATTAATCGAAGATTCGGTCAGATACTGCAAACATGCAAACATTACAGTTACGGACGACACGATCAATGACTGGATTCACAATCGGCTTTCTTCGGTTGATCCCGCTGCGAGAATCTTGATGCATCCTCCGCGGCCAGATGCTTGGGGTAATCCGTATCGAATTCAATCACGAAAAACCTTTGACGAAAAAGCGAGAGTCTACTCAACAGGCGAGGACGGAGCATCGAAGACGGATGGCAATGATCCTGATGACGTCAGGAGCTGGGACGAAGAACGATGGCGTTGGTATTCTCGCCGTCAATTTACTCGCGAAACTGCATTTTGTATGATGGTGTCTGCATTCATTACCGTCACTGGATTTTGTTTGCTTACGTTAAAACCCAAATCCACGTCAAACGACGCGCAAAGACGTGGATAACATCGGGTACCCATGCATTCGCAGGCTTCCTTCCCA
>NZ_JBIPLW010000058.1:0-4830 GCF_044369455.1 Flavobacterium sp. | reverse complement strand
GGCCGAGGATCCGCCGCGCGTGCTGTTCGTCGACAACTTCCTCGTGAACCGCGCGCAGGTGATCTACGACCAGGACCAGACGCAGATCGCCGGCTTCGGTCAGGTCGATTGGCGCTTCGCCGAAGGTTGGAAGCTGACCCTCGGCGCGCGTTACCTGAAGGAAGACATCGAGTTCACCAGCGAGTCCTCCTTCCTGCGTCCGCCTAGCTTCGACCAGGCGACCCGCATCGTGCTGGCGACCGTCCCGGGCGTCATCACCGTTGCAGGCCAACCGCCGATCCCGGTCACCGGCAAGACCGAGGACAAGGCCAATACCTGGCGCGTCGCCCTCGACTGGAAGCCTGCCGACAACCTCCTGCTTTATGCCAGTGCAGCCAAGGGTTACAAGGGGGGCGGTTTCAACGGCGGCTTCGTGACCAACATCGCGCAGTGGATCCCGTACAAGCCCGAAGACGTGAAGGCCTATGAGATCGGTTTCAAGAGCGATTGGGCCGACCGGCGCGTCATCTTCAACGGCGCGTTCTTCTACAGCGACTACACCAACCTGCAGGCGGTGTCCTCCCGTCCGTCGGCGACCGGCGTGGTGCAGAACTTCCTCGCCAACGTGTCCGAGGCGGAGATCTACGGTGCAGAGTTCGATGTGACGGCGCGACCGACGCCCAACTTCGAGATCCGTGCCGGTCTGGGTCTCCTGCGCACCGAGAACAAGGATCCGCAGCCGTTGTTCGACGGACCGTTCGCCGCGGCCGGCGTGAAGGCGCCGCGCAAGCTCGCGAACTCGCCGCCGTACACGGTGAATCTCGCGATGCAGTACGACGTGCCGATGGGTGAGCGGGGCTATCTGCGCTTCGCCACCGACATCAACCGGTCCGGCAAGCAGTTCAAGGAGATCCAGAACAACGTGGCGCTGGAGGTGCCGGAACAGGGCCTCTGGAACGGCAGCGTCAGCTGGCGCTCCACGGACGACCGTTGGAACGTGTCGCTCTACGGCCGCAATCTGGCCGATGAGGAGTACATCATGGACACGCTCAGCACGCCGGCCTCGAACGGCTGGGGCGTGATCGTCTACGGCATGCCGCGCACCTACGGGCTGAGCGCGGAATATCGCTGGAAGTGATGCGGAGCGGCGGGTGGTCGGTTCAACCGGATCGACCACCCGCCCGCATGGCCTCGCCGAAAGGGCGGCGCGCCCAGGCGAGCGCCAACGCGCCGAGCGGGACGCAGAGCCCGCCGACCAGCGCCATGCCCTTGTCGAGAGCGTCTTCATCGCCGAACAGCCGGCTGGCCGCGAACGGTACGGCCGTCGGGCCGATGCTGTAGGCGAAGATCACCGCGCAGAGCACGAACGCCGAAAGCACCTGACCCCGCATGCGGTTGGGCGAGACGAGCTGCAGCACGGCGGGCGCCAGTCCCTGCGGGATCGACAGCAGGAACACGACCGGTGCCAGCACGATGACGGCGCCCGCCAAGGTCGGCATCAGGGGACCTGCGATCGCGAACGGCGCGAGCCACAGCAATGCACGGATCGACACGGCGATCTCTGCATCGGGTTGGCCGCGGGTCGCCGCGCGCTGCGCCCACCAACCGCCGATGAATGGGCCGAGGGCGCCGAGCGTCACGAGCAGCATGCCGTAGGCGAAGCCGGCAGTGCCGATGGGGATGTCGAAGCTGCGCCGCAGCATCTCCGGCGCCCAGACGAGATAGGCGGTGACCGCGGTACCCACGAGCCCATAGCCGATGAAGTGACCGACGAGCAGACGCCTGTTGGCGCCCATGAACGTGAACACTTCGCTCAGCGGCAGCGCGACGCGGGCATCCGTGGCGGTGCCGGACAGCTCTTGTCGCGGCGGTTCGCGCACCGTGAGCATCAGCAGCACGACCGCGATGCCGGGCGTGGCTGCCGCAAGGAAGGCGAGCTGCCATGGCGCGAAGCCGCTGAACGCGCCGCCGCTGAGATCCATGCCCGAGATCGCCTGCACCACCGCGCTGCCGCCGAGCAGTGCGAGGCCTGCGCCGAGATAGACGCCGATCGAGTAGGTGCCGATCGCCCGCGAGACGCGGTCGCGGCTGAAATAGTCCGCGATCATCGACATCGCCGCAGGCGTCAGCGTGGCTTCGCCGACGCCGACGCCGATGCGCGCGATCAAGAGGTGCGTGTACGATTCGGCGAGCGAGCTCGCGGCCGTCATCAACGTCCACAGCGAGGCGCCGGCGATGATCAGCCATTTTCGGTTGCCGGAGTCGGCGAGGCGCGCGAGCGGCACCCCCATGATCGTGTAGAAGAGCGCGAATCCGATGCCTGCGAGCAGGCCCATCTCGATGTCGCTCACCTGCAGGGATTGCTTGATGGGTTGGACGAGCAGCCCCAGGATCAGCCGGTCGATGAACGAGACGACGTAGGCGAACATCAGCACGCCGACGACATACCAAGCGTAGCGGCCGTTGATTTCGACGGTTCCGGTTGCGCGGTCTTTCATCGGTCCATCGTAGCAACAGCGCCGGGAGTCCATGCATGAAAAATGAAGCGTCTGATGACCCGTCCGGGCAGCCATGGCCGAGTCCGTTCGCGGCGTGGTACGTCGTCGGCGTCCTGATCGTCGCGTATCTGGTCGCTTTGGTGGATCGTCAGATCCTCACCCTGTTGGTGCAACCGATCCGCCGCGACCTCGGTCTGACGGATACGCAACTGAGTCTGCTGATCGGGCTGGCGTTCGCCGTGCTGTACACCGTGGCGGGCATCCCGATCGCGAAGCTGGCGGATCGCAAGCCACGGCGCACCATCATCGCGATCGGCGTCTTCTTCTGGAGTGTGATGACCTTCCTCTGCGGCCTCGCACAGAACTACTGGCAGCTGTTCCTGGCCCGAGTGGGTGTGGGGGTCGGGGAGGCTGCGCTTCAGCCGTCGGCTTACTCGATGTTGAGCGACTATTTCCCGCCTCATCGGCTCGGACGTGCGATCGGCACGTATTCGATCGGTCTTTTCTTGGGGGGCGGACTCGCGCTGATCGTCGGTGGTGCCGTCATCGGCGCGTTATCCGGTGCCGACTCGACGACGCTGCCGATCCTCGGAGAGGTGCGCAATTGGCAGTTGGCGTTCCTCGTGGTCGGTGCGCCGGGGATCCTGCTCACTTTGGTCATCATGCTCACGGTGAAGGAGCCCGCGCGCCGCGGCGTCGCGCGTACTGCGTCCGGCGGGGCTGGCTCGGCGGAATTGACCCGGTTTTTCCGCAGCAATTTCGCGACGGTCTCGCGCATCATCGCCGCGTTCTCGTTCGGCGGCATCGCCGTCGTCGGCTACCTCGCGTGGATCCCTGAGTCGCTGCGGCGTTCGTTCGGCTGGGAGATGTCGGACATCGGCTACGCGTTCGGCCTCGTCATGGCGGTCTTCGGCACCGCCGGAACCCTGTTCGGTGGCTGGTTCGTCGATCGCCTTGCGCGGCAAGGACATCGAGATGCACCGATGCGCGCGTCTATCATCGCCTTCGCGTTCCTGGTGCCCGCGGCGGTGGCTGCACCGCTGATGCCCACCGCCGAAGCCTCGCTCGTGGTGTTGGCCGTGCTGCTGTTCTTCATCGGCATGCAGCAAGGCTACTCGCCGGTCGCGTTGCAGCTGATCACGCCGAATCAGCTGCGTGCGCAGGTCATCGCAGTCTATTTCCTCATCGCGCAGGTCGTAGCGCTCGGGATCGGACCGACCCTGATCGCTTTGGTCACCGACTTCGTGTTCCGTGACGATGCTGCGTTGGCATGGTCATTGGCCTCGGTCGGCGGTGTGGCCGGCGGACTCGGGCTGCTGTGCCTGATGGTTGCGCGGAAGCCTTATCTGAGTAGCGTGGCGCGCGCCGCCGATTGGAGCGATGCGGCGACCGAGACGGTCGTCAAGATAGACTGAGCGAGCGAAACGCGGTAATTCCGCGTTCGCTCGATCGCCTGCTAGACGGTCTGCGTCAGCGCGCCGGCTCGATCGATACCGCGAGCGCCTCGGTGAAGGTGACGATGACTTCGTCGCCGGCCTTCAGCTTCTTGGCGAAGGCCTGCGCCTCGGGCGTCTCGAGCTCGACGGTCCGCACGCGCTTGTCCGGGCCGTAGAACCGAACTTCGTTGGTCTTGCTGTCCATCGAGACGATGGTGACGGGCAGGGTGGTGCGGGTGCCGATGCCGGCGGCCGGACGGTCGCCCGGGTCGGCGACGCCGTCCGCGAGGGCGATGGAGGCTTCGGTGGAGTCGCCCGGCTTGCGCATGGCGGCGCCGATGGTCTCGAAGTAGCGCACGACCACGTCGTCACCCACCTTGACCTGCGGCAGGTTGCGCACGGCCTGATCGACCTCGAAGGTGAATTCGTTGCCGGCCGGACCGCGCAGGGTCATGAGGCGCGTGGCGAGGTCGAGCTGGGTCACGGTCGCCCGTGCCTCGAGGGTGTTCTGGAGCTCGAAGGGCTGGGGTGCGGTGGCGCATCCGGTGAGGAGGGCGACGGCGGCGAGCAGCGGCAACAGCGACGAGCGCAAAGTCATGGGTGTCTCTCGGATAGGCGGGCGGTTGTAGGGAACGAAGGCCATCCGACATCGTATCGGTCGGTCTTCGGGGGCGGATTGTACGAAAGTGCAAGCCTGGCCGGGCCGAGGTTGCGACGGAAATCGTGGTCGGCAGGTAAAATGACGCTGCCCGCAGGTCGCGCCACGCACTGCGGATCCACGACTCTCATCCTTATCGGGGTATCGCCATGAAGAAGTTCACCGTCATCGCCTCAGCTGCGGCTCTCGCGCTCGCCGCCGTGCTGCCGTCCGTCACCGCCGCCCAGTCGCCTCGCGCGGAGCTCGAAGAAGCCATGAG
>NZ_JBIPLW010000068.1:0-4875 GCF_044369455.1 Flavobacterium sp. | reverse complement strand
CCGGGGAGAGCGACCAGCAACTGCATCGCGACGATACGGGCTATCCGATTCAGTTCGCCGGACTCGAACTCCAGATCGGCGTGATGTGGGCGTTCACCGACTTTACGCAGGAGAACGGAGCAACTCGCGTGGTACCCGGCAGTCATCGCTTTCTCCGCGCGTGGCACAAGCCGGACCTCACACATTGGACCCAGGCAGTCATGCCAACAGGCTCTGCCCTGTTCTATCTGGGATCGACTTGGCACGGCGGCGGTGCAAACCACAGCCACACTCCCCGGATGGGACTCATCAATACCTATTGTCTGGGCTGGCTTCGCGCGGAGGAGAACCACACTCTAGAGGTGCCTCCGCAATCGGCGCGGCAGTACGACGAACGAGTTCGGCGCCTGCTGGGGTATACGACTCATGGGGCCGGTCACGATCTGCTCGGCTACTACGACGGCAATGATCCGGTCTGGGTGCGGCAAGATGAATCCGCGGCTGTCGCGCGCGGGCAAGTGGCTGCGGGCGCGGATTTACGCCCACCATCATCGTCGGAGGTTGCGCGTGCGGCGGCTCAGCAAAACGCGTGCGATCATTGACGCGGCGGATTGAGAGTCCGGCAAAGGTTCCCGGCTGATGACGAGGGTTGCACCGCTTTCACGGCTGGCTTTCGCGTGCAGCGGGGTCCCCACCGCGGGCATCATCAGCAATGGGATCGACTATTTCCTGTTCTTTTTCTACAGCCAGGTCGTTGGTCTTTCTGCCGGCCTGACCGGTCTTGCGCTCGCACTCGCGCTAGCGATTGACGCGATTGCCAGTCCACTGCTCGGATACGTGTCCGACAACTGGCGATCACGCCTGGGCCGGCGCCATCCGTTTATGTACGCCTCGATCCTGCCGCTTACCGTGTTGTACGTGCTCGTGTGGTATCCGCCCTCGGGGGCGAGTTCGCAATCGGCCCTGTTCGGTTATCTCCTGACGCTGTCAATCCTGCTGCGACTGTCGATGGCGTCATTCGATGTGCCGGTCCGGACGATGGTGGCGGAATTGACCGCGGACTATGACGAACGTACCCGGCTTGCGTCACTGCCGATTTCGGCAAGCTGGTTCACCGGTGCGGTGATGTCGGTCGCGATGTACGGCATCTGGCTCAAGGATTCCGCCGAATTAGTCAATGGTCAGACCAATATCGCCGGGTATCAGCAAGCCGCCGTCTTCTGGGCCGCAATCATCCTGGCTTCGCTGCTGTTTTCCTCTATCGGACTTCATCCCGAGATCCCGCGTCTTCATATGACTACCAGCGAGCAGACTCCGGGTCTGAAGGACATGGCCCGCTCTTTCGGCCAGCTGTTTCAGGTCCGCTCACTGCGGGCGCTTCTCCTGTCCAGCCTGTGCGTGGGTATCGGGCTCGGGGCATGCGCCGCGCTCTGGATCTATCAGTACAGTTTTTTCTACGGAATCCGCAGCGAGCAGATGACCATCCTGATGATCTTTGAAGCGCTCGCATCACTTGCGGTCGCCCCGGTCGTCCGGAAGTTTGTCGTCAAAGGCGACAAGAGAATCATGGCCATCCGGTTTCTGACCGCATCCGTGGCGATCAGCATGATCCTGCCGCCGCTGCTCGTGCTGAAACTGATTCCGGAGCGCGGAAGCGATGGCCTGTGGTGGCTCCTTGCGGCCTATGACTTCCTCAGCCAGCTGCTGTGGGTTGTGACGGCTTCCATCATTTACTCGCTGTATGCAGACGTCACCGACCATGTGGCCGAGTCGATGGGCAAGCGTCTGGAGGGGGTGATTTTCGCGTACCAGGTCTTTGTCGACAAAGCCGCGGCGGCGCTTGGCACATTACTCGCGGGGTTGCTGCTCACCCTGATCAACTACCCAACCGCCGCAGAAAACCCCACGATCTCCGAGCCGGTTCTTGCGTGGCTTGGGCTGGGCTACATGGGCGTGTGGTTCGTATTCGCGTCTGCCGGGATCTGGTTTGTGTACAACTGCGAGTTCACGCGACCGCTCCGGAGGTAGCGGCGACGCTCGAGCGTTTCGGCAGCGGTGCCGCAGGGCACGGCACCCCAAGAGCGCATCCTGTTGTAAGAATCCCTACCTTCGCGGACGGTGGAAAAAAGGGATTACCGGTGGACTTCTCACGGCCAGGCAAGCCGACTGACAAGCCGTTCATCGAATCGTTCAACGGCAGTTTCCGAGGTGAATGTCTGAACGTGCATTGGTTCTTGTCCCTCAAAGACGCCCATGCCAAGATCGAAAATTGGAGGCAAGGCTTCAACGATTTCCGGCCACATTCAGTCCTGTCGGGTGCCGCGCCAGCGCTGTTCGCCAGCCAGTTTAACGATTCCACAAACGGACGGAAATTCACGGTCTGACCTGTCCAGTTCTCGGGATGAGATCATCCATACCCGCGCTGACGACAGAGCAGCGGGTCATTTACGACAGCTCCACGGGCGCTCTGTATTACGACGCGGATGGGGCTGGCGGGGTGGGGGCTGTGCAGTTTGCGGTGTTTGGGGATGCAGCAAAGCCGGCGGTTGGGCTCGATGACTTTGTGATCGTTGTGTGAGAGCTATCTGCAGCTTTGTTTGATCAGCGTCACAGTTCTGCGCGTTCGGGGTTGTGTCTTTGAAGACGGCCGTCTAGGTTTGTGGGCGCTACAGCCCGATCCATGCATCTGGAGACCGTCATGCCCAAACTCAGTCCCAAGCCCCTTGCCCTCGCCATTGCGCTGGCAGCCGCGCCAGTGTTCATGCCTGCGGGTAGCCTTGCGCTTCCTGTGCAGGGTCTTGTCGCCTTTGCCGCGGATCTGGACGAAGACAATGACGGCATCCCGAACGCAGCCGACCGTGACGACGACAACGACGGTACCGTCGACCGCCTCGACCGCGATGACGACAACGACGGCATCGCCGACAGCGCCGACCGTGACGATGACAACGACGGCATCGTCGACCGCCTCGACCGTGAAGACAACGACGGCGACAACGACGGCATCACGGACTCCTTGGATCCCGATGACGACAACGACGGGTCGCCTGACTCGATCGACAGCGACGACGACAACGACGGCCTTGATGATCTCGACGATACCGATGACAGCGACGACGACAACGACGGTATCGACGACAGCGCCGACTCCGACGACGACAACGACGGCACTCCTGACCTCGAGGACATCGACGACAACGGCAACGATCTCTCAGACATGAGCGAGGCGTCTGACACCCTCGACGACGACAGCGACGGCGTGCGCGATGCGGTTGACTTCGATGACGATAACGATGGCGTCCCCGATCGCATCGACCAGGACGATGACAACGACGGCATTCGCGACCGCTCCGACAAGGACGATGACAATGACGGCGTGCCCGACAGCCGCGATGGCGATGATGACAACGACGGACTTGGTGACGCCTGCGACACCCTGAAGGCCGACGACGACCAGGACGGCCTTCCCGATTGCGAGGATGCCGATGACGACGGCGACGGTCTGGACGACAGCGTCGATACAGACGACGACAACGACCAGATTCCGGATTCCCGCGACCGCAGCGATTTCGACGATGACGGTGACGGCCGTACGGATGCGATCGACAGAGATGACGACAATGACGGCATCAATGACAGCATCGACACCGACGATGACAACGACGGGGTAGACGACAGCGCAGATACCGACGACGACAATGACGGCTCTGACGACAGCGCCGACACCGACGATGACAACGATCAGGTGAACGACGACGACGAGGACAATGCCTGCGGCGACTCGGACGGCGACGGCCTGGACGACTCGATCGACAGTGACAGCGACAACGACGGTGTGTCCGACGACTCGGACGACGACAGTGACAACGACGGCTTGAAAGATGCCTCCGACACCGACGAGGACAACGACGGCGAGTCTGACGACAGCGACACGGATGACGACAACGACGGTGCCGACGACTCCGTCGACGACGACGATTCCTGCGACGACAATCCCACGCCCTGAGCGGCGCCCGGCGGTGGCACTCCTGCGGGGAGTGTCACCGCTTCCTCTCGATCCCGCGCCTCAGCGCACCGGCACGTCGAAGTAACGATCCGGCCAGGGTTCCTCCTCCAGCGTGTAATGCCACCACTCGCCCGCGTAATTGCGGAAGCCATGGGCGGCCATCAGTGACTTCAGCATCAAGCGGTTCCGCCTTGCGGTCTCGGGCAGCGCCGGGTATTCCGTCGCGGAACTGGGGTCCATGAAGTCCCAGCCGGTACCCATATCGAGTTCCTTCCCTGTGGCGTCCGCCAAAGTGATGTCGACCGTGCTGCCGCGCGAATGGCCCGAACGGCGGTCGATGTAGCCCTTCTCGAACATCTTTGCCTTGTCTTCGTTCGGATAGTAACGGGCGCGCGTCTTCTGATCGGCCGGGTCCGAGGACCAGCGCACGAAGTGGTCGACGGCGCGTTGCGGCCGGTAGCAGTCGAACATCAGGATCGACAGGCCGAAGGAGCGGAGTTCCGCTTGCACACCGGCCAGTGCATCCGCGGCTGCGGGGCTCAACAGGCAGCGCGGCCGCTCGTACCCGTCGACGACTGCACCGACGAGATTGTCCTCGCTGGCGTAGCGCATCGTCACCCGGGCATCGGGCACGCGGCTCAGGATGTCCACCAGGCCCGGATCTTCCCGCTCGGGCGGATGCTCAGTGGGCTCTGCCATCGCCAACCCATACGCGACAGACAGCATGCACGCCGTGACGGCGGCGAGAGGCGCGTATCGGGTCATGGCATCACTCCGGAACGGGATGCCTTCATTTCACCCCGCCGGATGCGCCTTTACAATCACGAGCATCAATAGGGGGTGTCTTATGCTGCGACGTGAGTTGGTGCTGGCGGGTGCGTTCGGTCTGG
>NZ_JBIPLW010000075.1:0-4963 GCF_044369455.1 Flavobacterium sp. | reverse complement strand
ACGGTTGCGACCGACTTTACAATCTTCGCTGCGATCTCGGTGTTGCTGTATCCCTCCAGTCGAAGAAATGCGATGGATTGAAGTTCCGCGTTGGGAAGTAATGCAAAAAGCCCTTGGCATTCTTCCTCCATCATTGCGATCCACTCAGGTGAAGGTGATTCGCCTTGAACTGCATCGATGCCTAAGGCGTTCTCTAAACTTGAATGGGAGCCAAACGCGGATTCCCCACGCACGTCGCCACTTCCCGCCTTGAGAGTTTGGCTTTTCCTTTTTCGATCGATCACTTTCCGAATCGTTATCCTTCTGAGGAGTCGGAAGAGCCCATCTTCAGAATCCAACGCAGGAAAACGATCTCGTTGAACAGCCCGAAAGAAGCTTACCAGCGCGCTCGCTGCTACATCCTCTCCATTGAATGCGCGTTGCTGAACTCCTAAAGCTGCGAGCCGTTTTTCCGCAAACCTGGCCAAGGCTGGGTAATACTTCTCCCATAACGCTGCAATTGCGGCTTCATCGTGCTGTTGGACCTCAAGCAACTGCTGTGAAACGGAATGGTTGTCGAGCGATTTATTCATCTGGTGAGCTTTCGATGATACCAAGGTTCTAGCGAACTGCGTTCATGACGACATTTTTTGATGCGTGAGGGGAATAACGAGTGAATTTCGGTTTGGACGGTAGCGACATTCTAAACCCTTGGATTGAGGTAGAGAATCCCGAGCACCACCATTTCCGAGAATGTTCGCGTCACAAAACCATTTGATACGAATGATTGGCTTGCTCACAATGTCAATTGATTTGTATCGATCACGATAGCTGGGTGCGGATGAGGAAAACGACAATGCCAAACGATGACATGTTCCCGTGGAAAATGGAACGCCAAGTTTTGCATCGAATTGGTCCCATTTGCGATGCGTTTGAAGCCGAGTTTCTTCGGGGCGCAGAGCCGGTCATTGAAGACTATTTGGCAATGGGAATGGAATCCGATCGGCGCGCCTTGCTCCTGGAGTTGTTGAAGCTAGATCGTGAGTACCGTGTCAAGCATGGCTGTACATTGCCATATATATGCTACGTTGCCAGATTTCCGAACGATCTCCAATTACTTCAATCCGTGTTTTTGGAGGCCGAAACAATTGCACCCGATTCCGCGATGGGACTCAAGCCAACGCACTTCGGTCGAGACTTGCCAAGGCGACTAGGTCCGTATGAGCTTTTGGAGGTACTTGGGCACGGCGGGATGGGGGTGGTTTATCGTGCGATGCAGTACTCAGGCGATGCTCCCATTCGCGAAGTAGCTCTCAAATTAGTTCGGACGGACCATTGGTACGGCGTCGAGGACAAACAAAGCAACGTACTGCTTGCCAGGTTCCGAGAGGAGACTCGCTTTGCCGCGCAACTCTACCATCCGAACATAGTAACCGTCTACGACGTTGGTCAAATCGACGGACTCGATTACTTCTCAATGCAATGGATCGACGGGACAGACTTGTCCTCTGTCGTGAAGGTACAACAACTATCCTATATTAAGATTGCCGAAACTCTGATTCCTGTGGCACAGGCGATTTCATACGCTCACTCAAAAGGAATTGTGCATCGCGATTTGAAGCCAAGCAATATCTTGCTCGATTCGCAACTAAAACCTTACATTGCGGACTTTGGTTTGGCCAAATCAACCACCGTCAATTCGGACCTGACACAAACTGGCCAGATTCTGGGAACGGTTGGATATATGGCTCCCGAGCAGGCGGCAGGCGAGTACAAAAAGATTGGGCCATCAGCAGATATCTATGGATTGGGTGGTTTATTGTACTTTTGCTTGACTGACCAAGCTCCATTTGTTGCAGAGAACGTTCTTGATGCTCTCGTTCAAGTGCTGGAGAGCGAACCAGTTCCGCCCCGTACTCTCAATAAGCAAATCCCTCGTTCGCTTGAACTCATTTGCATGCGTTGTTTACAGAAAAATCCGGAAGACCGATATGCCAATGCAAACGAGGTAGCAGAAGATCTCGAACGGTTTCTAAATGGGCTTCCCACCCATGCCAAGGCACCGACGGTTATCGATCGCCTTCGACGATTTGGCCGCAGATCGCCAGTGCTCGCCTCGCACATGGGTGCTCTTGGTTTGGCGCTGGTCATAGGCCAATTGACGTTTGCTATGTCGGCCGACCAAGACCTAGCCTACCACATCCCAGTGAGTGCCGTCACGCTTGCATGGATTGCAGTAAGCGTTTTGTGCTGGCTGTTTACGAGCAGCAAGAAGCTTGAGACGATTGTTGCAACGTTTTGGCTTTGTGCCGATGCCGTTTTTCTCACTGTCTTGATATCGATGATGTCGAGTCCGGCCTTTCCCCCTGGTCCAATACTCATCGGCTATCCCATGGTAGTAGTCGGAGGCGGAATGTTTTTCCGAGCTCGGATGGTTGTGTTCGTCACCATCGTGACCATACTTTCCTATATCGCCCTGTTGTTCTTTAACCCTTACTTGCTCGGCAACGTCTACCAGAACGCAACCTTTCTCTTAATACTGGCTTGCATGGGAATTTGTTGCCTGCATCAAGTCCGTCGTTTTCGAATGCTGAGTAACTACGTCGAGAATCGACGGGATCATTCGCTCTAACGCCCAAGCGTTTTTCTTGCTCGCGAAATGTTGCGTCAGATGATCCTTGAGGGGAATGCCCAATGGATTTCGGTTGTAATGCTGGGACCATGTAATCATGGAATCCCCAATGGCGCAAAACAATCCATTAGCATATTCGGGAACACAAGAATGTACGTTAATGATCGCTACGCGAACTTTCGCCGGCTTACATACGTTGCCGGGAGTGAGTTGACTCGAGACCGGTCGTTTTTCGGAATCACAGCTACCCAGTTCTTGGGCGCTTTCAACGATAATTTTTACAAGCAACTAATGCTCCTACTGGCAATTCCCGTTGTACCTGGAACTCTAGATCAGCAACAAGTTGCGACCATCGTCTTTGCTTTGCCGTTTGTCTTGTTCTCTGGAATCGCTGGCCATTTGTCAGATAAGTACAGCAAGAACCGCGTTATCGTTTTGGCGAAAGCAGCCGAGATTGGCATTATGGGATTGGGCTTGATTGGGTTTTTGATGTACGGGGCAACGGGCTATCGTGGATTGTTAGCGGTCCTGTTCCTAATGGGAATTCATAGCGCATTTTTTGGCCCGAGCAAATACGGAATCCTGCCAGAACTCTTTCGAAACAAAGACTTACCCAGGGCGAATGGTATCGTCCTAATGACAACGTTTCTCGCCATCATTTTTGGGACCGTTTCGGCTGGATTTCTTGGGGACCTGCTTGTCGATCCAGGGCAATCGCTCGTCGATTCCGCTCCCCAGATGTGGATCGGTTCGGTGATTTGCATTGGAATCGCGATCGCTGGAACTTTGACTTCGCTTTGGATTCGGCCTGTCCCTCCAGCGCATCCAAGCCTAGTCTTAAAACCTGATTCATGGTCAGTATCACGCGCCACGATGAAACTGCTGATTGAGGATCGTCCATTGGTTGGTGCCGTTCTCGCGACAAGCATTTTCTGGCTGGTTTCGGGAATTGCCATGCAAGCGGTCAACAACTTCGGCAGGACACAGCTCAATTGCAGCATGCTCGAAACAAGCATCATGACGGCATGCATTGGCATTGGAATCGCGCTCGGCTCAGTTCTCGCAGGCAGATTTTCTCATGGAACGGCTGACACAAGAGTAGTCCGCTGGGGTATCTGCGGTATCTTCTTATCACTAGTTTTGATGGCCGTATCATTGCCTTCGACAAAGTCGGGTGGATCGCAGCACTTTCTTGGATATCATGGCTCCTTGCCTGTTTTAGTAATGCTCGGTGCAGCGGCGGGCCTCTTTGCAATTCCGTTGCAAGTCTTCCTGCAGTCTCGACCACCAGAAAACCAAAAGGGCCGAATGATTGCTGCGATGAATCTTGCAAACTACGTTGCCATACTTATGTCAGGAATAACGTATGGATTCCTGGATGCACTTGTCACGACGCTCGCTTGGCCGCGCAGTTCCATTTTTGGATTCATGTCGTTGTTCATACTCCCATTGTTGCTCTGGTACAAACCTAACTTTTCATCAACAAAGCCAATTTTCGACGCTAAGTCATTAGACCCCAATATCAGCTCACGCTTATGCGAAAGATCCTTACCCATCCCCTAATCAAACGACTAAAGGTCTTGAACATGACTGAAAAAGGTCAAATCCGCGACAAAGTCTCACAAACCAAGGTATTGTCGTCACCAAATTGCAAGCAAATCGCCTCAACCGGCGACAAATTCAAGACCAATAAAACGAGATCATGCACATGCTTATTCCCAAACAGTTATTCGGTAGGCAAAACGTTGCGGCCACGAAAATTGCTTGACCTAGGTTGGATGGAGCTTACATTCGGCGGATTGCATCGCATTTTTCCTAGCGAAAGCCTGGAACGGCTATGTAGCCTGCTCGCGGCTTTCAAATCCGATTGTGGATGCAATTCTATGTGGAGCCCGTCTGAAAGCCCTTTCCAAAAAATGCAGCGCACAATTAACGTAGCGTTCTCGCATGACATCGTAGCAGGTTCAATCATGTCCCTGCCCCGCTGCAACACGCAAGCAATTTGTCCTCAAAAACGCAAGGTGATTGACATGAACGGCTTTCTAATGGTAATGATGATCGGACTTTCGTTCTCTAGCTTTGGTGTCGCATTGGCACAATCGCCGGAGGAAACCACATCAACGAAACGCAACCGCGAAGAGTTCAAGGACAACTTAGTAAACGAAAGCACAGAAGATGACGAGATCCGAAAACTGCAACTTGAGCGGCTTAAGTCAGCGACACTTGGCGCAGAAGTTCTTAAGGCTAGATCCTCTGATTGCAAATTCCATAGCACCATGCCAATTCCTTCCGCAGTGTTCTCAAACGACCTAAACGCATAGTGGCTTACCTCGATATGTCCATGCGTATGGA
>NZ_JBIPLW010000056.1:0-5292 GCF_044369455.1 Flavobacterium sp. | reverse complement strand
CGGTCAGGTTGTAAGATGATGAAACGTAATCCGCGATGTTGCCTGCAAAATTCGACGACAATCGATCTGAGGAAACGCGATATAGTCCTCCCTGATCGCTTACCGCGAACATATCGCCGTTTACCTGTGCAATTCCAGTAACTGTTCCACCGGGAGCAATGCCAACACGTCGAGCACTGCCCGTTGCAGCCGTTACTTGTGCATTAACCAATTGCACTTCATTGTTGACTGCTACCGCCGATAGCCCTGCAAACCCCGCGGAGTTTAAAGCTTGTGCTAAGCGAAGTGCCATCGTCTCAGCAGTGTCTTCAGCCAAGAAATCCACTGCGATTCGCCCGCTGCCAACATTGCCAGTCGAACCAAGATCTTGTGCGACTCCTCGAGTGCTCAAGATATTGAAAGAGCCAGTAACTGCCCCACTAAAGTTAACGCGATTGCCATCGAATCCAACTTGGATCGTTGAAGGAACCGCTTGTTTTAGGGATGCAACAAACTGTGCGTTTGTCATCGTTGGGCTATAGAATACTGTTGTTACTCCAGGAATAACACCTGGTGAAGCACTCGTCGTGATCTGATAGGTAACGCCATCGATCATGAACTGATCCCCGTCCAAAAGCACCCGTGATGGGAAATTGACAGGATCGAGCTGCAACCTTAATTCAGGCCCTGAATTGAACTCAAACGTTACGTTCGTGCTTGGCAAAACGCGAATGGAAACCGTATCACCGTCGTTTACCAAATTCTGTGTTGTAGATCGAACTTGGGTTGCCTCGGTTAGTGCGATTCTTGTCGATACCGTCAGGCCGGGCAATGGCGAAGTTTGAATAAAACCTCTTTCAATGATCGATGTTCCTGCACCACGAATGATGTCCGGTGGGTTTGGATTTCCCGTTGTGGGCTCCAAGAAAAATTGGTCATTGTCCAACCGTGGAAAACTAGAGCCGGCACCAGTACCCGCATTAAATCGGTAAAGGATATTCTGTTCGTATGCAACCCCCAAGCTTGCTGGCAGTGCAGGTCGGTTAGCGACTGCAAAACCAATTTCTGTGCCGCCTAAATTCGCATAAGTCAGAGCATTGAAGATAAGCCCTTCGTTTTGGTCGGCCAGTTGCCTGTCCGCCGGGTTCAACTGTCGAGTCGTCACGTTGAAGTTACCGTCAACTTGTGCTGTCCCGGTGCCCGGATCGATCAAAATGTAGTTGGCATTCGCGTCGTTTCTGACGTTGTTCACTCGGCCGCTGAAGGCTCGAACATCCCCGTTCGGACGTATCGCCAAGTCATTGATATCTACCAACACCGTCGTTCCGACGGAGTTGGAAAGCTGGCCGGTCAGTGAGTTTGCAATATAGATTTGAGAACTTCCGTTCGCAAGATCTTGCAACAAGTACAACGGTACATCACCGAGCACATACTCGACGCGAGATGATTGAGGGAGAAATTGTGGAACAATCGGTCCTTGTGCAGACGCACCTAGTCGACCATCTACACGGTCTTCGACGATGTAGCGACCGCTGTTGACGGGTTGCAAACGAACACCACTATCATTCGCACCTGTTGTACTAAGACGATTGGCCAGCACGGTTGGAATCTGAGATCGACTAGTAACCGCGAGGAAATAACGTCCCGCAGGAAGTTCAACCGAACCGAGGTACGGATCCAATGTACCTGTCGATCCGCGACCTAGGTCAGAATTGTCAGCCGACTTCAATGCAGTCGCTCGGTCGTCGAGGATATTGCTATCTTCACCAACATGGATCAAGTTACCATTGGCATTGAAGAGATACATCGACATATCAGCTCGACCAATGCCGTCTGCGTAATCAATGTCGAAGATAGTCGAAAGATATCGCGCCAATGGAGAGAGAAGCTGTTGTTGATTGATATCAAAGGAGTACCAATCGATATCCGACGGTGACGACAAACTACCTGCGACGGAAATCGTGCTTCGGTCGGTCTGAAGGATGTTGCCTAGGTACTGCGCGGAGGCAAACGTATTGTTGTTCGTAGTCGCCGTTTCCACTTCTGCTGTTTCTCCAACCAATGGAGAATGGCGAGGAACACCAGAAAGTGTTACACCATTCGCTGCAAAGCGAATATCAGCAAACGAGACCGTTGTTCCTGGGAATTCTTGGGCTTCGCCCAACCGCACTTGCAATTGGTACGATCCCTTTGATTTTCCTTGCCCTACCGACGCTGCGTTTGACAATGCAGGAGTACCTGCGGCTTGACCTGCTACTTGATTGCTGCTTCGAACTCGAATGTGATACAGGCTGGCGACCGACTCTTGACCTGGCAGCACAACTCGCATCCCAGCATCTTTCGGATTGGTACCGTAGTCGTCCCGTGCATCACCAGCCGCAGTCGTTGGCACTTGAATCAAAGAACTCTTGCGAAGCGGATTCGCAGAGTTGCCCGAAAGCGTTGTAAAGATCGGATTTGCGGTACGGTCCGTTTCCTCCAAGAAGGAATCGTTTGACAACGCCAAAATCGTTCCGTCTGCCGCAATCAATTCCACAACCGTATCTAACCCAAAGGTTGTTCTATCGATGTCCAACCAAACTTCGGTTCGACCGTTTGCGGTGAAACTATAAACGTCGACGTCCGATGGCTTGTTGATCGTTCCTTGGATTTCAAAACCTAAGCGAGCGTTTTCGTCGCCACCTGTTGACTGTCGTGACAATTGCCCCAGATATTGAGCACTGCTAGGAGCGTCATTAGCTGCAGGTGAACTTGCGCGGGCGGACTCGCGCTCAGGCACTGCGGCTACGTTGCGGTCATTAGAATACGTTCGAGCAGTCAACCCAGTCCACGCACCTGCCGTCGCTACAGAACCAGAACCATCGTTGTTGGTATCAAAATTGGAGCGACCATCGATTCCGAATCCTGCACCTACCGCATCATCCGAAAGGCTGGTCAAAATCACTGGGAAATTTGGTTGCCCTAACACTTGCAGACTACCGCCGATTCGCGATGCATAGTCGAGTGGAGTACCGGTGGCAGTTAGCCCAACCGTTCCAGCGGTTCCGCCGAATTTGACTACAAGACTTTCGGATGCACTACTCTTCAATTGTAGCCCGCCGAAAGTATGCAAATTGTCAGACGTGATTGAACTCGAGACGACATGCACGATGTCAGAATCGTCCCAGATACTTTGTGTTGTGATTGTCTGACCACGAACCAACATGCCATTGGTTGTGTTTCGTGAAAGCTGATTACCCTTGACGAGCGGTCCTTGGTTCTCCAAAAACTCGCCCACGAGTCCCAATTCGCCCGTTGATCGACCGCGATCTGTCACGTACTCATGGCTCAAAGAATTGACATCGATGTTGATAGCCGCGCCATCGTTATCGTAAACTCGGTTGTTGACGATAATCGGTTGCGAACCTCGAACGAAGATGGCTGCAGCGCCGTTAGAGCCCCGACCAGTTCTCGAAGTCGATGTCGAGCTCTCGGTTCCCGATGCGCTTTGCTCAATTCTCGAATTCGCGAGTCGGAAGTCTGCTTGATGGACTTCAATCGGATTGAACGACGCGAAGCCCCCTTCGATTCGAGTTGAACCGCCAGCGAAAGCCAGTCGAACATTGTCTAGCGATCCGGAACTAGCGTGCCCAACGAACACTCCACCCCAATCACCGCGATTCGGAGTTCGTGTCGTTCGCGAGTTCGAAGTGTCCGAAGTTCCACCGACCCCGAAACGTGCATCGTTAATACTTGTCATCACAATCGGAAGTGAAGCGGTGCCCTCGGCGACCAAATGCCCACCATTGCGGACTTCGATTCGAGATCCCTGCGACTTGATAATCGTACCTGGATCGATCATCAGACTTCCATCGAGCCTAGAACGAACTTTGGTTGTTAGCTCGACTAGTGCCGAGCCGGTAACGTTACCATTGTCAGCGAAAGTCGTTGTAACGGCATTGATTTGTGCGACGAACCGATAAGTTCCACCACCGGTTGCATCACTGCGATAAATGCGTCTGGCTACATAGGGCAATCCTGGACCAATGGGTGGAAGATTGTCGAGAGCAATAGATCCATTCGCCGCTACAGTCACCGAGGATGTTGGCAACGACGCTAAGCTTTCACTTCCTGCTGCATCAACATAAACAAGCTTGTAATTGTAGGTTCCAGCCGATAACGAACCACCTGTAGATGCAACTAAAGTCACGACCGTGGTCGGAGGTGCGGCAACATCAATAATGCCTCCCCCTGGACGTCCATCAACAATCAAGTTTTCACCGACCACGTGAACGATATCCAAATCGTCAAATCGTGCAGCGACCGTGACGGTTTCTGGATTCTCTGCCGCTCCTGTTCGAGTTCGAATGAACAATCCGTTGACGGTGTTGTTGACAACTCGATTACCTCGAATGTCCGGTCCAACTCTGTCGTAGTCAGCGACAAACAAACCATTGCCCTGCGATCGAGGATCGTTGAAGTTGTCCTCGCGGAAACTGTTCGGTGTCGCCGACATCGCCGCATCAGCGCTTCGAGTAATCAAATTGTTCGCTATCGAAGGTCGCGAGTCGACGATATGAATGGGAGTTATGACTTGCGAAACACCGTCCACGAAAACTTGGCCACCGCCGAACCTCACATCGGAGTGAACAACCGTATTCAAGAACAATCCATCACGTTCTCGATCCGTTCTTGTTTCGTCTCCGCCATCAATTCTGTTGCGGAACTCGATCCCACCCCAGTCCCCTGGACCAGGTGCAGGAGGCGTTTTATCAGGATTCACGCCGATACCCACCGTGTCATGGATGGATGTGACAATCACTTTCGAATCAGGGATCCCGAGCAATTGAAGCGAACCACCACTGCGGTCCACGCTTACCGTCGAACTACCGGCACTAATTCTCGCGCGACCCATCTTGATGATAGCGCCTGCATCGATCATCACCGTAACGTTCTTGGGAACATCAAACGTCGCACCATCCGCTAAACTTTGACCAAAACGATTGAAGCCAATTTCGTAGGCTCGGTTTTGCGTATTTCCCAAAATTCGGACGACGACATTGCGTGTCGCCAACGGATCCGACTGGGAGATGGTAGCTGCCTCGGTTAATGCTCGACTGATGGTGTTGTACGGTGAAGCGAGCGTGCCCGAACCGCCATTGGCTGCCGTCTTGTCAACCCAAATCGTATAGGCAGAAGCATCTGCAACTCCAGGAACAGGAGTTGCCCGGTCAGGTCTCGTAGGTACGAACCAATAATTGTGAACCCCACCAGGTCGACCATCCCCATCTCCATCCAACGGAGTCGGTAATCCATTGACGTCCACTAAGGATG
>NZ_JBIPLW010000076.1:0-4878 GCF_044369455.1 Flavobacterium sp. | reverse complement strand
CGAATTGTTGGTTCGACCGGTGAGCTTACCACCGTTTTTGAAGTCCAAGAGATTCGAACTCAAAAGTCTGCAACTGGGATTGTGGCTTATCCGATCAAGTTGTTTCGCAAAGAGCTCGGTGCAGACGGCGTATCTCTACCCATGGAGGAGACAATCCATGTCGACGAATCAACGCTATTGCTAAATCAACCAGTCGATCAACAGCTTTTCACGCTGGATGAGAACAAGGTTGATTTTGTTCATGACGTGGACAAGATTCGTAAAGCAAGCAATCTCGACGAGAACAAACCCTCCCCCAAATCGACGTTCAGGAGTCGTGCATTGTTCGTTATCGCAGATATCTTAGCTTGTGGATTCTTGTTATATCTTTTATGGGGGCGTCGCATTGGTAGTCATGCGTAATTGGGTTGGAATGAAGGTGTTGGGTACATTCCTAATCGTTCTTGTGGGGGCAACCCTAACACTGGTCGCCCTATCAGACCCAGTTGCTGAATTGGTACCAGAAAAGTCTGCAGTAGATTTTCCAGATGAGTCATTTCCGAAAACGGTCAAAGTACGACTTCGTAATCGAGGTTTCTCAACACTCGTTGTCACAGACGTTAAAAGTAGTTGCAATTGCGCAGGCGCCACGTTGGAAAAATATCGTGTGTGGCCGTTGACTGAAGTGGAACTGAATGTCACTATCGACAAACCAATTACACAGTCTGTCCAAGTTTTGATAGCGACAAATGACCCGATGCATCCTAAACTGATCTTCGAGATAACGAGAAAAAGGGCAATTGAGATTTCGCCTCGTTCTTAGCCCAGCTCGCACTTCATGAAATGACATGAACCCAAGCTCTCGTCGACATAGCATTGCGATAGGGATTATCCTTGTTGCTCATTCCGTTCTGCTCGGCTGGAATGCGACACTCATGAGCCCGACGCTGGACGAACCTGCACACCTCGTGTCTGGGATTAGCCATTGGCGTAGTGGTGATTTTTCGCTGTACCGTGTGAATCCTCCACTGGTACGACTCGTGGCAACTATCCCGTCGATCTTGTGCGGGTACACCTTCGATTTCCCGGAGGTGCTTAACGACCAATTCAGTCGCAATGAGTTCCACTTGGGGGAGCAATTCGTCACAGAGAATCGGAGTTGGACACTGTGGTTAGTTACTTTTGGGCGATGGATGTGCATTCCATTCAGTCTGATCGCAGCTTGGACATGCTATCTATGGGGTCGAGATTTGTATGGTGAGCGATCTGGCTTGATCGCGATGCTCCTATGGTGTTTCTCTCCCATGATCCTGGGTCACGCAGCGTTGATGACGCCGGATGCACCAGCAGCAGCTTTGGGTGCGTTGGCATGTTATACCTTTTGGCGGTGGCTCAAGAAACCGACATGGCATTCGACGTTCACGGCCGGAATCATTTTGGGTTTGGCTGAACTAACGAAAACAACGCTCATCCTCTTTTATCCCTTGTGGCCGATTTTGTGGTTAGCCTATCGATGGTCTGAATATCGCAGCCATTTGCATTCTCCCCTCGCCCCCCGAGGGCCCCGAGAGACTGCTGATTTAGGCCCTGCTTGTTGGTTCATGGTGAGCCGTCGAGCGCTAGTCCCGGTTGCCGCCTGTGGCGAAGCCAATAGACCGGGGCTAGCGCCCAATTGGCGTCGTGAGGCGTGCATGCTGATCGTTCGGATGCTGATTGGCCTGTACATCGTCAACCTTGGCTACTTGGGAAATGGCAGCTTTGTGCAGCTCAAGGAATACGAATTCCGCAGCAACATGTTTGGTTTGGTGGATGCCACCACGAGCGGCTACGGCAATCGATTCCGCGAAAGTTGGCTAGGAGAAGTCCCCGTCCCTTTGCCGTGCGACTACATGCTCGGCATCGATCACCAGCAGCGCGACTTCGAGAATTTCTGGGGACCTTCGTATCTGCGTGGTGAATTCAAAGAGCAAGGGTGGTGGTACTATTACTGCTACGCCGTGCTCGTGAAAACTCCGGTCGGTACGATGGGGCTAGCTATCTTGGTTCTAACGACACGCCTATTTCGATTTAGAAGCAATAAAAACGTAGCTACCCGCGACGAATGGATCTTACTGTTCCCGATGCTATTTGTGTTTGTCGTAGTCAGTTCTAAATGGGGCTTCAGTCATCACTTGCGGTACATTTTCCCATGCTTTCCATTAGCCTTTATTTGGCTAGGCCAGATCGCCCGGTACAGCCTTGATTTGGGCAAAACCCATCAACCTCACATTCCATCGAGGCCCAAAACACGTCGACTTTATTGTTTATTCCCCATCCTTTGGATAGGATGCCTGACTTGGACTCTCGGCAGCAGTCTTTACCACTATCCCCACAGCCTATCCTATTTCAACGAATTGGTAGGCGGCCCCCGCAACGGCGCCAAGCATCTCCTAAACAGTAACATCGACTGGGGACAAGACCTGCTCCATTTGGAAAAATGGATTTCTAGGCAGAATGATCGCAAACCTGTCTACCTCGCATTTGACAGTTCCTATTGTCCGTTTGTATTTGGAATAGTTGGCATTGAGGCATGGCCGTTTGTACATGACTCTGGAGGTATCGAATTCGACGCAAGTTTCTCACCACATAATGGATTGTTTGCTATTAGCATCAATCAGCTATACGAGTTCCCTTTGGCGATTCGCGATCGTGACGGATCTCGCTATTCGATAGACAAAAAATCGCTTGGAACGCTTCGCAACTGTGAGCCAGTCGGTAAAGCAGGGAATTCAATATACATTTTTACGTCGGACCAAATTCGCAAAACGATCGTGACTTCCATGCCGAAGTAAATCAAAAATAGTCTCGAACTTCAATTTATTTTTGGACAACGGATTCCTCATTACGAGTTAAAACACGTAGGGCGGTTTGGAACTCTTAATGTGAAAGTACTCGAACGTCTCACGAATTGGATAAGAGCAAGAGGAGATGATAATTTTCATGAAATTTCGAATTCTATCGATTGGATTACTTTTGGTTTCTAGCTTACTAGTCGGTCAAGAGCCGGAGTCGAATCCTGAGGGAGGTGGAGGCGACACTACCGCCCCGCCAGACTGCACTTTGGTATCTATGATATGTAATGCAAAAAACAAGAAAGAACCTGGCAGCGATCCGCCAGTTTGTTGCATGAGTGCTGGAGGAAATCGTGCGGGTACCTGTTTGGCTGCAAAAGAGGGGGAAGAGCGAGGATTTGCTGACAGTGTGTTGGATGAAAAGCGATGCGGAAAACAGACTGCTTACGAAGATGGCGTTTGCGGAAATGTCGAACTGGGACCATGCGCGGCCAACCGGCCAAAAGCTGGTTGTGTATCGCAAGAGTGTCCGGCAGATGGAAATCTGTAGAGGCATGCAGCTGCTCATTCCGAGCCGACGTGCGATAATTCACCGTTTTCTATTGCGGACGTCTGCAGTACTTGTAGTTAGCTTCGGTTTCGTTTCTGGCGAAGAAGCGTCTTTGCTTCAAGTCCGTGACGGGGCGTATTTGCACGTATCGGAAATCCGGTCTGTCGAATATCAGGGGCGAGTTGAGCTATACACAGGTGCTGTCTGGGATGTTTCTGTTGAGAGAAGCGGGGCAAAATATCGTGTTTCGCGGGTTGATGTCAGTCCGAGTTTGATCCAGGGCGAAAAGATTGTGGGGTCTTACCACGAATTTGCGTTCGATGGCATTAGACATCAAGCAATGGACGAACGCGATGCAACGATGGCGGACCGTTCTTATATTCAAGTTTCAGACAAGCAATTTCAAAGCGGCGTAACGGATTTGCTCCTAAGGCCGTTTCAGTGGTTAACGAGTTGCTCGTGCGTCCAGCTGGAATGGAGTGAAATTCAAACGCATGGCTTATGGGAAAAAAACTTCGCGAATGCGACCGATCGTGGAGAAGGTTTTTGGAAAGCTGAAAAATGCAGATTGGTAGATTTCCCTCAATCGTGTTCAGAGGACGGTGCTACCTTTCGTGTTTATTTTTCGATTGAGAAGGATTTTTATCCAGTAGCCTATGAGCGCCGACTTGATTCTACAGGTGCAGTGTGTTCAAGCTACGTTTTGGATGCTTTCAAACAGATCTCGTTGGAAAACAGATCGATGTTTATTCCCATCCATGGAACAAGATCGGAGGTAAGCGCCGCATCAAAGGCAGTTCTTCTTAGTCGATTCCAAGTGCTTCCAGATAAGCTTAAATTGAATGAACCGATAGTGGATACTCGCTTCACGTTGGTGCCATCAAAGAAACCAATCATTTACGACATTGACCAGGAGGAAGAGTTGCGTAGGCAGTCGATAGAAGCGAGGCAAATGCCGCTCCCGTACTCCCAAACGACAACCTGGAGAAAGTTGCTTTTGCCCTTTAATTTGTTGGTTGCGGCAGTCGCGCTTTGGATGATTTGGAGGAAACGAAGTGTCAAGTAAGGAGACCCTCGTTAAATGTGCAGCGACGTTGGTTGTTCTTGGCGTGTCTTATACTATTTGGTTTCGCGGAATTCCTGGCAAACCCGTAGCCGTTTATTCAGACGATACGATTTATGTAATTAGAGGCAAGCCTGACTCGATTGGAAAAATTCGTATCTCGAATACTGGATCGGAACCATTAGAGATAAAAGCTATTCAGCAATCATGCTCGTGCGTTAAAGCGACTATTTCAAAGTCGATTGTGCCTACAAAAGGCGAAGCTATTTTGGAGGCGAAAGTCCAAGGTGAAATCGACGGTTCGATTTTTGTCCTAACGAATGATTTAGAACATTGTGAGCAAGTTATCCGTGCACGGCAATCGCACGTTAATTTCCGAATGGTCCAATGATTGCAGTAGGAGGCTGGGCGGGTACCCCACTTTCGGGTAGCCCGTTTCAGGAATCTTTTTTGCA
>NZ_JBIPLW010000022.1:0-18368 GCF_044369455.1 Flavobacterium sp. | reverse complement strand
GCGCCTTCTCTTTCAGCAAATTTGTATTTTCTACTCATTTTGGACTTATCTAATATCTGTAAAAATAGAAAAAAAGGAAATTAGAGAGTTCTTATTATTAAAATTTCTTTACGGGCACGAGCAAGATGCTCGCGCTAGCGGGGGGAAACTTGCACTTTGCTCGGGTGTAAATCCGCTATCGGGGGTCCACCAAGTTAATTTTTAAATTAATGTTTTACCCGTCATCAACCTTTTCCAGGAACGGATCCGTTGAAAAATTTCAATTTCCAATTCTTTCCTTTTTTTACCCATACAGAAGTCAACCGATATGGTACACGAATCTGACTACCGTCAGCATTTAATAACGTTAGGTAATTATTATTAAAGGCCCATGCAACTTGGCTAGTTGCAAATATTTCAGCGTTTGTAAAGTCCCAATTGATCGTATATGGCTTATTTATCGCCCCTTTAATTAAATCACTTATTTCCTTACGACCATGCTTTACCTCCGAAGAGTCCGAACCTACTAGCATTATATCTTCAGAGTTGTCAAACATCGTAATTATAGAGTCGGCATCTTTTGCATTAGCGTACGAAGCAAAATCCAATAGATTCTTTTGAATTATTGCCTTTGTGTCTTTTGTAGAGTCGCTTTCTTCTTGTTTTTTTGAACAACTTATTAGTGTCAATAAAAATAGACTAATTATTAGTAGTTTATACATAGTAATTCTTTGTTAACATAATCAAAAATCTTTTTATCTAAATTCAGTCAACCCTAAATTGTCGGCTTGCTCATCTTTGTCAACGTGCACCCAATTGCCACCAACGTTCCCGCGGCTACACGACTGTTGCGAACTTCGTAAACGTTTATTTTCCAACAAAGATAATAATTCTTGCGAAACGTGAGCGTGAAGTTACCACAAAATTCGCAATAGCGTGTAACCTGTTAGCAACAGTTTTATTTAATTAATCTCGGGTCAAAATAAAATTTACTATGATCTATTACTTTTACTCTATTGAAGTCTTTATGTTGGCAATTTAAAATATAGTTGTGTGAAGTATGAATTATACAACTTGGAATTTTAAGTGAAATTTCTTTTCCTTCATTTACCCATTCTTGCCCAATTTGTGACAAAATTGTTGGCGCTGGATAATTTGACCAATTACTGGGCAAATCTGAAATTTTCAATTCTAATATTGAGTCATCTGGAATCTCTAACGTTAAAATATCAAGATCAGGAGTAATCCCCCCGCTGCCGCGCGAATCTTTCGCGTGGCATGTAAATACAAAAAATAGTACATAAAAAGAAAGTAATGCTTTAATGGTATAAATGCTATTAACAGTTTAGAAACCATAAGAAAGATACACAGGGAGTAGAAGTCAACTTTTCCTTTCGTAACTCTCAATGCAGCGTTTATACAAAAAACTATTCCACAAAAACAACTTCTAAAACCACATCCGTAACCTGTTTAAAAGGATAAAAAACACCATTGGTTTCTTGCACAAATTGTGTAAAAACAAGACCAATAGCTTTGCCAGCAGCAACATTTGGTTCTAATGGCCTAAGTGTAATAGGACCAACACTAGCTTTATCCAAATAAACAACATCACTAAGCACAAGCTGGTAAGTAAGACTGTCAAAATCAATCTTCAAAAACCCAGCAACTACCTTCAAATGCGTGCTTCCCTTTGCAAATTTTATCTGCTTTCCATCAAATTCATCCAAATGCAAACCAGTCGCAAAATCAAAACGATACGAGTGTGCCAAAACACCGGCTAAATTTTTTCCTCCGGTCAACACATAATTTTGCAACAAGGCAACGCCAGCAGCAGTAGCCAATCCGTTACCTACATGCCGCTTTCCACGTTCAGAAACAGCATCACAACGCTTAATTGCACTAAACAAACTAGCCAATCTTTGATGCAATTGGCCATCTTTAAATTGGGTTAAAAAAGGAATAATGCTAGCTTTAAAAGCTTTAACAGCAACCATGCTACTGCCAAACTCACGACTGTTTTCTCTAACCCTCACCATAGAATCCTTTGTTTTAATAGCATTGCCATTAAAACCCCCACCACTTTTCCGAGCAATGGGTTTTCCGTTTAAAAAATAAAAATTCAATCCTTCAATCGTACCGTCTAGTTTTATAATTCCAATTTGCTTAGCCATAATAGGGGTTGTTGTAATGAAACAATAATTATATTTGAAAGCTAATGTATAGCTACGTTATAGTATAGTTATAGTAACCTTATAGTAACTACATAACGAATAAAAGAGGTGTTTATTTTGTAGCAACCATTAAATTGTGTCAATAGAAGGAAAAGGTAAAAAGGAAATAGAAGTAAAATAAGTATTACTTTCCGATACAAAAATTAGCAAAAATATTACCCAATAATTCATCATTAGTTACCTCACCTGTTATTTCTCCAAAGTAATACAACGCTTGTTTAATATCAATGGCCATTAAATCTGAAGAGAGATTAGATTGCAAACCAAATTTTACCTTCTGAATTTCATCCAATGCTTTTAAAAGCGAATCATAATGACGCGTATTGGTCACTATGGTTTCATTATTCCGCAATGCTCCAGTATTTACAAACGATAGTAGGGTGTTTTTTAGTTCGTCAATGCCGGTTTTTTCTTTGGCACTTATTAGAATTGGTTTCACGTTTAAAGTTTCAAGTTGTGAAACTATGGCATCTACTTGCTGTTCAGTTAACAAATCGACCTTGTTAATTACAAATAAAATAGGCTTTAAAGGATATTTATTTTTAAGTTTTTCATATTCCGTAACTATTTCGTTTAGTTGAAAAGCCCCTCCTTTGGAGGGGTTGGGGAGGCTGATAACCACCTGCGCTTGCTCAATTTTTTCAAACGTTTTTTTGATACCAAAGCTTTCCACCACGTCTTTCGTTTCCCGAATTCCAGCCGTGTCAATAAATCGAAATCCGATACCGCCAATAACCAATTCGTCTTCAATCGTATCACGAGTGGTTCCTGCTATTTCAGAAACAATGGCTCTTTCTTCATTCAATAAAGCATTCAAAAGTGTCGATTTTCCAACATTGGGTTCGCCAACAATGGCAACAGGAATTCCGTTTTTAATTACATTGCCTACCGCAAAAGAATCGATAAGTCGTTTTAATACAAATTCAATTCGTGTCAATAATTCTTTAAACTGAGTTCGATCGGCAAATTCAACATCTTCTTCGGCAAAGTCTAATTCTAATTCGATAAGCGAAGCAAAATTTAAAAGTTCTGCTCTCAATTTGGCAATTTCATTACTAAAACCGCCACGCATTTGCTGCATCGCAATGTGATGGCTTGCTTCGTTATCAGATGAAATTAAATCAGCGACAGCTTCTGCTTGTGACAAATCGAGCTTTCCGTTTAAAAAAGCACGCAACGTAAATTCACCAGCTTGCGCCATTCGACAACCTTTTCGCAATAATAATTGAATTATTTGTTGTTGAATATAGGTCGAACCGTGACAGGATATCTCCACAACATCTTCGCCAGTATAAGAATGTGGATTTTTAAAAATAGAAAGTAAAACTTGATCATATACTTTTCCGTCATCAACAATATGTCCAAGATGAATCGTATGTGTTTTTTGTTTTGAAACTGCTTTGCCTGAAACGGATTGAAATACCTGCTCAGCTATGGTCAAAGATTCATTGCCCGAAAGTCGAATAATGGCAATAGCTCCAGCACCTGATGGTGAAGCCAACGCCACTATAGTTTCTTGTGAAATCATTTCTAAAGTTTTAACTTCGTTCTCATCGAGGAAAAAATCTCGATGGGCAAAGTTAAGAAAACTAAACAAGTAATATTTTTTTAACTTCAGGTTTGAAATTTTTGTTAAATATTTTTTATTCTAACAATTATCATAAGAAATCTAGCAGTATATCCTTAAATTTGATTGAACACTAAATTTTGTAACGATGAAAAAATTTCTTTTACCAATTGACTTTTCAGAAACTTCAGACAATGCTTTTATTTATGCCTTAGAAATGGCAAAACTATTTAAAGCAAAATTGGTTTTGTTGCACACTTTTGATTTTCCAATTATTGATAGTCAGTCAATGCCTATCAACTATTCAGTTATTTATGAAACTATTGAATTGTCAAATTTTGAACATTTTAAACAGATTATGCCTAAGCTTCACAAAATTGCTGAGGAAAGAAATTTAGATTCCATAGAAATGAGCCACATTTTGATGGATGGAGACTTATTAGTAAGTATTAAAAAAGTTATTGAACAGGAAAATATTGATTTTGTAGTTATGGGTACAAAAGGAGCTACCGGTTGGCTCGATTCTATTATAGGAACTAATACGGGTTCCGTTATTTCTAATGTTACAGTCCCCGTTTTAAGTGTTCCTATAGATGCAACCTATGAAAAAGTTGAGACCATTGCCTTTACTACTCGTTTCAGAAAAAAAGATATTGAAGCTTTGATTAAAGTATTGCTATTTGCCAAAAAAATTCACGCCAAAGTAAAATGTTTGTATGTAAAAACTTCGGATTCAGATGTTTCAGAAGAAACCATAAAAAGATGGAAATCACATTTTGAAGAGGAAGAGAATTTAAAAATCTTTGTTATTCCAAGTGATGATGTGAAAGAAACCATAGAAGATTTTATTACAACACAAGATGTTGATATTCTTTCAATGCTAACCTATAAGAGAAACTTCTTTATGAAATTATTTTCGAATACGACTACTCAAGAATTGTCTTATCATTTGAGAACGCCTATATTGGCATTTCATGAATAAAAAAACCGCAACTTTTTTCAAAGTTACGGTTTCTCAGGATATAGGTTAGTTTACATTTAGTTATTCAACATTACGGGCATGACAAGCATGGTAACGGTTTCGCCTTCGTCTAAGCCATCAATTGGCGTTAAGATTCCGGCACGGTTTGGCATTGACATTTCCAACATAATTTCGTCCGAAGTTAAATTGGTCAACATTTCCGACAAGAAACGTGAGTTGAAGCCAATCTGCATATCATCACCTTGATAATCACAAGTCAAACGTTCTTCTGCTTTATTAGAGTAATCAATATCTTCGGCAGAAATATTCAACTCGGCACCTGCAATTTTTAAACGAATTTGGTGCGTAGTTTTATTTGAGAAAATAGCAACACGACGCACAGAATTCAATAATAAAACTCTGTTAATTATTAACTTATTCGGGTTTTCTTTAGGGATAACCGCTTCATAATTTGGATATTTTCCGTCAATTAATCGGCAGGTTAAAATATAAGTGTCAAAAGAGAAGGTTGCATTCGAGTCATTATATTCAATAGTTACCGCTTCATCAGAACTTCCTAAAATGCTTTTCAAAATATTCAATGGTTTCTTCGGCATAATGAAATCGGCTACTTGTGACGCTTTTACATCAGCACGAGCATATTTCACTAATTTATGAGCATCAGTAGCCACAAATATCAATCCTTCTGGTGAAAATTGAAAAAACACACCACTCATTACTGGTCTTAAATCATCATTTCCGGCTGCAAAAATAGTTTTACTAATAGCTGTGGCTAAAACCTCTGAAGGAACCACTGTTGATGATGGATTATCTAAATTAACCGATTTTGGAAATTCTTCTCCCGGAGCATAAGCAATAGCATATTTACCAGAATTAGAGCTGATTTCAATAGTGCTATTTTCTTCAACGGTAAAGGTTAAGGGTTGCTCAGGAAATGTTTTTAGAATGTCTAATAATAATTTTGCTGGAACAGCAACGCTTCCTTTACTAGTAGAATCAATTTCTAAAGTTGCCGACATCGTAGTTTCTAAATCGGAAGCCGAAACCGTTAAATTTTTATGATCTAACTCAAATAGAAAGTTATCTAAAATAGGCAACGTATTACTGCTGTTGATAACACTACCTAAAACTTGTAGTTGTTTTAATAAGTATGAACTCGATACAATGAATTTCATCGGTAATTTTTTATTTATTTTTAATGGAAAATACAATGCCAAGGCATTTCATTACGTTTATTTTAATTTTTACAAATATATCTTAAACTAAGGGATTTCAAAAAGTTTTTTATTAACACTTATTTGCTGTATTTCCGCTTGCGTAAAATAGTGAACACGAGGCCAAATACCAATAGTATAATAATTGGTACAGCAACAGTTATGACTTGAGATTGCGTGTAATTAGCATAGACTTTTTCTTTGTCTAATAGGGGTAAATCTACTTCTTTGCTTCTAATGTTAATAAGTCCATTGTCGTCTAGTAAATAATTGACACAATTCATTATGAAATCTTTGTTGGCGTATAGAATTCCAGTTCGTTGATCCAATCCCAATTCAACCTCGCTGCCATTTTTGTCCAGTTGATTTTTAAGTACATCACCATCGGAAATTACAATCATTTTGCTGACTTTTCCAGTGTTCTTGAAACTAGCATCTTTAAATGGTAAAACTCTGTTTTCGTAAACAGAATGAAACGTTCCTTCGAGAAGAACAGCTACGGGATAATTTCCAGAGCCAGCAAAATCTTTTGGACCTAACTCTTCAGAAGCCATTCTCAAACTTACTTCTGTCGGAGTTCCAATCAGTTTTGAATATTGAGATGATTGCAGTAAAATAGTTTTTTTAATATCGTTTTTCAACGGCTCAATCGGGCTGGCAAATTGAAATTTGATTCCGTCCAAATTAGTTACAATTGGATTGTGGGCATCTTGCGATGGATAAATCATCGGAGAAAGATACCAAGGCAGTTTAACTTTTTGAGTGGCACTTCCTGGTTCGCCTGTTTCCAATACAATTGGTGTAGCCAATAAATCTTTTATCAAATCGGGATGCAGTCTTATTCCGTATTTAAAGAACATATCATTCAGATTCAAATCTCTTGGAAATGCCAAATTTGTTCCAGTTTCATTATACAAACTGTCTATTTCCATATTTACCTGATCAACCAACCAGATGGTTTTTCCACCATTGACAACATATTGGTCTAAGACTTGCTTTTCTTCGTCCGAGAAGGCTTCCGTAGGTTTGGCAATAATGGCTAAATCATATTTTTTTAAATGCTCTAAAGTCTGAACCGGAGTTTTAGCAACAGAATCTAAAGTAAACGGTGCGATAAAATAATTGTCTCTAACTGATTTGATAAAATCTGCAATATATCGGTCTTCAAGCTCGCCATTACCATTAATTATCACCACTTTTTTTTGTTTGGCTTTCGAAACGGTATTGATGGCATTAGCGAAAGCATATTCTAAATGCTGTACCGAACTCACCACTTTTTCAGCCGTTGAGGCACCCATCATGTTTTTAAGCAAAGGCACTTTTACTGAACGATTGCCGCAAGTGGCAATTGCCCATGGAAAAACGACTTCCTGTGTTTGTTGTCCTTTGTCGTTTACAGTAACATTTACCGGTCTTAATCCACGTTGAATAAAAGATTGCATTATGCTGTCTTTCTCTTCTTCTTTTTCTAACGGATTTATAAATTGGAAAATAATATTAGAATTATTCGATTTAAATTCTTCTAATAATTGTTGTGTTTCCGTTTGTAATTTTTTGAATTCTCCCGGGAAATCGCCTTCCAGAAACACATCAATGTATAGCGGTTCTTTAACATCAGCAACGATATTTAATGAGGTTTGCGAAAGGGTATACCGTTTATCGGCAGTAAGGTCAAAACGCTTAAAAACAAAATGACCAGCTACGTTTAATAGTGCTATAAATCCAATTGTGACAAGGATTTTTTTGAAGTTATTTTGGGTAGCGCTCATTACGATTTTAAGGATTTAAGTTTAAAAACAGTGAACGACAAAAACAAAAAGGCAACACTTATAAAATATAAAATATCTCTAGTGTCTAAAACACCTCTAGACATACTTTTAAAATGATATTCCATTCCAATACGAGAAACGGCATCCTCAAAACCTTTGGCATAGGTTGAAATACCTTCGAACCCGAAGTAAAAGAGAAAACACAAAAACACTGACAGTAAAAATGCCACAATCTGATTTTCAGAAAGTGTTGAGGTAAAAATTCCTATTGAAGTATACGCAGCTACTAAAAAAAGTAAGCCAAAATAGGATCCCATGGTTCTTCCCATATCAATGTTTCCTTCTTCTAATCCCAAACTCGAAATCAGATAAACGTATACCAATGTTGGGATTAATGCAATTACGATTAGTAAAAAAGAACCTAAGAACTTCCCGTTTACAATTTGCCAAAGCGACAACGGTTTTGTCAACAATAGTTCAATGGTTCCTTGCTTTTTTTCATCTGAAAAACTGCGCATGGTCACAGCTGGAATTAGGAAAATGAATATCCAAGGTGCTAAGGTAAAAAACGGACTTAAATCGGCAAAACCACTTTGAAGAATATTGTATTCACCATCAAAAACCCAAAGGAATAAGCCGTTGAGCAACAGAAACAATCCAATAACTAGGTAGCCAATTGGCGAACCAAAGAAGGATTTTATTTCGCGTAACGCAATTGATTTCATTAATTTTTATGTTTAAAAGGTTTAACAGTTTAAAGGTTTAAAATTGTTGATTTTTACTGAATACTAATTACTGTAAACTGACCACTTTGTCCACACTCCAAGCTTCAGGTTTTTCATTGAATAGCTTTTTTGTAAATGTCCAAACATCGTAAAACAATTCAGATCTACGATAGTTTTCCAAATCGTCTTCGGTTTCCCAAAAGCTATATGTAAAAAACACACACGGATTGTATTTGTCCTGATATAATTCTAAGAAGCAATTGCCTTCTGCACCTCGAATTTTTTCTTTCATCACCTCGAAATTCTCCAAAAACGTAGGAATATGTTCTTCGTGAAAACTCATTTTTACTATTCTAATGAACATAATCGTTTCGTCTTTTCTCTATATTCTATTTTCTTTTCTCTAATTCCTAAACTCGATCGTAACCACATCGCGATAACTCAATCCTAATAAACTAGTAGCTGAGCCCACGGTGTCTGGATTACTTCTAAAAATTGCAATTTCTAGAAAACCCGATTCGTTGAATATAGCTAGTTTCTGGCCTTCATAATCTTTTATAGAATATTTTTCAGAAACCACAATATCGGAGTACTTTGGAAAAATCGTTTTTATGGTTTGCCTTTTGAAATTAACTTCATAAGGCCTGCCTTTACTTATTTCCAAAAATATTTTTTTAGAAATATTAGTAACTACATTACCGTAATGATCAATATATATAACATACCCTTTGATTTGATTATCTCCAATAACAGCTTGCAATTCGGTTACTTCTTTAATGGTTTTAATTTCTTTACCGATAACATTAAGTAAGCCACCTTTTGCCAAATGACACGCTACTTTTACAAAGACGTCTATATCATTAGCATCGATAGGTAAGCGATCGTGAATATTAATGGCAACCAATTTCTGTGGAACAATCTTTTGTATCAAGATACTCAGAATTCCATTATCGGCACAAACGAAATACTGGTCGTTCCATTGCATAGCAATATGTTGATTTTCTGTATTTAATTCGATGTCAACACCAATCAAATGGACAGTTCCTTTGGGAAAACTGCTGTATGCTGCACCTATTATATAAGCAGCTTCTGCAGCATTAAATGCGTCAATATTATGAGAAATATCAATAATCGTAGCTTCTCGAAACTCAGATAACAATTTACCTTTTAAAGCACCCACAAAGTGGTCTTTTAATCCGTAATCGGTTGTTAAGGTAATTATTGACATGAATTGTTTATAACTTGATTAAAATCGGTTTCAAAAATAGTAAAAGCTATTCTTTTATTTGACTAAATTTGAATACAAAGCTAACAATATATAACGAATTATTTTAATTTAATACCACCGCTTTTGAACGAACGTATCATTGAATTACACGACATTGCACCCAAAGAATTTTGGGGCGCTCAAGACACGCATCTTGAAACTATTAAAAGGTATTATCCTAAACTCAAAATTGTCGCTCGTGGCACAACTCTAAAGGCTTTTGGTGAAAAAGACGAACTCGATGAGTTCGAAAATCGCTTTAATCGCCTAATGCTGCATTTTACGCGGTATAACAATATTGATGACAATGTGATTGATCGAGTCATACATAGTAATTCTCATGAAGAACAACGTATGCCAGATAGTGATAAAATTTTGGTACATGGAATAGGAGGAAAGCTTATCAAAGCCATGACACCTAATCAACAGAAAATGGTTGATATCATTCAAAAAAATGATATGATGTTTGCTGTTGGTCCAGCTGGTACTGGAAAAACGTATACAGGCGTTGCTCTAGCAGTTAAAGCGCTAAAAGAAAAACAAGTAAAAAGAATAGTCTTAACACGTCCTGCAGTAGAAGCTGGCGAGAATCTTGGTTTCTTGCCCGGTGATATGAAAGAAAAACTCGATCCATACATGCAACCATTATATGATGCATTGCGCGATATGTTGCCACCACAAACTTTAGAAGATTATTTATTAAAAGGCATCATACAAATTGCCCCATTAGCTTTCATGCGAGGAAGAACATTAGATAATGCATTTGTGATTTTGGATGAAGCTCAAAATACTACTCATTCACAAATGAAAATGTTTCTGACACGTATGGGGAAAAATGCTAAGTTTATCATTACAGGTGATCCGGGTCAAGTTGATTTACCACGCAGAACAATTTCTGGATTGAAAGAAGCAATACTAGTTTTAAAAGACGTTGAAGGAATTGGAATTATTTATCTAGATGATAAAGATATTGTACGTCATAGATTGGTAAAAAAAGTGATCGATGCATACAAGAGTATAGAGAACAACGATTATTAAAAAGTTTTCATTTTAATAACAAACCCTGTCAAAATTTTTATTGTCAGGGTTTTTTTTAATTAAGACAGATATCTAGAATGTAATCTCAAATTTCTATTTTTGCACACAATAACAACACGAACAATGAACACAATTACAACTACTAATTTTAATTTTCCAAATCAAAAATCAATTTATCGCGGCAAAGTCCGTGAAGTTTACAATATTGAGGATAAATTATTGGTTATGATTGCTACTGATAGACTGTCTGCATTTGATGTAGTAATGCCAAAAGGAATTCCGTATAAAGGTCAAATATTAAATCAAATAGCAACCAAGTTCATGCACATGACCCAAGATATTGTTCCGAATTGGCTTATTGTAACACCGGATCCGAATGTAGCAATCGGTCATTTATGTGAACCTTTCAAAGTTGAAATGGTTATTCGAGGTTATCTTTCTGGTCATGCTGCTCGTGAATATGCTTTGGGAAAAAGGATTATTTGCGGTGTAGCGATGGAAGAAGGTTTGAAAGAGAATGATAAATTTGGAACGCCAATAATAACCCCAACAACCAAAGCTGAAAATGGTTCTCATGACGAAGATATTTCTCGTGAAGCTATTTTAGCAAAAGGAATTGTCTCAGAAGAAGATTATTTGGTATTAGAAAAATATACCCGTGCTTTATATCAAAGAGGAACAGAAATAGCGGCCAGCCGAGGCTTAATTTTGGTTGACACCAAATATGAATTTGGCAAAACAAAAGATGGAGTTATAGTACTTATTGATGAAATCCATACACCAGATTCTTCGCGTTATTTCTATGCAGAAGGTTATCAAGATAGACAGGACAAGGGAGAAGAACAAAAACAATTGTCAAAAGAATTTGTTAGGCGTTGGTTAATTGAAAACGGTTTTCAAGGAAAAGAAGGACAACAAATTCCAAATATGACCGATGAATATATAGAATCTGTTTCAGAAAGATACATCGAATTGTATGAAAACATTTTAGGAGAAAAATTTGTAAAAGCTGACATTACTAATATTACTGAAAGGATAGAAAAAAGTGTTTGTGATTTTCTGAATCAATAAAATAATAATCTATTAAAAATTAATTAACCATGCATTAGCGTGGTTTTTTTTTCTTTGTATTGGCTTAAATACGACAATGTAATTAAGTTGTTAAATATTTGTTATGATAACTATTTTCTGTAACGAATTTCAATACCAATAGTCTAACGAATTAATCAATTAATTTTTAAATTATATCATCATGAAAAAAACAATCATTATCTTAGGATTAGCACTAGTAGCTTTTACAAATGTTACAGAAGCAAAAACAATTTCAACAATTAGAACTTCAACAGAGGTTTTAGATTATGACAATTCACCACTTTGTAAAGCAATACAAAAAGGAGATTTAGAAGCTGTAAAGAAATTTATAGAGTATGGAGCTGACGTCAACGAAAAGTCAAATGGATTAACTCCATTAATGTCTGCAGCGCGTTATAACAAAGTTGATATTATTAAATATCTACTAGGGAAAGGAGCTGACAAAAAAGTTAAAGACCAAAATGGTAATACTGCTTTAAGATATGCAGAAAATTCAAAATCTCTGGATGCAATAGAGGTTTTGAAACAAGCATAACAACAAAAACAAAAGCACCGTTTATAATCATAAACGGTGCTTTTTTATTTCTCATCATTATCAAAATCAGCTAAATTGTTAAAAATTTGTTAAATTTAAGTACTATGCAAAACAAGATACTGGTTTTTAACCATATATTTGCATAGAATATTAATAGTTATAATAATATAATCAATAAAAACGATTCATCTATAAAAAACAACATTTCAGAACTATTAAATTTCAAAAGAGTTATCACAATAATATTTTTACATCAGAATAATAACAAAACAAAAAATTAATAATAAAAAAAATAATCATCATGAAAACATCAATCATCTTTTTTGGACTAGTTGCTTTAACATTAACAACTTCAAATGCTACGAACACATTTAAATCGCAAGATTTAAATGTACAAGAATTGACAACTATTACTGTTGCAAACAATCAACAAGAAAGTCAATCAGCATTTTTAAACAAAAGTTATTCAAATAGAATTATAGAAATCAATAGGTCTGAGACCGTTATTTTTGACCCAAGTACAGTTGTTAATACAACATACAAAAAATCTATTGAAGATATAATTGCTGAGAATAAATTAATAACTGAAAGTAATGAGGATATTTCTACACCACTTTATATTGAAACCACTACAGAAGATAAAATTGAAGAGCAAAATCAAATTATTGAGAGTACAATTTCAAATGAAGTTTATCCTTTAGATTTTGAAGTAATCAATAGTAAACAAGCTATAAATACTTACGAATTTAGAAGTAAAGATGCCTTGAAATCATAAAGAACTAGAATAAAAAAAAAGTCCCAAAACAATTAAGTTTTGGGACTTTTTTCATTTATAACTAACCTCTTAATTTCCTGAAATATCACCAGAACCAGCAACGTTTGAATCGATAATTTTAGGATTTCCTTTGTATTGAATATTTCCGCTTCCGGCTACTTTAGCAATAAGATTATTGGTGCAATTCACTTCAAGACTTCCCGAACCAGCAACAGCAACGTCAGCATTTTGAGATACTAATTTTGTGCAATTCAAATCACCTGAACCTGCTGTTTTAGCTTCTACATTTTCTGCTGTTCCTGAAAGTTTTAAGTTACCTGACCCTGTTATTTTTGCTACAATATTTTTTGCATTAATTTCTAGAGCGCAATCACCAGAACCTGCCATTTTTGCTTCAAAATCTGTTGCGTTTATAGCATTTTTTGTAATCATATTTCCAGAACCTGCAAACGATATTTCGCTAATATCTTCAAATGGAATTGTAATAGTGATGTCTTGTTTGTAATTATAGCTTCTGTTTTTTTCAAAATAAACCTTTAATTCGCTTCCAATTACTTCAGTAACGATGTGACTTATTATATTTTCATCGCCTTTTATGGTTATTGTTCCTTCATTTCCAGAGACTAATTCAACATTGAATGAACCTCCTGTTGAAATTTTATCATAGGATTCGGTAGTTCTAGTGATTGTAGTTTGAACTCCATTTTCTTTTACTTTTTCTATATCCCAATTTTGAGCACTTGCAATTGAAATGCTAATTAATGCTAGTAATACTGTTAGTTTTCTCATTGTTATTTTGTTAAAAGTTGAACGTTTCCGTAATTTGTTGTGATACTTATTTTAGATTTTCCTTGACTAATATGATATGCTGTGTAAGATTTTAAAGTGTTTTTTTCTGATTTTAAGGTATATTTTAATCCTATATTATCAGTAAATGAGCCATATTTTAGACTTACATTGATGTCAAATGCATAGTCTGATGTGCATGTTATTTTAGAATTGGAATAATTCCCATTGATTGTAATGGCATCGGTTTTATTTGAAGCAGAAAATTGAATATCGCTATAATTTGAATTTGCAATTAATGAGTTTCCGATTTCACCTAATTTTAGGGTTAGATAATTTCCATCAATGGCAATTTTTTGAATTGATTTTGAATTGATTTTGGTGTAATTTGAAGATAAATTCAAACTTCCAACATTTTGAAAACTAAATGTATTGTAATTTCCTTCAATGTTAATTTGATTTACTTTCTGAAAATCAACCTCAGAATACTGACTTTGTATATTAATTTTATCAATAGAGTTTATGCTTGAATTTGGTGCATAGGCAATAATTATATTGTTAGTTTTATTGTTAAATTGCCCTAAAATGACACTTCCATACTTACATTCAATTGCCGAACTTCCATTAAGTTTGTCTACAGAAATGTTGCCATATTTATTGTCCAAATCAATGCTTCCATTTCGTGGAATTTTTACCACATAATTTATTTCATAACTGATGTTATTGCCTTTCCATTCTATAGTTGTAAAAATGGTTTCGGCTGAAACTTTGCTTATTGTTGCAGCAAAATCAACATCAATTGTATTGATTCGTTCGTTAATTTTTTTTTCGTTGTTTCCAGAAACTTTAATATTAACTTGAATCGAAATTTTGTTTTCATCCCATAAATACACATTTATATTCCCATAGGAATTGGTAATTTTTACTTGTGCATCATCGTTAACCAAATAGGTTTTTGAGATGTTTTTTTCTTTATTGTAGGCGTGTTTTTCTTCTGATGCATATCCAAAAATTGGAAGAAATGTAAAGAAATAAAGTAATTTATATATGTTTTTCATCTTCAATATTATTTATTTTATTAATGTCATCAACCTGTTCTAAAACCGATTTAATAAAGGAAATTCGAGTTTGCATATTGGTTATCATAGCATACAATATTTGTTTATTTTCGCCATTTTTTCCTATTTCTTCCTTCAATTTTTGATAATCTTTTTCAAGTACTTCCATTTGAATTAGCGCATCGTTTATTATCTCTTCATTCTGTTTGCTTTGTTTCTTCTTAAGTTGGTCTAATTCAGAACGAATTATGGAAGAAAAATAATCATGTGTTTCCTGGACTTGAGGAGAAAAAGTAACTTCTTGGATTTCTTTTGGTGCATAATTCATATAAAAAAATCCAAATCCTAATAGTAGTGAAGCTGCTATGGACAATGGAAGCCATTTATTTCTCTTCTTTTTAGATTTTTGTTTTCTTAATTTATCAATAAATCTTTTTTCATGACCTTCATTAGGAATTTCAAAATCCCAATCTTCTTGATTTTCAAATAATTCTTTCAATTTATTATTAGTTTTCATGGTGTATTTAATTTTGTTCTCAAACTTTCTTTTGCTCTGCTCATTATCGTTCTACAATTTTCGTAGCTTATATTTAATATTTGTGTAATTTCTTCTAAATCATAACCTTCAATAAAAAATAAGGTCAAAATGATTTTGTAATTTGGTTTCAAACTTTGAATTTTTTTTATGACTGTTTCGACCTTCAGTTCACTGTACGAAGCCAAATCTTCAGTATCCAAATCAATCACAGTTGTGTTTTCAGTCAGTGTTTCAATTTGATACTTTTTCGATTTTTTAAATTCATCTATACTTTTGTTTACTACAATTTTTTTTAACCAAGCACCAAAAGTTACTTTTCCACTATACGAATCTAATTTTGTAAACGCTTTCAAAAAACTTTCCTGCATTATATCTTCTGCCAGTGCATGGTCATTAACAATCCTGAAAGCTACATTAAACATTGATTTATAATACTTATTATAAATTGTTAATTGCGCTTTTTCATTGTTTTCCCTACACTGATTTAAAAGGAAACTGATGTCTAATTCTTGGTTTTTCAATTTACTTGGTTAATAATTTTTTAACAAAGACAGCTGCACTTTTAAAATGTTACAGTTTTTAAAATAGTTTTTTTTTAAATAAAAAAATCCAGTTTAAATTTCTGGATTTCTTTAAATACTAATTGAAAACAAAAAAGGTTGTGACGTTTTATTCAAAATAAGAAAAATTATGATCAGCTTCAATTCTCAGCAAACTTTCATAAATCAATTTAATCACATTTTCTACATCCTCTCTATGAACCATTTCAACTGTAGTATGCATATACCGCAATGGGAGTGAAATTAGTGAGGAAGGCACGCCACCATTACTGTAAGCAAAAGCATCAGTATCAGTTCCAGTTACTCTCGAAGTGGCATGACGTTGAAAAGGAATTTTATTTTTTTCGGCAGTGTCCACTATTAAATCTCTTAAAGTATTGTGAACAGCAGGAGCATAGGCAATAACTGGCCCTTTTCCCATTTGCAAATCACCTTCAATTTTCTTTTCTATCATTGGAGTAGTGGTGTCATGACAAACGTCAGTTACGATAGCAACATTTGGTTTAATTGTTTGCGTGATCATTTCGGCTCCGCGAAGTCCAATTTCTTCTTGAACAGAGTTGATAATGTACAATCCAAAAGGAAGTTTCTTTTTGTTTTCTTTCAACAAACGCGCTACTTCAGCAATCATAAAACCTCCCATTCTGTTATCAATAGCTCTGCAAACAAATTTATTGCCATTTAAAACCATAAACTCATCTGGATATGTTATTACACAACCTACATGAACTCCTAATTTTTCAACTTCCTCTTTGGTTGAACAACCACAATCAATAAAGATATTATGCAACGTGGCCGATTCTTCTTTACCTCGATTTCGAGTATGGATCGCAGGCCAGCCAAAAACGCCCTTTATAATTCCTTTTTTGGTATGAATGTTCACTCTTTTCGAAGGTGCTATTTGATGATCGGAACCACCATTTCTAATAACATAAATTAATCCCTCAGCAGTGATATAATTTACATACCATGAAATTTCGTCTGAATGTCCTTCGATAACTACTTTATATTTAGCATCTGGATTAATAACTCCTACAGCACTTCCATAAGTGTCGGTAATAAAGGTGTCAACATAAGGTTTTAAATAATTGATCCAAATTTTTTGGCCATTAAATTCATAACCTGTTGGTGAAGCATTATTTAAATAGGTTTCTAAAAAAGAAAGAGAAGATTTAGTAAGTATAGATTTAGCTGCCATATTTTTTTTTGCTAAAATATAAATTTGGCATTAGAGTTGTTAGGGATATTCTATATTTTTACACTAATTATTTTACTAGATGAAAAAGCTACTTTATTTTTTTTTATTTCTCTCATTACCATACATTTCTTTAGCCCAAGTTATTAACGATTCTATTCTAAAAAAAGAAATTATTGAAGACGAAAACGATACTATTGTTCCCCTTGAAGAAGTGGTTGTCTATAGACATAAGTGGAACGCAGCGGAAAAAAAGGAATTCCAACTACTTCAAAACAGAGTCTATAAAGTATATCCAATTGCAAAAATTGCCGCTGATCGTTTGACAGTTCTGAATAAGAATATGGATAAGATGAAAACCAACCGAGAAAAAAAGAAATATTTTAAAATTGTAGAAGACTATATGGAGAATGAATTCACAGGACAGTTAAAAAAACTTTCTAGAAAACAAGGACAAATATTAGTCAAACTCATTCATCGTCAAACCGGTTATACCACTTTCGAACTTATTAAAGATTATAAAAGCGGGTGGAAAGCTTTTTGGTCAAACAATACCGCAAAATTGTTTGATATCAATCTCAAAACTAAATTTGTACCTTATGATGTTAACGAAGACTTCTTAATAGAAACCATTCTTGATAGAGCATTCGTTAGGGGAAGATTAGCACCTCAAACTCCAGCGAACCCAGTCGATATCGATCAATTATATGATTTCTGGGAAAAGAAAGCACAAACACTCAAAAAATAATTATCCGCTTCATATTGTAGCACGGCCATTGCTGTCCTCAGGACGTGCAGTCCCGCTATCCGCGCTACATGCCTGCCTACCGGCTAGGCAGGGTAACTAGCTCCTACCTGCTTGCCGGCAGACAGGTCGAGGCTAGAGGACACTATTAGCTAACATCAGGAAGAAGATTTCAGTAAGCATGGAGGTAAAGTTATTGTAAAGCCCGAGTTATCAACATCTTAAAAAAACCTCAAAAAAAGCATTAAATTTATTTGGATTGAGGTCGATTTAGTACTTATATTTGCACCCCGCTTAAGGATAAAAGTTCTG
>NZ_JBIPLW010000089.1:0-5619 GCF_044369455.1 Flavobacterium sp. | reverse complement strand
ACATGATCGAGACCATCAACAAGCTGAACCGCATCTCGCGGCAGATGCTGCAGGAGATGGGCCGCGAGCCGACCCCCGAGGAGCTCGCCGCGCGCATGGAGATGCCCGAGGACAAGGTCCGCAAGGTGCTCAAGATCGCCAAGGAACCGATCTCCATGGAGACGCCGATCGGCGACGACGAGGATTCGCACCTCGGCGACTTCATCGAGGACACCTCGGTGGCCTCGCCGATCGACCAGGCCACCGCGGAATCGCTCCGCGAGACCACGCACGCCGTGCTCGCGCAGCTCACCCCGCGCGAGGCCAAGGTGCTGCGCATGCGCTTCGGCATCGACCTCAGCACCGACCACACCCTCGAAGAGGTCGGCAAGCAGTTCGACGTGACCCGCGAGCGCATCCGCCAGATCGAGGCCAAGGCACTGCGCAAGCTGCGCCATCCGAGCCGCAGCGAGCAGCTCCGCTCGTTCCTGATCGAGGATTGAGGCGCCTCATGCTTCGACGGCGGCCGACGACACCCGCCCGCATCGCCACGCTGGCGTCGGCTGCATTGGCGTCAGCCGTGATGGGAGCGGCCGCATCGGCGGGGGAGCCCGCGGGCGGCGGGCCGGCCCCGTCAGGCGGCGATGCGCCCGTGAGCCTCATCGAGGGCCGCGGTTTCCTCTCTGTGGGCACCTTCGCCAACAGCACGGCGCTCGACATCCGCCTCGACCCCTCGACCAGCCTGCCGGGCACCGAGATCGACTGGGACCAGCGTTTCGGCCTCGAGCACTCCAAGCGCTTCCGCCTCGACGGTCTCTGGCGCTTCACGCCGAAGCACCACCTCCGCGTGCTCTACACCGACTACTCGCAGACCGACAGCGCCACCCTCGCCTCGGAGATCCAGTGGGGCGATGACCTTTTCCCGGTCAACGCGCAGGTCACCGGCACCCTCGGTTTCGAGGTCATCGAGGCCGCGTACGAGTACGCCTTCGTGACCTCCGATCGCGCCGAGATCGCGGGCTCCGTGGGCTTGCACTACACCACCCTCGAAGCGCGGCTGGCGGCCACGGTCACCTCGCCCACCACCGGCACCCGCAGCATCGGCGGTCCGCGCTCGGTGGATGCGCCGCTGCCGGTCGTCGGCCTGCGGGGCATGTGGCGGATCGGCGATCAGGTCTACCTCGACGCGCAGGCGCAGTATTTCTCGCTCGCCATCGACGACATCAAGGGCAGCCTCTACAACTACCGCGCCGCGCTCATCTGGCAGCCGACACGCCGCGTGGGCATCGGCGCGGGATACGACGCCTTCGGCGTCGATGTCGAACTGCGCCAGGACGACTTCCGCGGCAAGGTCGATTGGGTCTACCGCGGCCCGCAGGTGTTCTTCACCGTCGCGTTCTGACCGCGCCCACGACCCGCCGGCGCATCCGCATCGCGCCCCACAGACCCAGCAGCGCCAGTGCGAGCAGGTCCATCGAGCCGCCGCCACCGCCCGGGTCGGACGCGCGGTTGGTGACGGTGATCGTGAAGCTCATCGGCACGCTGCTCAGCAGGCCGTCGGAGGCCGTGACGTTGATCGTGTAATCGCCGCCAGGCGAGGCGCTGGGCCAGGACAGCACGCCGGCCGAGGTCAGGCTCGCCCCGGTCGGCAAGCCGGTCGCCGAGAACGTCAGCGGGTCGTTCTCCGGATCGGTGCCCGTGATCGTCAGATCCACCGGCGCCTGCAGTCGCACGGTGAAACCACGCACCGCAGTGACCGAGGGCGCCGTGTTGGCACGCACCGTGATCGGGATGATGCGCGCGGCGCTCGTCAGCAGACCGTCCGACGCCGTGATCGACACGTTGTACGTGCCGACGGGCGTCGCGTTGGACCAGGTGAACACGCCCGCCGGGGTGAAGGTCGCCCCGGTCGGCAGGCCGGTGGCGGCGAAGGTCAGCGGATCGTTCTCGGCATCCGTGGCGCTCGCCGTGAAGTTGAGCGCCCCACCGGCACGGACCGTCTGCGCGGCGATCGCGGCGACGGTGGGCGCGGTGTTCGGGGTGACGGTGATCGAGACCGCGCGGGTGCCGACGAGCAGGCCGTCGCTGGCGCTGAGGTTCACCGTATAACTGCCGGCGACCGGCGATGCCCAGAAGAACGAGCCGCCGCCCTCGGCGATGCTGAACGTCGCGCCGGCCGGTAGACCGGTCGCCGTCAGCGACACCGGATCGCTCTCCGCATCGGTGACCGTGACACTGAAGCTCAGGGATTGTCCGGCGCGGACCGTCTGGTTCGGGACGGCCGCGATGACCGGTGCGGTGTTGGCGAGCACGCCGATGCTCACGGTGCGCGGCGCACTGGTCAGGAAACCGTCCGACGCGGTGATGCTGACACTGTAGGTGCCGGCGGGCGAGGCGTTGGGCCAGGAGAAGGCACCGGCCGACGTGAAGGTCGCGCCCGACGGGAGACCCGTGGCGGCGAAACTGAGGGTGTCGCCGTCCACATCGGTGGCCGCCGCCGTGAAGGTCACGGTCTGGCCGACCCGGGCGCTCTGGTTCGGGATGGGGCTGACCACCGGCGGGTTGTTGGCACCGACCGTGAGCGTGACGGCGCGGACCGCGCTGCTCAACGACCCGTCCGACGCGGTGATCGACACCGTGTAGACGCCCGCCACGGCCGCCGGCCAATCGAACACGCCCGCCGCGCTGAAGGTCGCCCCGGTCGGCAGCCCGGTGGCGGCGAAGGTCAACGGGTCGCTCTCGGCGTCGCTGCCGGTCGCGGTGAAGCGGATGGGCTGGCCTGCGCGCACCGTCTGGTCCGGGATCGCGACGACCACGGGCGCGGTGTTGGAGCGCAGGTTGACCGTCGCCGAGGACGCGGCGCCGGTGGCATCCGTCGCCGTGAACCGGAAACTCATCGCCCCGCCCGGCGAGGGCGCGGTGAAGGTGGCGGTGGTCGCGTTCGCGCCGCTGAGCGTGACGGCGGGGCCCGACACCTGCTGCCAGGCATAACCGAGTGCGGCGGTCGAGCCCAAGCTGCCCGGGGTCGCGGTGCCGGTCAGGGTCACGGTGGTGCCGCCGGCGACGACGGCGCCGCTCGCCTGCGCCGTCACCGTCGGCGTCAGCGCGCTCAGGCGCGTCATGGCGGCGGTGGCGTCGAGCATGCCGAGACCGCAATCGAGCGTGCCGATCTCGAAGGTCCAGCAGTAGGTCTCTTCGGGGAACGTACGAGCCGAGAACTTGAGGATGGATTCGATGCCGTCGGGCGTGAGGGACGGCATGGTCGAAACGAGCAGCGCCGCGGCGCCGGAGGCATGGGCGGCCGAGACGCTGGTACCGGCCGAGCCGAAGACCAGCGAAGCGCTCGCCACCGGCGAGGTGGTGCCGACGTTCAGGGTCGACCAGAGCTCGCGCCAGATCGTGCCGGTCGCACCGGTGGTGCCGTGCGGGTCGCAGCCGAGGAGCTGCGTGCACTCGCCGCCGCCCGGGGCGCTGAAGTCGGTGCCCGGACCCCAATTGGCGATGGTCATCCGGTCGCCTTCGACGGTGTGCGAGGTCACGGCGACGACGTTCGCGCAGTTGGCAGGCGCACCGAGCCCACGGCCACCGATCGCCGGCGCCGCGCCGTCGTTGCCGGTCGCCGCGACCACCACCGCACCCGCGCTGCGCGCGGCGTCGATGGCCGACTGGAGCGCGGCGGAGCAGCTGCCGAGACCGCTGAGGCTGAGGTTCACCACGCGCGCCGGCGTGGCGTTGACCGGGATGCCGAGCGACGGCCAGGTCACCCCGCCCGCCGGCGGCGCACCGGCAGCCCAGCGGATGGCATCGGCGATGTCGGAGGCATAACCCTTGCATTTGCCGAGCACGCGCACCGGCAATACTTTGGCCTCGTAGGCGACGCCGGGCAGGCCGACGGCATTGTCGCCGACCGCCGCGATCACGCCCGCCATCGCGGTGCCGTGCCAGGAACTCGGCCCCACGGCACAACCGGCGAAGACCGGCAGGGCCGCATCGGCCGCCGTGATCCAATCGCCCGGGTCGGACGGATCGGCGTCGCGGCCATCACCGTCGTTGGCGACGCGGAACGCGCCGTCCGCATCGGCGCTGATGAAATCGTGACCGCCCGCGAGCACGTTGGCGTCGAGGTCGGCATGCCGCGTGATGCCGGTGTCGAGCACGGCCACCACCACACCGGCGCCGCGCGTACGGTTCCACGCTGTCGGCAGGTTCATGCCGCCGAGACGATCACCGCTCGGCCCCTTGAGGTTCCAGAGGATCTCGCGCGTATCGGTGAACAGCTCGTCGTTCGTGTTGGCGGCGCGGCGGACCACCGCATCGACCTCGACGGCGGCGATAGCAGGGTCGGCGCGCAAGGCGCGCAGGAACCCGTCGAGTTCGCCCTCTGGCAGGGGCGAGCGCAGTCGCACCACATGCGACAGACCGGAGGTCGGATGGCTGTATTCGAATTCACCGGCGACCGCATGGCCGATGACGCGCAAGGATCGCTCGGCCTGCGGACGCGTGAACAAGCGACCGGTCGCCGCCTCACCCGCGAAGCGGACCACCAACCGGGGCGAGACCGACGCCGATGCGGCAGCCGATGCGGCAGCCGGACCGACACCCGAAGCGGCCTGCGATGCCGCGCGTCCGCCAACGGATACCGGGACGGCCTGCGGAGAGGACCACTGCGCGACCGCGACCCAGACGCCGAGACCTGCGACGACGGCGGCCGTCTTCGGTAAATGATTGTATTTCAAGGCCCTAGCCCTCTGATCCGGTCATCTGCCCTGCGCGAGACTATACACCAACCGCCGCACCCCTCCGGCTGCGGCGCCGGGCAAGCCCCCAAAGACCGAGCAGGCCGAGACCCACCAGGTCCATCGAGCCGCCGCCGCCGCGCGGCGGGTCGTTCACGGTCACGGTGACGGTCGACACGGCGCCCGTCTCGAAACCGTCGCTAGGCGTGATCGAGACCGTGTAGCTGCCCGCCGGCGTGGCGCTCAACCACGAGAACTCGCCGGTCGTACCGTTGAAGGTCGCGCCGCTCGGCACGCCCGTCGCGGCGTAGGTGATCGGATCCCCGTCGGGGTCGGTGCCGGATACGCGGAACGAGACCGGGTTGCCGGTGGTCACGGTGGGCGGCGTCAGCGTCGCGATCGACGGCAGGCCGTTCGCACGGAGGTTGACCACCGACGAGGCGGCGAAGCCGTCCGCATCGCTCGCCGTGAAGCGGAAGCTGAGCGCGCCGCCCGGCGTCGGCGCCGTGAAGCGGGGCTGCAGCGTCGTGTCGTTGCTGAGCGTGACGGCAGGACCGCTGACCTGCTGCCAACGATAGGTGAGCGCCTGCAGACCGCCGGGCTTGGGGGTGGCCGTGGCCGTGAGGTCGACCGTCGAGCCGTTGCGCACGATGGGCGCCGGCCCCGCTGCCGTGACCGCCGGCGTGAGGTCGGCCAAGCGGTCGAGCGCGCGTTTCGCATCGAGCATGCCCGCGCCGCAACGCCCGTCGCTCTGCCCCGCGCAGTAGGTATTGGCAGGGAACGGCCGTGCGGATCCGCCGAGCAGGTTGCCGACGGTGTCGGGCTTGAGCGTCGGCATGCGGGCGAACAACAAGGCTGCGACGCCCGACACGTGCGGCGCCGCCATGCTGGTGCCCTGCTTGCC
>NZ_JBIPLW010000059.1:0-19168 GCF_044369455.1 Flavobacterium sp. | reverse complement strand
GGAACTGATCCGCGCCTTGATCTTTGCCGTCCTCCGGTCGCCATAGGCACAGGCGATCCTGCCGTCTTTGAGCGCAGCCAAGGCCGGAGGATTTCCATTCTGCTCCTTGCCGCCGGTTTCTCCGACGCGACTCAAGTAGCTCCAGGTTTTTCCGTTATCTGCAGAACCATAAGCATCCACGTGTCCGGCCATGAAACCCTCGCCCTTGGCGTCCCGTTCGACCCGGTTGGCACGGACAGTCGCGACGATGGAACCATCCTTCAGACGGCATACCGCAGGCATGACGGCGCGGAATGTACCGCTTAGCGGCGCGATCCAGGAGACAAAGTGGAAGGTCTTCCCGCCATCGGTGGTTTCCGCAACGTAGGATTTGTCCCACGGAGCCACCCACTGGGACGGTTTGCCGCCATCGATCGTGCCGGTTGCTTGCCCCCTCACCTTTTTGAAATCCTTGGGGCGGGCGGCCATGAAGATCAAACAGGATTCGGGACCGGTCACCAGATAGCCGGTGCGGGAGGTGCATTCCGTGCCGATAAGATTCGGATCTTCCATCAGACCGTTGAACCGATAAGGGCCACGCCAGTTCTTGCCCTTGTCGTCCGACACAAAGAAAGATCCCACCTTGTCAGTGTGCCCATGATAACCATTGGCCATCACCTTCATCGCGAAACCTGGGGCTTCAAAATGGATCTCTCCCGGCGAAGCGGCGGGCTGACCGCTATTCCCAACAAAATTGGACGGTTCTTCCGTGGCCCATGTCATTCCACCGTCGGTGCTTCGTGCCAGCAGGTTTTTGCGGTCCGTTTTTCCGATGTTGTGGCCCTCTTGTTCCACAAACGGTCCTTTGGTGAAGCCAACCAGGATTTCTTTTCCATCGTTCCATGTCCAAACGCCGTTGTTGGCAGGCCAGCCTGCAAACGAACCCGGCTCGCTGAAGACAACGACGTTTTTTGCACCTTGGGGCATGGGCTGGTTGGTGGCATTCCCGGCGGGCGGCTCCGCAGCGAGTAGAGCGCTTCCGGTAACGGTTAAGGCTGCCATCCAGATTCTTATGGTACGCGTGGTTTTCATGGTTAGTGGATTCATTTTGAAGGTGGTTGTTGGGGTTTGATAAGTGGACTTGATCACGGGCGGCTGCGGCCATCGTTCCGGAGCTTTGCGAGCAACGCAGTGAGCCGAGCAACGCGTTCCGGATTCTCATTGTAGAGGTTCTTCGTTTCACCAAGATCATCGTCAAGGTTGTAGAGTTGACCGGCTGATTCAGCGGCGGGAGGCAGCGGGTCTTGTTTCGAATAGAAACCGCCACCGTCCTGACCGACGATGAGCTTCCACTGTCCTTCTCGAATCGAGAACCAGCCCATCATGCTGTCGTTCACAAGACTTTGCCGCAGGTCTTTCGCTTCGGGCTTGCCCAACAGCGCGGGCATGAAACTGAAGCTGTCCTCGGCGGCATCGCGCGGAATCGGAACGCGGAGAAGATCGGCACAAGTGGCGAGCACATCGTTGAGGGCGATGAGTTGGCGGCTCTCGCTGCCTGCTTTCACGTGGCCGGGCCAGCGTGCCAGGAAAGGCACGCGATGGCCGCCTTCGTAAACCTCGGTCTTTTGCCCCCGGAGCGGACCGTTGATTCGATGACCTTCGATTTCCGCGTGGTTGATGCGCTCATACGCTTTCACACCGCCATTGTCGCTTGAGAAGAAGACGAGCGTGTTCTCCGCCAGTTTCAGCTGCTCGAGCGCGGCAAGCACTTCCCCCACCGACCAGTCCAGTTCGTGGATGAAGTCGCCATAGACTCCGATCTCGCTCGTCCCCGCGAAGCGTGCGTTGGGCTTCTTGGGGTTGTGAATGTTGCGATGCGCGAGGTAGAGGAAGAACGGCTCTTCGCGATGCTGCTCGATGAACGCCACGGCTTTTTCAGTGAGGCGCAGCGCTGCGTCCTCGAATACATAATTGGCGCTTTTGCCGCTGGCCATTTGCAGATTTGTGGGTGCGGTCCGAGGACGCTGGAGATAGTTCACCTGATACTCCGGGCGCGGGTCGTTGATGAAACGAATGGGATCATTCGGATCGAGTCCAACGACGCGCCGATTTTCGATGAAGATGTTTGGAATCTGGCCCACCCCAGGCATACCATAGAAATAGTCGAAGCCGACCTCCAACGGGCCCGGCTTCAGTTCGCCATTGAAATCCGGCCCCAGCATGTCGTCCCAGCCCGGCGTGCCTGGCCGGCCAAAGCCGAGATGCCACTTGCCCACGCAGCCGGTGAAATAGCCCGCGCCTTTGAGCAACGACGCAAGCGTCAGCCGACCATGCTCAATGAGCAGCGGATCATTCGCCCAGACCGTCCCGTGATCTGCCCATGTGCGCCAGCAGTAGCGGCCCGTCATCAGGTTGTAGCGGCTCGGCGTGCAGACGGACGCAGGCGAATGAGCATCCGTGAATCGCATCCCCTCATGGGCCAGCCGGTCGATATTCGGGGTCTTCACTTTGGTGGCCCCATAACAGCCCAGGTCGCCATAGCCCAAATCGTCGGCGAGGATAAAGATGATGTTGGGCTTTGGCTTCGAGACGTCGGCAGCGTGTAACGCGGCCAGGGGTGCGAGCAGCAGGGCGGTGAGTAGGGGGAGGGTGTGTTTCATTTCTTCGGTCTCGGCATGTTCGCATTGGTTTCTTTGCGCCAGGCATTGAGGCGGGCGCGGAGGTCTTTCACCCGATCAGGTTGCTGGGCGGCGAGGTCGGTCTTTTCGCTGAGATCGTTGACGACGTTGAACAACTCGACGCTGTCGTCCTCGATCCAGTGGATGAGTTTCCAATCGCCGACACGCACACTGCTGCACGGACCGCTGCCGTGATTGCCATAGTGCGGGAAATGCCAGAACAACGCGTCATGCACCGGTTTGGTGTCGCCACGGAGGAGCGGGGCGAAGCTGACGCCATCCTTGTGCAGCGCTGGCTTTGCTGGCAATCCGCAGGCTTCCAGCACGGTGGGCAGGATGTCGGTGTTCATCACCGGCACATCGCAGACGCTACCGGGCTTGGTCACGCCGGGCCATTTGACGATCCATGGCTCGCGCACGCCACCTTCGTAGAGCCAGCCCTTGCAACTGCGCAGAGGTGCGTTGGACGTGATGTGGTGACCGCCATTGTCACTCGTGAACAAGACGAGCGTGTCGTCGGCGATGCCGAGTTCGCCGAGCTTCGCCATGAGGTGGCCGACATTGTCATCCATCGTCTCGATCATCGCGGCATACACGGGGTCGTTTTGCCGGACGCGCGTCATGCCGATAGTCTGACCTTTCGCGCGGTCGCCGATATTTTGCCCCACGGACGTGCCGCGGGCTGCGGTGCCTTCCTGGATGTATTCGGCCTTTTCCGGAATGCCCATGCGTCTGGCCTTGGCGCGGTATTTTTCGATCAGATTCGCCTTGGCCATGATGGGCGTGTGCACATCGTAGAAAGGCAGGTAGAGGAAGAAGGGCTGAGCGGCTTTGCGTTGCTCGATGAGCTTGATCGCCTCGCTGGTGAGGCGATCGCAGAGATGCTCATCCTTTCGTCCACCTTCCACGAGGCCCGGCACGGGGCTGCCGTGGTAGGCTTTTGCCTTCTTGGGGTCATCGTGCCCGTAAGGCCAGAAATAGCTGGCGGGTGCTCCGCTGTGGTTGCCGGCGATGTTGATGTCAAAGCCCTGATTCTGCGGCATGAACGGTTCCTGGCCGAGATGCCACTTCCCGACATGCCACGTCGCATAACCTGCATCGCGCAATAGCTCGGCGATGGTTACTTCCTCCAGCGGAAGCTCCATCTTCATCTCCGCAGGCAGCAGTTTGCCGCTTCTGCCGTTGCTGGGAATGTAGTCGGTGATCTTCAGCCGCGCCGGATACCGCCCGGTCATGATGGCCGCACGTGAAGGCGAGCAATACGGGCTGCTCGAATACGCCTGCGTGAAGCGCATTCCCTGCGCGGCGAGTTTGTCGAGATTTGGCGACTCGTGAAAGGTGCTGCCGTAGCAAGAGAGGTCGGCCCAGCCGAGATCGTCGGCGAGGATCACGATGACGTTCGGTTTGTTCGCAGGCTTTGGCGCATCGGCAGAGTGCAGCGCGGCCAGCGGCGCGAGCAGCAGGACGGTGATGAGGGTGAGGGTGTGTTTCATGGTGATTGATCGTGCTTTAGGGGCGACTGCGGCCGTCGTTGCGAATCTTCTGCAACAGGGCCGACAACCGTGCGACGACCTCCGGCTTTTGAGTGTAAAGGTCCTTTGCTTCTTCAAGGTCATCGCCGAGGTTATAAAGCTGGCCTGTCGGTTCGGCGGCGGATGGTGCGGGAACCTTGTCATCACCGCCCAAACCGGCGATGAGTTTCCATGGCCCATCTCGAAGTGCAAATGCACCCTTTAGACTATGCATTATCAATGGCCCGCGCGGCAACGTGCGCTGCTCGCCAAGAATGACGGGCAGAAAGCTAAAACTGTCTTCGCCGGCATCCCTGGGCAACGGCACTCGGACAAGTTCAGCACACGTCGCCAGCACGTCGGTCAGGCAGACCAGCTCGCCAGACGCCGTGCCCGCAGGGGTGTGACCCGGCCAACGGACGATTAGCGGCACCCGGTGTCCTCCTTCCCAGAGCTCCCACTTTTTTCCGCGTAGATCCCCGTTGGGGCTGTGGTCGCCCTTGCGTAGCGCGCCTGCCTTACCATTCACGTAAGGCGGCACACCGCCATTGTCGCTGGAATATAACACCAGCGTATTTGACGCTCGCCCCGTCCGCTCCAAGGCGTCCAGGATTTGCCCAACGCACCAGTCATGCTCCTGGATGCAATCACCTCGCGGACCGCACTCGCTCGTGTCCTTGAACCGCGGGTGCGGAATGCACGGCTCGTGGATGGTGCTTGTCGCGAAGTAGAGAAACAGCGGCGTTGTTTTTGGCACCGATTCGATCCAGGCGACAGCCTTCTCGGATTGAGGAACATCAATGTGCTCCAGTGGGATGCGGGCCGCCGTTCCGCCCTTTATGCTGTAGTGTTGAACGTCAGTGATAGGATCCGACCGATCGAGGCCAACGACATGGTGGTTCTCGACAAAGACCACTGGCTGCCACATGTTCACCACGGGAATTCCGAAATAGTAATCGAAACCGATCTCCAGCGGGCCCGGCTTGAGTTCCCCATTCCAGTCGGGCCTCGGGTCGCCAAAACCGAGGTGCCATTTGCCCACGACCGCGGTCGCGTAGCCCTGGTTCTTGAGCAGGGAAGCCAGTGTGGTTCGTCCCGGTTCGATAAGCAACCCGTCATTTGGCTGACACACTCCTGACTTCAGTCGCGTGCGCCAGGCATAGCGTCCCATGAGCAAACCATAGCGGGTCGGCGAACACACAGCCGAAGGCGAGTGTGCATCTGTGAATCGCATTCCAGCGCTAGCGAGCCGGTCGATGTTCGGCGTCTTCACTTTCGTCGCGCCGTAACAGCCCATGTCACCGTAGCCAAGATCGTCTGCCAGAATCACGACGATGTTGGGTATTGGCTTCGGAGCATCGGCAGCGTGCAGCGCGGCGAAAGGCGCGAGCAGCAGGGCGGTGAAGAGGGTGAGGGTGGGTTTCATGATCAGCATTTTCATTTCACGGATGCTCCTTGGGTTTTGGTAATCTTCGCCTCGCCACCTTGATGAACAGCGTTCGTCGTGGCGGGAATCGAGAGGTCACGGAGGTCAAGGGCTTCGATGGTTCCGGCTTGATGATCGAGGACGTGCTCCAGGCCTTCAGCAACGACATCGGTGATCTGTAGACGCTGAATCTGCGGCGTCGAAGTGAGGTAGCCGACACCCTCAGGCCAACCACGGCGGCCTTTGCCGGGAGGTGTCACGATGCCAGCCCGTGCATCCATGAAGGCTTTCAGCGCGGAGCGATCCATGGAGGTGGCGATCAAGGAACCGGCTGGGGAGGTGGTGTTGGGTCTTTGAACCACGACATCGCGCACTTGCAACAACGCGATGCGGCCATCGGCGCGGATGAGCGGCGCGTGGCCGATTCCCTTGCGCGGATCATATACGTTCAAGCCATCGATGAGCAGACGGTCAATCTTCGCATCCGGCTGGATCCACACGAGCGGGCGGTCGTCGATGGGCGCGTGGCTGCTGATATTCTTGAGCGTCACCTGCTCCATCTTGCCCGCGAACCAGAAAAGGAAGGCCGGCACATAATCGTAGGCGCGCGGTCCGACGGGACGCAGGTCGATGTTCTCAAACTCCAGCCGCCCGATGTTGCCGCCTTCGCGCAGATAGGGCGTGATCCAGACGCCGAAGTCACGGTAAGTGCCCTTCACGTTGCGGATGGAAACGCGATCCAACCGGGAAGCACGGGAGAGGATGCGGATGACCTGGGCGCAGTCGTCCACCTGCACGCCGTCAATATCCACGTCGGTGACCGCGCCGTTACCGGAGTAGGGCGGGAACAGCTTGCCGGGGGTGCGGACGAACTTTCCTTCGCTGGTCCAGTCAGATCCCAGGTCGTCGATGTTCAACGCGATCATGTCATCCCAAGCGCGGCCCTGAACATTGCGAATGCTCAGGAACTCGCCCGGTCCCTGCACATGGATGCCGTCCTGATTCGACTGCTTCGGGATGTGGTCAAGGTTGATGTAGATGTTCTCAAACACCACACGCCGCCAGTTCGTGAGATACACCGCAAAGGTGCGCGAGTTGGTGATCGAGAGATCGCGAAACAGCACCTGTTCCACGCCATGCAGCGCGAAGGCAGTCGTCCAGCCGTGTTCCTTCGTAGAATGTTCCTGGTGCTCCGCGTTGCCGTTATAAGTGCCGCCGAGAAACGATAGATTGTGATCCGCCCGCCCTTCCGGCTGCGGCGTGGCATTGGCGATAAGCGGACGATTCGAGTTGTCCGCGAGATAGAAACCACAGGCTCGATTCAAACACTCGATCGTCGTGTTGGAGTGAACCTTGAGTCCCGTGACAAGGATCGGTCCGTCCACGATGAATTTCAGCGATCCGAGTTCCGGCACACGATCGAGGATGCCCTGGATGAGCGCCGTGTCGTCCGTGCCGCCGCCTTTGGTGACATCGCTGTCGAGCTTCGCCCCCGCCTCGCTGGCGACGATGATGCGGGAGTCTTGGGAAGGTGCGGCGTGCAGCGCCAGCGGTGCGAGCAGTAGGGCGGCAATGTTAATGAGAATGTATTTCATGGCTTGGTCTATTTCTGCTTGGTTTCGGTTTTGGTCGCGGCGGGCGGAGGCACGGGTTTGGGCATCTGTTTCTGCCAGGCGAAGAAGGCTGTGCTGAGTTCCTTGACCTTTTCAGGGAACTCGGTGGCGAGGTCGTTCAGTTCGGCGGGGTCGCGACTCAGGTCGTAGAGTTCCCAAGGGCGGGCATCTTCGGGACGTATTTTATCGACGCTGGCTTGGCTGGGGTAAACATTGTTGGGGTAGAGTTCCTGGGCGGGGGAGTCGTCGGTGCCGTCGAAGGGTTGGTCGAGCTTGATGGCTTTCCATTTACCGCTGCGGATGGCGAGGTTGTAAAAAAGCGCTGGGTAGCCGGGGCCGCCGGGTTTGCGTTCGTTGGGTCTGACCCAGACTCGCTGCTGCCAGCAGAGGTTTTCGTGCGGGTGGCCGGCCTTTTCGCCCTTGATGTATGGCATGAGATCCACGCCGTCGAGGTTGCCGGGCACAGAGGCGTTGGCGACTTTGGCAAAGGTCGGGAACACATCCACCGTGCTGACGATGCCATCAAAGGTTTGGCCGGCGGGCAACTGACTGGGCCATCTCATAATGAAAGGCACCCGCACGCCGCCTTCCAAGACGTCGAACTTGTGGCCGCGGTATGGGATATTGATGGCGGTGTTACGGGTGTGCATGGCGGCATTGTTGCCGCCGCCGCCGTTGTCGTTGGTAAAGACGATGAGGGTGTTGTCCGCGAGGCCGAGTTCTTGCAGCTTGTCCATCACGCGGCCGACGTTGCGGTCAATGGCGCGGACCATCGCGGCGTATTTGCGGCGGTCGGGGCTGACATACCAGGCTTCGATGGCGGCCTGGTCTTCGTCGAGGCTATGTAGCGGCGCGTGCGGCGCGTTGAAGGCGAGGTAGAGGAAGAAGGGACCGTCTTTCTGCCGCTGGATGAACTCGCAGGCTTCGGTGCCGAAGAAGTCGGTGAGATAGTCGGGCGAGTCGAAGCGCTGATACTTGCCGTCTTTGAAACGGGCGAGTCCGGTGCCTTTCCAAAAGGTGTGCATGCCGCCGGTGATCCCGACGAACTCGTCGAAGCCGCGCTCGTGCGGCGGCTTGAAGAGGAAGCCGCCGAGGTCATCGCCGCTGTGCCCGCTGCTGTTGCCGCTGAGATGCCATTTTCCGACGTTGGCGGTGCGATAGCCACTCGCCTTGAGCACGTCGGCCAGCGTGGTCTGCTGCATCCAGAGCTGGCATTCCTCCGGCGTATACACGTTGTTGAACACACCAAAGCGGGTTGGAAATTTCCCGCTCATGAGGCCCATGCGCGAAGGCACGCAAATGGGCGCGACGGTGTAGGCGCTGGTGAACCTGGTTCCCTCGGCGGCGAGCCGGTCGAGATGGGGTGTGGGGATGTCCTTGCAGCCGTAGGCGCCGATGTCGGCATAGCCCATGTCGTCGGTGAAGATAATGACGAGGTTGGGTTTTGCGGCGGACTTTGGCGCATCGGCAGAGTGCAGCGCGGCCAGCGGCGCGAGCAGCACAGCGGTGAGGAGTGTGAGGGTGAGTTTCATGGTCTATTTCTCGCTTTTCGTCGTGGAGGAAATCTCGCCGATCTTCGCATCGCCACCGACCGAGATCGGATTCGGCACATCGGTGGTCATGACGTTGTCGAATTGGAGGTGGCCGATGTCGCCGGTGTCGTGCTGTAGGACACTCTTGATTCGGTTGACACTGATGTTCGAGAGATGGAGGCGATTGATCTGCGGCTTGCGTTCGAGGCTCTCGAAGGCTTCCGGCCAGCCACGACCATTGACGGCCCAGGGATAGAGGCTGTTGAGGACGCTGCGTCCGATCTTGTAGTATTGCTTCAGCTTCGTCCGGTCGGGATCGGTGCGGACTAGCGAGCCTTCGATCGGCATTTCCGCAGGCCGTGAGAGAGTCACGTTGTTGACGGAGAGCAGGTCAATGTGCCCATCGACTTGAATTGCGGGCGTCTTGGCGGAATGCGGGTCCTTCTGGTAAAGGCTCATCCCGTCTACGCGCAGCACGCCGATGTCGGAACTTGGCTGCACCCAGACCACGGGCCGACTGTCGACGGGCAAGTGGCTGCGGATGTTGCGCAGCGTAAGTTGCTCGATGTTGCCTTGGATCAGAAAGACGAAGGGGAGCGGCCCGAAGTCGGGCTCGAGCGGGCGCAAGTCGATGTTCTCAAAAGTGATGTTCCCCAGGTTGCCGCCGGGCCTCCAGGCTGGTGAGATGAAGAAGCCATACTTGGTGAAGGTCCCCTGCACGTTACGGATGGAGACGCGATCAACTCGCGAGACGCGGGAGAGAATGCGGATGCCATTGTGCCCGCCGTCAATGAACACGCCGTCGATGTCCACATCGCTGATGGGACCAAAGCTGACGTTGGGGCCGAAAATGTCGTTGCCCTTGAACTCGCCCTGCTTGTTCCAGTCGCAATTGTAATCGTCGGCGTTGAGCGCGATGATGTCATCGCCGGGATTGCCGTGGATGTTTCGCATGGAGAGAAACTGGCCCGGTCCTTGGAACTGAATGCCGCACTGGAGCGGCTCGGGCTTTTGGCTGAGGTGGATGAAGACGTTCTCGCAGGTGACGCGCCGCCAGTTCGAGAACTGCACGGCGAGAGTGGTCATGTCCACAATCGTCACATCGCGCATCGTGACCTGCTCCACGCCATACATGGCGAAAGCGACGGTCCAGTTCTTCCCCGGTGGCAGCTTCGAACTCAGCGTGATGTGGGTCTGCTTGGCGGAGTTTCCGTTGTAGGTGCCGCCGAGGAAGGTGATGTTGCGGTTCTTGCGCTCTGTGGCCGAGGGATCGGCGTTGCGGATGATCGGCTGGTCCGCGTGATCCGCGAGAAAGAAGCCGCAATCGCTCGTGACGCACTCGATGGTGGTATTGGAGTGAACCTTGAGTCCCTTCACGAGGATCGCGCCATCCGCGACGAGCTTCAGCGAACCGAGCTTCGGTGCCCGGTCGAGAATACTCTGGATTAGAGCCGTGTCATCGGTGCCGCCGCCTTTGGTGACGTCACTGTCGAGCTTCGCACCAGCCTCGCTGGCGATGACGATGTGAGAGTCTGGGGATGGCGCGGCGTGTAGCGCAGCTATCGGCGTGAGCAGCAGAGCGGAGATAAGTATGAGTGCGTGTTTCATGAGTCGATGCCTATTCAAAAATTTTCTTGTTCGGATTGATGAACAGCCACGCAACGGCGCCCATCAAAAACAAACCGCCAATGCAAAGCAATGGTGCGTTCCAGTCATAGCGTTTCTGCAACCAGGTGACCAACAACGGACTGATGATGCTGCCAATCTGTCCCGAGGTGTTCATCGCCGCTCCGACGACTCCCGTGTGATTGCCACCGATGTCCATCACCGTTCCCCAAGCCGCTGCAAGTGTGAACATACTTGCGGCCACCGAGATCGCGACGCACCATGCTGCTAGCGTTGGATGCGAAGTCGTTGTCGAAAACAACATTGCTCCGCCCGCGACGAAATAGGCGAGTGCCCCGACTCCTGCTCGACCGAAACGCAAACCGAAGTGTCGTGTGACGAAGTCAGTCGAGATCCCGCCGCACAGATCGGCGGCGACGCTCAGAATCAGTGGCAACCCTACGAAGAAGCCGAGTTGCATCGAGTCGAAGCCATGTTGCTCCTTCAGATAGTCGGGGAGCCACGTGATGCAAAAGTAGAATGCGAAACTGTTCGGAAAATACATAAGGCAAAGTGGCAGAGTGTTGCGATGACCGAAGAGCCGCTTCCAATAAGCCCAACCGGCATGATGACCGGCGCTGTTGTCGCGACCGGATAGGATCAAGTTTCGTTCGGCCGCATTCACTGCGGGATGTTCCTCGGGTTCATCGCTGAACCAGCGATACCACGCCATTGCCCACACGATGCCTGGTACTCCGCAGATCACGAGCACCCATCGCCAGCCGACAGTGTTCATCAACGGCAAGACGATGATCGGCGTCAGTCCGCCGGCGAGATGCGCGGCGGCGAAGAAGATGCCCTGAATTTTGCCTCTCTCCAAGCGTGGAATCCAACGCGAGAACGTCCGACCGACGCCCGGCCAAGCTCCGGCTTCACCCGCTCCAAAGAGAAAGCGAATGACAAGCAACGATGTGAAGTTCCAACTCGCAGCCGTAAGCATCGTAAAGACCGACCACCACGTTACGATCCGCGTTAGAACAAGCCGAGTCCCAATTCGATCCGCCCAACACGCTGTCGGAATCTCGAACGCGGCATAGGCGACCGCAAACGCGCTGAAGATCCAACTCATCTGGTCTTTATCAAGTCCAAGATCGCGCCGGATTTCCGGCGACAGAGTCGCCAAGCACGCGCGGTCGAGATACGTGATCGCCGCAAGCGCCAGCATAAAGCCGACAACGCGATAGCGAATGCGTGTTGCGGGTGTCTCTGCCATGGAATGGTCTTGCTTCGAAAAGGATTGTGCGAGTCTTGGTATGCTTGGCTTCGGGTTTGGTCGCGCCGCCGCTCACATTGGCTTGTGCATCTGTTTCTGCTATGTGAAGAAGGTTGCGCTGAGTTCGCTGGCGTCGCGGCTGAGGTGGTGGGACGGCCTTTCCAGGCCGTCGCAGATGATCCGGACACGACGGCCTGGAAAGGCCATCCTACGAAATCACGATGTCAATCGTCTCATGAATTCAACTCGTTCAATGTGCCCGTGCTGCTGCCGAACGTGTCTGCTTCAATACCGAGTTGCTGGAGCATGGTGACGAAGAGATTGCAGAGCGGTTTGTTGTTGTCGCGGTTGAAGGCGAGGTGCTGGCCGTGCTTGAGGCCGCCGCCAGCGAGAAGGATGGGCAAGTTGGTGTTGTCGTGCGTATTCGCGTCCCCCATGTTGCTACCGCAAAGGATCATCGTGTTATCGAGCAGGGAACCGCTGCCGCCCGAGGTCTTGGAAAAAGTTTCGAACAGTCTCGAAAGCTGTTGTATTTTGGCGCTGTCGATCTTGCTCCATTGGTTGAGCTTGGCTTCGGCCTGGCCGTGGTGAGTGATGTTGTGGAAACCGGTGTCGGTAGAGTCCTTCTCGAGTTCCAGAGCCGGAGTGTTGAACTCATCGATCATGAGCGACACGATACGGGTGCTGTCGGTTTCAAAGGCTAGTCGAATCATGTCAAACATCAGATCCGTGTGGTTGAGCATTTTCTGCCGCGCACCAAGGTTGATCTCAGGTGGTATGGGAGTGGTCGTTGCCGGTTTGCCTTTGCGTTCCCACTCTTCATCGGCGACGAGTCGCTTCTCTACCTCGCGAATCGAGGTGGTGTAGTGGTCGAGCCGATCCTGATCCGACCGGCTCAGACGCGAGCCAAAGCGTTTGAGTTGCTCGTTGACTGCATCCAGCACGCTGCCATCCTGCCGGAGTTTCTCGATCTGACGCTCCATCTCGGCTTCAGAGCCTGTCAGGAAAAGACTGCGATAGATCTCGGAGGGTTGCTGCGCGGCTGGTATCATGGCACCGCTGCGTGTCCAGGTCAGGCTGCGTTGCGCAGGGTCGACATTGACGCCGAGAGATAGATTCGGAAAGCGGGTAGGCCGCCCCAACAACTCGGCAGCGTAAAGATCCAGGGAAATACTGTTCTTGAAACCGCTGGACCCCGGGGCGCGCGCGCCGGACAAGAAGCAGTTGTCGGTGGGATGCCCTCCGCCAACGCCGGGGTGGGAAAGACCGCTAAACACGGTGAGCTGATCTCGCCAAGGTTGCAGCGCTTCCAAGTAAGGCGATGGACTGTAATTTTTCCCCACCTCCTTCGGAAAGAATGCTTCAGGGATAAAGCCGAGGTTATAACAGACCAACAACATACGCTTCGGCGAGACAGGTGCGGTGGCACCGTACACCGGCGACATCGCCTCCAGTGCGGGCAGGGATAGTGAGACGCCCAGACCTTTCAGCATCGCGCGGCGGCTCAGCGGCTTCCGAGTGGAGATGTGGATGTTTTTCATTTTTTGTACGGATTCAAATAAGGGTTATGAAGACGAAAGTCATGGTTGAGCTTGCAATCCGAGTTCACCGAGAAAGAGGCGGCTACAGACCAGCTCCTCCAGCAAGTCGCGGCACAAGTAGCCGTCCGGGGCGCAGGAATCGAGGATGGCTTCGATCTCGCGCCGATCCGAAAAACGAACGGGCACGCCGGTGGTGTAGGCGAGCAGTTGATGAACGAAATTGCGCGCGAGCTGACGTGGGTCTTCCAGCAGGATGGCCTTTAACTCACGCACATCACGAAAGGTGCGGCCGTCTTCCAGCTCGCCGCTGGCATCAACAGCGCGGGCGAGAGTGTAGCGGAAAGAGTTGCCGGTGCGATCGATGCCTTTAATGACTTCGCCTTCCTCCAGACCGCGATAACGGTCGCGCCAGGCCCCCATGATGTCGAAGTTTTCCAATGCGAGACCGTAGTGGTCAAACTTTCGATGACATGATGCGCAGGAGCTGGACTCCTTGTGTCTGGCAATGATCTCCCGGACCGTGCTGGCACCGCGCACATCGGGTTCGATACCAGGCACGGTGGGCGGAGGCGGCGGAACTTCATGGCCAAGCAAATGCTCCAACACCCAAACGCCACGCAGAATGGGGGAGGTGGTGGTGCCGTTGGAAGTGACCTTGAGCACGGACCCCTGGGTCATGAGGCCACCGTAGGGACTGCCAGACGGCAGGCGGACGAGACGCACGTCCGCGTCAGCAACAGGTGGCAGGCCGTAGTGGCGCGCGAGCTGGTCATTGGCAAAGGTGTAATCGCTCGCCACCATCTCACCGACTGGACGGTTATCTCGAAGCAAATGACGCACATAAGCGCGGGTTTCGTCCGCCATGGAATCATGGAGATAGTCATGCAGTCGATACTCCGGATAGAGCCGTTCGTCGGGTGCGTCGCGTCGCAGGTGGCGAAGATCTAGCCAGTAGTCGGTGAAATGCCGGATGAATTGCTCGAAGTCTTCATGCGCCATGATTCGTCGCGTGTGATCGACCAACACTTCACGTTGCCGCAACGTGCGATCGAACGACGCCTGTCGCAGGAGCTTGTCCGGTGGGCCGTCCGTCAGGAAATGGGAGAGCCGAGAAGCGATGGCAAACTGGTCAACCGCGCGCGTCGGCTCGCGCAGGTAAAGAAAGTGGCCAGAGCAGAGAATGCCTTTGTACGCCGCAAGCACAGCGTTCATGAACGGTTTGCCGGCAGCCAACTCGGCGTGGGCAAGGTCGATGTAGATTTTCACATCTTCCGCCGGCATCACGCCGCGACTGCACAGTCCCGCAAACCTGGTCACGAGCCCCGGCATGATCTCGTTCGGCTTGTCCGCCGCGACCTCCACTGGCCAGTCCCCACCCTCCGATGCATCGCGGATCGGCAGCTCGCCGAACAGCACACGGTGGGACGGCGGCGGCCAGTCGCCGTCTCGCAACGGTCCTTCAATTTCGACCCACTGATAGGCAATGCCCGGATAACCACCCTCGGGTAACGGCGGCATTTTGATGGTGGTCGGGCGTGGAATGGGCAGCCCGAGCGGATTGAGTTCGACCGTTTCACCCGGGAGAAGATCAACGACCGCTTCAAACACCTCCCGCTTGGCCCCCACGGTAAAGTTGCGCGAGGCCACGCGATTGTCCGGATTCAAAAATCGATCCACGCTGGCGATCAAATTGCAGCCTGCGGGTTCATCCGATTCGACCAGCTTATAATCCCCCCGGTCTTTGACCGCGCGAGCTGAGAAACGCACTCGGTAGCGCCCAGCGGTTTTGGCGGCGAAACCCTTCACGTGGTGACGTGTGGCTTGGAACGACGTGCGGAAGAAGACAGCCTCCACCTGTTGGTGACGGTCCGCATCCTTACTTAACTCACCGGCCTCGTCGCGTTCGAGACGCCTGTTTTCCAAAGCGTGATAAAAGGCCCGCTGACCACCGAAAAAGTTCTGGTTGGGCCGGATCATGGTGAGCGCATCGGCGCGGTAGGTCTGGCTCGAAGGAGGTTCCACAGAGGGAGCAAGGGCTGCACGCAGAACGGTCTCTGCCGTTTTCAGGTAAGCGGCTGCTTGCACGTCGGACATGTCCAGTGAATCAGTGATTTTATCAAAACCGTGACTCACGCGATCAGGCGGAAGTGATTCTGCGATCTGAAGGTGCGGCATTTGCAGCAGTTCGCAAAGATTGTTTTGATACTCACCCCGTGTCAGGCGGCGAATCGGACCGCGGCCATGAGCCTTGACGTCAGCCATGTCTGCCGCATGTATTTCCCGCGAGAGGGATTCAACTAGCGCAGCCCGTGATTCACCAGGCAGATCATCCGCCTGCGGCGGCATCTCCCCTTTTTCAATGCGGTCATGAATCCGCACCCAGCGTTCGCGTACCGCTCGGTTGTTTAGTTCAAACGACAACGCCGTGAGGTCCAGTCCACCTTCGGTCGTCTCCTTGCTGTGACAATCAAGACACGATTGCTCCAGCAACGATGAAATTGTCGATGGGGGCTCACTCGCGCCTATGTCTTGCGGCAAAGCAATGAGGGAAAGTGAGTAAGCCGCCGCGCTGATCCATCGAATCATGCCAGAACCTCCTTCACCACGGATTCATAAACTTCGGTAAGCCGGAAGTCGCGGCTGAGGTGGTAGGACGGCCTTTCCAGGCCGTCGCAGATGATCCGGACACGACGGCCTGGAAAGGCCATCCTACGAAGTCGCGATGTAAATCGTGTGTGATCGAACCCTCGCATGTGGAGCATCGTGGCGTGCAGTGCGGTCAGCGGCGCGAGCAGCAGGACGGTGAGGAGTGTGAGCATGGGTTTCATTGATGGTGTCTCAGTTGCTTTTCGTTTCAGCGAATCCAGATACCTTTACCTGTGCCGCCTTTGGGCGTCGTCTTGGGGTAGTCTGGGTTGAGTTTTTGTTCGATGACTTTGGTAACTTGCTCGATGGGCAAGTCTGTTTGCGAGTCCCGAGTATGGACGCCGGAGATGCTGACGTTGCGCAAAGTGCAATCGAGGTCCGGTGAGAAGATCTCAAACCATTTCTCCGGTGCGGTTGGGCCGCCGCGCTTGTAGGTCTGCGACGGCGGACCGATTGCTAGGAGGTGCCAGTCTGGAGTGATGGGATGATTCACCTGGACGTTGTGAATGGAAAGTCCGTCCGTGTTCGCGTGGAGTTCGATCTGGCCGGGGCGATTGAAGGTGAGGTCTTCGAAGCGGAGATTCTTCACCGCGCCGACTCCGATGCTGAAGTCGGTGTCGCGGCCACGTTCGAGGTTCGGCTGGTCGTAGATTTTGAAATGCCGGATGTCGGTGATGCGGCGCAGGGTGATGTCCCGGATGGAGCAATCGAGCATAGTGCCATCCTCGAAACGTTTCACCCCTGGCAGTAGGCGGATGGCGATATTGCCTTCGTGGTCGTCCTCGGGCCAACCCGTCACAGCCTCGACCGTGATGCGCTCAATGGGGCCAAAACTGGGGGCGTTGTTTTTCCATGCCCAGGCGGTCAGCGCCACATCGTCATCGGAGGAATTGCCACGCACGCCGCGAATCACGCCGTCACTGGCGGGGCCGGTCACATGCACGCCATCCCGGCGGTGCTCTTCGAGCGTGATGTTTTCGACGGTGAATTCATGGGCGTTCGCCAGATGCACCCCGAAGGGCCTGCTCTGGCGCACGGTGATGTTCTTCACCGTGACGCCACGGACGTTTTGCAGCAAAATAACCCCGTGCGTGCCGAAGGCGGGATTCTCCTTCGATGAGCGTCCGAGGAGGTTTCCGTTCCACTCCTTTTCGGTCGTGGCGAGCGTGGTCCAGATGCCGCCTTCGATGGTTATGTCCATATCGAGCGGCTGATCGGCGGGCACGGGCTTGGTATTCAAGGTGACGACGTGCTCGTTGCGCACCATGCATGTGTTGCTCCCGGGCTTGAGGCGAAGCTCGGCGGTTGGATCAGCGCTGAGTTTTTGACCTGATTTCACGACAAGCGGGCTATCGAGGTAATAGGGTTGAGCTCGCGCCGGAATGTGCAGCGTTCCCTGTGCGTTCAGCGTCGCTTGCATCGCCTGCGTCCACACTTCGGCGGTGACGTTACGCGTTTCGGCTTTGCCAGAAGCGTCCGGCCATTTCTCGGTCCAGGTTTCGGTGCGGACGAGATGTTGCCAATCGCTTAAGGGCTTCTCAGCGGCTTGCAGCGCGGCCGGTGGCACGAGCAGTAAGGCGGTAAAGAGTGTGAGGGTTGGTTTCATGCTTCTTATGTTATTTCGTGAGTTCATCGTACCTGCACGGACTTTAAATCGAGTTCGAACGTGCCGGCGGAGGGGTAGGCGATTGGGTCGGTGTAAAAGCCGCCGAAGTTGATCTTGCGCATGAGCTTGCCGGGCAGGGTTAAAGGTTTCCCGTCGTTCAAACGTATACTGTAGTCCGTGTCTGACATGCTGACGCCGAAGCGGATGGTCTCATGCAATCCGACCTCGGTGAGCTTCACCCATTTATCGCCTTTGAGCACTTCAATGTGATAGGGCGGCAGCGGACGGCTCACGCGGATTTGCGTGTTGTGATGATCGACCGCGCCGATGGTCAGCAGCGTCATGCCATTGACGGCTTCATCGTTGGACTGGCCAGGATAGAAACTCGGCACGGTCATGAGTTTCACCGCGAACTCGAGTGCCAGTTGCTTCTGCTCGGTCAGTTCCTTGGTAAGCACCAATCCAAGGCTACTGAAGGTCTCGGGGAAGTAAGCAACTTGCGTCTTGTCATTGATCACGACAGCGGGTCGGCTTTCACGTTGCAAGAAGAACGGTGTCTTGAAATCAGGTAGGCCCTTGACGCGGCTCGCATAGATCGCGCGAGGCTTCACGCCGTAGCTGTAGGAGATGATCATCTCGCCGTTGTTGATCTCGCCGTTCGGATAATGCCCAGTGGTGCCGCGTTGCTGGATGACGGGACCGGGAATGAGCAAATCGGGATCGCACACGGGGCTGAAATATGCCGAAAGGAAATGACGGTCGCGCAACGTGCGAGAGTAGCCCGGCAGCCAGTCATTGGCGACGAGCATGAGGTCGGATGACGACCGCGCCATGCTGAAACTCTGGTGCCGGCTGGAAATCGTTTCGATGTCCACCGTCCGCGGAGTCGAGAAATTCACGCCGCCATCGCTGCTCTCGGCATAGAGGATCATTTGGTCGGCGGTGAATCCGTCTGCAGCATTCTTCTCCGCCACGCGAATCAACAAGCCGATCTTCCCGTCGGGATGCTCGAAGAAGTGCGGTTCCCAAACTTGGACTAACTCCGTTGTTTCCAACTTCTTCGCCGATGGCTTCAAAAACTTCTTCACAGGCAACACGGGAGTAAGTTCACCGTAGTGCCATGACTTTCCTTCATCCTTGCTGATCAAGGCGCAGACCTGAAGCGGCTTGCCGTCCCATTTTCCTTGGGGCGTGGCGCCCGGCGCAAGGCAGATCGGGAAGAGCATCGCGCCGGACTTGGTCAGCAAGCCGTGGTTGGATGGAAAAGGTGTCGCGTTCGGTGCGGCTTCGCGATCATAGCTTTTCGGAAGCGGCTCCGGAATGCGGTAGTTCTCCCAATGCAACCCGTCGGACGACTTCGACACGTAGGTGGCCGCCTCTGGTCCCGTGACGCACCAGGCGCAGAAGAGCGTCTCGTTGCGCAAGTTGATGAAGTTCGGCTGCCATTGGAACGACATGCCCGTCGAATCCACCGGGTTGGACGCGCCACCATTCGAAGTGAAGTGCGCCACCGGCACCGACCACTTTTGAAAATCGTCACTGACCGCGAGGTAGTTGAACTGCCCAGGCTCCGACTCATTCGCGATCTCCGGGTTGGCATTCCATACTGCCACATAGCGCCCCTTGAACAATGTGATGTCCGAATCGTGGTTGTAACCCATCTTCGGCGACCACGCCGGGTAAACCTCGTTGATCACCGCATGCTCGACGGAGAACTTCGCCACGGGGTAAGGCGTGTTGTCAGCGGCGTGCAGTGCG
>NZ_JBIPLW010000096.1:0-5981 GCF_044369455.1 Flavobacterium sp. | reverse complement strand
AGTCGACGCAATGAGGGTCGTGGCAATGTTGAAGGTGGTCGCTACCAACAGCTTCTATCCGGCCTCCCCGTTTCCAAGCGTTCACATCACGGATCGCATCGAGGCTTCGTTTTTCTACGATCTTCATCAACAATCCGATCAATCGTTCGTCCGAAAATTGCTTAGGTTGAGTTACTCGCTCTAACTCCCCAACTCTTTGAATCCACTCGTGCGCAGCGTCATTTACGATCTGCGAAACATCCACGCGTGAGCGAATCCTTTGCGAAACTCTCGACATCGCTTTACTCTCTAGGATTGTCCAGTACATTCGCAGAATGGCTGCGAAGCGATCTTCTCTCGGGTTCGGGCTATTCATCGTTGATCGTTTCGAATCGGGGTGATAGATCCAACGTGCGATTTTGCTTCGCTGTCAGCACTATCGTAAAGCACACCCAACGGCCGATGCAATCGTTTCAACGGAAAGATCTGAAAGAATCTGTCTGCGGAGCTCTACGACAAAATTCCAAAAAGAAACCTGAAAGAGTTGCACTGCATCCCACTGGATCGGTATTGGTTCTTCCACTCCAATCGGGTGGTTTGAATTCGCCTGGCAGCAAGCCAACCGTGAACAGGGCTGATATGCTTCTTGGCTCGCATCCGTGAAATTCCGCGTGAATCCGTGGCTGGTTTTCGAGATCCTTTTCTAGCCACGGATGGGCTCGGATCCAACACGGATACCAAGTGAGCTGAGTCAAGTTAGCAGGAGACTTTCTTTTTTGTTGCCAACTATGCAAATCGAACAACTTCCTATTCGGTGGCATCCACGACTTTGCGCGAAAACACTGTAGACCAATGACTCGAAACACCTATGGATACACACTTGCTCATGCAGATTCGAGGAAACAAACAATACCACGGATGATGTAGCTCAACGAATACGTTGTACAAAAACAAATTCCTTGCCTAACATGTTCTTTGCAGTGGCTATTTTATCTGACGGTAGTGCCTCGACGAATTGACTCAACATACCCGCGGCCAATTTTCCAATCGCTTCGTCTGTTGCTTTGTCAACCTCTTCAATTACTGGGCCGAGTAGGTCTATCTCACCTTTCGACAAACCGATTTCTTGTCCTAACGCACCATGCGTGATGGCCTTCCCAAGCCCAACGGTCGCAATCTCCAGGCGAACCGCTAAACTTCGCAAGAGCAAGAAACCCTCAGGACCCAATTTCTCGTCCAACAACTCGTTAACCTGATCTAACCTTTTTTGCAATTCGTTCACACGTTCCATCGGTTCCATTCTTAAGATTTTCTCGCTCGGGTGTCGCATTGTGTTGCGATAGTCCTTCAAACAATCTCTCACGCTTTCGAGAGTCCTGAAGTCCAATGGTACTTCCTTTGCGATTTCTGGAACTTCAATTAGGGACGCGAGAACTACTTTGGAAAACGGATACTTGACCTTCTTCCAAGTATTCTCGACTCTGAAACTAGGAGCGAGAAATCCAGAACCCACGAGATCGCGTGCTCGAGTAAGGGATGAAGTCGACAAATGACTCGACAGCTTCGCGAAAGAAAGTGAGTACTGCTCGTTGACGCTTGCGGAGAACTCTTTATCCAGACTTTCCAGCTTTGAACGCATCGCATCCTTCTGACTCGCTGTAATACCAAGATGCGATCCGAAGTACCCTCCCAAGGCAGTCGGACCGAATCCGACTTTGTAGATCTCAATTTGATAGCCCAATTGAGGTATTCGTTTAATTTGATTTGGATCAAAAATCTCCACTATGCGCGCATCAGCCGAAGACTGTTTCTCTTCCAATTTTTTCTTCAACAAGTCGAATGAAACGTTCCCCCGTTCCCTAACCGTTTCAAGATCACCGCCATTGCTTTCGAGCAGTTCACGAAGCTCTACTTCTTGCCATCTCTCGAGCCTCAACTCGCGAGCAACAGACTCGTTTCGGGCTAACGGGATTAAGCCGCGAAGATTCCTCGGATCGGGAACATCCGTCACCCCCTGCGCCAGACTAACATTCGCGACGACGGAAAAATACAGAGTAAGAACGAACCACGAAAATGACCACATCGAATGCGAGAATCGCTCGAAGCTTTCCGTTACGGAAGTCCACCTATTGCTTACCATACGAACAGACATTCTGAGCGACATATTCACCTCGAGACCTGCGTAAAATCGCTTTACTCTTGAGTAACACGGGGAAGCATACAAAACTATCCTGGCAACCAATAGAATAAGGTTGCATCGGATGCAACCTCATCCCAAGTACCAGGAAAATACTCGCAGTAAGTAGTGATCTTGGCCGTTATCGTCGGATACTCGACAGATCCATATCCAAGAATATCGCACTCTTCAGTATTGATGGCGGACTGATTGACAGTACCTACTCCAGTAACTGTATCAATCACGAAGCCTGTACCACTGATAAATTCAATCTTCCATGCAAACATAAAGGTTCCGGGGACTGAATTATGCATTCTCCATTTCACGTCCAATTCAGCGCCAGTGCCGAAGAAATCCCACGGATGGCCATTTACGTTTTTCCTTATGAGCTCAAAATCCGTATTTGGAGATTGAGCCATAGACTTATCAAATGACACTAGCCCAAATAAGCAACAAAACATGAACAATCTGGTTACCATTACTATCATCTCAACTTCGAAGTGCTTCCACTGAATTGTCATTCGCCACTAAAGAACCAATCGTAATCGGTGTCCGTTCCAGCGGGAAAATTTCCATTTTCCGAAACTATTTTTTCGTCTCTCGTCTCTCGTCTCTCGTCTCTCGTCTCTCGTCAAGTTGATCGCCTTCGCAACGGCAGCGATCGATTTCCTTATTCTCTGCACCGATGCCAAAGTGATTCGCATTCGTTCAGCAATCTCGATCTCGGAATAGCCATAGCAACGTAGCTCAAGCACTTGCTGCTGCATGCTGTCCAGATGAATGTCCAGCAACGAACGCATTTCCGCAGCTTGCATTTCGGACGAACAATCCGAGCAATGAGGATCCGTGCATTGCTGAAGGTGTTCACTACCGAACGCTTCCAACTGGCCTCCTCGTTTCCAAGCGTTCACATCACGAATCGCATCGAGGCTTCGTTTTTCTACGATCTTCATCAACAATCCGATCAATCGTTCGTCCGAAAATTGCTTAGGTTGAGTTAATCGCTCTAACTCCCCAACTCTTTGAATCCACTCGTGCGCAGCATCATTCACGATCTGCGAAACATCCACGCGAGAGCGAATCCTTTGCGAAACTCTCGATATCGCTTTGCTCTCCAGGATTGTCCAGCGCAGTCGCAAAATGGCTGCGAAGCGATCTTCTCTCGGGTTCGGGCTATTCATCGTTGATCGTTTGGAATCGGGGTGTTTGATCCAACGCGCGATTTTGATTCGCTGTCCGCACTATCGTAAAGCACTACCAACGGCCGATGCAATCGTTTCAACGGAAGAATCCGAAAGAATCTTGCACGCCGAGCTCTGCGACAGAATTTCTAAATGAAACCTGAAAAAGTTGCTCTGTATCCCTAAGGATCGGTCGTCGTTCCTTCGCTCCAATCGGGTGGTTTGAATTCGCCTGGCAGCAAGCCAACCGTGAACAGGGCTGATATGCTTCTTGGCTCGCATCCGTGAAATTCCGCGTGAATCCGTGGCTGGTTTTCGAGATCCTTTTCTAGCCACGGATGGGCTCGGATCCAACACGGATACCAAGTGAGCTGAGTCAAGTTAGCAGGAGACTTTCTTTTTTGTTGCCAACTATGCAAATCGAACAACTTCCTATTCGGTGGCATCCACGACTTTGCGCGAAAACACTGTAGACCAATGACTCGAAACACCTATGGATACACACTTGCTCATGCAGATTCGAGGAAACAAACAATACCACGGATGATGTAGCTCAACGAATACGTTGTACAAAAACAAATTCCTTGCCTAACATGTTCTTTGCAGTGGCTATTTTATCTGACGGTAGTGCCTCGACGAATTGACTCAACATACCCGCGGCCAATTTTCCAATCGCTTCGTCTGTTGCTTTGTCAACCTCTTCAATTACTGGGCCGAGTAGGTCTATCTCACCTTTCGACAAACCGATTTCTTGTCCTAACGCACCATGCGTGATGGCCTTCCCAAGCCCAACGGTCGCAATCTCCAGGCGAACCGCTAAACTTCGCAAGAGCAAGAAACCCTCAGGACCCAATTTCTCGTCCAACAACTCGTTAACCTGATCTAACCTTTTTTGCAATTCGTTCACACGTTCCATCGGTTCCATTCTTAAGATTTTCTCGCTCGGGTGTCGCATTGTGTTGCGATAGTCCTTCAAACAATCTCTCACGCTTTCGAGAGTCCTGAAGTCCAATGGTACTTCCTTTGCGATTTCTGGAACTTCAATTAGGGACGCGAGAACTACTTTGGAAAACGGATACTTGACCTTCTTCCAAGTATTCTCGACTCTGAAACTAGGAGCGAGAAATCCAGAACCCACGAGATCGCGTGCTCGAGTAAGGGATGAAGTCGACAAATGACTCGACAGCTTCGCGAAAGAAAGTGAGTACTGCTCGTTGACGCTTGCGGAGAACTCTTTATCCAGACTTTCCAGCTTTGAACGCATCGCATCCTTCTGACTCGCTGTAATACCAAGATGCGATCCGAAGTACCCTCCCAAGGCAGTCGGACCGAATCCGACTTTGTAGATCTCAATTTGATAGCCCAATTGAGGTATTCGTTTAATTTGATTTGGATCAAAAATCTCCACTATGCGCGCATCAGCCGAAGACTGTTTCTCTTCCAATTTTTTCTTCAACAAGTCGAATGAAACGTTCCCCCGTTCCCTAACCGTTTCAAGATCACCGCCATTGCTTTCGAGCAGTTCACGAAGCTCTACTTCTTGCCATCTCTCGAGCCTCAACTCGCGAGCAACAGACTCGTTTCGGGCTAACGGGATTAAGCCGCGAAGATTCCTCGGATCGGGAACATCCGTCACCCCCTGCGCCAGACTAACATTCGCGACGACGGAAAAATACAGAGTAAGAACGAACCACGAAAATGACCACATCGAATGCGAGAATCGCTCGAAGCTTTCCGTTACGGAAGTCCACCTATTGCTTACCATACGAACAGACATTCTGAGCGACATATTCACCTCGAGACCTGCGTAAAATCGCTTTACTCTTGAGTAACACGGGGAAGCATACAAAACTATCCTGGCAACCAATAGAATAAGGTTGCATCGGATGCAACCTCATCCCAAGTACCAGGAAAATACTCGCAGTAAGTAGTGATCTTGGCCGTTATCGTCGGATACTCGACAGATCCATATCCAAGAATATCGCACTCTTCAGTATTGATGGCGGACTGATTGACAGTACCTACTCCAGTAACTGTATCAATCACGAAGCCTGTACCACTGATAAATTCAATCTTCCATGCAAACATAAAGGTTCCGGGGACTGAATTATGCATTCTCCATTTCACGTCCAATTCAGCGCCAGTGCCGAAGAAATCCCACGGATGGCCATTTACGTTTTTCCTTATGAGCTCAAAATCCGTATTTGGAGATTGAGCCATAGACTTATCAAATGACACTAGCCCAAATAAGCAACAAAACATGAACAATCTGGTTACCATTACTATCATCTCAACTTCGAAGTGCTTCCACTGAATTGTCATTCGCCACTAAAGAACCAATCGTAATCGGTGTCCGTTCCAGCGGGAAAATTTCCATTTTCCGAAACTATTTTTTCGTCTCTCGTCTCTCGTCTCTCGTCTCTCGTCTCTCGTCAAGTTGATCGCCTTCGCAACGGCAGCGATCGATTTCCTTATTCTCTGCACCGATGCCAAAGTGATTCGCATTCGTTCAGCAATCTCGATCTCGGAATAGCCATAGCAACGTAGCTCAAGCACTTGCTGCTGCATGCTTTCCAGATGAATGTCCAGCAACGAACGCATTTCCGCAGCTTGCATTTCGGACGAACAATCCGAGCAATGAGGAT
>NZ_JBIPLW010000070.1:0-5998 GCF_044369455.1 Flavobacterium sp. | reverse complement strand
TGGTAATCCATTGGAACAGCTATTCCCTGGAACCGCAGATATTGTCCACGGACAGCATAGATTCAGACCAGACAATCGTGATGTAGATATTTACCGATTCGTGGTTGCGGCTGGATCAAATGGTGAACTGCGAGCAGAGACTATCGCAGAACGTCTCAATGATTCAAGTACGTTGGATACACACTTGACGTTGTTCCGTCGGGAGGCCAATGGTGTTCTCTCCGTAGTTGCCGCGAACAACAATTACTTTAGCGAAGATTCTTTGATCCGCGTCCACGTGGGGCCGGGTGAGTACTTCCTTTCTGTAACGGGCAAGGGGAACGAGGACAACGACCCAAGCACGAACAACACTGGAAGTGGAGCCACCAGCCAAGGTCGATATCAACTTCGCGTTGATTATAAGAGCTCGGTGGTCCAAACTCTTGCGGAAAACCGGTCGGGGAGTGCCCTGGTTGGAACCTCTTTCGATGGCGATGGTGATGGACTCGCGGGTGGTAATTTTGATTTTTGGTTCCGTTCCGTCGCTCCTTACGCTGCTGCGACTGCCGCATCGATAACGGATCTAGGTCCCGCCCGTACACTCTTTGTTGACAAGGCATTCGCAGGAGGACCGCTGTCCCAATTCGGTTCCATGACTCAGCCGTTCACTCGCATTAACCAAGCCACAATGGCTGCGAGACCTGGAGATATTATTCGCGTTGTTGGTGACACACGCACTGCGAGTAGAACGGATGAAACTCCGTACGAAATTGGAGATGCTGGTGGCGCTACAGGCGTATTGCCAGATGGTGCTCGTTTAGATGTTCCCGCTGGTACTACATTGATGGTCGATGCTGGAGCGATCTTGAAGTTTAATCAAGCAGGCATTCTCGTCGGCAGCGATCCAACTCGCAATCTTGCTGGAGCGAGTATTCAAATCCTTGGAGTGCCTGGCAACCCGGTCTTTTTGACCAGTTATCGAGATGAATCGCTCGGACGCGACCCTGACCCCGTCCTCCCATCAACTGCATCCGCCGGAAACTGGGGGGGAATTGAGATAAGAAATGATGTCGATCGAGCTCAGGGAAGGTTTGATCTAGAGCGGGAAGGGATCTTCCTCAATACTGTTTCGAATGCAGAAATTCGGTTTGGTGGAGGAAAGGTTGGCACCGGAGCGGCGGCTCGTGCAATCAGCCCTGTCGACATGTTTGAAGCTCGTCCTTTGATTCTGAATAGTCAAGTCCGAGACAGTGGTGACGCAGCATTGAGCGCCGACCCCAACAGCTTTGAAGAAACACTTTTCACTGAGCCTCGGTATCAAAGCGGGACGGGATTTGTTCCCGACTATTCACGTATTGGTCCAGACATTCGGTCCAACAGGTTTTTTGGAAACTCCATCAACGGTCTATTGGTAAAGATCAACTCTACGTCGAATGGTGGTGTACAGCCGCTGAATGTCGCTGCCAGGATTAACGACGCAGAAGTGGCAATCGTTCTGGGGGACAACTTGATTATTGAAGGGACGCCCGGCGGTCCTGTGTTTGAAACTGTTGGACCGGATTCCTCGCTGGTTACGTTCAACAACAACGTCAATCCAACTTCTGGATCTGGTTTTGCTTCGGTAGTTCAGCTTGAGTACTTCATTACGTATGTAGATAGGTTCGGGCAAGAAAGCATCCCGAGTGCGCCTCGTGTAACCACGAGTATCACCGGTCGATCCATCCAATTGACTCAGCTTCCCACTGCGACTCTCGACTATGTTGCTCGAAAGATTTGGCGTCGTGAGAACAACACGGGAGCTTTCGTGTTGGCGGGCGTTGTTAACAAAGACGATACATCTTTTGTCGACAACGCGCGAACACTTGCTGGTTCACTTCAGTTACCGTCGGTAGCGGGTGAACTCACTCGCGCTAGACGAGATGCGAGCCTTGTAATCGATCCAGGTAGTGTCATCAAGTCTTTTGCTGGTCGAATCGAAGTCGGTATCGGAGCAACGCTTCTTGCAGAAGGAAGTGTATCCAACAATATCGTTTTCACTTCGCGTACAGATGATCGCTATGGAGCAGGTGGAACTTTTGATACGAATAATAATGGTCTCGACGCTGGTCGAGCAGGTAACTGGGGTGGAATCGTATCGCAACATCTCGGCGAAGTCAGCCTCGATAATGCGTTGATCACGTTTGGTGGTGGCGCCACTAGCGTGCCCGGCGGATTTGCCTCGTTCAACGCGATCGAACTGCACCAATCGACAGCTCGAATTTCAAACTCGGTCATCGAAAACAATGCATCGGGAACCGGGACACGTGGAACGTCTAATAGGGATGCTCGTGGCTTGAATGATGAAGCAGTGATTTTTGTTCTCGGAAGCCAACCGGTCCTCATCAACAACATTATCCGAGAGAATTCGCAAGTGACCGGTACGCCTTCGGTCGCAACGGCTGCCATAAACATTGATGCGAATTCACTCAATACGAAACCCGTTCGTGATTACGGTCGATCGACTGGATTCAATGAGCGCGAGCGCATTGGAATTGGAAACTTTGGACCGTTGGTCTTTAACAACTCGCTTGGCAACAACGGCATCAACGGGATGGTTGTTCGCGGTGCAACTTTAACGACCGAGAGCGTTTGGGACGACACGGGAATTGTTCACGTTCTGATGAGTGAAATCGTCGTTCCTGATTTCCATACCTACGGCGGTCTTCGACTTGCTAGCCGGGCCACCGAGAGTTTGGTTGTCAAATTGGATGGCCCGCAAGCTGGCTTTACAGCAACGGGCCGCCCGCTTGACATTAATGATCGCATCGGTGGATCCTTGCAACTGTTAGGTTCGCCAGGATTCCCAGTCGTATTAACATCTTTGGCTGACGACACGATCGGTGCGGGCTTTGATTTCTCGGGACGCTCGTTGGGGGATACGAACAACAATGGAACCGCAACCTTCCCGACGGCGGGCAGTTGGCGATCCGTTCGATTCGAGCCTTTCAGCAACGATCGTAACGTTGACCAAAACTACGAGCGAGAACCCGACTTGATCGGTGATACTGGAACAAATGACCTCCCTTCTACAGCTCAAGACTTAGGAACCATTTCTGGAAGCATCGATAATGGTGACGAGAATCAACGGCTGGGTGTTACGCTTACTGGTTCGATTGCGGCGCCAAGCGACCTGGACGTGTATCGATTCATCGGTACAGCGGGTACTGCGCTTTGGATTGATATCGATCAGACCTCTGGCACCTTGGATTCGGTCATAGAATTGATCGACGGCAACGGCCAAATCATCGCGTTGAGCAATGATTCGTTGGCAGAGTCCATCGCAGGTACAACACACTTCTCCAACCCGTCGCTCATTCCGAATGGTCGAGTCCTTCCGATGGATCAGATCGTGACGGCCGAACGGAACGAGTTGGTCAATACGCAAGTTGACTTCCAGGGAGTGAATCCTCTCGATGCGGGCATGCGAGTGGTATTGCCGGGTTCGATTGGAAGCGTCAACAGTTATTTCATCCGAGTTCGAAGCAGCAATGTCTCGCCGGTTCCAGGTCCAAATGGTTCAAGATCTAGTACCTCACGACTCCAAAATCCAGCTCTTACACGTGAAGGTATTACCGTTGGTCAGTATAAATTGCATCTACGCCTTCGCCAGACTCAGGAAGTAGCAGGCTCAACCGTTCGCTACGCCGACATTCGCTTTGCGAACATTGGAATTGATGCGCAGGGGCAACCGCTTCATTCGCCTCTGGTCGGCGAAGTAAGTGAAAGTAACCCACTTGAAAACAGCAGCGCCTTTAACCCACAAGTTCTGGGCAATGTGCTGTCTAGTGATCGTGGGGCCATCTCAGTGGCGGGAAATTTTGCTCCCAATCCTAGTGGGGTAGATGACTTCATTGATTTCTATCGGTTCACGGCACGTCGTGATTCGGTTCAGGGAACTTCCCAAGCTGAACCGTATCATGTTTCCTTGATCTTCGACATCGACTACGCAGACGGTCAAGGTCGCGCGAATACACAACTATGGATTTTTGACTCAGCTGGTCGGTTGGTCCTAACGAGCGACGACTCGAATATTCATGACGATCAACCCGCAGCAACTCGCGGTAGCGATGTGACGGATTTGTCTCGTGGCTCGGCAGGAACTCGCGATGCTTACATCGGACCGATTGAATTGCCGCCTGGCGATTACTTTGTCGGCGTGAGCAACAAGAGCCAAAGCCACGTGGCACTGCGACAATTTACAGATAGCAACGCAGGTGGGTTTCCTTTGGTTCGACTGGAACCGCTAGAGTCTATTAGGCGAATTTCTGAAAACCGATACGATGGCGCAAGCACTTCGCCACGTCCGTCAACCGCTGTTCCACCGGTGATATATAATCCGAATCAGCCGTTTTACGCTACGGGCGCGTTTCCGATTCAACTCCCCGGTGCTCCTTTATATCCGACCGAAACCCCCAATCCAACTGCGCCTGCATTTGCACCTGAATTTGACTCAACTGTTCCCTTCAATCTTTCCGATTTGAACCTGTTTACGGCGACGGGACGCAATGTGCAGTTCATCAACCCGCTCACTGGGGTTCAAGAGGCGATTTACAGTACAAATGGTACCACGGCTGTCAACTTTGGCGCAAACACACCGATGACAGACTTGGCCGTCGCGCCGGGCGGCCAGGGTGTTGCATATCAAAGATCAACAGGGGGAGCTGTTACGGACGGCAACCAAGGAACCTTCATTAGCGTAGACATCGGCAATGGTTCATTTGGGACTGGAACTAGTGGCCTTATTACGACAACAACTCGGCTAGTAACTCCGGTTGCAACCCCCCCGACTTTCGAAGTCATTCAAATTCCGAATAATGGTGGAAACAACGGAGTTGGTCTAACCTTTGATGGCATCACCTTCTCAACATTGTTTGCGACCAACAACAACGCGGAAGCTAGCTTCTGGGGCGTTGCATCGCGCAATGCGGTCGGTGCTTTTCAGCCGATTATTAACATTGTAAACAATACTCCCACTCCGACGGGCGTTGGCTTAAGCGCGATCGAAAGAAATGCGTTGTACCGACTTAGTTCCTACGACACAGGAACTCTAGGTACTGCACTTGATCCGGTAGGCACACCTAACCTAAACGCTGCTCAACGCGGTATCGGAGCAGGCACTGGAATTCTCGCGCACGGATTCTTCATCAACTCAAATCGCTTTGGATTAGGAAGCTTTACAGATATTCTTGGAAATACGAATGTATTGAGGATCTCGGCACAAAATGCTGCTGTGTCACCATTGCTGACCGTAAACTTCACCAACAGTGGAGCGAATCTCAATCCTCCAGCGCCAACGGTTTCCGTGTTGGGTAATGACATTACTGTGAATATGCAGGGAGGCGGGCAGACACTCAACGCAATCATTGCCGCGATTCAAGGTAATCCTGCTGCAAATGCTTTGGTTGCTGTTCGAGTTGATCAAGGCACGGGGGTTTTGCCGAACACGACTGTTCCTGCGAGTGTGCAAGTCAATCAGGTAAGCGGTGAGTTCAATGTCGGGGGAATCAACACCAACACACTTGTCAACCCAGCAATTGGTACCGTTCGAGGCTTGGCCTCGGTTATTGAAAGTCCATTCTCTACCCGACTTTATGCTGTAACGGATGCAGGTGAGTTGATGGGGATGACACCAGTCAACAATGCTCGGCACGTACTTTCGAATACATACGCGATCATTCGAGATCCCAATACGAATCAACCGATACAGTTTTCAGGGTTAACAGTTGGCCCGAGAAACCTGATCGACGGTGGTATCAATTATTCGCAAGTCCTATTCGGTTCTACCGCAGCAGGACGGATGTACGCATTTACAACAACTGGTGTGTTGCTCAACATTTTCCCAGGTGGAAACAGTTTTGTTGACACGGCCGCCGTTGGTGCAACAGGAATCAGTTTTTCATCTGCGGATTCCAATCTTTGGCATTTGACTACAAGAACGGAAAACGAAGTAGGTCATGGTCAACCATCGCACTTCAATAAC
>NZ_JBIPLW010000007.1:0-193560 GCF_044369455.1 Flavobacterium sp. | reverse complement strand
TAATGCAGGAGGCTTGGCGTACAGTTGTGAAGAATTAATTATAGAGCTGGTTCAAACCATAGATTATCCGTATTATTTTACACCAAACGGAGATGGAATACATGATACGTGGAATATTGTTGGATTAAGCACACAACTTAACGCCAAAATTTATATATTTGACCGCTATGGAAAACTAATGAAACAAATCAGTTCAAATGGACAAGGATGGGACGGAACGTATAACGGACGACTTTTGCCTGCAGATGATTACTGGTTTACTGTTGATTTTGTAGAACCAAGCGACGGAAAATCGAAACAATTTAGAGCCCATTTCTCATTAAAAAGATAGTTAATATGAATTTTAGAAAGATTTATTTATTAGCCCTACTAGTAGTAGCACAATTTGCAAATTCACAAGAAGGTTTGCCTGTTTATTCTGATTATTTATCGGATAATTATTATTTGCTTCATCCCTCAATGGCTGGAGCTGCGAGTTGTACAAAACTCAGACTAACAGGAAGACAACAATGGTTTGGACAAAAAGATGCGCCAGCCTTACAAACTTTAAGCTTTAATGGAGCTTTAGGTGAACGATCAGGCGGGGGAATTATAGTTTTCAACGATAGAAACGGTTATCATTCTCAAAGTGGAATGAAATTAACATATGCACACCATCTCATGTTTTCTCGTGATAATATTGACTTAAACCAACTTTCATTTGGTATGAGTGCAGGATTTATCCAAAGTAATTTAGATGAAAGTACTTTTTATGATAATAATCCTGATTTTGATCCTGCTATATTTGGTTCAATTCAGAGGTCAACCTATTTTAATGTTGATATTGGAGCATCCTATAATTTTTTAGATTTTTATGTTCATGCTACTGTGAAAAATGCATTGGCAAGTGATCGAAAACTCTACACCGATAGCGAGCCTGTAAACTTGCGACGATTTATTTTGAATTCGGGATATACTTTTGGAGATTCAGAACGCATTCTATGGGAACCTTCTTTTATGTTTCAGTTAGTAACACTAACCCAAGAAAAAACAGTAGACATTAATTTAAAAGCTTATAAAAATTTAGAGTTTGGTAAATTATGGGGAGGAATATCCTACAGGAGAAGTCTCGATGGAGCTCAATATGTACAAGGAAATGGAGTAGCTGATCAAAAATTACAGTATATAACTCCGATAGTTGGCTTGAACTTTAAACAATATATGGTTTCCTATACTTATTCACAGTTAATTGGAGATGTAAATTTTGACACAGGTGGCTTTCACCAAATAACTTTAGGTATTAATTTATTCTGCAAACCAGAAAAATACCACTGTAATTGTCCTGCAATTAATTAACTCATATAACTGTCCCGATTTATCGGGACAATTTTTTTAGACATGATAATAAAAGCTGTAAACGGTAAAACACCTGCTATTCCTAATGATTGTTTTGTTGCTGAAAATGCTACAATAGTTGGAGATGTTACTATGGGGGAATCCTGTAGTGTTTGGTTCAATGCCGTAATTCGCGGCGATGTTCATTATATAAAAATTGGGAATAAAGTAAATATACAAGATGGTGCCATTATTCATTGTACCTATCAAAAACATCCTACTGAAATTGGTAATAATGTATCTATTGGACACAATGCTATTGTGCACGGATGTAAAATTCATGATAATGTTTTAATAGGTATGGGTGCCATCGTAATGGATAATTGTATTGTTGAAAGCAATTCAATTATTGCAGCTGGCGCCGTGGTTACTCAAAACACAGTTGTTGAATCGGGGACGATTTATGCGGGTGTTCCAGCCAAGAAAGTAAAAGATATTGACCAGTCTGATTTTGCTGGAGAAATAGAACGCATTTCGAATAATTATGTGATGTATTCTGGTTGGTTTAAAAACGAATGAAGAATGCCTTTTGTTTGAGATTAGCCCTGATCCTGCCTGCCGGTAGCCAGAGTAAAGCTGACAGCAGGTTAATGGTTTAAAAAAAATTCCTAAAGTCCTGCCTGCCGGCAGGTTGGCTCCTAAAAATCTTTATGGATTACTTTGTATTTACTTTCCAGAATGTCATTTAGAATCTTTGGATTGGAATTGGTATAAAAAATTACATTACCATTTTCCTTACCGTTATTTAACGCATTTCTTTCTGATAATATACTTTTTGTTTGTCGTGCTACTGCTTCTCCTGAATCAATTATTTTAATGTCTTTTGGAAGTATTTTTTTTATCTGAGGAATTAGATAAGGGTAATGACTACAGCCGAGCACCAAATAATCAATATTGGCATCAATCATTGGTTCTAAATACTGATGAAGAAGCGTATTCATTTCTTTAGAATTAATTTCACCTTTTTCAATAAGTGAAACCAAACCATGCCCGATTTGTTCAATAATTTTAGTGTCTTGAAATTTCTCAGCCGTTTGATGAAACAACTCACTATTCAAGGTTCCTTGAGTAGCCAGAATACCGATTATGTTCTTTTTAGAATTTATGGCTGCTGGTTTTATAGCCGGTTCAATACCAATGAAAGGAACGTGGTAATTAGCTCTTAATACCTTAATTGCATTTGTTGTAGCAGTATTACAAGCAACGACTATTATTTTACAGTTTTTATTCAAAAGATACTCCGTGTTTTTTATACTGAGCTGAATAATTTCTTCTTTTGATTTTTGTCCGTAAGGTGCATTTTTGCTATCCGCTAGATAAATTGTATTTTCATTTGGGAGCAAATCGTGAATTTCCATCCAAATGGAAGTTCCTCCAATTCCTGAATCAAAAAGTCCAATAGGATTGTTATTGCTCATAGAAACAAAAGTAAAAAAAACTGCTCAAATCCCGAAGCTTCGGGAGAGCAGTTTTTAATATAATTACTTGAGAATCTAAAATTCTGAAGTAAGTTAAGTTTAGACAAGTTCAGATTAAAACCCTAAATCTTTTTTTACATCAGCTGTTAAATCTGGACCATCGGCCAAAAGTAAATCAGCAATATTTAAAACGTATTGAAATCCTTTTGCTTTACCAACTTTTGAAATAGAAGCTTTGATTTTATCCATTAACGGTTTTACCATATCTGCTTCTTTCTTTTGCAATTCCTTTTGAGCATTGTCTCTGTAATCTGTAATACGTTTCACCAAATCTTGAACTTCTGTTTGACGAGTAGCATTAACTGCATCTCCAACAGTTGAAGCTTCTTGATCGTATTTTTTAATTTTGTTTTGATATTCTTCTGCCATTGTTTTGTATTCTGCGTCATACGTTCCGCTCAATTTTTCTAATTGTTTTTGAGCATCAATCATCGCTGGCATTTTAGAAATTATCTCATTTACATCTACATGAGCAGTTTTAGCTTGTGCGCTAATAGTATAACTTGTTCCTAAACATAACACCGTAGCTAATAGTAATGATTTCAATCGTTTCATTTTAAAAAGTATTAATTAATTATTGTTTTATTATTCTGTTTTTGTTTTATTTTTTTCCTCTTTTGCTTTTTTAGCAGCTTCTCTATCTTCTAAAGCTTTTCTCTTTTTCTCATCTAACGCTTTTTTTCTATCTTCTAAAAGTTTAGCTCTTTCAGCAGCTTTTGCTGCTTTAGGATCTACAACAGTGGTAGAATCTGAAACTGTTTTATTATCTGCCGTCGGAGGTGCACCATCTCCTCCTAATTTCTCATTAACAGGAACCGTGCCAATTTTTTTTCCATTCTTGGCATCGAGTAATTCTTGACGTTTAGCATCTCTCTCCGCTTTTTTTGCATCAGCTGCAACTTTTCTATCTTCTAAAAGCTTTGCTCTTTCTGCGATTTTTGCGTCTTTGCTATTGATAACCGCTGTTGAATCTGATGTGCTTGAATTGGGTTGATTAGCTCCAGTATTACCCGTTTTTTTACTATTCTTAGCCTCAAGTAACTCTTTTCTTTTAGCAGCTTGTTCCGCTTTTTTTGCTTCGGCAGCAACTTTTTTATCTGCAACTACTTTTTCACGAGCCAATTTTTTTTCTTCAAGTATTCTTTTTCTTTCCGTTAATGCAGGGTTTTCATCTGTTACATCTTCTTGATACTCTTTTTTAGCTTGCTCCTTTTGTTCCTTTTTACTTAATTGCTGTCTTTTTTCCGCCCTAGTAATAACTCTGATTACTTGATCACTGATATCATATCTTTTAGCTGCAAAAAGCATCGTTAAATCAGATGATTTATCAAAAACAAAATCATATTTTTTTGCTTCTGCTATATCTTGAACAGCTGTAAAGACCTGATCTTGAATTGGCTTTACTAATACGGCTTTTTGTGTCATCAAATCACCATTAGGTCCAAATTTCTTTTGTTGAAAATCTAAAAGTTCGTCGTCTTGAAATTTTATTTCTTCTTCGCGTTCATCTATTAATTCTTTTGTCAATAAAGCTCTTTCCGTTTTTAACGCATCTTTAAGTTTTGCTATTTCGATTTTCTTTGCTTCAATATCTTGTTTCCATTTTTGAGCTTTTTGTTCTAATTGACTTTTTGCTTCACTATAATCGGGAACATTTTGTAGAATATACTCCATATCAATGTAACCAATTTTTACACCTCGTGTTTGCGCAACTGTCTGAAAAACAGCGAATATAGTTATAATTGTTATTGCAAAATATTTTTTCATTCGATTTGTAATTTAGAAATAATGTATCAAATATAATTAAAATTGTTGTCCAATTATAAAATGTGTTTCCCAACCATTCGGATTCGTAAAACCCGGAACAGCATCAAAACCATTAGCAAAGTCAATTCCTAACAATCCAAAAGCCGGCATAAATACTCTTAGTCCAAATCCTGCTGAACGTTGAAGTACAAAAGGATTGTAGTCTTTGAAAGTATCATATGATGACCCCGCTTCAAGAAAACCCAAAACATAAATTGATGCAGCTGCTTTTAATGTCAAAGGATACCTTAGCTCCAATGAATATTTATTATAAATAGTGGCTCCATCTGGTGAGGATAATGATTGATTCGGATATCCTCTTAATTGTATTATTTCTCTTCCGTCTAATGCAAAGTTAGCCAATCCATCTCCACCAAGGAAGAATCTTTCAAATGGCACTAATCCTCTCCCACTATTATATGCACCTAAATATCCAAACTCACCCAGAGCTCTTAACACGAGTGCTTTTGACTGTGAACCGGCTAGTCTTGTAAACCAATCTGCTTTAAATTTAAGTTTGTAATATTCTAACCAATTAAATCTTTGCTGATCAACTTTTGCTCTATCAGCTGATGCTCGTTCAAAATCTTGACCTACAGTTTGATAGATTTCATTTCCTTGAGTTGCCCCAGGGTTAACTTGCAGCAAATAATCGTCAACTTGAGCAAGCTGTCCCGATGATGTTGGAACAGTAATTAACCCGGCGTTTTCTCTATATCTCAGTTTGTATTCTTTTTGATTTTCTAAGTCTGCATAATCAATTCCATTAAACAACGAATACGGGAGGGTAAATTTGGCTGAAACACTAAATTCTGAACCCGATGTTGGATATATAGGATTAATACCTTTATTGTTTCTGGTTAAGCCAATAGTGTAGGCTAAGTTTCTTGATGCGCCATCTCCAAAAGTAAATAATCCAGTATTATAATTATTTAAATCATAAAATTGAAAACTCACGGAGCTTTGAAATACAAAGAAATCATCAGGAACTGTTAGTCTTTTTGCAATTCCCATAGACAACGTAGTTATATTAAAACTTTTGTTTCTATCTACATCTCTTGAATTTCCTGAAAAGAGAAATTGCTTACTGTGTGATAATGAACTTGAAAACTGCAGTGGCTTTTTTCCGCCAAGCCAAGGCTCAGAAAAGGACAAGCTGTAGGTCTGGAAAAATGCACTAGCTTGTAAACGTAAAGACACTTTTTGTCCATCACCCATTGGCAATGGTTTGTACGCCTCTTTTTTAAACAAATTTCTGGCGGAGAAATTATTAAAAGAAAGTCCTAAAGTTCCTATAAATCCACCGCCACCATAACCTCCTTGAAGTTCAATTTGGCTAGAACCTTTTTCAACAACATTATATTCAATATCAACTGTTCCTGCCGCTGGGTCTACGTTTTTAAATTTAGGATCAATTGCTTCAGGATCAAAAAACCCTAATTGTCCAATTTCACGAATGGTTCTGACCAAGTCATCTTTACTGTATTTTTGGCCTGGTTTTGTTCTTAATTCTCTATAAATTACTCTGTCATTGGTTTTATCATTTCCCACTACAGTAATATTATTAAAATAAGCGACTGGACCTTCTGTAATTCTAATTTCAAAATCGATGCTATCATTTGCTGTTTTTACTTCCACGGCATTGACATTTGAAAATAAGTAACCACTATTTTGATATAAGTTTGTGATGTCTTCACCGTCCGGTTTTGACTTATCAGCAATTCTTTTTTCTAACAAAACTCCATTGTAAGTGTCTCCTTTTTTTATGCCAAGAATTCTGCTTAACAATTGGTCCGAATATACCGAGTTCCCCAAAAATTTAATGTCCCCAAAACGGTATTTTTTACCTTCTTCTACCTTAATATTAACTGCTAATTTTGTTTTCTTCGCATTTAAATATACCGAATCACTTATAACTCTGGCATCTCGATATCCTTTTTCTTTATATTTTTCGATGATAGTGGTTAAATCCTCCTTATACTTTTCTTTAATAAACTTAGACGCTTTGAAAATCCGGATTGGATTAATTTGCTTAGTGTTTTTCATGGCTTTTCTCAGCTTTGCGTCTGAGAATTTTTCATTACCATCAAAAGTGATTTTGGATATCTTAAGTTTATCTCCTTTATCAATATTGACCAGCATTTTTACTTGATTCCCTTCTGTGGTATCAACTATTGTATTTATAAAAACTTTGGTGTTGAAATAACCATCTTTTTTGTACTTATTTTCGATATAATTTCGGGTGGTTGTAATTAAATTTTCATTAACAATCTTCCCTTTTGTCAAACCGTTATCTTTGATTAATGCTTCAACTTTTGATTTTTTTATCCCTTGGAATTTAACTTCATTAAGTTTTGGAAGTTCTACTATATCTAAATCTAACCAAAGACTATCTCCTTCAATTTTATTTACATAAAAATAGATATCGCTAAAAAGACCTAATTTCCCAAGTTTTTTTATTGCATTACTAGTTTCTTCACCTGGAACAATGATTTGTTGACCCCTTTCCAAACCAGTAAATGTTATTACGGTTTGTTCATTATAACTAATTTTCCCGTTTACTTTAACATTCGCTAAAATATATTTTTTGCCTTGGTCAAATGGAAGTCTTTCTTGGGCTTGTAATTGAAAAATACTTCCAAATAATATAATTAACAGAAGTACTTTTAAAGATTTAATCTGCACTGAAATTTTATTTAATTTGTTCACTTGTCTTTCCGAATCTGCGTTCTCTTTTTTGATAGCTAATAATGGCTGTGTATAAGTCTTCTTCTTTAAAATCAGGCCACAAAACATCGGTAAAATAAAATTCAGCATAGGCAATTTGCCATAACAAAAAATTACTAATCCGGTGTTCACCGCTGGTTCTAATTACTAAATCTACATCAGGTAAATTTCGCGTGTAAAGATGCTCATTTATAATTGATTCATCAATAGTGTCTATAGAAATTATATTATTTTTAACTTTCTCACTTATAATTTTAACTGCATTAACTAATTCTTCTCTAGAACCATAGCTCAAGGCTAATGTTAATGTCATTCTAGTGTTGTTTCTTGTTTTTTCGATAACTGATAAAAGGGCTGCTTTGGCTTTAACTGGAAGCAAATCAATATTACCAATGCAATTAAGACGAATATTATTATCTCCTAGAGTTTTTAATTCATTTTTTAATGAATTCACTAACAGACTCATTAATGTGTCTACTTCTAATTTTGGTCTATTCCAATTTTCTGTAGAAAAAGCATATAATGTAAGGTTTTCAATTCCTAATTTGGCACAAGTTTCTACAGTAATCTTCACTGATTTTGTTCCTTTTTCATGTCCAAATGCTCTTAAAAACCCCTGTTGTTTTGCCCAACGACCATTACCATCCATAATGATGGCTAGATGTTTGGGTAAGTTGTCTTTATTTATATTCTCTAGTAAACTCATTTTTTAATCTGCGCAATAACACGGTTTTTCGCCAAATGTATACGTGAGCGTAAAGCCCGTAAATACATACCAATCTTTGCTATTTATATTACCAAATTTCAATGATTCTAAATTTTGATTTTTTGGCAAACTCCCATCTAAATTATCAGTGAACGTATATCTTGCTCCAACTTCAAATCCGAGGATAAAATTCTCAAGAATAGTTCCTTTTACTCCTACAATCATCGGAATGGCAAACGAACTTGCTGTATAATCTTTTTTTGTTTCTCCGTTTACGACAAACAATTCGTCATAAGCAAAATAAGAAACTCCAGAAAACACATAGGGCGTTATCTTTTTTTTCAACAACTCGTGTAAATTAAAATCGAAAAAATCAAACTCCAATCCTGCTGAAAACTCTTTTATATCATTTTTAAATTTATACCCTCTTTGAACTCTTCCAGGAACTTCAGAATCTAAATCATTTCCTGAGATAGTTGACTGCATAAAGGAAAACCTATAAGAATGTCTTGGACTTCTGTTCCACTTGTATAAGATTCCAATGGCAGGTTCGTTTGGAGTTACATAATTGGTTTTACCCACATCACCAATAAAATTACTTCCTCCCAAGAAAACACCAATTTCGTGAATTTGTGCTGTCAAAATATTTTGGGAAATCAAACAAAAAAATAAAACTAAAATATTTTTCATTCAAATTGAAAATAGCGTGCAAATATAACAATTCTAAGTACTTATTTAACATGATTTTAGGATTTCTGTCAAATAAAATAAAGCACTAATGATTATTGATGTTGCAACAGTTTATATTCTAAAACGCATTAATTAGAAATGTAGTATAAAACGAAAGGGGAATTTTTCTAATTTCTTTTGTCTTCTCCCCAAAGTAGCTTGTTGCGAAGTGTATTAAGAAAGGTTTCTTCTGGAATTTCTACCATATTAATTTTAAATGGTGTTTTTTTTATTACCAACTCCGAATTATTATTGATGGAACTGATTCTTGAATCTAAAGAAACTAAATATTGTTCTTCTCTGCCTGAAACTCTTAGTTTAATTTCGGTGTCATCGGGAATCACAAGTGGTCTTGCAGAGAGATTGTGAGGTGCAATAGGCGTAATAACAAACCCTTTTACTTCTGGGGTCAAAATTGGCCCACCACAACTCATAGAATAACCCGTAGAACCTGTAGGCGTTGAAATAATTAAACCGTCAGCCCAATACGAATTCAAATGTTCACCATTCAAATAAGTATCTATAGTTATCATCGAAGTGGTATCTTTTCTACTAACGGTCACCTCGTTCATGGCAAAATTGATGTCAATTCCTGAAGAATTCGGAATACATTCCATCGTTAACAATGTTCTTTCTGAAATAGAGTATTTTTTTTCTAAAACAATTTGAAGAAAGGATTCGATATTATCTTTTTGAACTTTTGCCAAAAACCCAAGTCTTCCAGCATTTACGCCGAGCATTGGTATTCCTGAATCGCGCACAAAAGTTGCCGCCCTTAGTATCGTTCCGTCTCCTCCGATACTGATTAGTATATCAAAACTAGCATCTAAATCTTTGTGTGAAGCGAAAGTATTGTATGGCTTGGCAACAATCTCTTCTTCATATAATATTTTCAGAAATTTTTCTTCTATAACCAACTCCACATTATTCTTGTTGAAAAAAACAAAAATATCCTTAATAATTGGTCTCGTATCATTTTGATAGTATTGTCCGAAGATGGCGACTTTCATATATGTAAGTGTTTATTTATCAGCGGTCATATAGGGTATGCTTCGCCAGCCTGCCTGTCGGCAGACAGGTTCGAGCAAAGCTCTTGGGTCGCCTTTTTATTATTCGTGTTTTTTTGCAAAAAACTAATTGTTAGTGGCGATTTCATTATTTAGATATTTAAATATTTATCTAAATATTCCGAACGTTCTTTTAGTGTATTCAAATAATCATCTTCGTGATGTTCTGATATGATTTCATAGTTATAGCGGCGGAAGGATTGAATAATTTCATTAATTCCACCCAAAGTAGTTTTTATGGTTACCTGAACTTTTTCGGCATTAGCTTCCGAAACAAAAACCCCTAGAAGTTTACCATTGTTACTCTCAACTATTTGTGTAATCTGACTCATCGAATAATCAGCCACAGGTTTTTCAACAATTATTATTCCTCCTGTTTCCTTAAGAAAAGGCGTTTCATTTAAAAATTTGATGATGTCTGTCATTTCGTAATAACCAACATAGGTATTGGTTTCATCTAAAATAGGGACAATAGTAGCATTGCTTCTGGCAAATACTTCTAAAACATCCATCCAATTCATTGTTGTTCTTACAAAAAAACCTTCAAGTGAATAGCGATAATCACTAATACGTTTTTGGGGCTCAAAAGTTTCTGCGTCAACTGCAGAAACACTACCGATGTATACTTCATTATCCATAACTGGAAAATGTGAATAATTAATTTCTGTAAAGAAATCCTGGATTTCTCGTACCGATTCATTATTCGAAATAGGTTTAAAATCATTATTGATATACTCTGATAGTTGCCTCATGTCCTCTTTTCTGTTAGCGACTGCAAAATAATCAAATTTTGGGACATGATGACTTAGTTTTACTTTGTATTTTTGTTGGGATATATTAATAGCCACAGATTCACTGATTTTTTTATAATTAACAGTAAAAGATAGTCTGTAAATCTGTGGCTAAAAATTAAAATGATGACAAAACTAAGTGTAAACATTAACAAAATAGCGACTTTGCGCAATGCTCGTGGCGGAAATGTTCCCGATTTATTGCAAGTTGCGAAAGACATTCAAAGATTTGGTGCAGAAGGAATAACCATTCATCCAAGACCAGATGAAAGGCATATTCGCTACCAAGATGCGCGTGATTTGAGACCAATTGTCTACACTGAATTCAATATAGAAGGTAATCCGCAACACAATTTTATCGATTTGGTTCTCGAATGTAAACCCGAGCAAGTGACTTTGGTTCCCGATGCTATTGGCGCTATTACTTCTTCCGCTGGCTGGGACACTATTAAAAACATATCGTATTTAACCGAAGTAATTCAGGAATTTCATCGCAACGGAATCCGCACTTCTATTTTTGTTGACCCAATTTTAGAAATGATAGAAGGTGCTAAAAAAACAGGAACGGATAGAATCGAATTATACACCGAAGCCTTTGCCCATGAATACGGTTTGGGAAACAAAAACGCTGTTGAACCTTATACAAAAGCAGCTGTTTTGTGTAACGAATTGAATCTGGGAATTAATGCCGGACACGATTTAAGTTTGGAAAACATTAAATTTTTTAAAGATAATATTCCAGGATTGTTGGAAGTTTCGATAGGTCACGCCTTAATTTCAGAAGCGTTGTATCTTGGTTTGGACAATGTGGTGAATATGTATTTGCAAAAATTAAAATGATTTTACACTCCAGAATAGAAGGAAATGGCAAACCGTTAATTATTATTCACGGTTTTCTCGGAATGTCCGACAATTGGAAATCTTTCGGTTCGCTTTATACTGCCGTAGGTTTTCAAGTACACATGATTGACTTAAGAAACCACGGCAAAAGTTTCCATTCGAACGAGTTTAATTATAATGTAATGTCGAATGATATTTTAGAATATTGCCAACATCATAATCTGTCAAAAGTTACCATTATAGGGCATTCAATGGGCGGAAAAGTTGCCATGTTATTTGCAACGACATATCGCGAAAAGGTAGATAAATTAGTCGTTGCCGATATCAGTTCAAAATACTATGCGCCACATCATCAAGAAATTTTAGCTGGCTTAAATGCTGTTGATTTTTCAACAAAACCAGACAGAACAATAGTAGAAAAAATACTTTATCCGTTCATTCCAGATTTTGGCACACGCCAATTTTTGATGAAAAATTTATATTGGGCTGCGCCCGGACAATTAGCTTACCGATTTAATCTAGCTGTTTTCAATGCTAAAATTGAAACTATTGGTGAAGCGCTTCCTGAAGAAAATCATTTTGAAAAACCCACGCTTTTCATACGTGGCGGAAACTCGAAATACGTTTTAGACTCCGATTTACCGGAAATCAAAAAGCATTTTCCAAATTATCAATTAATAACAATTCCAAATGTTGGACATTGGCTTCATGCAGAAAATCCAAAGTTGTTTTTTGAGGAAACTAGCAAATTCTTAAAATAAAAAAACCCTTTTCAAATTGAAAAGGGTTTTTTAAAAACTATACTTTAGTGTTAGTTTTTAATAAATTTTTTAACTGCAATTCCAGAATCAGTAGTAATATTCATAAAATAAACACCTGCACTCAATTCATTTACATCCAATTGAACTTCTGATAGATTATTAACTTTCATTGTTTTAACCGTTCTTCCATTAATGTCATTAATAGCAACATTTGTAAAAACAATGTTATCGTTATTTGAAATGTTCACTAAACTGTTTGCTGGATTTGGATACGTACTGAATTTTTTTGCTAAAGACTCATTAACACTTAAACCTGTTGTAGTCACTTTAAAATCATCAACCATAAACATGTAAGCGTCAGGACTAACACATTGAATTCCGAAACGAACCGTTTGACCGTTATAAGGATTCAATTGAGTGCTAGAAATAACTCTTTCTTGCCAATCTGGGTATGGTGCTGTCAATGCTGTTGGACTACCTGCTAAAAAAATAAATTGAGCTGGTGTAGGATTATCTGTCCCAACAAATATTGCCACTCTATATCGTTCTAAACCATATGAACTAGACATCGATTTGGCCCAAAAACTCATTACATTTCCTGTACTTCCAAGAGTTACAGGTGGACTAATCAACCAATCATTGTTAGCAGTTACAGGTGGTGCAGGAACACCAGCCCAACAAGCAGCATACCTTAATCCTGTTCTTGGGTCAAAATTTCTAACTTCAGTACCTGACGTAGCATTGGTAACTCCAGCAGCTGTAGGATTAAAAATCATAAATGCTTGAGCATCTCCTGCGTTTTCCCATGCTGCAGCTCCATCTGGAAGACCACCAAGGTAAGTAGGAAGTAAATCAACATCAATACCGTTCCAACTTCCAAAATCATTGATAGTAAAATCAAAATAGGTTTCAAAGCTGTCTTCAAAAATAGTAGTTTGTGCATTTAAATTTATTGCACCAAAGATCATAAAATAAAGTAATAGTTTTTTCATAATTAGTTTTTTTTTAAATTTGTGGCAATTTAGAAAAAGAAAGTGATTATTCAAAATAAATCTTTAGTTTTATACCCGATACTAATTTTATACTAAAAAATGAAACTACTTATTAGGATATTTATTACAACACTTTTAGTAATGGCCATCGCTTATATGATGAAAGGCGTTGTGGTTGACGAATTCACTACAGCATTAACAGTCGCCATTGTTTTAGGATTATTAAACTTTTTTGTAAAGCCTATTTTGGTATTATTTACGTTACCAGTAACCATTTTTACGCTTGGATTATTTTTATTAGTTATAAATGCTATTATAATTATGCTGTGCGACCATTTTATATTGGGATTTAAGGTCAATTCTTTTTGGACAGCCATGCTGTTCAGCGTCATTTTGTCGCTTTCGCAATCGTTGGTATACCAAATCACAGGTGACGCTAAAAAATAGCATATAAATCGATAAAATAAACTTGGTTGGGTTGCAGAAATGTTCTAATTTTGCAACCCAATTTTAGTAGATATAAAAATGAATATTACAAGAAATAACGTAGATGCACTGAATGCTGTTGTTACTGTTGAAGTGGAAAAAAATGATTACGCCGAAAAAGTAGATAAGATATTAGCAGATTATCGTAAAAATGCGGCTATCAAAGGTTTCAGAAAAGGAACTGTTCCTATGAGTTTAATTCAAAAACAATATGGAAAGGCTATTTTATTAGAAGAAGTAAACAAATTGTTGCAAGATAATCTGAACAAATATTTAGTTGCAGAGAAATTAGACATCCTTGGAAATCCATTGCCAAAAGTAACCGAAGATTTCAATTGGGATTTAGAAGATTATAAATTCGAATTCGAATTAGGTTTAGCTCCAGAATTCAAAGTTGATTTATCTGCTAAAAACGATTTAGTGCACTACAAAATCATTGCTGACGAAAAAATGCTGAACGATCAAGTAGCGCGCATCCAAAAACAATACGGAAAACTGATTGCAAAAGATACTGTTGGCGAAGGTGACGACGTTTCTGGATTTTTTACAAATGAAGAAAAAGCAATCAATAACAGAACTACTTTGTCTTTAGATGTTTTCGCTGATAAAAAGACAGCAAATTCTTTCATCGGTAAAAAAGTTGGCGATGTGATGACTTTAAAAACAAAAGGTTTATTCGATGACGATCACAAACTAATGGATTTCTTAGCAATTGGTCATGATGATGTGCACGGTCTAGATGTTGAAGTATCTTTCACTATAGATGAAGTAACCACGCACGAACCTGCCACTTTAGACCAAGAATTATTCGATAAATTATTCGGGCCAAAAGCAGTTACGTCGGTGGCCGAATTGAAAGCGAAAATCAAAGAAGACGCCGAACAACAATTCATTCAACAATCGGATCAAAAATTCTTAAACGATGTTACCGAATCATTAATTGCAAGTACTAAATTCGATTTGCCTTCTTCATTCCTTAAAAAATGGATACAAACTGCAGGAGAAAACCCAATGACTGCAGAAGAAGCAGAAGCGGAATACACAAAATCAGAAAACGGTTTGCGTTACCAACTTATTGAAGGGAAAATAATGGCTGAAAACAATTTGCAAATCACTTTCGAAGAGCTAAAAGACTTCACCTCGAATGTTATCAAAAAACAAATGGCGCAATTCGGTCAAATGAATCCTACCGATGAAGATGTTCAAGGAATTGTTGCGCGTGTAATGTCAAACCAAGACGAAGTAAAACGTTTGTCAGAGCAAGTAATGAGCGAAAAAATGCTAAACTTGTTTAAAGACAAAGTAAAAGCCAAGGCAAAAGAAGTAAGCTACGACGAATTCATCAAAGCAATGTATGGTGAATTAAATCATTAAGATTATTTAATAATTATTATATTTGAGCGTCAAAGTAATTTGGCGCTTTTTTATTCTGAACTCGTTTCAGAATCTTTAGAAGCTAATCCCGCAGTTCGCTATATCTTTTTTGTTTTGTCATGCTGAACTTGTCGAAGCACAAAACAAAAAAGGATGCCGCTTCCATCGGGGCTAGGGTTTCCGTTTACCGACAGTATGTCACTTTTATATAACAAGGCACAAACTTTGACTTAACGAAACAATAAAAATTAATTTTTAACTCAAACCCGAGGCGCAGCCGAACTGTATGGAGCGCAGCGGAATAAATTCATAACTAATAAAATGGACTACGGAAAAGACCCAAGAGCTACGCTCGAAATGGCGAAGCAATTTAAAAAATTTGCCACCAAAAAACATGGCGTAAACAGTTTATATTACGATAAAATCGTAGGTAGCATGACGCCTTATATTATTGAAGAACGCCAAATGAATGTCTCGCAGCTAGACGTTTTCTCCCGTTTGATGATGGATAGAATCATCTTCATGGGAACCGGAGTTGATGATTATATGGCCAATATCATCCAAGCACAATTATTGTTTTTGGAAAGTGTTGATGCCTCAAAAGACATCCAAATCTATATCAATTCTCCAGGCGGAAGCGTATATGCAGGTTTAGGAATTTATGACACTATGCAATACATCAAACCAGATGTTGCAACAATTTGTACCGGAATGGCAGCATCCATGGGTGCTGTTTTATTATGTGCTGGTGCAGCCGGAAAACGTTCTGCTTTACCGCATTCAAGAGTCATGATTCATCAACCATCAGGCGGTGCTTCAGGAGTAGCAACCGATATGGAAATCAACCTAAAAGAAATGTTGAAACTAAAAGATGAGTTATACCAAATCATTTCACATCATTCGGGACAAACATTTGATAAAGTACACAAAGATTCTGAACGCGATTATTGGATGATTGCTGATGAAGCTAAAGAATACGGAATGATTGATGAAGTTTTAAGAAGATGATAAGAAGTTTGTAGTTTTTGGTTCGTGGTTTATTGTTAACCATAAACTAAAAACAATAAACCATAAACAAATAAAATGGCAAAACAAGTTTTAGAATGTTCCTTTTGTGGACGGAAAAAACCAGAAACGAATCTTTTGATTGCTGGAGTGAATGCGCATGTTTGTGACCGATGTATCGAGCAGGCGCATGGAATTGTAATAGAAGAACTAAAATCAGGAGGAGCAGCAATTTTGAAATCAAACTCCGATTTGATTTTGAAAAAGCCTAAAGAAATTCGTGCTTTCCTTGATGAGTACGTTATTGGTCAGGACCAAACCAAAAAAGTAATGTCGGTTGCCGTGTATAATCACTACAAAAGATTGATGCAATTGCAACACGAAGAAGATGTTGAAATCGAAAAAAGCAATATCATCATGGTCGGTCAAACCGGAACTGGAAAAACATTGGTTGCCAAAACTATTGCGCGTATGCTTGAAGTGCCTTTAGCTATTGTTGATGCCACAGTATTAACAGAAGCAGGGTATGTTGGTGAAGATGTAGAAAGTATTTTAACCCGATTACTACAAGCCGCCGATTATGATTTGGCGAAAGCCGAAAGAGGCATCGTCTTCATTGATGAAATTGATAAGATTGCTCGTAAAAGCGACAATCCATCCATAACTCGTGATGTTTCTGGAGAAGGTGTGCAGCAAGCTTTGCTGAAACTATTAGAGGGAACTGTTGTAAATGTGCCACCAAAAGGTGGAAGAAAACATCCGGACCAAAAGTTCATTGAAGTCAATACCAAAGACATTCTGTTTATAGCTGGTGGCGCTTTTGATGGCATTGAAAGAATAATATCAAAACGTTTAAACCGTCAAGCCATTGGGTATTCTACTTCTCAAAACGCGGCCGGAATCGATAAAAACAATTTACTACAATATGTAATTCCAAAAGACATCAAAGATTTCGGATTGATTCCGGAGATCATTGGTCGACTTCCCGTGCTAACCCACATGGATCCTTTAGATAAAGAAACGCTTCGTGCCATTTTAACGCAACCTAAAAATGCGTTAATCAAGCAATACGAAAAGTTATTTGGAATGGATGATGTGAAATTCACAATTTCAAACGAAGCATTAAATTATATTGTAGACAAAGCGTTGGAGTATAAATTGGGAGCGAGAGGTTTGCGTTCACTTTGCGAAGCCATTTTAACCGATGCGATGTATGATTTGCCAAGTTCAGACGAAAAAGATTTACACGTCGATTTAAAATATACGCAAGATGCATTGAGCAAAAACTTATTGAAACGATTGGAAATAGCTTCATAAAAAATTTCAAGCTCAAATTAAATATGAAAAAAGCTCAAAAACAGTTGTTTTGAGCTTTGGTTTTTGTTTAACTTTATATTTTCATAACAAATTTTCAATGATAATTTCCACGCGATAGGAATCGCGAGGCAGCGGGGATTTTTTTAACGGCTTCTAAACTACTGCCGCTATTAAGCATCGCACATTGTCTCTAACATTAATGGTTGTCTTATCTTATTCTACCTTAATGTACTGCTTTTTACTACCATAAATGGTAACTTCTTTAAGTTCGTTTGTTTTTTCATTTTTAACCGTGTCTTGAACGGTTTGATTGTTTGGTTTTTCTTGGGCATAAAAAGTGGTTGCCACAAGAAACATTCCTGAAAGTATGATTGATTTCATTTTTGATTGATTTTAATTTTCTCCGCTTCGCTCCAAACAATTCGGCTCCGCCTCGGGTGCTGATTGTGCATAAGACTATATCAAAATCAGTTGTTACAAATTTGTTAAATTTTATTTTGTTTTTTATAGTTTACAACCACTACGCCGCTAATTATAACTATAGTAGCAACAATGATTCGACTCGTAATTATTTCATCTAGAATTAACCAACCTAAAAATAATGCCACAACTAAATTTATATATGATAAGACTACGACTTTAGTAGAAGGTAATTGCGTAATCAAATAACTAAAAGCTACGTAACCTACTACCGAACCAAATAACGCTAGATAAATCATAGCCAAAATGCTCCTGGTACTCCAGGTATCAGTTGAAATTGAAGGCGAAAAATAAAATTGAATAGCGGTCAAAACTACACCCGCAATGAGCATTTGAACACAAACATTCATTAACATAGTCAAGGAATTTTCGCTTCCTTTTTTCGTTAATATGGTGCCGATTGCCCAAGCTAAAATTGCCATAAGCAGCGCAAAAACTCCCTGTCTGTACTCTGGTATTAACAAATCGTTTAAACTACTTTGATAAATAAGGAAGATTCCAAACATGCCCAAAAGAATTCCGAGTACTGTTTTGACAGATAATTTTTCGTATCCCAAAATTAAATTCAAAATCAAAACACAAAAAGGCGTAAATGTTGAAATTAAGGATGCTAATCCGCTGGTGATATATTTTTCGGCATAAGTTGTTAAACCATTGGCCAAAACAATCATTAATATGGATAAAATAAAAGCGTGTAAAAATTGTCTTGGACTTACTTTTTCTAATTTTTTTTGAGAAAACAAATAGAAAAAAATTATTGAACCTGCTATTAAATTCCGAATTCCCGCCAAAATAAAAGGAGGAATCGTTTCAACTCCAATTCGGATTCCCAAAAAAGTTGTTCCCCAAAAAAACGCAACACAGAATAACGCGAGGTATAATTTTGTTTTCAAGAGATGGATTTGTTTACAATCATCTTTTCTTTCGGAATCTCAACCAGACAACGTCTTCCTGGTCCGCATTTCATTCGGTGTGGACCGCAGGAGGCTAAAACGGCGATTAAGAATAAAAACGACAGGGCTTTTTTCATTACTTTTCTGATTTTACTTGCAGCTGCATACTTTTCAATTGTTCCAAATAATCTCTTTCGTTAGAAAGCCTCGGAATTTTGTGTTGCCCGCCCAGTTTATTATTCTCTTTCAACCAATCATAAAATAGATTTTCTCTTGCCACGTTAACTTTCAACGGATTCAGGGTCATATTATTATAACGTTTGGCTTCATAATCAGAATTTAATGACTGTAAATTTTCATCCAATGTTTTATGAAACAAGTTAATGTCTTCTGGATTTTTTTTAAACTCTATCATCCATTCATGGGCACCTTTTTCTTTGTCTTTCATAAAAATAGGAGCAACAGTATAATCTTTTACTTCGCATTGAAGTGTTGTGCACGTTTTTGCTAAAGCCATATCGGTATTTTCGACCATCAATTCTTCACCAAAAACATTAATGTGGTGTTTTGTTCTTCCCGTAACTCTAATTCTGTAAGGACTTAAAGAGGTAAACCGAATGGTATCACCAATCATATAACGCCAAAGACCCGCATTTGTTGTAATTACAACGGCATAATTCTTAAACAATTCAACATCAGCTAAGCGAATTACTTTTTGGTTTTCTGTTCCAAACGTATCCATCGGAATAAATTCATAAAAAATCCCGTAATCCAACATTAATAATAAATCATTAGAATAATTTAAATCTTGTATCGCAAAAAACCCTTCCGATGCATTATAAATCTCATAATATTTGAAATTATCTTGCGGCAAAATCTTTTTATACTGCTCTCTATAAGGTTCAAAACTTACGCCTCCATGAAAATAGACTTCCAGATTTGGCCACAATTCAAAAAGATTGTCTTTCCCAGTTTCAGTCATTATTTTATTCAGCAAGACTAACATCCATGAAGGAACTCCTGCAAAACTGGTTACATTTTCTACTTTCGTTTCATTAATAATAGCGGAAAGTTTTGCTTCCCATTCGCTCATTAATGAAATTTTATTGCTTGGTGTACTACTAAATTCTGCCCAAATGGGCATGTTCTCTATTAGTATAGCTGATAGATCTCCAAAATAGGTATTGTTGTTTTCATAAATTTGTGAACTTCCGCCAAGACGTAGACTTTTACCCAAAAACATTTCTGAATTTTCATTGTTGTTCAAATACATGCACAACAAATCTTTACTTCCTTTATAGTGGCAATCTTCTAGCGCTTCGTTGCTTACCGGAATAAATTTGCTTTTGGCATTAGTCGTTCCACTCGATTTGGCAAACCATTTTATGGGTGTATTCCAAAAGACATTTTGTGCTCCTTTTCGCGTAAGTTCAATCATTGGCTCCAAATCTTCATAAGTAGAAACAGGAACTCTTTCTGCAAAAGTTTGATACGATTTAATACTTCCAAAATCATATTTTTGGCCTACAACCGTTTCTTCAGAGGAACGAATTAGATTCATCATTAACTCTTCTTGAACTTCATGCGGATACTTCAGAAACAGCTCAATTTGATGAATCCGCTGTTTCAAAACCCAAGAAGCAATAGAATTTATTAATGGTATTGGCATGTTTCGAATTTAGGAATTGCTCCCGAAGTTTCGGGATACGATTTAGGATTTGTAACTTTACGCTAAAATAGGAATTAATTCCTTAATCCTTATTCCTTAATCCTAAATAAAAAGATGACATACGAAGGTGTATTAACCAAAATGCAAACCGAATTCTCGAATCCCATTCAATATTATTTGGTTTTTGAGAATAGTTTTTTGAGTTTAAATCAATTGCTTGGCAAGCCGATGGAAATCAGTTTTGTGGGTTATCAATGTTTACATTGCGGTAAAAAGAAAAAGATTTTTCGTCAGGGATTTTGTTATGATTGCTTCATGAGTTCGGCAGCTGCGGGCGATTGGATTATGAAACCTGAGTTAAGTACCGCACATTTAGAAATTGAAGATCGTGATTTGGAGTATGAAAAAAGAGTGCAATTGCAACCTCATATCGTTTATTTGGCTTTATCTAGTGATGTAAAAGTTGGGGTAACCAGAGGAACACAAGTGCCAACCCGTTGGATAGATCAAGGTGCCATTCAGGCCATTCCAATTGTAGAAGTTCCCAATCGGTATTTAGCTGGGATAACCGAAGTAGCACTAAAAAATCATTATGCGGATAAAACCAATTGGCAAAAAATGCTCAAAATGAATCCCGAAACTTCGGGGCCAATGGTAGATTTGATTAAAGAAAAAGCCAGTTTAAAATATCTTATTCCCAAAGAAGTTCAGGATTATTATGATTTGAATGCAAATGATTTATATGAAATGCATTTTCCCATTTTGAGTTATCCAAGTAAGGTGAACAGCTTGAATTTAGATAAATCACCTAATTTTTCAGGAAAACTAAGCGGCATAAAGGGTCAGTATTTATTATTTGAAGACGGAACGGTATTTAATGTGCGCACTTTTGAAGGTTATGTAGTGAGGATAACTATTTAACTTTTTAAGAATTTAATATTTCGGGTCAATCCTTCCAACTTTGTTCGCTTTACGGCTGAGTTTTTAAAGACTTTTTTAAAAGTGTCTTCCGTGATTTCTTCCCAGTCTTTTTTGGTAAAAGATAAAACTTCCGAATTTGGATTAAAAAGTGGTTCATTATGTGATTTTGAAAAACGATTCCACGGACACACATCTTGGCAGACATCACAACCAAACATCCAATCGTCCATTTTGTTCTTCATTTCTAGTGGAATGTTTTCTTTGAGCTCTATTGTGAAATAGGAAATGCATTTACTTCCGTCAACAACATAAGGTGACACAATCGCTTCTGTCGGACACGCATCAATACATGCTGTGCAGGTTCCACAATGATCGGTTGTGGCATGGTCGTATTCCAAATCTAAATCGATTATCAATTCGGCTATAAAATAAAATGACCCTATTTGCTGCGTTAATAAATTGCTATTCTTACCTATCCATCCCAAACCACTTTTGGCTGCCCACGCTTTGTCTAAAACGGGCGCTGAATCGACAAACGCTCTTCCGGATACTTCCCCAATTTCTGTTTGGATAGTAAAGAGTAACTCTTTTAGTTTCTCTTTGATGACAAAATGATAATCTTGTCCGTAAGCGTATTTTGAAATCTTATAACTTTCTAGATTTTGAACTTCTGAAGGATAATAATTCAGCAGTAATGAAATCACGCTTTTGGCGTCATCAACCAACAAAGTCGGATTTAACCGTTTGTCAAAATGGTTTTCCATATACTTCATTTCGCCGTGATGATTTTGATTTAACCAAGATTCCAAACGTGGCGCTTCTTCTTCTAAAAAACCCGCTTTGGAGATTCCGCATGAGAGAAACCCGAGGCGTTTGGCTTCGGATTTGATGAGTTGGGTGTATTTTGATTTTGGATTGATGACAAAAATAGTTTATGAGATTCCTCATTCTTCGGAATGACAAAATTGGGATTAAAACAAGCCTCCTTGAATATTAGTTTTAATTTTACCCAAATGTTTATAGGCTTTCTCGGTAGCTTCTCTTCCTCTCGGCGTTCTCATAATAAATCCTTCTTGAATTAAAAAAGGTTCATATACTTCTTCGATGGTTTCACCACTTTCGGAAACGGCTGTCGCCAAGGTTGACAATCCGACTGGTCCGCCTTTAAATTTATCGATAATAGTATTTAAAATCTTATTATCCATTTCGTCCAATCCATGTGCATCAACGTGCAATGCTTTCAAAGCATATTTTGCAATTTCAATATCTATTTTTCCGTTGCCTTTTATTTGAGCAAAATCACGAACGCGGCGTAACAAGGCATTAGCAATACGAGGCGTTCCTCTACTTCTTCCCGCAATTTCAATGGCAGCTTCCATAGAGATTGGCATTTTCAAAATGGTAGCACTTCTTTGTACTATGGTCGTTAAAAGTTCGGTGTTATAATATTGCAATCTACTTTGTATTCCGAAACGGGCACGCATTGGTGCTGTTAATAATCCAGAACGTGTTGTAGCTCCAACTAGAGTAAACGGATTTAAATTGATTTGAACCGTTCGAGCATTGGGTCCCGATTCAATCATAATATCAATTTTAAAGTCTTCCATTGCTGAATACAAATATTCTTCTACAATAGGGCTTAAACGATGAATCTCATCAATAAACAATACATCTCTTTCTTCAAGATTGGTTAGTAATCCGGCCAAATCTCCGGGTTTATCAAGGACTGGTCCCGAAGTAATCTTAATTCCAACATTTAATTCGTTGGCTAAAATATTCGCTAAAGTGGTTTTTCCTAATCCCGGTGGGCCATGAAACAACGTATGGTCTAAAGCTTCTGCTCTTTGATTGGCAGCTTCAACAAAAACTTTTAAGTTATCCAACACTTGATCTTGACCTGTAAAATCATCAAATGTTAAGGGTCTCAACTTTTTTTCTAGGTCGAGTTCTTCAGGATTAAAATTAGAATTGGTTGGATTGAGATTTTCATTCATATCACAAATATATAACAAAGTTGTATGCAAATAAAAATGCCTTTCTAAACGAAAGGCATTTACTTTAATTAATCTATTAGATTAGTGGTGTAATTGTTCTTCACCGGGTTTCATAGGAACATTTTGAGGAACAAAATCATCATCATGTCCTGGTTTACTATAATCATAAGGCCATCTGTATACGTGCGGAATCTCTCCTGGCCAATTCCCGTGGAAATGCTCTATTGGCGCTGTCCATTCTAAGGTATTCGATTTCCATGGATTTTGAACGGTACGCTTACCGTAGAAAATACTACTAAAGAAATTATATAAGAAAACTAATTGGAATGCGCCTCCAACAAGAGCAAAAACAGTAATTATTACGTTTACATTTTGCAAATCGTCAAATAATGGGAAATTAGTATTGGTATAGTATCTTCTTGGTAAACCAGCCATACCGATAAAGTGCATTGGGAAGAAAACACCATAAGCACTAACGGCCGTTACCCAAAAGTGAATGTACCCTAAATTTTTATTCATCATTCTACCAAACATTTTTGGGAACCAATGATAAATTCCAGCAAACATTCCGTAAAGAGCAGAAATACCCATTACCAAGTGGAAGTGCGCTACAACAAAATAAGTGTCGTGAACGTTGATATCTAAAGTACTATCTCCTAAAATAATTCCGGTTAATCCACCAGTTATGAAAGTAGATACTAATCCAATAGAAAATAACATCGCAGGATTTAACTGTAAATTACCTTTCCATAGCGTTGTAATATAATTAAAGGCTTTTACTGCTGAAGGAATTGCAATTAATAAAGTCGTAAATGTAAACACAGACCCTAAGAATGGATTCATACCTGATATAAACATGTGGTGACCCCAAACAATTGTGGATAAAAACGCAATGGCAATTAAAGACATAATCATCGCTCGGTAACCAAAAATTGGTTTACGAGAATTAGTAGCAATAACTTCAGAAGTTATTCCAAGAGCAGGTAATAAAATGATATATACTTCTGGGTGACCTAAGAACCAAAATAAGTGCTCAAACAATACTGGCGATCCACCTTGATAATGCAATACTTCTCCCGCAATATAAATGTCCGATAAGAAGAAAGATGTACCAAAACTTCTATCCATAATTAGCATTAAAGCTGCTGAAAGCAATACTGGAAAAGAAATCACACCAATTACTGCAGTAATAAAGAAAGCCCAAATTGTTAATGGTAATCTTGTAAAAGACATTCCTTTCGTTCTCAAATTGATAACGGTAACAATATAATTTAACGAACCTAATAACGAGGCTGCGATAAATATTGCCATAGAAACTAACCATAAGGTCATACCTGTTCCTGAACCGGAAATAGCCTGAGGTAAAGCGCTTAAAGGAGGATAAATCGTCCATCCAGCAGAAGCAGGTCCAGATTCCACAAAAAGTGAAGAAACCATTATAACACTCGAAAGAAAAAACAACCAATAAGAAATCATATTCAATAATCCTGAAGCCATATCCCTTGCACCACATTGAAGAGGAATTAAAAGATTACTAAAGGTTCCACTCAAAGCCGCTGTTAACACAAAGAAAACCATTATGGTTCCGTGAATCGTAATCAACGAAAGGTAGGCCTCGTTTGTCATAACGCCACCTGGAGCCATTTTTTCTCCTAAGAAAAAGCTAAATACTTTAAATGATTCTTCAGGCCATGCTAACTGCATTCTAAAGAGCAAAGACATTCCAACACCTATAACTCCCATAATAATACCCGTTAATAAGTATTGTTTGGCAATCATTTTGTGGTCAATACTAAAAATATATTTAGTGATGAACGTGTCTTTATGGTGGTGTTCGTGTTCGTCGTGACCGTGATCGTGATTGTGAGCTTCTGCTGACATATTAGATTAACTTTAAATTTTTATTACTATTTCATTATTACTTGAGCAACAACAGTGGTGTCTTTGCTTTTCGTAGAACTTGAGTCTATAGATTGTGATGGGTTTTCTGCCGCTTTTGCTTCAGATGCTGCATTTTTTACTGCTTGAACAATCGTTTTAGGGGCATTTTCTTTTAACCAAGCTTTATATTCTTCTGGTGTATCTACTACAATTTTCATTTGCATGTTATAATGAGATGCTCCACAAATTTTATTACATAACAATAAAAAATCAAATGTATAAGGGTCAAGTGCTGCTTCCCCTTTTGCAACCACGTCAATACTTTTCTTAGCTCTGATTTCGTTAATATTTGCCACTTTTTCAACCATAGCTGGCTTTTCTCTCATTTCTGCTGTAGTTACAGAAGGAATAAATGAAAACTGAGTTACCATTCCAGGCACACAGTTCATTTGAGCTCTAAAGTGAGGCATATAAGCTGAATGCAATACATCTTGAGAACGCATTTTGAAAATAATTCTCTTTCCTTTTGGTATGTGTAATTCGGTTGAATTGAAATCGTCCTGCGCATTTGGATCTGATAGATCTATACCTAAGTTATTAACGCCTTCAATATACCTAACATTTGCTTTTCCTAAAACGCCATCCGCTCCAGAATAACGTGCTTCCCATTTAAATTGTTGTGCATACAACTCAATTACAATGGCATCTTTTTCATCTTTTTCATCAACAAACATAATATTGGTCCAGGCATACAATCCGTATAGAATTAATACCGCCAAAACAACAGCTGGGATGACACTCCATATAAATTCTAATTTATTACTATCTGCAAAATAAAGGGCTTTTTGTCCTTGTCTCCCTCTGTATTTAAAAGCAAAATAATGTAATAACGCTTGAGTAATTGTTTGTACTATAAAGATTAGCATCATGGTAATCCACATCAGATTATCAAGTTCTGGTCCGTGTACAGAAGCTGCATCACTCATCAAAGGAAATTTGCCATAATTTACAAGACAATAAATAGTAGTTAAATAAATGAACCCAAGAAAGGCAAACATCATATAACCATTCCATTTATTATCATTATCAGTTGCTACAGGACTATTGTCAACTGCTACTCCAACTTGAGTTAAGTCGAATATTTTAGTTAACTGCCACAAGGCAACTGCCAATAAAACTACAACTATAAGTACCAAAAGAGTTGTCATTTGTAATTTACTTTAAATATTAATAATGAAAATGTTTACTTTCTTCGATGAAAGGATTTCGTTTTGGCAGCAACGGTACTTTTGTTAAGGCACTGAATACTACAAAAATAAATAAACCAAAGAAGAATGCTAATGATGAAATTTCAGGTATTCCAATAAACCATCTGTCCCCAACTGTGGCAGGCATAATCATATTGAAGAAATCAACATAGTGTCCTAACAAAATAACCGTTCCACCCATTACGATAATCCAAGCAATTCGTTTGAAATCGGTATTGATTAATAGTAAAATCGGGAATACAAAGTTCATTGCTACAGCGCCCCAGAACGTAATACCATAATCATTAATTCGAGTAACGAAATATGTTACTTCTTCAGGAATATTAGCATACCATATCAACATGAATTGTGAAAACCATAAATAGGTCCAGAAAACACTGATACCAAACATGAATTTTGATAAATCATGAATATGACTTGAGTTAACGTTTTCTAAATATCCTTTAGATTTTAAATATAAGGTAACCATTTGAATCGTCGTAATTCCACTTACAAAGAAGCTAGCAAAAACATACCATCCGAAAAGTGTACTAAACCAATGCGGGTCAACTGACATAATCCAATCCCAAGACATAATAGATTCAGATACGATAAAGAAAACTAAAAACGCCGCTGACATTTTAAAGTTCTTTTTGTAAAAGCTATTGTCCGTAGATTCGTCTTGTGCCAAACAGTTTCTTCTTGAATAATAGCGATATAAATTCCAAACTGTTAAGAACAATAGCGCTCTAATTATCCAGAAAGGAAAGTTTAAATAACCTGATTTACCAGCGATAATAGCATCGTAATTTTCATGTCCTACTTTTGTTACACCTTCATTCATCCATACAAATAAATGATTCATATGAAATCCAGATGCTAATAAAAGAATAAAGAAAATTATAGAACCTGGTAATAAATACGCTGTTATACCTTGCATTACTCTAAATAAAACAGGAGACCAACCTGCTTGTGCCACTTGTTGAATAGCATAAAAAGCTAAAGCTCCAAGAGAAATTAACATAAAGAATATACAAGCAACATAAAGTGCCGCCCATGGTTTATTTTGCAATTGATGAAAAACGTGTTCTGCATGTTCCTTATGTTCAACATGCTTGAGTGCATCTTCATATTTAACCCCTATTTTATTATTTGCTTCTACTTCGTGATTAGAAGAAACAGCTTTAGTTAGCGTGTCATGTACAGCTGATGAAACAGCTTCGATTTTAATTGAAGAGGAATCAACTGATGAGTGAATGTCTTCTGAATGTTTTGCAGTTTCTTCATGAGATTCTGCTTTAACATCGTGATGCTCCGCTGTTGCTTCGTGTCCACCTTCATGATGAGCCGCTTCTTCTTCTTTTAGAATCTTCTCAACATCTTGAATCGTTTTTGGTGCGGTTAAAAAACCATAACCAATACCAAGAATGCCCACTAACATTAGGACAAAAGAAAAGGTTCTTAATTTACTTGAAAATGTATACATATCTATAATAATCAGATTGTTCTATAATTACAATTTACTTTTTAATTCCATTACATATGCAGAAACCATCCAACGCTCATTTTGAGTCATCTGATTTGAATATGCCCCCATTGAATTTAATCCATATGCCTGAACATGGAATACACTTCCTACTGATATTTGTCTGTCGGCATAACTTGGAACACCCAATATTTTTTCTTGAGTCACCAATTTACCTTTACCGTTTCCAGCAGTTCCGTGACAAATAGCACAATATATAACAAAAAGTTCTTCTGCTTTTTTCATATCAACTTGAGTAGAATCAAGCGGTGAATTTACTATGGATTTAGAGAAATTATATCCTTCCGTTGTATTTGGTATGTCATAAGGAACAAAACCCCTTTTTATTGAACCTGTTGGAGGAATTTGTCCTTCTTTTCCTTTTAAACCTGCTGGTGAATTGAAAGCATCCGATTCTGAATAGGTTTCATAAGCTACCGATTCGTACATGTTGGGCATATATTGGTAGTTAGGTTTCAAATCATCTTTACAAGACGAAAAGGAAACAACGATACCTAATACAAATGCTATTTTAAGTAAACTTTTCATATCTATATTAATGCTTATCTATTACTTTAACTTCTACTGCACCCGTTTCTTGCAAAAATTTTACCAATTCTGCTTCATTATCTTTAACGGAAACTTCCATTAAAAAGTGGTCGTCTGTAGTTCTAACATCTGGATTTTCAGCTTGTTTGAATGGCCATAATCTACTTCTCATATAAAAAGTAATTACCATTAAGTGGGCTGCAAAAAATACGGTCATTTCAAACATTACTGGAACGAAAGCTGGCATATTTTGATAGTAAGCAAAACTTGGTTTTCCTCCAATATCCTGAGGCCAGTCAGTAATCATGATATAATTCATCATTGTTGTGGCCACCGATAATCCAATGCATCCATATATAAAGGCACAGATAGCTAATCGAGTTGGATCCAATCCCATTGCTTTATCCAATCCGTGAACAGGAAAAGGAGTAAAAACTTCTTCAATATGGTGATGTGCTTTTCTGGTCTGCTTTACAGCATCCATTAAGATATCATCATCATTGTATATAGCGTGTATAACTTTATTACTACTCATAACAAATACTAATGTTTTTCAGAATGATTATGTTTTTCTCTTTCTCTTTTATAATTTTCTCCCGATGATTTCAAGATTGTTTTAACCTCTGCCTGAGCAATTACTGGGAATGTTCTAGCATATAATAAAAACAAAACGAAGAAGAATCCAATAGTTCCAATGAATATTCCGATATCAACAAAGGTTGGTTGGAACATCGTCCAAGATGAGGGTAGATAATCTCTATGTAAAGAGGTAACGATGATTACAAAACGCTCAAACCACATTCCAATATTTACCACTATCGAAATTATAAATGAAAACATAATACTCGTTCTCAATTTTTTAAACCACATAAATTGCGGAGAGAATACGTTACAGGTCATCATCGACCAATATGCCCACCAATAAGGACCTGTTGCTCTATTTAAGAATGCGTATTGTTCATATTCAACTCCAGAATACCATGCTACAAATAACTCAGTAATATAAGCAACTCCAACAATTGAACCTGTAATCATGATTACAATGTTCATTAATTCTATATGTTGAATGGTGATATAATCTTCAAGGTTAGATACTTTTCTCATAATGATAAGCAGGGTATTTACCATTGCAAATCCGGAGAATACAGCTCCAGCAACGAAATAAGGAGGGAAAATGGTAGTATGCCAACCTGGAACGATAGAAGTAGCAAAGTCAAAAGATACGATTGTGTGTACTGAAAGTACTAATGGTGTCGCCAAACCTGCCAATACCAAAGATACTTCTTCAAAACGTTGCCAATCTTTTGCCCTTCCGCTCCATCCAAAACTCAAAATAGAATATATTTTTTTGGTAAAAGGAGTAACTGCTCTGTCTCTAAGCATTGCAAAATCGGGTAATAAACCTGTCCACCAGAAAACTAATGAAACTGAAAGATAGGTAGAGATTGCAAATACGTCCCAAAGTAATGGTGAGTTAAAATTAACCCAAAGCGATCCAAACTGATTTGGAATAGGCACTACCCAATAAGCCAACCATGGACGACCCATGTGAATAATTGGAAACAAGCCTGCTTGTATTACAGAGAATATTGTCATTGCTTCTGCAGAACGGTTAATGGCCATTCTCCATCGTTGACGGAATAACAATAAAACCGCAGAGATAAGTGTCCCAGCGTGACCAATACCTACCCACCAAACGAAGTTAGTGATATCCCAAGCCCAACCAACTGTTTTATTTAAACCCCAGGTTCCAATACCTGTTGAAATAGTATAAACGATACAGGTAATTCCCCAAAGGAACGCTATTAATGCGATAGAAAATACAGTCCACCACTGTTTATTGGCTCTTCCTTCTACAGGAGCAGCAACATCTACTGTTACATCGTGATATGATTTATCACCTATAACTAAGGGTTTTCTAATGGGTGCTTCGTAATGAGACGACATATTTTAATTTTAGATTTATGATTTTAGATTTACGATTTTAGAAAAAAAGCAAATTCAATCAATATTTTACTTTTAATTATTTTTTTAGGTTTTATAATTTCTGACTTCCGTCTTCCATCTTCCAACTTATGCTCTTAGATATTTCTTACTTTAACTTGATAAACCACATTGGGTTTAGTACCAACACTTTCTAACAAATGATACGCTCTTTTATCTTCAACAAATTCATTGATTTTATCCGCTTTATTATTGATGTCTCCAAATTGCATGGCGCCAGTTGAACAAGCAGCTGAACAAGCCGTTTGGAATTCATCTGCCTTTACTTCTCTTCCTTCACGTTTAGCGGTTAAAATAGTATATTGTGTTTTTTGAATACACATCGAACATTTTTCCATAACTCCACGAGAACGAACGTTTACATCTGGATTAACAACCATTCGCCCTAAATCATCATTCATATGGAAATCAAATTCATCATTATTATTGTATAAGAACCAGTTGAAACGACGAACTTTATACGGACAGTTATTGGCACAATAACGCGTACCAACACATCGGTTATACGCCATTTGGTTTTGACCTTGACGACCATGTGAAGTTGCTGCCACAGGGCAAACCGTTTCACAAGGGGCGTGGTTACAATGTTGACACATTACGGGTTGGAAAGCTACTTGAGGATTATCGGCTGGACTTTCCATTTGTCCAAATCCGCCTAATGATCCTTTCTCTCCAAATAATCCGTCAAATCCTTTTTTCTTTTCATTATCACTCGCAAAAGTATCTTCAGAAGAATAATATCGGTCAATACGCAACCAATGCATATCGCGGCTTCTTCTTATTTCTGATTTTCCAACAACTGGAACATTGTTTTCGGCATGACAAGCAATAACACAAGCGCCACAACCCGTACAAGCATTCAAATCGATTGAAAGGTTAAAATGATGACCTACAGAACGATCAAAAGATTCCCATAAATCTACTTTGGTAGCTTCTACTTCTTTATGGTCTAAAGAGACCATAGCCACAGCATTCCATACTTCTGGTTCGTTGTATTTTGCATTAAATATTTCAAGAGTAGTTTCTTTTATTATATCTCCTCTTCCCATCAACGTTTTTTGTGATTGAACACATGCAAACTCATGCTCTCCACTTCCTTTAGTAATTGAAGCCGATTGTACATTATTAAAACCAGCATAAAATGCATAAGCGTTAAGACCAACTTGCATTTCCTCATTTAAGCCTTTCATTTTACCGTAACCCAAAGCCATTCCTAAAGTCCCTTTAGCTTGTCCTGGTTGAATTATAACTGGAACATTTTCCAGTTTTATTCCATTTACAGTAAGCGTTGCATAACTTCCGTTAAGACCTCCATTAGCAACAATTTTATTTTCAAAACCTAATTCTTTCGAATCAGCATCTGCTTGTGAAATAGTTACATAGTTATCCCATGAAACTCTTGTAATTGGATCCGGAAATTCTTGTAACCAAGGATTGTTTGCTTGTTGACCATCTCCCAAGCCTGTTTTAGTATACAACACCAATTCAAATCCTTTTGTAGGTGTCGATTGGGCTAATGCACTGGCTGCAGCTGCAAAATTTGCTGAACCTCCAACGGCACTTCCAGAAACTCCAACGACTACTCCGTCGTGAACGGTTTGATTCCATGAAGTACCTGAAGTGTAACTTCCCGCATTGGCTTTAATATAATCATGGTAATCTGCACTATTCCCATTCCATGACAATAATGCTTCTTGGAACTGTTTTGAGCTGAATAATGGACGAATCGTCGGCTGTGTTAAAGAATACGTTCCTTTAGTTAGCATTAAATCATTCCAAGACTCTAAATAGTGAGGTGCAGGAATAGCAATATTTGTAATAGAGGCTGTTTCATCTTCTCTTAAAGAAAATGCAGCTGATAATTTTACTTTTTTCAATCCGCTTACAAATTTAGCCGAATCTGCTAAAGTATACACTGGATTTACACCACTCATTATTAAAGTATGAACACTTCCTGCATTCATATCGGCAATTAGCTGAGCTACTTTCTCGTTAGAACCTTTTCTAATTTGACGAGTACCTGATGTAGAAAATGCCTCGCTAGCCAAAGCTTGATTAATAGCTACTACTAACAATTGAGCATTTTTGTCTTGAATTCCAGAAATTAAAAGGCCTTTACTTCCAGCATCTTTTAATTGTTTTGCTGCTTTCATAACTACATCTTCATTAGCTACTTTACCAGTAGAAATAACAGAATTTGTAATAAAATTATATATTTTAACTAAAGCTTGCTTTTGATTGGCAATAGTCATCGGAACACGCTTATCAGCAGCTGCTCCCGACAATGTCATATTGGCTTCAAATTGAAAATGTTTAGACATTTTTCCTTCTTGAGGAACTCTTCCTTTAGCATAACCCGAATCATAACCTCCACCTTGCCAATCGCCTAAGAAATCGGCACCTATTGACACTATGGTATTCGCTTTTGAAAAATCATAATCTACTAAAGCTCTTTCTCCATAAACAGCTTCAAATGCATCAAGAGCTGATGACTCAGAAACAGCATCATAAATAACATGTTTTGCAGTTGGGTTTTTAGCAATAAATTCAGCAATTAATTTTTCGGTGGATGGGCTTGCCAATGTATTTGTCAACAAAACAACTTGTCCACCTCTAGCTTTAGCTTCCGCTAAACTTGATTTTATTTTTAAATCAGCTTCTTGCCATGTTGCTTCTTTTTGAGCCACTTTGGTAATCTTCAAACGCATGCTATCATACAATGACAATACCGAAGCATGAACTCTTGCGTTGGCTGCAAAATTAGCGCCAGCAATAGTGTTATTCTCTATTTTGATTGGACGCCCTTCACGTGTTTTTACTAAAAGATTAGCAAAATCAAAACCATCAAACATAGATGTTGCATAATAATCAGCAACTCCAGGAATGATTTGTTCTGGTTGTAAAACGTAAGGTATTGATTTGTGTACCGGACCTTCACAAGCTGCTAAAGTTGCAGCGGCAGTGCTAAATCCAACGTATTTCAAGAAATCACGACGAGTTGTTGATGACGATGATAATGATTCTTTGTCCGATAAAAAGTCCGCTGTTGGGATTTCTTCTACAAATTCATTATTTCTAAGCGCCTCAACAATAGAGCTGTTTTCGTTAAGCTCCTCAACACTTTTCCAGTATTTTTTGTTCGATGACATCGTATATAAATATTAGCTTCTTAATAAATTTATTAGTAGTGACACTTACCGCATTCTAAACCTCCCATTTGTGCAGCAGTCAATTTGTCTACACCATATCTTTTGGAAAGTTCTGCGTGTATTTTGTCATAGTATGCATTTCCTTCCATTTTAACTTCTGTTTCTCTATGACATTTAATACACCATCCCATTGTTAAAGGAGCGAATTGTTTTTGAATTTCGTAGGTTTGAACTGGACCGTGGCATTTTTGACATTCAATTCCGGCAACCGTAACGTGTTGCGAGTGATTAAAGTACGCAAAATCAGGCAAATTGTGGATTCTAACCCATTTCACAGGACTGGTTTTTCCAGTATACTTCTGGTTTGTAGCATCCCAACCTACAGCACTATATAATTTTTGAATTTCTGCATCATAAAATGCTTTTGAATACTCTGGTGTTGCTGTACTATCAGCGACCTCTGCAATACTTTTATGGCAATTCATACAGACATTCAAAGAAGGAATTCCAGCGTTTTTACTAACTCTCGCTGATGAGTGACAGTATTTACAATCAATACCATTACTTCCAGCATGTATTCTGTGTGAATAATGAATTGGTTGAATTGGCGCATAATCTTGATCAATGCCGATTTGCATTACCCAGCTGTAGAAGAAATAACCACTTGCCAATAATAAAAATATTGAACTAACAAAAACTAAAAATTGGTTTTTAGCAAATGCTTTCCAAATGGGCAGTCTAGCTTCTTTCTCCGCCAGTTCAATACCATTTGCTTTGGCCACTTTATTTAACACATTATTCACTAAGAATAACATGATAACCAACATCAACATCACTAAAGATAGGGCTCCTAGAATTACTTCATTTGAAATCCCACTGTTACTTGCTACTGTATCAGGAGGACCTGCAGTTAGTCCTGGTGCTGGAGCCACGGCTTTAGGCTCATTGGTGTATGCAATAATATTATCAATATCAGTAGTTGTTAATTGAGGAAAAGCCGTCATTACTGACTTGTTATTTTCTTCATATACTTTGATTGCTTTTGCATCACCAGACTTAATCAAAGCCGAACTATTGTTGATCCATTTGTACAGCCAAGGCATATCATACTTTGCAGATACACCTCTTAACGCAGGTCCTGTCATTTTTTTATCCAAATTATGACAAGCTGCACAGTTTACATTAAATAATGCTTTTCCCGCTGCCGCATCTCCTCCAGAAGTTGCAGCCGGAGCTGCGGCTTTCGTAGCATCTGCTGTTGCAGTTGCTGCTGGCGGTGGTGTTGCTTGTGAAAATGAAGAGAAGGAGAATGTTAGCGATGCTGCTAGACAAAAAATTATTTTCCTTGAAATCGAATTATGGTTACCCACTTTTTTCATATAATATAGTGATTATCTACTACTATTTGGAATGATTTTTTCTGAGCTATATATCCAGTAAAAATCGATGCTTTATTAAAAACTTGCACAAAAATACGACTTATGAACTATTCTCAAAACCTTAAATATATCTTAAATATCAATTTATATTAATTCTAAATAACGTTTTCTGTAATGTTTAATTTTTTAAGTTTTACATTTGTATAAAAATCAAATCATTATGTCTACTTTTTCGAAATTTAAATTAGTTTTCCTTATGTCTTTTGTTGTTTTTTTATCGCAAAAAAGTATCGGGCAAATAGCAAAAGTAACCGTTAGTCAAGATCCAAAGTTTGAACAACTTTTAAATGAAAAAAGAAAAATAAACAGTTCCATCACAATAAACGACCGTTATAAAATTCAGATTTTTAATGGTGATACCGAAAATTCTAAAAAAACCTTAACCGATTTTAAAAGAGAAAATAAGAATCTAGATGCCACAATTGTTTTTAGTACACCTTTATATAAAGTTTGGGTTGGGAATTTTAAAACTAGAATTGAGGCCGAAAAAAACTTAACCGACTTAAAGAAAAAATATCCGAATGCTTTTTTGATAAAGCCGAATAAATAAAAAATCCCGAATCATCGGGATTTTTTATTTGGTGTTATTTCGCTTTTTTCTTCACTTCCACTTCTTGGAAAGCTTCAATAATATCTAGTTGTTCAATATCGTTATAATTCTTAATTTGCATACCACAATCATATCCTTTCGCTACATCTTTTACATCGTCTTTAAAACGTTTCAAAGTAGATAATTCCCCTGTAAAAATAACCACCCCTTCCCGAATGATACGGATGCTAGAATTTCTGAAGATTTTACCATCTGTAACCATACAACCCGCTATTGTTCCAACTTTAGACACTTTGAATATTTCTCTAATTTCAGCTGTTCCGGTGATTTCTTCCTTCATCTCTGGAGAAAGCATTCCTTCCATTGCATCTTTCAAGTCATTGATGGCATCGTAAATAATAGAATAGTTTCTGATATCGATTTCTTCTTTTTGAGCTAATTGACGTGCGTTTCCTGCTGGACGTACATTAAATCCGATGATAATCGCATCGGATGCTGACGCCAACATTACGTCAGTTTCTGTAATAGCACCAACTCCTTTATGGATAATATTAATTTGAATTTCTTCTGTTGACAATTTGCTAAACTCACTTGAAAGCGCTTCTACAGAACCATCCACGTCTCCTTTAAGGATAATATTCAATTCTTTAAATTGACCTAGTGCAATACGACGTCCAATCTCTGCTAATGTAATATGACGTTGCGTTCTAACGGATTGCTCGCGTAGTAATTGTATTCGTTTTGTTGCTATTTGTTTGGCTTCTCTTTCATCTTCAAAAACATTAAACTTATCCCCTGCAGTTGAAGCTCCATCTAAACCTAAAATAGATATAGGTGTTGAAGGTCCGGCAGTGGTTACACTATGACCTCTTTCGTCATGCATCGCTTTCACTTTACCATGATTCTTTCCTGCCAACACATAATCTCCAACTTTTAAAGTTCCGGATTGAACTAATATAGTAGAAACATATCCTCTACCTTTATCTAGTTGCGCTTCTACAACGGTTCCTACCGCAGGTTTATTTGGATTCGCTTTAAGATCTAAGATTTCTGCTTCTAGCAATACTTTTTCTAATAATTCTTTTACGCCCGTTCCTTTTTTAGCTGAGATATCGTGAGATTGATATTTTCCACCCCAATCTTCAACCAATAAATTCATAGCGGCTAATTTCTCTTTAATTTTTTCCGGATTCGCTCCTTGCTTATCAATTTTATTAATCGCAAATATCATCGGAACATTAGCTGCTTGAGCGTGACTAATAGCTTCCTTAGTTTGAGGCATAATATCATCATCCGCTGCAACCACAATAATTGCAATATCGGTAACTTGAGCTCCACGGGCACGCATAGCAGTAAATGCTTCGTGACCAGGCGTGTCTAAGAATGTTATTTTTTGTCCGCCATCAAGAGTCACTGCATAAGCACCAATATGTTGGGTTATTCCTCCTGATTCTCCAGCAATTACATTTTCTTTACGAATATAATCTAGTAACGATGTTTTACCGTGGTCAACATGACCCATGACAGTTACTATTGGAGCACGAGCCATTAAATCCTCTGCTCTATCTTGAACAACTTCAATTGCATCTTCAATATCTGAAGTTATAAATTCTACTTCATAACCAAATTCATCTGCTACAATTGATAAGGTCTCTGCATCCAAACGTTGATTCATGGTTACCATGATTCCCAAAGTCATACACGTCCCAATCACTTTTGTAATTGGCACATCCATCATGGTTGCAATTTCACCAACGGTAACAAATTCAGTTACTTTAATTGTTTTACTTCCTTCCTCTAGAGCTTGCATTTCTTCCTCCGTTCTTTGACGGTGAGTATCTCGCTTGTCTCTTCTGTATTTTGCTGCTTTAGATTTGTTTCCTTTACCCTGTAAACGCTCTAAAGTTTCTTTAATTTGATTTTTAACCTCCTCTTCTGTTGGCTCCACTTTTTGCACAATAGCTGGCCTAGCTCCTTTTTGGAAACCGCCACCTCCAGGTTTGTTTCCTGTTTTGTTTGGACCAAAAGCGTTTCCTCCTCCACCTCCGCCAATTACTGGTTTACCAGCTTCTCCGGGCTTTGGTGGAATTCTTTTTCTCTTATTCTTGTTTACGTTATTGTTAGCTGAAGCATTTTGTCCAGTCGCTGGAGAAGCAGGTTTAGCTACTACTTTTTTAAACTCTTCTTTTTTCTTCTTAGGCTTGTTGAACTGTGTTAAATCAATTTTTTGACCAGTTAATATTGGTCCGGTAAGATTTTGATATTTTGTTGTATGCGTTTCGTCAACAACTGCTTCTTCGGAAGTTTGGGTCGCTTCAACTTCAGTTTCTTTTGGAGCAATAATTTCTTTTTGGGTATTGCTCTCTTTCTTTTCAATAACTGGCTTAGATTCAGTTGGCGCAGGCGCAATTATTTTTTTTGGTTCCAAATCAATTTTTCCAACTTGTTTTGGAGCAGTTACCGTTGCTTTGGCTTTAATTAACTCTTGTTGTTGGTGACGCTCTTCTTCTTGTTTGCGTTTGTCTTCAATCTCTTTTTCTCTTTCTATACGAAGCGCTTCTTTTTCTTTTCTTATTTCTTCACTGATCCCTTTTGAAGCTTCTTTGTTTCCTTTGTCACCGGCAAACTGTCCGCAAAGAATAGTATATACATCATCGGAAATTTTTGTGTTTGGACTTGCTTCAATAGCAATGCCTTTATCCTTAAGATAATCCACAGCTCTTTCCAAAGAAATATTTAATTCCCTTAAAACTTTATTAATTCTAATATTTCCTTCAGACATAAAATCTTATTAATGTTATCTATTTTGCGTTGAAAGAGTTAGTCTTGAAACTCTTCTTTCAATATTCGTATTACTTCTAGAATGGTTTCTTCTTCTAAATCTGTTCTTCTGACTAAATCGGCAACATCTTGATTCAAAATACTTCTTGCAGTATCCAATCCAATTTTTGCAAATTCGTCAATTACCCATCCATCAATTTCGTCTGAGAACTCAGTTAATTCAACATCATCTTCCTCAGCAGTAATTCCTTCTCTAATGACATCTAATTCATAACCCGTTAAAAGTCCAGCCAATTTGATATTGTGTCCACCTCGACCAATTGCTTTAGAGACTTCTTCTAATTTCAAGAAAACTTCCGCTCTTTTTTTCTCTTCGTCAATTTTAACTGAAGATACTTTCGCAGGACTTAATGCTCTTGTAATATATAATTGCAGATTTGTTGTGTAATTAATTACGTCTATATTCTCGTTTCCTAATTCGCGAACAATTCCATGAATTCTGGATCCTTTCATTCCAACGCATGCTCCAACAGGATCAATTCTGTCATCATAAGAGTCAACGGCTACCTTTGCTTTTTCACCAGGGATTCTGACTACGTTTTTAATCATAATTAAACCATCAAAAACTTCAGGAATTTCTTGTTCAAATAATTTTTCCAAAAATTTATCTGCCGTTCTTGACATGATAATTTGAGGTTTATTTCCTTTCAATTCAACACTTTCAATAATTCCGCGAACGTTGTCACCTTTACGGAAAAAGTCAGATGGAATTTGTTTTTCTTTTGGCAAAACAATTTCATTTCCTTCATCATCAATCAAAATTACAACTCTTGGACGAACGTGGTGTACCTCGGCAGTATAAATTTCGCCAATTAAATCCTTAAATTGCTTGTAAAGATTTGTGTTATCATGCTCGTGAATTTTAGAAATCAAGTTTTGACGCAAAGCCAATATCGCTCTTCTTCCTAAATCGATTAATTTTACTTCTTCAGAAACTTCTTCTCCAATTTCAAAATCGGCTTCAATTTTTCTGGCTTCTGTTAATGTAATTTCTTCATTTTCTAGATCTAGATCATCGTCAGCAACGATTACTCTTCTTCTCCAAATTTCCATATCCCCTTTATCAGGATTAATAATGATGTCAAAATTATCGTCAGAACCGTATTTCTTTTTCAATGCGTTTCTAAATACATCTTCCAAAATCGCCATAAGCGTTACTCTATCAATAAGCTTATCGTCTTTAAACTCTGAAAACGAATCGATTAATGCAATATTCTCCATGCCTAATTTAATTAAATATTATTGTAACAATTGCTTCTTTTATATCTGAAAAAGGAACTTCACGTTTGTGCTCAACCGTTTCTTTTCCTTTCCCTATTTTCTTTGGTTCTCTTGCTGTCCAAGAAAGCGTAACATTTTCATCGTTAACTCCTTCTAATTTAGCTTCAATAGTTTCTGTAGTTGTTTTTACTTTTAATGTTCTTCCAATATTTTTTCGATATTGCCTAACCAATTTTAAAGGTGTCGACACTCCAGCAGAAGCTACTTCTAATGAAAAATCTTGTTCTTCGCGATCTAAATTATTTTCAATTGCACGACTAACATCTATGCAATCTTGCAAATTTACACCATTATCTCCATCTAAAGTAACAATCACTTTAAATGTTTCTGTAATTGTTAAATCCACAAGAAACAAAGATTCTTTTTCTTTTAATGCCTCTCCCAATATATCCGAAACTTTATCTCTAAATGCCATAGTTGTATAAAAAGAGGGAAGCAATGCTTCCCTCATTATTTAATTTTGAATGGTAAATAACGGTGCAAATATAGTTTTTTTTTATAAATCAAAAAAGTTGTTGTATCAAAAAAAAATAATATCTTTATTGTCTTAAAATTTACAATCCAAAATTTACGTTTATATTATGAAAAAAATCTTAGTCCCTACCGACTTTTCAGATCATGCTTATCAAGCTTTAAAAGTGGCTGCTCAAATTGCTAAAAAAAATGGAGCAGAAATCACTTTATTACACATGTTAGAATTACCTCATCAAGGCAGTGATGCGATAGGAAGTGGACATGATGTCCCTGAAATTATGATGTTTAAAAATGCAGCCATTAATAGATTAGAAGATTTAATGGATGATGATTGTTTGAAAGGACTTAATGTTACTGAAGTAATTCAATTTGAACTAGCATTTAATGGCATTATGAAAATCAGCGAAAAAAACAATATTGATTTAATCATTATGGGTTCGCATGGAGCTAGCGGTTTTAAAGAAATGTTCATTGGTTCTAATGCGGAGAAAGTAGTGAGAAACTCGGGAGTTCCAGTGTTGATTATTAAAAAAGATGCTGGAGAATTTAGTGTGGAAAAATTTGTTTTTGCTTCCGATTTTACAGATGAAATTAAAATCCCTTTTTCTAAAGTAGTCTCATTTGCTAATAAATTTGATGCAGAACTAGAATTAGTTATGATTAATACTCCTAGTAGTTTCAAACCAACTCATGTTGCCGTTGAAATCATAAAAAACTTTGCGTCTAACTTTTCTATTAACAAGCACACTATTAATATATACAATGATGTAAATGTGGAAAATGGAATACTAAATTTTGCTGATCACATTAACGCTGATTTAATTGGCGTTTGCACTCATGGAAGAAAAGGAATAGCACATTTTTTTAACGGAAGTATTAGTGAAGATTTGGTAAATCATTCTATGAGACCTATAGTTACTTTTAAAATATAACTAATTCAAATTTTATAAAAACAAAAATCCTCTCAACTTGAGAGGATTTTTTGTTGGTCTACAAGGACTCGAACCTTGAAAGACTGCACCAAAAACAGTTGTGTTACCATTACACCATAGACCAGCTTTACTTAACGCGAGTGCAAATTTAACACAAATTTTATTTTATACAAATAATTAGCTATAAAAATTAAAACGAATCTACTATATCTAGTGATAATAGACTACAATAAACTTGTAATTAAACCGTTATCCTATTTGAGAAAAAATTGTTAACGCACATTTAATTGCGTTAAAAAAAATAGTTTCTTTGTAGCATCAAAATAAAACCCTTCATTTCATATCTATATGATGAATTTTAACTTCAATAATTGGAACACCATCTTAGGATGGACAACATTTGCAATTGCCTTACTAACTTTTTCCTTAACCGTTGAACCTACTATGAGTTTTTGGGATTGTGGCGAATATATTTCTACCGCTGCAAAACTAGAAGTAGGTCATCCACCCGGAGCACCATTGTTCCAAATGCTAGGTGCTTTCTTTGCGATGTTTTCTTTTGGAAATGACTCTTTAGTGGCCTTAATGGTTAATATGCTTTCCGTATTCTCAAGCGCATTTACTATATTATTTATGTACTGGTCATCTACTATTCTATTAAAAAAAATAGTTTCATCGTATACCGAAATTGATAAAAACAAATCGATTGTGATTTTAGGAGCATCATTTGTTGGATCTTTAGCCTTTACTTTTTCAGACAGTTTTTGGTCAAGTGCCGTAGAAGCAGAGGTTTATGCGATGGCTTCTTTATTTATCGCATTGCTTTTTTGGCTTGGATTACGTTGGGAGCAAGATATGCACACACCAAAAGGAAATCGTTGGTTGTTACTTATTTCATTACTTATTGGACTTTCATTTGGGGTTCACTTTATGGCACTGTTAACCATTCCATCCATTGGTTTTTTATACTACTTTAAAAATTTTAAAAAAATTACTGTCAAAAATTTTATAATTGCCAACATCATTATTGTTGCTGTATTACTATTTATATTTAAATTACTATTGCCCTATACTTTAGCATTCTTTGGAAAAATGGAAATCTTTATGATAAATAGTATTGGATTACCTTTTAACTCAGGAACTCTAATTGCCCTTTTGTTGATTGTCGCTTTTTTCTATTTTGGATTAAGATATACCAAAGAAAAAGGGCATCCTTTTTACAACACTATTTTATTGTGTGTTCTTTTTGTTTTAATTGGTTTTTCTGTATGGATGATGTTACCCATTCGTGCCAATGCCAATGTGGTAATTAATGAAAATAAACCTTCGGATGCGGCCGAAGTTTTAGCCTACTATAATAGAGAACAGTATGGAGTTAATCCTTTATTCTATGGTCCACAATATACCGATACGTTTGCAGGTTTAGACAAAGACGAACCTTATTTAGACAAAGCACCAAACTATGAAAGAGATTATAAAACGGGCAAATATGTTATCGTAAATAATTACAAAAATGCTGAACAAAATAGTGACAACGCTCAAAAAGCAGTGCTCCCAAGACTTTGGAGTACGGATCATATAGATAATTATATTCAGTTTACTGGTGTTCCAAAAGTAGAACTCAATCAAAACTATCCTTACGAAGAAGACTTAGCGCAATACGGTGTTAATATCGATAGTTTAAGTGAAGAACAAGTTGGTATGGCGGTAGGTCAGTTAAAAGAAGAAATGGGGAAGACGATTACTGAATTCAAGTCGGCTTATGCCCAGAAAAAAATTGACAATGAAGATTATGTTTCCTTTCTTAAAAAATATAGCGATTATTTAATCATAGAAAAACCATCAACATGGGACAATATAAGTTTCATGATTGAATACCAATTTGGTTACATGTACGGTAGATACTTGCTTTGGAATTTTGTGGGAAAACAAAACGATGTTCAAGGAAAATATGATAATTTGGATGGGAATTGGTTAAGTGGAATTAAATTCATTGACGAAATTCATCTAGGCAAAGGAACTCAAGAAAATCTTCCAGATGATGTTATAAATAATAAAGGAAGAAATCTATATTACTTCTTACCATTCTTTATTGGCCTAATTGGGCTTATGTATCATGCACAAAAAGATTTAAAAAGCTTTTATGTACTTCTAGCCTTATTCCTTTTTAACAGTATTGCTTTAAAAATATTCTTAAACGAAAGACCATTTGAACCTCGCGAAAGAGATTATGCATTGGTTGGTTCCTTTTATGTGTTCGCAATTTGGCTTGGTTTCGGAGTTTATGCAATTTATGAAATTATCTCCGAGAAAATAAAATCGAAACTAGTTGGACCATTTGTTATTGCTATTTGCCTTTTGATTGCACCGATTTTAATGGCCTGCCAAAACTGGGATGACCATAGTCGCGCAAAAAAATATACAGCAATCGCTATGGCAAAAAACTATCTCGAATCGTGCGACCAAAATGCCATTCTGTATACAATTGGAGACAATGATACGTTCCCGCTGTGGTATGCTCAAGAAATTGAAGGAATTAGAACCGATATTAAAATTGTAAATACACAATTGTTCATGACCGATTGGTATATAGATCAAATGAAATTTAAAACGTATAAATCTGATGGCTTACCAATATCATTTAAACACGATGAATATGTAGGAGACAAATTAGATTACGTTGCCCACATTCCAAAAACAGATGCTCGCTGGGACATTAAAGCGTTTATCGATTTTATAAAAAATCCGAAATCAACCGTTGAAATGTCTAACGGTCAAACCATCCATTTTTACCCAACAAATAAAATCAGAATCCCTGTTGATAAAAATAAAATTATCAAGAATAATGTGGTCAATAGTATTTACTATGACTCATTAGTACCTTATATAGATTTAGACATAAAAGGAAGTGCTTTATATAAAAACCGTTTAATGGCTTTAGATGTTTTAGCTAATAATGACTGGAAACGTCCAATATATTTTACAGGTGGAAGTTTTGGAGATGACGATTATTTATGGATGAAAGACTACCTGCAGCTAGATGGATTGGTTTATAAATTAGTTCCGATAAAAACACCTATTGACAAAGAAAATCCTTATGATATGGGCGATATTGATAGTGACAAAATGTATGATTTGGTCATGAAATGGAACTGGGGTAATGGGCAACTTACGAGTATTTATCACGATCCAGAAACCAGAAAAAATAGTATTTCCTATAGAACTAATATGGCAAGACTAATGGAGCAATTAATCAATGAAGGCAAAATAGCGAAAGCTAAAAAGATAATCGAATTAGCACTAAATAAGATGCCAATGGATTACTATGGCTATTATACTATGGTTGAACCCTTTGCGGGTGGCTATTATGAAGTAGGAGAAAAAGCCAAAGCCCGACAACTATTAGAAAGATTGATGACGAAATACAAACAAAATCTAACCTATTATTCAGGAATTCAGCCCTCAATTCAAAACGGTATTGCATCAGATATCATTACTGATATTGAACGCTATAGAAGTTTACTTACGGTCATAAAAGATAGAGGCGATATCGAATTCTACAATAAAAACAAACCCGCATTTAATGCATTGGTCAACCGATTTTCCCGTTTCGGAAGAGAATTAGAATAATATAATTTAAAAAAATAGAAGATGTGCTAATTTGCTTCGCCAGTTCGCTTTGCTCGGGTGAAAATTCTTATTAGTACATTTTTTTATATTTATACTATGAGTTTCTGGGTAAAAACAAATTATTTCATCAAAAAAATATTCTCAAATTATGTTTGGGATATTGCCAACAATGAAAATAAAGTATTCATAACTTTTGATGATGGCCCAACTCCCGAAATCACTGAATGGACACTAGATCAACTAAAAAAATATAATGCCAAAGCGACTTACTTTTGCATTGGGAATAATATTGAAAAACATCCTAAAATTTTTGAAAAAGTTTTCGCTGACGGACATTCTATCGGCAACCATACTTTTAATCATCTAAGAGGATGGAAAACTGCTACTAAGAAGTATAGTAATAATGTTTTGCTTTGTCAATCAGAAATTGCAAATCACACATCACAAATCACAAACTTATTTCGTCCTCCTTACGGTAAAATAAAACCTTCACAATCTAAAAAATTGCGCGCCTTAGGCTATAAAATAATCATGTGGGATATCATATCCTATGATTTTGATGCTGAAACCTCTAAAGAAAAATGTCTAAATAATGTTTTGAAAAATATCAAATCTGGAAGTATAATTGTTTTTCACGATAGTCTAAAAGCCGAACGAAACCTAAAATATGTTTTACCTAAAACTTTAGAATTTCTTGAAGAGAAAGGGTTTGTCTGCGCCAATATTTAAATAAAGTAATTTAAACAAAAAACCCGATACATTGCTGTTCGGGTTTAGTATATTAATAAGATTTGTTCTTATGCTTCGAATGGAATCACAGAAACAAATGATTTGTTTTCACCTTTTTTCTGAAATTTCACTACTCCAGCAACTTTTGCATGCAAGGTATGATCTTTACCCATGTAAACGTTTTCTCCTGGATTATGTTTAGAACCTCTTTGTCTAACGATGATATTACCAGGTATTGCTGCTTGACCACCATATATCTTAACGCCCAAACGTTTTGATTCTGATTCTCTACCATTCTTAGAACTACCGACACCTTTCTTGTGAGCCATGACGTATAAGTTTTATATTGTTATTATTCTTGTGTATCTTCTTTTTTAGCTTTTGGAGCTGCTTTTTTTGGAGCTTCTTCCGCTGACTTTTGCTTCGCCTGTTCGTTAACGCTCGTGTCAACTTTCGGAGCTTTTGCTTTTTTAGGAGCTTCAAGTTCTTCAGTTGCTGCTACTGCAACTTTTTCTGCTTTTGGAGCTGCTTTCTTAGCGCCAGCTGCAGATATACCTTCTATTACAATTTGAGTAAGATACTGTCTGTGACCGTTTCTCTTTTTGTACCCTTTTCTTCTTTTCTTTTTGAAAACGATTACTTTGTCTCCTTTTAAGTGTTGTAACACTTTGGCTTCTACTGAAGCACCTTCTATAGCTGGGGCGCCTAAAGTTATGTTTCCATTTTCGTCTAATAAAAGAACTTTGTCAAAAGAAACTTTTGAACCTTCTTCATTAGTCAAACGGTGAACATAAACCTTTAAGTCTTTGCTTACTTTAAATTGTTGCCCTGCTATCTCTACGATTGCGTACATAACAATGATGTTTAATTAATTTAATCCCGACTTTTCGGGTTGCAAATATAATACTATTTCTTTTACACACAACTCTAACTAAAAAAAAGTTTAAAGTTGTTAATCAAAGTGTTACAACCTTCTTTAGAAATTAATATATTTTTGTAAAATATAAATAAAATAAATTACTTTTGGTGTAACAAAATTTAACGTTAGTTTACTAACATCAAAATCAACGAAAAAATTTATATTTTTTATGAAAAATTCATTAATCGCTTTAAGTTCAATGCTTATGCTTGGAGGAACAGCTCTGGCCCAAAAGGTCGCTTTTGAGGAATACGATTTGCCAAATGGTTTACATGTAATTTTACACAATGACCAATCAGCACCCGTTGTAATTACCTCTGTTATGTATCATGTAGGTGCAAAAGATGAAAATCCAGATAGAACTGGATTCGCACACTTTTTTGAACATTTATTGTTCGAAGGAACTCAAAACATCAAACGTGGTGAATGGTTTAAAATTGTAACTTCAAATGGAGGTACAAACAACGCCAACACTACAGAAGACAGAACCTATTATTTCGAAGTTTTTCCTTCAAATAATGCGCAACTAGGGTTGTGGATGGAATCAGAAAGATTGATGCATCCTGTAATTAATCAAATTGGTGTTGACACTCAAAATGAAGTAGTTAAAGAAGAGAAAAGATTGCGAGTAGACAATCAACCTTACGGTCAATTGATTGCCGAAGTTAAGAAGAACATGTTTAAAGTGCATCCGTATCGTTGGGCCACTATTGGTTCCATGGCTCATTTAGATGCTTCAAAACTAGAAGAATTTCAAGCGTTTAACAAAAAGTTTTATTCGCCAAACAATGCTGTTTTAGTGGTTGCAGGTCAGATTGATGTTGAACAAACTAAAAAATGGATTCAAGATTATTTTGGACCAATACCTAGAGGTATTGAATTGAAAAAAGAAACATTTGTAGAAGCACCAATTACAGAAACGATTAAAGCAACTTACGAAGATCCAAACATCCAAAAACCAATGGTGGTCACTGCCTATAGAATTCCATCTATGAAAACACGTGATGCAAGAGTTTTAGATATGATATCGACGTATTTAAGCAATGGTAAAAGTTCCAAATTGTACAAAAAAATTGTTGACGACAAGAAAATGGCTTTACAAATTGGAGCTTTCAATTATGCCCAAGAAGATTATGGACAATATATTCTTTACGGAATGCCGCAAGGTGAATTTACTTCAAATGATTTAGTTAAAGAAATTGATGAAGAAATTGTAAAATTGCAAACAGATTTAATTTCTGAAAAAGATTTTCAAAAATTACAAAACATCAATGAAAGTAATTATGTAGATAATAATGCAAGCATTGAAGGTGTTGCTGAAAATTTAGCCACTTACTACTTATTGTATGGCGATGTTAACTTAATCAATACTGATATTGATATATTACGCTCAATTACTCGTGAAGAAATGAGAACAATTGCAAAAAAATACCTGAATTCAAACCAACGTTTGATCTTGGATTATGTTCCTGCAAAAGACAAAGCTGACAATAAATAAACTTACTCAAAATGAAAAAAATAATCATATTATCAAGCTTGTTTTTAACTTTTATTATGCAAGCACAAGACAGAACACAGCCAAAACCTGGACCAGCTCCAAAAATCAACATCAAAAAACCTGAAACTTTTTCGTTACCAAACGGATTAAAAGTATTAGTAGTTGAAAACCATAAGCTACCAAGGGTTTCTTATAGCTTAACGATTGACAATACTCCATTTGCTGAAGGCAACAAAAAAGGGGTTGATGATTTAACCAGTAGTTTAATCGGAAATGGATCAACCAAAACTGCAAAAGATCCTTTTAACGAAGAAATTGATTTTTTAGGCGCAAACATTAACTTCTATTCTTCAGGTGCCTCTGCAAGTGGTTTGTCAAAACACGCAAAAAGAATCTTAGAATTAATGGCAGAAGGCGCTTTAATGCCAAACTTCACTCAAGATGAATTTGACAAAGAAAAAGACAAATTAATTGACGGTTTAAAAGCACAAGAGAAAAGTGTTACAGCAGTTGCGGGTAGAGTTGAAAGAGTATTAGCTTATGGAAGAAATCACCCCTCTGGAGAATATCTTTCAGAAGAAACTATTAATAATGTAACACTTGCTGATGTAAGAGATAACTATAAAACCTATTTCGTTCCCGAACATGCTTATTTAGTTATTGTTGGTGATGTAAAAACCAAAGACGTTAAGAAAAACGTTGAAAAGCTATTTGGTTCATGGGTAAAAGCTACCGCGCCAAGATTGACATATACTAATCCGAGTAATGTTCAATATACACAAATCAACTTTGTAGATATGCCTAACGCGGTTCAATCAGAGATTACAATAATGAACACTGTAAATCTAAAAATGACTGATGCTGATTTTTTCCCAGTAATTTTAGCGAATCAAGTTTACGGTGGTGATTTCAATAGCTACTTAAACATGAATTTAAGAGAGGCTCATGGTTGGACGTATGGCGCGCGTTCAAGCATCGGTTTTGATAAAAATGTTTATAGCCAATTCAAAGCAAATACTCAAGTTAGAAATGCTGTAACGGATAGTGCTGTTGTTGAAGCGTTGAAAGAATTAAAAAAAATCCGAACTGAAAAAGTAACGGATGAAATTTTAAATAATGTAAAAGCAGGATATGTTGGGAAATTTGTGATGCAAGTTGAAAAGCCAGCAACGGTGGCTCGATATGCTTTAAATATTGAAACCGAAGGATTACCAGCTGATTTCTACGAAAACTACATCAAAAACATCAATGCCGTTACCCCTGATGATGTTATGAGAGTTGCAAACAAATATTTCCTAGGAGACAATGCTCGAATTTTAGTAGTTGGAAAAGGTTCCGAAGTAATCGCTGGATTAGAAAGCCTAAAGATTCCAATGTTTTATTTTGATAAATTTGGAAATCCAACTGAAAAACCAGCTATGAAAAAACCAGTTCCTGCTGGAGTTACGGTGAAAACTGTAGTTGATGCTTATGTAACGGCTATCGGTGGAGACAAAGCTGTGAAATCGGTTAAATCTATGGCCTCTGTGGGTTCAACAACTATTCCTCAAGCGCCAGCACCTTTATCATACAATGCTAAAATGGATTCAAATGGAAAAATGATGATCGAATTAGCTATGGGAGGAATGAGCTTGATGAAGCAAGTAATTAATGGGAATAGCGGATACATGATGCAACAAGGTCAGAAAAAAGTTTTAGAAGGTGAAGAATTAGCAAAAATGAAAGAAAGTGCAGTACTTTTCAATGAAACTTTATTAACGACTAAAAGCGGTGTAACTATTTCAGGAATCGAGCCAATTGACGGTTCTGATGCTTACGCAGTTGTTGATGGTGATACTACTTACTTTTTTGATGTAAAATCAGGATTAAAAACGGCTGAATCAACTACAGAAGAGCAAGATGGAAAGAAAGCAACTAGAGTAACAAACTTTAAAGATTATAGAGCTGTTAAAGGAGTGAAAGTTCCTTTTAATACAATCATGAATGTTGGTTTTGAATTAGATATTAAAATGAGTGATGTAAAAATCAATGAAGGAGTTTCTGATGCAGATTTTCAATAATTAAAAAGAAAATATTTTCTTAAAGCCATTCCAATCGGAATGGCTTTTTACTTTTTACCAGATAAATAAACTCCAATTAAAATAATAAAAGCTCCTAAAAATTGAATAGGCGTTAACATCTCATTATCGAGTAATCCCCAAAAAAAAGCTACAACCGGAATTAAATACGTTACCGATGTAGCAAAAACAGGTGATGATATTTGTATCAATTTATAAAACAAAATATTAGCTATACCGGTACCTATAACTCCTAAAACAGCAATAAATATCATGGAATGCCTTACTGTTTCCATATTAATAACTGATAAAAAATCTGAACACAATAATATTATTAAAGCTGGAAACAACATTACTAAAAAATTCCCTGTTGTAATCGTCAACGGCTTCATTTCAGAAAGATATTTTTTTATCAAATTAACATTCGTTGCATAACAAACAGAAGCTATTAAAACCAATAAAGTGTACCAATAATTTTGATTAGGATGATGTAACGCACCATTAAAAATCAAAAGAATTGTTCCAATAAAACCTATAATTATTCCTAATATTTGCGTTCGTTTGAAATCCAATCCAAAAACTAAAGCCCCGAGAATTAAAGTATTCAAAGGCGTCAATGAATTTAAAATGGAACTAACAGAACTATTTATTTGTGTTTGTGCAATAGCAAAAAGATACGCCGGAATGAAGGTTCCAAACAACGAAGTCAGCGCAATATATTTCCATTGATGCTGCGCAATAGATGCTAAGCTCCGATACCCCAACAGTAATAAAAAAATCGTACAAAAAATAATTCGCAAAGAACCCAATTGAAATGGATCTAATCCTACTAATCCTTTTTTTATTAATATAAATGAGCTTCCCCAAATCAGGGCAAGTGTTATAAGGATAATCCATTTTAACTGTAGTAATTTCATTGTTACTTTTTGATTGCCTCAAATTTTGTAATTATTTTAAGAATAATCACTTTTATTTTTTACTAATTTTGGAAAAAATTAAAAACAAACCCCAATAATAAAATAGGAAACAATGAATTTCACCAAATCATTAGTAACTTTTAGTATAGCTTCTGCATTATTAATTGGTTGTAAAGATGCAGCTAGCAAACCAGCAACTGGCAATAATAAATCGACTACAGAGAAAAAAAATACTGTTGTAGTTAAACCAGAAACCGCCAGTTTCAAAATTGAAGGCATGACTTGTGCCATGGGTTGTGCTAAAACCATTGAAACCAAATTATCCAAAATGGATGGTGTTCAAAAAGCCTCTATTGATTTTGATAAAAAACAAGCTACAGTTGATTTTGATGCTGCGGTTTTATCTTCAGAAAACATAACGAAAGCTGTTGAAACCACCGGTGACGGAGAAACTTATAAAGTTTCAGACATGAAAACAAAAGGTAAAGTATAATACTAACCAACTTAACATATAAAAAAGGAACTCAAGGGTTCCTTTTTTATTTAGTTTGCTACGCCAGTTCGCTTCGCTCGTGGCGCTCCGATCGCCCTAACGGCCTTGGGTCCATTTTATGGTCTCCAGTAAACGCTGCATGTCATTTTTAACATAATCCGCTGCTGGCATTATAGAATCAAATTTTGGTTTGGCATAAAAATATACGGAGCCGGTTACAAAATGTTTAATGCTATCGGTGGCGTAGAATTGGGCATTTGTTGCAGCATTCCCATTTACGCGATAAAACATACCATACAACTTTTTGTCTGGATTAATATAAGGCTGTTCCAAAATATCATCTGCTTTTATTACGTGCTCATACGTTAGTTTTTGAGCGTCTTTCAATAATACATTAATATTATTGTCAACCCTTTTATAAGTAAGGTAAATGGTCGCTTTCATTTTAGGATAATGAATTGAAAAACCACAATTTTTATCTTCTTTGATTATGGCGTTTTCGTTTATTTCAAATTCAAAAGGGCAATGATTACTAAAACTCGCGTATTTAGCTATTGGATAATCCAATCGCAATTGGCTTTCTGGTTTTGGCAAAACATCATCTTTACAACTTATGGCAAGAGCCAAAATTGATAGCGCCGAAAAAATACCAACAATTTTTTTAAGCATTTTTAAATTATTCAAGTGTGATTTTTATTTGTTTTATTCTTTTTTTGTCAACCACTTCAATGCTGAAACGTACGTTTGAAAAATGAATTTTTTGACCTTTTTTTGGAAAATTTCCTAAAATTTCTAATATAAATCCGGCTAATGTTTCTGCTTCGCCTTTACTATTTTCGAAAATTTCTTCATCAACATCTACAATTCTATAGAAATCCTTAAGATTGATTTTACCTTCAAAAAGAAAATTCTTTTCATCTATTTGAGAAAAATTTAAATTCTCATCATCAAACTCATCCGAAATATCTCCTACAATTTCTTCAATTACATCTTCTAAAGAAACCAGCCCAGATGTTCCTCCATATTCGTCAACCACAATCGCTAAATGGCTTTTCTTACTTTGAAATTCTTTCAACAAATTATCTAATTTTTTGTTTTCTGGAACAAAAAAAGGTTCCCGCATTAACTGCTTCCAATCAAATTCTTTTTTATTGATGTGTGGAATCAAATCTTTTACAAAGAGTACACCCTCAATATGATCGATACTTTCTCTGTAAACCGGAATTCTAGAATAGCCTTTTTCAACAATTTTAGTATAAATCTCTGCAAAAGTTTCCTCAATCTCGAGTGCAAAAATATCAATCCTCGGACTCATAACCTGCTTTGTATCTGTGTTTCCAAAAGAGACAATTCCCTCTAATATTTTTTGTTCTTCAGAAGAGGTGTCATCTGTAGAAGTCAATTCTAACGCTTGAGATAATTGATCAACCGAAATATTTGATTTCTGTCTCCCTAACTTTTCATGCAATAAAACACTCACTGATCGCATTGGTAAACTAATTGGCGAAAGCAGTTTGTCTAGAAGCGACAAAGGATTAGCTACAAATTTTGAGAACTTAATATTATTTCTACTGGCGTAAATTTTAGGGAGTACTTCTCCAAATAAAAGAATAAGAAATGTAACCAATAAAACCTCAACTATAAATTTTAAGAAAGGTGAAGCTATACTTTCAAATAGTGTCGTTCCAACAAACGAAAAGATTATTACAACGCCAATATGACTAAAATTATTGGCAACTAAAATGGTCGCTAATAATTTTTTGGGCCGTTGCAATAGTTTTGAAATTAGGTTAGCTTTCGAAACATCTTCCTCAGCCAATGTCGTAATGTCATTTTGAGAAAGAGAAAAAAGCGCAACCTCTGCTGCAGAAACCATAGCGGAACATAACAAAAGAAAAATAATACCTAAACTTCCGAAGAGTAAATTAGTATCAATACTTGCAAGAAAGTTTAAACCGGGCTCGGAGTCCAATAGCGTATAGATTAATTAAACAATGTCAAAACGGTAAATCATTTTCAGGAGCAACCGTATTTGGCGCTTCAAAATTAGTGTTTTTTGTTTCTAAATTCTGTGCTGATTTCAATCCATCAACTTCTTTTTTTGTAGTTAAAAAAGTAAACTCTGTAACCTGTATTTCGGTTGTGTATTTTGTAGAGCCATCTTCAGCTTGCCATTGACGCGATTTTATTCTGCCTTCAATAAATATTTTATCTCCTTTTGACAAATATTTTTCACAAATTTCGGCAGCTTTATTTCTAACAACTAGATTATGCCATTCGGTAGAAGTAATTTTTTCATTGGTCTGTTTATTAATATAAACTTCATTAGTAGCCAAAGGAAATCGACCAATACAATTACCGCCTTCAAAATAATGCATTTTTACATCGTCACCTAAATGACCAATTAACAAAACCTTGTTTAAAGTACCATTCATTGCTAACTTATTGTTTTATTACGCTTCGCTCCATACAATTCGGCAAAAAGCCTCGAGTCCATCAAATTTACTAATTATTTTGAAATCTAAAACCAAACTTTTTCAATAAAATTGAAAATTACCACAGGGAAGGGAAACTTTGAAGCTGATTCATAATCCATTCCGTTTAAAAGGGTGTTTTTTAATCTCACATGCCAAAATTTAATATGCAGATGCTGGTGTGAAAGTTTGTGTCGAATTACTTCTGGATTGTATAATTGTATTTCTTCTATTTTATTCTCGACAAAGTCCTGATTGCGTATTAATTCTAAAATAACAGTATCGGTTTCAGAAATTTCAGTTTCAATCAATGGAAACTCATACAAATTATGCCAAATTCCTTTTTGGGTTCGTTTACTAATAATTGTTTTATCATTATCATCTGAAAAAACCAAATAATTAAAATACCGATTGGTTACTTTGTTCTTTTTAGATTTTACCGGAAGCTGCGCTACTTTCTTTTTCTGTAAAGCCAGACAACTGTCATTAAAAACGCAAATAGAACAATCTGGATTTTTAGGTACACATTGCAAAGCTCCAAACTCCATTATCGCTTGATTGAAAACATCTGCTTGGTCTTTTGGAATTAAAACGTTGGCCAATTGGGCAAACTCTTTTTTAGCACTTGAAGATGCAATGTCAGTTTCTACATCAAAATAACGAGACAAAATTCTATAGACATTTCCGTCAACCACGGGAACGCTTTCATTATGTGCAAAAGAAGCAATCGCAGCAGCAGTATATTCTCCAATGCCTTTTAACTTTAACAGTTCGACATAGCTTTTTGGAAACGTTCCATTCAATTCGAATGCAATAAATTGAGCAGTTTTATGCAAATTCCTTGCTCTAGAATAATAGCCCAAACCTTGCCAATGTTTTAAAACGGTTTCTTCAGAAGCATTAGCTAATTCGAAAACAGTCGGAAAAGCTTCGGTAAAACGCAAAAAGTATGGCAGTCCTTGAGCCACACGTGTTTGCTGAAGCATAATTTCGGAAAGCCAAATTATATACGGATTGGTATTGTTGCGCCATGGCAAATCGCGCTTGTTTTGTAAATACCATTGAATAAGTGTCTTAGAAAAATTCATTGTTAAATTATGGTTAGCAAAAATAAATCTTTATGTTATTAAATTTTAATAGATTATGCTTGAAATATTGTTTTTTTAATTCATATATTTGCAACCTCAAAAAAATTACATAATAATATTAAATACGAAAGAAAATGACGAAAGCAGATATCGTAGCAAAGATTTCAGAAAAAAAAGGACTTGAAAAAGGAGATGTTCAGGCAGTTGTAGAAGCGTTTATGGAAGAAGTAAAAATGTCTTTAGAAACAGGAGATAATGTTTACTTAAGAGGTTTTGGCAGTTTTATTATCAAAACAAGAGCTGAAAAAACAGGTAGAAACATTTCGAAGAATACCACTATCAAAATTCCTGCACACAATATTCCCGCATTCAAACCCGCAAAAGTATTTGTAGAAGCAATAAAAACTAATACTGAAGTAGCAGTATAAAACTTATTTATTAATCACAAAAACACCAACCTATGCCAAGTGGTAAAAAAAGAAAAAGACATAAGGTAGCGACTCATAAGCGTAAAAAGCGAGCGAGAGCTAACCGTCACAAAAAGAAAAAGTAGTTCTAAACTACTTTTCTTTTTTTTAGAAAACGTTCATTGAAATTGAAATTTAGTAATCAGTGGTCAGTAATTAGTAGTCAGTTACTGTAAACTACAAACTGCAAACTGAACACTATTTTTCGCCGGGTAAAAACAATACCTGTTTAAAATGTTTAATCCATCTGTACTAAGAGGTTTAGGGTTTAGGGTTCCTAGTTTATGGTTCTTAACTATAAACAACAAACAATAAACAACAAACAACAAATACAGATAAAAATTTACAAAGTGAATAAAGAACTAATTATTAGATCTAATGTTGACGCTGTAGATTTTGCCTTATTAAAAGATGGAAAACTGATTGAATTACACAAACAAGAAGAAACAAGCAACTTCCAAGTTGGCGATATTTTTATTGCAAAAATTAGGAAACCTGTAGCTGGCTTAAATGCTGCTTTTGTAAATGTAGGCTACGAAAAAGATGCCTTTTTACATTATCATGATTTAGGTCCAAGTTTCGCTTCTTATTTGAAATTCATAAAACTTGTAAGCGCAGGTAAACTAAAAGATTTCTCCCTAAAAAACTTTCAGTTTGAGAAAGAAATTGATAAAGATGGTGCCGTAGCAGACTTGCTAAGCGCCAATCAATCAATATTAGTACAAGTAGTAAAAGAACCTATTTCTACAAAAGGTCCGAGAATAAGCTGTGAGCTTTCTTTCGCCGGACGATTTTTAGTTTTAGTGCCTTTTTCAGATCGCGTTTCTGTTTCGCAAAAAATAGAATCCAAAGAAGAAAAAGACCGTCTTAAAAAACTTGTACAATCTATCAAACAAAGAGGTTTTGGTGTTATTGTGAGAACAGTAGCAGAAGGCAAAAACATAGCCGAATTAGAAAAAGACTTGCAGAACTTAATGAATAGATGGACTGCAATGGGTAAAAAATTACCAACCGCACATCATCCATCCAAAGTGTTGGGAGAACTTAACAAAGCTTCTTCGATACTAAGAGATGTATTCAACGATACTTTTACCAGTATTCAAATTGATGATGAAGAGTTGTACCAAGAAACAAAGGACTATTTAGCAGAAATAGCTCCCGAGAAACAAAAAATTGTTAAATTTTATCAGTCGAGAGACACGCCATTGTTTGAAAAATATCATATAGAAAGACAAATAAAGACTTCTTTTGGCAGAACCGTTTCTATGAGCAAAGGTGCCTATTTAATTATAGAACACACCGAAGCGCTCCACGTTATAGACGTGAATAGTGGAAACCGTTCTAACAAAGCCAACAATCAGGAAGATACTGCTTTGGAAGTAAATATGATTGCAGCAGCAGAAATCGCAAGACAATTACGTCTTCGGGATATGGGCGGAATTATCGTAATCGATTTTATCGATATGAAAGACCCAGACAATCGCCAAGTGTTGTTCAACTTCCTTAGAGAAGAAATGAGCGATGATAAAGCCAAACACAAAATCTTACCGCCAAGTAAATTTGGATTAGTCCAAATTACACGTCAACGCGTAAGACCAGAAGTAAATATTGAAACAAGGGAAGAAAATCCAAATAACTTGAGTGGTGATGTAGATGCACCGATTCAGATTATTGATAAGATTAATTTTTCGCTTGAAAAGATTGTAAAAGACCATAAAAAAGTAAAACTTAACGTTCATCCTTTTGTGGCAGCATACCTTAAAAAAGGTTTTCCATCATTACGTTCAAAATGGTTTTTTGAACATAAAAAGTGGGTGAAAATCATACCTCGTGACGCTTACACGTATCTTGAATACCGTTTCTTCGATGATGAAGGAAAGGAAATTAAGGAATAAAAACAACCACCTCGTACGTAACGCAGGTGGTTTTTTTATGTTCTTTTGCTAAAATATTTAAAACGACCTAAAGTTCGTGTGCCTGACTGCCACTAGCAGTCCACCTTTAATTTCAAATCTCGTGAAGCCTACACGTATCTTGAATACCGTTTCTTCTATAATTAAGGAAAGGAGATTAAGGAATAAAAAAGAAACCGTCCCGTTAGTGCAACGAGATGGTTTTTTAGTTAGCGATAGGCATAAAAATTTTAATGCTATTTCGAAACAACACTGTTTTCTTCCTTTTCAAACTCAATTTTCATTAGCGCCAACGAATACATAAATAAGGGTGCAATAATCCGTGTAGCGGAATGATTTATGGTAAACAACCAAAAAATAAAAAAAGACAACAGATAAACATTTTTCAAATTATTAAAATAAAGTTGAAGTGGAACAAAAATCAAAATCAATAAAGCAAATAATCCAAAAATTCCATGTTCTGATAGCAAACGCGTTATTTCACTATGTGTTGAAACGTTTAAACTATAAGTAGCTTTTCTAATTTCTTTACCTTTCCCGACTCCGATTCCTACTATCGGGTTTTCGGAAAAATTTTTAATATCGGATGTAATCTGAATGTATCTTCCTTTTGGCTTGTGGTTATTTTTGGTATGAAATATGTTAAAGTTGGTATACCTTTCAAATAAATGATATTCCGTCTGATAAGCCGTCAGAATAAAAACTGTCGTGATAATAAATAAAGATATGCCTATTTTCCTTTTTAAAAAATATCCTTTTTTACTTATTTCCATTGAGATAAATACAATACAAACCGCGATTAATCCGGTTACAATTCCTCCTCGGGAAAAAGTTAGTAACCCTCTGTAAAAAATGAGACATAAAAATATGATATTGAGAAAATACATCTTCATACTAGCTGATTCTGTAATTGCTTTTATAAAATAAACAAAAACTCCAAGTCCCAATGCAGTTGCCATTTGATTTGGAGCATATTCACCTGAATAATAAAAATTTGAACTATGAGAATTTATAGGGTAAATATTATGGGAATACCTTAAAATTAAATAAACACAGGAAGCAAGTATCGGAAGTGCTATTGAGGTAAAAACAATATTAATTTCAATTGTAGAAATTTTTCTTTTATAGGAATACAAAGCCAAAACTCCAAGGCAAATTGGTCCCAGAATTTCAAATGAAATCTTTCTCCTAAAATCGCCATCTAAATACATAAATGACAAATAAACCGTAGGCAGAAGCAAAAGTAAATAAGCCCAATAGGGATTCCTGATTTTTGGAAAACCGTTGTGATAAAAACCTAAGCAGGTAAAAAACAACATAGAATACTTTCCGAATTCATGCAAAGGATTTCCATTGGTTGTCCTTAAAAAAACTTCACTTCCGGCTATATAAGCAATAACATAAAGTATTTCGTTGTTTTTATTTTTGTTTTTGTCAACTATATAAAAACCAACTAAAACAATTAAAAGCGTATAAATTTTAGACAACTGAGGATAAAATGCTAGTAAAAAACCAATACCTATATGAAGTAGTGTTAGGTTTATCAAGTGTTTTTCTTTCATCGAAGTGTATTGTAAAGCAAATATATTTAAAAGATATTCTTATTAAATGTAATTTTGAAAAGCTTTTAATATTTAATTTTTATGGAATCGATAAAAAAAGACAAAAGTTTCAACTTAATCGTATTGCTGTTTTTTTGTTTGCTCCCTTTTGTTTTTTTTAGTTCTGTATCAGATCCTTTCTTATTGGCAAGGCAGTTGCTAACTACTGTGCTTTTGTATTGTATCTTAATTTATTTAATCTTAAAATATAAAAGGATTGACTTCTTCAGGCTGGATAATACTGCTATTTTTTTTTTAAGCTTTATTGTATTTTGCATATTCTCATTTTCAAAATCCCAAATACTTGATTTAAGTCATGCTGCCTTATCTAAATACCTGATTTTTTTTCTGTTTTTCATCCTAATTAGGCATTTGATAATAAACAATCTGATTGAGATTAACAGAATAATTTCAAACGTAATTCTTTTTGGTTTCTTATCAATAACAATTGCTTTATTGGTTTTTACTAATAAAACTATTAATGGGCAAAATTTATTTAGGCAAGTAAACTTTATGAGTGGCACATTTGGCAACAAGAACTTTTTGTCTTCAATTCTATTTTTTTGTCTGCCTTTTTATTTCATTGGGATTTCAATGTCAAAGAGAATAAGAGTTACATCTACAGTCGCAATTATTTTTACTATCATTCTGCTGTTACTATTGAGAACAAGAACGGTCATGATTGCAGTAAGCCTTTACTTATTTTTGGCGTTTTTACTTCATTTAAGAAACAAGTTGTCAAAAAGAAAATTGATTTATTTTTTATATGCATCAGTAACAATTTTAATGATTGGTTTATTGTATTTGTTTTCAATTAAAGATCATTTCCATTCTTCCCCTAATATAATGATCCAATATTTTTACAGACTACTTTCCTCTGCTACCTTTTACTCAAGAATAGAATTTTGGCAACAAGCAATTTATATCATTAAAGACAATTTTTTGAGTGGAATTGGTATTGGCAATTGGATTAGCACTTATCCAAAATATGGATTAGATTACTTTTCAAATACAGCTATCGTAAACGGAAGGATGATAATTAGTAATCCTCACAATGATTTTTTGATGATTTTTTCAGAAATAGGTGTTTTTGGATTTTTATGTTATTTAGGAATTTTTATGTCTATACTATATCAATCCTATTGGCTTTCAGTAAATGAGAATAATACTATTGACCGAAGAAATGCGAATTATTTTTTGCTTTTTTTTATTTGTTATTTTGTTATTGCTTTTTTTGACTTTCCACTTGCCCGAATTGAGCATCAAATACTCTTACTAACTGTAATTGCCATAATTAATGCAAAATATTTAAAAGCTAACAGTGCTATAGGATATAAAGTTTCTTCCCGATTGGTTTATGTATTTGTTTTCTTTTTATTACTATACGCTTCAACAATATTAGCCTATAGAATTGTGGGGGAAAAACATTTAAACAAAGCAAAAAATGTGGAGAAAACGTTAGATAATACAACCGCAATTTTTGAGTTTAACAAAGCCAAAAACACATTTTTCTCAACTGACAATTATGCAATACCCCTAGATTGGCATATTGGCAAAGCACAATTTTATTCTGGTAATTATAAAGAAAGTTTGGACTCTTTTATCAAGGCTTATAAAATAAATCCATACTGTATAATTGTTAACAATGATTTAGCTTCTACTTATATAAAAAATAATAATATTGCAGAAGGAATAAAACATTATAAAGAAGCGTTAACTATTTCTCCAAACTATGAAGACGCGCGGATAAATTTAGCTGCAACGTATTATAATAGTAAAGAATATGAAAAAGCATTCCAAACAATTGATAAGTGCGATAGCAATTCTAAACATAATTCATACAAGCAATTTTTAACTCCAATTGTTGAAAAGAAACTGAATACAACTCTCGTTAAATTGAACAATCCGAAACTAAATGAACATCTAAAATCTAAAATAAAAACAGAGGATGAACTTTTACGGTTTTATTTTGATTACAAAGAAAACAATTGTACCTTCGATAATTATATCAAATCATCTGTCAAATGAAAAAACTATTACTCCTTTTCACATTCTTTTTTTCAAATTTTATATTTGCTCAGTCAATTATATCGGTTTCGCCAAATAATGGTAATAGAGGTCAACAAGACTTAAATGTTACTATTACAATGCAAAATGTTGATTTTTCGGTAACCACACCAATAGTTGATGTTTCCTTCGTTGATCAATTTGGCAATATACTTCCCGCTAACACTACTGGTTTTGAAAATACAAACCAATTATTAGTAAATTTAACCATTCCTGGATATGCTATCCCTGGCTTGTATGACGTTAATGTGGCTGAGGTCGATGGCGTTTTTAGTACAACATTAGCTGATTCCTTTACAGTAAACACTGCATATACGTATACGATACAAGGAACTGTTCGTTATGACAGTAATGGCAATGGTTGCGATGGGTCTGACCCCATTTTACCCTATCAAAATATGTCTTTTGTAAATGGTCCGACTTCTGGAACCCTAACAACCAATCAAGCTGGTTTTTATAATTTTTATGATGTTATAGTTGGTAATAATAACTTTAGGCCAATTCTAGAAAACCCATCTTATTTTACAATCACACCACCAAATGCTAGTGTTAACGTATCTGCGGGAAACCCTTTAGTTGTCCAGAACTTTTGCATTTCTCCGAATGGTACTAACAATGATTTAGAAGTGGTTCTATTTTCAACTATTCCAGCCCGACCAGGTTTTAACGCTAGCTATAGAATTGTATACAAAAACAAAGGTACTACAATACAAAGCGGCACAGTTGTATTAACCTTTGACGACACTATAATGGATTTAATATCTGCCACACCTGCTGTAAATAATCAAACCACAAATACATTAAGTTGGAATTTTAGCAATCTAGGGTTATTTGAAAGTAGAGCGATTGATTTTACAATGAATATTAATTCGCCATCAGAAGTGCCTGCCGTAAATGCTGGAAACATCTTGATATTCGGTGCAACAATTAACGGTGCAACAGATCTAACTCCATCAAACAACTCGTCAATACTTGAACAAACTGTAGTTGGTTCATACGATCCCAACGACAAAACATGTACAGATGGTCCATCTATGCCTATCAATGAAGTTGGTAAATACCTTAATTATGTTATTCGTTTTGAAAATACGGGAACGGCAAATGCTGAATTTGTAGTCATACGTGATATTATTGACACCACTAAATTTGAGATTAACACCTTAACGCCTTTATCAGGAAGTCATCCATTTGTTACAAGAATTAGCGAAACTAATAAGGTTGAGTTTATTTTTGAAAACATTAATCTTCCTTTTGATGATGCCAATAATGATGGCTTTGTTACATTTAAAATCAAAACTAGATCAACATTACCTTTAGGAACTAACATTAGTAACACGGCTAACATTTATTTTGATTATAATTTACCTATCACGACAAATACCTATACAACGAATGTGTTTAATCCTCTGGCAACTCCAGATTTTGAATTTGGAAGTGTATTTACTCTATCTCCTGTCCCAGCAAAAGACCACTTAATTGTTACAACCAAACAAGAAGTGATGATGAGTTCGGCAAACATTTATAATACACTCGGGCAACTAGTTCAAGTAGTTACTAATCCATCTGAAACGATAGATGTTTCAGGATTGAAAACAGGAAGTTATTTTATTAAAATCAATAGTGATAAGGGAACTACAAGTTCAAAATTTTTGAAGGAATAATCTAACTAGAAATTTAAAAATAAAAACCGCCTTTCGAGAGATTGGGCGGTTTTTTTGTTTCTTTTTTTTAAGCTATTCCGGCTATACGTTGCAATCTTTTTCGTAAACAATACAGTCGTTTCAATCATAAATCGAGATGACGAAAAAGGATTTCCACTGCAACCTGCCGGCAGGCAGACAGGTCCGGGCTAGCGCTAATCCTTTATAATCTCAATCTTTCTCCTAATCTCATTCCCAAATTCATCCGCCACCGTAATATAATGAATGCCTGTCTCAGCTTCGATTTGCATTTCATGAAAAGTTTGGGTTGTGCCTTTGTAGGCATTATCCACATACCAATACAACTTCGCTTCCCGATTAGAATGTGCCACTTTTAAAATCACCGGCTGGATAGTACTATTGAAATCTTTGGCCAAATATATTTTACTATTGGTTTTGGGGTAAATAAAATCCATTGCTGCTTTTTGGTCTTGCTGGCAATCGGCTCTGAAAGGCGGTAACGTTTTGTAATCAATATGCAAACTCTTGAAGTACCATTCCATCACCGGTGGCAGCACAAACCATTTTTTGGAAACGATTTTATCCACATCTTCGCAACTGCTGTTGACTCTAAATTGTTCCGTTGCGTCCAAATGAACCAATTTGTGATAAGGACAAACGATTGTTTTTTTGCCTCTTCGGGTAATTAATTGTTTGGTTTTTGGGCAATCGTCTTGCGCTAGATGACCACTCAAACTGCAAACTTCAGCATATTCTAAATCATTCAAAGGGGGTTGAAACCATTTTTTTCTGGGCAACAAATTGAATACATCAAATAAGATTGGCGCTGCACTTCCTACTCCGGTCAACTCTGGTCTTCCTTCGCCGTTGGCATTGCCTACCCAAACTCCCACAACATATCGCGAATTCGTTCCGATGGCCCAGGCATCGCGGTTCCCAAAACTAGTTCCGGTTTTCCAAGCTAATTCTAAGGAAGAATCATAAAACTTCCAAGCTTCATCGCCTTCGGGACGATTCACTTCTTTCATAGCGTTATAGCTCAGATAAATAGAACCTGCTCCCAAGATAGTTTTCTGAAAGCTGTCTTCGCCATAATTTTGCTCAAATCCGTTGACATAGTTGAGTTCGGCAAACTCTTTGGTTCGGTATTTCCCATCCGAAGCATTGAAATAATTAATCGTAGAAGACATATTGGCATAAGTACGGCACAAATCCCAAAGATTGCTTTCAGCACCACCAAGAATCAGCGACAAGCCATAATGATCAGGATGTTTGTTGATGTTTTTGAGCTGGAACTTTTGCAACAATTCATAAAAATTATTCACTCCATGTTGCTGCAACATCAACACCGCAGGAATGTTCAACGAACGTGCCAATGCGCGTTGAGCAGGAACAGCGCCGTCAAAAGTCAAATTAAAATTTTGTGGTGAATACCCCGATATGAGCGTTGGCACATCGGCTACCAAAGTATTGGGCAATAATTCGCCTTCATCGAGCATTGAGGCAAATAATAACGGTTTTAAAATACTCCCGGTACTTCGTGGTGCCGAAATAATATCAACATCTTTATCGTGGTCTTTATCCGTTGGTGAATTGCCTACATAACTGATGATATTTCGGTTTTGAATATCTATCACAATAACTGCTAGGTTGTGCACTTCATTTTGTTTGTACTGATTATAGTACTGTTGAGTGATTTGGTTGACTCGGTTTTGTAATGAAATATCAACTGTAGTTTTAATGCGTTTACCTTCGTCTGTTTTGGCAATTCGTTGTAGCAAATGTGGAGCAATTTGAGGTAAATTATAGGGTTTTTGGGGCAAAGGTTCTTTGATTGCTAATTCATAAGTCAGCTTATCAATTATTTTTTCATGGTAAAGCTTTAACAACAGCGCATTGCGTTTTCTCATCAACTTGATTTGATTTTTGCCAGGATAAATCAAGCTTGGCGCATTTGGTAACACTGCCAAAGTAGCACTTTCTGCCCAAGATAATTGATAGGATTGCACACCAAAATACCTCCAAGACGCCATTTCTAAACCAACAACATTACCTCCAAAAGGTGCATGAGCGGCATACAATTGTAGAATTTTTTCTTTAGAATGTCGAAATTCTAGTCGTGTGGCTAAAACAAGCTCTATTCCTTTTTCAAAATAAGTTCGCTTGTTGTTTTTTCGCGATAAACGAATGACTTGTTGGGTCAAGGTACTTCCACCTCGAACGACTTTCCCAGCACTACGATTTTGTTGAAATGCCTTGACCATCGCCACAGGATTGAACCCGAAATGCTGATAAAAATGTTCGTCTTCAAAATAAACGATGCACTTTTTAAACTTATCTGGAACACTATCTTGAGCCGGAAACCGCCATTGACCGTCACGAGCAATTTTGGCAGCCAATAATTCTCCATCATTACTCTCGATTACGGTTGCATAAGGTTCTTCGAATAAAACCCGTGGTAACGAAAAGTAATACACGACCAAAAGAATAACGACAACAGCCGATTTCTTTGGGTTGCGTTTGATATTGTTAAGCAATATCCTAACAGGTTTTTCAAACCTGTTAGGTATGTTTATTTTAGGCATCTTTTTTTATTTTTTTAATAGCCAAAACGTTTGAAAAACCTGTTAGGATATCAATAAAAAGTTATAAATCGAACTTATCTATTTGGTCAATCAATCCCTCATACTTAATTTGACTTTCGTTATGAAAGGCAATAAAATTTTCTTTTCCTCCAAATAAACCTAAAATATACTCCTTGTCAAGATTAGTTTCTTTTTTGGATAAATAGGATTGATAGGATGAATGCTTATAATTGAAAAATCTATCTGAAAATTTATGCTTTAACGGGTTTAGATGAATATAAACTATTAGCTGCCTTAAATAATCTTCGTTTTCAACCCTATTCCTTTTAGGATGCTCTTGAAATAAACTTCCAGTTCTCTGATAAGCTTTATTGACACTTTTGGTGTAGGTGTTAAATAAATTCGAAAAAGGCAAATGAATTTTTTCTTGATACTGAGTTGGTATTTCTTCTTTCTCCTTAATCCTTAAAGCTATGTGAAAATGATTTTTTAAAAGACAATACGCATATACTTCCGAAATAGGTACTACATACTTTTTTATAAGTTTTAGAAAATAATCATAATTTCTTTCTTCAATAAAAATATTTTCATGGTTATTTCCCCTATTATAAAAATGATAAATTACACCTGCTTCTAAAACATCTTTATTCATTTTACTATGATAATTTATTTGATAGTTTTAAAAAATATATACCTAACAGGTTTTAAAAACCTGTTAGGATACGTTATTTACTTCACAACTTCCACCCATTGCCCTTTGGTTCTTGCCAAAAAGTCGTTGTCATACATCGCTTCGCATTGCAATCCAGGCAAATAATAGTTGCCCAAATACGAAGCGTTTAGTAGGATTTTGAATTGGCGTGTTTCGGCTGCTTTCAAACTAAAATAGTAATTGGCGCGGTCGTCTCGAATATCAATATAATCAGCAATATTAGCTGTGGCATCGCCAAAATCAGTGTAACGAGTATTTACTATTTCAAAGCCAGAAGGAAGAATTTGGGACAAAGCAATATTTTCAACACGTTCATTTTTACGATTGGTTAAGGTTACTTCGCCATAAAATTCGGTTCCTTGAGCAATTTTGGAAATGTTGATCACTTTCCCTTTTCGGTCTTTGAAAACCACATTAGCTGATATATTATTTTGAACAACCTTCTCGTTTCCAATGGGTAATATCCCACTATTTAAAACACGAACAAACAATGTATTCTTTTTGTTGTTTTTAATGGTAACTGAATTATTTCCGGTTTTTACCGATAAATTGCGTTGTGCTATGGTTTTATCGGTAGTGATAATTTCCGTTTTTCCGGCATTACTAAACTGAATGGAAACCCCTTTTGTTCCATTGGATTTTGCAAATTTTGCCATAGCATATAAACCATAAGCAGTCGTTTGCGTGCTCATCCATTTTTGGCTGGAAAGATCTTTTGCTAGTTTTGTTGCCATAGCAAAAGCTCTTGGTTTTTGATCCAATAAAATTAAAGTTTCAAGCGCCATTGCCCTGTTTCGTTCCGCCGAACCATAGTAGTAATAATAATGATAGGTATCGTCTGAATTTTGTTCGTCAATGAAGGATTTGCTCAACAAAGACATACCCGCTGCATTTTGTTTTATCATAGCATAACTTCCTGCCAAACGCAATTTACTTTCGTTTGAAATTCCCACTGTTTCTCGCAATCTGTTCATCGAAGCCAAATCGGGTGAACCCGCTAAAGCAAGTGTATATAAGCGATACGCTTGTGCAAAATCATTGTTATACTGGTTTTCAAAACGCCATTGTTTCGCCATTTTTTGTTGGTAGGAAATCCATTTTGATTTGAAGTTTATGGGCAACACATAACCCTTTTTCTCCGCTTCAATCAAAAAATGTCCTGCATAAGAAGTTCCCCAATCATCAGCTTGACTGTTGCCAGGCCAATACGAAAATCCGCCATTTGCCAATTGGAAACCACCTAATCTTTGAATTCCAGCGGTTACATTTTTCTGAATTTTTTGTTTATAAACAGCATCTAAATCCATTATTTCGGTCAAATACAATTGAGGAAAAACTGACGATGTTGTTTGTTCTACACAGCCGTGAGGATATTGAATTAAATAATCCAATCGTCGCCCAAAATCAACTGTTGGCACAGAGGAAACTTCCATTTTGGCTTTATTGCTTCCGCTTACGCCAAAGGTTCCCCAAGTAATTGTTTTTGAAGTGTTTGGCGGAATAATAACATCGGTGAAATCATTCGTTATCGGATTTGGATTGGAAACATCAATTTCAACAGTATAGATTGATTTTTCTTTGCCTGAAGTCGCAATGATGTCAATTTTCCCAATTCCTGTTGAACTGCCCACTTCTAAATTGAAATAAGCCATTTTCTCATCGGGTTCGGTGAAAGAAATGATTTGACTTGCTTTTCCTATTGCTTTTACAAAACTATTGGTTTTGATTTGTAATGTTACTTTTTTGATTTGTTTCTCGGTAGCAAAAAGCGTTACTGGAATGGTTACTTTTTCAGAAGGTGATATCTTTCTTGGCAACGATGCTAATAGCATCAACGGGCTTTTTACCTGAGTTGCTTTTTCGGTCATTCCGTATGCGTTAGTTTTAGAATCGGCCGCTACCACCATTGTTCTAACCGAACCAATATATTTTGGCAAGGTAATTTTATGGGTTTTTGAAGCTCCTTTTTCCAATTCAAAAGGACCAAAATATAATACTACGGGTTTGAAACGATTGGCTTTTTTGGCTTTGCCTCCACCCGCGTCAGCATCACCACCAATACTGAAAACTTGGTTGACTTTTCCTCCATAAGCACCAATAACATCATCATAAATATCCCAAGTGCGAACACCCAAAGCTTCTCGTGTGTAAAAACTATTCCAAGCATTTGGCGTTTTGAAGCGAGTTAAATCCAACAAACCTTCATCAACCACAGCAATCGTATAGGTCATTCTTTTTCCTTTTTTTTCAGCAACTTTTACATTTACGGTTTGTTCAGGACGCAACACATCGGGCATGGTCAACTGCGGTTCTAAGACGGTGTTTTTATCAATTACTTCAATCGGAAGAATGCCATACATTCGTATTGGCGAATCGTTTTTGGTTGATGCATGTGGTTGTAATAAAGAAATGTTGATATAGACGTTTGGAGCCATATCACCTGTAATAGGCATTTCGACTGTTGTTTCCCCTTTTTTGGTTTTGGCCCAAATGGTTTTTAGCACTTTGGTTCCGTTTTCTATGGAAATCATGGCTCTTCCACCTTCGCTTGACGGGAAGAAGATTTTGGCTTTATCTCCCACAGCATAATTGGATTTATCGGTAGAAAATTTCAACATGGTTGCCGACTCCCCATCGGTAGTTCTACTTTTGGCAGACCACCAAGGCATATCAATGTACACTTTCACTCCCGTTGAATGACCATTATTTGGATCGGTTACACGAATTAAATAATTCCCCCATTCTTCGTCATCCACAGCAAAAGCAATACTACCTTTTCCTAAAGCGTTGGTATTTATCCTAAAATTTTTATAGCCAATAGTAGCATTGGAGGTGTTGTAGCTTGACAAATCATCATTGGAAGCGTCCCACCACCAGCGCGATTGCAATTTATAAACACGAACATCGAGATTTTGAAGAGCAACTGGACGACCATTTTCGGTTACCGAAACAATATCGAAGCGGTTGTTTTTACCCGTTTCAATCATTCCGTATTTATTAGGTTCAGGCGATTTTATGCCAACATAGGTTTTGTAGGGCGAATAGGAAGCCGAAGCCACATCGGTGCTAACATCGCCTCCATTTTCATATACTTTGGTAATAAAAGCAGCACGCAACATTCCGGGTGCTTCGCCTTCGATGTTGGGTTTAATCGGGATAGTAGCTTGTCCTTTTGAATCAACTTTTCCTGAGAAAATATTGATTTCTTCTGTATAAAAACTTTTGGTTGGGTCGTCAAAAACATAGTTAGAAAATCCTTTGAAAGTAGTTACTTGTTGTGAAAACTTAGCTTGCACTTCGGTTTTTAAATCTTTGGCAACAGCTCCGTGTAACCACAATACCTGAATTTTGTTGACATTTTCTTTACTTGCCGAAAGGATTGGCTCGTTGAAACTGTTTTTGATTTTCAAACGATTGGGTTTGATGGTTTCAATTTTGATGGTTTTGTAAAAACGAGCACCGCCAACACTGATTACTGCTTCCCAATTTCCTGTAATGTCATCGTCTTCTGTTGGAATGATAAATTTGTAATGGTTGAGTTCATTCATTTTTTGAACACATTCATAAACCGTTTTCCCATTTGGGTCATTCATTTTTAATTTGATTGGATGCGAAATGGGCAGTTTGTTGGCATTGTCGTTAAAGATAAAAGACAAATACACGGTATCGCCCGGACGCCATACGCCACGTTCACCATAGATGTAACCTTTTAATCCTTTTTGTAACGTTTCGCCAGAAACATCAAAATTACTCACCGATAAAGACAACTCGTCATCTAATTTCACATATGTGCTTTGACCATTATTGCTGACAATAGCGAAATAGGCGTATTTGTCCAACTGGAATATAGCCATCCCTTCACCATTAGTTGTTGAACTTGCAATTTTTTGTTGTTGGTAATTATACAATTCTACTTTTGCGCCCGAAACCGCATTGGTAGAAACAATATCGCTAACGGCAATAACAATAGATTTATCGGTGCCTCGCTTGGCAATAACTCCTATATCGGAAGCTAAAATATTGGTGCCTGTTTTGGTATTATAAAAATAATAATCGGAACATGGATCTTGACTTTGTCGCCATTCGTAGTCTTGTTCGTAATAGTAATCATATCCATTATTACTATAATTTACATCATTTTCCTCTATATCTTCTTCGTTTTTACGATTGTAATAGCCCCCCTCTTCATCTTCATCCTCTTGGTCAGTTGTGGCACTCCCTACACATTTATACAAGGAATACTCTTTTTTATAAGAGAACTCCACCCGATAAATTGCTCCGGGTTCTGGTTTTATGATTTTTGAAAGATCTAGGGCATAGGTATTCCATTTGGAATAATCTACAATGTTATTTTGTTTTAAATCAATCTTTGTCTTGGTAATAGATTGCCCAACTTGTCTCAGATTTTGAGTGCCATTGATTGCATTGTCTTGTAAAAACTGTAAAATATTGCTTTTGTATATTTTAAAAATCTTTACATCTACCGCTTTCAAATTGGCCGCTTCAAAATTGATTTTTAAATTATTGGAACTTGGCAAAATAGTACCGCTTTTTATTAATTTGACACCGGGTTTTATTTGGTCAAATAGTATTTTTTCCGAATAACTATTTTTCATTTTGTAGCCATCAATGTTTTCAACGCCTTGAAACACCTCAACTAATTTTGTCCCCGAAAAACCTGTTTCTGTTGACTGCGCCGTTTCTTCAACTTCAACAACTGCGGTCGAATCAACCACTGCTTCGGTTGTGCTGCCTCTATCTACTTTTGAACTCTCGGGTTCTTTGTTGTAAAAGACTTTCAACACATTTCCCATTGTGGTAAACTTGAGATTGCTGGTGTTTTCAATCGCCACCAATCCTTTGAAATCTTGATCTTTTTTTAATGGATCCGAAAAATTGATAAGTATCGATTGATTATTGGCGTCACCGGGTTCAATTTTCACAACTTTGAACTGGTTTTTGCCAGGAATTGGGAATTTAAGAACTCCTTTTTGATCGATGCCAACATCATCTCCATCCGAGTTGATTATAATTTCCGTGTCTTCATCAAAGCGTTGAATACTATCAATAGTGAACTTAAAATCAGTATTGGTACTCACTGATTTATCAAAATTAATTTTTAGTTTTTTATTATTTTGAGTGGCTTCAATAATTTTTTGAGCATCTTCAAAACTGAGATTGTCAGCGGTTTTTAAATTTCCGTTGAGATAATACCAGTCCTTACTGTAGGATTGTAAATCTTGTGTATTGACGATAAAATCTTGCTTGATAGTTTTAACCGAAAAGTTGAAATTTTTGAGTTCTTTTGGAACTTTATTGGTCACCTCAGAAAGGTGAAACGTAATTTGATACAAGGTGTTTTGTTCCAATTTGTCTTTTGGAATAAAGGCAATTGTATTGGGTGAAAGCGCTACTACTTTTCCGCTAACCGATGGTGAAATATCGAATAAATCATTGTCTAACTCTTGATTGACTTTCCAATCTGTTTTGTTGAAAGCCAATTGAACTCTGAAGTCGGAGTGGACCGAGACGAAACCAGATGAAAATCCTGTAATGTAGTCTTTGAAAAGAGAGGGGTCTGAATCAAAATCGGAAACCGATTTTTTTGAACAGGATTGCAATAAAAGAATTGCAACAAACAAGCCGAAAATCTTGCTGGTTTTCATAGGTAGTAAATGAATTATTTGTTAGAACTTATTCCTTGAGTGATTTTCCTCAATTAGCAATATAACGATAAAAATAGTATAATATTATTTACATTGTAAAATATATTTTAGGAATATTTTTCTTGTCAAATTATCCTCTTTTGGAGGCAAAAAAGCGGAACATTAAATCGGAACATTCCTTAGCCAAAACGCCCTGAATTACCTGGGTTTTTGGGTGAATTGTGGTGCCTAAATTTTGGTACCCTCGTTGCTCATCCGAAGCGCCAAAAACAATTTTGGAAATTTGGCTCCAGTATAATGCACCAGCACACATCTGACATGGTTCTAGTGTGACGTAAAGTGTGCACCCTTTCAAATATTTCCCACCTATGAAATTAGCAGCCGAAGTGATGGCTTGCATCTCGGCGTGAGCAGTAACATCATTAAGCATTTCGGTGAGATTGTGGGTTCTTGCAATAATTTTATTATCGATTACTATTACGGCACCAACCGGAATTTCGCCTTTATCAAAAGCGATTTCGGCTTCTTGCAACGCTTTCTTCATAAAATACTCGTGGGTGAAAGGGTTTTCCATATAAGGAAATGAATGAGGTTTTATTTATCAGAATAATGACCTAAAGCAGCAATTACAAATACAGTAACAATATTTTCTTCAACTCTGTAAATAATCCGGTCTTTTTGACTAATTCGCCTCGACCAATACCCCGATAAATTATTTTTAAGTGCTTCGGGATTTCCAATTCCAGAATAAGGTGTTTCCGTAAGTTCTTGTATTATTTTTTCAAGCTTTTTTATGATTGCTTTGTTTCCTGATTTTAAGTGAAATTTAATTTCATTTTCTGCTGATGGTTCGAGAACTACAATATACTTCCCCATATATCATTTGGATTTACAGTAGTCCAATTTTTTCTTTTTTCGGGATCATTTATTCCTTCCCCACGCTCTAAAATCATTTTTACAAATTCAGGATTGTAAATCTCATCTTCCGTTTGGGTTGAGTTTTCTAAAATCTCGATGCCTTTAACATCCTTAAAAAATGTTTCGGTCATCGCTCTAAATGCTTTTCCTGCTTTAGTGCGTTCGTTAATTTTAATAGTGAAAGTTGTCATAGCGATGAATTTATAATTACAAATATACAATTTCAAATTGTACATTTGTCACATGTCAAAAAAATTGCTCGAACATATCAACAACCCAAAAGATTTACGAAAGTTAGACCTTTCTCAATTGCCACAACTGGCAAAGGAATTGCGTGAATTTATCATTGATATTGTTTCGGTAAAAGAAGGTCATCTTGGTGCATCACTTGGTGTGGTTGAGCTGACAATTGCTTTGCATTATGTTTTTGATACGCCCAATGATTTGTTGGTTTGGGATGTTGGTCATCAGGCATACGGTCATAAAATCTTAACCGAACGCAGAAAAAAATTTGATAGTAATCGACAACTTGGCGGCATTTCTGGATTTCCAAGACGAAGCGAAAGTGTGTATGATACTTTTGGCGTGGGCCATTCTTCTACTTCTATCTCGGCGGCTTTGGGAATGGCGCTAGCTTCGCAGCTTAAAGGCGAAAACAAACATCATATTGCTGTGATTGGTGATGCTTCTATAGCGAGCGGAATGGCGTTTGAAGGATTAAATCATGCCGGAGTGACCAATGCTGATTTGCTAGTAATTTTAAATGATAACGCTATCGGAATTGATCCAAGTGTTGGTGCTTTAAAAAACTATTTGACGGCTGTTAAAGAAGGTAAAAATCCGAAACAGAATAACATGATTAAGTCGCTTAACTTTGATTATTCAGGTCCTGTTAATGGTCATGATATCGAAGCTTTAATCAGAGAATTGGAACGACTAAAAAAAGTAAAAGGCCCAAAGTTTTTACACATCATTACTACGAAAGGCAAAGGATTACAACAAGCCGAAGAGGATCAGGTAAAATATCACGCACCAGGAAAATTTGATGCTTCGACCGGAGAAATTCATAAGAAATCTGAGGAGAATTTGCCAGCGAAGTTCCAAGATGTATTTGGTTTAACTTTAGTAGAATTGGCTAAAAATAACGAAAAGATTATTGGCATTACGCCAGCCATGCCCAGCGGTAGTTCGATGAAATTTATGATGGAAGTTTTTCCAGAGCGCGCTTTTGATGTGGGTATTGCCGAGCAACATGCCGTAACGCTTTCGGCTGGAATGGCGACCCAAGGCATGATTGTTTTCTGCAACATTTATTCAACGTTTCTTCAGCGCGCTTACGACCAAGTGATACATGATGTCGCGTTGCAGAATTTACCAGTAATTTTCTGTTTGGATCGCGCCGGTTTGGTGGGTGAAGATGGAGCGACACATCATGGAGTTTTTGATTTGGCCTATTTGCGCTGCATTCCGAATATGATTATTTATGCGCCAAAAGATGAAATTGAACTTCAAAATATCTTGTACACGGCTTCTTTGGGATTGAAAAATCCAATTGCGATTCGATATCCACGTGGACGTGGAAAAATTCCAAACTTCGAAATTCCAAATTCCAAAAACTTTCAAAAAATTGAAATTGGAAAAGCTCATAAACTCAAAAAAGGGAAAAAAGTTGCCATTCTATCAACAGGTACCATTGCCTATAATGTGACTGACGCCCTTGCTGAAATAGAGGATGAAGGTCATTTTGCGCACTACCATTTTGGTTTTGTAAAACCGTTAGACGAAAAGAAACTGCACAAAATATGCGACAAGTTTTCTACCATTATTACTGTCGAAGATGGTGTGACTATTGGTGGTTTTGGAAGTGCTGTATTAGAATTTTCGGCTAAAAATGATTACGTAAACGAAATCTTCCTTTGTGGTGTGCCCGATTATTTTATCGAACACGGAACGGTTGATGAACTGCAGCAATTTTGCAATATTGATGTGGATGGATTACGCTCCCTTTTCTCGGGTTTGCTTGAGGAAGAGGAAGAAGATTAAGCCGTCACAATTTTATTCAACTGCACTGCTTTTCCATCGGTGAGCATCGAGATGAAATGGCAAATGTGCAGCAATCTTTCGTATAAAGTTTCTTTTTCCAAATGATGTTTTTCTGGCAGAATTTTCAATAGTAATTTGTCATAATTCGTGGCTTTCCCTTCGTGGTTATTGTTGTAGGCGGTGATGAATTTGTCTAATAAATTATTGATGATTTGGTAGCCCGATAATTCTTTTTCAATCACTTCTCGGCTTTGGTAAATGTTCCTAACACTCAGCTTTATGATGTCGTCCATTTGCGCTTTGTACTTGCTTTTGTCGGTCAGTGCAAAATGAAATTTTCCTTGTAAAATAGCTTCTTCATTTTCAATAAAAACCCGAACTGCATCATTAATTAAATTGCCAATTGCCAAGGCGCGCAAATAACTGATGCGGTCTTCTTTGGTGGTTAATGTTTGGTATTTAGCAGTATCAATAGTGTCTTTTACCAGTTTGATTAAGTATTCTAATGCAAAATCTTCGGAAACTAAACCTAGATTGATACCGTCTTCAAAGTCGATTATCGTGTAGCAGATATCATCAGCAGCTTCGACTAAAAACGCAAACGGATGGCGCTCATAACCGATATCGTCTCCGGTTTTATTGGAAATCATCCCTAGTTCTTCGGCTACTTCTTTAAAGAAATCCTTGTCCGATTGGAAGAAACCGTATTTTTTATCGGCTATATTTTTGGTTGGTTTTTTGGGTAAACTTTCTTTGGGATATTTGGTAAAAGCACCTAGGGTAGCATAGGACAAACGCAGACTTCCTTCAATCCCTGGACGAGAACTCGTTAGCACCGAAAAACCATTGGCATTTCCTTCAAAATCGATTAAATCCTGCCATTGTTTTGGGGTTAGATGGTCTTTGTATTGTTGTCCTTTTCCAATAGAGAAATACTCGCCTATTGCCTTTTCGCCGGAATGTCCGAATGGTGGATTTCCGATATCGTGTGCTAAAGCAGCGGCAGCGACAATTGCTCCAAAATCGTTCATGTGATAGCCGTGCACCTCGCGTAAATGCGGGTATTTTTCGATGATTTTTTTTCCTACTAATCTTCCGATAGAACGACCCACGACCGAAACCTCCAAACTGTGCGTCAAGCGCGTATGCACAAAATCGGTTTTTGATAAGGGAATTACTTGGGTTTTATCTTGTAAACTTCTAAAAGCAGATGAAAAAATAATTCGGTCATAATCGACTTCAAAGCCCAAACGCGTATCGTCTTGTTCGATGCGTAACCGTTTGCTGGTATCGCCTTGGCGTTTTAGTGATAAAAGTTGTTCCCAGGTCATATTGATTTAGGATTGATGATTAATGATCTTTGATTTTAGAAGTTAAAGATACATTATTAAATTATTTTTTTCATACAAATACTGTTAGCAACGCCTTTGTATTGCCCAAAATTTTCAATGATGGTATATCCTAACTTTTGATACAAGCCAATGGCTTCTTTTTGCAAATAACCCGTTTCGAGTATAGCAGTATCATAGTTTTCTTCTTTGGCCCAGTTTTCTAATTCGGTTAAAATGGCTTTTGCGATGCCTTTTCCACGATGATTGGGCAGCGTATACATGCGTTTCATTTCGGCTATGCTGGGTTCAAATTCTTTATAAGCACCAATACCAATCGGCATTCCATTTTCATAACACACCAACGCATTTTTCAACAAGTTGCTTTTATTAAATTGTGCGTAAAAAGCATGATCTTCGCCGTCAAGTATGCTCAAATAAGCATCGAGCAACACAACTAGTTTTTCAAAATCTGTATTATTTGATGTGGTTCGGATGAGTTCAATCATGATTATGCTTCATTTACATTTTGTTCCAAGGCATAGAACAAACGCTTCTTTTCGTCCAATAATTTTTTGTCAACCACATAAGTTTTTGAAATGCTATCATGCCAACCTCTTCCTAAAATTAATACTGAAAAAGGATTAAACGGAATTAATCGACATAGTGAACGTATTAATATAGTTTCATGATGTGGTTTTTCTCCGTGTTCATCCACCACGATTGTTTGTGTAATAAATTTACCAATGGTTCTAGCAAACAAAATTTCAAATACATTGTAATAAATAAGTACTAATGTAAATGAAATGGTATAGAGTCCGATGGTATTTTTATCGAGTTTTGAGAAAAAATTGATGGCGCTTTTACTTCCTATCAAATCACTAATTATAAAACTAAACATGGCCAATACCATTAATAAAATTAACTGCATTATAGCGTCTATGATGTAGTTTAAAAATCGTTGTGGAATTGTAGCCACAATATCATCGGCAACAAGGAATTTCCTGTTATTGGTGTTCATTTTTATTATTCTTTTTGATTGGCTAAAAAGAAATTGCGCGACTTCTTCGGATATTGATTGTAGCTTTTATCACTCGGGTTGGCAATCACACTTTTGATATTGATTTCATCACCAATTTTAAAACTGGCTTCTGTGTATTTATAATCCAAAAGGTATTCGCCGCAGAAATAATTCCCGTCTTTGTCCTTTTCGATGATGCCGGTGTACACTCCTTTTTTTTCTTTTGACATGCTGATTTTATTTGATATTAAAGTTCAAATCTCTTGGGATTATATTCATATTCTGAACATTCCCAAATCCATTGTACGCATTGTCTATTTAAGACTAGATTTTTTATTGGGTCAGAAATCATTGCAATTTCAAAGAAATCATCTGTTTGACGAACCACAGCAATATAAAATTTCTTTTGTTTTTCCTGAGCAACTCCAATTTCATTATTGGTAAGTTTAAATTTCTGACCAGGAAGTGTTATTGATTTTACTTCGATATGTATTTCTTCTCCATTTGGGTCAAAACCATCTAAATCATAACCAATGTTTTGTTTGCTAACATCTTGTAAATTAAATCCATTTAAATTCAATATTTCTAAAGTTATTTCCTCTGCACTTCTCCAACGTTTTAATCCATATTTAACTTTATCAGTTGTTCCTTCAACAGAATTGTTATACCAATTTTCATTAGTAATATTTTTTATTTTTTGAGGGATTAATGGTATTTCACCTTCCTTATCGAGAAACAAATCATTTTTATAATTTGAGATTACTTTTTTAAATATTTGTTTTATGTCAAATTCTGTTAATCCATTTTCAATTAATAAAGTGATAAATGAATTGTCAACTATTAAGTTATCATTTTCTATTTCTTTTATAGAAACTCTTTTTTTATCACTAAATAAGATTTTTAAATCTTTTATTGAAATAATAAAATTATCATTATTCATTGACAAAATGGAAGTAAATATATATTTTGAAATCTGAACACAACCTAAAATTGAAATTTCTGAATTATTTATTTTAGTCTTTAATGTTTCAAATGAAGCTTCTTTTGCGCCAAGATATTTTAAAAATGACACTAAACCATCAATATTTAGTGAGCTTGAACCAATAACTAAATTACCATTAGATTTAACAATACAATTGTAATCTTTTGGATTTAGCCAATTTGGTGGCAATTCTAGTTTTTCAAAGTAAACTGAATTTACATTTTTGATTTGTTCTAAAAGAAGTTTTTCAAATGAAGTTTTTTTAAAACTTATCATTCTGGGGTCACAGTAAGGAACCAAAGCTTTAATTATACTATTGTTTTCGGCTTTATTATTGGATAAATTTTTCTCAATTAAGTTTATTATTTGAGTAGCAATATTTTTTATTGTAACATTTGTCTCATTATCATAAATCAAATGCTTCCTTGACGGATCAGTACTAAAATCGCCATTAACTATAACTCCAAGTCCTGTAATATCTTCCGTTGGTAAAAACGAATAAACTAAAGCATCTGTCTGATTAATTCTTGCTGGGAAACCTTCTTCTATTTGAAAAGCAATTGCAGTCTTTTTATAATTAGAAATCAACCACTCTGTTTGATTGCCGTTATTATTGATTTTTAGTTTGCTTTCACTTTCTGAAATTATTGTTTTATCAATATGTGTTATACTATAATTTGAAATAGAAATTTCAGTAGTTACTACATTGTTCAAAAAAAGTAATGATTTATAATCAAAATTTTCATACTCGGTTTCTATTTCATTAGCTCTAACTCCAGTAAAAATAAAAACTGTTCTAAACCCATCACTTATTAGATTTTTAACATTTGTAGCGATTAATGACTTGTCTTTTTCAATTATAGAATGTGGAATTCGTATTAAAGGAACTCTTAATGCGTTTGGTATTTCATTTTTAGTTCTTTCTTTGGAAAACGTAATTTCTAAATCGCCACTAATGATATGAATTTCTTTGGCAAAGCCTACAACTGATTTGAAGCCAATTCCTCTGTAACCAATACTTTCTCCTCTTGTTTTAGTTGAGGATGCACTTCGGCATAAACTTTCAACATCTTTCGCATTAAAAGTTCTTCCATTATTTGCCACATATAAAAAATCATTATCTTTTATAATTTTAAATTTTGTAGCAATTGCATCATCTGCATTTTGCAATAATTCTATAAAAGAGCGATTGTTGTAACTTTCAGAAATATAGGTTTCTAAACCTGCCAAATCAGACAATAAATTTGGTGATGATTTTGCTTCGTCAAGTAGTTGGTTTCTAATGTTATTAATATCCATAATGTTTTATAATTTTGGATATAATCTTAATTTATTGATTTTATCTGCAATCTCATCATCTCCAAAATAAAATTCCAAAATTTCAAATCCAAAAAAATTATCTTTTGACACATAAGTATTTTTAACATCTAGTATTTGACCGTCATTATCATATGCAGTACATTCAATTTTGACAGTTTTTTCTATAGTTGTACCTTTATTGGAATGTATTTCACAATATACAGAAACAGCATTATTTGCATAAATTTTTATCGAGATATTCTCAAACCTCACCGAAAGCCTTTCTTCGAATGCTTCGAGTCTTTCAATTTTATTTAATAATGATTTTGCAAGTATTTCTTTCATTACTTTTAAATTTAATTTTTATAAATAAGTGTTTTTTTATTTTTATCAAAAAAACAGGAAGTTTGCCATTTGAAATATTAACTTTTTTTGACATTAAAGGTTATTAATCTTTAAGACAACGAATTGAGTAACCATCTGCCTTATAACTGGAACTTCTGAAAATCTTGTCATCATTGTAATAAACTGAGCGGGGCCAAGCCATATTAGTACCTGTGTAACCCGTAGAACTCCACCAGCCACCAAAGTGGCCAATCAGGTCGAATAATGTTCCATTACTAAAGCGATAACCTCCTGGAATTGCTGTAAAACCACAACTGTTGGAAGCACCGGTATTAGGACTCAGCCAAAGCGATGTACCTGTTGCTTTCATTTTACCACCCGCAACTGATAACCCTCCTAAACAAGTGGTTAAAGTAGTCCATTCATTATCAGTAGGTATGTGGTAACCTAAAGGAGCTAATCCTCGTGGGTCAACTACAGCATACCAATTATATAATTTACCATAAACTGCACCATTTGAAGAGTCGTTATTGTAATAACACCAAGCACCAGTGGTTAGATTCGCCCATGCCGAGGGATTAGTAACTTGAGGTATAACATCACCATTTTTATATTTAGATACATTCAAATTGGTTTTGGTCCAAGTCTGGTCACAAATAGTTACTAATTGATAAGTATTTCCATCTATATCTGTTAAGGGGTTAGATGTTGTAAAACTCACCATAGTTCCATAAGCAGTCCCAACACTATTAGTTGCATAAGCTCTAACATAATAAGTTATATTAGCAGCAAGACCTGATATATTACTAGTAAATGTTCCAATTCCTGTCCCATCTGTTGTTTTTGTTGTTAAAGAAACATTAGGATTAGCACTTGTACTCCAACAAACTCCCCTTTCCAATATACTAGCTCCTCCATCACTTGAAATAACCCCTCCAGAAACTGCTGTTGCAGTAGTAATTGATGAAACCTCTACAGTAGTTAATGTAGGTAAATCTGCTGTATTATTAGAATCTGAACTTGATGAGCATCCATAAATGAATAAGAATGATAGGGATATTAAAATTTGTTGTTTCATAATTTATTTAAATCTGTTTTTTTTTAAAGTAATATTCTTTTATTAATGTTTACCATTTATCATTATATGATGATTGAATAGTTTTTTGAACAGATAGCATAATTGATTTTGCACTCTCTATTATATCTTTTATATAATTTCTACAAAATTATTTTAGCTAAATCACCAATTTTTTGGTTTATTCAAAACATATCCATCTTTTTTTGTTACACTGTCGTTGAATTGACTTTCAACAAGTTTCTTCCTGCCGATTGTCAACGACCCTTTTGCAATTAGGGCAACGGATTGATTATGCCTTTTAGGAGGAAAGGCAACAAAAACTCGTTTGTTTTTAAATATTTCATGTACTGCTCTCATCGGTGGAACTAAATCACTATCTCCTGAAATTAGCATCGCCATATCGTATTTGTCTTGATAGGCATCTATTAAGATTTGTGTAGCAATATTTACATCAGTCATTTTTTCATTATAGGTTGGCCAGACATTTTTACACCTTTTACATTCAATCTTGTCAGATTGATAATTTCCATAAAAAATATTTACATCAACACTTTCTAAAGCTTCTATATATGTATTTTGCCTTTTTTGTTTGTCTGGATTATTACTAACTCTACTTGTAAAATATTTAATCTCTATTAATGATTGATTTTGTTGTAATAAATTCTCAACTAAAAGTTTTAAATTTAACCATTTACAATAATCAAAACCTGCATCTAACATGCCAAAGTATAAATTAAATCCATCTACATAAACTACAACACGTTCTTTTTTTATTAAAATATTTGTATCTCCCATTTATTATTCTTTATATTTGCATCACAATAACAACGCTAAAGATAGCATCTTTAGTCCGACGCCTCGAAAGAGGCGTTTCTCATTTATTATAATATCAGTTTTTAAATACAAAACAGCCATCTCTCGACAGCTGTATTTCTTTATTCTTTTCTCTTTCTTCTTTTCTCTTTTTTACGACCCACACATTTCGCAATCATCCGGTCCGGCATTGCGTGCGCGTTCTACCATGGCTGCAAAATCTTCGGCGGTCATTTCGCCGGTTTCATTGGGCGCAATTACCTCAACCGCAACTGGCTCGGTTATTTGTACTATTGGCTCAGCTTTTTTATCGTTGTTCAAGGTAAACTTGATGGCATCTACGGCTGCTTTGGTTCTCAAATAATACATTCCGGTTTTCAAACCACTTTGCCAAGCGTAGAAGTGCATCGACGTTAGTTTGGCATAGTTGGCATCTTGCATAAACAAGTTCAACGACTGTGACTGGTCAATAAAATACCCTCTATGGCGTGACATATCGATGATGTCTTTCATAGACATTTCCCAAACGGTTTTGTACAATTCTTTCAAATCTTGTGGAATATCTAAATCCTGAACCGAACCGTTGTTACGCATCAATTGTTGTTTCAAATCTTCGTTCCAAAGGCCGCGTTTTACCAAATCTTCTAATAAGTGTTTGTTTACGACAATAAACTCGCCCGACAATACGCGACGGGTGTAAATGTTAGAAGTGTATGGTTCGAATGCTTCGTTGTTGCCCAAAATTTGAGATGTTGAAGCGGTTGGCATTGGTGCCATCAACAAGGAGTTACGTACTCCGTGTTTCACCACGTCTTTTCGTAACGCTTTCCAATCCCAACGTCCTGAAAGTTCTTCGTCTTTGATGTTCCAAAGATTGTGTTGGAATTCTCCGTTTGCAATTGGTGAGCCTTTGAAAGAAGAGTATGGTCCTTCTTCCTTGGCCATTTCCATCGATGCGGTAACGGCCGCAAAGTACATGGTTTCAAAAATTTCCTGATTCAGTTTTTTTGCTTCATCGCTGGTGAACGGCATGCGCAATAAGATGAAAGCATCGGCCAAACCTTGTACGCCCAATCCAACGGGACGGTGACGCATATTCGAATTTTCGGCTTCCGGAACCGGATAGTAATTTCTGTCGATTACTTTATTTAAGTTTCTCGTTACGCGCTTGGTTACGTTGTATAACAATTGGTGGTTGAATTCACCGTTTTCTACAAACATTGGTAAGGAAATCGAAGCCAAATTACACACGGCAATTTCGTCTGCAGCGGTATACTCCATGATTTCGGTACAAAGGTTTGAAGAACGAATGGTTCCCAGATTTTTTTGGTTGGATTTTCTGTTAGCTGCGTCTTTATAGAGCATATAAGGCGTTCCTGTTTCAATTTGCGACTCTAGGATTTTCTCCCAAAGTTCACGTGCTTTGATGGTTTTTCTTCCTTTATTTTGTGCTTCGTATGAAGTGTATAAGGTTTCGAATTCTTCTCCGTAAACATCGCATAATCCCGGACACTCATTAGGACACATCAATGTCCAAGTAGTATCTTCCTGAACGCGTTTCATGAATAAATCGGAGGTCCACATGGCAAAGAATAAATCACGTGCGCGCATTTCTTCTTTTCCGGTATTCTTTTTTAAGTCTAAGAATTCGAAAATATCAGCATGCCATGTCTCTAAATAAATAGCAAAACTTCCTTTACGTTTTCCGCCGCCTTGATCTACATAACGAGCGGTATCATTAAATACGCGTAACATTGGAACGATTCCGTTGGATGTTCCATTGGTACCACGAATGTAAGAACCCGTTGCGCGAACATTGTGAATTGACAAACCGATTCCACCGGCAGATTGCGAGATTTTTGCTGTTTGTTTAAGTGTATCGTATATTCCGTCGATGCTGTCATCTTTCATGGTTAACAAGAAACATGAAGACATTTGAGGTTTTGGCGTTCCGGCATTAAACAAGGTTGGTGTGGCATGCGTGAAGAATTTCTTCGACATCAAATCGTAGGTTTCGATTACCGATTCTAAGTCGTTTAAGTGAATTCCAACTGCCACACGCATTAACATATGTTGCGGACGCTCAACGATTTTACCATTGATTTTTAGCAAATACGAACGTTCTAAGGTTTTGAACCCAAAATAGTCGTAATTAAAATCACGGTTGTAAATGATATGTGAATTTAAATATTCGGCATTTGCCTGAATCGCTTCATACACTTCATCCGATAATAATGGTGCTTTTTGGTTCGTTCTTGGATTTACATAAAAGTACATTTCTTTCATGGTTTCCGAGAAGGATTTATTGGTGTTTTTATGCAAATTAGAAATCGCGATTCGCGCCGCTAGTTGTGCATAATCTGGGTGAGCAATGGTCATTGATGCAGCCGTTTCTGCTGCTAAATTGTCAAGTTCTGAAGTAGTTACTCCGTCATACAAACCTTCGATTACCCGCATGGTTACTTTTACAGCATCTACTAAATCGTTTAATCCGTAACATAATTTTTTAATTCTGTCCGTGATTTTGTCGAACATTACCGGCTCTTTGTGTCCGTCTCTTTTTACTACATACATAGGCTTGTCAGTTTTTGAAAATAGAAAATCCCTTTACCTATTTTCTGGTTATTTGTTTATGCTGAATTCATTTCAGCATCTGTTTTTAGTGCTATGATTTACTTCCTAGCCCTGATGGAAGTGGAAATCTTTTTGTTTTTAAAATAAGCCCTTCGACTGCGGGTCTGCCGACAGGTAGACGCTGAGGGAGACAAAACAAAAAATTGGAACGGACAGCAGGAATATGGTTTCCTAAAATGCCCGAGCCATTCGCTCCAGATTCTGCATTAATTCATGAGAATATGAAACAAGTTCAGATTAAAAATCGGCGTCGAAAGTAATTTTACTGGCTTCAGAATCGGTATTCATTACCCCTGCTTTTTGATATTCGGCTACGCGTTTTTCAAAGAAATTGGTTTTTCCTTGCAATGAAATCATGTCCATAAAATCGAATGGATTTGAGGAATTATATACTCTATTGCAACCTAATTCCACCAACAATCTATCGGCAACAAATTCTAAATATTGTGTCATTAAAGTTGCGTTCATTCCAATTAAACTCACGGGGAGTGACTCGGTAATAAATTCGCGCTCAATGTCTAGAGCATCCGTAATAATTTCTGTAATTCTAGTTTTTGACACTTTGTTCACCAAGTGATGGTTGTGCAAATGCACTGCAAAATCGCAGTGAACCCCTTCATCACGGGAGATTAATTCGTTTGAAAACGTCAAGCCGGGCATTAATCCGCGTTTTTTTAACCAATAAATAGAGCAGAATGCGCCTGAGAAAAAGATGCCTTCAACGGCAGCAAAAGCGATTAATCTTTCGGCGAACGAATCAGAACCAATCCATTTTAATGCCCAATCTGCTTTTTTTCTAATCGCTGGAAATACCTCTAGAGCGTTGAAAAGTTGTGCTTTTTCGGCTTCGTCTTTTACATACGTATCTATCAAAAGTGAATAGGTTTCACTATGAATGTTTTCCATCATGATTTGAAAGCCATAAAAAAACTTTGCTTCTGGATATTGTACTTCGTTTACAAAATTCTCGGCTAAATTTTCATTTACAATTCCATCCGAAGCTGCGAAAAAGGCTAAAATATGCTTGACAAAATATTTTTCATCAGCATTTAATTTGTTGTTCCAATCGGACAAATCTTGGTGTAAATCGATTTCCTCTGCAGTCCAAAAACTAGCTTCCATTTTTTTGTACCAATCCCAAATATCATGATGTTTTATTGGAAAAATCACGAAACGATTTTTGTTTTCTTGTAAAATTGGTTCTATGCTCGCCATTTTGAATTTGTGTTTTTATAAATATTGTTGGTAGTTTAATCGAATCTGTATGTTACAAAGATTGTCAAACGAAACGGAAAATGAAAGCCAAACTTATTCACAATACGCTCTAGTTTTTAACAAATAGAGCCGTTTTGCCCTAATTTTATATTTTAATTAAATTATTGATTTTCAATGTTTTAAATAATATATAAAGTTGTAAAAGCCCTAAAACAAAGGGAAGTAAGAATTTACTTTCGGTGTAATTTTAACATTTCACTTGGCCTTAAATTTTAGTTTTTATGGATAAAAAAAAGTGATTTTTCAATTAGAAAACTCACTTTTTTAAAACAATGCAAATAAAACCTGATTTTAGTCGGTTATGTATGTTTTATTCCCGTTGGAATTGATATAATATTCTCCGCCTCTTGGACCGGTATAAACTGTTTTGCCTTTGTATTTTCCAGTGGCTTTATCTTTCTTTTTTGGTGCTTTTTCGTTTGAACTTGTTTCTTTTTTGGTTTTTGCAGATGCTTTATTTGAACTAGCTTTTGCATTTCCATCAGCAGCTTTTTTTTGCCCCGTTGGTGATGATTTGCTTTCTTTAGTTGAATTATTATAACGCTTATCTGGCGTGCCATCTTTTTTTAGAGGTGCTTTTGATTCTTTAGTTGAATTAGAATACCTTTTATCTGGAGTTCCATCTTTTTTTAGAGGAACTTTTGTTTTTGCTTCTTTTTTTGGTTTAGCAGATTTTTGAGTTGTTGATTTAGCTTTTTTGTCTTTTTTTTCTACTTCTTTTTTTGACTTAGTTGATTTTTCTGTTGTTGTTTTTGATTTTTCACCTTTTTTTTCTTGTCCATTCATATTTAAAACGAAAGCGAAAAGGAGTGAAAGTAAAAATAGTTTTTTCATGTTATTTTATTTTACAAATTAGAGCTATAAAAGTAAAGAAAAAACTATTTGAATATTTTAAAAGTAATTAAAAATACGCTCGAAGTTGAACATTTCCAGTATGAATGGTTTTGCTAGTCTCTGATTTTCTACCTTGATAATTAACATTAATGTCTAGAAACTGTGTTAAATTCTTTTGCAAAAGTAGTCTCCAAGTCATGTTTTTCCCAGGTTGTAAGCCCTCCAGCATTTGAAAAGCTACTGGAGATTGGCTATCGCCAACAAATCTGTTATCATAAAATGAAATTTCCCCATTCATCGTAAACTTCTTTTCGCTAGCATAAGAAAACGAAGTACCAAATCGATTTTGCTTCAAACTTTCTGAGTTTCCTATCTGATTTTCTTTCGTTTGTAGTTCATAAAACAGATCCCAACTTGCATTTTTATTGAACAAATAGGAAATCTTGGGGTTGATTTGATAGCCATCAACTTCAAAATTTTTGCTGCTGAAATTTTCTGAAAACAAGAGCGTTTCAGATGTTTCTGTTGCCAAAGAAAAAAGCCATGTCTTTTTAAGTAAATGTGCGTATTGCAATTGATATATCTTATTTTTACTTTGTTGGAATCCTACAGAAAGTAAACTTTTCAGTTGATTGCCGATTATTGTAAAAGTTGTCGAATGCTTCTGCTTTCCGCGATTAAAGAACAGACTATTCCTAAAACTGGTGTTCAGCCCAAGCATATTTTCATCGGAATCTGAAAACGGATTCAAATCGAAATTAGCTCCGTTTCTTTTTATTTTTCGCTCAATCAAGAACGAACTTTGGTTGTAGAAATGTGACAATACTTTTTTATATCCTTGGGCATTTTGCCACTGGCTCGGGTTTAAAGTCAGTGATTGCGAGAACTTATTCTGATGGGTTTTTAAAAAGATTTGGTTGGGTAAAAACACACGAACGTATTTTGCCTGATCAGGAAATGGTGCCACTTCAAATTCCTGCAGTTCTTGAATTCCGTTGCCATTATAATCTATCCAGGTGTATACGCCTTGCCCAGGTTCTACTTCAAGATATGTGAATTCTTGTTGGGCAATAGTTCCTGACGTGGTTTCGTACGCCGTTGTAACCTGCATCAATTGCTTAAAAAATTGATCGTTATATAGTAAACGGGAATTTAATGAAGGTTCGTTTTGTCTTGTTTCATCAATATATTTTAGGTTTCGATAATTAACAAATAAGGTCAAATCGCTTTTTTTGGTTTGCACTAATTTTGATTTCAAATAATAGGACTGTGACGTATTTACCCTTTTTAAGACTCCACTAAATAAACTGTCATTTACGCGTTGCAAATAGCCGAATTCAACAAAAACTTTGGTACTGTCGCCACGACCTACGAAGGCGCCATATTCGGTAAATCGTTGACTTAACGAAGACAACTGATTAGTTGCAACTAACTTTTCTTTATTGTTTTCTATACTAAGATTCCCTCCTATCCAATTTTTTTTTAAGTTAAACTTGACTTGCGATTGGTTTCGGATGAAAGTGGTATTGGCATAAGTCCCATCGCTAGTTAAATAACTGCTATTTTGAAGAATATTCCAATTCTTAAGTTTGAAAAGACCATTTAACATATGACGGCTTCCGGAAAAACTTTTAGAGAAATCAAGCTTTTCAAACTGATAGGTTAGCTTTCCTTTTTCGGGCAAAATAAAATTCAAACCATTTATTATCAAACTTTGATTTCCTGCAAAAGTGGTCAGATTCCAATCGCGATTGAATTCAATATTGAATAAACGTTCAATGGTTTTGAAATTTTCCTGTACGTATTGATAATTTCCAAAGGCGTCAATTTGCCATTTTTTTGTAAATAATCGTTGTTTGAAATTCAACTTCCCCGCTATTCCTTTATTATTGTTATCATCTATAGCTGAGAACAAATTCAAATCATTATTGCTTATGCCTACTTCAAAATCTATACTTGTCTTTTCGTTTGGATTATATTTTCCCATAACGGTTGCAATCTGAATTTTAGTCGGTGCAATTAAGCGTGTAATTGGTTCGTAATTTCCTTGCGGAATACCTGCAATTGGTTCTACATATTGGTAAATTTTGCCAATTGCAGAGGAATTTGTCAAAATATAATTCCCCAAATTAGTGCCTAACAACGTAAACTTAACATTATATAATTCGTCTGTTGGGTTATTAGAGTATTGAAAAGCTTCGCCTGCAGTAACTACAATTTTTTTGTATAAGATTTTATTGTCGGAATACGAATCTAAATAGGCAGAAGGCGCATTCATCAAGTTGACATTATCGCCTGCATTACTCAAAATTGCAGCTTGTTCATTGGTTAAATTTTGCTGTAATGGTTGGTTCTTTACATCATTTTCAGAATATAAATAGCCTCCTAAACTCCATTTTTTAGCTTCATGATTGGCTCCGGCATACGTTACAAATCGAGTATAATTTCTATCAGAATATTGGTATTCGATAACAATTCGCATTTCGGAAGTAATCGGAAAAAGCGAAGTAAACGTAATTTCTCCTGCATTATAATCAATAAGATAATCGTTATTTTCGCCACGTTTCCGTAAAATTCCATTCACATAAACGCGTTCAGACCCCGAAATTACAAGTACATACAACTCACCATTATTACCTCTTAATTTATATGGCCCTTGATTTCCTTCTTGGCCAGTGAAGGAACTTTTGGCATATTGCCCACGAACCAAAGCGGCCGAAGCAAAAATATCGGTCTTGTTTTCTTCTCCTCCAAAAGTAAAATGAGTAGAAAGTCCTTGAACTTTTTTATTAAAATTCAGAAAACGAGATTGTCTGTTTTCTAAAAATAAATCTCCTGCACGAATATTCCACTTATCGGTAAACAGTTCGATGAAAATCTGGTCAAACTCATCTAATCTTTGAGAATATCCATTGTCTTGAAGCGGAATATTACTGTCTTGAATAGAAGCGCGCAGCGAAACTTTATCGGATATTTTTCCTGTGATTTGTAAATCAAGATTTGAAGTAACCGATGTATTTTGATTGTTACCAATAGTAACTCCACGAGTAATACTTCCCGAAGTATTCAAGCCATCAAACGGCACAAACTTTTTGACGGAACGATTTACTTTATACAAATTTGCATCGCTAGCAACGACTCTTTCTTGGTCATAAATGCTGTAGGTTTTGGTTAGTTGTTCTGGATATTTGAAATACCGAATCGTTACACTATCTTCAGCTGTAAATCCATTTTTAAAAACCAGTTTTCCTTTTTTAACATCAACTTTGTAGAATGTAGAATCTATAACTGTTCCATCGTTGTTTAGCAATTTGAAAAAACTTGGACTAATACTTACTTTTTCAATTTCGATTGTATCGTTTGAAACGGCAACTTTTTTATTTTGATACAACGATTTTATTTCCTGAGCATGAAGCTGGGAGAATCCAATAAATAGCATTAATAAAAAGCGTTTTTTTAGCATACGTATAATAACGTAAAAACCTTTGAAAATGTATGTTTTTTTATGATTTATAATCTTTTAGACCAGTTTTTTGGAGAAAGTGACGTATGAAAAACTGCAATTATAACAATCGTGTTTTCTTTCACAACATAATGAATTCCATAAGGGAAACGAGAAATAAATCTAACCTGTACTTTTTTATAACGTTTCTGAAAATTGTCTGGGTTTCTTAAAACTTCTGCTAAACCTGCTTCCAGACACAATTCAAAATCATACGAAAGTCCAACTCTTTGTTCTTCATACCAAAGAACTATATACTCAATGTCAAATAATGCTTCCTTAGTAAAACTAATGGTATACATTATTGATTTCTAATTTTATTTATCTGCTTTTTTACTTCTTCCATAGAATAAAGTTCTGATTTACCTTCTTCTAAAAGTTGTAGTCTATAATCCAATTCTTTCTGGATTTCTTTTGACAATTCTATGTCTTTTTTTGAAACACTATCCCAAAGTTGTTCCGCTAAAATAATTTTTTCAGCATTAGAATATTTTGATAAATCTTTGATTTCCATAGCTTCTTTTTATATAAAAGTATAAAATAAAATCGAATTATTCCTTCGTCACTATCTGCATCGTTTCTCTTGAAATTTGTTTTACCAAAACGGTTTTGTCTTTTTCTACCATTATGGCTGCTTTTTCATCAAAGTGACGAATGGTGTAAAGCGAAACATTTTCGTTGTAGGAAACCTTGAATTTTTTGGAAAGTATGTTTTTTACTTCATTAAAATTACTGAATTTATCCTCAAGACAAACCGAAAAACTAATCGCCGAATTCTGAATTAAGCTTGTTTTGATTTTGTATTGGTGCAATAAAGCAAAAATGTCACTTATATTTTCTTCCATAATGAATGAGAAATCAATAGACGAAAGCGAAAGCAGCAATTGCTCTTTTTTTACAATAAAACAAGGAGTCTTTGGCTCTAAATCTTGCCCTTTAGAAACCCTGGTTCCTGGTAAAAGAGGATTGATAAACGATTTTACAAATAATGGAATTTCCTTTTTCTGTAAAGGTTGTAATGTTTTTGGATGGATTACTGACGCTCCGTAAAACGCCAATTCAATCGCTTCTCGATAGGAAATTTGATTTAATAAAATGGCATTTTCAAAATAACGTGGGTCAGCATTCAAAACTCCCGGCACATCTTTCCAAATGGTGACACTTTCGGCATTAAGACAATACGCAAAAATTGCCGCTGTGTAATCAGATCCTTCGCGCCCAAGTGTAGTAGTAAAATTATTCTCATCCGAGCCTAAAAACCCTTGGGTTATATTGAGTGCTTTCTTCTTAACTCCTTTAGAAATATACTGTTGCGTTTTTTCCCAGTCGACATCGGCATCACGGTAATTATTATTGGTTTTAATGAAATTACGAACATCCATCCAATTGTTTTTTAACCCCACATGATTAAAATAATGGCTTACAATTGTGGTAGAAATAATTTCACCAAAACTTACCACTTGATCGTAGACGAAGTTATAATTCGGTGATTTATTACTTCGTATAAAATATTCTAAATCGGCAAAATGACTGTTTACGGCAAAAAAAACATCATGATCTTCATCATCGAATAAATCTAGCAAAATTTGGTTGTGGTATTTGCGAACATCTTGCAAGGATGCATTTAATTCGTTGGACTTTTCAAAATAATTTTTGATTACCAATTCCAAAGCATTCGTGGTTTTTCCCATTGCAGAAATTACCAAAAGCGTGTCTTGGTGACCTACTTTTTCTAATACACTAAAAACATTTTTTATACCCTCTGCATCTTGTACTGATGCGCCACCAAATTTGAATATTCTCATTCTTCTAATGTTAAAATTCCATAACTAGTATTGGAATTTGGTTTTTTATTTTTTCGTTAGTTGGCTTTCAAATTTTCTAGAAAATTTGAAATGCCTCTTTCATCCATTTGTGCTACACGCCACTCTTCCAATATTTTTGCTCCTGATTTTTGATAAAATTCAATCGCTGATGTGTTCCAATCTAAAACAGCCCACTCAATCCGACGCACTCTGTCAATTTTTCCTTGCTCGATAATTTTAGTATACAATTCAAAACCCACGCCACATCCGCGCATTTCTTCTTTTACAATCAAATCTTCGAGATGTATTGTTTTGCCTTTCCAAGTGGAATAGCGGTAATAGTAAAGTGCAATTCCAACGATAGTTCCTTTTACTTCTGCTACGAAAGTATAAAACAAAGGATCCGCACCAAAACCGTCATTTTCCAAATCCGCTACAGTAACCTCAACAGCGTGAGGTTCTTTTTCGAAAGCAGCCAATTCCTGAATTAATTCAAGAACGGCTTTCATATCTTTTTTTTCTCCTTTTCGGATGTTCATTTGGGAAATATTTGGAACAAAAATACAATTAATAATTTCTTCGTGAAATAGATTTTTTCTTAGCCAAATTTATCGATATTTGCACAAACAACTACAACGATTTCGTAATGGAAGAACGCAACAAAACTCTAGGGGAATTTATCATTGAGAACCAAAAGGCACATCAATATTCATCAGGTGAATTATCCAAAATTATCAACTCCATTCGGTTGGCTGCCAAAGTAGTTAATTACAAAGTAAACAAAGCGGGTTTAGTTGATATTGTTGGTGCTGCTGGCGAACAAAACATACAGGGTGAAGACCAACAAAAACTAGATGTCTATGCCAACGATATTTTTATTCAAACCTTGATTAATCGTGAAATTGTTTGTGGTATTGCTTCAGAAGAAAGTGATGATTTCATTACAGTTCAAGGATTAGATGAAGGCCATAATAATAAATATGTGGTTTTAATGGATCCTTTAGACGGTTCTTCTAATATAGATGTGAATGTTTCTGTTGGAACCATCTTTTCGGTTTTCAGAAGAATTACACCTATAGGAACTCCGGTTACTTTAGAAGATTTTTTACAACCTGGAACACAACAAGTGGCGGCGGGTTATGTAATTTATGGAACCTCAACGATGCTGGTGTATACCACTGGTCATGGCGTGAATGGTTTTACATTAAATCCTGCCATTGGAACATTTTATTTATCCCATCCAAACATGCAATTTGCTAAAGATGGCACTATCTATTCCATTAACGAAGGCAACTATGTGCATTTTCCACAAGGTGTAAAAGATTATATCAAATATTGTCAGTTAGAAGAGGAAGATAGACCTTACACTTCTCGGTATATAGGAAGCTTAGTTTCTGACATACACCGAAACATGATTAAGGGTGGAATTTATATTTATCCGACGAGTTCTAAATCTCCAAAAGGAAAATTACGCCTACTCTACGAATGCAATCCCATGGCATTTATAGTAGAACAAGCCGGGGGAAAAGCCTCGGATGGTTTTGGTCGAATTATGGAAATACAACCCACCGAATTGCACCAAAGAGTGCCTTTCTTTTGTGGCAGTTTTAATATGGTAGCAAAAGCGGAGACGTTTATGTCTAAATATTGTTGAAAAACTCCGATTGCTCGTAAGTAATATGTACTCATATTCTGTTGCGGAAATTTCTAAACCTATGGCTAGCTTTTCTAAAAATCTTTTTCTGCTTTTTCCAAATCACAATAAGAAATAACTACTCTTATTATCGCTGAAAAATGACCTTTTTGATAACATAAATCAAAAAAAATATTTGCTAATTTTAGCTTTTATTTTTACAGCAAAACAAAATAAATTGTAAGTTTACATATCAAACTCCCAAATTACCATGTCAGATTTTTGGATCTATTTCATTATCGGATTAAAGCATGTGATGAGCATATTTGCCTACGATCATATTCTATTTCTTTTCGCCTTAACCGTACCTTATGAATTTAAATCATGGAAAAGAATACTAATCTTAGTATCCCTTTTCACTCTGGGACACACTTTAGCTTTATTTCTTTCTGTTTTCAATATTCTGACAATCAAATCAACTTTAGTGGAGTTTTTAATTCCAGTTACAATTCTCATTGCTGCATTTTATAACATCATTATAGCCGGAAAATCAAGTAAAAAAGACAACATCTCTTTTGTTGGATTTATTACTCTTTTCTTTGGAATTATTCATGGTTTGGGGTTTTCTAATTATTTCAATAGTATTCTTTCTGGAAAAGCTACTGACAAATTATTACCACTAATTGAATTTGCACTTGGTATTGAATCGGCACAAATTATTGTAGTAATTATTGCGCTACTTCTAAGTTATGTAATTCAAACTTTATTTAAATTCACTAAACGTGATTGGATATTGATGGTTTCTGCATTTACAGTGGGTGTGATAATTCCAATTCTAATTCAAAATGAAATTTGGTATAAATAACGTTATTAGAAGCGAAAGGTTTCGGTATATTTGCTAAGCTTACCAGCCTGCCGGCTGGCAGGTTCCCGCTCTACGCTATACTCAGCTGCCTTTCGTCATACTGGGTACCGCTTCGATCGGGGCTAGAAAAAACCCATTTGATGATCAGTATTCCTGAGATACTGACCCGAGCGATGCAAACTGACGCAGTAAACAAGTACAGTGTAAAATGAAAGAAAAAAAACAACTCAAATACGATATAGCCTATCTTAGAATCGCAGCCGAATGGAGCAAACTATCTTATTGCAAACGCAAGCAAGTTGGCGCCATTATTGTACGTGAACGAATGATAATTTCTGACGGTTATAACGGAACCCCAACCGGTTTTGAAAACTGCTGCGAAGATGAAGAAGGATTAACACAATGGTTTGTGCTTCATGCCGAAGCCAATGCCATTTCAAAAGTAGCACGTTCTACTCAAACGTGTGAAAATGCCACTTTGTATATCACGCTTTCTCCCTGTAAAGAATGTAGCAAACTCATTCACCAATCGGGCATAAAACGAGTCGTTTTTCAACATGGTTATCGTGACACAACTGGCCTGGAGTTTTTAGAAAAGGCAGGTGTAATTGTGAATCAAATTGAAGATTTGGGATAAATGATACCCAGAAACTAGTTTAGGAAAAATTCAGCATACGATGAAATCAAAAGGCATTTACCTTCCAATACTATTATTTGCATGCGTAGCCATGGGAATTATCATTGGCGGTATGATTAATTTTCCTAAAACAACAGTATCTAAAAACAATGCTCGTAAAGTGAAAATTGAACGTTTAATTGATTTTATTAACGAAGAATATGTTGACGAAGTCAATTCTGATTCTATTGTTGATAAGACGCTCAATAGTATCTTAGCTAATCTGGATCCGCACTCTATCTATCTTCCTCCAAGTGAACAATCATCTGAAGCCGAAATTATGAAGGGAGATTTTGTGGGTATAGGGGTTAATTTTTATATGTACAACGATACTGTAGCAGTCATAAAACCAATAGAAAATGGTCCTGCTGAAAAGGCAGGGATTGTTGCAGGAGACCGAATTTTATACGTTGATAAAACCAAAATTTTTGGGAGAAAATTGCCAACCGATAGTTTGTATAATAAACTAAAAGGGGCAGAAGGATCAAAAGTAGCTTTGACCATTTTTAGAAAAAGCATCAACAAAAAAATTAAAATTACCGTTGAACGTGCAATTGTTCCCATAAAAAGTGTAGACACCTATCTGATGCTTACGAAAACTTCAGGCTATATTAAAATCAATCGATTTGCAGAGAATACCTATGACGAATTCAAGGTTGGCTTAGAACAATTAAAAAAGAAAGGCATGACCACATTATTAATTGATTTGCGTGATAATGGAGGTGGTTATCTTGAAAAAGCGGTGGAAATTGCAGACGAATTTTTAAATGACAAAGAATTAGTTGTTTTTACCAAAAACCGTAAAGGAACTATTGAAAAAACATTTGCAACCGAAAAAGGTATTTTTGAAACGGGTAGACTTTTCGTTTTGATTGACGAAAATTCTGCTTCAGCTAGTGAAATTTTGGCGGGAGCCATTCAAGATAATGACCGAGGAACCATTGTTGGTCGGCGTTCTTTTGGCAAAGGATTGGTTCAACGTGAAATGGATTTTGATGATGGTTCAGCCGTTAGATTAACCATTTCGAGATACTACACACCAAGTGGACGTTCTATTCAAAAACCATATATCAAAGGAGAAGGAGAAAAATATAGTAACGATGGGCACTCCCGTTTTGAAAGTGGTGAACTTTATACAAAAGATAAAATAAAAATCGCGGATTCCTTAAAATTCAAAACAAAAAAAGGAAGAATTGTTTATGGCGGGGGCGGAATTGTTCCTGACATATTTGTTCCATTAGAGGTTAATAAAGGGGAAGAAAGTTTGGCGTATATTCTTACTTCAGGTATTGTGGGGCATTTTGTTTTTGAACAATTTGACAAAAATCCAACAGCATTTAAAGGGTTGCTATTTCACGACTTTTTACATAAAATGAAAAAAGACGACAGTTACATTTCGAAATTTGAAAGTTATTTGAAAACTGCTGGATTGGAAATGAAACTTAGCAACAATAAAACTTTGGTCAAAAAGTATATTACTGCAGAATTTGCTCGTCAATTATTTGGCGAAAGCCAATATTATGGTATCATTTTGAAAGATGACACCATGTTAAAAGCGGTGTTGAAATAATTACTTATTTTTATTTAAAATGGGCAAAAGTAAATACGAAATAAGACCCAAAAAAATAGCCAAAATAGTTTGTGAGGTCCAAACCAACCATCCGAAAGCAGTTCCAACATCCTTTGTGATTCCGTAAAGCGAAAAAATTAACGCAATAGAGAAAGGATAAGCGCCAAGCCCTCCATTAGAAAAACCAACAGCCAAGCTGCCAAAAATAAAGCCCATTATGACTACATCAAAACTAATTTCGGTTGTTTCTGGTAAAGCAAAAATGGCAACATAAAACATCATCAAGTAGGAAAACCATATAAAAAAGGAATGAAAAATATACTTCCATTTGTCTTTCATTTTATAGACTGTTGTAATACCTTCAATTAAGCCCGATAACTTTTTCTTGAGTTTTAAAATTATTTTCCACTCGGCATAAATCCATATTAAAACAAAAATGACGAAACAAAGCAGTCCAATAATTGCAGTGATAATTAAGGATTGTAGGGAAACATTATTGCTTAAAAGAAATTGATAAATTTTATCAAACTGAGAAACAAAACCAATAAAAACAAAAATAAAAAAGATAAGCAAATCTACTATTCGCTCGGCTACTATAGTGCCAAATGCTTTGTCAAAAGGAACGTCTTCGTATTTTTTTAGCAATGCTGCTCTAGAAATCTCGCCCGAACGAGGAACTGTTAGATTGACCAAATACGATACACAAACTGTTAAAAAATTTGAAGAGAATTTAGTTTGATAGCCCAAGTGATTTAATGCAAATTTCCAACGATAGGCTCTAGACCAATAGCCAACACAGGCAATAATAAGCGATAATAATATATAATAGTAATTTGCCTTTTGAAAACTTATTTTTATTTTTTCTATTTCATCAGAAGACAATGTGGTATACTGATAATAAATAATACCGATTCCTATGAAAAGAGGAATAAGAATAGTCAACCATTTGCCAATCTGATTTTTCAAAAGATTTTAGGTTAGGGTGTTGTCAGCTTCGTTAGGAAAAATCATCCATGGCTTGAATTTTTTTGCTTCTTCAAAATCCATTCTGGCATAGGACATGATAATAATTACATCTCCTTTTTGAACCTTTCTTGCTGCTGGTCCATTTAATGTAATCTCACCCGAATTTCTAATTCCTTTGATTACATAGGTTTCGAAACGCTCACCATTGTTTACGTTTACAATAGACACTTTTTCGCCCTCAATAATATTTGAGGCATCCATCAGGGTTTCATCAATAGTAATACTGCCAATATAATTTAAATCGGCACCCGTAACTTTTACCCTGTGAATTTTAGATTTTACTACTTCAATTTGCATGGCGCAAAAGTAAATTAATTTAATGAAATCGTGTCAATCAATCTGATTTTGTTAACAAAAACTGCGATAAAAGCGCGATATTTTTTATGAGGACTTTTTCTTATGCAAGGTAATAATGTAACTTCTTCGGCTATTTGAAAATATTCTAGTTCAAAATCAGGTTGCTTTATAAATTCCCTTTGGACAAATTCTGTGACTTCTTTAGCCGATTTTGAAACAAATCTTTTTTTTGCCTCTAGAATTGTTTTGTAAATAATGGCTGCTTTTTCTCGCTCTTTGTTAGTCAATCTTTCATTACGAGAACTCATAGCTAAACCATTGGATTCTCTGTAGATTGGACAACTTGTAACATTAACCTTTATTTTTAATTTTTCAACCAATTTTTTTACGATTTGCACTTGTTGAAAATCTTTCTCACCAAAGTAGGCATTGGTTGGTTTTACAATTTCAAAAAGCCGTTTAACTATGGTTGCTACTCCATTAAAGTGCCCCAGGCGAAACTTGCCTTCCATTTGATTTTCTAATCCATCAAAATCAAAATGTTTGGAAACTGTATTTCCTTCATAAATATCATCTACACTTGGCGCAAAGACAATAATATCGTCTGAAACCGTTTTGATTTTAGCCATATCTTCTACTAATGTTTTAGGGTATTTTGCTAAATCTTCGGCGTTATTAAACTGGGTTGGATTCACAAAAATGCTAATAACATTGATTTGGTTGTTTTTTAATGATTCTTCGAGCAAAGACAAATGTCCTTTGTGTAGCGCGCCCATAGTAGGAACAAAACCAATAGCTGTTGATTCGTTAGAAACAGAATTTAGATGAGCGGTTAATTCGTTTTGTGTGTTAAAAAGAAGCATCGGCTTTCAGTAAATGAGTTGCAAACTTACCATTTTCATAAATAACTGCATAAATTTTTGTACTTTTGCCTGTTTTTTATTGCCAATAAATAAAGTAGAATAGATTATGGAAGATAAGAGGATATTGTATGTATCATCTGAAGTGGTGCCGTATTTGGCTGAAAATGAGGTTTCTTTGATGTCGTATGACGTTCCAAAAATGATTAACGATCAAGGCGGACAAATAAGAATTTTTATGCCTAGGTATGGCAATATTAATGAAAGAAGACATCAATTGCATGAAGTTATACGATTATCGGGAATGAATTTGGTTGTTAACGACATAGATATGCCTTTAATTATCAAAGTCGCTTCTATTCCGAAAGAGCGAATTCAAGTTTACTTTATAGACAACGATGAATATTTCAAGAGGAAAGCCACTTTTAGTGATGAAGACGGCGTTTTGTACCCCGATAATGATGAAAGAGCCATTTTCTTTGCCAAAGGTGTTGTTGAAACGGTAAAAAAATTAAATTGGGTTCCCGATATTATTCATGTTCATGGTTGGATGGCAAGTTTACTGCCTATTTATATGAAGCATTATTATAAAGATGAAGCGTTGTTTTCTGAAACCAAAATTGTCACTTCTGTTTACGGACAGTCTTTTGAAGGTAATTTAGACAGTGAAATGATTAACAAAATAAAGTTTGATAACGTCCCTAATGACGCTATTCAAGAATTAGAAATACCCAATTACGAAAACCTTATCAAAGCAGCGATTAAACATTCAGATGCTGTTGTAATTGCCTCTGACAATGTAACGGCAAGTTTAACAAAATTTATAGAATCTTCAGGTAAACCTTTTTTACCTTTCGCCACGAAAGACAAATTCACAGAAGCATACACTACCTTTTACAAGGGCATGCTATCTTAAATAATATAGTTGCGTTTTTATGAATAAAAAATCATTTTTACAACCGTTTTTACTTGCAGTAATTGCTGTTCTTTTCGCTTCATGTGACAAAGATTTTAATGAAATTGGAACCAATATTATTGGTGACGACCATTTCAGCTTCGAAAAAAATACCGATGTTTCTATCAAAGCATTCAATCAAAAAATTGGTGCCGTTGCGTCTAATAATTTGCCCATTAACCCGCTTGGGTTTTATCAAAATCCCGCTTTTGGAACGACTCAGGCAAACTTTGTAACGCAAGTGGAGCTTTCTGCAATTAATCCAAAATTTAATAATACGGACCCTTTAGAATATGATATTTTACCTACTGTGCTTGATAGTGTTATTATGGAAGTCCCATATTTTAAAACTTTTATAAAAAAGGAAGATAAAGTTTCTACTTTTCGTTTGGATTCTATTTATGGAGCAACGCCATACGATCAAACTGCTTCCACTAGTAATTCAAAGTTTAGATTAAGTGTTTATCAATCCAATTACTATTTAAGAGATTTAGATCCAGGTCAGTCATTGTCTCAATTACAAGATTTTTATACCGATGAAAACACTACCATTGATAATAATAAAATTCCTGTTTTATTAAATGATTTACCTCCTTCTGATCCTCGTAATACTGACGGACATGAAAATAGTGCCTTTTATTTTGACAAAAGAGAACATAGAACGTCTGTTTTAGATGACAATAATGAACCGGTGTATACTAGAAGCGTCCCTTCGATGAGATTGCATTTAAACAACGCGGTTTTTGCTAATCTTATTCTAAATGCTCCTTCAGGAAAATTAGCCGATAATGCCACTTTTAAAAATTATTTTAGAGGACTTTATTTCAAAGTTGAAAACGGGGCTCCAGGCAACATGGCCATGTTAAACTTTAAAGGAGGGAAAATTACACTTTACTATAATGAAGATAAAAAGAAAACGGTTGGCACTACTGTAACTTTTGAAAGAGTAAATAAAACGCTTGCTTTAAATATGACCGGAAACTGTATCAGTTTATTACAAAATTCTAATGAGAGCGTCGATTATTTAAATGCAGCAAATAGTTCGAGTGAAGCCTCAAAACTTTATTTGAAAGGTGGCGAAGGATCGGTTGCGATTATCGATTTATTTGGAGATCCAGCGGATAGCAATTATGACACCTATAAATATGTAATAAAAAAGAACTCTAATGGAAAACCAATTGATGAAAATGATGTCATTATTCCTCTTGATATAAACGGAAACCCTACAACTGGTAATTATTTTATTTATACTAAAACCAATAGTCCAAATGGAATTTCTGATGAGCTTGACGATATTAGATATCCTTTAATTAATGACGCGCCTGGTCAAATATATCACTCCATAAAAAACAGATGGATGATAAATGATGCTAACCTTGTTTTTTATATTGCTAAAACAGACATGAGTGCTGCTAGCACTATTGAACCTGGTCGAATTTTTCTTTATGATTTAACTAACAAAAAGGCTTTGTTTGACTATTCCTTTGATTTTACGACTAATGCACTATTCCCAAAATTCAACAAAGGAATATTCGGAGGAATTTTACTTGATGATAAAGGTAAAATACTCAAACAAAAGAATAGTGATGGTGTTTTTGTAAATAAAGGAACTAAATATAAAATTAGGATAACTAATCATATTAGAAATTTAATTAAAAACGATTCTACTAATGTTCGACTTGGAGTCACAGTTACTGAAAACATTGCCAATATTGGGTTTTCAAAACTTAGAAATTCCAATAGTAATTTTAACAGAGTCCCTTCAATGTCAGTATTGAGCCCGCTAGGGACAATTTTATATGGTACAGGACCAAGTGCTCCTTCTAATGAAAAATTAAAACTTGAAATTTATTATACAAAACCGAATTAATACCTAAAATTATGTGTGGAATTGTTGGCTATATTGGATTTAGAGAAGCGTATCCAATAGTAATTAAAGGTTTAAAGAGACTTGAATACAGAGGTTATGATAGCGCTGGAATTATGTTATGTGAGGGCAACGACCTTAAAATTGTAAAAACAAAAGGAAAGGTTTCCGACCTTGAAGAAAAATCAAGTGGGATTTCCTCGTCTAAAGCAAGAATCGGAATGGGGCATACGCGTTGGGCAACTCATGGCGTTCCTAATGATATTAACTCCCATCCTCATGTTTCCAATTCGGGTAACATCGCGATAATTCATAATGGTATTATAGAAAATTATGAGCCATTAAAAAAAGAATTGCTAAAAAGAGGCTATTCTTTTACATCGGATACTGATACTGAAGTTTTAGTAAATCTAATAGAAGATGTAAAAAAGAAAGAAAATATAAAACTTGGAAAAGCAGTACAAATTGCTCTTAACCAAGTTGTCGGTGCCTATGCTATTTGTGTCTTTGACAAAGAAAACCCAGACGAAATTATAGTAGCAAGACTGGGAAGTCCTATAGCAATTGGTGTTGGTGAAGAGGAGTTTTTTATTGCCTCAGATGCGTCTCCATTTATTGAATACACTTCAAATGCTATTTATTTAGAAGATGAAGAAATGGCCATTGTTAGACTTCATAAACCTTTAAAAATTAGAAAAATAAAAGATGACTCTTTAGTTGATCCCTACATTCAAGAACTTCAAATGAACTTGGAGCAAATTGAAAAAGGGGGTTATGATCATTTCATGTTGAAAGAAATCTATGAACAGCCAAATGTCATTAAAGACACCTATAGAGGAAGACTTTTGGCCAACCAAGGAATAATTCAAATGGCTGGTATAGAAGATAATTTAGAAAAATTTCTTCATGCAGATAGAATTCTAATTGTTGCATGTGGCACATCCTGGCACGCTGGACTAGTTGCTGAATATGTAATAGAAGAATTTGCCCGAATTAATGTTGAAGTGGAATATGCTTCAGAATTTAGATATAGAAACCCAATAATCAATAAAAACGATGTGGTGATTGCTATCTCACAATCGGGTGAAACTGCAGATACTTTAGCTGCAATAAAATTGGCAAAGGAAAAAGGAGCGTTTGTATTTGGTGTTTGTAATGTTGTTGGCTCATCTATTTCGAGAGAGACTAATGCCGGAGCATACACACATGCCGGACCAGAAATTGGAGTTGCCTCTACAAAAGCATTTACTACACAAATCACCGTTTTAACGATGATTGCATTGCGCTTAGCCAAAGCTAAAGGAACTTTGTCAAACTCAGATTTTCATAGATACCTTCAAGAATTAGAAGTCATCCCCGAAAAAGTTGCTGAAGCATTGGCATCAACCAACGAAATGGCAAAAGAAATAGCAGTTAAATTTAAAGATGCTACTAATTGTTTATATCTTGGAAGAGGTTACAATTTTCCTGTGGCGCTTGAAGGCGCGTTAAAACTTAAAGAGATATCCTATATTCATGCTGAAGGTTATCCAGCAGCCGAAATGAAACATGGACCTATTGCTTTAATTGATGAGCATATGCCTGTTATTGTTATTGCTCCTAAACAAGGACATTATGACAAAATAGTTAGTAACATTCAGGAAATTAAATCTAGAAGCGGAAAAATTATTGCTATAGTGACCAAAGGAGATACTCAAGTAAAAGGATTAGCCGATCACGTAATTGAAATTCCAGAAACTTCAGATGCACTTTCCCCGCTTATCACCACAATTCCGTTGCAATTATTATCCTATCATATTGCTGTCATGAGAGGCTGCAACGTGGATCAGCCAAGAAATTTGGCCAAATCGGTAACCGTAGAATAAATTTTTAATTGAATCCAAAAAAAAGCGTGGCACAGTCACGCTTTTTTTGTGCTAATTTTTAGGATTTATTTATTAATAGTTTTTTTTTATATGTGTGGATAGTATTTTTAGTATAAAAAATGCCAAATGATTAAAGAAATCATAAATTCTATATTGCTGATTTATAAACTCAAAAATAAATTATCAATAAAAATACCAATGTTTTTTTATTAATGTAAAAGAAATATTTGTACTTTGGCTACTTAAACCAACAAAATTTAACCAAATGAAGATTTATTTATTTATCGTTTCATTGTTTTTTTGCGGCATAACGTATGCGCAAACTTCAATATCGGGTTCGGTAAAAGACAGTAAGAACGAACCAATTCCTGGCGCCAATGTTAAAGTAGCTGGAGATAGCTCTAGCGCTGTAACTGATGCCGATGGAAATTTTAGTTTAACAACGAACAAAAAACCACCATTCGACCTTGAAATATCAAGCATTGGTTTTGGCTCAAAAAAAGTTAGCGTTACATCAAACAATCAAAAAGTTACCGCAGTTTTAACTGATGAAGAAACTAAACTTGATGAAATTGTAGTTTCTGCCTCTAGAACACCTGAGCGAGTTTTAGAATCTCCTGTAACGATTGAAAGGATGAGCTTAAAGGACATAAAAGCTACTACTGCAGCAAGTTACTACGATGGTTTGGAAAACCTCAAAGAAGTTCACTTTAATACGAGTAGTTTTGGATTTAAATCGGTTAATACCCGAGGTTTTGCAACCGTAGCCAATACGCGTTTTATGCAACTAGTTGATGGTATGGATAACTCTTCTCCTGCTTTGAACTTTGTATTAGGAAATTTAATTGGACTTTCCGAATTGGATGTAGCTAATGTAGAACTTCTTCCAGGAGCATCATCTGCATTGTATGGAGCGAATGCTTTCAACGGTATCATGTTTATGAACAGTAAAAGTCCGTTTACCAATCAAGGTTTAAGTTTTTACTTTAAATACGGTCAAACAACACAAGACATTGCCGGAACTAATGATTATTGGGATTTTGGTCTTAGAGCGGCACATGCTTTTTCACCCCATTTTGCGGCTAAAGCCAACTTTACTTTCATGAAAGCAACAGAGTGGATTGCCGGTGACACCAGAGATTTAACAATAAACAATACTGGCTCGGCTACTAATCCAAATTATGACGGATTGAATCTATACGGAGATGAAGTTTCTACTAACTTAAAAAGTGTTGGTGTTGGTCTGGCAGCTGCTGGTTTAATTCCTGCTTCAGCAGTGAACTTATTGCCAAATTACAATGTAGCCAGAACAGGTTATAGAGAACAAGATTTAACCGATAATTCGGTAAAAAGTATAAAAGCAGATTTCTCATTACACTTCAAACCATGGGCTAATGATAATGAAATCATCTTCCAACATAAAGTTGGCTTAGGAAACACCATTTATCAAGGTGCCAATAGATATTCTTTGAAAAATTTCTTCATGAACCAAACTAGACTTGAGTTTAAAGGAAAAAATTATTTCGCAAGAGCCTATATGACCGCTGAAAATGCAGGAGATTCGTATGATATGCGTTTCGCTGCTTGGAATGTTAACAGAGCATGGAAATCAGATCAAACTTGGTTTGGGCAATATGCTGGGGCTTTTGTACAGTCTACTTTAGCTGGTGCAACTCCAGAGCAAGCACATGCTGCAGGTAGAGCAACTGCTGATAATGGTAGATTTTTACCTGGAACTCCAGAGTATAATAATGCTTTAGCAACAGTTTCTGCAGATCCTAATTTAACAACAGGTTCTAAATTTCAAGACCAATCAAAAATTTATCACTCAGATGTCAATTATAATTTTAGAGATCATATAAAATTTGCAGAATTTCAACTTGGAGGATCTGCCAGACAATATGAATTAAATTCTAACGGAACTATTTTTACTGATTTCGATGGCCCAATCAGATATAACGAATATGGAGCGTATGCACAAGTTCAGAAAAAATTTATGAAAGAGGAACGATTAAAATTTACAGGTTCTGTTAGATACGATAAAGCGGAACTTTTTGATGGGTTTTTCTCGCCAAGAGTATCCTTTGTTTACTCTGCTGGAGATAAAAAGCAACATAACTTCAGAGCTTCTTATCAAACAGGATTTAGAAACCCAACTACTCAAGACCTTTATATTGGTTTGGATTTAGGACCATTCGCTTTGATTGGATCCGCTGCTGACAATTTAGATCGTTTTCAAGAAACATTTAACGTAAGTGCTCTTGGGCAAGCTTCAGGTTTTGGAACCACTGCTACATTAGATGGTAATGATGCCTATAATAATGCGTATACTTTAGCATCATTCCAAACATATCAACAAACAGGAAATTCAACCGATTTACAAATAGCCAACATCGATTTGGTAAAACCTGAAAGAGTACAAGCATTTGATATTGGTTATCGTTCGGTTATCAAAAATGATTTAACAGTAGATATTACAGGGTATTACAATATTTATAACGACTTCCTAAATCAATCACGAGTAGTAACTCCTTTTTATGGCGATGTTAATACGTCTCCAGCTGATGCAATAGAAGCATTAGATAATAGTGACAGAAGAGTATATCAAATCTATTCCAATTCAAAAGCTGAAGTTACTTCTTTAGGATTTGGTATCGGATTGTCTAAAAAAGTATACAAAGAATTTGAATTAAGCGCTAATTATAATTACGCTGAATTCACATTTGATCAAGCCAAAGACCCAAGTTTTATCCCAAGTTTTAACACCCCTAAACACAGGGTTAAAGCGTCTTTAGGAAATCAAAATTTATTTAAAAACTTCGGGTTCAACACCAACGTAAGATACAATAGCGAATATTTGTGGCAAGCATCTTTTGCGGACGGGATGGTTCCAGAGAACGTAGTATTTGATGCCCAAATCAATTACGCTATTCCAACATTAAAATCAGTTTTAAAAGTGGGAGCAACCAATTTATTTGGAGAAGATTACATCCAAGTAATTGGAGCTGGGGCTATTGGACAACAATGGTTTGCTTCTATAACAATTAATCCATAATAATCAATAACAACATATAATTTAAAAGTTATGATAAAAAATTTAAAATGGCTAGTATTGGTTTCGTTAACCTTTGTAGCATGTAGTAGTGATGATGAAACTGGAATAGATGCTAATTCATCAGACGGCTTACCACTAACAGCAGGTACAGCAGATTTTTCTAAATATGTTGCTTTAGGAAATTCATTAACAGCTGGATTTAGCGATGGTGCCTTATTTATTGCAGGGCAACAAGGATCCTATCCAAATCTATTATCACAAAAGTTTGCTTTAGTTGGAGGAGGTGAATTTAAAATTCCTTTTATGAATGATAATGTAGGTGGATTATTATTAGGTGGATTTCAAATCCAAGGGCCACGTTTATTTTTGGCTCCAGGAAATATTCCAACACCTGTTTCGGGTGCTACAACTACCGAAGTAAGTAATATACTTACTGGACAATATAATAATATGGGGATTCCAGGTGCTAAAAGTTTCCACTTGGTTGCCCCAGGATATGGCAATGTTGCTGGAGTAGCCTCTGGAGCATCTAATCCTTATTTTGTTCGTTTTGCATCTAATCCTGGCACAACTGTTTTAGCTGATGCTGTGGCACAGTCTCCTACATTCTTTTCATTATGGATAGGCAATAATGATGTTTTATCTTATGCTACATCTGGAGGAACGGGTACTAACCAAACTGGGAATTTAGATCCAACAACTTATGGCGGAAATGATATTACTGATCCTAATGTGTTTGCAAGTGTTTATTCTACTCTAGTAACACAATTAACAGCCGGTGGTGCAAAAGGAGTGGTAGCTAACATTCCTGATGTTACTTCTGTGCCCTTTTTTACTGCAGTGCCAACCAATCCGATTCCAGGATTACCTGCAGCTAGTGCTGGCCAATTAAATCAATTGTTTGGCGGTATTAATCTTGCCTTGGCAGGATTCGGTTTACCTGCACGTTTTGTAACTTTAGTAGCTGACGATGGAAATCCAGCAACAGTTGAAGCAAATCCACTATTAATTATTGATGAATCTTTACCTAATATTTCTGCACAAATAACCGCAGCGTTAACTCCTGTACTTGGAGGGCCCACTGCAGGATATCTTGGTAGTATTTACGGTCAAGCAAGACATGCGAGCAATGCTTCGGGGTCTAAGGATTATATAGTATTATCAGCAAGAACAATAATTGGAACTTTGCAAGCTGGAGCGCCTTCTCCTTTTAATACCATAGGTGTTTCGTATCCGATGCAAGATAATACTACCTTAACAGCAAGTGAAACTGCCGAAGTTAAGACTGCTACAGATGCCTATAACGCAACTATTTTAGCATTAGCAAACAGTAAAGGATTAGCTTTTGTAGATGCAAATGCAGCTCTAAATCAAGTAGCAAATGTAGGATTAGTCTATAACGGATATACGATGACTTCAACTTATGTTACGGGTAATTCTTTCTCTTTAGATGGAGTACATCCTAGTCCAAAAGGATATGCTTTAATTGCAAATAAATTTTTAGAAGCAATTAATACAACCTATGGGTCAAACTTTAAAGGAGTGAATTTAGGTCAATACCAAATATTATTTCCTGCAATGTTATAGAAAAAGTTTTTTTTATTACGAAAACCATCCTAATTAATTGGGATGGTTTTTTGTTTTTATGAATATTCAAAAAATCTTCTTTTTTTTATAAAATATTTATTGATTATTCGGTTTATAAAAATTATCTTTGCGCTCTGAAAAAAGAATGTTTTATTCAAACCTAAACAGCTATTTAATAAATACATAAACAATGTCAAAAGCAATAGGAAAAGTTTCCCAAATCATTGGCCCAGTAGTAGACGTAGTATTTGATACTAAAGATGTTGAACTACCAAAAATCTATGATTCATTAGAAATCATTAACAAAAATGGTTCAATTTTAGTACTTGAAGTGCAATCCCATATTGGTGAAAACACAGTGCGTACTATCTCTATGGACTCAACAGATGGTTTGAGTAGAGGAACCGCTGTAAATGCTACAGGTGCTCCAATTCAAATGCCAATCGGAGCCGATGTTTACGGACGTTTGTTCAACGTAATTGGAGATGCAATCGATGGATTAGGAAATTTACCAAAAGCAGGTAAGGATGGTGTTTCTATTCACCGTCCAGCTCCAAAATTCGAAGATTTATCAACCTCAACTGAAGTATTATTCACAGGTATTAAAGTAATCGACTTGATTGAGCCTTACGCAAAAGGAGGTAAAATTGGATTGTTTGGTGGTGCTGGTGTTGGTAAAACAGTTTTGATTCAGGAATTGATTAACAACATCGCTAAAGGACACGGGGGACTTTCTGTATTCGCAGGAGTAGGTGAAAGAACTCGTGAAGGAAACGATTTACTTCGTGAGATGTTGGAGTCAGGAATTATAAAATATGGAGACGATTTCATGCACTCTATGGAAAATGGAGGATGGGATTTATCTAAAGTCGATAAACCTGGAATGAGAGAGTCTAAAGCTACTTTCGTTTTCGGACAAATGAATGAACCACCTGGGGCAAGAGCACGTGTTGCCCTTTCAGGATTATCTATCGCTGAGTATTTCCGTGATGGTGCCGGTTCAGATCAAGGAAAAGACGTATTGTTCTTCGTTGATAATATCTTCCGTTTTACTCAAGCAGGTTCTGAGGTTTCGGCTCTTTTGGGTCGTATGCCATCTGCGGTAGGATACCAACCAACATTAGCAACAGAAATGGGTGCCATGCAAGAACGAATTACATCTACAAACAAAGGTTCGATTACATCAGTACAAGCAGTTTATGTTCCTGCTGATGACTTAACCGATCCGGCACCGGCAACTACATTTGCTCACTTAGATGCTACCACTGTATTATCTCGTAAAATTGCTGAGCTTGGAATTTATCCTGCAGTTGATCCGTTAGATTCTACTTCTAGAATTCTTACGGCTCAAATTTTAGGTGATGAGCACTACAACTGTGCACAGAGAGTAAAAGAGATTCTTCAAAAATACAAACAATTACAAGATATCATCGCGATTCTTGGTATGGAAGAGTTATCTGAAGAAGATAAATTATCAGTATCAAGAGCACGTAGAGTGCAACGTTTCTTATCCCAACCGTTCCACGTAGCGGAGCAATTTACAGGAATTCCTGGAGTATTGGTTGATATTAAAGAAACAATCAAAGGATTCAACATGATTATTGATGGTGAATTAGATCACTTGCCAGAAGCTGCTTTCAACCTTAAAGGTACTATTGAAGAAGCTATTGAAGCAGGACAAAAAATGTTGGCGGAAGCTTAAAAAGAATTAGGAATTAGGAATTAGGATTTAAAACCGATTCCTAAATCCCAAATCCTGAATCCAAAATATAAATTTATGATTTTAGAAATAGTATCACCAGAAGCTACATTATTCAAAGGAGAAGTTACTTCGGTTTCTTTGCCAGGTGTAAGTGGTTCATTCCAAGTATTGAATAATCACGCCCCAATCGTTTCTATTTTAAAACACGGTGTTGTTAAAATTGAAGCCGCTAGTTTTAATTTCCAAAAAGAAGTGGCGGATAAATTTACCAAAGTAAATGATCAAAACTACCTTTTAGAAATTAATTCAGGAACCATTGAAATGAAAGACAATAAAGTAATTGTTTTAGCTGATTAAGATAATTAAAATTAAAAGAGAAGCTCAACTTTATGTTGGGCTTTTTTATTTTAGCTAAATTAATTTGCCTCACCAGTTGCTTTGGCCGAGTCCGTTTTTGGAGCCCTGCCGGCAGGCAGGTGTTTCCAGCTTTCCGTTTTATCTTTTATACCTGTCAGGTTTTAAAAACCTGACAGGTATAAAAGGATGCCACTTCAAATGAAATTCACCGAACACCGAAACCAATATTACATTAGTGAGGTAATCTGGGCTAGTAGATATCGTTTACAAAAAAGTCCAACTTAAAGCCAGACTTTTAATTTTTAAAGTACAAATTGATTTTATTTATCAACTACTATTTTCTTAGTTACAGAGCGTGTTCCGTTTTTAACTTTTAACAAATATACTGCCGACTGAATAGCGCCTAAATCTATAGACTCATTAAAAATAGATTGATTCGTGTAGCTTTTAGTAAATACTTCTCTTCCTCTTAAATCAAAAACACTTACCTCTACTGGATAGGCGTTATCTGCCTCAAAATTGATGGTAAACGTTCCGTTATTTGGATTTGGATACAGCACAAAATTAGTTAATGCAGTATCATTTATAGCCAAAGCTGGCGCGATCGTGCATACATTCAAACCCCAACTATTCAAAGCGCCTCCATCTTGGTTAAAGGCATCTCTTATTCTAAGTGTCCAAGTTCCTGTTGAATTTTGTCCAACTAATCCACTTAACGCTTGACTTGGCAATACGGTTCCTGAAATTCCTGGATTGTTACTGCAAACAAGCGCAGTTCCATTATCACTAAAAGTGGCTGCAATATCTTCAACCGCATCTGTACAAGGATTGGCAAATAAAACTATTTGAGTACCACTCGGACTAATTAAAGTAGCTGTTAAATCATTTATCCACGTATGCGAAACATCCATCGTTACACTAATACTATTGATTGTTCCTCCTGAAGGGATACTCAATGTTGAATTTATTGTTGGTGTTCCTGTTGCTGCAATAGTTAAAGGAACATTAGTTGAGTTAAAATCAGTACACGCTAATACACCTGTTGTAAATCTAAAAGGAGTGCTGTAAGTCCCTGAGCAAGAAATGTTTTTGGGCAAAACCCTCCAGAAATAATTACTGGTTTGATTTAGCCCAGTAAATGTAAAACTAGTTGTTGTTGTATTAACATTAGTTAAAACTAGGGCAAATGAAGCATCATTGGCTAATTGAACATCGTAAGAAGAAGCGTTTGAATTAGCCACCCAAGTTACTGTTGCAGTAGTTCCGATTCCAACCGCTAAATTAGCTGGAGACGTTAATGACATGGTAGTAAAAGTAGAATTAAATATCTCTAAATAGTAATTGATAACTTTAGAAGTTGCTCCAGAAGTTGCTGTAACAGCCAAAGTATAAAAGCCAGCAGTAGCTCCTGTTGTGTTAGAAACCGTCATGGTAACAGTACCATTAGCACTAATTGTTGCTGGTGAAAAACTAACGGTTGTCCCAGCCGGATTTCCAACAGCGCTAAATGTAGTTGTACCAGAAAAACCAGCTAAAGCTGAATAATTTATAGTATATGAGGCAGTTGCTCCTGTGCAAATAGGTTTGTTTTGTTCACCAACAACACCATTAAAGGCAGGCAAGAAAGTCGCTGTAGGCGCTGTGATCGTAAAATTAGTATTAGAAACATCATAAAAGATATTATTAAATCCTTTTACCATAATTCTATTTTGAGTACCTACACTGTTTGGAACTGAGATTATTTCAGAGCCATCATTCGGAACTTTACTTGCTACTAGTATTGGAAAAGAAATTCCACCATCGTTCGATAAAAATATATCTACAAAAGGTGTATTTACGCCATTGGCAGTTGTTCCTGCTACGTTCCAAGTAACATTTTGTGTAGATCCTGCAGCCCAACTTACAATAGTATTTGGAGTCGTAATTACAAATGGCCCAGCAGTTCCATTAACGGTAACTTTCATCAAATCGGATACTGTTTGTCCGCCTCCGGCTTTATTATCTCTGACCGTTAATGAAAAATTTAAATCTCTTGCCACCGAAGGACAAACTTCCCAAGTATTTGAAGTTGCTCCTGTCAATACCGTTGCTAAATTGGGCATAAATCGTGTGGATGAAACAGCACTTGGAAGAGGTCTAAACATTGGACCTACCGTTCTAGTCGGCGATGGTGCTGCAGTTGTGTTTGGATCCTGTGGGTCATTTTGCTCCCAATTATACGTAATGGCATCTCCATCTGGGTCTGAAGCTGTACCTGTTAATATGAAGGCGGTTAATTTCGGAATAACATAATCGCTACCCGCATTTACTATTGGAGGATTATTTAAAAAGTTTGTTATTTGTGGACATGATGAACTCACACCCGTTTTAATGTTGTCCGAAATATCTCTTATATTAACATAGGCAAATAAGTCATCACTGTTGTTTTGAACATTAGTATCGCAAATTCCAGCATATCCCATAATAGTTGAGCCAGAACCTGGTTCTACTTCGGTTAATCCGCTTCCTGATCGACAATCTGAACTACTTTGCGTATGAAAACCACCAAACTGATGTCCCATTTCATGCGCTACATAATCAATATCAAATGGGTCTCCTGTAGGATTGTTTAGGCCTGTCATTCCAGTTCCTTTATGAAATCCCGAATCAGGATCCGTATTGCTCCCACAAACACAACCAATGCACCCAGCGTTTCCACCGCCATCAGTATTAAAATTATGCCCAATATCATAATTATCAAAACCTATCGTTTCATCAATGGTAATTCCAGTTTGGGTATTATACTCACCATTCCATGGATCAGAAGCGGTATTTCCATAATAAATTAATTGATCATTGTTTGCAATAAAAATTAATGTAATTGCTAAATCTCTTTCATATACACCATTAACTCTTGTCATGGTAATTGCCATTTGAGCTTGAATATTGGCTTTTCTCTCGGCATCCGTTCCATTTCCAGCAAAAATATTCCCGTATTCTGCAGTACAAGACAAGGCCAAACGATAGGTTCTTAATTTACTATCATTCACATTCAAAATTGCATTTGTGTTTTTATTTTGCTCACCATCTAAAGAAGGTAAATTAATTCCCTGTTCCGTTAAACAAGTAAAATCATTTCCATTCTTGACCAAAGACTTTTTACTGTACACTATATACGTATTTCTATCCTCAGTGTATGGCTCTATAAAAACAGTTCTTTTTTCACCCGACAATGTCATACTATGCAATCCCAATTGCGTAACTGAAAATCGTGCTACTGCCGTGGGATCTTCAATTCCTTGAGCCGCATAAGATTTAATCATCGGGTATTTTATTGCTAAAGCTTCTTCCATACACGGTGTTTCAACTACTCTGAAATGGTTAAGTTGTCCTTCGCTATTTGGTAACTCAATAATAAGCTTTGATTTGCCTTTACTATCACGCAACGGAGCATTAATCAATAATGCTTTAAACGAATTTAAATCCAACTGGTATAATTCGAAATTTCTCGGAGTCGAATTTCTTCTGACTTTTTCTTGAGAGGTTACCTCTGATTCTTTAACTAATTTCCAAAGGCTCTTTGATTGAGAATAAGAAGTTAGGCTTATAAGCATCACAATCAACGAAATACAACTATTTTTCATTTTTAAAAATTTTGATTTCCAAATTTATAAATATTCCAGCGTACTAGCTCGTAAATTATAATTTAATTAATTTCTTTATTATAAAAGTTGCTTATTTTTGACTGATGAAAAAACTGCCTAAATCATTAGAAAAGAAACTTGAGCTGCGTGAAGAACAAAATGCTTTACGACAACTTCCTTCTTCTAACTCACTAATCGATTTTGCTTCAAACGATTATATTGGTTTTGCAAAAAACGAAACGATTTTTAATCAAACACACGATTTTCTTTTAGCTAAAAACATCAAAGTAAACGGCGCTACTGGTTCACGCTTACTCTCTGGAAACCATATAGTATATCAGGAAACGGAAGCTTTTATTGCACAGTTTCACAAAGTTGAATCGTCACTTATTTTCAATTCGGGTTACGATGCCAATGTGGGCTTGTTTAGTTCAGTGCCTCAGCGAAATGATGTGATTTTATTTGACGAATTGTGTCATGCATCGATTCGAGATGGCATCCAAATGAGTAATGCTAAAGCGTTTAAATTTCAGCACAACGATTTGGAGGATTTAGAGAAACTCATTCTAAAATTTACTTCAGATACATCAGAACTTTATATCGTCACCGAAAGTGTTTTTTCTATGGATGGCGATACTCCAAATTTAGAACAAATGCTATTCCTTTCGGAAAAGTATCGTGCTTATTTAATTGTTGATGAAGCTCATGCTCTGGGTGTTTTTGGAAATACCGGTGAAGGTGTTGTTCAAAGTTTGGGACTGCAAGACAACGTATTTGCAAGAATAATCACTTTCGGGAAAGGATTAGGTTGTCACGGCGCAGCCGTTTTAGGAAGTGAATCGTTAAAGAGTTACTTGGTCAACTTTGCTCGAAGTTTAATTTATACTACTGGACTTTCTCCTCATAGTATTGCTACCATTTTGCAATCGTATTCGTATCTGGAAAAAGAAAAAAATGCCATCGAAAAACTAAAATCGAATATCGTTTTCTTTAATCAAGAGAAAGTTCGTTTGGGATTAAAACCAATTTTTGTGTATAGCAAGTCCGCCATTCAATGTGCCATTATTCCTGGTAATGAAAAAGTAAAAAACATAGCAAATCAACTGCAACAAAATGGTTTTGATGTAAAACCAATAGTTTCTCCAACCGTTCCCGAAGGTCAGGAACGATTGCGCTTTTGCTTGCACAGTTATAATTCTGAAAATGAAATTTCGAATGTATTAGAATTGTTAGCTACATTTGTATTCTAGATTATGCCAGAAGAAAAATTTACATTACTACGCCGTTTTCAATATTCAAGTGAAGCCATTATTTATAAAGGAAAACTAGAAAGCCAAGGCATAGAAGTTTTTTTGAGAGATATTACTATTGTAGATTCCAATCCGTTGTACAGCAATGCGGTTGGTGGCATAAAGTTATTTGTCAAAACGGAAGATGTTTCTAAAGCCTCCGAAATCCTTAACGAAGTGAGTTTATTTTCGGTTGATGATGATAATAATCTAATAAAATGTCCAAAATGTGGAGCAGAGCAAGTTGAACTAGAAATCTCTATTGATGGAATTAAATCTCTTATTAAGGTACTAATTTTTGGCGCTTTTGCCATTTTTTCTACCAAATACAAATACACTTGTCAAAACTGTAAACACGAATTCAATTAAATGAAACTTTTTATCACTGGAATAGGTACCGATGTTGGTAAAACCGTTGCTTCATCAATTATTGTGGAAGCGTTGGAAGCGGATTATTGGAAACCCATACAAGCTGGCGATTTAGAAACCAGCGATACACATAAAGTCAAATCTCGAATCTCAAATAAAAAATCCCAATTTCATCCCAATGCTTATGCGTTAAATACTCCTGCAAGTCCGCATTATGCTGCAGCTGTTGACGGAATTACTATTGATTTAAAAAACATAAAAGAACCTAAAACTACTAATCATTTGGTAATCGAAGGTGCAGGTGGAATTTTGGTCCCATTAAATGATTCGGACTGTGTGGTCGATTTAATTCAGAAAGACCATAAAGTTATTATAGTTTCTCGCCATTATTTGGGAAGTATTAATCACACACTATTAACTGTTGAAGGATTGCTAAATAGAAAAATAAACATTGCTGGAATAATTTTTTCTGGAGATGAAAACAAAGCTACCGAAGATATCATTCTGAAAAAAACTGGCGTAAAACTCATTGGTAGAATTGATGATGAACCTTATTTTGACGCAAATGTTATCGGATATTATGCGGATAAATTCAGAGAAAACCTTTTAAGTTTAAGAACATAGAACATAGAATATAGAGAATAGATTTTACACAAAGTCTTTGTTCTTTATTCTATATTCTTTTATCTAATTAAAAAATGACCCTTTCCGAAAGAGACCAATTATACAACTGGCATCCGTATACGCAACACAAAACAGCCCCAAATTTTCCGGCAATTGTCAAAGGAAAAGACGCACTGCTGTGGGATGAAAATGGCAAAGAATATATTGATGCTATTGCTTCGTGGTGGGTGAATCCGTTTGGTCATTCCAATACGTTTATAGCCGATGCTATTTATAAGCAATTAACCACTTTAGAACATGTGTTGTTTGGCGGTTTTACTCACGACAAAGCTGTTTTATTGGCCGAAAAGCTCATAGAAATTTTGCCGTGTAATCAAAAAAAACTCTTCTATTCTGATAATGGTTCTACTGCTGTAGAAGTGGCACTAAAAGGTGCTTTGCAGTATTTTTATAATAGTGGTGAAAAACGAACTAAAATAATTGCTTTTGAAGATGCCTTTCATGGAGACACTTTTGGAGCTATGGCTTCGAGTGGCATTTCTATTTTTACAGAAGCATTTAAAGGATCTTTATTAGAAGTCGTTCGAATTCCCGTTCCAACAAATGGCAATGAAGAGAAAAGTATTCAAGCGTTAAAAGATTTGGTTTCCACTAATGAATATGCCGCTTTTATATTTGAGCCTTTGGTTCAAGGTGCAGCCGGAATGGTTATGTATTCTGCTGAAGTTCTCGATAATTTGATTGAAATTTGCAATCAAAATAACGTGTTCACCATTGCCGATGAAGTCATGACGGGTTTTGGAAAAACAGGAAAAACGTTTGCTTCGGATTATCTTGTAAACAAACCCGATATGATGTGTTTATCAAAAGCACTAACTGGCGGAACAATACCGATGGCAATAACTACTTTCACTCAAAAAATATTTGACGGATTTTATGATGATACCACTAACAAAGCCTTATTACACGGACATACTTTTACGGCAAATCCGACAGGATGTGCCGCTGCTTTGGCTAGTATCGCATTGATGCAAACAGAAGAAACGCAGCATAATATTGCTAGAATAAATAAATCTCATTTGGATTTTGAACAAAAAATAAAATCACATCCTAAAGTAAAAACAACCCGAGTCCTTGGCGTTATTTTTGCGTTCGAAATAAAAACGGATAATCAGGAAAGTTATTATGGGACGATGCGTAATAAACTCTACCATTTCTTTATCGAGAATGGTGTGATTCTTCGTCCAGTTGGAAATATTGTCTACATTTTACCGCCCTATATTATTACCAATTCACAATTAGAAAAAGTATATACAACCTTAGAAAAAGCGCTTGAAATAGTGTAGTTTTGCAGTATCTATGCTTTAATTCGAATACCTTGAAAAACCCTATTGCCATAACTTCCATTGCCTCGTTTTCTCCCTTAGGAAAAACTACTAACGAAGTTTGGAAGGAATATCTCAATCCAAGAACATTAATTGTCGAAAAAAAAATCGGTGTCAACTTAAATTTTGTTGCACGACTGTCCGATGACTTAACTACCGAAGTTCAGCTACTTCGAAACTCAGAATCGAAATATAAATCACTTGACAATTCCGTTTTATATGCTATTTTAGCGTCGAGAGAAGCCCTGAAACATGCGGGTTGGAATGATTCAAAATTTGGCATCAACATTGGTTCCTCTCGGGGCGCGACGCATCTTTTCGAAAAAAATTACAAAGAGTTTTTAGAGTCTGGAAAAGTGGCGACATTAACGTCGCCAACAACAACTTTAGGAAATATTTCTACTTGGGTAGCTCAAGATTTAAAATCTAAAGGCCCAGAATTATCCCATTCTATAACCTGTTCAACAGCGCTTCATGCCTTGTTAAACGGCATTGCTTGGTTACAAGCTGGCATGGCAGAGAAGTTTCTTGTTGGCGGAAGCGAAGCGCCATTGACTGCTTTTACTGTTGCGCAAATGCACGCTTTGAAAATTTATGCTTCTAATGAGGCGTTTCATCAAGCTCAGTGTGACAATTTTAAAGGAAGACATAAGCAAGAGCCACAATGTCAGTCTGAGCTTGTCGAAGACCTTTTATATTATCCCTGTAGGGCTTTAGATCTAGGAAAAACCAAAAACTCCATGGTGTTAGGCGAAGGTGCCGCTATGGCCTGTTTAGAGCTTGGCAAACATAAAAATGCCTTGGCGTATGTAACCGGATTTGGGTATGCCACCGACGATTTGAAACACAGTATTTCCATCACCGATGAAGCGGAATGTTTTCAAAAATCGATGAAAATGGCGTTACAAAATGTGTCGTTAGAAGAAGTTGATGTAGTGGTTATGCATGCTCCGGGAACGATAAAAGGAGACAAATCAGAATATAAAGCAATACAAAAAGTATTTGGAAAAAATTTGCCAATGCTGACCACCAATAAATGGAAAGTAGGGCATACTTTTGGGGCATCGGGAATGCTCAATATTGAAATGGCTATCTTAATGATGCAGCAGCAACAGTTTATTGGAGTACCTTTTGTAACTGAAGAAAATCCTAGAAAGGCGATTCGAAATGTACTGATAAATGCCGTTGGATTTGGCGGAAATGCGGTAAGTGTTTTGTTGAGTAAATCATAATTTTATTTTGCTAAAGACAGCACTTCGATACTTCGACAAGCTCAGTACTGGTGTAGCTCAGTGTGACAACTTTTTTATACAATTATAATCAATACAGCGATGTCAGTCTGAGCCTGTCGAAGACTTATCCACTGATTCTGATGAAGACGGTCTCCCAAACTCAGTGTAATTTTTAGAATACAAAACTAATTTATCCCAATCATTATTAATTAAAGCTTCTTTTTTTATTTTACTCCAACCTTTAATCCTCTTCTCGGTTGCGATTGCATCTAAAACATCATTAAAAGTTTCGAACCACACCAATTCTAAAGGATTTTTATCAAAAGTATAACACTCTTTATTTTTCCCAAAGCGATGCTCTGCAAGACGTCTTTCAAGATTATTGGTAAAACCAGTATAATAACTTTGGTCACTACATTTTAAAATGTAAACAAAATAAGACTTCATAACAATTTAATTTTATTGTGGCACTTCGACAAGCTCAGTGTGACAACCTCTATTTATAAAATTATAATTAAAACCACAATGTCAGTCTGAGCCTGTCGAAGACCTTTCGAACTCCTTTAACTTTTCATACACAAAATTACTTTCCCATCCTTTGCGCAACAAAAAATCACAAAACTTTTTTTTCTTTTTTTGAACATTAGTTTCTCTAATGCTTTCCCATTGTTTTTCAGCTACTTTATCTAAAGTTTCATGATATGCTGATTCAGAAATTTCGGTTAATGCCAGTTTTATAATGGGAGCCGAAACATGGCGTTGTTTGAGTTCGTTAACAATTCTGATTTTTCCCCACAATTTTATGCGGTGTTTTCCACGAGCAAAACTTCGGGCAAAACGCTCTTCATTGAGAAAATTGTTTTGTAACAAGTGTACAACTATAGCATCAACTTCATCAGAATTCATTCCCAAATCGTAGCATTTTTGTACCACTTCCTGATGACAGCGATCTTGATACGAACAGTAATATTCTAATTTAAGTTGGGCTTCTTTTACCGTGAGCTTGTCATTCATTTTGTAATGTAATTCTAATCAAACAAAGTTAGACATTTATAGTATTCCATTAATTATTTAAGAATAAACCGATGAAAAATTAAATCTAAAAATTGCTGCCGGATTCTATAAAGTAACTAAAATCATGAATGTACGTTTTATAGACCAAAAGCGTTCATAAAAAAGTCCCTTTTAATAATGATTTCTTAAAGTAAAACACTTGTATTTTAGTAATTTAGACTTAATTTTGTCACCCCTTATTCTACCAAATTTGTATTCCCTTTTTTTGTGCCCAAAATGAGCACCTATTGCTTTGGAAACGAATACAATAATATAATTCATTTTTAATGAAACTAAGAATAGTTTTTATTGCGCTTTTGGTTAGTAGCTTCTCTTGGGGACAATCTATTTTTAATAATCCAATAACAGGAACTAATCCAAATACTTCTAACCCATATACTATTGGGCAGACGGTAGCAGCCAACATGACTGCTTCTGGTATTGGAAGAGGCTCAGGTATTCTAGGAACAAATACCAACGATAGATACAATTCTGATGGATGGAGCACCGGTGCAATTGACTTGACAGACTATTTTGAGTTTACGATGACCCCAAGTCCTGGTTATGAAATAAATTTTGTAAGTTTTGTTTATACAGGGCAAGTTTCATCAGGTACTCCGAATTTTGCTTTTCGTTCTAGCGTTGACGGATATACTTCGAATATTGGAACGCCTAGTGCCAGTGGAACAACAATTTCATTAAGCGCTAGTGCCTATCAAAATGTGAATTCTGCAATTACTTTTCGGTTTTATGCCTTTGGACTAACCGCAGCAGCCACAACGTATAGTATTAACGATTTTACCTTTAACGGAACGGTTATTTTATCTGTTCCTTGTACGACACCAACTACACAAGCTTCTGCTTTATCCTCAAGTAATGTAACTACAACAAGTGCTAATTTATCATGGACTGATGGCGCTACTACTTCAGGCTCTTTAGTTTCTCTTCGTTTGGCTGGAGCGCCTACTGCTCCAACATCTGGCACCAATTATGTACCAACTCTTAATTTTTCTACGGCAGCTGGAGCTAATTTAATTTCGGCTGGTAACGTAGTAGTAGCGAAAAGCAATGCGGGTACTGTTACCGGAATAACAGGCTTAACTGCCGGAACACAATACACTGCCACTCCATACGCTTATAATGGTAGCGGCACCAATGTGTGTTTTAATACCACTAATCCTGAAAGTTTTAATTTTTGGACTTTAGCAACAGAACCTGCAAGTTATGGTACTGGTTTTACTACTTGTGGTGCTTCAACCGCAACTTCAATAATAGTAAACTTTGCAGCCGCAAGTACGATTCCTGCCAATGGTTATGCGCTTCTATATCGTGAAGGTGCAGCTCCAACTGGATTGCCAACAGATGGTATTCTTTATCCTGGCGGAACTATTATAGGAGACACAACATTTGTTGGTATTATTTCTCCAGGAATAACCTCTAGAACTGTAAACTTTTTAAATGGAGGTTCCACTTATTATTTTATTTTAATCCCTTATAATGCTGCAGCTGGTCCCACTTCTATAAATTACAGAACAGTCGCAACAATTCCATCATTAACTTGCAGTACTTCTCCCGCTCCCGAAATAAATGTAAGAGGCGTTATTGGTTCCAATCCAACAATTCCCGATGGTGATATTACGCCACAAGGAACGGACAATACGCTTTTTGCTACTGTGGTGGTGGCAAGTAATCAGTCTAAGGTTTTTAGAATACAAAATACGGGTAATGCAACTTTAAATGTAACCTCTATTACCATGGTTGGAGGAAATAATACCGAATTTGTAGTTTCGGGAATTACTTTACCAACTACCATTGCAGGCGGGGGATTTTTAGACTTTACTGTTACTTTTACGCCCACAGCAGCAGGAGTAAGAAATACAACGTTGACCATTGCAAATAATGACGCTAATGAAGCCACCTATGACTTTTTAATTCAAGGAACAGGCTCGACTACACCAATTGTTGAAATAAATGTAACAGGAAATGGGCAAAGTATTCCTGACAATAGTATTTATCCATCAGGACTAAACCATACCGCGTTTCCGTTAACACTTCAAGGTGGTTCATCAACTAGAACCTTTACGATAGAAAATTTAGGGTCAACGGTACTTTCATTAACTGGTCTTTCTCCTTACATTCAAATCACGGGTGCGCATGCCTCATTATTTACGGTTACCGTTATTCCCTCCAACTCAATCGCTGGCGCTGGATCAACTACTTTTGTTATTACCTTTAGTCCAACTTCTGGCGGTGCAAAAAATGCTACGGTTACTATTGGCAGCAATGATACCGATGAAACCATTTATAATTTTAACATTAGTGGTACCTGTCAAGGTGCGAACAATATTTATGCTTTCGGAAATGGATATGATGTCCCAAAAGCATCGGTAACCACTTCAACCCTAAATTTGACCAATTTTGGTTTAATCCCAATAACTACTGGCGTAAAACAAAATACTTTTCTGATTACAAATTTATCTACAGGATCCCGTTATTTTTCTAATGTAACTGTATCAGGTGGTGATTCGGCGATGTTTACGGTTATATCTCAACCCAGTATTAATGCTGTAGGTATAGGAAACAGTACTTCTTTTACCATAAATTTCACACCAACTTCTGCAGGAGTCAAAACCACAACCGTTAGCTTTAATGCCTATACCAATTCCGGACGTACCACTCCTGATCCACTTGACCCTGTTTACACTTTTGCAATTTCTGGAGAAGGTATCGTTTACATTCCGTGTAGCAATAACGCGGTTCAAACTATCCTCCAACAAGATTTTGAAACGGTTCCAGCAACACCAACTTGGAATTATTCCTCAACTTCCGATGGAAACATAACTTTTACTGGCGGACCTTTTAATAATGGTTCAGTCCCTGTTGCTGCCTTCATAGGAGCAAGGTCTTTTCAGTTTAGAGGCATTGGCACAGGCACTACGCGTAGTGCTGTACTTACCATGAATTCTGTGGATGTAAGCCAATACAACAATATTAATCTTTCTATGAAAGTTGGAGCCTATAGAGTTTCAGGGGCGACACAAGGTGTAGATATTAATGACTTAATACAGATTGAAACCAGCATTGACGGCGGTGTTAACTGGTCTGTAGAATCGGTTTTGAGAGGGTATAGCAATTCTAGATGGAATTTAGCGGCTACGGGTATTTTTAACGCTTATTATACTGGAAATAATACGGGTGTAACCTTAGACTCGCGTAACGGAAATCTAGAATTTGCAAACGGAAATGCTACCTATAATGTTAAAAACTTACCGCAAACAACAGATTTACGAATTAGAATTACTCTTATTATTGATAGAGATGATGAATTATGGGCAATCGACGAAATTAAATTAGAAGGTCAAACGGCGCAATCAACCATATGGAACGGTACAGCATGGTCAGCAGGTTTTCCAACTCCGACTACTAAAGCTATTTTTGACACGGGAACAACATATACTACTACTGCAGCTATAGATAATGGCAGTGTAGAATCCTGTGAATTGCAGATACGATCAGGAGCAAATGTAATTGTGGACTCTAATTATTATTTTGAAATTCAGAGCAACATTGTAAATGCTGGAACTCTAACCATAGCCAATAACGCAAGTTTAATTCAAATAAATGATGCTGCGACAAATTCAGGAAGCATCGTTTATCAAAGAACAGCTGCTGGGATAAGAGGTTATGACTATGTATATTGGTCTTCGCCGGTTACGGGTCAATCCGTGGATAATATTTATTCTAGTCCAACATCGGGATTCAAATACAAATGGAATCCTTTGGCATCTAACATCAATAGCCCTGTGAGTTCAGGAAGATGGGAATCTACATCAGGAACTATGGATGTTGGAACAGGTTATATTGTTCGAGGTTCTAGCAACTATAGCATGGCTGCTTCAAGCATTCCGGGTGTATTCACAGGTAGGGTTAATAATGGTGTAATCCCAGTAACAATAAGCAGAGGAAATAATACAACTGCAAGTACCGTCGGTTCTGGAAATGGAGTTACAATTTCTAATTTTGACGACAATTGGAATTTAGTGGGCAATCCTTATCCGTCTGCAATAAGAGCATTAGACTTTTTGAATGCTAATACGAATATTCAAGGATTTATCTACTTATGGACTCATAATACAGCACCTGTATCTTCAACCAATCCATTTTATAGTTCGTTTTTATATAATTACACCACAAACGATTACATAACCTATAATGGAACCGCAACCACAAGTGGACCTATTGGACCTCCAACGTTTAATGGTAATATAGCAGGTGGACAAGGATTTTTTGTGTTGATGAATGACGGAGCCACCACAAGTGGAACAATCAACTTTAGAAATGTAATGAGGAATAAAACGTATGCCAATAATCAATTTTATAGAGTTTCACAAAATCTAGAAGAACAAGATAAGCATAGGATTTGGTTGGACTTATTGGATTCAGACAACGTACCTGTAAGAACTGTGATTGGCTATGTTCCGGAAGCAAGTAATGGTTTGGATCGATTGTATGATGCTTTTAAAAACACTGCAAATGAGAGAAATATTTATTCCATTATTGAAAATGAAACCCAAATAATTCAAGGAAGATCTTTGCCATTTAATACTACTGATACTGTACAAATTGGAGTTCGTATCCTGCAAGATGGAGCATATAAAATTGCCATTGGTGCTGTTGATGGTTTGTTTTCTGAGCCAACCCAAAATATCTATATAGAAGATAAGCAGTTAGCGATTATTCATGATTTAAGACAAAATCCGTACAGTTTTAATGCTACCGCTGGAATCATTAATGACCGATTTGTTTTAAGATATAATAATAATGCTTTGAGTAATCCTGAATTTGGAAGTGTAAATGAAGTTATTCTAACTTTAAATCACGGACTAATGACTATTAAATCTTTTGTCGACTCGATTCAAGATGTTATGGTTTATGATATTTTAGGCAGACAATTATTCGAAGCTAAAGCAATAGGAAACAAAGACTTTTCTACTTCTAAAATTTCAATCAGCCAGCAAGCACTTATAGTAAAAATAAAACTCGAAAACGGAACAATTGTAACTAGAAAAATTGTTCTTTAGTACCGCCTTTTTAAAAAAAGAGTCCGAATTCTAATTTAGAATTCGGACTCTTTTTTATTATATAAATTTAAAGTACGACTTATTTCCCTTTGGTTGATGCTTCTAAGTTTCTATCAATAACATGTCCTGGTCGTGTCCATTTTGGCTTTTCTCCTAACGATTGGAATTTTGAATCTGCTGCCTCAACCGTTGTAGGTTGCATTATTTTTATAAACGGTTTTTGAGCTACTAATCCCAGTGTTTCAAACATTTTCATATCTTCGTTTACATCCGGATTTGGAGTGGTTAATAATTTATCTCCTGCAAAAATAGAATTCGCACCTGCAAAGAAACACATTGCTTGACCTTCTCTTGACATTTCCGTCCTTCCTGCCGATAAGCGCACTTGGGTTTCAGGCATTACAATACGCGTAGTAGCCACCATACGAATCATTTCCCAAATTTCAACGGGCTTTTCATTTTCCATCGGAGTGCCTTCAACGGCAACCAGTGCATTAATGGGCACTGATTCAGGTTGTGGATTTAACGTTGAAAGCGCCACTAACATTCCGGCTCTGTCTTCAATACTTTCTCCCATCCCAATTATTCCGCCACTACAAACGGTAACATTTGTTTTACGAACATTTTCGATTGTTTCCAAACGGTCTTCAAAACCTCTAGTTGAAATTACTTCTTTATAATACGCTTCCGAAGTATCTAAATTGTGATTATACGCATACAAACCTGCTTCGGCTAAACGCTGTGCTTGATTTTCAGTTATCATCCCTAAAGTACAACACACTTCCATGTCGAGTTTATTGATGGTTCTTACCATCTCCAAGACTTGGTCAAATTCTTCGCCGTCCCTAACATTACGCCACGCTGCTCCCATACAAACTCTGGAGGAACCGTTAGATTTTGCTCTAAGTGCCTGCGCTTTTACTTGGCTAACAGTCATCAAATCATTCCCTTCAATATCGGTATGATAACGAGCGGCTTGAGGACAATAGCCACAATCTTCAGGACAACCACCCGTTTTAATTGACAATAAAGTGGATACTTGAACTACATTTGGATCGTGCTGTTCTCTATGAATTGTTGCTGCGTCATAAAGCAAATCCATTAAGGGTTTATTATAAATTGAAATTATTTCTTCTTTGGTCCAATTGTGTTTAGTAATGCTCATGAGTGCCTTTTTATATTGCATCAAAAGTAATCAAATAGTTATGAAGAAAAAAATAGAAATAAAACAGAAAAGTTAGTCCTTTTCGGGATTTTTGCTTTTCCATAAGAGCATTGTTATGAAGACTACCATAACAGCAGAAGCAATACCTTCGAATAATATACCAAAACAATATTCGGCAACATGAGGTTTTCCACCAAATAAAAACAACAAATTAATTCTTTTTGACAAATTGATTTATAAAATCTTGTGCTGCTATTTTATCTAATCCCAATTGATTTTTTAAAGCATCTAAAGATTCAAATTTCTGTTCGTTACGCGAACGTTTTAGAAGTGAAACGGTTATATTTTGATTGTATAAATCTTGATTAAAATCGAAAAAATTAATTTCGATGGTTTGAGTTGATCCATCAACTGTTGGTCTTGTGCCAATATTCATCATGCCGTAAAAGGTCGCTCCATTGATAACACTTTTCGCAACATAAACGCCGTTTAACGGAATCAATTTATGGTCATCTACTATTTTAATATTTGCAGTGGGATATCCTATAGTTCGTCCTAATTGATTTCCTTTTGAAACAATTCCAGTGATTGGATAGTTATAGCCTAAATAAGATGCGGCAATTTCAACATTCCCTTCTAAGATTGCGTTTCTAATTTTAGTCGAACTAATAGACACTTCATTGATTTGTTCTGCTGAGATTTGTTCCACTTCAAAACCATACGTTTCTCCAAAAGAGTTTAAATCATCAATTGTGGCGGTTCTATTTCTTCCAAATCGATGATCATAGCCAATTATAATTTTTTTAACTCGAAAAACATCTACTAAAACCTGTTTTACAAATACTTCTGCAGTTAACCTTGAAAATTCTTTATCAAAAGGATGAATAACAAGATTATCAATCCCTAAATTATCTAGTAGTTCTAATTTCTCATTTATAGAATTGAGTTGCTTCATTTCAGTGTCTTTCTGAAGCACCATTCTTGGGTGTGGAAAAAAGGTAAGTACTAAACTCTCACAATGTAATTCCTGAGCGCTTTTTGTAATCTGTTTTAGTATTTTTTGATGTCCAAGATGAACACCATCAAAGGTTCCAATAGTAACAATAGTTTGATTATTAGAAGAAAATGACTTTATGGAATGGAATATTTTCAAGAAAAATGGATAAAAAGTATGATGCCGCAAAAATATGTTTTAGAATTTAAAAACAATAATTTTTAGTGTCTTAAATAAGATATAAAAAAACTGTTGATTTTAATTACTGATTTCATTTATACTTATGGCACCTCACTCATTTTAAATGGATACTATTTCACGTTTTTTACTCTTTAATAAATACATTTTTTTTGATGCCCGTTACGAATCTGATTTTAACAGCACTCTCTCATTACTGCCTATGTTGGAACTTTGATAAGATGATAAGTAAAAAGTAACAATAAAAATCAGCGCTCACTGAAAAAAGTATACTCTAATTATATTTTTTTGATTTTCACAAATATAGGAAAAGACCTTGACATTTTATTTTTGTTTAAAATAAATGACTAGAATAATTCACTTTTAAATGGTTAAAAATAAGAATTTGTTAAATTAATTACTGAATGTTTAATAATTCAGAATATAAATTTGCAGTTTATTTAAACATAACTATCTTTACCTACTTTTATTTAATCAACAAAACCATGAAAAAAAATTTACTTTTAATTGTTTTTATTTTATCTGTTAGTTTATCATTTTCTCAAAATGCCTCATTTAAGCTTTGGGATTCTAATAAAACTATCAGTTCTGAAAAAATAAGACAAACCGATTATTCTGAAAATCAAAAATTAGTACAGTTTAATGCTATTCAGTTCAAACAATCACTTGCTGGTGTTTCTCAAAAAGGATCTGGTCAAGCAGGTGTTGAAATTCAATTACCAAACATTAAAGGAGCGTTAGAGAAATTCTTAGTATGGGAATCTTCAAACTTTGAACCTGCGTTACAGGCACAATTCCCAGAAATTAGATCATTCGTAGGAAAAGGAATTACCGATCCTTCTGCTGTTTTAAACTTTAGTTTTGACCCAAGAGGGATTCAAACGATGATTTTTAGAGCTGATAAAGGAACAGAATTTATCGAACCATATACCAAAGACAGTTCGGTTTATGTTGTTTTTGATTCACAAACACGATATAAAGGGAAATTGCCTTTTGTATGTAGTACTGAAGATTTAGCAGTAGGTGAAAAATTATCTAAAAATTTAGAAAATATAACACAAGCTAGTAATGAAGTCTATAAAACCATGAGATTGGCTTTGTCGTGTACGGCAGAATATACTACTTATCATGGAGGTACTGTGCCATTAGCTTTAGCTGCAATGAATGCTACCATGACCAGATGTAATGGTATTTTTGAAAAAGACTTGGCTATTAAGTTACTTATAATAGCAAATAACAACTTAGTAATTTATACCAATGCAGCCACAGATCCTTACTCAACCGTAACAGGAGGAGCTGCTCCGGCTGCGTGGAATTCACAATTACAAAGTACTTTAAATACTGTTATTGGAGCAGCAAATTATGACATTGGTCATTTGTTTGGAGCTACAGGTGGCGGCGGAAGTGCCGGATGTATAGGTTGTGTATGTGTGGATGCAAACAAAGGAAGTGGAATAACTTCTCCTTTAGATGATATTCCTATGGGGGACACTTTTGATATTGATTTTGTGGCTCACGAAATGGGGCACCAAATGGGAGCCAATCACACATTTACTCATACTGCTGAAAACAATTCAGTAAATGTTGAACCTGGTTCAGGTTCAACGATAATGGCGTATGCAGGAATAGGTGGTGGTGGTACCGATATGCAATCTAATTCTGATGATTATTTTACCTTCAAAAGTATTTCTCAAATTCAGTCAAACATGAACTCAAAGACTTGTCCTATAAGTACCAGTTTAGCGGTTACCAACCCAAAACCTGTCATTACTGTCTTAAGCCCTGCTTTCAGTATTCCAATTAGTACTGCTTTTAAACTAACAGGCTCTGGAACAGGAACTACAGGAGAAGTGTTAACCTATTGCTGGGAACAAAATGACGATGCAACGGTAGTTGGAGGTACGTCTACTTTTCCTTCACCAACTAAAACTAATGGCCCAAATTTCAGATCTCGTGTTCCAAGTTTATCTCCTGTTAGATTTATGCCTCAGTTTTCTGATGTATTAAACGGTAACTTAACGCCAACATGGGAAACTACCTCTTCTGTAGCTAGAACATTAAATTTTGCTTTAACAGTTAGAGATAATGTACTTGGTGGCGGTCAAACTAATAGCTTGGCTACTACTGTAACGGTTGTAAATACTGGTGCTGCATTTGCAATCACGAATCCGAATACTCAAGATGTATCATGGAATTTAGGTTCATCACAAACCGTTACATGGAATGTTGCCGGAACTACTGCCAACGGTATTAATACGTCTACTGTAAATATATTATTTTCTACGGATGGCGGTGCTACTTTTCCTATTGTATTAGCTTCTAATACTGCAAATGACGGATCAGAAAGCATTACGCTTCCAAGCACACCATCTACTTCTTGTAGAATATTAATCGAAGCTGTTGGTAATATATTTTATGCAGTTTCTAAAAATATAGCATTAGGTTATACGATTACAAATCAATGTAATACATATAATTTCACTACTCCCTATGCATTTGTCGATCAAGCGCCAGGTTCTTACACAACTAGAACTTTAAATGTTCCTATTTCTGGAACTATTTCTGACGTCAATATTTTTAACAATATTACACATAGTTATTTGTCTGATGTTCAAACTGATATCAGTAGCCCACAAAACCCAACAACTTTTGTTAAATTATTTAATAGAAGCTGCGGTAATACTAACGGAACCTTAAACTTAAAATTTAGTGATGGTGCAGCGGCAGTTAATTGTACTGGTGGTAATACACTCCAAACTGTAACTCCAGGAGAATCATTAGCGGCATTTAACGGTCAAAACTCACAAGGTACTTGGACATTCAGAGTTTATGATAATTTTGCCCAAGACACTGGTACAATAAATTCATGGGGGATTGAAGTATGTACCCAAACAGTAGCCCTAACAACAAGTGAAAATCAACTTACTGATTTTGCGATTTATCCAAATCCAAATAAAGGAAACTTTACTATTCAATTTGACAACACTACTTCAAACGAAATTAAAGTAAATGTTTACGACATGAGAGGTAGAACTATATTTGAAAATAATTATTCAAATCAGGTTACATTCAACGAAAATATTCAATTGAATAATGCACAAGCTGGAGTTTACCTGGTTTCGGTTACAGCTGGTAACCAAAAACTAGTGAAACGAATCGTTATTGAATAGTTATCTGACAATTAATTAGTTAAAAGGGGAGGATTTTAATAGATTCTCCCCTTTTTTTGTGTTAAAAATTATGTCATTTAAAACAATTGATTAATTTTGAGTTCTTTAAAATTTAAAACCCTTACTAATGAAATTAAAATTATTTTTCCTCTTAATTGTTTTTCAAGTAGCTTTTGCTCAACAAAGAACCTGTGGTACGCAAGAGTATATGCAAACCATAATGAATGACCCTGCACAAAGAGCGGCGTATCTTGAACAACAAAGTAAGTTTGAAGTTGAGATGCAAAAATTAGAATCTAATTCATTGAGAAATACAAATGAATTAATTAGAATTCCAGTAGCTGTTCACTATCCTACTGCGGGCGCAGTTACAGATGCTATTAAAACATGTCTTCGCCGTTTGGCTCAAAAACAAATTGATATTTTAAATGCCGATTATAACGCTACGAATACTGATATTTCAAATTGGGCATCTGTAAGTGATAACTACTTTGGAACTTCAACTGGAAGTTTAAATGTACAATTTGTAATTGCAACCCAAAATCACCCCGCAGGAACAGGTTTAAATAATGGAGATTTAGCGGTTACTTTTGGCACTGATTTTATTGGTTCGGGTGTTATAAGTTGTACCAATGGGTGCAATGAAGATATTACATGGGCTGGTTATATAAATATAGTAGTTACAAATATTTCAGGAGGTATCCTTGGATTTTCTCCTCTTGGTGGGCAACCTCAATTTGGTAGAACTGTAGTTATCGATAATAATTCTTTTGGAGCAACTTTGACCCCAAGCCCAACATCTTGTGCCGGTTTTGTCCCTGCTGCTCCCTATAATAAAGGGAGAACACTAACTCATGAATTGGGTCACTTTTTTAATTTAGCGCATACTTTCCAAGCATGTGATGGTTCAAATTGCGCATCATCGGGCGATAGGGTTTGTGATACCCCACCGACTGACCAACCGCGTTATGATTGTAATGCTGCTGATAATCCTCCAACACCTGGAGGAGGTAACCCACCATTGTCTAGCTGCGGTTTTCTTCAGTTGACAATGAATTATATGGATTATGTACAAGATTCTTGTATGTATATGTTTTCTGCTGGTCAAGCCGCTCGAATGCAAAGTTGGTATAATTCTATTTCTGGTCAATTAACTACAACAGCTTTATCAAGCCAAGATTTTTTAGAAAACAAATTTACGCTCTATCCTAACCCTAATAAAGGCAGTTTTACCATAGAATTTAAAGAACTAGCTAATAGTTTTTCAGTTGAAGTTTATGACGTAACAGGTAAAACCATTTATGAAAATAACTATGATCAAACAGCCAATTTAGCTCAAGTAATTAATTTAGACAATCCAACTAACGGTGTATATTTTGTGAATATTAAAAGTGACGATGGTATCGTAACTAAGAAGCTAATTATTCAGTAATTTTTTTTAAATATAAATATGTTAAACCCTTTCAAATGAAAGGGTTTTTTATTTCCCATTAAAGCGATTCATCGTTTCGTTTAATCCGGCCAAGGCATAAGATTCGACTATTTGATTGGCCAATTCAAATCGTTCCTGAAGTTTTTCTTTTTCTACGTCATTCCATTCACCAAGAACATAATCCACTTGTTGCCCTTTTTTAAATTCATCACTTATACCAAAACGAAATCGCGGATATTCTGAGGTATTTAAAATAAGCTGAATGTTTTTCAATCCATTATGACCGCCATCCGTTCCTTTCCCTTTAATTCGAATGGTTCCGAAAGCCAAATTTAAATCATCGGTAATAACTAAAACATTTTCTTTCGTAATGTTTTCTTTTTGCATCCAATAGTGAACTGCTTTACCACTTAGATTCATATACGTATTGGGCTTTAAAAGAATAAGCTTTCTTCCTTTTATAGTGAATTCAGCAACAGTACCTAATTTTGCAGTTTCAAAAGAGACTCCTTGTTTTGAAGCTACATAATCTACTATTTTGAAACCAATATTGTGTCGGGTATTTACATATTCGGCCCCAATGTTTCCTAGGCCGACGATAAGACATTTCTTCATTATATCTGAGTTTTCAGAGATTGTATTTTTTTTAAATACATTTTTAATCCAATTCATGTTGTAAAAGTAAGCTAAAGTTTGCATACCTCATTGCCACTGGCAATGCTCCTTTTAATTTCAAATATAAAAAAAGCACCAGTAAAACTGATGCTTTTCTATATCGGAAAAATAAATTACTTATTTTTTCTTTTTTGCTCCACCTTTTTCTGCTTTTGCAGCTTCTTGAGCCGCTTTCATAGCAGCACGTGAAATCTTAACTTGCGCTACAACAGTATTGTCTGGGTGCATTAATTTGAAGTTTTTCACTTCTAATTTTGTAACATACAATTTATTCCCCATTTGTAACTCCGAAATGTTAGCTTCTACAAAATCAGGTAGATTTTTAGGTAATGCTTTCACTTTTAACCTACGTTGATTCAAGTTTAAAACACCTCCTAAAAGTACCCCTGGAGAAGTTCCAGTTACTTTTACAGGTACTTCCATAATGATTTCTTTGTTTTCATCCAATTGAAAGAAGTCAATGTGATTGATTCTGTCTGAAACTGGGTGAAACTGAATGTCTTGCAAAACGGCATTGGTAGTTTTTCCATCCAAATCTATCACAACTGTGTGTGCGTTTGGAGTGTAAACCAAGCTTTTGAATGCTTTCTCTTCTGCTGCAAAATGAATTGGTTGACTTCCTCCGTAAATAACGCAAGGAACCATTCCAGCATTACGTACCGCTTTGGTTGCTACCTTGCCCACGCTTTCTCTTTGTGATCCTTTAATCGTAATCGATTTCATTGTAAAAAATATATAATTAATAATAAAAATTCTTTTCGGGCGTTGCCTTCGGCCGGGCTTTCGGCTGCACATGGTGCTTGCCTCTATCCCTAACGCTGTCTTCTGCTATACTTCAAATTTAAATTTTCATTGAAGTCTTGATTCTTGCATAGGCCAACGCATCACCTTGCCCCTTCACTAAAACAGTCCATAGGACTTTTTAACTTCGTTCAGTTCGGCTTTGCCTCGCTTCTTAACACTCGGTCACATCAGAAATTTACCACTGATGGAATTGTTGTGTTGCACCATGTGCATTACTTCTGCAAAAAGAGGTGCACAACTCACCACTTTTATTTTATTCGATTCCTTCTTTAACGGAATTGAATCGGTTACAATTAACTCCAATAATTTAGAATTCTCTATTTTTTCATAAGCTTCTCCCGAGAGGATAGCATGAGTACAAATGGCTCTCACACTTAAAGCTCCTTTTTCCATCATTAAATCAGCTGCTTTGGCCAATGTTCCTCCGGTGTCAATCATATCGTCAACCAGAATTACATGTCGCCCTTTCACTTCACCAATCAGCTCCATTGTGTCAATCACGTTGGCTGCTTTTCTTTGTTTGTAACAAATTACCACATCCGATTCTAAAAATTTAGAATAGGCATAGGCTCTTTTTGAACCTCCCATATCAGGAGAAGCAATTGTTAAATTGTCTAATTGCAAACTCTTCACATAAGGTAAAAAGATAGTCGATGCAAACAAATGATCCACTGGCTTTTCAAAAAACCCTTGAATCTGATCGGCGTGTAAATCCATTGTCATGATTCGAGTAGCTCCGGCAGTTTCTAATAGTTTTGCTATTAGTTTTGCTCCAATCGGAACCCTTGGTTTGTCTTTTCTGTCTTGTCTTGCATAACCAAAATACGGAATTACGGCAGTAATGTGTCGCGCTGATGCTCTTTTTGCAGCATCTATCATTAACAAAAGTTCCATTAAATTGTCGGCACTCGGAAATGTAGAGCAAACAATAAAAACGCGCAATCCTCTTATTGATTCTTCAAAAGAAGGTTGAAATTCACCATCACTAAATTTTGAGAACGTAACTTTACCAAGCGGAACACCATAGTTTTCGGCTATTTGTTCAGCAAGATAGACGCTTTGCGAACACGCAAATATCTTTGCTTCTGGTTCTAAATGCGACATTGTAATTTGTTGTTTTTATCCGTTACACTAATGTTGGAAGTGTCTCGAATGTAGTTAGTTAGTTGTTGTTCGTTTTACCGAGGTGCAAATTTAGAAATTTAATCCAACTCTGAAAGGATATTTTTAACTATTTTTTTGAATCATTGTACAAAAAATATTTACATTTGCATCGTGTTATAAAATAAGCATCCTTTTTTTGATGTTTTTTTACGCGATAAGCCAACTGTTGTTGGTTTTGTCTGTCAAGCCCGGATGGCGGAATTGGTAGACGCGCTGGTCTCAAACACCTGTGGGAAACCGTGCCGGTTCGACTCCGGCTCCGGGTACGAAAAGCTTCTCTGCAAAGAGGAGCTTTTTAATTTTAAAATGTTTTTATGTATTATGTTTATGCAATTTCCAGTGTAGAAAGAAACTATATTTATGTAGGTTTGACAGACAATCTCGAAAGGCGATTATCTGAACATAATACAGGGAAAAATAAAACGACAAAGGCTTATTCTCCTTTCGTGCTTATATATTTTGAAAAATGTGGCAACAGAATTGAAGCTAGAATTAAAGAAAAATACTTTAAAAGCGGAAGTGGAAAGGAAAAATTAAGAATCATCAGAGAAAATCAAGGACAATAGGCGGAACCTGCCTATCGGCAGGCAGGCCTGCCTATCGGCAGGCAGGCCTGCCTGCCGGCAGGCAGGTTGGTAGACGCGCTGGTCTCAAACACCTGTGGGAAACCGTGCCGGCCTGTCTGCCGACAGGCAGGTTCGACTCCGGCTCCGGGCCTGCCTGCCGGCAGGCAGGTACGAAAAGCTTCTCTGCAAAGAGGAGCTTTTTAATTTTAAAATGTTTTTATGTATTATGTTTATGCAATTTCCAGTGTAGAAAGAAACTATATTTATGTAGGTTTGACAGACAATCTCGAAAGGCGATTATCTGAACATAATACAGGGAAAAATAAAACGACAAAGGCTTATTCTCCTTTCGTTGTAATTTATTTTGAAAATTACAGCAGCAGAAGCGAGGCTAGAAATAGAGAGAAATATTTTAAAAGCGGAATTGGGAAGGAAAAATTAAGAATCATCAGAGAAAATCTATAAGGCGGAACCTGCCTACCGGCAGGCAGGCCTGCCTACCGGCAGGCAGGCAGGTACGAAAGCTTTTCTTTTCTACGCCTATTTACGTATTTCAGCATATAATTACTATTTTTATATTGCTAAGGTAAATTTGAGCGATTATGAAAAAACGTATTGGTATAGTTGAAGACGACAGAGATTTGAGAGAAGCACTCTGTATGATGATACAATTTACAGAGAATTATGAACTTGCTGGGAGTTTTGAAAATGCCGAAAAAGCACTTCAATATTTGCCCGAAACCAACCCAGACGCAATATTAATGGACATCAATTTACCTGGAGAAGATGGAATACATTGCGTGAATAAACTCAAAAATATCAATCCCGATTATTTGGTTTTAATGTGTACTTCTTATGAAGACGATGATAAAATTTTCAAAAGTTTAGAAGTAGGTGCCAGTGGTTATATTCTAAAAACCGAAGGTCCTGCTAAAATCATCAGTGCTTTAGATGAGTTGTTTGAAGGCGGAAGCCCAATGAGCAGTAGTATCGCCCGAAAAGTGGTAGCCAGTTTTTCTAAAATGGAATTGCAAAATAAGTTAACCGAAACCCTCACAACAAGAGAGAACGAGATTCTAAATTTGTTAGCCAAAGGTCAAATGAATAAGGAAGTAGCGCATCATTTAGAAATAAGCGTTGGAACCGTTCGAAAACACATCCAGAACATTTATGAGAAGCTACATGTCAATACAAGAGTTGAAGCCGTAAATTTGTATTTAAAACGCTAATTTTAGAGCCATGAAATTTTATTTAAACTTATATTTGCTGTTTATTTTTGTTGCTGTAAACGCACAGAAGTTTGCTGATAAAAGTAAATTACAAGAATTTAATAACTGTAAGACTCAAAAGTGTAAAATTACCCGATCATTTCTTTTAGCAGAGTATTATTTGGAAGTCGATGATATTCAATCATCACAAAAGTGGTTAGCCAAAACAAAGGATTTAGTTTCACCAAAACAAAACGATACAACCACAGTTTTTATTCACAGCTTACAATCGGAACTTTTTTATTACGACGGTTTATTTCAATTTGGCACTAATGAAGCTGAAAAAGCAATTCAGAAGGCAAAACAACTTCAAGATAATTCGCTGATTGCTAATGCCTATTTTTTTAAGGGAATTAATCAAGTTGAAATGAATGAGTTGAAAGAAGCCGAAAAGTCGTTCTGGAAAGCTAAAGCGTATCAACCTGAGAAAAATACTAAATCTTCTATCCGTAGTTCGATTCAAAACGAACATATTTTCAACAATATTGCACAATTAAAGCTGATAATTCAGCAAACAGATTCTGCTGTATGGTATAACACGAAAGCGTATTTATTTGCAAAAAAAACAAATAGTAAACGAGGAATTCCCAATATAGAACAAACTTTTGGGCAAATTTATCTTGAAGAAAAGAAAATGGATAGCGCTGTTTTCTATTTTCAAAAGAGTATTCTTTCAGCTCAAAAAAGTCACTATTTTGATATTGTTCTACTCAATTATGGTTTTTTGATACAATGTTTTGAAAACAATAAAATAAAAAATAATCAATGGTTTGAAAAAGGGCTTGAATTGATTCATAAAAAGAATGTTAACGCTACTTTTCAGCATTATTTTTTTAAAATTGCTTTGAATGTTTTCAAAAAAACCAATCAAATAGAAAAGCTTTCCATTGTTCAAGAAAAATTAATCAACAACAATGAAGAAATCCGTTTAAAGGGAAACTTAAAGATTCAAAACATTACAGAACAATACGCCAAAAACGAAAATAAACTACTTAACTTTCAAATAGAAGAGCTAATCAAAAAACGAAAGTATACTTTTTTACAATTGATAGCAGCGCTATTGGGGATTTTACTATCCGTTTTATTTATAATTATTATTAGAAGAAAAAACAAAGTTCAGCAAACACTATTAAATCAAAAAAATGACATCAGTAAAGATTTACATGATGATATTGGAAGTGGGTTAAGTAGTATTTTAATTCATGCCGATTTGTTACTTAAAGACAAAAATGCCGGAGAGAAACAAAAAGTGTTGGCTACCAAAATTGTTCAAACTGGTAAAGAAATCTCACAGCAACTTAACACTTTTATATGGTCGTTAAGTACCGATAATAACGGTTTACAAAGTTTTACAGAGTATGTCAAACAATATGGCGTTACTTTACTCGAAAGCACAAATATTGAATTTGAATTCACAACCAACATAGCTTCTAAAGAAGCCTTAATTATAAACGGAGCGCAAAGAAAACATTTGTTTTTATGTGTCAAAGAGCTGTTAAACAACGCTGTTAAACATGCTAAAGCTCAAAAAATAGAGATTAGCATTAAAGTTAATGACAAAAATATTTTAGAGATTATTGTTGCTGATAACGGTTCTGGAATGAATAAGGAAAATCAGTTTGGGAATGGAATTACCAATATTAAAAGAAGAATTGAATTATTAGGAGGAAAAGTCAATTTTGCTCAAAATGATGGTTTACAAATTACTTTGACTATTCCTCTGAAATAAATCGGTCTCCAAGCCATTTGCAGTTTTCCTGAATACGCCTTTTAGCGTATTTTTTTATTTTAATCTAGTAAAGCAATAGCCATTTTTAAAGAGTTAAAGCATTTTTCATCTTATTATACTATGACTAATATCGTATTGCGTGTTTTGAACTAAAGGCGGAATTTTATCCATCATTTTCAGAGAGTTAGATCATAACTTTTTGTAAAGTAATCGACTAAAAATTCAGCATCATGATAAAAAAAATACTACTCTTTTCACTACTTGTTATTGGAATCGAAAGTAAGGCTCAAGTTGGAATTAATACCACTACTCCGAATGCCCAACTCGATGTGCAATCGAGCAATCAGGCAACACCGAGCAATACAGACGGGATTTTAATTCCAAAAGTTGATGTTTTCCCTGCTACCAATCCCACCCTTGCACAACAAGGAATGTTGGTGTATTTAACGACTTCGACTACATTTTCGGGAAATCCTAAACCAATAGGTTTTTATTATTGGAATAATACCTCATCGGATTGGATTGCTATACAAGGAGCCGACGGAGGAACACTTGACCAAGCCTACGATTTTGGTGGACCAGGAAATGGAGGAACGATAACAGCCGATACCGGAGCGGTTTTAATTAATGGAACAGATGGTTTGGTTTCCACCGGAACTTCTGGAACTGGAGTTGTAGCGCCTTCAGGTGCTGGTACTAGAATGGTTTGGAATCCGAGAAAGACAGCATTTAGAGCGGGAATTGTAACAGGAACACAATGGGATGATACGAATATTGGATCAACATCAGTTGCATTTGGTTTAAACACTACTGCCTCTGGAAGTCTTTCATTTGCATTTGGCAATAATTCTACTTCATCAGGAAATCTTTCAACATCTTTTGGCCTATCAAATACCGCTTCAGGTTCTACATCATTTGCATTTGGAAATGGCTCAACTGCTTCAGGTAATACTTCTTTTGCTTTTGGCAATAATACTATTGCCTCGGGAAGTTTTTCAACAGGTTTTGGAAGATTTTCAAATAGCTTGGGAGACAACACTTTCGTTGCAGGCCTAAATAATTTTGCTAATAGTTTTGGAGAAGTTGTTGTCGGAATTGGCGCAACCACTTACACACCGTCTACAAACGGAGCCACTCAATTTAGAACAGCCAATTCAACTGATAGATTATTTGTAGTTGGAAACGCCATTGATGCAAATAATAATAATACAGTTGATGTAGCGGAAAGAAGCGATGCGATGGTGGTTTTGAAAAATGGAGCAACTGGAATTGGTACCTCGTTGCCAAATGCTGTTCTTGATATTAATGCTAATGATCACGGAATTTTGATTCCTAGAGTGGCTTTAACTAGTAAAATAGTTCAAGCACCAGTTGTTAACCCTCTGGGAGGTATTTTACCCGTAAGCACTATGATTTACAACACAGCAACAGCAGGCGTTAATCCGAATAATGTGTATCCCGGGTTTTATTATTGGAATACAACAAATTGGGTTCGTTTTGATGCTAATGGAGAGAATAACCCAACATACTATACCGCCGTTGGAACTCTTGATACTTTTTCGTCGAGTACTTTTTTCTCGCTTCCACAGATGAGTGTCACATTTACACCTAAGGACGATGTTGTTCTTGTAAATTTTTCTGCTGCTGGCAATCGCTTTGATGATGCTTGTGCTAATACCGCTATTTTTTTCCGAATAGTTTTAAATGGAATTCCAGTTACAAGTTGGCAAACTGCTTCCAAACAATCTATTGTAAATTCTTCTTTATTTGATGATGATATTACTACATGGGACACTAACATTTCATATCCAGTATCTGTACCTATAGGAATTCCTCAAACAATTCAAATACAATGGTCTGCTCCCGATTGCCAGATGATAAATAGTCCTGCAACCCCATTATCAGCATTTGGTTCTATTTTTAGGTCTTATAGAACATTAACCGTTATAGACCCAAACGGAGGCGGTGGGATTGTTGGTACACCTCCAGTAACTACAAATTTATGGGCGCTGAATGGTAACACGGGTACAAGTGCTTTAACAAATTTTCTAGGTACAGCTGATAGTCAACCGCTCCGTTTTCGAACAGGAAATACTTTTGCAGGAAATATTTCAAATACTGCGACTGGTTTAGTGAGTTTAGGTTTGAACGCTGGGCCTGTTAATACAGGGGTTTCCAATACCTTTTTTGGCGGTACTGCTGGGCTACTAAACACAACAGGTGATAGTAACACCTTTGTTGGTCAAGGCGCAGGAGCTTCTAATACCACTACATCAAGTAACACCTATGTTGGAGCTGGTGCAGGACAGTCCAATACCACGGGAAGTCAAAACGTGTATCTTGGCAGGCTGGCTGGAGGAAACGGGGCAACAGGATCGAACAATATTTTAATTGGAAATGGAGCAGGAATAGTAAACCAAGCAAATCAAAACTCCTTTGTGGGCTCTTTTTCTGGAAATGGAAACTCAACGGGAGCAAATAATTCATTTTTCGGATTTTCTTCAGGTGCTAGTAATGGTATCGGTAATCAAAATACTTTTGTGGGAGCATTTGCCGGAAACGTTAATACAGATGGGACACTAAACACGATAATTGGATGTAATGCAAATTTGTCCACCAATAATTTAACAAACGCCGCAGCTATTGGCACCAATGCATTAGTTAGCGCTAGTAACAGTTTGGTTTTAGGAAGTGTAAATGGCGTAAATTCTGCCACTAGCACTGTTAATGTAGGTATAGGCACTACGGCACCTTTAGAACGATTGCATGTAGCAGGAAGAACCTTTTTAACGAATGGCTTTTCTGCTGATAATGCTGCCTTGGTATACCGAAATAATACCGATTATATGTTTCTTGGCCCACAATCAGGAAGCAGTGCGAATGGAGCAGCAATGGCACTTTTTGGCACTACAAACGCAACCGGAGGCAATGCTGGTGGTGTAGATTTTAATGTGCCGACTGGTCTAGTTAGAATAACTTCTGCCGGAAATGTTGGAATTGGGGCTACTCCTGCTAGAAAATTAGAAGTATCAAATGCAGGAATTGTTTATGGAAGGATTACCAATACGGCATCAACCGAGGTAGGTTTTGAACTAAAGCGTTCGGGCTCAGATTGGCAAATGAGAAATGAAGCTGGATTGCTGTTTTTCGGGCAAAGTAGTGATGATTTAGTCACAGTCAATGATGTTTTAAGATTAGGAGGCAGTTCTGTAACACCTGCTATTGATAATGGTATTACCTTAGGACAATTAGGGCTGCGCTGGACCAATGTGTTTGCTGTAAACGGAACGATTCAGACGAGTGATGCTAATGATAAAAAAGAAATGAAACCCATAACTTTTGGGTTAGATAAAATCAAACAGTTGCGTCCGATTTCTTTTCAATGGAAAGACAACGCAATTGATAACTCAGCTACGCATTTAGGCTTTGTAGCACAAGAAGTAAAACAGGTTTTGCCCCAAGTTATTGTAGATTCTGATTGGTTTGAACTTCCCGAAGGACAGGGACGAGTTTGGCAAAAATCGGAACGATTAGGGATGAAATACGCAGAAATTATTCCGGTTTTAGTAAAAGCCGTTCAGGAACAGCAAGAAGTTATTGAAAATCAAAAAAATGAAATAAAGACCTTAAAACAACAATTGGAGCAACAGCAAAGAGCTATTTTGGAACGCCTCGAAAAATTAGAAGCTACATCTAAACCAGATTAAGTTCTAAAATGAATGTTATTAAAAATCCTCAGAGGATTTTTAATTTTAATCTCTTCCATAATTTTGAGTAACTTTGAAATATGAAAATAAGAGCCGTTTTTTATTGTACCCTTTTATTGTTTTCTTTTTCATGTTCAGAGGACACTTCATCGAATGATAGTTCACAAGAAGTGTTTATCAAAGGAGCTGACATGTCATTTTTACCTCTAATTGAAGGTGAAGGAACGCAATACTTCAATGCTACTAATCAATCGGAAGATGCATTAATTACATTAAAAAAAGCGGGATGTAACACCATTCGTATTCGCATTTGGAATAACTCTCCCGAAAATCTTTCTTCTTTTACTGAAGTCAAAGCATTAGCACAACGAGTAAAAAATGCTGGCATGAAAGTATGGCTTTGCGTTCACTATTCTGACACTTGGGCCGATCCAGGAGCGCAAACGATACCAGCAGCATGGGCTAATTTATCGTTTAGCGATTTAAAAGTTGCTTTTGCAAATTATACGTCAACTGTAGTGGCTGAAATAAAACCTGATATTATTCAAATTGGCAATGAAATAAACAATGGGTTTATGTGGCCTAAAGCAGATTTGGCAACCCATGAAAGTGAATTTTTAGAATTATTATCAATTGCAAGTAACACCATTCGAACCCAAGCGCCAAAAACAAAAATCATGCTGCACTATGCAGGTATTGGTGCTGATGCGAGTTGGTTTTACAATAAAATGACTATTATAAATTATGATTATATTGGATTGTCGTATTACCCTATTTGGCACGGAAAGAATCTTGAAGAAGTAAAATCTACCATCATTACTTTAGGTCAAACGCATAATAAAAAAGTGATTATTGCCGAAACTTCGTATCCTTTTACATTAGGTTTTAATGACTGGACCAATAATATTTTGGGAACAACCGATCAAATTATTCCTTTATTTAGCGCAACGCCTTTAGGGCAAAAAGCCTATTTACTTGCCTTAAAAGAAAAGATAAAAGAAACGCAACAAGGATTTGGGTTTTGTTATTGGGGAACCGAATGGGTCGCTTTTAGAGGCAATCAATCGACCAATGGTTCGCCTTGGGAAAACCAATCGTTATGGGATTTTAACAATAGAGCACTACCCGCTATGGCTGCTTTTGCGGAGTAAAAAAAAACGTCCTTACTAGCCCCGATGGGAATGGCATCCTTTTTCTTTGAAAAGAAAAAGATATAATGGACAGCGGGAGCATACGCCAGAAGATAGAAAATGTGCTGCTCCTAAACTAAAATCCAAGGATCATTTTTGCAATCGAAAAGTAAATTAAAATTCCGCAAATATCATTACTAGTCGTAATAAATGGCCCTGTAGCCAAAGCTGGGTCAATCCCCAATTTATCTAATAACAAAGGAATAAAAGTGCCTATAAGTGAGGCAATAATAATTACAGAAACTAGCGCAATAGTTACAATCATCCCTATTTTAGGTTCAACCCCTAAAAGAAAATGACTTCCTAATAATAGAATTGACGCTAAAATAATTCCGTTTAAAAGACTCAATGAAATTTCTTTTAATAATCGCTTAAAAATAGAACCGCTGATAGAGTGATTGGCCAAACCTTGGACGATTATTGCAGAAGACTGAACACCTACATTACCCGCCATAGCGGCAATTAACGGCGTAAAGAAAAACAGTTCGCCATGTTCTTTCATTGCTGGTTCGAAAAGGCCTAACATTTTCACGCTAATAAAACCTCCTAAAAGTGCTAAAACCAACCAAGGCAAACGGGCTTTTGTCAGTTCCAAGATGCTATCGTCTGCTTCAACATCTTGCGAGATACCGGCTGCCAATTGGTAATCCTTATCTGCTTCATCTTTGATTACGTCAACAATATCATCGATAGTTACACGACCGACCAATCTTCCCATTTCATCTACAACGGGGATGGCTTCTAAGTCATATTTTTGCATGATTCGAGCAACTTCTGTGTTTTCGGTATCTACTCTTACGTAGTCAACTTTTTTAATATAGACTTCACTGATGGGTGTTTTGGTAGAAGTAGTTAATAAATCTTTTAGGGATAATCTTCCTTTCAATCTATTTTCATCATCAACCACATAAATAGAATGTACACGAGTGACATGTTCTGCTTGAATTCGCATTTCTTTCACACAGGTAAGTACATTCCAATTTTCATTGACTTTCACCAACTCTTTTCCCATTAGTCCTCCAGCAGTATCATCGTCGTAGCGCAATAAATCAACTATGTCTTTGGCATGCTCAACGTCTTCAAGTTCGGAGATTACTTCTTCTTTTTTGCTTTGTGAAAGCTCGGCAATAATGTCGGCGGCATCATCCGTATCTAATTCATCTAACTCTTCGGCAATTTCTTTAGCGGAAAGGCCATTTAGAATTTTTTCACGAACATCTTCCTCCAATTCAGTAAGAATTTCAGATGTGATTTCAACGTCTAGAATTCTGAAAATATAAATCGCTTCTTCAATGTCTAATTCATCAAAAATCTCCGCAATATCGGCATGGTGCATATCATTCAACAAAACCTCCAATTCTTGGTCGTTTTTGTCTTGAATGAGTTGCTCGATTTGCTCTAAGAGTTTTTTGCTGATTTTAAACTGCATTGGCTTCTATTTTTTGAGTGAGTTCGATGAATTGTTCAACGGTTAATTGCTCTGGGCGCAGGTCAAAGATAGTATCTTCTTTTAAATTATCAGATAAAGCGAATGATTTTAAACTATTTCTTAAGGTCTTGCGTCGTTGTTGAAAACCTATTTTTACTACGGAGAAGAATAATTTTTCATTACAAGGCAGCGTAAAATTCTCTTTTCTGCGTAAGCGCAAAACCCCCGAATTTACTTTGGGTGGCGGATTAAAAACATTGGGTGGAACTGTAAATAAATATTCGGCTTCATAAAAAGCTTGCACTAATACCGATAAAATTCCGTACGCTTTGGTTCCTTTTTTTTCACAGATTCGTTCCGCTACTTCTTTTTGAAACATTCCCGAAAACTCAGGAACTTGATGCCTTAATTCCAAACATTTAAACACAATTTGAGTAGAAATATTATAAGGAAAATTTCCTATGATGGCAAAAGGTTTTCCTTCAAAAACTTCGTTGATGTTGTATTTCAAAAAATCTTTGGAAATTATTTTTCCATGGAGTTTTGGATAATGAGTGTTCAAATAGTCAACAGATTCAGTGTCGATTTCGATAACATACGTTGTCGTTGGTTTTTCCAGAAGGTATTTGGTTAAAACGCCCATGCCGGGACCAATTTCCAAAATGTTGTCATAGCCATCAAACGCTAAGGTATCGGCAATGGCTGATGCGATACTTTCGTCAGTTAAAAAATGTTGTCCGAGGTGTTTTTTGGCTTTTACTTTTTCCATTTATGCTGAATTTATTTCAGTATCTAATTTGTTTTTTTGCCGCGAAGACACTAAGTCGCTAAGGTTTTTTTCTCGCAAAGGCGCAAAGGCACAAAGCAAATTGTTTTTAACTTATATCCAAGGATATTTATTCTTCTTAGTAACGGTTTCAATTGTATGAATACTCCAAACTACTAATCCTGGTTTTCCTATTTTTAATAATCTTTCATCGGAAACATCATTTTTCTTTGCCCAAAGAATCCAATTTCTTACTAAAAACCCCCAAGAAATCCATCCAAGAATAAATGAAATTGATACATTTCGGAAAAAAGAAAAATCAGTAAATTCTGCAAGTCCAAAAAAGACAACAACCATTGTTATTGTAATTGGTAAATTAACAGTTAATTGTCCTTTTAAAAGAACATCAAAATCTTTAATTGGCTTTTTATCCATGTCTTTAAGTTCTAATTGGTCTGAAAAAATTCCGAAATCAACTCCAATTCTGTTCTAAAAGCCAACATTTTATCGCCAAATAATTGCAATCCTTCTTCGCGAAGCCGTGGTGCATCTTCATCGTAATATTTTTGCAACGTTTCTTTACTGTCAGTGGTGTATTGAATGGAATAGGTTGTTCCGCCCATTTCTTCTTCTACTAATACTTTTACCATGCGTGCCGAAGAAAATTTTCCTGTGGCAAGTACATCATGAATGTGTTTGTGTTGCATCCAAATCATCCATTGGTCGTGAACACTTTCGTGGATGTTTATAGTGACGTTGTATAAAATCATAAGATTTTCGATTATTGATTTGTGATTAACGATTTTTGATTTTGCTGAGCACTAAAAACTCCCGATAGCTATCGGGACTGAACACTAAAGATTAGTATCGCCTCGAAGTTTCCTGTACTTGTTCCTCGAGTCAACATAGTAAATGCTATCTTCATGTTTAAATATCATTTCTTCATAAAGTGGTTTGGCTTTTTCGGGATCTTTTAACTGATTGTTGTAAATTTCAGCGGAATAATAAAGTGCTTCATCAATGTATATACTTTCTTTATGATTGGTAATTATGGTATTATAATTTTCTATTGCTTTGATAAAATCGCCTTGTTTTTCATAAATTTTTCCGATACGCAATAAGGTTACCGCTTCTATATCTTCGCCTTTATGCTCTTTTAATAGTAGCTGAAATTGTTCTAGTGATTCCTTCTTTTTATTTTGATACAACAGAAAATCAGCACGGGCAAATTTCTTCAAAGCTACTTGCAACGAATCCTCAACGGTATTATCACTTATTAATAAAAACAACTCTAAAGAATCATTGGCAATCAATTGGGATGAAGCTGATTTTAATACTTTCAACTGATGGGAAGCCCATTCAAAATCCGTTTTAAAATAACTCGTTTTAGCTGTTTTCAAACCGGCTTCTTGTCCGATAACATCGCCTCCCATATCTTCATCGATCTGTGAGTAATATAGTAAAGCTTGATTGAATTTTTCTTCAAATAAAAGAATGTCAGCCAATTCCATTTTGGTTTCTGCCAGTTGATATCGATTGATAGGCATTTCCATAGCGCTTTTTAAAATGGCTTTGGCTTTTTCAGGATTGTTCAAATGAAATGCGTTGAAATCTGCTTGTAATTTTAATAATGAAAGTGTATACGGACTTACTCCATACTCTTTTATCAAAACATCAATTTCATTTGTAATCGCTGGATAATCTTTCTCAGCAGCATGGTCAATTTTCATTTCTAATAAATAGTAATGTGCCTGAATCAATAAATCTAAATCTTTGGTGTTATCCAATACAAAAGTCAGAATTTCTTGAGCCGAATCTTGGTCATTATCTTCGATAGCCATTTGACCCAAACTAACAATATTAGAAAAGGAATCTGGATTTCTTTTGTAGATGGCTTTTTGTTGAATAAACGCTTTTCCGTATTCTTTTTGTTGTATAAATAGCCAACTCAAAAAATCATTCCAAAAAATATCTTGTGTTTTCTGAGCTCTTATTAGTAATGCTTTTTTTAAGATATCATTAAAAACAACATCTTCTTGTTCCGTCATAAATCGGGACAATTGATTTTGAATTAAGGGCAGATTTTGTTGATTACTATAAGCTTCATCTAAAAAAGTGTCTATCATCAAACTAGTATTGCCTTGCTGACCGTAAAGCACTGCCATCTGAAAATTAAAACTCATTTTGGGTTCTTTTTCAAGGGCAGTTTTATACGCCAAAAGTGCATAATCTACCAACGCTTTTCGCTCAAAAACATAAGCAATGCCATAGACTTCGGTGGCATTTTTTTTGATTTTATCAATGGCTTGGTTGTAATATTTATTGGCCTTTTCCTGATTTTTTTGCAATTGATAATTATACCCTAACTCAACTAAAAGATTGGCTTGTCTGTATTTGTTTAATCGATTCTCGAGTGCACTTTGTGCTTTGTCAAACTGAAGCAATTGCTGGTAACATTCAATTACTCTTTGAAAGTAATTGTAATTTCCTTCCTGAGATTTAAGCAGGTCTTCATAACTTACTAAAGCTTTTTCAAACTCTCCGCGGTCGAAATAGTTATTTGCTAATTGCTCGTTTTGGCCTTGAACCCAAAAAGAAATAAAAAGCAAAAGAAATGAGAGCGTTTTTTTCATAGGATTTTAAAAATAATGCACTAAAGTACCACTTTTTGTGTCCGATTAGTGCAATTAAATGTTAAAAAGAGCTGCCCATTTTAAGACAGCTTAACTTTTTTAGTTGATGATATCAAACCCAGTATACTTGCGCAATACTTCTGGGATTACAATCCCATCTGGAGTCTGATAATTTTCTAAGATTCCGGCCAAAACCCTTGGCAATGCTAAGGAACTTCCGTTCAAAGTATGCGCTAATTGTGTTTTCCCTTCTTTTCCCTTAAAACGCAATTTCAAACGGTTCGCTTGGAACGTTTCGAAATTGGAAACCGAAGAGATTTCTAACCATTTATCTTGCGCTGTAGAAAACACTTCAAAATCATATGTTAAAGCGGAAGCAAAACCCATGTCGCCCCCACAAAGACGCAGAATTCGGTAAGGTAATTTTAATTCCTGCAACAATTTTTTCACATGTTCTACCATGCCGTCTAAAGCTTCGTACGATTTATCAGGATGTTCTATTCGAACGATTTCTACTTTGTCAAATTGGTGTAAACGGTTTAAACCCCGAACATGTGCGCCATAGGAACCTGCTTCTCTTCTGAAACAGGGTGTGTAACCAGTACACAAAATGGGCAATTCACTTTCCTGCAAAATCACATCTCGGAAAATATTGGTTACCGGAACTTCAGCAGTTGGAATCAAATACAAATCATCAGTTGCGTCATGATACATTTGACCCTCTTTATCAGGTAATTGTCCCGTTCCGTATGCCGATGCTTCGTTTACCAAATGAGGCACTTGAAACTCTTGGTATCCTGCTTCTGTGTTTTTATCTAAGAAATAGGATATTAAAGCCCGTTGTAATTTGGCTCCTTTTCCTTTATAGACCGGAAATCCAGCGCCAGTAATTTTTACACCTAATTCAAAATCAATAATGTCGTATTTCTTTACTAATTCCCAATGCGGTTGAGCTCCTTCGTGTAAAACTGGAATGTCACCTTCTTCAAAAACGTTTAGATTTTCTTCTGGGGTTTTTCCAACCGGAACGATATCCGCAGGAAGATTTGGTAGTGAATACATTTTTTGCAAAAGTTCATTTGCTATCGCTTCTGATTTTTCAGAAAGTTCTTTGCTTATTTCTTTTAACTGAACTGTTTTTAGTTTCAATATTTCAGCTTTGGCTTTTTCGCCATTTTTCATCAATTCACCAATGTCTTTAGATAGTTTGTTCGATTCGCCTAGAGCGTTATCTAGTGCTACTTGAGTGCTTCTTCTAGTTTCATCTAACTGGATTACATCTTCTACGAGTGTTTTCACATCCATATTTCTTTTGGCTAAAGCCGTAATCACTTTTTCTTTGTTTTCTCTGATATAACTTATCTGTAACATGTCTATACTTTATAAGGACGCAAATTTAATGAAATGTTTTATAAAACCTTTGTGATACTTAAAAACTTACACGCTTCTAACCGAATAAAAATCAAGTTGATACCCATGTAAATTAATATTATTTTGGCAATAGTTTCCTTCAAAAATTATTATATTCGCAAAAATTTTATCATTGCTATGAAAAAAACCTACTTATTTTTACTTTGTTTCTCAATATTTTTTGTTTTTGCACAAAAAAGAAAAAGTTCTATAAACTCGATTGCTGAAGCTGAAATGAAATCGGCATCGCAACTTATGAGTGTTCAAGTAAATCCAAATACAGCAAATTATGATATAACCTATCATAAATTAGAATTTACAATTAATCCAAGTGTAAAATTTGTTACCGGGAAAATCACAACTACCTACACTGCTTTGGCCAATATGAATACTATTACCTTTGATTTTGCCAACCAGTTAACGGTAAGTTCGGTAAAAAAAGGTGTCACCAACTTGACATTTGTTGAAGACACCAATAATCAACTGATCATTACATTGCCGTCTACGCAAACAACCGGAACTTCCGCTACTATTGAAATTAGTTATTCTGGTGTTCCACCAGCCAATGGATTTGATTCTTTTGTACAATCAACACATAATGGTTCTCCAATAATATGGACGCTTTCTGAACCTTTTGGCGCGAGAGATTGGTGGCCTTGTAAACAAGATTTGAATGATAAAATCAATACTATCGATGTGTATATTACCAATCCATCTCAATATACCGCTGTTTCTAATGGCGTTCAAATAGGCGCACCAGTGGTTTCTGGTGCAAATAAAACGACCCGTTTCAGCCACAATTATCCAATTCCAGCCTATTTGATTGCTATTGCCGTAACCAATTATCAAGTGTACAATCAGACAGCCGGACTTACCACTGTTTTTCCAATTGTAAATTATATCTATCCTGAAAATTACGCTACTGCTGTTGCTGATTTGTCTCAGACTCCAGCCATAATGAATTTATTTGAAACACTTTTTGAACCGTATCCGTTTAAAAATGAAAAATACGGACATGCCCAATTTAGCTGGGGTGGCGGAATGGAGCACACTACGGTATCGTTTATGCAAAATTTTAGCAGAGAATTAATCGCTCACGAATTAGCACACCAATGGTTTGGCAATAAAGTAACTTGCGGTACATGGAAAGACATTTGGCTAAACGAAGGGTTTGCGACGTATTTAGCTGCTTTAGTGATTGAAAGCTTTGATGGTGACGCTGCATTTGTTGATGAAAAAGACGCTATGATTAATTACATTACATCGAGTCCAACAGGAAATGTATATTTAACCGATGCACAAGCAACTGATGTCAATAGAATTTTTAGTAGTCGATTGAGTTATAACAAAGGGGCAATGGTTTTAGAAATGTTGCGTTTCAAAATGGGAGACACTGCTTTCTTCCTAGCGCTTAGGAACTATTTAGCTGATAGTGATTTGGCATACAAATATGCAGTAACTACCAATTTAAAATCTCATTTAGAAGCCGTTTACGGACAACCTTTAACAGAGTTTTTTAATGACTGGATTTACAATCAAGGGTATCCAACCTATACCATTACAGCTCAAAATTGGGGTGCTGGTCAAGCAAAATTCACTATCAATCAAACACAATCGAATGCTTCTGTTTCTTATTTTGAAATGCCTGTTCCTGTTAGAGTTTTTGGCGCAAGTGGGCAACAAGCTGATTTGGTATTGGATAATACATTTAACGGAGAGGAACTAATTATGAGTGTTCCTTTCCCAATTACCAATGTTGAATTCGACCCAGACAGACATTTAATTTCTGCTAATTCATCGATTACTTTGGGAAATCAAATTTTTGATTTAGAAAATGCTATAACCATTTACCCTAATCCAAGTTCGGATATATTACATATTCAAATGCCAACATCAACCATCCTAGAAAACGTAACTATATACAACAACCTAGGGCAAAAAATCATGGAAAATACCACTTTAAATTTTTCTGTGACCTCTTTATCCTCTGGCATTCATTATATAGACCTTCAAACTTCTGATGGGGTATTTCATAAAAAATTCATAAAAAAATAGCCTGCCAGACGGCAGGCAGGCCTTTTTAACAAAAAAAGTGTGAAAGAGTAAGGCGGAAACCTTACTTTTGTCCGTTTAAAATAAATCGATACATTACAAAAATGGAAATTGCAATCAAATTATCTCAGTTTTTACTGAGTTTATCAATACTTATTATACTTCACGAACTGGGCCATTTTATTCCGGCCAAATTATTTAAAACACGAGTAGAAAAATTTTATCTGTTTTTTGACATTAAATATTCGTTACTAAAAAAGAAAATCGGCGAAACCGAATATGGTATCGGTTGGTTGCCTCTTGGCGGTTACGTAAAAATATCAGGAATGATTGACGAAAGTATGGATACGGAACAATTGGCTCAAGAACCGCAACCATGGGAGTTTCGTTCTAAACCAGCTTGGCAACGTTTAATTATCATGTTGGGTGGTGTTACGGTGAATTTTATTTTAGCATTCATTATCTACATTGGAATGACTTTCTTTTATGGTGAACAATATATTGCCAATAGTGAGGTAAAAGACGGAATCTGGATTACTAATCCAGTAGTAGAAAAAGCCGGACTTAAAACAGGAGATAAATTAATTTCTATTGATGGCGAAAAAGTAGAACGCTTTTACGAGTCTAATGAGAAATTATTTTTGTCTAAGGAGATTATCGTATTACGTGATGGCAAAGAGGAAAAAGTACATTTCCCCGTGAACTTTATCGACCAATTGATGCAAGGAAAAAGAGCTTCTTTGGTTGAATTGCGTATCCCGTTTGTAGTATCGGGTGTCGCTGAAAATTCTCCAAACAAAGCGGTATTAAAGCCCAAAGATATGGTCACTAGTTTTAACGGTAAGCCCGTAAAATATGCTGATGAAATTATCAAAGCTGTTGACAGCTTAAAAGGGCAAACAATTCCCGTAATTATAAAAAGAGACAACAAAGAAATTGCCACTACGTTAAAAGTTAATGATAGTGCCAAAATTGGGGCTTATTATGCCAATAGAATCATGCCTTATGAAGATCTTTCCAAATTAGGTTTGTATAAAGTGAGTGAGGAAAAATTTGGGTTCTTCGAATCGATTCCGGTTGGAATTAACAAAGGATTTCAACAATTAAGCAGTTATGGCAAACAATTAAAAGCGATTTTTTCACCAAGTACTGGAGCTTATAAAGGGGTTGGAGGCTTTGCAGCAATCTTTAATATTTTCCCGAACACTTGGAGTTGGGAAGCCTTTTGGGGCATCACCGCTTTATTGTCTATCATGCTTGGAGTGATGAATTTATTACCAATACCTGCTTTAGATGGCGGTCATGTAATGTTCTTATTATACGAAATGATTAGTGGCAGAAAACCTAGTGATAAGTTCTTAGAAAGAGCCCAAATGGTTGGTATTGTATTACTTATTTCGTTATTGCTATTTGCTAATGGAAATGATATATACAAGGCAATTTTTAACAAATAACATTTTTTACATTTTTCTTTATTTTTTATTTGTAAAAAATAAAATTCGTTCTATATTTGCAACCGCTTAAAAGGATATTACAATCCTCTATAGTTAATAAAAAGAGCCTCTGACTGTTAATCAGAGTCCCGATAGCTATCGGGATTGGTTCGTGAAAAGAAAATAAAAGTAGTTACTGAAAACATACAGTTTCCTCCTTAGCTCAGTTGGTTAGAGCATCTGACTGTTAATCAGAGGGTCCTTGGTTCGAGCCCAAGAGGGGGAGCAAATTGAGAAATCCAATCTATTTATTTAGGTTGGATTTTTTGTTTTTATATGTAATTCTCTAACTTTTTTCAATTTTTTTTGTTTTTGCAAAATAATTTTATTTTTTTGTCCTTATTTTTCTATAATAATACTAGCCAACACTCTGTAAGAAAAAAGCATCTATTTAACACTTTTATATGAAAACTAAAAATATGAAAACTAAAATTTTATCATTTACAGCTATTATTTTGACATTAATCTCTTGTTCAAATGACAACGAGGAAGCCAATACACCAACAACAAATCCAAACAAGGTTTTGGTTTTGAAAGTTGACTATAATACAAATCAGTTTGAAGGAGGAAAGGAATTATCTTTTCCTAATACTACCTCAAATATGACCTTAACTAATCAATATGTTGCTCCTCGTGATTTTGGAAGTGTTAAAATTATTTATCAAGAATTAAAAGAAACATTATTTGATGGGACAATTGTTTGGAGTGGTCTTGGACGAATGAATTATCCTCAAAATTTATTAAATGCAAATCAATTTGATACAGTTATGACAACAGATTATGTTGCACCAAGTGCAGGATTTGTAAATATATTTAATCCAGATAATACAACATACAGTTATAATGAAGTGTGGACTTCAGTGCAAAGTTTGGTAAAAGTTAGACAATATTTATATTCAAATCCGAACGCTAGTGTTAAACTATTTTTATACACTCCAAGTGTTGGAATTGGAAATCCAGCAGAATGGGATTGGATTATTTTTATGAAAAACTAAAAAAAGTACATCAGGAAGTTACAAAGCTTTAAGAAAAAGTAAATATAACTTCCTGCAATTTTACACGAAGTTCAACCCTTTAATTTTCTGATAGTTACATAGTCAATCATCGCATTAAAATTGTAACTTTCTCCAATAGGGGGAGCTTAAAGAAGCCTGATACGAAAGTATCGGGCTTTTTTGTTTTAACCCAACAACATCAGATAGCGCGGATTTGCAATCCGTGCAATAGCTCAATGAATCTACCATCGTTGTTACTTTGCTATGTTTGTTTTGAAATTGTTTGAGGGCACGGATTGCAAATCCGCGCTATCGGGTTTTTTAATTTGTATCTTTTAGGGGGAGCAAGGTAGTATGTCTGTTTAATTATTTTGAAGATGTTATCTAGGTATAGTGAAATAAAATGTAGTTCCTACATTTAATTTTGAGTCAACCCAAATTTTGCCGCCAGCAGTTTCTATTATTTTTTTAACGATTGATAATCCAATACCACTAGAATCTGTTCTGTTATTTAGTTTTTTAAAGGCTTCAAAAATAAAATTAAAATGTTCTTCGGCTATACCAATTCCGTTGTCTTCAATTGAAAACATTATATGTTCATTTTTATCTTCCCAATTAATATTAACAAAGCTCTTTTTGTTAGCATCTCTATATTTGTAGGCGTTTTCAATTAAATTTTGAAAGACCTGTTTGGTTTTCGTGTTATTTAATTTAATAACTGGTAATGGCTTTAGTATATTTATACTAAGTGTTTTAATTTTGTTGATATCAATATTCATTATAACACTCTCAACAATTAATTGTGTTTCAGATTTATTGTTTTCTTTTTTAGAGGATCTAAGTTCAGAAAATTGTAAAGAGCTAGAAATTAAATTATCCATATCAATTATAGATTCATTAATGATAGAAATATATTCTAAGCTATCTTTACTTAATTTATCTTCATTCTCTTCCTTAAGCCAACCCACACATGATGCAATACTATGTAAAGGTGTTTTAAGATCGTGTGATACTATGTGGGCGTAATTAGAAAGTTCGATATTACTCTCTGTTAAATCTGAAATTAAATTTTCGTTTTTAATAATTAATGTTTTTATTTCTGTAATATCCAAATGAATCCCTAACGAGCCAATTACTTCACCATTAATATTGTAGTTAGGGGCACCGCTAATAAGCCAATATTTCGTCTCGCGATTTTTAGTGAAAAGTTCAATTTCATAGACATCATCAATTCCATTTTTACGAATTGTGTTTTTCGCATTCATGATTTCTATACCTTCTTTTTTTAATAAAACATCTTTTGCCTTCTTTCCAATAAGTTCATTAGAATCATAACCGCTCATATTGCAAAAGGCTTTATTTACAGATAAAACAACATCTTTATTATCAACTTCCATTAATCCTAGATTAATATTCTCAATAATATTTTTGTATTTTGTATTTTGAAATTCTAAACTTTTATCATAATTAATTTGAAGTGTAACATCTCTGTATGTCCATACATGACCATCTAATTTGCCATTGAGAAATATTGGATTATAGCTTCTGGAAAAAAATCTTCCGTCCTTTAATTCAAGTAATTCATCATTTACCGCCTCTTGATTTTTAACTATTTCTTCAATTCTACTAACAAATTCATTTTCATAAAGAAAAAAAACTTTAGAATTATCCCATACAATTTTACAAGATAATCCTATTAATTGATTATGTTCCTCTAGAGGAATATTAAAAAGACTTAAAAAAGCATTACTAACAAATTCTATATATCTGTCTTTAGATTCTATAATTTTAGCATCCGAATAACTTTCAAAAATAATTCCTAATCTGTTTCTTGTGGCTTCTAGTTCTTTTTCCTTTAATTTTTTTTCTAATTCTGATGCTGAATTTTTTAAGTAAAGAGAAATTAAAATTGAAATTTTCGATAAAGTAGCTAATTTATCTTTAGCATAATGATTTTTTTCAGCATGTTTAGAATCAATAATACCAACTATATCTCCATCAAATAAAACAGGGATTGTAATTTCAGAAAGCCCATATCTATCGTCAATAATATAATCTTTATCTTTAGATGTATCATTAATTATTTCACCTTTTTTAGATCTTACTACTCTTCCAACAACACCTTTATCTATGCTTCTTGATAATTTATTTTTTATTATATGATTAGCATCTAATTTAGTAGTTGTGGTTGCTAATTGAACTAACTTTCTATTAATAAAACCATAAATAACACAATCATCCGAATTCAAAAATTGAGCAATATGATTAACCAAGTCAAAGGCATTGGTAAAAATATCATTACTCTTTAATAAATCTTTTAAAATTTGTGATTCAAATTTTTCAAATTGCTGTTGCTTTTGTATTTTTAATTCAAGTAAATATTTATCGGTTACATCTCTTACAATTGCTTGATAAGCGTAGGGATTTTTTTCAGAATCAACTAAAATTTTTGATTTAATATTAACGTATTTTTTTTGATTTTTTTCATTTATAAATTCATAAAAAAAAACTTCATTCTCATTTTCAAGATTATCTTTACTTAATAGTTTTTTGATTCCCTTTTTGTTTCTATTAGAAAACTGTGATATATTATTAATTTTTAAATCGTTAACAAGGCCAAGAAGTTTTGTTGCTTCTTTATTAATTTTTAATATTTCACCTTTAAAATCTATTACAAATAATGCATCCACCAAATTATCTAAAAGATCGTTCTGGAATTCTTCTTGTGTCAATACTCTATTTGAAAGTTGTATATTACTAACATAAAGCTCCCTTAGGCGTTTCTCTACAAAACTTTCAGCTAGTTCTCTAGATTTACGCTCTCTTTCAAGGGCTTTTTTTAATATTTCTATATCATTTGTAAGCAAAATAAAGAAGTTTTTTAGTCAATAATAATAAAGAAATGTATTAATGAATAAAGCGTTAAACTAAGTCTGTCTAATTTAGTTCAATATTAAATTTAACACTTTTTTCAACATCCAAAGACTTGTCAATAGTAACGGTTCCTTTAACATTAAAATGATTTAAAGTCTCTTTTATTAAGCCAATAGCAAAGTATGATAATCCTTTTGAGGAACTGTAAATTATGGATAATTTTTTTTCGTTTTTTTCAACAAGTCTAAAAGTTGGAAGATCTACATCGTTATAAAGTTTTTTTACTTCAATATGAATATGATTTTCAATACCTCCTATCAAATCTAATGGATTATCATATTGATCAATAATATACGAATGTTTACCAATAAGATATGGAAAAACAAAAATCCCAAATTTTTCTAAAAGAATTTCTGGGTTGACATCCGTCTTTTTAGACACATAAGTTAAAAGACTAACCAATTCATCAAATTCATAGCTACTAAATGAACTATAAATACCTTTCGACGGTAAATTACAATTGGTTATCATTTCATCAACCATTTCTAATCCGTGGTTCAATTCAATAAAATCTATAAAATTGGTAAAAATAAATCCTTTCATGTAGTTTTTTTGAATTACTTGCGTTTTTATTACTTTTTAGCTTCTCTCCAATAATTTGCTATGAGTTTGATATTAGATTTGTATTTAACCATATCTAATTCTTTTACAAAATAGCCGCAAATTCCTAATTCTTCACACTTTTGAACATCTAAAGTGTTAAAAGATGTAGTATGAATAATTACAGGCATGGTTCTTAAATTATCTTTCTTCTTTATTTCTTTAAGAAATTCGAATCCATTCATTATAGGCATATTCAAATCTAGTAAGGTGAAATGCGGTAATTCAGATTCGGATTCATTGAGCAAGTTTAAAGCTATCAATCCGTTTTCAGCTGTACATATTTCCATATTTGGATATTCAGATAATATTTTCTTAATCCCCATCAGAGCTATTTTATTATCTTCAACAATTAAAATTTTCATACTTTAAAACTTATATCACTATTATTATTACAAATTAATTGAAAAAGTTTACAATATATGAAAAATTATTAATTTTATCTTACGTAACATCAATTAGATTTCAAGATAATTGAATAAGCGACCTTCTCATCAAATTTGTAACTTGCTCCAAGAGGGGGAGCTTAAAGAATGTCTGATACGAAAGTGTCGGGTTTTGTTGATTTAGTTACCCTTGTTGCATCTTTTTAATCAGATATATAACTTAATTTCGCAATTCTGTCGCCTATATGACACCTAGAAGTCGTTTTTGCACCCGTTTATTCTTTATACATTTGTAAAATGAAAATAGGGAAACACGTAAAAGAAATTAGAATTTCAAAGGGGTTTACTCAAACCGAACTAGCTGAAAAGAGTGGAATTGCGGTTAGAACCATTCAAAGAATTGAAAACGGTGAAGTAACTCCAAGTATTTATTCTCTGAATGCTATCGGAGCAGCATTGGATGTAAAATTAAATGAAGTTCCAATTGGTGGAAATGATGGGAAATTTGAATTCAAAATAGTCATTTCCAACTTTAGCAATCTTTTTGTAGATAGTAAAACTTTAATCAAAAGAAATATGAAAACACTATTGGTGCTTATAACAGTTGCAGTCGGATTCCTATCTTTCAAAGATTTGAAATCAATGTTTAATACTCTAACGGATAATTCAACCATATCAGTTGCAACCGTCAACTGTGGTGCTAAAAATGAGTGTGATATTGAGCTTGTTAAAAAAGACGGCAAGGGCAATGTATTATGGAAGCGTATTATAGGCGGAACAAGTTATGATAAGGCAGGACAGGTGGTTAGAACAAATGACGGAAATTATATTGTAGTGGGTTCTACTAGCTCTTTTGGTAAAGGAAACTATGATGTAGTAGTTGCTAAAGTTAGTTCAAATGGGGAAATTCTTTGGCAAAAAACATATGGAGAATTCTTGAACGATTATGGATTGAGAATTACTTTAGTGGAGGATAATCTATACCAAATAGAAGCTACTAAGCAAATTTGTGCAACGTTCAATGTGTCCAATGATTGTTATGACCAAGAGTGGTTATTTAGAATAGATGAAAGTGGGCTTATTAAATAATTTTCTAAGAGTCAAATAAGTAATCCTCGCATCAAAGTTGTAACGTTCTCTAAAAGGGGGAGCTTAAAAAGCCTGATATGAAAGTATTGGGTTTTTTGTTTTTTTATCTTTTAGAATGCCACACAAAAGGATTTGCTGCGCCAGTCGCTAGGCTCGAGTCGTGCGGGACAATTTAATTAATTTGTTGCTTTATAAAAACGGATACTGTGACATGCAGTGTTTGCAGTATTTTTATATAAATATTTCCCTGTTATTTATGCATAATTTTGTTAATCAACAATAAAAATCAAAAAAAATCAAAAAAAAATCAAAAAAAATTTGCATGGTAAGATTTTCTTACTACATTTGTATTAAAATCATACAAATGGTAGCGCTTAGTCAAAAAATAGTAGAAGAAGAAATTTTAAAAGTTATAAATGACACAAAAAAACTTTTAAAAATTGACGGCGAAATTGACGGTAATAGTTGCCCTGGAAATATTTCAGGAATATCAAGCCTCATTCTTGTCGATGTAATCTCTGAATTATCAAGCAAATTGAAGGTAGAAATTCCTTATGATTGTTATATATTTCATGATAAAAAAACAAAAAAACAATTGTCAATTATAGATGCAGCTAAAAAGCTGATTAAAGAAGGGAAAGATTATGGAAAATAATAATGCTATTTCAAGTCGTGAAAAAATCGCGGAAAGACTTAAAGAGGCTAGAATATCATGTGGTTTATCGCAAGCTCAAGCAGCCATACAGCTAGAGCTTCAGCGCCCAGCAATATCTGAAATAGAGGCTGGTAATCGAAAAGTGAGTGCTGAAGAAATAATTCAATTCGCAAATTTATATAAAGTAGATAGTAATTGGCTACTACTACAAGATTCAGAAGAAGAGACTGAGCAATTTAAGCTTGCTGCAAGAGAACTTGAGAAATTAAGTGAAGATGACTTAAAAAAAGTAATGGATATTTTAAAAATCCTCCCTAAAAAAAGATAACTATGGATTTTCTTTACATGCAGGCAATGAGAAAAGCTGGCGAGGTTAGAAAAATTCTTAATTTGAATATGCATGAACCTATTAATATTTTCGACTCGTGTTCAAAATTAGGTTTAGATGTCAGATTTGTAGATGTTAATATGGAAGGCATGTATGTAAAGCAAGATGACTCCTCATATTCTACCATATTGCTATCAAGTCTTCGTCCTTTACCAAGAAGGGTCTATACATGTGCTCATGAGCTTGGGCATCATGTTTTTGGCCATGGTACAAAAGTAGATGAAGTAAACAGCGATGGTTATTCATCAGACAATGAAGAAGAAAAACTAGTTGATATGTTTGCAGGGACAATTTTAATGCCTGTAGTTGCCATTAAAGCTGAATTTATCAAAAGAAACTGGAATCCAGAAGAAGTTGGTCCAATTGAGTTTTTCACAATTTCATCATTCTTTGGAACAGGCTATAGAACTATGATAGTCCACTCTAGAGCCAACAAAATCATCAGCAGAACAAAGGCTGAGCAACTTTTAAAAATTACGCCTCAAAAATTATTAAAAAACATTATGGGAGAAGAAATGGAGACGTCCCATTTTAAGATATTTGACAAAAAATATGTTCCAAAAATTATTGATTTAGAAGTTAATAATTACATAGTATTACCAAATACTTTAAACATCGAAAGTAATCATCTGGAAGAATTTAAAGATATTCCTATGGGTAAGGTATTTAGAGCAAAAAATGCCGGAATATCAAGGGGTCAAGATGATGATATTTCCTGTTTTATTAGAATACAAAATGAAAGATATGTTGGACTAGCTGAATATCGTCACTTAGAGAATTAAAATATAACAAAAATGATTGAACAAATAGAAGGAACCAACTTATCAAAAGCATGGTATAAAACTCTTGAATTAGCAGTAAATTCAACAAATAAGGAGCTCACACCGTTTTTGATAAGTTTAACTGGATTCGAAGAAGATTTAAAGTTTAGAGAAATATTGGACAAGAGCCTTTCAGAAAACAAAAAGGCATCTATAAATACCGTGGCGGAAACAATATTTCCACAATCACTTTATGAGTATTTTCAGTATGATCGTTTTGAGCTATATAAAAGATATAAAATAAATTTAGCACGTATAAAGAAAGTCAACAAAAAAAATAGAAATGGAACTTATTTTGAGAGATTAATTTCGTTTGATGGTCATGAAAATCAACTTGAAATAATAATTTCTTCATATTTAAAAGACAAAGGTGTTCGAAGGTCTAAGCTACAAGCATCTATATTTGACCCTAGATATGATCATACAGATTCCCCATATCAAGGATTTCCATGTCTTCAACATGTAACGTTTTATGTAAACAAAAATGGAGGATTGATATTGAATAGTTTTTATGCCATACAATACCTTTATGAAAGAGGATATGGGAATTGGTTAGGTTTGACATATTTAGGTCAATTTATGGCAAAAGAAATGAATTTGCGGTTTGAAAAGTTTAATTGTTTTGTTGGCGTCGAGCAGCTAGATTATTTGGGAAAAACAGATGCTCGAAAATTATTGCAAAATCTCAAAGAAAATGTAGGCTATGATTAATTAACTTCTATTTTTGCGAAATGGAGCATTTGAAAGAAAATTTAGTTTTGGATACAAAAAAGAGTGAAATTATTATCCATGTGCCATTAGCACCTGCAAAACCAACTGAAGTATTTGATTCCTATTGGAAATTTGCATCTTTGAGGCAAGAGGTATTTTTTAACAGAATTGAAGGGATAGAATTCCCTTTAACATCCGACCCAATAATCAATAAATACAAGTTTACTAATGTATATCGAGCAAGTGATAGAGTCAGTCAATTTTTGATAAAAAATGTAATTTATAATGAGAATTTACCAAATTCTCCAAAAGAAATTTTATTTAGAATATTGTTGTTTAAATTATTTAACAAAATTGAAACATGGGAATTGCTTTCAGAAAATTTTAATTTAACATGGGAAGACTATGATTTTCAAGCATATGACAGAGTTTTATCAAATGCAATTTCAAAAAATACGATTTACTCAGCCGCTTACATTATGCCATCGTGCAAATCATATTTTGGACATTTAAGAAAGCATAGTAATCATCTTAAACTAATTGAGCTTATAATAAATAAAAACACACATGAGTTTTTAATGTCTTTCAAAACAATGCAAGAATGTTTTGAATTATTAAAAAGCTTTCCTGGATTGGGCGATTTTTTAGCTTATCAGCTTGTAATAGATATTAATTACTCACAAATATTAAACTTTTCAGAGTCCGAATTTGTAGTTGCAGGACCTGGAGCAAAGGGAGGAATAAGTAAATGCTTTAATGATACAGGAGGTTTAAGTAATGTTGAAATCATAAAATTTATGACTGATAGACAAGAAAAGGAGTTTGAAAGGTTAGAACTGTCATTTAAAACATTGTGGGGTCGAAGATTGCAACTTATCGACTGTCAAAATATTTTTTGTGAGGTGGACAAATATGCTAGAGTAAAGCACCCTGATATAATGGGAAACAGTGATAGATTAAGAATAAAACAAACATTCAAAATTAATAAGAAGCCTATCAATTTTTGGTTTCCACCTAAATGGAATATAAATAAAAATATATAGCTTTTTAAAATATTATTGTTGAAAAGGTTGGTTGTAATTATCTGACTTACAACTAAAGAAAATGAATAAGTATCGTAACTTTGTTTAAAATCTAATACGAATATGGCATTTATTGGTAACAAAAAATTAAAAGAAATTCTCGAAGGAACTGACGTCATTAAACCATTCGAAAAGGAGCATATAAAAAACGGAGCTTATGAGTTGTCATTAGGAGATGAAGCATTTCAGACTGACACAAAGCCAAGATCAATAAAAAAGCTTAATCCTGCAGAAAAAATATATATTGAACCCGGGCAATTTGCCTTACTTCTTACTGAAGAAAAGGTAAAAATACCGCAAGATAAGATTGCTTTTATTTCAATAAAAGCAGGGATTAAATTCAAAGGTTTAGTAAATGTTTCAGGATTTCATGTTGATCCAGGATTTGAGGGTAAATTATTATTCTCTGTTTACAATGCCGGTCCTTCAACAATTGTATTGAACCGAGGCGAAAAATGTTTTCCCATTTGGTTTGCTGAAATTACTGAAACTGATGATTATCGTGGCGACCATGACAAGCAACAAAATATACCAAATAAACCTGTTGAAGCATTAAGTCAAGGAGAATTAGCTTCACCAAATGTGTTAAGCAAACGTATTGATGACAATCAGAACGAATTAAACACAAAAATTGATGAGACACAAAGCTCTTTAATTACAAAAATTGGATTACTTGAGAAAGAGCAAACCGCTAAAGACTATTTGATAAAAACAGCCGTTGGGTTAGGTATAATTATCTTGTTTAAATTCGTATTGGATTGGATTTCATACAATAATGGATTTGAACAAGGATTAGAATTGAAAAAAAAGCAAACAACTACTGATTCAATAATTAATTCAAGATTAATTGAAAAGAAAAAATTAATACTTGAAATTGATAGTTTGGAAAAACACAAATCCGAACTAGAACAATTAAAAACTAAAAAAAATGAAAACTAAATATTTTTTTGATTCAGATTTTAACGAATTGGAACAACTTCCAAGAAATTTTATAGTGAATTTCGAATCATTAAAAGTTGATTCTAAATTTAAAACAAAGGTTTCTATTGATGGAATTCAAGTTGGCGACATTATTGATGATAATTCGAAAGAAATAGATTCATATAGATTTCATGATGTGTTTCATTACACATTTGCAACTATGCTTTGTTGGTCACCATGTACAAGAGCAATGATGAAGCGTAAAAGAAAAAGTCTACCGGAGATTGATGAAATAGAAGATGGTGCTAGGGCTACAATTACGGAAGAAGCTATTTCTCTAATGATATTCAATAACGCAAAACAGAAAGATTTTTTTAAAAATCAAACTAAGGTTAGTATATCCTTGCTAAATCAAATTAAGTGTCTAACATCTTCTTTCGAAGTTTCTGAACGTTCCAAGAAAGAATGGAAATATGCAATTTTAAAAGGCTATAGTTTATTTAATGAGCTAGTAAATAACAATGGTGGAAGAATACATTTCAATATGATAGAAAGAACAGCAGTTTACGAAAATTAAACTATAAAAAATATATTTGGGACTTATGATAATTAGTATTGGCTGTGATATTGTTGACCATTCTTTAATAAAAAAACTGAAATGGAATTCTGATTTAGAAAAACAGAAAAGATGCTTTTCTCAAAAAGAAATAGACTTATATATTTCCCATAAACAATCAAATTTTATTTCTGGTAGATTTGCAGTAAAAGAAGCCGTGTTAAAATGTTTGGGAATCGGCATGGAAGATGGAATTTCTTTAAAAGATATTGAAACTTTGCAATTAGAAAATGGTAAGCCAAGAATTGAATTATTTGGAGAAGTAAAAAAATTATCTGATAGTATAGGTATAAATTCTTGGCATGTCAGCATTAGTCATTCTGCAAATTTCTCAACTGCTTATGTTATTGCAGAAAAACTGAGTTAATTAATATCCAAAAGAAGGTTGACCAGATAGCGCATTCTATGATAAAAAAACAAAAACCCAGTCTCTCAACTGGGTTTTTAATTTTACAATGTAATATCAAATCTTTTTCTGTGGCAAAATTTCTCGTTGCGATTTTTTTGTCACAAGCAACAGATACGAAAGTATCGGGCTTTCCTAGTTTAATTAATTTCTAAAAAACCTATTTCGGTAATGGCGCCCCAACCGCAACAGAACATACATGTCCTTCTGCTCCGTGTGGCGGATTCATTCCGGGTGCCGTTACAACCGGAGTAGTTGTCGCATTGTTATTAACCGTGGTGACTGTGGTGCCGTTATTCGTTACCGTTCCGGGAGTAGTACTAGCCGATGTAATCGTTGCGGGTTTGCTTTGTTGCGGAGCGGCAGCTGGTTTAGAAGCTGAATTTAAAGGTGCGCCAACCGCAATTCCGCAAATATGACCGGGTTGACCGTGCGGCGGATTCATTCCGGGTGCCGTAGCTACAGCAGCTGGTGCTGCAGGCGTATTCGTTGCCGTCGAAGTATTGGTAGCGTTATACATTACCGAATTGGGCGTTGTTGCAGCAGGTGCCGTTTGCGTTGGCATTACTACCGAATCGTTGGTTGTTTGAGGTTCGGCATCGACCACAACATCATCGGTAGTCTCGGTATTTTTACACGAAACCAAAAACAAAGAGGCCAGTACGAGTAAGGAAAAGATATTTTTCATAAGGTATTTTATTTCAAATATACTTTTTTTTTGATGGGTTTTGGAAAATCTGATTAATTAAGCAACATAAACTATTGCAACCGAAGCGAAAGAAACTGATTTTTAACTTCAATTACTTTTAGTCACAAACTTCACAATGCCCCAAATAGTACACTCATTATCGTCGGTGATTTTAATCGGCTGAAAAACATGTTAGCAGGAAGCGTAAAAATTATTACAATCGACTGAAGCATACATGGAATAAAATTACAAAAACAAGTGTACTTTTGACATCTATAAAAGTTAATTTTGGGAATTGTTAATAAATAAAAAATCCGTAAAATAACTTTTACGGGTTTAGTGATTTGACTATCGAATCGCTTAAAACTCATTCAACATTTTTGAAATCTCATCTAGTTTTGGCGTTAGAATTATTTCGATTCTACGGTTTTTTGCTTTGCCTTCATTAGTATCATTACTCATAATTGGAGCGAATTCACCGCGGCCAGCAGCCGTTAAATTTTGTTTTCTGATACCGCCATTTTCAGCCAAAATATTCACGATGGCCGTGGCTCTTTTGGTCGATAAATCCCAGTTGCTTTGGATGCCGCCACCAATATTTCCAAGAATTTTATCATTGTCGGTATGCCCTTCAATCAACACTGTTATATCGGGATTTTGAGCCAATACTTTCCCGACCTCAACCACTGCGCGTCGACCTTCTGAACCAACGGCCCAACTCCCAGTTTGGAATAATAACTTATTTTCCATGGAGACATACACTTTCCCATTTTTTTGATAAACGGTCAACCCTTTTCCTTCAAAGGCATTCAACGCTTTTGACAAAGTGTCTTTTAGTTTTTTCATGGCAGCATCTTTGGCAGCAATCATGCTTTCTAACTCATTCAATCGTTTGGTATTTGCGGCCAATTCATTATTCAGCTTGTTTAAACGGTCTTGCTCAGCAGCCAATGCTTTTTCTTTAGTATCTAATTGTGCCAACAATTCTCGGTTTTTAGCCATGTTGGTTGCTAAGGCATCATTACTGTTTTTCTCGAGCGCTGCATAGGAATCCTGTAATGCTTTCAAATTATTACCAGTTGCCGTACAGTCGGCCTGAAGTTTTGCTTTATCTGCTTTTAGCGATTTTAGTTCCGCAATTAGTGATTTGTTAACCGAATCAAATTCAGCGTTAGCCTTGTGCAATTCGTCATTTTCGTCGGATAAAAATCGGTTTTCCTTTTTTAAATCGGTGTATTTATTTTCCAAATCATTATAGATTTTTTTAGACACACACGAGGTCATCAAACTGAATACGGCTAGGCAAAAAACTATTCTTTTTATCATTATCATCTATTTTCTATGTTCTATATTCTTTTCTCTTTCTTCATGCTTCTTTCTTCTCTTAGTCTATTTCTACTAAAATCGGGCAGTGATCCGAATGTTTAGCTTCTGGTAAAATCACAGCTCTACTCATTCGATCTTTAAGGTTTTCGCTCACTAAATTATAGTCGATACGCCACCCTTTATTATTCCCTCTTGCGCCAGCACGATAGCTCCACCAACTATAATTATGCGGTTCTTTATTAAAATGACGGAAACTATCAATAAAACCACTTTTCATGAATTTATTCAGCCAAGCACGTTCTTCGGGCAAAAACCCAGATACTGTTTGATTTCGAATTGGGTCATGAATGTCTATAGCTTCGTGACAAATATTATAATCGCCACAAATAATCAAATTTGGGATTGATTTCTTTAACTCATTAACATACTCCAAAAAATCGTCCATATACTTAAACTTGTGGTCTAAGCGGTCTAAATTTGTTCCCGATGGCAAATACAAACTCATTACTGAAAGGTCATCAAAATCGGCTCTGAGGTTTCTTCCTTCAAAATCCATATGAGTTACTTCAGTTCCAAAAACTACATTATTTGGTTTGATTTTGGATAAAATAGCCACGCCACTATACCCTTTTTTTTGGGCCGAAAAATAATACTGATACGGATAGCCTGCCGCTTTGATTTGTTCAATTGGAATTTGATCTTCGGTGGCTTTTATTTCCTGAAGACAAATAACATCAGGGTTGGCTTGTTGAATCCAATCTAAAAATCCTTTGGTTATGGCTGCTCGAATACCATTAACGTTATAAGAAATAATTCTCATGAGTGCTCTTAAGAGTTTTTAACTTCGTTCTGTTCGGCCAAATGGCCTCGAGTCCAAAAGTAAATAAAAACAAGTATAAATTTATGATTTATAAGTAACGATTTTTGTTTAAGAATGGGAATAAACTTCTGCAATCAAAAATCGTTAATCTGCAATCTTCAATTCAGTAGAATTGTTATCTTTGTTACTTGCTCAAAAAACAAAATATAAATGGGTTTAGTTACTGCTAAAGAAGTTGCCAAAGCGATTAACGCTGATAAATATGGGGTTTTCGGAACTTTTTGTGGCTGGTTACTAATGAAGGCTTTAAAAATTTCAACCTTAAACAAAATTTACGACCGAAACAAGCATTTAAGTGAAATAGAATTCCTGAATGCCATTTTAGATGAGTTTCAAATCAAGTTTGAAATACCAGAAGAGGATTTTAAACGTCTGCCAAAAGACGGTGCTTATATTACTATTTCAAATCATCCTTTGGGTGGAATAGATGGAATTTTGTTATTGAAGTTAATGCTCGAAAAAGAACCTAATTTCAAAATTATTGCAAACTTTTTGTTGCATCGCATCGAGCCGATGAAAAAATACATCATGCCTGTTAATCCTTTTGAAAATCATAAAGATTCTAAATCTAGCGTTATCGGCATTAAGGAAACATTACGTCATTTGAGCGATGGAAAACCGCTAGGAATGTTTCCAGCTGGAGAAGTTTCTACTTATAAAGATGGGCAATTGGTAGTGGATAAAGCTTGGGAAGAAGGCGCCATCAAAGTAATTCGTAAGGCACAGGTTCCTGTAATTCCAATTTATTTTCATGCCAAAAACAGTCGCTTTTTCTATTTATTATCCAAAATAAACCCAACACTTAGAACGGCAAAATTGCCATCGGAATTGTTAACTCAGAAAGATCGAGTGATTAAAGTTCGTATAGGAAAACCTATTTCGGTAGCCGAACAAAATGAACACAAGAGTATTGAAGAATACTCCGAATTCTTGAGAAAAAAGACCTATATGTTGGCCAATTCTTTTAACAAAGAAAACAACCTATTGAATCCACAAAATCTAAATCTGAATTTAAAAACCTCTAAAAGTCCGAAACAAATTGTAAAGCCTGCTAATCACGATAAGATTTTAGAAGAGATTGCTGCATTACGAGAAAGCGATTATCGTTTGCTGCAAAGCAAAAATTATTTAGTTTTTTTGGTGCCTGCCGTTCAAATTCCGAATATTCTTCATGAAATTGGTCGTTTGCGCGAAATCACTTTTAGAGCCGTTGGAGAAGGAACCAATGAGTCAATCGACTTAGACCGTTGCGATAGCTATTATCATCATATGTTTCTTTGGGATGATGAAACGCAGCAAATTGCAGGAGCGTATCGTATGGGATTGGGTTCGGAGATTTTTCCAAAATATGGTATCGAAGGCTTTTATCTTCAAGACTTATTCCGATTTGAGCCTGAATTGTATGATATGATGTCAAAATCTATCGAAATGGGAAGGGCTTTTATCGTTAATGATTACCAACAGAAACCGATGCCATTATTCTTACTTTGGAAAGGAATTGTACACACAACACTGCGCTATCCTGAGCATAAATTCCTGATTGGTGGTGTAAGTATCAGCAATCAATTTACCGAATTTTCGAAATCATTGATGATTGAGTTTATGAAGTCACATTATTATGATCCTTATGTAGCGCAATACATTCACCCAAAGAAAGAATTTAAAGTAAAACTGAAAGACGCCGACAAGGATTTTGTGTTTAACGAAACGGAATCTGACTTAAATAAATTTGATAAAATTATTGACGAAGTAGAACCCGGAACTTTGCGTTTACCAGTTTTAATCAAAAAATACATCAAGCAAAATGCACGTGTGGTCGCTTTTAACGTTGATCCATTGTTTAACAATGCGGTAGATGGTTTAATGTATATTCGCATTGCTGATTTACCTGAAAGTACTGTCAAACCTGTAATGGAAGAGTTTCAAGCAGAACTGGAACGGAAAGAGAAAAATTATAAATAATAAAAGGCAACTAAATTAGTTGCCTTTTTGTTATTCTTTTCCGACTTGTTCTTGAAAAGCTTTCCAATCATTTTCAGAAATTGTGGGTATGCTTATTAGTTTTTTCCCTTTGATGTAGTCCAAAATATATTTAGCTCGTTCTTCCGATTCCGGATGGTCTGCAATCCAATACATACTTTTATCCATTGTAGTATCTTGAGCCATTTGATACATAAAATCGGCCATTGGTTTTGGGTCGATATCAGCTTTTAACAAGTATTTCACACTGGTGATATCGGCTTCTTTTTCTAAAGATCGATCGTAAGCAGAAGAAGAAAGTGTTTTTAAAAGTTCCCGTGCCATTTGTCCGCCTTTAGTTCCGCCTGCTGCAGTAAGTAAAACGGAATAGCCAATTTCTTTGGAGAGCTTTTTCATTACATGTTTGTTTTCGATATGCGCAATTTCATGCCCTAAAACTCCTTGTAATGCTTCTTGTCTTTTGCAGTCTTTTATCAGACCTGAGTAAACCACCAAATGATTATTAGGTAAGGCAAAAGCATTGATTTCATCTTTTAATACAATATGAACTTTCAAAGAATCACGGTCAATATCATTGGCATCACAAATTGGTTTAATCAATTTGTCTAATGATTTTAGAATGGAATCATTCGTGATAATATCTTCCGAATCTTCTACTTGATTCCAAATCATATCGCCTAGTTTTTGCTCTAGATTTTCCGTTCTTTCTTTTACTTTGAAAAACTTCATAAAGTCGAGTTGGGAAAATCCAAACCAAATCAAAAAAAATGCGGATACTATTATTAGTGCTTGAAGAATGGTTTTCTGTATCATTAGGGTCTACAAATTAAGTTAGTAAGATTTCCGAAAAACAAAAACTGAACATGCTTTCCTTTTCGTACTTGCGTAGCAGCATAAATTGTGGAGAAAATTTCGAATAAATTGAATAAAATAACGGTAAAAATATAGGCAAAGTATTGATTGCTTACTTTTTCATCGGTAAATATAATAGAAACCGTCCACCAGAAACTTGCGCTGTTAATTCCTAATAATGCTACTTGTGAAAACAAGGCTTGAGTGCAATGCCAACGCACAAAATAAGTGCCTTTCCTGTTGGCTAAATAAAAGAAGAATGTTGCCAATAAATTAATAATTGGCAAAGGTAATCCGGCAATTAATGCAACTAAAGACATCAAATAACTATTGGATGCTTTTTCGCGCTCGTGTTCGCCAGGTTTATAAGTAAAAGTGGTTTCTTGTATCATAACTGTTTGTAAATATTCCAAATCCAATTAAGCATAACCAATAGAATTAAAATCGCTGCAATCCAAGGTTTTCTAATAAATGATTCTGTTTTTGTATAAGTTTTAAAAAAACTGTCTTTTTTAAGGATAACATCCGTTAAAACCCATAAAGGAAAAACTGTCATGACTATAGCAAGTAGTATTCCAAAAGGATTTAGCAGTAGTGATGCTATAATTTTCCCTTCCAAAAGCAATGAAACAGCTCGAGTGGCTCCACAAGAAGGACAAGAATATCCTGTCACATTTTTAATAAAGCAAACCCGAAATGTTTCATTTGGTAAATAGTTAATCTTATAAAAAAGGTAAGCGTATCCGGTAAAACAAGCTATAAGCAACAAGGAATATAACTTATTTCGAGTCATCTACTAATAAAAAGTATTTTGAAACGTTTCCATGTTTTTTTCACGAGTAGCACCCATGATTAAGAACCAGTCAATGATTGCCCAGATTCCCAATCCACCACAAGTTAATAGTTTTCCTATTCCCATTCCGGTATCGCCAATCATAAAACGGTCAATTCCTAAATTTCCTCCAAGTAGCGAAACAATTAAGGAAGTTGTAGGTTCTTTGAATTGCATGGTTTGAACTAATCCCCATTTGGTCTCATCTAGCGTTAATAGTTTTTCTCTAACAGCATTCAAATGATGGCTTTCGAAATATTTTGAATTCATCATCATAAACATGTCAACTTTTTGTGCGTCCATAGTCTTGGTTTTTTATTGGTTATTTTTTATTTATTCGACTAAAATATAAAATTTTATAAGAAAGCACTATCAATTGGCTCCCAAAGTTCAATTTTATCTCCTTCTGGGTCTAAAATCCAACCAAAAACAGTACTTTTTTTATTCTGTATTGCTTATATCACTAATTTGTTTGTTTCGTCACTTCGAGTGATTTTAAATAAATTGCGATTAGAAATTTTTTAAAATTGTATCGAGAAGACTCGTTATAAATTGGTTCTCGATACTTCTGTAAAATTTTCTGTCGAAAATTTTACTTCAACTCGAACTGACGGTGTTGAATAATTTAATGATTTTATCTACTATAACTTGCGCCAGTTTTTGATGACTTTCATGTGTCCAGCCCGCAATATGTGGTGTTAGTAAAACATTTTCAGCTTGAAGCAAGTATTCGAATGCTTTAGGCCTATCATTTTCTATGAATAGATTTTCAAACGACAATTTCTCGTATTCCAAGACATCCAATCCAGCTCCTAAAATTTTTCCTGATTGTAACGCTTCTACCAAATCATGCGTCACCACATTTTTCCCTCTAGAAGTATTGATAAACCAAAATGGTTTAGCAAAGGAATTGATAAAATTGGTATTTACCATCGTATCCGTTTTGGGTGTCCACGGAATGTGCAAACTCAACACATCGGCTTGTTGTTGAAGCTCCTGCAATGAAACTTGTTTAGCATTTTCATCTCCTACATTCTCTAAAATATCATAACATAAAACGTCAACGTCAAATCCGCGTAGTTTTTTGGCAAATGATTTTCCCATATTGCCGTAACCAATCAGACCGACAGTTTTGCCTTCGAGTTCGTGTCCTCGATTAGCTTCTCGCATCCATTTGCCTTCACGAACTAACTTATCGGCACGATTTAGTTTGTTCATTAACGATAAAAGCATTCCAAGAGTATGCTCTCCAACCGCATTTCGATTGCCTTCGGGCGCTGCAATTAGCTGAATATTTTTAGCTTTAGCATAGTCACAATCAATACTTTCTAATCCTGCTCCAACGCGAGCAATAAATTTTAGGTTGGTGGCTTTATCTATAAATTCTCGGTCGATTTTAAATCGACTTCGAATAATAATTCCGTTGTAGTTATGAATTTTAGCTTCTATTTCTGTTTTAGAGGAAGTAAAATCAGCTTCATTATGAAAACCTGCTTCTTCCAATTGTTGCCATAATAAAGGATGATTGCTATCGATGTGAAGAATTTTGGTATAGCGAGATTTCATAGTATCAATTGTTGCGTAAATATAATGCTATTTTAATATATGTTAAAATATTAAAAAATTAGAATTTTCGTATTCTAATAAATTTTCAGATAGTATATTTGCTTGGTGAAAAAATTAGTCCTCATAGTTGCACTTACCCTGTTTCTAAAACCAATACTTCCGGTTTTAGATTATGTGATAAACTATGATTATATTGTAAAAGAACTTTGCGAAAATAAAGCCAAGCCCGAATTGAAATGTAACGGAAAGTGTCATTTGATGAAAGAAATGGCAAAAGCTGCCGAAAATGAAAAACCAATTAATTCTGATAAAAAAGATAATTCTAAACAAGAAATTGAAGTGTTATTTTACAATAATGCTTATGTTTTCCATTTAAAAATATCACCAAGATTTTCATCAGAGAAAATAAATAATTTGTATACTAATCACTATGATTACCTCAGTGATTATGTTTTTTTCCATCCACCTAGTTGTATTGTTTAACATTTTAGATTAAGCATTCTTTTTTTTAATTAAAAAAGACAGAACAAGTATGTTCAAAATTAAGTAATGCTATTTAGCATTGCTTTACTATTTCTATAAACAAATTACAACAAAAAATGAAATTTCAATTAAAAAAATATGCAGTCGCATTGGCTATTGCATTAACGTTAACCTCATGTTCAAACGATGATGATAACACTCCAACAGGAGAAGGCAACTTAAAATTAGAATTTGATAACATTTACGGCAGTGCTAATCTTGCCTTCAACACGCCTTATACAAACAGCAATGGCGAAGTGGTAAAAATAGATAAACTGATTTATATCGTGAGTAATATAATATTAACAAAAGAGGATGGAACAACATATACAGTTCCAAAAAGTGAAAGCTACTTTTTTGTAAACGAAGCCGATGCTGCCAGCACAATTCTCAATTTACCTAATGTTCCTGCAGCAAACTATACCAAAGTTAAGTTTGGAATCGGAGTAGACCAAGCACAATTCAATCAAGGAGCTGACGGGCAAGGCAATCTTTGGACAACCGCAAGCGATCCTGCTTTAGGCATGACATGGTCTTGGGCAGCAGGATACAAATTTATCAAATTTGAAGGTACAGTAACCTCAGCTTCTCACTCCAATGCAGTTTTCAAAGTACATACGGGAAAAACAGGCGACATCGATAACTATGCTGAAATTTCAATGGATTTACCCGAAAAAGCACTGGTTAGAACTAACGTAACGCCGCAAGTTCACATCTTAGCCGACTTTAAAAAAGTAATTGATGGAACTACCAAAATCAATTTTGAAGAAGGTCTTAGTGTTATGGGTGGAGCAAAAGTGCAAAACATAATGGCAAACAATGTGCCTACCATGTTTGAAGTAGATCATGTTCATAACGACTAATTTTATGTAAAGCCAATCCAGCTATTCATTACAAGTCCGCAGGAAAAACAAAAGTTTTGTAAGCAAAAAAAAAAGCTTCTATGGTCGCCTTTTTTTTACAACAAAATCTATTTGTTTTTCCTTTACGGGCTTTTCATTACTATCTGGGCTAAAAATTCAATACCATGAAAAAAATAGTAGTACTTGCACTAATCCTAGCACTCGGAAGTTGCAACTCAGACGATGACTCCAACTATCAAAACCTGCCAATAGATTACAAAGTACCATCAAACTTTCCTCCTTTGGCTTACGATATGAGCAACAATCCTTTAACCGAAAAAGGATTTGAACTAGGGAAAAAAATTTTCTATGACGGCCGTTTGGCTTCAGATGGAGTGGTTTCTTGTGGATTTTGTCATATTCAAGAAGACGCGTTTACCCATCACGGACACAATTTTAGTCATGGTGTAGGCGAAGGAATTGGTACACGTAATGCACCACCTGTTCAAAATATGGCTTTTCAAACACAATTCTTTTGGGACGGCGCAGCCGATCATATCGAATTATTATCAATGGTGCCTATTTCCTCCGAAATAGAAATGAATGGTAACATCATCAACATCATCAATATGATGAAAAATGATCCGTCCTACAAAAAATTATACAAACAAGCATTTACCGATGGGGAAATAAATGCTGAAAATATGCTCAAAGCGTTATCCCAATTCATGACCATGCTCACATCGTCTAATTCTCGCTTTGATAAATACCGAAGAAACGAGACCGGTGGGACAATGTCATCTCAAGAATTAGCTGGTTACACTGTTTTTAATCAAAAATGTGCTTCGTGTCATGCCACTGATTTATTTACTGATAATTCTTTTAGAAATAACGGATTACCCATTAATCCTGCAATCAACGATAAAGGCAGGTACCGTGTAACCGAAAATCCTGCCGATACTTATAAATTCAAAGTGCCTAGTTTAAGAAATATCGAGAAAACAGCACCATACATGCACGATGGCCGTTTTTATACACTCGAAGCAGTACTCGAACATTATACTTCTGGTATTCAAAATACGCAAAACCTTGATCCTCTATTAGTTAATGGATCATCATTTGGAATCTCTTTATCAAGCACAGAAAAAACGCAACTAATTGCTTTCCTGAAAACGCTAACCGATAATGAGTTTCTAACCAACCCAAAATTTGCTGAATTTTAATTTCCATGAAAAAAATCAATTTATTTCTACTACTTATATCACAAATACTGACAGCTTCGGGCAGTGGTAACTTTACCAATCCTCCGATATTTAAGTTACACCATTTTGCCCATGGATTGCTTTGCGATGCCTGTGGTTGCTCCGCTAGCGGAGGAAGTATGGGTTTTGCTTCGATGCTCGATACCAATTTTATTGGCATCCGTTACTTTAATCAAAACTACAAAAGTACTGATGGCTTGTATAGTAATTCGCCCTGGTACGAAGAAAATTTTAACACCGTTCAAATTTGGGGCAGAATTCCTGTTCACAAGAAAATACAAATCTCCACTTTGATACCCTATCATTTTCACAATCGGGAAACCACCACTGGCAATCAATCCATAAACGGAATAGGTGATGCCACTATACTCGCTATGTATGAAATTTTTAAAACAAAAAAAGACTCTATTACTAGTCACTTTGTCCAAATAGGTGGCGGAATAAAAATCCCATTTGGCAAATTTGACGAAACAAATAATGGAAGTTTTAATACATCTTATCAACTTGGTACTGGCAGCTGGGATTATATGATTACATCAGAATATGTAATCAAAAGAAAGCAATTCGGCTTCAACGCTATGCTCAATTATACTATAAAAACAGAAAACGATAGGCAATACCGTTTTGGAAATCAAACTAATTATGCTGGAACGTTTTTTTATCTAATCGAAAATCCTAAATTTTCATTCGTCCCTCAATTGGGTCTAGCAGGTGAGATTTATGAATCTAACTTCCAACTTGGTCAAAAAGTGCGAAATACCTCGGGCTCTATTTTTCTAAGCAGAATGGGATTTGAATTAGGCAAAAACAAATGGTCTTTTGGAGCCAATGCCATGTTACCTATTAAACAAAATCTAAATGGAGGAAGAGTTGAAGCAAACTACAGATGGAGCGTTAATTTGAACTATGCGCTCTAAGTTTAACTAAAAATAGTATATGCCTGTTTGAAAAAAAGCCATCAAAGAAATCTGATGGCTTTTTTTATAAAGATATATTTATAGTTTTATTTATAATAATTTAATACCCAGCACCCGCACTCGCAATCACTTCAATAGGATGCCATGTGGTTTTGGTTTCTTGAAAATCATAAATCAGATAAGGCGATTCAAATTTGTCATCAAAGTAATCGCCATCTTCTCGAAGAATAACACGCTTTAAATTTTCAATAGCTAAATCTTGAATTTTTGCAATCATATCTGAAGCTGCACCACAATACAAAATAGCATTGACGTCTTTATGAGCGGCAAATTGTGTTAGTAATTCGGTTTGATTTCCCGTAAGGATATTAACCACACCACCCGGAACATCTGAAGTGGCTAGCACTTCGGCAAATGTAACGGCGCACAATGCCAATTGCTCTGAAGCTAAAACTACACAAGTATTTCCGCCAGCAATGATAGAGGCAATTTGAGTAACCAAACCCAGTAAACTACTTTGTTGTGGAGCAAAAACCGCTACAACTCCTGCTGGTTCAGGCACTGAAAAGTTAAAGAAACTTCCTGAAACTGGATTAACCGTGCTGTATAATTGTGTGTATTTATCGCACCAACCTGCATAATAAATCAAACGGTCAATGCTCAAATCAACTTCTTTTTGGGCTTTTGTCTTAGAAATGCCCTGCAATTCTAATTCGGCAATAAACTGTGCTTTTCTTCCTTCGAGAACCTCCCCAATTCGATACAAAATTTGGCAACGGTTATAGGCGGTTTTGTGCGACCAACTGCCTTGAGCATTTCGGGCAGCAACGACCGCATTTCTAAAATCTTTCACAGACGATAAACACATATTAGCAACAGTCTTTTTGTTTATAATAAGCGGATAATAACGCCCCGATTCGGTTCTTGGAAAACTTCCTCCGATATATATTTTGTAGGTTTTCAAAACTTCTATTCTTGACATACTATTAGTTTTTAATCAAATTTTAAATACGCTTCTAATCCGTGAACACCGCCTTCTCTTCCGAAGCCGCTTTCTTTATAACCTCCAAAAGGTGAAGCCGGATCGAATTTGTTAAAAGTATTCGCCCAAACCACTCCGGCACGCAACTGTGACGTCATGTTGAAGATTTTTGACCCTTTATCTGTCCAAACTCCAGCTGATAATCCGTATGGTGTATTGTTGGCTTTTTCGATAACTTCATCTACCGTTCTAAATGTTTGTATGGCTAAAACCGGTCCGAATATTTCTTCTTGAGAAATTCGATTTGACTGACTTACTTTCGTGAATATCGTTGGTCTGCACCAAAACCCTTTTGATGGTACATCGCAAGTAGGTTGATACATATCGGCACCTTCTTGTTTTCCGATTTCGATATACTTATTTATGGTTTCCAATTGTTTTTTAGAGTTGATGGCTCCAATATCAGTGTTTTTATCTAATGGATCTCCAACGTTTAAGGAATTCATTCTATCTTTCAACTTCTGAACGACAACATCAAATACGGATTCCTGAACAAACAAGCGTGAACCCGCACAACAAACATGTCCTTGATTGAAGAAAATTCCGTTTACAATTCCTTCCACGGCTTGATCTAACGCCGCATCTTCAAAAATAATATTGGCTGCTTTTCCACCCAATTCCATTGTAGATTTTTTTGGAGTACCCGCAATGGCTTTCATAATTATTTTACCCACAGCTGTTGAGCCTGTGAAAGCTATTTTATCTACGTCGGCGTGATTCACAATATAAGAACCTGTAAGTCCTGCTCCAGAAACGATATTTACAACTCCAGCTGGCAAACCTGCTTCTTGAATTACTTCTGCCAATAAGTAAGCCGTTAACGGAGTAGTCTCTGAAGATTTAATAACCACTGTATTTCCTGCTGCTAATGCCGGAGCAATTTTCCAGGCAGCCATCAGTAAAGGAAAATTCCACGGAATGATTTGTCCCGCTACGCCAAGTGATTTTGGCTTTTTATTTGGAAATGCATATTCTAATTTATCAGCCCATCCGGCATAATAAAAGAAATGAGCTGCCGCCAATGGGACATCTACATCACGAGATTCACGAATGGCTTTTCCTCCGTTTAAGGTTTCTACTACTGCAAATTCTCGAGCGCGTTCTTGAATAATTCTAGCAATTCGATATATATATTTCCCTCGTTCTTTCCCTGATAATTTTGACCATACGGTATCGTATGCTTTTCGGGCAGCTTTTACGGCTGAATCGATATCGGCTTCGTTGGCTTCGGCTACTTTGGCTAAGACTTTCTCGGTAGCTGGATTTATGGTGTCGAAATACTTTCCTGATTTAGGCGCAACAAATTTTCCATTGATAAACAAATCATAGGTTTCCTTTAATTTAAAATGCGTTGTGCTTTCAGGCGCTGGTGCTAAATTCCAGTCCGAACTAAAATCTATTTTATGTGTTTTTTTCATTCGGTTTATACTTTAGAAAAATAATCATTCGATTGATAAATACCCGATTGTTGTTTTGCGATTTGCAATAAAACATCGTTGGCTAAACTACTCGCTCCAAAACGGAAATACTCGTTGGTTAACCATTTTCCGCCAAGGGTTTCCTTTACCATTACTAAATAATGTAATGCTAATTTTGAGTTCGAAATTCCACCAGCTGGTTTCATTCCAATCATAATTCCGGTTTTGTAATAGTAATCGCGGATTGCTTCGAGCATTACTAAAGTCACGGGTAAGGTTGCTGCTGGTTTAATTTTACCCGTAGAGGTTTTGATAAAATCGGCTCCCGCATACATGGCAATGTCGCTCGCCTGTCGGACTTTATCAAGTGTTCCGATTTCACCCGTTTCGAGTATCACCTTTAGTCGCACATTTTTACCACAAGCTTCTTTGATCATAGCAATTTCATCGAAAACAAAATTGTATTCTCCGCTGTGGAATTTACCGCGACTGATCACCATATCCACTTCATCAGCACCACCATCGACAGCCATTTTGGTGTCTAATAATTTAATTTCAGCGCTCGATTGGCCGCTAGGAAACGCTGTTGCAACAGAAGCTACTTTTACACCAGTTCCTTTGAGTTCGTTTGCTGCTAGTTTAACAAAATTAGGATACACACACACTGCTGCAGTGGTTGGCAATCCTGGAATTTCATCGTGTAAGTGGTGTGCTTTAAAACAAAGTTGCTTTACTTTTTCTTCAGTATCTGCTCCTTCTAAGGTAGTCAAATCAATCATATTCAAAGCCATTAATAGCCCTTGCATTTTTGATTCCTTTTTGATACTTCGAGCGGTAATTCGGGCAACGCGCTCCTCAATCCCAACTTGATCAATTCTTGGGGAATTTAAAAAATCAGTGTTTTTCATTTAGTATTTCTATTAAAAAGGGAAGGCATTAATACAATTTTAATCAACACCAACAAACAAATATATAAATATCTTAAGGACAAAAAACCATTGTCATTAATTATTATTCCTATTTCGCGTAACATAGTATAACTTTTAAAGTCAAACTATTCAATTTAACTTAAATTCTGCTATTTGATAATTTACTATCTTTAGCGGAAAATAAAACCTAACCCATCAATGAAAAATAGTAAACTCTCAATTCTAGCCGCAGTAGTAATGATGGCTTCTTGTGCAAAAAAAGAAGAACTAACTTCAGGTATCAACAAAAAAAATATGGATACCAAAGTAAATCCAGGCGACAATTTTGCCAATTATGTGAATGGCGCTTGGCTAAAAACAATGAAAATCCCAGCAGACAAAGCTTCTTATGGCGCTTTTGACCTGCTGTATGACCAATCGCAAAAAGATGTAAAAGCCATTATTGAAGAAGCAGCCAAAGGAAATGCTGCCGAGGGTACTGACGAGCAGAAAATAGGTGATTGTTTTTCATCTTTTATGAATCGAAAAGATAGAGATGCAAAAGGGATAACGCCTATCCAAGCCGAATTAAAAGCGATTGATGGTATTGCTAATTATAATGATTTAGCTGGTTTTTTTGGTACCGCGAACAGAACCGGAATTAGTATTCCTTTTAATATATCTGTATACACCGATTTCAAAGATCCTACTAAGTATATTCTAATTACTTGGCAAGGGGGACTTGGTCTTCCTGAAAAAGAATATTACACTTCAACCGATGCTAAGATGGCCGATATCCGTAAAAAATATGTGATTCATGTTGAAAAAATGTTGCAATTAGGTGGGATCGAGAATCCAGCTGAAAGTGCTGCTAAAATTATGGCATTGGAAACTTCTTTAGCGAATCAGCACATGAAAAAAGAAGATACTCGAGATATGTTAAAATTGTACAACAAATATGCAACCGCTGATTTAAAAATGTTGATGCCCGATTTCAACTGGATAGAAATGCTGACTAAAGCAAGTGTTGAAAAAGAAAAAAGCATTGTGGTTACCCAAGTTGAGTATCTTAAAAATTTAAACAACATTATCAAAAGCACGCCAATTGATACTTGGAAAACGTATTTAAAATGGGGATTGATTAATAAATCTGCCTCATTATTAACTACACAATTGGACAATCAGAATTTTGAATTTTACAGTAAAACATTAAACGGAACTGAAAAACCTGAGGAAGATTGGAAACGCGGTGTAAATACCGTTAACGGGAGTTTAGGTGAAGTCGTTGGAAAAGTATATGTTGAAAAACATTTTTCACCAGAAGCCAAAGAGCGTATGGTAACTATGGTTAAAAACTTATTAAAAGCCTATGCTGAAAGCATCAAAAAACTAGACTGGATGAGTGCAGAAACCAAAAAACAAGCACTTAACAAAGTAGATAAGTTCTTGATAAAAATTGGTTATCCAGACAAATGGAGGGACTATTCATCTTTGAAAATTGCTAAAAATGATTTGTATGGTAATTCGCAAAGGTCCACAGCATTTGAATACCAAAGAAATCTGGACAAACTAGGAAAGCCAGTAGACCGAACCGAATGGGGAATGACCCCACAAACTGTAAACGCTTATTACAATCCATCACTTAACGAAATAGTTTTTCCAGCGGCTATTTTACAACCACCTTTCTTTGATTTGAAAGCAGATGATGCGGTAAATTACGGAGCTATTGGAGCAGTTATTGGTCACGAAATTGGTCACGGATTTGACGATCAAGGAAGTACTTTTGATGGCGATGGTGTTATGAAGAATTGGTGGACTGCTTCTGATTTAACTGCATTTAAAGCAAAAACAAATGCTTTAGTGGCACAATACAACAGCTTTAAAGCCCTCCCAGATTTAAATATAAATGGTGAATATACACTTGGAGAAAACATTGGTGATTTAGGTGGATTAAGCATTGCTATTAAAGCGTATAAAGCAACATTAAATGGAAAAGAAGCCCCTGTTTTAGATGGGTTTACGGGTATGCAACGTGTGTTCTTAGGTTGGGGTCAAGTTTGGGGAGAAAAGACTCGTGAAGAAGCACTTCGAAGTCAAATTGCAAGTGATCCGCATTCACCTGCTAAATTTAGAATTAATGGCGTTGTTCGAAACGTTCCCGAATTTTATGAAGCGTTCAATATTAAACCAACTGATTCCTTATATCTTGCTCCAGAAAAACGAGTTAAGATTTGGTAGTTTTGTAATTAAATTATCAAAGCCCAATCTCGTTGAAAAACAAGATTGGGCTTTTTTAAATAGTATAATTTCATTTAATATAACCAAAATAAATAGTAAATGTTTATCCTGGTATTCTATTTCAACTAATGACTAACTCTTTAGAAAAAGAAATTCAGAGAAAATAAATTATTCTTCCTCTACCAAAATAGAAGACAATCGATTGTCTCTTTCATAGATATCTTTATAAAAATTGATAGTACCTTCATCATCAACCCAAGCAGTAAAATAGCCAATAATAACAGGAATTTTTCTTTTTAATGAATAGGTAGTTTCTACTGTTTTATTCATAGCGGCATCAATTTTATCCGTAGGCCAATTTTTATCATCTTTCAAAATTGCATAGGCTAATTCTTTTGGTTTACCCACTCGAATACACCCATGACTAAATGCTCTTGATTCTTCATTAAACAAACTTTTTGAAGGTGTATCATGCAAATAAATATTGTTTGAATTAGGGAATATAAACTTCACTCTACCTAATGAATTATTTGGCCCTGGTTTTTGGCGAACATTCCCATTGTTCCATTCCATATTGTGTTGTACTAAATAATTTTTATTCTTTTTCATTCCTGGTTTCACATCTTTATTAATTATACTGGTAGGCAAATTCCAATAGGGACTAAAAACAATATAACTCATTTTACCACTAAAGATGACTGTTTTAGTCATCATTGCCCCAACAACTACATTACATTTAAATTCAGGTCGGTTATTTTTAACATATGTCAATTTAAAAGAAGGAATATTAACAACAATATATTCAGAATCTTGTAAAAATTCTTCTGAAATCCATCTACAACGTTCCATATTAACAATAATAGTTTTAATACGTTCTCCTACAGGCACATTCATCTCGTCTATGTGTTTTTGAGTAATTACTTCATCTTCTTTAAATCCATTTCTTTTTTTATACTTTACTACCCCTTTTACTAAATCTGTATCATATACTTTACTCTTATTGTCAGAAGCTATATCGTTTGTTGCAAACAATCTAGTTCTGATGTCAGATACTGTTTGGCTTGAATCTCCTGGTTTTATTGACTTAAAATCTGGCGCAACTCTAATAGGATTCCATCCTCCTTTTTGTTCACTTAAACGGTATTTTTTTAAGATTTCTTTCAACTTATAATATTGCCCTAAAACTACTTTATCGTCTTTAGCCAATAATTCTGGTTTTGCAATAATAGAATCTAAATAGCTAACGTAGGAAAGTTTTTTTCGCGGCAAATACCATCCTATTTTTTTTGTGGCTTCTTCGTCAACACCTGTCAAAACATTTTTAGCGTAGAAAAAATATAAGGAAGATAATAATAATTCTGCATCCAAGTTTGGCGATAAGTAGGTTTTAGAATTTTGAAAAATTACATCTAAATCTGTCTTATAAGGGAAATTTTTTTGAATTCCCTCCTCTTGCACAGTACTCATTTTATTGTACAACATTTCTGCCGCCTCATTTACCCCTTTTTTATCAAACCAAGCATAATGGTATTGTCTGTTTTTATAGAGCGCTACTATTGATTTTTGAAAAGTCAGTAGTTTAGGGTATTTTACAAAAAAAGATGCTACTTTAGTACTATCAAAAGGTACGTCTTCATAAAGATACGTTTTTTTAGATGATAACTCTCTAGAAACAATAGTGTTCGTTTCTTTTTTGTTACACGACCAGCTTACAAAAGAAAGTCCTAAAGTACCAAATACTATACTTAAAACAAAAAAGGATAATCTTTTCATTTTTTACTATTTTTTACTATTTTTGAATTTTTTATGAGATAAAATTACACAAAAAACAATAATTATAAATCATATTAATTACTAATTATTTTAAGAAGTTGAATTATGAAAAAAGTTACACTAATTATTGCAGCACTCTTTTTTCTTTCTTTTACGGCTTTGAAAAACGGAGAGGAAATTCAAAAAGAAAAAATTAATACCCTTTTAGATAATTGGCACAAAGCCGCATCCGAAGCCAATTACGAAAACTATTTTGACGCGCTAACCGATGATTCCATCTGTATTGGAACTGATGCTACAGAAAATTGGACTAAACCCGCTTTTCAAGCATTTGCAAAACCCTATTTTGATAAAGGTAAAGCATGGAATTTTACCGCTTTGGAAAGACATATTTATTTAAGTAATGATAAAAAAATGGCTTGGTTTGACGAGCTATTAGATACGCAGATGAAAATCTGTCGTGGTTCTGGGGTACTGATTCAAATTAATGGGCAATGGAAAATAAAACACTATGTGCTTTCCATGACTATTCCCAATGATAAAACCGATGACGTCATAAAAATTAAAGCATCTATAGAAGACGCATTAATTAGATCTTTAAAAGAAAAAAAGTAAGCTATTATTTTAGATTTTCCAGCATTTCGTTGGTCATAGAAGCTAAATCAAATTTGTGTTTCCAGTTCCAGTCATCTCTTGCAAAGCTATCGTCTATTGAAGCTGGCCAACTATCCGCTATTTTTTGACGAAAATCAGGTTTATACGAAATCGAAAAATTAGGAATATGTTTTTTTATTTCTGCTGCTATTTCAGTCGGAGCAAAGCTAACTGCAGATAAATTATAGGAAGAACGTATTTTTATTGACTCACTAGGTGCTTGCATAATCTCAACGGTAGCACTAATTGCGTCATCCATATACATCATAGGTAGCGCTGTATTTTCTGAGAGGAAACATTCATACTTTCCCTCTTTCAAAGCTTTGTGGTATATGTCAACTGCATAATCGGTAGTTCCTCCCCCAGGTTCGGTTGACCAACTAATTAATCCCGGATAACGAATACTACGTACATCAACGCCATACACATTATGGTAATATTCACACCATCTTTCACCCGCTTGCTTACTAATTCCATAAACCGTTGTGGGTTCCATTATGGTATATTGTGGGGTATTATACCTAGGTGTTGTTGGGCCAAATACGGCAATGCTTGAAGGCCAAAATAGCTTTTTAATCTTTTTGGCTTTCGCCAGATTCAAAACGTGAAACAAAGAATTCATATTCAAATCCCAGGCAAATGCTGGGTTTTTTTCGGCTGTAGCCGATAGTAGTGCTGCCATCAAATAGACATCGGTAATTTGATACTGCTCAATTAAATGCTCAATCTGATTGTAGTCTAAAGCATTTACGACCTCAAAAATTCCGGAGTTAACAATATCGTTATTAAGCTTTCTGATATCGGAAGCGATTACATTATCATTGCCATAAATACTTCTTAGCTTTTGAGTAAGTTCGGTTCCTATTTGCCCACAAGCACCGATGATTAGGATTTTTGTACTCATTTCAGTTGTTAGTTTGTTAAACAAAGATATAATTTTAAAAATATTGGTTCTAGTAATTATTATAAATCATTACAGAACAAAAACTATTTGAATCGAAAATGCTTTTAGCTTTAACATAATTATCTTTTTTTGTTAGTAAATAATTAACAAGTTGTTAAATAATAATTCACAAATTATGTTTTAAGCACTTGTAATTTAATGATTTGTTGTTTGAAGAAATTCGATAGTAAAAGATTCGAATTTTAATTTTACGCTTCAAAACAAAAATCACAAAACATGAAGAACTATTTACAATTAAAATTTGAGAACTTTCTTGACTCTCTAAATTTTAAATTAACCCAACTGTCAAGTTTATTCAACGATGTTGAATATACCAGTCGAAATCAATTAGAATTAACTTCTAAATCATTTGTTAAGAGAAAAAAAGCAAACACACAATTTGCTCTTTTTTTAACTTTAATGCTCTCTTTATTTGGATTCGTCCAAAATGCCACGTCTCAAACTACTATTTCGCAATGGACATTTGAACCGCTGCAAGGTACCAATGCCAACCCAACACCTAATACAGGTTCCGGCTCTGCAACTTTAGTTGGAAGTATGACAGGAGTTACGACAGCAACAGGAATGCTCCTATCAGGAAGTGGATGTGGAGCCCAATCAGGTGCCAATCCTGGTGCTTGGGCAATTAGTACCGCCAATCCTGGTACAACTAATGAATCAAGCGGTGCTCAGTTTAATGTATCTACTGTTGGACGTTCAGGAATCATTGTGCAATGGGATCAACGTTTTTCCAACACTTCTACCAATACTGTTAGATTACAATATACCACAGATGGTACTACATGGAATAATTTTACCATGACAGCATCGAATACGACCCTGTGTGCAGGTATTTTGAATAATGGACGTTTTGAAAATAATGCAGGCGATGTCTACAGGAGAGTTATTGTAAATTTATCTTCTATTACTGCTGTTGATAATAACGCAAATTTTGGATTTAGGGCAGTTGCCGCTCATTACCAATCAACAGGACAATTTAGACAATCTAATACTCCCGCCAGTGTTGCAACAGGAGGAACATGGCGATTCGATAACGTTACGGTAAGTGGCACAGTAATTCCTTCCAACCCCGCCGTTAATCTCTCCGTTTCTGCCAACTCAGGAACAGAAGCAGGAACAACAGCCATCACTGTTACAGCAACTGCTTCTTCCGCCGTAACTGGTGATCAAACTCTAGCTTTAGGAGTATCTGGTACAAATATTACAACTGGTGATTATTCATTGAGTAATTCAACGATAACAATTTTAAACGGACAAACTACAGGTTCTGTAACTTTTACAGTTGTAGATGATGCTGTAGTTGAAACTACAGAAACAGCTACTTTAACTATAAGCAGTCCATCAGCTGGAATTACGCTTGGCACAACAACTACTCAAAATATTGCTATTACTGATAATGATGTTGCTCCTAACCCAACAGTTTCACTTTCAGTTAGTGCAAATGCAGGTTCAGAAGCAGGAACGACTGCGATTACAGCTACAGCAACCGCTTCTTCAGCTGTAAGCGCTGATGAAACAGTAGCTTTAGGAGTATCGGGAACTAATATTACAGCTGGTGATTATACATTGAGTAATTCAACCATTACGATATTAAACGGTCAAACAACAGGTTCAGTAACTTTTACAGTAACTGATGATGCATTAGTTGAAAGTACAGAAACTGCAACTTTAACTATAAGCAGTCCATCAGCTGGAATTACGCTTGGCACAACAACTACTCAAAATATTGCTATTACTGATAATGATAGTGCATTGACTATAGACCTTTCTACGTATGTTAGAGTAGGTCGTTATGATTTACCAGAACCAACAAGAACAACTGCTCCAACGAATAACTTATTGTGTCAAGAAGCATCGGCTGTAGCTTACAATTGGGATACTGATACGTTATTCATCACTGCCGATGGTAGTACTTCTGTTACTCAAGTATCAAAAACAGGTGTTTTAATTGATACGATGACCATGGCTTTAGGAGGTAGTCCACAAGGAACTGATTTCTATGATACAGAAGGGCTTACCTATATTGGTGGTGGACAATTCGTAATGAGCGAAGAGCGCGACAGACAATTGGTAAAATTTACTTATGCTGCTGGTACCACACTTACAAGAGGCAATACGCAAACTGTAAAAATAGGAACATTTGTTCCGAATACAGGAACAGAAGGTCTTTGTTATGATCCAATTACAGGAGGATTTATCTGTCTTAAGGAAATCGATCCTATAGGGATTTTTCAAACAAATGTAGATTTTGCTGCTGGAACTGCTACAAATGGTTCGCCTACAACAGTGAACTCTGTTAATCTTTTTGACCCAGCATTGTTAGGTTTTATAGATGTTGCTGATGTATTTGTATTGGCCAACATACCTACGCAGTCAACGTCACCAAATCTTTTGGTATTAAGTCAGGAAAATGCCCAAGTGGTAAATATAGACAGAAACGGTAATATTGCTAGTACACTTACTATTGTTACTGATCCAGGAAATCCTCTAAATGTTGCTTCTCAGCAACACGAAGGAATTACTATGGATAATAACGGTAATATTTATATTGTGAGTGAAAATGGTGGTGGCGACATAAACCATCCACAATTATGGGTATATGCTCCTTCTACAACACCAAATCAAGCGCCAACTGCCATTGCGTTGACTAATACCGTTCCTAGCATTATTGAAAACTCAATAACTACACCAGCGGTTAGAGTTGCTGATATCTTGCTTACTGACGATGGTTTAGGAACAAATACATACTCGTTGTCTGGAGCTGATGCAAATAATTTCCAAATTACGGCATCAAGCTTGTTCATAAAACCCGGAACGGTACTTGATTTTGAAACCAAATCAACATACAACGTTACGGTAAATGTTGACGATACAACCGTAGGTGCTACACCTGACGCGTCAGTAAATTTTGTATTGTCAGTTACTGACTTAGTAAATGAAACACCACAACTTCCAAACGTAACTATTTCTGAAGTAGCTCCGTGGGGAAGTGGTAACAGTCCAGCGGCTGCCGATTGGTTTGAAGTAACCAACAACGGAGCAACTGCTCTTAACATTTCTGGATGGAAAGTAGACGATAGTTCCAACTCGTTTGCTGCTTCACTTGCCTTAACAGGAATTACAAGTATTGCTCCAGGCGAATCAGTAATTTTCTTGGAAAGTTCCGCTTCTAATCCAGCTGCGACAGTTGTTGCTAACTTTAAATCACTTTGGTTTGGAGCCAATCCTCCAGCCAGTTTACAAGTGGGTACCTATCAAGGTTCTGGTATCGGATTAAGTACAGGTGGTGACGCGGTGAATTTATATGACGCAAGTGGCGTTTTACAAGCTAATGTTATTTTTGGAGCTTCTCCGACAGTTTTATTTAAAACCTTCAACAACGCAATTGGACTCAACAATACTACAATATCTTTATTGAGTGAGGTGGGCGTTAATGATGCTTTTGTTGCCGTAAACGATGTTGCTGAAATTGGTTCTCCAGGTTCTGTAGGTCGTTTGTTTATTTCAGAAGTTGCTCCTTGGTCAAGCGGTAACAGCCCTGTGGGTGCTGATTGGTTTGAAGTTACGAATACAAAAGCTGTAGCCGTTGATATTACAGGTTGGAAAGTGGATGATAGTTCACAATCTCCTGCGGCTGCGGTAGCGTTAAACGGAATCACAAGCATCAATCCTGGGGAGTCAGTTATCTTTATCGAAACTAATGATTTACCTGGTAAAACTACAGCTTTCTTGAACAATTGGTTTGGAACTAATCCGACAGGAGGCTTACGCATCGGGAATTATACGGGTAGCGGAATTGGTTTAGGTACTGGAGGAGATCAAGTCAATTTATATAATACAACTAGTAGTACTCCACAAACTTCGGTATTGTTTGGCAGTTCGCCTGCTGCAGCTCCATATACCACTTTTGACAATAAAGCAGGTGTTAATAGTTTGGTTACACCAATTACACAATTTAGTGCCGTAAGTGTTAATGGAGCATTTATTGCTGCCAACAGTGCAACAGAAATTGGTTCACCAGGTACAATTATAACAGCACCTTGTCCAACCATTACTGCAACAGCTACTCCAGCATTATCAACAGTATGTTTTGGTGCAACGACTACAGTTACGGTGACGGCAACAGGAGGAACATTACCTTATACTGTATCGGGAAGTCCGTTAACTGTTGGCGGTGGTACTTTTACTTACACAATTACTGATGCTAAAGGTTGTACTGCAACAGCTACAACAACGGTAACCTCTTTACCAGCAGCCACGGTAGATCTTTCTGTGACAACTAATACAGCTACTGAAACAGCAGCTACAATAGTTACTGTTACTGCAACTGCCTCGGCACCTGTATGTGTTAATGAAACAATTTCTTTAGGTGTATCAGGAACAGGTATTACTGCTGCCGATTATACTTTAAGCAATGCAACAATTACAATCCCTTCAGGTTCAACTACTGGTTCAGTTACTTTTACAGTAGTGAGCGACAATACAGTTGAGCCACTTGAAACTGCTACATTAACTATTAGCAATCCTTCATCGGGAATTGTTTTAGGAACCACAACTACGCAAAATATCGCTATAAGCGATTTCGTATTTACATTACAAGTACTACATGCTTCAGATTTCGAGGGTGCTGTTGAAGCAGTTCAAGATGCACCACGTTTTGCTGCAATTGTAGACCAACTTGAAGAAAGCTATGTAAATACAATTAAGCTTTCATCGGGAGACAACTATATTCCTGGTCCATTCTTAAGTTCAGGAGGCGATCCGACACTTGCTCCAGTATATAAAACGGCTTACGAGAATTTCTACAATACAACGTTTACAAGCCCTCCTGTGAATTTAGCAGTAAGTATTGGTAGAGCTGATATTTCTATTATGAACTTTATTGGTATCGAAGCTTCAGCATTAGGTAATCATGAGTTCGATTTAGGTACGAATGAAATTAGAACAATGATTGCTGGTGCAAATAATACAGGTGCAACGACTACAACTTGGTATGGCGCACAATTTCCATACTTGAGTTCAAATCTAAATTTCAGTGGAGATTCAAATTTAGCTTCAATTTCAACAACCAATCGTTTGAGATTAAATACTAGCTTTATGTCTAGTCCTACTGAAACACCTGCTGCGATTTCAGCCAAAACCAAACTTGCTCCATCAACTATCATTATGAAAGGTGGTCAAAAAATTGGTATTGTAGGTTGTACAACACAAATATTAGCAAGTATTTCATCTCCCGGCGCTACAACAGTAATTGGCGGAGGTGCAAATGATATGAATATATTGGCAGGAATTGTTCAGCCAACGGTAGATGCTTTAATTGCCGACGGATGTAATAAAGTGATTCTTCTTTCTCACTTGCAACAAATTGCTTTCGAACAAGATCTTGCTACAAAACTAACTGGAGTAGATATTATTATCGCTGCTGGTTCTAATACATTATTAGCTGATGCGAATGACCGTTTGCGTGCAGGTGATGTAGCTGCTGGAACTTATCCTTTCCTTGCAACAGATTTAGCTGGAAGAACAGTGCCTGTGTTAAACACTGATGGCAACTACAAATACGTAGGAAGATTAGTAGTTGATTTTGACTCAGATGGTAACTTGTTACCAGCATCAATCAACGATGCTATTTCTGGTGTCTATGCAACTGACCAACAAGGATTAAATGATGTTTGGGGAGCCAATGTTGGCAATGCCTTTTTACCAGGTACTCGTGGCTATCAGGTACAGTTGTTATGTAACGCTATCGGAAATGTAATTAATTCAAAAGATGGTAATCTCTTTGGTAAAACATCCGTTTTCCTTGAAGGACGTAGAAATTTTGTACGTACAGAAGAAACGAATCTTGGTAATATTACATCTGAAGCTAATTTATGGTTAGCTAAGTTTTATGATCCTACTACTGTTATCTCTATCAAAAATGGTGGAGGTATCCGTTCTGCCATTGGAAACGTAATTGCAGTTGGAGACAATGTAACATTAGTGCCGCCAATTGCTAATCCCGGAGCAGGTAAACAATCTGGCGATATTTCTCAATTAGATATTGAAAACTCATTGCGTTTCAACAATCAACTTTCATTAATGACACTAACAGCAAGCGGCTTGAGAGCAATTCTGGAACATGCTGTTAATGCAACTACAGCTACTGCCACTCCTGGACAATTTGCTCAAGTTGCAGGTGTACGATACAGTTATAATTTCAGTAATGCATCTGGTTCAAAAATTTTGAATGCAGTGATTACAGATTCAGCTGGTAATGTTATCGATACCTTAGTGGTTAATGGTGTAACAGTTGGTAATTTGTCACGTACTTTTAGAGTGGTTACATTGAACTTCCTTGCAGGAAATGGTGATGGTTATCCATTTGTTGCTTCATCAGTTCCGGGAAGCAGACTTGATTTGAATACAGTGCCTGAACAAGGTCCAGCGATGGCATCGTTTGCGAATTCGGGTTCTGAGCAAGATGCGTTTGCAGAGTACATGAAAAATCAATTTAGTACCACACCTTATGGCATCGCTGATACACCACTAGTGAATGACTGTAGAATCCAAAGAGTACCAGCACGTACTGATAATGTATTGCCTCCAAACGCAGGTACAAATGGTACATTATCGATTTGTACGGGTACCACAGTAACAACAGCACAGTTATTTTCTGCTCTTGGCGGAACACCACAAACAGGTGGTATTTGGAGTCCAGCTTTAGCAGGTGCGGGAGTATATACTTACACTGTTACCTCTCCATCATGTGCAGGTTCAGCTTCGGCTACTGTAACAGTAAGCGAGACTCCACAACCACTATGGTATTTAGATGCTGATGGCGACGGATATTACACTGGAGTAGCTGTGCCATCATGTACTTCACCAGGTGCTGGTTACACTAACGCTACTTTAACAGGTGGTGGTGATTGTACTGATACGGGTGCTATTAATGGCGTTGCAGCAAACCTAATTAACCCAGGACGACCTGAGGTTTGTTATAACAATGTTGATGACAACTGTAATTCTACCTTATCAGAAGGATGTGCACCAGTGGTTGTCAATATGACTTCAACTACGACTACCTTAACTACGTTTTCAAATGCAGTTGCAGCAAATCTGTATTCATTCTCACCATATACAAACCTTAAATACCGCTTTATCATTACTAAGATACAAACAGGACAAGCAAACGAGGTTCAAGAGGTTACTTTACCAACGCGTTATGTAACGATCCCAGGACCGATGCGTTCGTATACGGCAACGTATACCATTAGTGCAGCAGCGGTTATCAATGATGAGATTCTTGGTTATCTAGGAAATACAATGACTGTAACGCCACCGGCTGTAGCCGCAATTACGTTGTCTACAGGTTCATGTGGTGCTACGTTAACTGGTTTGAATGGTACCATCTCTGCTAATGCAGGGTTGAATGCTACAGGATACATTTTCCGTATTCGAAAAGCAGCTGGAACAGATCCAGTAACAGGACCGTTCTTTACGTCACCTTCAGCAGGTCGTTTTATTAGTGCCAACACTTTTACAGGACTACCATTAGAGTATAATGGTGCTTATAAAGTTTCTGTAGCGTATACATATTTAGATCCAGCTGATAACTCAACGCAAACCACAACTTTTGGAGCAGAATGTGATTTGTTCACATTACCAATTCCTAAAATCAATTTGGTGGCGCCAACGTGTGGAACAGTAGAAGCACCAGCCACAGTATCGTCGATGACTGCTACGGTAGCATCAGGATCAGCTGTTGGAGCTACAGGATACCAATTCCAAATTAGAGTAACAGGAGGCGCAACGTACTTCGCTACAGCGATACTACCAACTCGTTATACACAACTGTCGTCGTTTGGAACTACCTTATCGTTCAATACGAATTATTCGATATCGGCTCAGTATTACACTCTAATTAACGGAGTGTCTACACCATCCGGATATGGCGCGGAATGTCATATTACCACACCAGCATTCCCAACAACACAGTTGGTTCAAACGCAATGTGGAAATGATTATACATTGGCACAACAATTAAACATTGTTCCTTACCAATTTTTCCCTAGATACAGAGTTAGGTTAGTACAACCTGATCCAGAGAATCCAGAAGATGAGTTGGTTGTAGCTACTAAAATAGTTGATTATTCGTACTTTAAATTGAGTGATTTCCCTGAGGCACAAGTAGGACAAACCTATTTTATTGAAGTAGCAATTGAAATAAATGGCGTGTTTGGTGATTATGGAAATTCATGCGAAATTAATGTAGTAGCACCAGAAATTCTTAGAGCAGTTGCACCGAAGTTTAAAGCTACGGCGTATCCAAACCCATTTGCGGATAACTTTATGTTGGATGTGAAAACAGCAAGCCAATCAATAGTAAACGTAAAAGTATACGATATGGTAGGCAGATTAATTGAGCAAAGAGAGGTGAGAACAAATGATTTAGAAACGACAACAATTGGAGATCGATATCCAAGTGGCGTGTACAACGTAGTTGTAGCACAAGAAGATAATTTGGAAACCGTTAGAGTGGTTAAGAGATAAGCTTTAATTGACAATTGATAATCAAAACCGCTTCGGAAACGAAGCGGTTTTTTTTGTTATGTGTTGTAATCTTGGCTCAAAGTCGGGGTAAGTGTAGACAATAAACGAGTGTAAATTTTAGGGTAACTAAATTAAATCAATAAACATCAAGATCACTCTTAATAAACTTGTCTACTCTTATTTTCATCATTTGTCTACTCTTATTTTCATCATTTGTCTACTCTTTTCACATAATTTGTCTACTCTATATCAAATTAGTTTACTGCACAATTCTATAATTTTGTTCCATCTTGAAATACAATCTAACA
>NZ_JBIPLW010000043.1:0-6493 GCF_044369455.1 Flavobacterium sp. | reverse complement strand
TATGGGAGACACATTTACCGGCGGTCGCGGACCTGAAATGCGAGTGGTTGCGGGTAATCAATTGACTGACGGCCAGACGTTTAACGTCAATGGAAGACAATTCGAAATCGAAATGGGTTCCACTGTTACGATTCCAAGCGGCAACAGCATCCGAAACCTGGATTCAATGTCGGTATATGGCACAAGCTTTGTCTTTTGGGATGGATCCGGAACGGCGCCTGCTGGCAACTTGATCCGGTTCAATGTTACGGACACCCCCACAGAACTAGCCCTCAAGATCCATGACGCCTTAAGAGCGGCAACGTATTCCAAGACCAATCGAGCAGTTGCCTTTAACGAGCCACTTGGTGGAACCGATACTTTGAGCAGGGCTCTCGATGTCGGAGTTCGAAGTGAATTTTTTGTCTTCAACGGTAGGGGAGCGATTGGCGACAATGCTTCATTAGCGCCCACCTTAGATAGAGATGTCGATCTCGTTCGAATGAATTTGGAAGCGGGTACACAGATTGTTGTAACGGCGAACGCTACAACGATTGGCTCTTTCCTTGATCCATTCTTGAGGATCTTTGATAGCGAGGGGCGTCAACTCAGCTTCAACAATGACTTTGGTGGAAGTCGCGATTCTCGAATCGAATTCACAGTACCGTCCGATGGCGTCTATTTTGTCGGTGTTTCTGCTTCGGCGAACAATAGTTACAGTGCATCGGTTGCCAACAGCACCACCAACGGTGGTTCTCAAGGTGAATACGATTTGACAATCGATGTTACGCCTCGCTTGAACATCAGTGTTCTCAACAACCGAATTCAAATCGACGGCGGCAAAGACATTGTTTTGCCGGCCAATTCACCTTTGTTGCTCAACGGCACTACGGGGTTGACCGATAGCAGTGCAGTTCCAGTATACATTTCGCAAGGAATGACATCGGAGCAGGTTGCTACAGAAGTGAAGCGAGCGTTGGAGGGAGCTCTGGCATCTGGAAATTTCGACACGTTTGCTCGACGGGGGATATTCATTGATATGACGGGTGCCACGGTTGCGTCACCTGGACCATTCACGGTATCTACATCCCGTCCAGAAGATGTTCTGTCGGAATGGGGAACCAACGGCCAGGGATTCAATCTGGACCCATTGAGTCGACCTGCGTTCCGTGCGCGGAACAACGCTTTCGAAGGTCTGTATCTCGACGACTTTATCATCGGCTTGGCAGAGCGCGGTGAACAAGTGACGGGATCGCGTTCGGACACAACATTTGTATCCACCGGTCCAACGACTGGTCCACAAGGCGGAACGTACCAACTTGAGATTCGACAAGGCACAGAGTACGGTGCTCCTCGAATCATTACATCACCGCCCAGCGCCGTCCAACTCGATTTGGTCAGGGCTTTCGGACCAAACGAAGGGCAATCGAACTATCAATCGGTTCGATTCAATAATGCTACGCAGATCGCTGACGGACAGACCATGACGATTAGCGACGGTGTGAATTCGATGGTGTTCGAATTCGATGATACCACATTGCCAGTGAGCTCACCGGCACGAGGAGTCCGCGCTGGCCACGTTCGCGTTCCTTTCAATCCAGTGATTGGCGAGTCCGCTCAGATCATCGCATCCCGTGTTCGTGACTTGATCAATTCGAACGTTGTGCAAAACGTATTGCGAATTGGTGCGATCTCGGCAGACGGCAGCACGACTGGTACCAACTCCGATGAGTTGGTTTTCGTCGGCTCTGTCACCGTGACTGTTCCTGCCAACGTAGGTGATACTGAATCGTTCTCAGGCTCGGGTGATAAGAACACTCCTCGAGAGCAGGGACAGGTCGTCGTCGAGAACTCCAGAATATCCAATTCTTCCGGGTTTGGTATTGTTCTTCAGGCAGATGTTCGCGACGCCGGTTCTAATGCTCCGAGTCCAGGCTCTGTACGAAACACCATCGTATTGAATAACTCCAGGTTGGCTCCAGGAGCTGTCGTTGTGAACAATGAATTGTCCTTCAACACTGCTGGTGGCATCAATATTGTTGGCGACGCTTCGACTGGCGATTTGCCATTGGCTTCCGTGCCTTTTGCGAGAGTAGTCAACAACACCATTCTTGGTGGAAGTGTAACACGAGTGGCGGCGGCGCCGGCTACTTCCTTCGAAGGAGATTTCTACTCTATCGGTAGTGTCGCATTCGCCGATCGAGTCGAGCGATACACTCCGACGGCAGGTGGCGGTCCATTGCCGATCGCTGGATTGCAACTTCCAGATAATGCTCTTGGGGTACCGAACTATTCAGGTATCGGCGAACCACTGGCGAACCAAGGAGTTGTGTCACTGGGACGAGGAGGAGTGTTGGTACTACAGTTCACAGACAACATATTGACAGGATCCGACGATTCGCGTCCGGATCTCGCGATTTATGAAGTTGGTAACTCGGAAAATATTCGCGTTGAAGTTAGCAGCGACAACGTGACCTATATTCCGGTCGGTACCGCATCCTTTAACAGTCGGTTGATCGACCTCGACGCGTTCGGATTCAACGCTCGCAGTCAATTGCACTTCGTTCGTCTTACCGACGAATTCAATCAAGGTGCGACTAGCGGTGATTCCGTTGGCGCGGATATCGACGCCGTTGGCGCACTTTCCAGCAGACCAGCGAACGTATTCACTGCCGCTGGCACAGGGATTCGCGTCGGAGCGAATGCAAGCCCAACGTTGATGAACAATATCGTTGTGAACAACGACCAAGGGATTTTTGTTGATCCATCGAGCACATCGACTGTGGTGGGTGGAACGTTATTCCAACGCAATACTCAAGATGTTGCTGGTTCTGCGACCTTGGGGCAATTCCCGATCGTTGCATCATCAACATCGGCCTTGTTCACGGACGCTTCAACAGGCAATCTCTATCCTCAACCAGGCTCTCGATCGATTGATGCATCGTTGGATTCGTTGCCCGATCGTGCATCACTTCTGTCGGTCAAGCAGCCTTTAGGATTGTTGCCTTCGCCGATCATCGCTCCAGCTTCGGACATCACAGGCCAATTGCGAGTGGATGACCCGTCGGTCACTGCTCCTCCTGGATTGGGTGAATCAGTATTCAAGGATCGAGGTGCTGCAGATCGATCCGATTTCGTCGGACCGATTGCGATCGCAATCAACCCACGAGACAATGATGCACTTGGGACCGACAATAACCCCGCTCTAGGGACGGTGGAAGTCGTCACCAAGAGCTTGAGCCACTTTGACATTCAAGTTCTCGATACATCTGCCTTGGGTAATTTCTCCCAAGGGACCGGTATTGATCGCACAACCGTATCTTCCAATGCAATCTTACTTTTGAAGAATGGCAACATTCTGGTTGAAGGAGTGGATTATCGGTTCGGATACGATTCGACAAGCAATATTATTCGTTTGACTCCGCTTGCGGGAATCTGGGAGAGCGAATCGGTTTACCAAGTGCGATTTGTCAATCGAAACGAATCCCTAATCGCCTTCAGCGATCCGTTGGTGATCAATGATGCAGCGACCTATACGATTGTCGATTCGGAGAATGTGACTCATTATTTTGAGCTGGAGACAGGAATCACCCTTCGAATGCCTCGCGATTCGAGCGGATTCACGAACCAAGCGATTGATGGAACGATCTTCCGAATTGATGACGGCTTCCGAAGAATCACTTTTGAATTCGACAACAACCAAACGTCTAGCCCGACGAATATCGCTGTCCCATTCTTAAGCCAAGACCCACCATCGGTTCTTGCAGAAAAAGTCGTTGCTGCTGTTCTTGCGAGCGGTCTCATTGTCCGAATGCAATCACTGGGCAATGGTTCGATTCAAATGTTCGGTAGCAACCTGATTAGTGTGATCCCCGAGACAAGCGGAATAGCTCAGTCGGGAAGAACGGGTGTTCAACCGACCTACGGATTCCGAATTCCGACTGCAAACGGTCTGCCTCTAGGATTCACGGATGGTCAAACATTCTCTGTGCAACGGGGCAACTCCACCTTTGTGTTCGAGTTTGATAGCAACGGAACCGTTGGTGCCAATAACATCCGCGTTGGTTTCTCCAATACGACAGACGGATTGGCAGCAGCAATCGTCACAGCAATCAATGGTGCAGGACTGGGACTCACAGCGAGTTCAACTCCTGGTGGCTTTATTGCGGTGGGTGCACAAAGCGATCTTCGGCTGCAAGCGACAAACACGGTTCTTCAGGTTGTTGGATCGCCTGGTCGAGGTGCTGCAATTCCAATTGAAGTGGATGCGTTACAAGTTCAGTCTGGCTCTCAAATGGCCACTCTGCTCGCCGACTCTATCAATGCAGCAAACTTGCCTGGTATCCAGGTTCTTCAGCTGGGTTCTCAGTTGTTGATCGAAGGAGCTAAGGGTGTTGGCGGTCCAGGTGCACAGACATTGTTTGGCGTCCGAGATCTCGCCGGCAATCCGATGCGAGCTACAGAGTTGGACGGAACATCCCAAATAACGATCTTCCTCGGGGAGGGGCTTGACTATGGTGATGCACCAGATCCTGTCTATGCTTCAAAGAAGGCTAACAACGGTCCTCGCCACCGAGTAGTCAATGGGTTTTCACTCGGCCCAACCGTGACGTCGGACGCGGATGCAAAAGTACCTGATCTCGATTCAGACGATGGTATTCATAGCATTTCGCTGACTGCCGCATATTCCGGGTCGTTTGTTGCCAACGTCCAGGGAGCAGAAGGCCCTGTGTTCGTCAATGCATGGGTCGATTACAACGGTAATGGTGTTTTCGAGAACTCTGAGAAAATTCAAATTCAAGGACAAATTCGAAATGGAGACAACACGATTCCAGTTCAGCATCTCGTAGCAGGCCAATTGGTCACTCGAGTTCCATCGAGTGCAGTTACCGATCGAGATGTCGCGCTCCGCGTTCGACTAAGCACAACCCAGATTCTTCAAGCGACTGGCTATGCAGACGACGGTGAAGTGGAAGACTACATGATCCGAATCAGAAAGAATCCAAATCAGAATCCAACGAACCGGTTAGATGTGAACAATGATGGATTCGTTTCAGCAATCGATGTTCTAGCTGTTGTGAACGCCATCAACAGTTCGGGAGGCGCCGGCTTCTTGCTTCCGATCAATTTCCCGACACCTCCGTTCCTCGATGTTGATGGAGACAGCGCGGTCACTTCGAACGATGTGTTAACGATTGTCAACCATTTGAATTCCACAAGTCCTGGTCTAGAAGGTGGAGGTGAAGGAGAATCGAGCGATATGTGGTTGCCGGCTGGATCGATATCCTCTGGTCCTGCAAATCAATCCACACCATCAACTCGCGGAAGTTCAAGTAGAAATGCGACAACTTTGTCCGCAACTCGCCTCGATACTTATTTGGCTTCGCTCGGTAACGATTTGGGGCCATCCATCGAGATCGACGACCTGGATTGGGCTTTCTTCGGGCAGCCTGAGGAAGAGGAAGAGGACGATGTATTCGGAAGCTCCCTTGATGAACTCTTGAACTAGAACGTCGTTCACTTGAAGTATTAAGGTTTCAGCTTTTCTAAGAATTCCTTCGAGTCTGGTTTTATGGAGATAAAACCAGACTCGAGTATCCCGCAGCGGATCCGAGAACAATGCCTTGACAGCGAGATCGACTATCGGGCATGCTCGCTCTGAGTCCGCCTATTTACCGGAACGGATCCATGCATTCCAATGTGCATGATCTTTTGGGAGCCCGTCCGTTCAGGGATTTGGAATAAAGTGTCTTCAGTCTTGCGTCGTTTTGCTGGAAAGCTTCAGGTCGACCGCTCGTTGCTCTACGCTCTATCCGCACGGATTTGGCAAGCAATGGCTGGGCCGATCACGATGGTTTTCATCATTCGATCTCTCACGCTCGATGAGCAAGGGGTGTATTACACCTTGTCTACGCTCATGACCATTCAGTTGTTCTTCGAATTGGGTTTGCTGAATGTATTGATCAGCCAAGCGGGCCATCTGATTAGTGCGGTTCGAAACGCAAAGAATGAGGAACAGCTAGCTCTTGCAAAATGCAGAATGTGGCAGTTGATCCGCGCATCGTTCCACTGGTTCCTTGGTGCGAGCGTAGTCTATGCAGTAGCTGCCGTGGTGCTCGGTTGGAAAATGCTGTCATCCAAGTCTGCTATTGCTGAGAATTGGCTGCCACTCCTATGCCTCAGCGTCGTTGCTGCGGCTACTGTCGCACTATCACCTCTGATGGCAATCCTGGAAGGGGCTGGATTTCGCAACAGCGTTTATCGCATGCGCTTCATTCAAATGGTGAGTGGTGCGGTTGTCGTTTGGGTATCCCTCTTGCTTGATATAAAGACATGGACGCTCGTGACATCCGCATTGGTTCAATTCGCCTGCGTATTCCTCTTGACTCGTGTCATTCATAGGCGAGATCTTGATGGATACAAGGTAGATCGTTCAATCTTGGAATCGACGTCGAACGGATTATCCTGGTTCAAAGAAGTTCTACCGATGCAATGGCGAATGGCACTCATCAGT
>NZ_JBIPLW010000090.1:0-6636 GCF_044369455.1 Flavobacterium sp. | reverse complement strand
TTTGTAACAGACCCAATTGATTGGAAATATAGTAGTGCAAGGAATTATGGAAACAATGATCAAACAATATTGGAAATTGATTTAAATTAGTTTGTGGGCACGAGCAAGATGCTCGCGCTAGCTGGGGGTTAAATTACTTACATTATAATCCAGTCGAAACAGGATTTGTAACAGACCCAATTGATTGGAAATATAGTAGTGCAAGGAATTATGGAAACAATGATCAAACAATATTGGAAATTGATTTAAATTAGTTTGTGGGCACGAGCAAGATGCTCGCGCTAGCTGGGGTGATATTTTATCAAAAAAACAGAAAAAAAGAAAGATGAATATTGAAATTTCGAATAATTTTAAAAAAATGACCACAAAAGCAATTGTTTCAATTGGTTTATTTTTAATTGTTTACATTTTGCTTTTATTTTTAGCAATTGGTTTAACAATATTAAGCGTTATAGGAGGATTTTATATTATTGCAGCAAAACCAATGGCAATTACAATTGGTTTAGGTATTGGTTTAGCAAGTTTAGGCTTTTTTATACTTGCTTTTCTATTCAAATTTATTTTCAAAAAACACAAAATTGACAGAAGTCACTTAACTGAAATTAAAGAACAAACTGAACCTAAGTTATTTAAATTTATAAGTGATATAGTTAAGGAAGTGGAAACAGATTTTCCAAAAAAAATATATTTATCCACAGATGTAAACGCAAGTGTATTTTATGACTCAAGTTTTTGGAGTATGTTTTTTCCAATTAAGAAAAACTTACAAATTGGATTAGGTCTTGTAAATACCATCACAGAACAAGAATTCAAAGCAATCATGGCTCACGAATTTGGACATTTCTCACAAAAAAGTATGAAAGTTGGAAGTTATGTTTACAATGTGAATCAAGTAATTTTCAATATGCTTTACGATAATGAATCATTTGATCAAATGATTCAAAAATGGGCAAATATAAGTGGCTATTTTTCTATTTTTGTTGTGATTGCTGTAAAAATCATCGAAGGAATTCAATGGATTTTGAAAAAAATGTATGATTTTATAAATATTAACTATTTAGCTCTTTCAAGAGAAATGGAATTTCACGCAGATGAAGTTGCTGCAAATGTTGCAGGTTTTTTACCTCTCAAAGAATCATTATTAAGAATGGATTTAGCAGATCATTCTTATAATTCAGTGATTAACTATTATGAAAACAAATTATCGGAAAATATAAAAAGTGAAAATATTTACAAAGAACAAAAATATGTATTAAACTTTTTAGCAAACGAAAGTGAATTACCATTTAAGAATAGTTTTCCAATAGTTTCTACTATAGATTTAAGTAAATTTAACAAATCAAAACTCATCATTAAAGACCAATGGGCTTCGCATCCAAGCATTGATGAAAGAATTTCAAATCTTGAAAGATTAAATATTACAAAAGAAAATACAATTCAAGAATCTGCAAATTCATTGTTTCTTTCTGTAGAAACACTTCAACAAAACTTAACAAATAAGTTGTTTTCATTCGTTGAAAATTCAGATAAATTATTATCAGTAAAATTTGATGATTTTAAAACTGACTACAATACAAATTATGAAAAAAACACTTTTAATAAAATTTACAATGGTTATTATGATAATAAAAACCCAAATTATTTTGATATAAATGATGTCGTAAACTTAAGTGAAAATCATAATCTAGAAATGCTTTTCAATAAAGAAAAGATAGATATGATTTATGATTATATTGCGCTAGAGAATGATGAAAACACTTTATTAAATTTAGAAAATAAGGTTTTTTATATAAAAACATTTGATTATGATGGACAAAAATTTAAAGCAAAAGATACCAGTTTATTAATACCTAAAATCGAATATGAAAAAGAAAATTTAAGAGTTGAAATAACTAAAAATGATATTGCCATTTATTCTTATTTTTATAATTTAGCTAAAGAAAAAGCACTAGAAACAGAGTTAAAATCAAAATACGTCGCATTTTTTAAAAACGATAAAGAACACGACCAAAAATCTGAACTATATATTAATTTGCTAAAGGCAACAGAATTTGTTAGTAATGTTACACCTTTTGAGCAAATAAAATCTAATTTCAACAATCTCAAAAAATTAGAAACGGAACTAAAAAAAGAAATTACAATTATTTTAGAAAATGAACTTTACAAATCAGAACTAACGGAATTGATTAAAGAAAATTTTGATAAATACTTAAAAGAAAATTGGGTGTATTTTACAAACGATGAATACATTGATTATGAATTACAAATCCTTTTTAAATCCATTAATGATTATAGTTATCTAATTTCAAGAGGATATTTTTTAATTAAGAAAGATTTACTAAATTTTCAAACAGAACTTTTAACTTGATAAAAAAACATCGCACAACAGCAGTTTTCAATAATGGCGGGTTTTGGGCTTAATTTTAAGTTGGTTTTGTAGTTGGAAAATTAGTCATTAACTGATAGTTTAGGCTACCTTAATCCGCCACATCGCCAAGCAGCGAAACGTTGCAGTAATACTAAAAAACAAAATCTATATGAAAATAATCCTCTCCTTTATTGCATCGCTGACTGTAACTTTCTGTACTGTATACGCACAGGAAACTTCAGTAAATGCTTTTAATCCCGTTGACCTAAATTGGTATAACGCAGACCAGAATAATAACCAAATTATGGGTGCAAGTGTCAATAAAACTTATAAGGAGTTACTTGATGGGAAAGAAGCGAAAAAGACTGTTATAGTGGCTATAATAGATAGCGGAGTTGACATTAACCATGAAGACCTAAAAGGAAAGATATGGCTCAATGAGGATGAAATCCCAAATAATAATATTGATGATGACCGCAACGGTTTTATAGACGATTTGTATGGCTGGAACTTCATTGGCAATGCGAAAGGGGAAAATATCAATTATGAAAATTTAGAATACACTCGGATATATAAATCGGGAACTGAAGCTAAAGATTATAAGGTCGCCAAAAAGCAATATGAAGCAGAATTAGAGAAAAGAATCAAAGAAAAGGAGAATCTGACACGGTTTTCAGAAAAATATACTAATGCTAAAGCCCTTTTTAAGGAAAAGACAGGTGTTGAGGTAACCAATGAGAGTGATCTTACGACTATAACCTCTAATGACGCTTCTTTGTCTGAAGCCATTACTTTTTTAAAAAGAATATATAGTAACGGTTTTTCTGAAGAATCATTAGTCAGCAATAAAAAAAGGAATACTGAGTTTTTAGATTACTACCTAAATGTCAACTTTAACCCAAGAGCCCTAGTCGGAGACAACCCAAATGATATCAATGACAACCATTATGGTAATGCTGATATAATTGGTCCACGAGCCAATCACGGAACCGGATTAGCAGGAATTATAGCTGGAATAAGAGATAATGGAGTTGGTATTGACGGTATAGCAACAAATGTTAAACTGATGATTTTAAGAACAACACCCAACGGAGATGAAAGAGATAAAGACGTAGCTCTGGCAATAAGATATGCTATTGAAAACGGGGCGGACATAATCAATATGAGTTTTGGCAAGGCTTTTTCACCTCAAAAAAGTTTTGTTGATGATGCAATAAAGTTGGCTGAGAAAAAAAATGTCTTGCTGGTACACGCGGCAGGTAATGAAGCAGAAAACATCGATGAATTTGTACATTATCCAAGTGATTGTTACGGAGACTTATCCGAATTCACTAATTTTATCAATGTAGGTGCTAGCGGAAAAAATGTCGATAAAACCCTTGCCTGTTTCTTTTCAAACTACGGTAAAAAGCATGTTGATATTTTTGCTCCCGGTGAAGATATAGTAACAACGGATGAAAACAACACCTACAGCATGCATAGTGGAACTAGTGAAGCGGCTCCAATTGTAACAGGTATTGCTGCCATTATTTTATCTTACTATCCAGATTTAACACCACAACAACTAATTGCCATATTACTCGATTCTTCTACAAATTTGAAAAACAAAAAAGTACTTAAACCCGAATTAAAAAATGAAAACATGGAACTAGTTTCTTTTGACAAATTATCAAAAAGTGGAGGTGTTGTAAATGCCTATGAAGCCATGAAAATGGCAGAAAATAGAAAGAACTAAAACAAATACGCTTTCCAAAAGTACTACTGCTAACAAATGCTAAAATTCATAGCTAGTTTTTCGGTAAAATGTACCCAATAGCAAAGGACACCCCGATAGCTCGGATTTACTTCGTCAGTTCGCTTTGCTCGGGTGTAATCCGTGCGCATAAAGTTGAGCAGGCAAAGACAAGGCATTTGAAAAACAGAAAGATTTAATTTATATTTGATTTGATTTTTATTGTAGGCACGGAATGCAAATCCGCGCTATCGGGGAACAATGATCAGACAATATTGGAAATTGATTTAAATTAGTTTATGGGCACGAGCAAGATGCTCGCGCTAGCTGGGGTTGTTCAAAAATTCCCTCGCTGACGCGCGACTTGAGCGAAGCGACTGGCGAAGCAATCCCTTCGCGTGGTAAATGATATAAAGTACGAACGTGACGCTTGCACCAGCTTAGGAAATGGCGAAAAATGTGCAACATTCACCTTTTCCTTTCGCAAGAGTTTTTATCTTTGTGGTAAATATGCTGTAACGAAGTTAGCCACGTCATGAAGTGGCAGAACGCTTGCGAAACTTTTTTCGCCTATAAATAAGTTGCCTACATTTTTTTTTACAACATAAACTTCAAACAAAAAATATGATTTTAAAATTTCTTGGACTTTTCGTAACAGCTTTTAGCTTGTCAACAACTTCTTATGGACAAACAGAAAATTCTGTTGATGTAACACCACATTGGAAAAAAAATGAAACTCATTCTGTAATAATAAAAAGTACAACTACCGACAATAACAATGGGAAAGATCAAAACTTCTTATCAACTTTTGATGCAATGTTTATTGTAAAAGAAGCATCAGATAATGGATACAAAGTTGAATGGACATATACAAATGCTAAATTGGCGGACAATGAACCAGTTTTAGAAAACCAAATTGTCGCAAAATTGTTAAACACAAAACTGCTTATTAAACTTTCTGATGTTGGAAAATTTGTAGAACTTATCAATGTTGACGAAGTGAAAATTATAACCAATAAAGTTGTCGATGAACTTATTGCAAATAGCGCTACTAATCCAACAATGAACGCACAGTACAAATCAGCAAAACAACTTATTGCTTCAAAACAGGGTTTAGAAATTGCTATACTAAAGCAAATTAAGTTTTACAATTTTTCATTCGGCTACAACTATAAATTAAACTTCATTCAGACAAACAATATCAAGTTTCCAAATCCTCTTGGTGGACAACCTTTTGACGCTATAGAAAAAGTTCAGTTGACAAAACTCGACACTAAAAATTCTGTTTGCACAATCGAGACTAATAAAGTTATAGATGGAAAGACTTTAAAAACCGTTGTAATTGACTACGTTAAAAAGGCAACAAACTCTAATCCACAAGCAATTGAGGAAATTAATAAAGCAAGTCTTGGAATGACAGAAAACACAATGCAACAGATTGACTTTTCAAAAGGAATAATTCAAAAATCTTTTTTCAAAAGGACAGCGAACCTTGGTTTTCAAAACAGGACAACATTGTTGGAAATCGAAACTGTAGACTAAAAATCTCCCGAAGCGTCGGGTTTACTTCGTCAGTTCGCTTTGCTCGGGTGTAAACCGTGCCCATAACGTTGAGCAGGCAAAGAAAAGGCATTTCAAAAACAGAAAGATTTAATTTATATTTGATTTGATTTTTATTGTAGGCATGGAATGCAAATCCGCGCTATCGGGGTTTAAATTAGTTTGTGGGCACGAGCAAGATGCTCGCGCTAGCTGGGGTAATCCGTGCCCATAATGTTGAGCAGGCAAAGACAAGGCATTTCAAAAACAGAAAGATTTAATTTATATTTGATTTGATGTTTATTGTAGGCACGGATTGCAAATCCGCGCTATCGGGGTTTAAATTAGTTTGTGGGCACGAGCAAGATGCTCGCGCTAGCTGGGTACGACCTTTTTCTTTTTCAAAAACATCAGCTTCCTTTTTATAAAAAAGGTTTTTATTGTCCCGTAAAACCAATATATTTACTTCATAATTAATTAAAATCAGTTCGGATGAGGGTTTTTAGACAAACTGACGTTAGCGGCTATTTTTACAGATTTTACTATGACAGACTTAACCATATACAAAGAAGAATTTTGCATTTCAACTGACAAAAGGAAATTAGACATAGATGCAATTCACGAATTTTTATCAACAAAAGCATATTGGTGTTTAAATATACCTAAAGACAAAGTGCAAACTGCAAATGAAAATTCGTTATGCTTTGGCATTTATCAAGACAATAAACAAATCGGTTTTGCAAGAATAATTACTGACTTTTCAACAATCGCCTATTTGGGCGATGTGTATATTTTAGAAGAATACAGAGGTAGAGGACTTTCAAAATGGTTAATGGAAACCATTATGAGTTATCCGAATTTACAGGGTTTAAGAAGGTGGATTTTACTTACAGTTCACGCACACGAGCTTTACCGTAAATTTGGGTGGACTGACATTGCAGACTCAACCAAATGGATGGAACTTCACAATAAAAACGCTTATTCAAAATAACAATGG
>NZ_JBIPLW010000063.1:0-6669 GCF_044369455.1 Flavobacterium sp. | reverse complement strand
TTCACTTCAATCAATAAGAACGCAGACGAATGAACAACCCGACCCCGCAACCTCCTATCTACGGAACATCCATCACTCTAGAACAAGCACGAATGGTTGCTGCCGCTGCTCGAGCAGAAGCAGTACGAAATGGCTGGTGTATGGTCGTGGCGATCATGGACCCGGGTGGTCACTTGGTGCTGCTGGAACGCATGGACAACGCGCAGTTTGGCAGCGTGCAAGTGGCGCAGGACAAAGCTCTATCAGCCGTGGCGTTCCGTCGGCCGACCAAGGCCTTTCACGATATGGTGGCGGCTGGCGGCGAAGGTGTACGGATGCTAGTCATGAGTGGCGCGATGCCGATCGATGGCGGGCTGCCGATCTTGGTCGACGGCGCGGTCATCGGCGGCATTGGCTTGTCCGGTGGAACCAGCGCACAAGATGGCCTCGTGGCGCAAGCTGGATTGGCTGCCCTGGTGAGCTGATCGTCATGAGTAAGCAATGGCTCGCTTTCCGTATCTAGCTCGTGTAAAGATAAACAAGTATGACCTGGTCGCAAAATTACTCACCCATCGGCAATAGCATCGTTCTTTCTTCGCTTGTCGCGTCACTGCCAATCGTTATCTTGCTTGGATTGTTGGCTTTTTGGCATGTGCGTGCGCATATTGCGGCACTAGCTGCGTTGATGGTGGCGATGTGTATTTCCATCGGGGTTTACGGAATGCCCGTGAAGCTGGCTGTCGCTGCGGCGGGCTACGGCGCGGCGTTTGGGCTTTTCCCAATCGGCTGGATCGTGCTCAACGCTCTGTTCATCTACCACATTTCGGTCGACACCGGCGGCTTCAAAGTGTTGCAAGACCGGATGGCGAATCTGTCAGACGACAGGCGCATCCAGGCTCTGATGGTTGGCTTCAGTTTCGGTGCGTTTCTGGAAGGATTTGCTGGTTTCGGTGCACCGGTGGCGATCACGGGCGCGTTGATGATTGGGCTAGGCTTCAGCCCCCTGGATGCCGCGAAGGCCGCCCTCATAGGTAACACTGCACCGGTTGCGTTTGGCTCGGTCGGTATCCCGATTATCACCTTGGCGAAAGTAACTGGACTAGATGAAGGTGCACTGAGCGCGATGGTCGGGCGTCAGTTACCCTTCTTCGCGTTGATCGTTCCGTTTTGGATGATTGCGGCTCTGGTAGGTTGGCGAGGCATGGTCCGGGTCTGGCCCGCATGTTTCGTGGGAGGCGCGAGCTTTGCCGTCGTGCAGTTTTTGGTGAGCAATTTTCACGGCCCGCACTTGGTGGATGCCGCAGCGGGATTCAGTTCTATTGTCGCTCTCGTGGTCTTCTTGCGAATTTGGAAACCTAGCGATGGGTTGGCAAATACCGAAGGCATGCCAACCGTTTCTAATGCCGCCACAACGGTGGCGGTATCCCCAGGACGGGAGAACTTTCGCGCGTGGTTGCCGTGGATACTGATGACGGTTTTCGTCGCTGCATCGAGCATGACGCCGATCAAGAAAGCCCTCAACGATACCTTCGCGCCAGTCTTCTCTGTTCCGGCTTTGCATCTTGCCGTTCAAAAAGTCCCACCGGCATCGCTTGAACCAGAGCCTGAAAAGGCAGAGTTCACCCTGAACCTATTCTCGGCGACCGGCACGTCCTTACTGATTGCGGGCCTCATCGCAGGCCTGCTTCTCGGGCTGAAACCAAGCGACCTCTTTGCGACCTACGTCCGCACTCTCCGACGGGTCGGCGTGTCGTTGCTAACAATCTCCTTGATGCTTGCACTGGGATTCACAACGCGTTTCAGCGGTACCGACACGACGATGGGGATCGCGTTCGCTTCCACGGGTATGCTCTTTCCGTTCTTCTCACCTTTGCTTGGATGGTTAGGCGTGGCACTTACTGGCAGCGATACTTCGTCCAACGTATTGTTCGGTAATTTGCAGAAAGTCACCGCACAGCAACTCGACATCTCGCCCATCTTGACGGCTGCCTCCAATAGCTCAGGTGGGGTCATGGGAAAGATGATTGACGCACAAAGTATCGTCGTGGCCAGTGTCGCCACCGGGGGACAGAAGGACAGCCCCGACGCTGGAACGATTCTGCGGGCGGTCTTTTGGCATAGCATCGCGATGGCCATTCTCATGGGTGTCTTCGTAATGCTTCAGGCATATGTCTTTCAATGGATGATCGTAGTGCCATAGAGCAAGGCAGTATTGGGGGGGTAGTCGGGTAGTAGAGTAAGCGTCATGTACCAATGGCGTCGCTTGAAGTGTTTGACCGGGCTGCTCCATGGCTAATCGAACCGCCGCCACTTTGCGAAGTTCGTCGTAATGACCATTATGACCTTCAATCTCCAGAACATTATGCCGCGATCGATGTGCGAATTGAGGGTTGCACCAAAGCAGATCAAGAGAATTTTGATCTCGCCTTGGAGGAAGTCCTTTCACCCAAAGACAGGGAGGCCCTCAACGGCGCTTCCAATGCCGGTTACCACTATTCTGGCAGTGCGAAGATCTTTGCACAGATGGGCAAGGCGTTCGCGGGGCCCTTCATGCCTTTTCAGAAATGAATGATGAGATGCCAGAAAAGCAGTAATCTTCGACGTAATGACGAATAAGCTGCGTTTTTCCCCGTCGGTTGCGGCATCAAGTAACAATAGAACTCAGGTAAGCATGCCTTTTACGATCTCGCCGTGAACGTCGGTGAGGCGGTAGTCGCGGCCTTGGAAGCGGTAGGTGAGGCGAGTGTGGTCGAGGCCGAGGAGGTGCAAGGCGGTGGCGTTGAGATCATGGATGTGGACTGGGTCTTTGACGATGTTGTAGCTGAAGTCGTCGGTCTCACCGAGAACGTGTCCTTTCTTGACGCCAGCACCGGCCATCCACACACTGAAGCAGCGCGGATGGTGGTCGCGACCATGGTTGGCTCGGGTAAGGGCACCCTGTGAATAGACGGTGCGGCCAAACTCGCCGCCCCAGATGACGAGCGTGTCTTCGAGCAGGCCGCGCTCCGTCAGCTCGCCGAGCAGCGCGGCGGTGGGTTGGTCGGTGTCGTAGCACTGGCTTTTGATGCCGCTGGGGAGGTTGTTGTGCTGGTCCCAGCCGCGGTGATAGAGCTGGATGAACCTCACGTTGCGCTCCGCGAGCCGGCGAGCGAGGATGCAGTTCGCCGCGTAGGTTCCTGGCTTTTTCGACTCCGGGCCGTAGCGCTCGTAGATGTTTTCGGGCTCCTTGGAGAGATCCGCCAACTCGGGCACGGAGGCCTGCAGGCGGAAGGCCATCTCGTATTGATCGATCCGGGCCTGTGTCTCTGGATCGTGAACATCGGCGAGCTTGAGCTGGTTGAGGGAGGCGATGTCATCGAGCATCGCACGGCGTCTCTCGGTGGTAATGCCTGGCGGATTGGAAAGGAAGAGCACGGGGTCCTTGCCGGAGCTCATCCGCACGCCCTGATACTTTGAGGGTAGGAAGCCACTGCCCCACATCCTCTCATGCAGCGGCTGCGCGTTAGTGGGACCACTGGGACGCGAGATCAGCGCGACAAACGCGGGCAGGTCTGCATTCTCCGCGCCGAGACCGTACGACGCCCATGCACCGAAAGAGGGCCGCCCGCCGATCTGGTGCCCGGTTTGCAGGAGCGTCATCGCAGGATCGTGATTGATGGCCTCGGTGTGCATGGAACGGATGAGGCAGATCTCGTCGGCATACTTGGCCGTGTGAGGCAGCAGCTCGCTCAGCCACATGCCGCTCTGCCCATGCTGCGCAAACTTGAAGACCGAGGGCGCAACGGGGAAGCGTTTCTGTCCGGAGGTCATGCCGGTAAGACGTTGGCCCTGGCGGATTGAGTCCGGCAAATCTTTGTCGAACTGTTCGGCGAGCCCCGGCTTGTAATCGAACAAATCGATTTGCGAAGGCGCTCCCGCTTGCGTGAGCCAGATGATGCGCTTGGCCTTCGGAGCGAAGTGAGAGGTCTGTGCCGCAAACAGCCGCGGGTCCGCCAACGAGGCGATGGCCAGGGATTTAAGCCAACTACGGCGAGAAAGCGGAGACAAGGACGATTCTTTGCTCATGAAATTACTCCTTGTTGATAGTTTCGTCGAGGTTCAAAAGTGTCGAAGCGAGCGTGCTGAAGGCGGCTAGGTCGGCGGGATCGATGGACGAGTCTGTTTTGCTTTCGCCGACGGCAAGGAGTTGTTTCGCCGCTTCGGGATCGCGCTGGAAGTCGCCCAGCGTGCGTTCGACCGATGCCGACAGGATCGTCAACTCCTGAGCAGACGGCAAGCGAGCTAGCAAGAGCTGAAATCCATGCTTGATGCGGGATTCAGTCGTCGTACCGCCTTCCAAAATCATGCGCTGAGCGAGGAAACGCGAGGCTTCCACATAGGTCGGATCATTGAGGAGATTCAGCGCCTGCAATGGCGTGTTCGAGCGGCTGCGACGCATTGTACAGACCTCACGGAACGGCGCATCGAAGAGCAGCATGCCAGGATGTGGCACGCTGCGCTTCCAATAGGTGTACAGGCTGCGGCGATACAAATCCTCCCCACTACCCTGTTTGTAAGTTGCCTTGGGATTGTCGCGCTGAGCCACGACCTGTTCGTAGAGGCCGGGCGGATGATAAGGCTTTACCGCCGGGCCGCCGAGCCTGTCGACGAGCAGACCGCTGGCGACGAGCGCCTGATCCCGAATCACTTCTGCTGGCAGCCGGAAGCGAGGCCCGCGGGCGAGCCAGACGTTCGACGGATCAATCTCACGTAATGAAGTATCAGCAGGCTGGCGCGACGACTGCCGGTACGCTTCGCTCATGACGATGAGCTTGATAAGCCGCTTCACATCCCAGCCAGACTCCTGAAAAGTCACCGCCAGCCAGTCGAGAAGCTGAGGGTGGCTCGGCGGATCGCCCTGGGAGCCGAAATCCTCACTGCTGCGCACCAATCCGGTGCCGAAGAACTGCTGCCAGTAGCGGTTCACTGTCACGCGAGCGGTGAGAGGATTCTCACGGCTCACCAACCAGCGCGCCAAGCCGAGCCGGTTCTTTGGCAGATCGATAGCCGGCGTTGGCAGGACAGCCGGCGTGGCCGCAGTGACCGGCTCTCCCGGCTTGTCATACGCGCCGCGCATGAGGATGAAAGTGGGGCGAGGATCCTTCTGCTCCTCCATCACGAGGGTGGTGGGAATATTCGCCTCGTTTGCGGCAATCTGTTTGCGCAATGCGGCCGCCTCCTCGCTGAGCAGTCGATGCTCAGGGAGCAGCGAGAGGCGGTAGTCCGTGAGTTGCTTGCGCTGAGGCGCGGTCCGTTTTGCAGCCTCGATCTTCGCGATGGCGACGATCTTCTCCGGCGCGATGAGATCCTGCGAGGCGCTGGTCGCAAAGATTCGCCACTCCGTCGTTCCACCCGCGTTCTCGACGCCAAGCGTAATGACAACCTCGGGGCCTTCGAGCGGGGTCTCAACTTCAAAAAGAGCCTGCACCGGTTTCTCGGGGGCGACCGAGAGCGGAGAACGCGTGCGACGGTCCCCGTCGAGCACGATGGCGTGCTCAGCCTCGAATGCCCGGAGCTTTGACTTGCCGGCCGTCAGTTCGCTCCACTGAAAACTTGCCGCAGAATCCGCCGTCGCGCATTCGAGTCGCAACGCGGTAAGTTTGCCTGGTGGCAGCTTTGCAGTAATCTGAATGTTGTTCGCGCGGGATTCCTGCGGACCGATCGAAACAACTTCTCTGTCAACCTTCGGCGGTTGATCGCCTCCGCTTGCTTTCACCGGTTCGAGCGGCCACCACTCAATTGCCGCCGTGGCAAGTTCTTGCGTCCAAGCCTCAAGATCTCCGATACCAATCGCCTTCAAGCTTTCTTCAACGGGTTTGAGCTTCTCATTTAAGGCAGCGATCTTCTCCTCGACCTCCGCAGCGGGCAGTGCTATGAAAGGAGGCGCATTTGTGCGCACCGGATTCGAGTAGATCCCGACACCGCGCTCGGGCACGTTGTGGAAAAAGGCCTTCATCGCGTAGAAGTCCCGCTGCGTAAAAGGATCGAATTTGTGATCGTGGCAGCGGCAGCAGTTGAACGTCTGCCCTAGCCACACGGCGGCGGTCGTTTCCACACGGTCGGCGGTGTATTCGGCGAGAAACTCCTCCGCGATGATACCGCCCTCCTCATTGAGCATGTGATTGCGGTGAAAGCCGGTGGCGATCTTTTGATCGAGGGTGGGATTTGGCAGCAGATCGCCCGCAAGCTGCTCGATGGTGAACTGATCGAAGGGCAGATTCGCATTGATCGCGCGCACCACCCAGTCCCGCCAAGGCCACAGTTCGCGGTCACGATCCACCTGGTAACCATTCGTGTCCGCGTAACGTGCCGCATCCAGCCAGGCCACCGACATGTGTTCGCCAAATGCGGGCTTTGACAAATAGTAGTCGACCATAGCCGAATAGGACTCTGGCTTGGCGAATCGCCGCTGCTCCTCGATCGTCGGCGGCAGTCCGGTAAGATCTAGCGCCAAGCGCCGCACTAGCGAGGATGCTTCAGCAGGCGGTGAGGGTTTTAGCCCGCGTTTGTCAAGCTCTGCACGAATGAAATCATCAATGCTGTCACCAGTTTGATGCTTCACCGGTGGCACAAAGGACCAGTGCGTCTCATACTTGGCACCCTCGGCGATCCATTGCTTCAACAGTTCTTTCTGCGCCGCACTCAGCTTCT
>NZ_JBIPLW010000069.1:0-6694 GCF_044369455.1 Flavobacterium sp. | reverse complement strand
TGCCATGTGGTTTACAGCCCCTTCTGGAGGCAATCCATTGGTAACTACCGCCTCACTTAGCACAGCTACTTATTATGTAGAACAAAGTAATTCGTTAACTATTGCCACTCTTGGCTCTGGGTTTTCTCTTCCTGTTGGCGTTGCCGTGCAAGCCGATGGAAAAATTCTGGTAGCAGATGCTTTTAATAATGCCATCAAACGCATTACAGATGCTGCTTTATCAAATAGAGTTGCGGTAAGTGTAACAGTCAATCCAAATATAACGCCAACATTTACAGCAGTTGCACCAATATGTTCAGGAGCGAGTTTGTCAGCATTGCCAACAACGTCTACTAATGGAATAACAGGAACCTGGTCGCCAGCATTAGATAATACAACTACAACAACGTATACCTTTACGCCAACAGCGGGTAGTTGTGCAACGACAACATTAACAATTACGGTTAATCCGAATGTAACGCCAACATTCACGGCAGTATCACCAATTTGTTCAGGAGCGAGTTTGTCAGCATTGCCAACGACATCGAATAATGGCATAACAGGAACCTGGTCGCCAGCATTAGATAATACCGCAACAACGACGTATACCTTTACACCAACAGCGGGCCAATGTGCCACGACTGCAACATTGACGATTACGGTTAATCCAAATATAACGCCAACATTCACAGCAGTTGCACCAATTTGTTCAGGAGCGAGTCTGTCAGCATTGCCAACGACGTCTATCGAAGGAATAACAGGAACCTGGTCGCCAGCATTAGATAATACAATTACAACAACGTATACTTTCACACCAACAGTGGGCCAGTGTGCTACTACCACTACTTTAATTATAACAGTAAATTCACCTGCAGCTAGCGCAGGAACCAATGGTACTTTAACAGTTTGTGCAGGAACAACCCCAACGAATTCTCAATTATTTGCAGCTTTAGGGGGTTCACCAGCGTCAGGCGGTTCATGGTCAAATGATGGTTTGGTATATACGTATACGCAAACAGGTACAGCACCATGTGGTAATAATACCGCTACGGTAACAGTAACAGAATCTGCTCAACCTATTTGGTATAGAGATTTTGACGGTGATACATTTGGTAATCCTTTAGATACTTCAAACGCTTGTACACAGCCATTAGGATATGTTTCAAATAATACGGATTGTAACGATAATAATGCAGCAATCAGACCAAATGCAACTGAAATATGCTACAACGGTATCGACGACAACTGTAATGGTTCTGTTAATGAAACTGCTTGTACAGTTCCTATCGTAAACATGACAGCAACTACGGCTACGTTAACTGTATTTACAAATGCAGTGGCAGCGTTACCGTATGCATTGTCACCGTATACGAATCTTAAGTACCGCTTTATCATTACTAAGATACAAACAGGGCAAGCAAACGAGGTTCAAGAGGTTACTTTACCAACGCGTTATGTAACGATTCCAGGACCGATGCGTTCGTATACGGCAACGTATACCATTAGAGCAGCAGCGGTTATCAATGATGAGGTATTGGTGTATCAAGGAAATACAATGACTGTAACGCCACCGGCTGTAGCTGCAATTACGTTGTCTACAGGTTCATGTGGTGCTACGTTAACTAGTTTGAATGGTACCATCTCTGCTAATGTAGGGTTGAATGCTACAGGATACATTTTCCGTATTCGAAAAGCAGCAGGAACAGATCCAGTAACAGGACCGTTCTTTACCTCACCTTCAGCAGGTCGTTTTATTAGTGCCAACACTTTTACAGGACTACCATTAGAGTATAATGGTGCATATAAAGTTTCTGTAGCGTATACATATTTAGATCCAGCTGATAACTCAACGCAAACCACAATTTTTGGAGCAGAATGTGATTTGTTCACATTACCTATTCCTAAAATCAATTTGGTGGCGCCAACATGTGGAACAGTAGAAACACCAGCTACAGTATCTTCGATGACTGCTACGGTAGCATCAGGATCAGCTGTTGGAGCTACAGGATACCAATTCCAAATTAGAGTAACAGGAGGCGCAACGTACTTCGCTACAGCGATAGTACCAACTCGTTATACACAACTGTCGTCGTTTGGAACTACCTTATCGTTCAATACGAATTATTCGATATCGGCTCAGTATTACACTCTAATTAACGGAGTGTCTACACCATCCGGATATGGAGCGGAATGTCATATTACCACACCAGCATTCCCAACAACACAGTTGGTTCAAACGCAATGTGGAAATGATTATACATTGGCACAACAATTAAACATTGTTCCTTATCAATTTTTCCCTCGATACAGAGTTAAGTTAGCACAACCTGATCCAGAGAATCCAGAAGATGAGTTGGTTGTAGCTACTAAAATAGTTGATTATTCGTACTTTAAATTGAGTGATTTCCCTGAGGTACAAGTAGGACAAACCTATTTTGTTGAAGTAGCAATTGAAATAAATGGCGTGTTTGGTGATTATGGAAATTCATGCGAAATTAATGCGGTAGCACCAGGAATTCCAAGAGTAGTTGCTCCGAAGTTTAAAGCTACGGCGTATCCAAACCCATTTGCGGATAACTTTATGTTGGATGTGAAAACAATCAGCCAATCAGTAGTAAACGTAAAAGTGTACGACATGTTGGGTAGATTGATTGAGCAAAGAGAGGTGAGAACAAATGATTTAGAAACGACAACAATTGGAGATCGATATCCAAGTGGCGTGTACAACGTAGTTGTAGCACAAGAGGATAATTTGGAAACCGTTAGAGTGGTTAAGAGATAAGCTTTAATTGACAATTGATAATCAAAACCGCTTCGTTTCCGAAGCGGTTTTTTTTGGTAGTGTGTTGTAATCTTGGCTCAAAGTCGGGGTAAGTGTAGACAATAAACGAGTGTAAATTTTAGGGCAACTAAAATAAATCAATAAACATCAAGATCACTCTTAATAAAATTGTCTAACTCTAGAACTGTACTAATTCCTATTTTTTTGTATAACCGATATTTTGCTTTTTTTACAGCATCTGCCGAAATAAATAAGATATCAGCAATTTCTTTAGAACTTAAACCCAATTTATGCAACATCAAAAGTCGGGTTTCTGCACTTGAAATCGAATTAATTTTAGAGGCAATATTAAGCTGAAAATTAGGATAAATAGAATTGAATATGATTTTAAATTCTTCCCAATTTCCTTTTTGGGAAAGATTATAATTTTTTAAGAATTCAATATTTTCACTACTATCGCTTGCTACTTCCAATTTTGAATCATTGTCATCATGTAATTGAGATTTAGAAAGTTGTAGCGCTCTAAAATGACTATTTTCATCTTTTATAAGTTGCAATTGATTTAAAAGTTGCATTTTTAACTCATCAATTTCTACTGCTTGCGTTTCGACTATTTTAGTAATTTCAGTTTTTTCTTTTTCAATTGAAACTACTTTTTTATATAAATACCAAACCAAGAAAAACAGCAAAACAAGAATTATTACTACTAAAATTATAGTCAAAATTTTTCTCAGTTTTTTTTCGTTTTCTTTTTTAGTCATTTCCTCTTCATAAATTTTTTTAGCGGCATTGATTTGCATTTCAGAAATCTTATTTTTGTTGACATGCGTTTGGTAGATAGAATCCAGTTGCACTAAATTTTTGTAGCTAGTGAGGGCTTTTTCAAAATTTTTAGTTGAAGAATAGTACAAATAATTGGCTTCTTCGTTTCGTTTTAAGGAAAATGAATCATCGGGTTTAATTTTAACAATAATGGCATTCAAGGAGTCTAAAAGTGTTTTGGCATGACCAAAATTGTTGCGTTTAAGTTCAATTTTAACCAATAAATTTAATGCCCCAACTGCATTTCCCCATAAATTTTCTTGAAAACACATGTTTTTATCCAAGTTGGCATTTTTAAAAGCCAAATCATATTGCTTTAGTTTATAAAAAGTTACAGCTTGATTGCCTTTTACGACAATGTTAAATATAAAATTTTGATGTTTCAAAGCAACATCTGAAGCCCTCTCAAAATATAAGTTTGATTTCTTTAGTTGGTTTAATTTTTGATAATTAATGGCAATAGCATTGAACGAAATCATGGAATCCATAGCACTTGAATTTCTCGTTTGTATCGCTTTGGTCAAATATTTTGTCGACAAAACTGGTTTATCCAAATCCCATAAAGCAAAACCTATGGTATGCAAAACACGCTGCATACTTAAATCGTTTTGTAATTCATTTTTTGATGCAAATTTTTCAGCATAGAAAAGAACTTGCAAAACTTCTAAATCGTTTTTAGAATTACCCAGGTATTGACCTAATTCAGATAAGCAGGAAAGGGCTGCAGAAAAGTCTTCTTCATTTTTAAAATCAGTGAATAGCTTTTCAAGTGATTGTTTGGCTATTACATTACTTGAAGAACTAAATCGTAATTTTTGAGTTTCTACTACTATTTGAATTCTCCGCAACAGTTTTTTGTTGTCATCTGCTAGTGCTCTTTCTCTGAAATGCGAACACAATTTAAAAACTGCCTTTTCATCATATCTTAATTGGTGTTGCTTTAAAAAATCCATGCACAGCTTATGTACCGCATCTAATCTTGTTTTTTTAGCTACATCATATAATGAATCAAGACTGCGCTCATATTTTTTGTCATTAAAAGATGCACTATTATATGGTTTTGGTTGTCCAATTACTTTAGAAGAAACAAATAATAAGAATAAGAAAAGGGTATTTTTAAGTTGCATTTTTTATAACTATTGCTGTTTGACCTATTTTTTCACTGTATAGCACTAAAAAATTAGAATACAAGAGGTGCTAAACTGATTTGTAAAGATATGATTTTTAGTTTATAATACTAATTTTTGGATTTGTCTACTCTCTTTACCTAATTTGTCTACTCTTATTTTCATCATTTGTCTACTCTTTTCACATAATTTGTCTACTCTATATCAAATTAGTTTACTGCACAATTCTATAATTTTGTTCCATCTTGAAATACAATCTAACATGAAATCACCATTAACAAGATGTTTGTTGCAAACAAACACCAATGAAGATAAGGTGATTCCATATGACCGATAAAAAACAATAATTATCAACATATGAAAAAAACAGTTTTGCTTTTAGGAAAACCGCTGCTCGAATTCTCCCGACCTCGTGTCGTACCGATTTCGATAAGCACTACCAGTATGCAGCAAAGCCAGATGGTTAAAATGAATTGCGTTCCGCAAATTTGTGACACTGAGCAAAGAGGGGGTTGTAACGTTAAGCAATTATATCTCAAAATAAAATAAAAACAATTTAATCACTAATTAATAATTATCAACATGAAAAAGTTAATTACAAAAACAAGAGTAGTTGTTATGCTCATTTGCTTATTAGCATTTTTAGGCACAACAACTGTAAATGCACAATGTCCTGCCAACACCTGGACCAGTCGAAACTCGGCAGCAGATAATGGATGGTATTCCGTATGCTACGGCAATGGTTTATTTGTGGCTGTGGCATATACTGGCACAGGCAATAGAGTAATGACCAGCCCCGATGGGATAAATTGGACCATCCGAAACTCGGCAGCAGATAGTGGATGGGTTTCCGTATGCTACGGGAATGGTTTATTTGTGGCTGTGGCATATACTGGCACAGGCAATAGAGTAATGACCAGCCCCGATGGTATTACCTGGACAAGTAGAACCCCAGCAGCAAATAATGATTGGTGGTCCGTAACCTTCGGCAATGGTTTATTTGTGGCTGTGGCTCAGACTGGCACAGGTAATAGAGTAATGACGAGCCCCGATGGGATTACTTGGACAAGCCGAACATCTGCAGCAAATAATGCTTGGTCTTCCGTATGCTACGGCAATGGTTTATTTGTGGCTGTGGCTGCTTTTGCAACAGGCAATGGAGTAATGACGAGCCCCGATGGGATTACTTGGACAAGTCGAATTCCAGCAACAAACAATGATTGGAGGTCCGTAACCTACGGCAATGGTCTTTTTGTGGCTGTAGCAAGTACTGGCACAGGCAATAGAGTAATGACGAGCCCCAATGGAATTACTTGGACAAGCCGAAATTCAGCAGTAGATAATAATTGGTATTCCGTATGCTACGGCAATGGGTTATTTGTGGCTGGTGCATATACTGGCACAGGCAATAGAGTAATGACCAGCCCCGATGGAATTACGTGGACAAGCAGAACCTCAGCAGCAGATAATAATTGGTATTCCATAACCTACGGCAATGGTGTATTTGTGGCTGTTTCGGATAATGGCACAGGCAATAGAGTAATGACCAGCACCCAACTAGTAACGCCAACATTCACGGCAGTTGCACCAATTTGTTCAGGAGCGAGTTTATCAGCGTTGCCAACGACATCGAACAATGGAATAACAGGAACCTGGTCGCCAGCGTTGAACAATACGCAAACAACGACGTATACCTTTACGCCAACAGCGGGTCAATGTGCAACGACTGCAACGTTAACGATAAATATTAATGCTACACCCCCCCCACCAACTGCAATTGCAACTCAAGTTTATACTGGTTCGGGTACAATTGCCAATTTAGCTGCGACTGGTTCAACGATCCAATGGTACGGTGCAGCAACGGCAGGAACAGTATTGCCAGCAACGACGAGTTTGGTTGATGGAGCCATTTATTATGCATCGCAAACTGTTTCTGGCTGCGAAAGTACAAGATTAGCAGTAAGGGTTAAAAAAATTAGCGAAG
>NZ_JBIPLW010000006.1:0-218125 GCF_044369455.1 Flavobacterium sp. | reverse complement strand
AAAAAATTAAGTAAAGATAATCGAATAGAGAAGTTAAGCCCGACTGCGTCCCGTCCCGAAGTTTCGGGATCGGGAGTACTGCAATTTACTTCGTCTGTTCGCTACGCTCGGGTGTGGGAAAGTATGTCGCTGCCTTTTTTAGTGGAAAGCCTGTTTCAAAAGAAACAGGCTTTCTTGTTTTTAAGCGGTACATTGTGTTCGGGTTTTAATCTAGAGTCATGTTTTTAAGTGGTTTTGCGTGAGGGACCTGCCCACCGGCAGGCAGGTGGAAGTGGCATCCTTTTTACTGTTTAAGTAAAGCCAACTCGAAGTAGCCAAACCTAATAAACAGGAAAAAGATAGAACGGACAGCCCGACCCGAAGGGGCACGCCATAATCAATTGATTCAAATTTCAGTTTGAAATAAATTTAATAATGCTTTCGATTACTTTTTTATCGCCTAATATTTTTCGATGCCCTAAATTTTCGGTAATGAAAATGCTACCATTTTTTAAATTGTGATGAATATTATGAGCTGCTTTTACTGAAATTTCATTATCATGTTGGTCGTGAACAACCAATATTGGAGTTTCAACTGATTGTGCTGCAAAACTAGCGGAATAATTCTCCATAGCTTCACCAAATTTTTTCTCAAAATGTTCTTTCATTTTCCAAGTAAATTCAGGCTTTAATTTCAGTTTTAAGACAAAATCAGTTAAAATATCTTGAATGATATCACCACTACCTATAATTATAGCTTTTTTAATTGTTAGTTTTTGTTTGATGGCATTTAATATTGACATACCACCTAAAGAATGACCAATAGCAAATTCAAACGGGCCAAATTGTTTTTCGATTTCAAGAATAGATGCTATAAATTCAGGCATTATTGTAGTTTTACTACTTGATTTGCCGTGTGCTGGCGCATCAAAACTTAGGGTTGAAAATCCATTTTTAAGTAATTCATCTGCAATTTTGACTAATTGTGTTCCTCGTCCAGACCATCCATGAACTAAAAGTATTTTCTTTTTACTGTTACCATAATGATATAAATTAATTTCTTTCCCAATTTTAGGAATCCATAGCTTTTCTTGTTGACTATTTTGTTCCATATGTATTTCTCTCTTTGGAATTTTATGTTTTAAAGGAGTCATAAATAATTTTACAGCAAAAAGAGTTGCTAACTTAGTAGAAATTGCTTGTAAAAATTTAGCAGTATAGGTAATTACTTTAGGAATTTGCAATGATTGATTGGGTATGCGCTCTTTTTTTGTCATTTCAATAAAATTTTGCTACAAATTATATAGTATAATATTTTTTTCTAAATTACAACTTCATAAAATTACAATTAAAATGCAAAACCAAACACGAATAATAATTGAAAATGTTTCTCCACAACTTGACGGTGGAGCTTTTTTTATCAAACGAATTGTAGGTCAAAAAGTTGTTGTTACTGCTAATGTTTTTTCTGATGGTCATGATGTTGTGGCTTGTTCTGTTAAATACAAACATGAAAAAGAAAAAAAGTGGCAAGAAATTAGAATGGTTGAAACAGGAAATGATGAATGGATAGCTGAATTTAAAGTCGAAAAACAAGGGTTTTATACTTATGCGGTAGAGGGTTGGGTTGATTATGCTTTGAATTGGCAGCATGGAACACAAAGAAAAATTGAAGACAATCAACATATAAAATCAGAATTACTAGAGGGTGCCGAATATTGTCAGGCGATTTTAAAACAAGTGTCGGCTACCGAAAAAACCTATTTGACTGTAGCTATAAAAGCTTTTCAAGATGAAAAACTTTATGATAAAGCATTGAAAATTGCCCTTTCACAAGAACTTCATCACATTTTTACAAAATATCCAACACGTACTTTAGCTAATGCTTCGGCGGAATTGAAAGTATATGTAGACAGAAAAAAAGCATTATTCAGTACTTGGTATGAGTTTTTTCCACGTTCGGCTTCGCAAGAAAAAGGGAAACATGGCACATTTAAAGACTGTGAAAAATTACTGCCAAGAGTAGCTGCCATGGGATTTGATACTTTGTATTTTCCACCCATACATCCCATTGGAGAAGTAAACCGTAAAGGAAAAAACAATGCTACCAATGCACAACCTGGCGATGTGGGTTCGCCTTGGGGAATTGGCTCTAAACATGGTGGACATAAGGCAACTCATCCTGAATTGGGAAGTATTGAAGATTTCAAATCACTAGTTAAAGCTGCTAAAAAATTAAAGATAGAAGTTGCAATGGATTATGCTTTACAGGCTGCACCCGATCATCCCTATGTTAAAGATTTTCCACAATGGTTTAAATGGCGTCCTGATGGAACCGTACAATACGCCGAAAATCCACCTAAAAAATACCAGGATATTCAACCGATTTATTTTGAAAGTGACGATTGGAACAACCTTTGGAAAGAATTACTTGATGTTGCTTTATTTTGGGTGGAGGAATGCGATATCAGGGTATTTAGAGTGGATAATCCTCATACGAAACCCTTCTATTTTTGGGGTTGGCTAATTGCCGAAGTAAAGAAAAAGCATCCTGATGTGTTGTTTTTGGCTGAAGCTTTTACCCGACCTAAAATCATGCATGAATTGGCTAAACAAGGATTTACACAGTCCTATACTTATTTTACATGGAGAAATACCAAAGCCGAACTAATTGAATATGTGGAAGAATTAACCAAAACAGAACAGAGCGAATTTTTCCGCCCTAACTTTTGGCCGAATACCCCTGATATTTTACCGTATGCACTTCAAAGTGGGCACGAAAGTGTGTACCTTCATAAGTACTTTTTAGCATCAACTTTGAGTTCGAGTATCGGTATATATGGACCCGTTTATGAATACATGATTTCTGAAGCCATGCCTGGAAAAGAAGAATATCATAATTCAGAAAAATATGAATTCTTCCATTGGGATTGGTCGATACAAAATAAATTGATTACCGTAATTACCCGACTGAATAAAATTCGTCATGAACATCCATCGTTGCAACAAACCAATAACATACAATTTTGTGCGACTGATAGCGACCAAGTTATTGCCTATTACAAATATGATGATGAACGTTTAGACGAAACCTTGATGATTTGTAATATCGATCCTTATTATCCAAAACAAGCTTGGGTACAATTACCTTTGAAAGCTTTAGGAATTCAAACAGGTCAACCCATTAAAGTGATTGAATTGATTACTGGAAACAGTTATATTTGGGACAAAGAATGGAATTTTGTTGAATTAAATCCCGCTCTACCTTTTCATTTATTTAAAATATTGAAATAGTCATGGAAAACGATAACCAAGATAATTTTTCGACACCTTTCGTTTTTAAAACCGATTGGAAAAATGCGTTTGAAGACGAGGAATTTATCAAAGTATTTTCTTCGGATATACTAGAGCAGTATATCATCAACAAACGTTGGTATGGTGGAAAAGCTAGCACTTTGAAGTATATTGAAGTGGTAGACCATTTCAAAATTACTTCTGTAAAAAATAGCTATTATGGGGTGCTTTTGGAAGTGAATTTTAAAGAAGCTTTTTATCAGCATTACTTTATGCCGCTAGCTTTTATGTCGGAAGAAGAATTGGATACCAGCACTATTATTGCGCCTGTAAAAATGGGCAAACAGAACGGTTTTTTGGTGGATGCTTTGCATCAGGAAGATTTCAGAAAATTGTTATTTGAAAATATCGTTCAGACCAAGGAAAATAAAGAATTCAAATTGGTTTTTCACAAGGGAGCAAAGTTTGAGGAGAAAGAATACAAGTCGTCCAAATTTATGGGAGTCGAGCAAAGCAATACTTCTATTATTTATAACGATGCTTTTGTACTAAAAATTTTTCGCCGAATTTATGTCAGCACAAATCCAGATTATGAAATCAGCCGATTCTTAACTGAAACAATGCATTTTGAAAGTTCGCCAGCTTATACTGGAAGCATTAATTTAGCATTGTCCGAAGGAAATATTACATTAGGTTTGATGCAGGAATTGGTTCCGAATCAAGGAGATGCTTGGGAGTTTATGTTAGAAGAAATTGATGGAGTATTCAGCAATCTGAAAAACAAAAAAATAAAAATTGACAAACTGCCCGATATTCCGTTATTTAAACGTTTAAAGATAAATGAAATTCCGCCCGAGATTATTGATTGGGTGGGTTTGAGTTTGTTTTTGCGTTTGCAAACATTAGCAAAACGCACAGCAGAAATGCACATTGCACTTGGAGGATGCATCCATGACACCGCATTTACGCCAACGACATACAACGGAGATTACACTGTTTGGTTAAAAAACAGAATGTTATATCAGTTTCAAAATAGATTGAATATTATTGAAAATAGTTTACACAAACTTGATGGTCTTGCTTTGGATTTGGCACATCAGTTTATGGAAAATAAAAAGTTGGTGCGTAAACATTTTGTCGATTTTGATTGGACTAAGATGAAGAGTGAACGCATTCGTATTCACGGGGATTATCACCTAGGACAAATCTTGGTGAATGGCGATGATTTTTATATTCTCGATTTTGAAGGTGAGCCCGAAAGCACCATCCGCGATAGAAAAGTAAAACAACCACCTTTGAAAGACGTGGCTGGTTTGTTTCGTTCCTTTCACTACGCCATTTATGCTACTATTTTCAACAACAAAGACAAGTATCCTTTTGACCAAGAGCAGCTTTTTAAGGCAGCCGAAATTTTGTTCAATTATTTTGTGGGTGCGTTTTTAGAAACCTATGTCGAGAAAGCGCAAGCAGGAAATCTGAACATTGGCTATAACCATGAAATTGATTTTCTCTTAAAATATTGCCTGATAGAAAAAGCGGTTTACGAATTAGGTTACGAACTCAACTCACGCCCTCGTTGGGCGGTAATTCCGTTGAGAGGAATTCAGAGTATAATGGGGTATTAATAATCAACACATACAATAACAACAACAAAAATGAACCAAGTACAAGTACATTCCCTTTTTACCGATTTTGACATCGATTTATTTAAAGCCGGAAAGCATTTCAGGTTATTCGAAAAAATGGGCGCACATCTTACCGAAGTCAATGGTGTGAAAGGCGTTTACTTTGCCGTTTGGGCTCCCTCCGCACGCTCGGTTTCTGTAGTGGGCGATTTCAATTATTGGATACAAGGGGAGCATCAATTGAATGTTCGTTGGGACGGTTCGGGCATTTGGGAAGGATTTATTCCTGGCGTGGACAAAGGCACCACGTATAAATATAAAATTCAGTCGAACAACAACGGGATTATTACGGAGAAAGCCGATCCATTTGCGTTGTATTGCGAACATCCGCCACAAACAGCTTCGATTATTTGGGATTTGGATTATAAGTGGAAAGACAAAAAATGGATGGACACTCGTAAGGATAAAAATGGTTTAGACAAACCGTTTTCAGTATACGAAGTGCATTTGGGCTCGTGGCGTCGAAATAGCGAAGGCAAATTCCTTACTTATCTTGAGTTGGCAGAACAATTGGTAGATTACGTTAAAGAAACCGGTTTCACTCATGTCGAGTTCATGCCAATCATGGAATATCCTTATGATCCTTCTTGGGGCTATCAGTTGGTGGGTTATTTTGCACCAACTTCTCGTTTTGGAAAACCTCAGGATTTTATGGTTTTGGTAGATAAATTTCACCAAGCCGGAATTGGGGTAATCCTTGATTGGGTTCCGTCTCACTTTCCTGATGACGCTCACGGTTTAGGATTTTTTGATGGTTCAAATTTATACGAACATCCCGATAGACGAAAAGGATATCATCCCGATTGGAAGAGTTTGGTATTTAATTATGGACGAAATGAAGTGCGTTCGTTCTTAATAAGCAATGCTATATTTTGGTTAAAAAATTATCATGCAGATGGCTTACGTGTCGATGCTGTGGCTTCGATGTTGTACCTAGATTATTCTAGAAATGATGGCGAATGGGAACCAAATATTTATGGAGGAAGAGAGAATCTAGATACGATCAGTTTCTTAAAAGATTTCAATGAAGCTGTTTATACCGATTTTCCCGATGTACAGACTATTGCGGAAGAGAGCACGAGTTTTCCAATGGTTTCTCGACCAACATTCCTAGGTGGTTTAGGTTTTGGAATGAAATGGATGATGGGTTGGATGCACGATACGTTGCAGTATTTCAAAAAAGAAAGCGTTTACAGAAGATATCATCAAAATGATTTGACTTTTTCAATGACATATGCGTTTACCGAGAATTTTATGTTGCCTTTATCACATGACGAAGTAGTCTATGGCAAACAATCAATTTTAGGGAGAATGACGGGTGACGAATGGCAGAAATTTGCCAATTTACGTTTGTTATTTGGTTATATGTTTACGCATCCTGGAGGGAAATTATTGTTTCAAGGTGCAGAGTTTGGACAAAGCTCGGAATGGAATTTTGAAGGAAGTTTAGATTGGCATTTGTTGCAGTTTGGTTACCATGATGGCATCAAAAAATGCATCACCGATTTGAATGCTTTGTATAAAAACAATCCCGCTTTGTATGAAAAACAATTCCATGTAGATGGTTTTGAATGGATCAATTATAGTGATAGTGAAAATGCGGTTTTGAGCTACATCCGAAAAGGGTTAAATCCAAAAGACGACTTAATTATCGTTGCCAATTTTACTCCAGTGGTAAGAGAAAATTATAGAATTGGATTGCATAGCAAAGGCAAACTAACTCAAATATTTAACTCGGATAGTACTGAATATGGCGGAAGTGGAGTAGTAATGACAAAACCTATCAAAATTGATAAAACTCCTTGGAATTACAGAGATTATTCGGCTGAATTGGTGTTGCCACCATTGGGAGTTACGGTATATAAAATAAGTTAAACTTTAGCCACTAACAATACTTCTCAAACCATTAAGAAATTAAGTTCCATTAAGAAAATACCTTAATAGGAAACACTTAATTAACTTAATTTCTTAATGGTTTAAAAATAAAATGTTTTATTAAAATCCGCAAACGTTGTAGTTAAAAACTACTCTAATAAGTTGCCTTGTTTTAGATTTCATCTTTGTAAATTTGGCAACACTACATTAAAAAATCAGTATGATTACCAATACCGAACTAGAACACAAAGGCGATTTATTTCCTTCCAATATAATATCATTTCATCAAGAGGTTGACAGCATTTTTTTTAACACGGATAACAACATGATTCTTAAAATCACAGTTCTTCGTGATAGTTTAATTCGTTTTCGATATACCACCAAAGGATATTTTAGCAACGATTTCTCCTATGCTATTGATAAATCACAATCTCATGGTTATAATCAATTAGAAGTGTTTGAAGAAACTACACATTATTTAATCAAAACCAGTAAAGTATATTGCAAGGTTAATAAAAAAGATGCCAAAGTTTCCATTCATGATATTGATGGATTTGCGATTTTGGAAGATGAAATTGGTTTTCATTGGGAAGAAAGCTATGAACATGGCGGCAATATTGTAAAGATGAGTAAGCATTCAAAAGACGGTGAAAGTTTTTACGGACTCGGAGACAAAGCCACTCATTTAAATTTAAAAGGAAAACGATTAGAAAATTGGGCAACCGATCAATATGCTTTTCAGAAAGACCAAGAGCCATTATACAAAGTGGTTCCTTTTTATATTGGTTTGCATCATAATAAAGCTTATGGCGTTTTCTTCGATAATACCTTTAGAACTTATTTTGACTTTTGTCATGAACGACGAAACGTAACCAGTTTTTGGGCAGAAGGTGGTGAAATGAATTATTACTTTATTTATGGCCCAAAAATGAGTGATGTCGTTACTGCTTACACTCATTTAACAGGTAAACCTGAAATGCCACCAATGTGGGCATTAGGATACCATCAATGCAAATGGAGTTATTATCCCGAAAGTAAAGTAAAAGAAGTCGCTGCGACTTTTAGAGAATTAAAAATCCCATGTGATGCCATTTATTTAGATATTGATTATATGGAAGGATTTCGTTGTTTTACTTGGAGTAAAGAGTATTTCCCTGAACCCAAAAGAATGGTTGCCGAGTTGGCCAAAGAGGGTTTTAAAACGGTTGTTATCATTGATCCAGGAATAAAAATAGACAAAGATTATTCCGTTTATAAAGAAGCTTTAGAGAAAGATTATTTTTGTAAGCGTGCCGATGGACCTTATATGAAAGGAAAAGTATGGCCAGGCGAATGTAATTTTCCCGATTATACAAATCCTGATGTTAGAGAATGGTGGGCAGGTTTATTCAAAGAATTGATTTCAGAAATTGGAGTTAAAGGGGTTTGGAATGATATGAACGAGCCCGCAGTTATGGATGTCCCTGGAAAAACGTTTCCGTATGATGTTCGTCATGATTACGACGGAAATCCTTGCAGTCACAGAAAAGCACACAATATTTATGGAACTCAAATGGCTCGTGCAACCTACGAAGGGGTAAAACGTTTTTCGTATCCAAAAAGACCATTTATCATCACACGTTCAGCTTATTCTGGTGCGCAACGATACACGTCTTCATGGACTGGAGATAACGTAGCTAGCTGGGAACATTTGTGGATAGCAAATATTCAGATGCAACGAATGTCAATTTCTGGAATGGGATTCACAGGTTCTGATATTGGTGGATTTGCAGAACAACCTTCGGGTGAATTATATGCACGTTGGATACAATTAGGCGTTTTTCATCCCTTCTGCAGAACGCATTCCTCCGGAGATCATGGCGAGCAAGAGCCTTGGTCATTTGGAGAAGAAGTAATCGATATTACTCGAAAATTTGTGGAATTACGTTATCAATTGCTACCGTATTTATATACGATGTTTTGGCAATACGTCAATGAAGGAACACCAATGCTGAAGCCGCTGGTTTATTTTGATCAAGACGATTTCCATACGCATTACAGAACAGATGAATTTATTTTTGGAAATCAAATTTTAGTTTGTCCAATATTAGAACCCAATGCTTTAGGAAGAAGAATGTATATTCCAAAAGGAAATTGGTACAACTACTGGACAAATGAAATGGTTGAAGGAAAAAAGGAACTTTGGATAAAATCGGATTTTGATCAAATCCCGATTTTCGTTAAAGAAGGTGCTGTCATTCCAAAATATCCAGTGCAACAATATGTAGGTGAATTGCAATTTGATGAAATGACATTAGATGTTTATTACAAATTGGGTAAAGAAAAATCAGTTGTGTATGAAGATGCTGAAGACGGTTATGATTATAACAAAGGAAGATTTTCATTGCGAACATTTACGTTAAACGGAAAAGCAAAAGAGCTTACTATTCTTCAACATAAGGAAGGAACTTTTGAAACAAGTTACTCCAACTTTAAAATAAACCTTTATGGGTTGCCATTCAAAGTGAAGAAAATTGAGGTTGATAATGAAAAAATTTCATTGGATTCTCTAAAGTTAAATGGAGATAATTCATTGGTATTATATAAAGATTTCACAGAGTTACATATCATCGGCGGATAAAATTTTCATAAATTTACTTTTCAAAAAATAGAAATAGTGTGAAAAATAAAATTTTATTTTGTGGTGTTATATTGATAGCACTTTCAGTGTCTTGTGCCAAAAATCCCTTCACAGGTAAAAACACCTTGGCCTTAGTTCCGAATAGTGAAATTTTGCCATCGGCATTTGCCCAATACAGTACATTTTTAAAAGAAAATAAAGTACTTACAGCAACAAATGATGCAAAGCGAGTTGAACAAATTGGAATTAAAATAAAAAATGCTGCTGAGAAATGGTTAAATGCTAATGGTTACAAAGACTATTTAAAAGATTATCAATGGGAATATAAATTAGTTGAAAATAAAGAAGTAAATGCCTGGTGTATGCCAGGAGGAAAAATCGTAGTCTACTCAGGAATATTACCTATAACAAAAGATGATGCTGGACTAGCAACTGTTATGGGACATGAAGTAGCGCATGCATTAGCCAATCATGGGCAGCAACGAATGAGTGCTGGAATGCTACAACAATTAGGAGCAGTAGGAACAACAGCTGCATTAGGAAACACAAGTGCCGAAACACAGCAAATTGCAATGACCGCTTATGGAGCAGTAACGCAATTTGGCGGAATGTTACCCTTTAGTAGAAGTCACGAAAGTGAAGCAGATAAAATTGGTTTGACATTGATGGCAATTGCAGGTTACAATCCAGATACAGCTATTTCATTTTGGCAAAGAATGTCAGCAGCTTCTGGCGGGCAAAAACCAGCAGAATTTATGAGTACACACCCATCAGATGAAACTAGGATTGCTAATATAAAAAGATTAGTTCCCGAAGCTAAAGCAGAAGCATTAAAGTTTGGCGTTAGTTTCAAATAAAATTTAAAAATCATCCGCCTTGGCAGATGGTTTTTTTAATTTTCAGTGGTTATTTTTTAATCAACTTCTGTGTTTGAATTTGATTTCCTTGTTGCACCTTAACAACGTAAACACTTGAAGCAAGTTCTGAAATATCCACAAGGTTTTGATTAGATACTTTGATAATTGATTTCCCAATCATATCAAAGATTTCTATTGTATATTTTTCATATTCTATATTTGAAACTGAAATTGTATTTGTAGCCGGATTTGGCATTATTGCAATTTTATCAAGTTCTGGATTGTTACTTTCTAATGTGCAATCAAGGTCGTTTATTTTTTGCCAAATTTGATTGCAAAATAAAAAAGGAACACCCGAATCTGGGGAACTTGGGACATCTCCCATTCGTATTATAACTAAACCTCTACTGGGAGCTATACTCACAATTTGTGAATTTTTTCCCAAACCTGCAAACATATCTGCAGGTGCATCTGGTGCATAGGAACCCGGAAACACAATTTGACTCGTTGGAACCATAAAACTTGGCTTTCCGTTTAACCACCACAAATAACCATAAGATTTATTCAAGTCTTGTGAAGTATTTACCATTTCATTAAAGTAGGTACTGTTAATTAATTGAGTGCCATTCCAAGCCCCGTTTCCTTGAATCAACAAACCATAACGAGCCATACTTCTTACGTTACTAAAAAACACATTATTGTAATCTATAGTAACCCAACTTCCATTCATTCCAGTAGGGTTTTTAAGTTTTAACTGGGTGTAAGTATTGATTGGTTGACCAGTTGCGTTTTGCAAAACACTTTCGAGTAAAGTATAGGGTGCATTGTGATACGCCCAGCGTGTTCCTGGAATTGCTAAGTATTCTAAACAAGTATTAAGTGTACAATCGCTATCGATTACGCCATCATTCAAACCTGAAGTCATGGTCAATTGATTTCGTATCTTAATATTATTTTCTTGAGTTGGAGTACAAATCGTCCAGCCTTGCCCCAAATAGGTTGAAGTATTATCGTTTATAGATAAGAAATTTTCTTCTTGAGCTTTACCTACTAAAAATGCAGTAATTGTTTTTCCGGCTGATGCCCAATACCATAAACTTTGATTGGTAAAAGTTCCGAAATAGTGTTCTAAAACTATTTTACCATCTTTTAAAACAATAAATCCTTTTGTATTTTCTTGTTCAAGAAAAGCATAAAGTTCATCAATTCTAGTTTGACACCATCCCAAAGATGATGGGTCAATTGTTTCCCATGTTGCTGTAGAACTAATCGGTGGATAATACAGAGGTTGAGATTTTGAAATAGTAGGAAATAAAAATAATGCGATCAATAGAACATAAAGTAATTTTTTCATAGTATTTTTTTTTAATTATTTCTAAGACCTATTTAAAACAAAAGAGTTTAATTTGAAAAAAAAATTAGCAGTAGATAATCTCTTAATTTAATCATTTGTTAACAAATTTAAAATAAATTCGCTTAAAATAAAATACTTCTGATTATGGGTAATTTACAAAAAGGAGATAAAAAATTATTGAATGCTTGGGCATTCTATGATTGGGCGAATTCAGTATATAATCTCGTTATTTCATCAGCGGTTTTCCCCATTTTTTATAATTCGCTTTTTGAAAAAGATAATCCTTATGTAGTATTGTTTGGGTTTAATTTTAAAAACTCTGCCTTAATTAGTTATGTAACTGCTGCGGCGTTTCTTTGTGTAGCATTCTTTTCTCCTTTGCTTTCGGGTATAGCAGATTATACAGGCAATAAGAAAATTTTTATGCGAACCTTCAACTACATAGGCGCATTTTCATGCATAGGATTGTATTTTTTTGATTTATCTAATATAGAACTTGGACTCACATTTTATTTCTTCGGACTAATTGGGTTTTGGGGAAGTTGGGTTTTTTATAATTCCTATTTGCCCGATATTGCTTTCGAAGAACAACAAGACAAAACGAGTGCTCGTGGATTTATAATGGGTTACATTGGCAGTGTTTTTTTATTGATTATCAATTTAATAATGATTATGACGGCAGCTGATGAAGATAGAATTGCAATGATGAAATATTCTTTTGTAATGGTTGGAATTTGGTGGATTGTTTTTAGCCAATACACTTATTATTATTTACCAAAAGGAAATCGCAATTCACCAAAAGTTACCCGTTCTGTCATTTTTAATGGCTTTAAAGAGTTAAAAAAAGTTTGGCAAAAGCTTAAAACCGAAGTTCCGCTCAAACGATACTTAATGAGTTTTTTTGTATTTAGTATGGCAGTGCAAACCGTAATGCTAATTGCAACCTATTTTGGTGCACAAGAAATAAGTTGGACAAGCGATGAAGAAAGCACATTAGGATTAATAATCTGTATTTTATTAATTCAAATTGTAGCAATTTTTGGTGCATTTTTAACATCGAGAGCATCAGCAAAATATGGAAACATTAAAGTTTTGATTTTTCTAAATGCCTTTTGGGCACTGTTATGTTGCTTTGCTTATTTTATCACAACGCCAATAGAATTTTATTTTATGGCATCATTAGTTGGATTGGTAATGGGAGGTATTCAGTCTTTGGCACGTTCTACTTATTCAAAATTGCTACCTGAGACCAAGGACACAACATCATTCTTTAGTTTTTATGACGTTTCCGAAAAAATAGGTATAGTCATAGGTATGATGGTTTATGGATTAATTGACCAAATTACTGGAAGTCCTCGATTTGCCATAGTGTTTTTGGGAGTATTTTTCCTTACTGGTTTATTGTTATTGTTGAGAATTCCAAAAAAAGCCTTGTCATAAAAACAAAAAAAAATTATATTTGAGCTTTATTTATAAAATAGTTATGAAAAACATAAAATTAATTGGAGGCTTATTATTGATAATTACAGCTTTTACTTTTATCTCGTGTGAAAATGAACCTATTGATAGCGCTATCAATTTGGATGATTTTGATGGTGGCGGTACAGGTGGACCAATGGTATTTAAGGCTGATTTTGGTGGAAATACATGGAATGGAACTGTTGCACAAGCTGTAATTTCAGGAAATCTTGTTTCAATAGGAGCAAATAGAGCAGATGGATCTACTTTTTCAATTTTAATATCAGGGAATACTACCGGAACTTACCCAGCAAATTCTAATATTATAGCATATACTCCTGCAGGTTCTGAGTATGGTTATTGGTCTGTAAATTTAGCTAATGAATCCGAACTTACGGGTTCAATAGTTATTTCAAATATAAACACAGTAAATAAAACAATTTCAGGAACTTTTAGTTATAAAGGCTATTGGTCGGATAGTACTAATACTTCTATTCTTCCTGTTGATTTTACAAATGGAGTTTTTACAAATGTTCCCTATACCTCAAGTAATCCCGTTGCTAACGATACTTTTTTCGCAAAAATAGACGGAATAGAATTTGTTGAAGAGCAAATAGACGGTGCCTTAATTACAAATGTTTCAGGCATGCCTGATCAAATTAGTGTTGTTGGATCTAAAAATAATGGTGATAGAGTTGGTTTAAATATTATACGTTCCTTAGCAGCGGGAACCTATCAGTTTACCGGACCGTTAGGCGAAAATGTAAATGCAAGTTGTGTTTTAAATAACGTACTTTACAATGCAGAGTCAGGTTCACTTACAATTACGGCTAAAACAGATACACGGATTAAAGGAACTTTTACTATGGTAGTTAAAAACTTTACAACTTCAGTTACAAAAACAGTCACTGAAGGTGCTTTTGATGTTGAGTATAATTAATTTTTTTTAAAGTTATAAATTAAATCCGTCCTTTTGGCGGATTTTTTTTGGCACAATACTTGACCAATTAAGTGCCATATCGATAGTATATGATGATATATCGATTTTTACCAAAATCAAATGTTATTCATCGATTTTAATTTATTTCTTAAAAAAGATGCCCTACTTTTGTTTAGTATTGAATAATTTCTAATGTCATTTTGACCTAATATTATACCATGTCAAACCACAATATAATTTCCTTTGACAATTTGTCACTGCAAGAATTTGATACAGAAACCGATTTAATTCCTCTTTTAACTCCAGAGGACGAAGAAGAAATGAATAAGGAAGAACTTCCAAGTTCTTTGCCTATTTTACCTTTGCGTAATACTGTTTTATTTCCGGGAGTTGTAATTCCAATATCTGCAGGTAGAGATAAATCGATAAAGCTTATTAACGACGCTAATGCTGGAAATAAAATTATCGGCGTTGTCGCCCAAAAGAATGAAGAAGATGAAGAGCCAACAAAGAATGATATTTATACAATTGGAACAGTAGCTCAAATTCTGCGTGTTTTAAAAATGCCCGATGGAAATATTACGGTTATTCTTCAAGGAAAAAAGCGATTTGAAATCGATGCGGTTATTTCTGAAAAACCCTATTTAAAAGCAACTATTAAAGAAGTTGAAGAAAAAAGGCCAGGCAAGCATGATACCGAATTTAATGCGATTACTGATTCTGTCAGAGAATTGGCTATCGAAATCATTAAGGAAAGTCCAAACATTCCAACTGAAGCTACTTTTGCCATTAAAAATATTGAAAGCCAATCATTTTTAATCAATTTTGTTTCTTCTAACATGAATCTTACGGTTAAAGAAAAACAAGATTTATTGGCTGTGAACGTTCTTAAAGAAAGAGCTTTAGAGACGTTGCGTTACATGAATGTAGAGCTGCAAAAACTAGAGCTTAAAAATGACATTCAATCTAAAGTTCGTTTTGATCTTGATCAACAACAGCGAGAATATTTCTTACACCAACAAATGAAAACCATCCAAGAAGAGTTGGGAGGTGTTTCAAATGAACAGGAAATAGAGGAAATGCGACAAAAGGCAATAACCAAAAATTGGGACGCGAAAACAGGCAAACATTTTGAGAAAGAAATCTCTAAAATGCAACGCATGAATCCTCAAGCTCCCGATTTTGGTATACAAAGAAATTATTTAGAGTTGTTTTTAGAATTGCCTTGGAATCACTATTCGAAAGATAATTTTGATTTGCAACGCGCTCAAAAAATTATTGATCGCGACCATTTTGGCTTAGATGATGTGAAAAAAAGAATCATTGAACATCTCGCAGTTTTGAAATTACGTAACGATATGAAATCCCCAATAATTTGTTTAACCGGACCTCCCGGAGTTGGAAAAACATCTATAGGTAAGTCAATAGCAGAAGCATTAGGAAGGGAATATGTGCGAATTTCTTTAGGAGGTTTGCGTGATGAAGCTGAAATTCGAGGACATCGTAAAACATACATTGGCGCTATGCCAGGGCGTATCATCCAAAGTTTGAAAAAAGCCGGAACTTCCAATCCGGTATTTGTATTAGATGAAATTGATAAATTGTCAAATTCGCATCAAGGCGATCCTTCATCGGCCTTACTTGAAGTTTTAGATCCAGAACAGAATAATGATTTCTATGATAATTTTTTAGAATTGGGTTATGATTTGTCAAAAGTCATGTTTATTGCTACTTCTAATAATATGAGCGCTATTCAACCCGCGTTGAAAGACAGAATGGAAGTGATAAAAATGACTGGTTATACTATAGAGGAGAAAGTTGAAATTGCTCGAAAACATTTGTTGCCAAAACAACTTAAAGAACACGGATTGAAATCAAAAGATTTGACTGTTGGTAAAAAACAATTAGAAAAAATCGTAGAAGGATATACGCGCGAATCTGGAGTTAGAAGTTTAGAGCAAAAATTAGCTCAGGTTATTCGTAATGCGGCAAAATCAGTAGCCATGGAAGAAAAGTACAATAGTAAACTTACTGATGAAGATATTGTAACCATTTTAGGTGCTCCAAAATTAGCCAGAGATAAATCCGAAAGTAATGATGTGGCAGGTGTAGTTACTGGTTTGGCTTGGACATCTGTAGGTGGCGATATCTTATTTATTGAGTCATTAATTTCTGCTGGCAAAGGAAATTTAACCTTGACAGGAAATTTAGGAACCGTAATGAAGGAATCGGCAACAATTGCTTTAGAATATATAAAATCTAATGCAGAACTATTTGGGTTAAAGCCCGAAATGATATCCAAATATAACATCCATTTGCACGTTCCCGAAGGCGCAACGCCAAAAGATGGGCCGAGTGCCGGAATTGCTATGCTAACGTCACTAGTGTCGCTTTTAACACAAAAGAAAATAAAGAAAAACATAGCCATGACCGGAGAAATAACGTTACGTGGAAAAGTATTGCCAGTAGGCGGAATTAAAGAAAAAATTCTAGCAGCAAAACGAGCTAACATAAAAGAAATTATTTTGTGTTACGAAAACAAAAGCGACATCGAAGAAATTAAACCTGAATATATTGATGGACTAACTTTTCATTATGTAAAAGAAATGAGCGAAGTCATCGATTTAGCTTTGACTAATGAGAAAGTTAAAAACGCGAAAAAATTGTAATTCATTTTTAACTATACTGAAAAAAGGCATAAGCATACAAACGCTTATGCCTTTTTTTACTTTTTTTCATACCATATAAAATAATATCTTCGCATTTCCGTTATACTATATAGCATAAGTCTCTTTTTGATGTTTAAAAAAGCAATTTGTATTGGGTTTTATCTCGCTAGTTTGATCAGTTTTGGTCAAATTGGAGGAAAGTCAATATACCAATTTTTAAACTTAGTGACATCGCCCAGGCAAGCTGCTTTAGGCGGAAAAGTCATTACTTTTTATGATAGCGATGTTAATCAAGCGCATTTTAATCCCGCCAATATTAATGCGGATATGGATAATAAACTTTCTTTAAATTACGGGAGTTTATTTGGAGAGGTTACCTACGGAACGGCTTCATATGCCTACACCTATGACCGACACGTTCAAACATTTTTTGGAGGTGTAAATTATGTAAATTACGGAAAATTTGATGGTTACGACGAAAACGGACAGCAAACCTCAAGCTTTACAGGAAGTGAAATTGCATTGACTTTTGGGTATGCATATAACATTCCGTTTTCAGATTTTTATCTTGGTGCCAATGCAAAACTGATTTCTTCCACCTTAGAAAGTTATAATTCCTTTGGCGCAGCAGTTGATATCGGCGCTATGTTTATTGATACCCGCAATGATGTAAACTGGGCAATTTCTATCCGGAATATTGGAACACAAATTACAACCTATGCAGATACCAGAGAAAAACTGCCTTTAGAAGTCCTTATTGGAGTTTCTCAATTGATGGAAAATGTTCCTATTCGATGGCATTTAACCCTAGAAAACATGCAACAATGGCAAATTGCCTTTTCTAATCCAAATCGAGCACAAGGTGGTTTAGATGGAAGTTCTACTCCTGACAATCCTTCTATTTTTGGAAATGCTTTGCGTCATGTTATTGTTGGCTTAGAATTGTTTCCAGAAAAATCATTTAATTTAAGACTCGGATATAATTTTAGAAGAGCAGAAGAATTACGTATTTTAGAACAACGAAATTTCTCCGGAATTTCGGTTGGTTTTGGATTGAAAATGAATAATATGAAATTTAATTATTCCTATTCACGTTATACTTTAGCGGCCAATACCAGTTTGTTCGGACTGACCATAGATTTTGCTAATGATAAATACTAATAACGATACAATTTTGAAAAAAATTACCATTGCCATAGACGGATTCTCCTCAACTGGGAAAAGCACATTAGCCAAACAGTTGGCCAAACATTTAGAATATGTATATGTTGATACGGGTGCGATGTATCGAGCCATAACTTTCTTTGCCATGCAAAATGGTTATATTTCTATAGATTTTTTTGATAAAGAGACTTTAATAAACAGCTTGCCATTTATTAAACTACATTTTGAATATAATGCAGCGTTGGGTTTTGCGGAAATGTATTTGAATGATATTTCTATTGAAAATGAAATTAGAACACTTGAAGTCTCCAGTTTTGTGAGTTTGGTTGCTGAAGTTTCGGAAGTCAGAGCAAAATTGGTCGAACAACAACAAGAAATGGGAAAAGGAAAAGGCATTGTGATGGACGGTCGAGATATTGGAACAGTTGTTTTCCCAGATGCTGAGCTTAAAATTTTTATGACAGCAAGCCCAGAAACCCGTGCGCATAGGCGTTATGACGAATTGAAAGCCAAAGGAGCAGACGTTTCTTTTGAAGATGTTTTTAATAACGTTGCTGATCGCGATTATATTGATACACATCGCGATGATTCTCCTTTACGAAAGGCAGATGATGCGATTGAAATTGACAATTCGTATCTCACTCGAGAAGAACAATTCAATGCCGTTTTGGAAATGGTGAACGAAGTTGTTAATTCATAACTTTCTAATAGACTTGTCATTCCGACAAAGGAGGAATCTCATACTGTTTTCAGAACAAACCTATGATGATTTCTCTCTCGTTTATTAATGAGACTAAATGACAAATGCAGAATCATTTATTTGTTTATCTCAATATTAATACTAGATTTACGTTCTATTTTAATAAAATCAAAACGAGTTCTATGAGTATAAAATTCAGATTGACAGTAATGAGCTTTCTCCAATTCTTTGTTTGGGGAGCATGGTTAACAACCTTGGCAAGTTATGGGTTTGGTTTTAAACAGTGGTCTGGACAGGAATTCGGAATAGTTTTTTCTACGTTAGGAATCGCTTCAATTATAATGCCTCCAATTTCTGGAATTATTGCAGATAAATATTTTAATCTAGAGCGTTTGTATGGACTACATCATATTTTTTATGCCATTGTGCTTCTCTTCGTACCATCAATAGATAATCCTTCATCATTTTTTTGGGTATTGCTTTTAGGTATGCTTTTTTATATGCCTACTATTTCATTATCAAATTCGCTTTCTTACGCTCTACTAAAAAAGTACGATTATGATGTAGTTAAAGTTTTTCCTCCTATTAGAGTTTGGGGAACAATAGGTTTTATTGCTGCGATGTGGTGTACTAATTTATTTAGTAGTGCAGAACCTCCATTTGCTTTTGGTTTAACCATTGGTGAAGAGATTTCTTCTATAACAGGTTTTCCAATACAATGTAATCAGTTTTTCTTTGCCTCATTTTTCGCAGTTATTTTAGGAGTTTTTTCATTCTTCATGCCTAAAGTAGAACCATCACGTCTTACTGCAGTTAAAAAATCAGTTTCTGAAATATTTGGTTTAGACGCATTTAAATTGTTCAAGAACTCTAAAATGGCAATTTTCTTTATTTTTTCTATTTTTCTGGGAGCATCACTTCAGTTAACAAATATGTATGGAGAAACCTTTATAACTGATTTCGGTAAATTTCCTGAATATGTAGATACTTTTGTAGTTAAATCCGCTAACATAGTATTGTCCATTTCTCAAATTTCTGAGACTTTATTTATCTTGACAATCCCATTTTTCCTGAGTAGATTTGGTATAAAGAAGGTGATGCTATTCAGTATGATAGCGTGGGTTCTGCGATTTGCTTTCTTCTCATTTGGAGATCCTATTCAAAGTTTATGGATGATCTTACTTTCTAATGTAGTATACGGATTAGCATTTGATTTTTTTAATATTTCTGGCTCCTTATTTGTTGAAACTACTACAGACTCAAAAATCAGGTCTTCTGCACAAGGATTATTTATGATGATGACTAATGGTGTTGGCGCAATAATCGGTAGTCTTGGAAGTGGTTATTTGATAGATACTTTTTTTACAGAATCTGGAATAAAGGACTGGCATTCCATATGGTTAGTTTTTGCCATTTATTCTTTAGTAATAGCGATTTTGTTTGCTGTTTTCTTTAAGCATAAACACAATCCAAACGATTTGGCTAATGTGAGTCATTAAATGGTTTAATTTTATAGTAGACCTGACAGGTTTTTAAAAACCTGTCAGGTCTTTTTTTTTTGTAATACCATCACTATCTAGCCCTGATAGAAGCGGCACCTGCCTGCCGGCAGGCAGTCGCAGTATAGCGGATAGCAGGAAAATGGAATCCTTTGAAGCCCAAACCACCTGCCTGCCGGCAGGCAGGTTCGCTCCAAATTAATAGAATTTTTTCTCTTGCTTCTTGCTTCTTTTTTTTTCATCAATTGTTTTGTACTTAAGAAATTATGCTTACTTTTGCCAACCTTTTGGCGAAGAAGAGTTTCCTTTAGGTATCAAACATTTATATATAAACACTGTTGTGTTTTTATTTGCATCAAGAAACTCAAAGAACATAACATACAAATTATTTTATCAGCATGGCTGTATTAAACAAAGAACAACAAGAGTTTTTATCTGATTTTAACTGGCACAACTACGCAGAAGGAATTGATCCTGTAGATGAGAAAAACTTACAAGAATTTGAAGAGTTAGTTACTAAAACGTTCATCTCGACAGATCAAGAAGAAGTAGTAGAAGGTGTTGTAGTTAGAATTACGGACAGAGACGCAATTGTTGACATTAACGCGAAATCAGAAGGTGTAATTTCATTGAATGAGTTCCGTTACAACCCAGGGTTAAAAGTGGGTGACAAAGTAGAAGTATTAATTGACATCCGTGAGGACAAAACAGGTCAATTGGTATTGTCTCACAGAAAAGCAAGAACTATCAAATCATGGGATAGAGTTATTTCGGCTAACGAAACGGGAGAAATTGTTCAAGGTTTTGTTAAATGTAGAACTAAAGGTGGTATGATTGTAGATGTTTTCGGAATTGAAGCATTCTTACCAGGTTCACAAATTGATGTGAAACCAATACGTGATTATGATGTATACGTAAACAAAATGATGGAGTTCAAAGTGGTAAAAATTAACCACGAATTCAAAAACGTTGTTGTTTCGCACAAAGCGCTTATCGAAGCAGATATCGAAGTTCAGAAAAAAGAAATCATTGGTCAATTAGAAAAAGGACAAGTATTAGAAGGTGTTGTTAAAAACATTACTTCTTATGGTGTGTTTATTGACCTTGGTGGTGTTGATGGATTAATTCACATTACAGACCTTTCTTGGTCAAGAATTAACCACCCAAGTGAAGTTCTTGAATTAGACCAAAAATTAAACGTGGTTATCCTTGATTTTGATGATGAGAAAACAAGAATTCAATTAGGTTTAAAACAATTAAACGCTCATCCATGGGATGCTCTAGATTCTAAATTAGTAATCGGAGATAAAGTAAAAGGTAAAGTAGTTGTAATTGCTGATTACGGTGCGTTTATCGAAGTAGCTGAAGGTGTTGAAGGGTTGATTCACGTTTCTGAAATGTCATGGTCAACGCATTTGCGTTCGGCTCAAGATTTTGTAAAAGTGGGTGATACTGTTGAAGCAGTTATCTTAACACTTGACAGAGATGATAGAAAAATGTCGTTAGGTATCAAACAATTATCGCAAGATCCATGGACAGATATCACTTCTAAATACCCAGTAGGTTCTAAACATACAGGTATCGTTAGAAACTTTACTAACTTCGGTATATTCGTTGAGTTAGAAGAAGGAATTGACGGTTTAGTGTATATCTCTGACTTGTCTTGGACTAAGAAAATCAAACACCCATCTGAGTTTGTTAACGTTGGTGACAAATTAGATGTAGTAGTATTAGAGTTAGATGTTGACGGACGTAAATTATCTTTAGGTCACAAACAAACTACTTCTAATCCTTGGGATAAACATGAAGAAGCCTACGCTGTTGGAACTATCCACAACGGAACTATCGCTGAGATTGTTGACAAAGGAGCTACTGTAGATTTCGGAGATGATGTGGTTGCGTTTATTCCAACACGTCATCTAGAAAAAGAAGACGGTAAGAAATTGAAAAAAGGAGATGCAGCCGACTTTAAAGTTATTGAATTTAATAAAGAATTCAAAAGAGTGGTAGCTTCTCACACAGCAATCTTTAAAGAAGAAGAAGAGAAAAATGTAAAAGCGGTTGCTGAATCAGTAGCAGCAAATAACAATGCTCCAGCTTCAACTTTGGGAGATAACAATGATATCCTTGCCGGATTAAAAGCAAAAATGGAAAAAACAGAGAAAAAGAAATAATTCACTGTTCCTCTAAATAGTAAGCCTCGAGTAAAATCGGGGCTTTTTTTATTTAATTATTATAGTACTTACGCTGCCAAATCTCTTCGTTAAAATTTTTCCCCATCATAAAAAAGTAATAGGCAAAAACGGCAAAGATGGATTTAAAAGCAAATAGAAATACAATTACAGATGCCAAAGGAACCGATTTACTTAAGTTGTTTTCTGGAACTAATAATGCCACAACGACACTCAATAGGATAGTCGTTATTGTAAAATTCCCTAAATTTTTTATGGGTAAAACCAATAGTTTTCTTAACGGATTCATTTCACTTCCCCATTGATGAATCAAATAGTAATAATCGTTACCCATAGGAACAAACAACAACGGATCATCATAATTTAAAAGATGAAACGCTTTGCTTGGCGCAATTATTTTAAATCCATTAAGCGATGTATTATGGGTTTTTTCAAGCATTCTGATTTTAGAAATGGCTTCTTCGGGGATTTCGTTTTTAAAGATATCACTGTCTAAAAATCGCAATCTATAATCTATACAAATGGTTTTTATTTGCTCTAAATGAAAAATCTTATTGGTTTCCAATAAATCGAATTGCAACTGATTTGGTTTTGTTGAACTTTTCTGAGATAGTTTAGTAGCAATTAGATTTCTATCAATATCATTTTCAGTAAAAAGCGCTTTAACTTCGAGCAATATTGCTGCTTCCGATTTAAATTTTTTTCTTCTAGAAAGTAACGATTCTTCCAGGTTTAACTTGTTAACAAACATTCGTCATGGATTTTTAAATGATTGATAAAATGTAAATTAAAAACCCGAAGTTAAATAATATATTTTTATTTTGGTTATGCAAATGCGATAAAATTCATTTATACATTTGTTAAAGTTATACCCACACATTACCTTCAAAAATTGTGTTGCTATTATTGTCTCAAACTTGCACCAACTTCACTTTCAAAATTTTTCTGAAGCTTGCTCATGATTTTATCAATCTGTTCCTCAGTCAAGGTTTTGGAATTGTCTTGTAAAGTGAAACTCACCGCATAGGATTTCTTTCCTTCAGGAAGGTTTTTGCCTTCATAAACATCAAACAAATTGATATCTTTTAAAATCGATTTTTCCGTTTGACGCGCAATAGTATAAATAGCATCAAAAACTACGGATTGGTCAACCAAAAGCGCCAAATCTCTTTGCACTTCCGGATATTTAGGAATGTCAGTAAATTTGATTTTAGTACTAATTAACTTTAGAATTAAATTCCAATTAAAATCGGCATAGAAAACTTCTTGTTTAATGTCAAAATGTTTCAATATTGATTTCTTTACAGTGCCAAATTCTACTAAAGTGTCATTACTACAAACTATCGCCATTCCTTCTGCAAATACATCTGATGTAACTGGTTTGTTTTGAATTTTATTGATGCCCAAACGGTCTAAAACAGAAGTCACATATCCTTTGAACAAAAAGAAATCAGAAGGTTTTTGAGCGTTTGTCCAACTTTCTTCACTTCGGTTTCCAGAAACGAAAAGCGTTAAGTGTTTCGGTTCATCATAACCAGATGGCAATTTGTGATACGTTTTTCCAAATTCGAATAACTTCAAATCACTATTTCTGCGGTTGATGTTATACGAAACGGCTTCCAAACCCGAGAATAATAACGATTGACGCATAGCAGACAAATCATTACTCAACGGATTTAACATCATCACATTGTATTCTTCTTTCAGCATTTCAGATAAGCCAACATATTCAGGTGTTGTCAAAGAATTTGCCATCATTTCGTGGAAACCTAAGCTATTCAATTGAGTTGCAATGATATTTTGCACTTTATGATCTTCGGTTCTTGCCGAATTGGAAACCGTAGCGTTCAATTTTTTAGTAAAATTGATATTATTGTATCCATAAACTCTCAGGATTTCTTCAATGACATCTATCTCACGTTGCACATCCACACGGTAAGACGGAATAATTAATCCCAAACCAGCATCGGAAACTGTAGTTACTTTGATATCCAAAGAAGCCAATATTTTTTTGATGGTTTCTTTTGGTAATTCTTGCCCAATTAATTTGGCTGTTTTATCAAAATGTAGAAACACTGGAAAATCTTCAATTTTCTTCGGATAAATATCTACAATGTCTGAAGTGATTTCGCCACCAGCCAATTCCTTAATTAAAAGTGCAGCGCGTTTTATGGCAAATTCAGTGATGTTTGGATCAATTCCTCTTTCAAATCGGAAAGAAGCATCGGTATTCAAGGCATGTCTTTTGGCAGATTTTCTAATGCTCACAGGATTGAAATAGGCACTTTCCAAGAAAATAGAATTTGTAGTTTCAGTAACACCAGAGCTTTTTCCACCAAAGACACCGGCAATACAAAGTGGACCTTTTTCATCGCAAATCATTAAATCTTCTTCGTGTAAAGTTCTTTCTACATCATCAAGTGTGGTAAATTTTGTTCCTGTAGCCAAAGTTTTCACAATGATTTTTCCATTAATTTTCGCTGCATCAAAAGCGTGAAGTGGTTGTCCTAAATCATGCAGAATATAATTGGTTACGTCTACAATATTGTTTTTTGGCGTCAGACCAATGGCTTTTAAACGGTTTTGTAACCAAGCGGGAGATTCTTTAACGGTTATTCCCGATATAGTAACAGCACAATATCTGGGAGCTAATTTACTATCCTTGACATCGACATCAATTTTTAAGGTTCTTTTGTCAATTCGGAATGTACTAACCGACGGGGTAATCAACTCGATGTTGCTGTTTTTTTGCAACAAACTGGCCCGTAAGTCACGAGCCACGCCATAATGTGACATGGCATCAGCTCTATTTGGCGTTAAACCAATTTCGAACACTTGGTCATTTTCTATATTGAATACCTTAGCCGCTGGAGTTCCTGGTTTTAAATTAGCATCTAAAACCATAATGCCTTCATGACTTGTTCCGAGCCCTAATTCATCTTCGGCGCAAATCATTCCGTGACTTTCTTGCCCACGAATTTTTCCCTTTTTGATTTCAAATTCAACACCTGATGCATCAAACAATTTAGTTCCGATAGTCGCAACGGGTACGTTTTGTCCTTTAGCAACATTGCTCGCACCACATACGATTTGAACTGGATTTCCATCTCCTAAATCAACCGTTGTAATGCTCAATCTATCAGCATCGGGATGCTTTTCACAGGACAAAACATGACCTACGACAACACCTTCTAGTCCACCACGAACCGATTGGTAATTCTCCACCACTTCCACTTCCAACCCTAAGTCTGTTAGTAAGGTTGCAGTCTCTTCTGATTTTAAATCTATTTTAATGAATTGTTTTAGCCAATTGTATGAAATCTTCATTTTTGAATTATTAATAAGTCAGCAAAGATAGGTATAATCAAAAAATATAACAATTTGACAGTTGTAAAATGTAGATTAATTTATAACAACTCTTCAACGTGTTTTTTGATGCTTTCGGCAATTTTTTTTGTTGGTAAATCATTGGCATCAACTCCAAAAGGATCTTCAATTTCCTCTGCAATTAATTCCAAACTGGCTAAAACATAAAAGATAAAAACCACTACCGGAATTACATAATATCCTAAACTAAAAACATATCCAAACGGCAATGTCATGACATAAAAGAAAATAAACTTCTTAATGAATGCACTGTAAGAGTAGGGAATAGGTGTATTTTTAATTCGTTCACAAGCACCACAAATTTCAGTAAACGATTGTAATTCAGAATTCAAAATAATTAATTGTTCACCCGAAATTTTTCCTGACTGATGTAAATCATTTATTTTATGAAAGATAACTTGTGCTACTTGATTGGGTTTGTGTTTTTGATGGTTGATTTTTAATTCTACATTTTCATATAAAAGCTGCCCGACTTCTTCATTACTTAAATGTTTGGATAAAATGGAAGCATACGTTGGAATTAAATATCGTAGGTATTTTTTATCGTGTTCATCTTTTAAAATCGCTGATAATTTTATAGCCAAATTTCTACTGTTGTTAACTAAAGAACCCCAAAGTTTTCTTCCTTCCCACCATCTTTCGTAGGCAGTATTAGTTCTATAAGCTAGTAATAAGGAAATTACAAATCCTAGCATACCATGCATGATAGAAATATTTTTGACATGGCTTTCTTCGGGGAGATTAAAATAGCTAACTTCAAGGTAACAGATAATGCCAGAATATAATGCAATGAAAATCATCATTGTAAATAATTGACGGAATGTGTCCGCTTTATGAAAACGAAAAATAAATGTTATCCAGTCTTTTGGGTTGTATTGTACCATTTTTTTAATTGATAATTGATAATTTTTGGCATTACTAACTAATATAATTCCAAATATTTTTCTTTTTTGATAATTCTAAAAAAACACCTTTGAGCGCTGCATGTTCAGGTAAACTCATAGAAGCATCTTTCTTTATTAGTTTTAAAGCTTCATTTCGCGCCACCATCAAAATGTCTCTATCTCTTACCAAATCTGCAATTTGTAGTTGCAAAACGCCACTTTGTTGTTTGCCCATCATATCTCCTGGTCCACGAAGTTTCAAATCGACTTCCGCAATTTCGAAGCCATCATTGGTTTGACACATAGTTTCCAGCCGAATTTTACTATCATTCGATAATTTAAAAGAAGTCATCAATATGCAATAACTCTGTTCAGCGCCACGACCAACACGACCGCGAAGTTGATGCAATTGCGACAAGCCAAAACGTTCGGCACTTTCTATAATCATAACACTAGCATTGGGAATATTTACGCCAACTTCAATCACGGTGGTGGCTACCATAATATTGGTTTTCCCCTCGGCAAAGCGTTTCATTTCGGCATCTTTATCGGCGGGTTTCATCTTGCCATGAACGATGGAAATGCTGTATTGTGGCAACGGAAAATCTCTCGAAATACTTTCGTAGCCGTCCATCAAATCTTTATAATCCATGGTTTCACTTTCCTTAATTAAAGGATATACGATATAAATTTGCCTTCCTTTGGCGATTTCATCTTTTATGAATTTCCAAACTTTCAATCTATTACTATCATAACGATGTACGGTTTGAATGGGTTTTCGTCCCGGTGGCAATTCATCAATTACTGAAATGTCTAAATCACCATACAAGCTCATGGCTAACGTACGCGGAATAGGAGTAGCGGTCATCACCAAAATATGTGGCGGGATTAATTCCCCTCCTTTGGAGGGGTTAGGGGAGGATTTCTTCCAAAGCTTTGAACGTTGTTCCACCCCAAAACGATGTTGCTCATCAATTATAGCCAAACCTAAATTCTGGAATTGCACTTTGTCTTCCAACAAGGCATGTGTGCCAATAAGAATGTGTAAAGTTCCATTTTCGAGTTCTTTATGAATGATTTTTCTATCTGCAGTTTTGGTTGAGCCAGTAAGTATTTTTATGTTGATATTTAGTTCTTTAGCTAATTCATTTAAACCATAATAATGTTGATTTGCTAAGATTTCTGTTGGTGCCATTAAGCAACTTTGAAAGCCATTATCCAAAGCAATAAGCATGGCCATGAGTGCCACAATTGTTTTTCCCGAACCGACATCGCCTTGCAAAAGTCGGTTCATTTGCGCATTCGTACCCATATCATTTCTGATTTCTTTAAGTACTTTTTTTTGTGCATTTGTCAGTTCAAATGGAAGATGATTATGGAAAAAATTATTAAAATTTTCGCCAACAACAGCAAAGGCATGACCTTTAATTTTATGTTTTCGAACTAAGTTTTTGGTTATCAATTGCAACTGAATAAAGAATAATTCTTCAAACTTTAAACGGAATTGTGCTTTGGATAATAAGTCTTGGCTTTTCGGAAAATGAATGTTAAACAATGCCGCATTTTTTGGAATTAGTTTTAAATCATCTATTAAATATTGAGGTAAGGTTTCGGCAAATTTCGATTGTGTTTCAATGAAGATTTGTTGCATCATTTTGTTGATAACACGATTAGAAATCCCTCTATTGGTCAAGGTTTCTGTTGATGAATATACCGGTTGCATGGCCGAACGCAAACTCTGTTCGTGTTCGCTAAACAATTCCATTTCAGGATGTGCCATATTGAAAGTACTTCCAAAAGAAGCCACTTTTCCGAAAATCACGTAGGGAATATTTAGCTTTAAACTATCTCGAATCCATTTATGACCTTGAAACCATGTAAGTTCAATTTGCCCCGTATCATCCACGAAAGTAGCAACCAATCTCTTTTTGGCTTTGGCAAATTCAACCGTCTTAATATTGATTATTTTACCAATGATTTGAACTTCGCTTTCGTTTTTTTGAAGCTCATTAATTTTGTAATAACGTGTTCTGTCAATATAGCGATTCGGAAAAAAATTGACTAAATCTTCATAGCGATGTATTCCTAATTCCTTACGCAACAATTCTCCACGTTGAGGTCCAACGCCTTTAAGGTATTCGATGGGAGTTTGCATTAGCGGATTTGACATTGAAAGAAATTGTTAAAGCGAAGATAAGTTTTTAATTTGAAAATTTTAAAATCATTATATTCGTAATCTATAAGATATAAGCGATGCGATTATTTTTTTTTCTTTTCCTTTCCTTGATTTCTTTTGCCCAGCAAACAGCTAAAGTTGATTTTATTAAAGTTAGTGGGGTCGTTGCTCCTGATGCCAATTTAAAAAAAGTGGTTGGATGGGCTGTGTACCATTTTAAAGTAATCAAAGCAACAGACACGATTCGAATTGATGCGAAAAACATGACTTTTGATACCGTTTTAATCAATAATAAATCAGTCAATTTTAAAAATAATGCTAAAGAATTATTACTTTTTGAAGGATTTAGCACAGGTTTAAATACTGTAAGTTTTAGTTATGCGGCTATACCAAAACAAACGATGTATTTTAACGGAGAAGGAGCGCATCTACAAATATGGACACAAGGTCAAGGAAAATATACGAGTCATTGGTTTCCCAGTTTTGATGATGTGAATGAAAAAGTAGTTTTCAATTTACAGATTAATTGTCCAAAAGAGCTTGTAGCACTCTCTAATGGTGTATTAAAAAGTGTCAAACCATTAGATAATGGATTAAAATCTTGGTTTTATGAAATGCAAAAACCGATGAGTTCTTATTTGGTAGTTATTGCTATTGGTGATTATGTAAATAGAACAGTTGCTTCTAAATCACACATACCATTGCAACTATTTATACAACCCAAAGACACAGCTAAGTTTGAACCAACCTATCGCTATTCAAAACAAATTTTTGATTATTTAGAAAAAGAAATAGGAGTGAAGTATCCATGGCAAATTTATAAACAAGTTCCAGTAGAAGATTTTCTTTATGCCGGAATGGAAAATACCAGTTGTACTCTTTTTGCTCAAGATTATGTAGTAGATGAAATTGGTTTTAATGATCGGAATTATGTCAATGTGAATGCGCATGAATTGGCTCATCAATGGTTTGGGGATTTGATTACGGCAAAATCAGGAAAGCATCATTGGCTACAAGAAGGATTTGCAACCTATTATGCCTTGTTGGCCGAGCGACACCTTTTTGGTGATGATTATTTTTATCATCAGTTGTATCGTTCTTCATTGCAACTCAGGAATGCTGCTAAAACAGATACTATTCCGGTTATGAATGAAAAAGCAAGTTCATTATCGTTTTACCAAAAAGGTGCTTGGGCGTTGCATTTTATGCGAGAAAGCATTGGTGAAGAAGGGTTTCAAAAGGCAGTGAAAACCTACTTAAATAAGTATCAATTTCAGAATGTAGAAACCAATCAATTTTTGGCCGAAGTTAAAAAAGTAGCACCAACATTTGATACCGAAAGCTTTCAAAAAATATGGTTAGAAGATTATCATTTCCCAACAGAAACAGTAAATGAATTATTGAATAAAAATAAATTCATGCAAACGCTTTTCGAAGTGCAGCAATTGCGTAAAAAACCTTTTTTAGAGCATAAGGACAGGTTTGCAGAATTGTTAAAATCAGATTATTTTTATCCGATAAAAACAGAAATTTTATACCAACTTAAAGACATTCCGTTTCCCGACAAAAAAGAATTACTGCTTTTGGCATTACAAACCAATAATAGTAAAGTGCGTCAAGCTGTTGCTGAGTTTACCGATGAAATTCCATTAGAATTTAAAGCCAGTTATGAATCTTTATTAGCGGATAAGTCTTATGATACCAAAGAAATAGCTTTTATGAAATTGTGGAAAAGTTTTCCAGACGCTAGGACTAATTATCTGGATAGAGCCAAAGATTGGATTGGGGGCAATGATAAAAGTCTGCGTATTTTATTCTTGACTTTTTCTATTGAGAATGAAAGTGCTGAGCGTTTGAATTATTATAAAGAACTTGTTGATTATACTTCGCCAAAATATGAAACTTCAGTACGACAAAATGCCATTATCAATGTGTTAACAATTAATCCAACTGACCAAACCGTAATGAAGAATTTAGTCAATTCAACTACCCATTACAAATGGCAATTTAGTAAATTTGGTCGTGATAAAATTAGGGAATTATTGCCTAAAGATAATTTCAGAAGGTTATTTGAGTTATTATTACCTGAACTAAAAGAGAATGAAAAAGTACAATTACAGCGACTATTAGACGAAAAACCATGAGAGCTTTAGTAATTTCTGGCGGAGGAAGTAAAGGCGCATTTGGTGGTGGAGTTGCTCAATATTTGATGCAAGAAAACGGTTGCGAATATGATATTCTTATAGGAAGTTCGACAGGCAGTTTGCTTATCCCACATTTGGCTTTGGGTGAAGTACAAAAGATTTATGATATTTATTCGAATGTCAATATGCGAAGTATTTTTGATATCAGCCCATTTGTTGTAAAAAATATAAACACAGAAAATGAAATAGTTTCTATAAATCATTGGAATGTACTCAAACAATTTTTGAATGGAAAACGCACTTTTGGAGAAAGCCATAAATTATTACACTATATCAAAGAGAATTTCACTAAACAAGAATATGATGCTCTTAGAGCGTCTGCTTGCGATGTAATTGTAACGGTTACCAACCTCTCAAAAAACGAAGTAGAATATAAATCGATTGACGATTATGATTACGAAGAATTTTGTGAATGGATTTGGATTTCCTGCAATTATATTCCGTTTATGAGTTTGGTTTCAAAAAACGGATATGATTATGGTGATGGTGGTTTTTCGAGTCTGGTTCCTATTCGAGAAGCAATTCAACGAGGCGCGACCGAAGTTGATGTCATAATTCTTGAAACTGAAGTGCAAATGCAACCTAGAAAAATAGGTAAAAATCCATTTTCATTAATGATCGATTTGTTTCAGACATTGCTTACTCAAGTAGAAAAGCATAACATCACGATTGGAAAATTAGCTGCCAAAAATAAAAATGTAAAACTTAATCTTTATTATACACCGACTCAACTTACCGACAACGCTTTGATTTTTAATAAAGAAAAAATGAAAGATTGGTGGCACAAAGGCCATGAATATGCTAAGAATAAAAGCGAACTAATGAGTGATAATTTGCAATAAACAATACAATTTTCTTACTTTAATATAGTTTTTTGTAACTATTTTAGTATTTTTATCTTTCAAAAGTAAAAGCCATGTTAGTAAAAGTTTTTGGAAGTGCTGTTTTTGGAGTGGAAGCCACCACAATTACGGTTGAAGTTAATATTGATAAAGGAGTGGGTTACCATTTGGTTGGTTTGCCTGATAATGCGATTAAAGAAAGCAGTTATCGCATTGCTGCTGCGTTAAAGAATAATGGCTATAATCTTCCTGTAAAGAAAATCACAATTAACATGGCGCCAGCCGATTTGCGCAAAGAAGGTTCTGCCTATGATTTGACTTTGGCTATTGGCATTCTCGCTGCTTCAGGACAAATAAAGGCGGATGAGGTTGACAAGTACATCATCATGGGAGAATTGTCTCTCGATGGTGGTTTGCAACCTATAAAAGGTGCTTTGTCAATCGCCATTAAAGCGAAAGAAGAAGGTTTTAAAGGATTTTTTCTTCCTATCCAGAATGTTAAAGAAGCAGCTATTGTTTCTGGTTTGGATGTTTATGGAGTTGAAAATGTAACACAAGTCATAGATTTTTTTGAAGAAAAAGGAACGCTTGAGCCAACTGTAATTAACACAAGAGACGAGTTTTATAAAACCTTAGATTTTCCAGAATTTGATTTTTCCGATGTAAAGGGACAAGAAAGCATCAAGCGTTGCATGGAAATTGCCGCTGCTGGTGGGCATAATATTATTTTAATTGGTCCGCCGGGTTCCGGAAAAACCATGCTTGCCAAACGATTGCCCAGTATTTTGCCGCCAATGACGTTGAAAGAAGCTTTGGAAACTACCAAAATTCATAGTGTGGCAGGGAAAATTAAAGATGCCGGATTAATGAACCAACGACCTTTTCGAAGTCCACATCATACTGCAAGTTCGGTATCACTTGTTGGTGGCGGAAGTTATCCTCAACCAGGTGAAATATCCTTAGCACACAACGGCGTTTTATTTTTGGATGAATTGCCCGAATTTAAGCGAGAAGTTCTCGAAGTCATGCGTCAACCTTTGGAAGACAGAGAAGTTACAATTTCTAGAGCAAAATTTACGATTACTTACCCATCATCCTTTATGTTGGTAGCCAGTATGAACCCAAGTCCGGGAGGTTATTTTAACGATCCTGATGCGCCTGTAAGTTCATCACCAGCCGAAATGCAACGGTATTTGAGTAAAATTTCAGGACCACTATTAGACCGAATTGATATTCATATTGAAGTTACACCAGTGCCATTTGAAAAATTGACTGAAACGCGTCCGGCGGAAAGTAGTGTTGCCATTAGAGAAAGAGTTACCAAAGCTAGAGAAATACAGTCGCAGCGGTTTGAATTGTTTGACAACATTCATTACAATGCGCAAATGAGCACCAAACAAATTAGGGAATATTGCGCTTTGGATGATTCTTCATTGCAACTCTTAAAAACGGCTATGGAACGTTTAAATCTGTCAGCAAGAGCGTATGACAGAATTCTGAAAGTTTCCAGAACCATTGCCGATTTAGAACAATCGGAAAGGGTAAATCCCAGTCACATTGCTGAAGCCATACAGTATCGAAGTTTGGATAGAGATGGTTGGTTGGGGTAATTTTTTAGTTTTCAAGTCTCAGTTTTCAGTTGGCAAAGCAATGGGTTTATAACCCAGATAGTAGTGGAAAGCAAACCGCAGTAGCACCACTACTTTTTAATCAAAAAAAGAGCGACTGTTAAGAAGCTCCTTTTGTTGATATAAAAATGTGGTTATAGTGTGGTTTCTTGAAACGGATAGCTGGATTGGTTTCTAATTTAACAGAGCAGAAAAAGTATCGCCTTGCCTAATATCGCCTGTTTTGTATCCTTTCATAAACCATTCCATTCGTTGTTCGGACGAGCCATGAGTAAACGATTCTTGATTAACTCGTCCTTGCATTTTACTTTGAATAGCATCATCTCCAACAGCATTGGCAGCACTCAGAGCTTCTTCGATATCGCCTGCTTCTAAGAGGTTTTTGTTATAATGTGCCCAAACTCCGGCATAAAAATCGGCTTGCAATTCTAAACAAACAGAAAGTTTATTGGCTTCAGCTTCGCTTTTACCTTGTTGTAATTGGCGCATTTTTGCAGAAGTTCCTAGTAAAGTTTGCAAATGATGTCCCATTTCGTGTGCAATGACGTAGGCAATGGCAAAGTCGCCACCTTCTGCACCAAAACGTGTTTTAAGTTCTTCAAAAAAGCGTAAATCCATGTACACTTTTTTATCACCAGGGCAATAAAAAGGGCCTGAAGCTGAGGTTGCGCTTCCGCAAGCAGTATTTACTCCATCGTCAAATAGCACCATTCCTGGTTCTTGATATTGCATATTATTTTCTTCAAAAATTTTTGCCCAAGTTTCATTATTGTATGCAAAACATGCTTCCGAAAAATCACCTAGTTCTTTTTCTTCGGCAGATAATTCTCTGGTTTGAGTGCCTTCACTTTGCGTTTGTGTGCCTTGTGTTTGCTCTAAAATGTTTCCAATTGTTTGACCTGTTTCGCCACCAAACATGTTTAATATTAGAATGATAATTCCGATTGCGCCTCCACCTAGTAATGCTTTTCCACCACCAGACATTCCTCTTCTGTCTTCAAAATTGCCGCTTTCTTTTTTATCCCATTTCATGATTTTTATTTTTTAGTTATAATTAAATTTTCTTCAATTATTCTTTTTAACAACTCTTTGTCGATAGGTTTTGGAATATAGTCATTCATTCCATATTCTATACATTTTTCTTTCTCACCTTTTACAGTTCCAGCCGTTAGTGCTATAATTGGAATGTGTTTTGTATTGGGTAGTTTTCTAATTTCAACAGTCGCATCGTAGCCATTCATTATTGGCATTTGAATGTCCATCAAAATCAAATCAGGTAGCAGTGTTTTTACTTTTTCTAAGGCAACTTCTCCGTTTTCGAGCTCAAATATTTGTGCATTAGGTACAATGTTTTTTATTAACGTTTTCGCTAAAAGCATATTAATTTTATTGTCCTCGACAATAAAAATAATTAATTTATCATTCGTTATTATACTGTTTTTAGTAATTGCTTTGTCTATTTTAGTTTCTAAGTTTGTTGTTTCATTAGAATATTTTACTTTAAGAATGAAACTGAATTCACTTCCTTTATTCACCTCACTGTTTAGCTCTAATTGACTGTTCATCAATCCTAATAACTGATTTGAAATAGAAAGGCCTAAACCCGTTCCTCCAAACTTCTTAGAAGTAGTATTGTCTTCTTGTGAGAAAGCTTCAAATATTTTTAACTGATTATTTTTTTTAATGCCTATGCCAGTATCTTTTAGGGAAAATTTCAATTCTATCGTTTCTTCATTTACTTCTTCAAAAACAGAAATTGATAAACTTACTGTACCTTTTTCTGTAAATTTCACTGCATTGCTCAATAGATTGATTAAAATTTGTTTTAATCGAATATAGTCAACCCAAATGTATTTTGGAACATTCTCTTCAATACTTAAATTTAATTGAAGACTTTTCAAATTTGCTTCAAATTGAATTAAATCGATTACTTGATTTGTCAAATCGGTTACTTTATACTTTTCGATATTTAGTTCTAGTTTTCCTGATTCTATTTTAGAAAAATCTAAAATATTATTGATTACTTCCATCAATGCGTTTGCTGATTGATTGATGGTGTTCATATATTTTTTTTGAATATCTTGCAGATTTGTATTCATCAATAGTTCGGTAAATCCTATAATACCATTTAACGGAGTTCTTATTTCATGACTCATATTAGCAAGAAATTCTGATTTAGCAGTATTGGCTGATTCGGCATAATTTTTTGCTTTTATAGCTTCTTCTGCCTCTATTCTTTGTGTAATATCAATAAAAATTCCAACAATATATTCAATTTTATCATTTTTAAAAATTGGTTCACCGAACTCTTCTACCCATACATGGTGGCCATCCTTATGAACAATTCTATAAATAAAATGAATTTTCTGTTTTTCTTTGAATAATTCTTCAACAGTGTTTTGTGCAATTTTCAAGTCTTGTTGATGTACTAGATCTATAAAGTAAATTTTGTTTTGTAGAAAGTCATCTTTGTGATAACCAGTAAGTTTTTCGATTTCATCGTTTAGATAAATTTTTGTCCATTTTTCATCATACTTAGAAAGATGTACTGTGCCAGGTATATTGTTGGCAAGGAGTCTAAATTTTTCTTCGCTTTCTTGGATTATGGCTTCATTAATATTGCGTTCTATGGCATGAGAAATATTTTTAGTGAGGTTTTCTAGTGTATTTATTTCGTCAATAGTCCATTCGCGCTCTATACTTTCTACAAAAAATGCAATCATACCATAAAATTCATTCTTTAAGAAAATTGGTAGGAATAAAATAGATTTTGAATAATATTTAGACAAAAACTGTTTTGTTTTATTGTCTTTAATTTTTCTTACTATGGCTGCATAAGGTTTGTTGTTTTTTAAATTTTCAATCACTTCATCAATTTCAGATAAGGGAATTTCTAAGTCAATTGGAAATTTATCTGTGATTGAATTAATTTCTTTGAGCCAACAGTGTTTTTTTATTAATTTATTATCTGGACTCTTTTCATAGTAAGATAATTTATCTACCTGAGTAACATTGCCAATGGCATAAAGAATTCCTTCAAAAATTTCATCTGTATTTTTTGATAATAAAAACTTTTCGGTGTTTTTTGTTATTTCTAATAATACTTCGCTTTTATAAAAAAGTTTTTGTTCGGACTCTATGCGCATTTGTGATTCAATTGCTATAGCAATAAGATCGGAGAGTGAACGAGCAAAATTAATATCTTCATTATCCCATTCTACAATTTTTTCTACTTTTTCAAAACATAAAATACCAATAATTTTTCCATTAATAAATATTGGAGTGTCTAGTAATGATTTAATATTGTATTTTGGAAAATAATCTAAACATAGTTCTTGAGTTATCGTATTGTTATAAACATTTGAAGCTACAATTTGTAAACCATTTTCTAAACTATTATAGTAGATTGGATATTTGTCTTTTTCAATGAAATAGTTTTTTTCGAAACGATCATTTTGAAAATAGTAGATGCTTTCACAATGCAACCCTTCATTATTATAAGACCAATAGCTAATTCTGTCAATCGAGCAATTTTTTCCAGCAGCTTTTAGAATGTTTTTTAGTATTCCATTGAAAGTATCTTGGTTTGAATAGCTTAATGAAGTTAATTTTTTTAAAGTTTCGTTGTGTATTCTTACCTTTTTACTCCTATTATAATGCTCTAGTTCTAGTTTTTTTATTAAAGTAATGTCTCTAGCAATTGCCGAATATCCGATGATTTCATCGTTTTCATTTTTCTTAAAGGTTATTTTTTGTGATACCCAAACTAGTTCACCATCTTTTCTTATTAATGGAAAAACTAAATCACCAAATTTATTATTTTCGTCAGGGCCATCTTTATAAAAATCAATGACATAGTTTAAATATTCTTCCCCAATAAATTTATAAAACGGTTTGTTTAGTATTTCTTCCTTAGGTATGCCAAGTGTATTTTCTGCAAATTGATTTACATAAGACAATTTTGCATTCAAATCTATTTCATAAATTAAATCGGCTGCCGATTCTATTAGATTTCTGTATTGATCTTTAACATTAATTTGTTCGGTTACATCTTGACCTATACCTATTAAAATGTCATCAGAATATTTTTTGTCTTTCCATTGAATGTATTTATAATCGCCATTTTTGCACTTTAATTTTCTAACATATAATCTATCATCAATAAAACTGTCTTGAAAAGTCTCAGAGTTAAACTCAGTGTCTTTTGTTAAATTCCAATATCCCATACCTAAAATCTCTTCAACTTCATATCCTAAAATATCCTTGATTGACTCGCTGCAAAATGTTATTTCTCCTTTTTTATTAGTAGTTAAAATCAAAGAATTTCCATTATTAACTATGATTCTAGAAAAAATAAATTTATTTCGAATATCCACATTTGCTAAATATCTTGATATGTGAAAGGCAATTATAGCAATAAAAGCTCCTGCCATTATAATAATATATTTGCTTTCGATACAATCTAATTGATAAAAAACAGCAAGTAAAATAAAAATAGAAACTACAAAAATCCAGTAATAAGTATTGCTTTCGATGACAAAATAGGAAATAAAAAAGAGTACAATTAATGTTAGAAACGTAACTATTTCAAAGGGGTTAAAAAAGACAATATATGAAATGAATGTAAAATAAATGAAATAGAAAATTGTAAAAATTTTGTTGAGATTCTTATAAAAAAAAGCGTTGCTATACCCTAAAAAATAGAATAAAAGAGATATCCCACCAAAAATATAATTACTGACTAAATAATTATGTGTTGGAATATCAAAAACTTCTAACAGAGTATGAATTAACGGAATTGTAATTCCAAAAAAAAGGAAATATATCCTAAATGGATCATCTTTAGGTTTAAATTCTGTATATTCAAGATTTATCGGTAGTTTTTTTTGAAAAGTTCTCCATATTGCCAAACAAAGTAATAGTATGACCGTCATTAATAATATAATTACAACGGAATTATTGGTACTATCAATAGAAAGTAATTTATTCAATAGTAAGGAAATAAAGTTAGGTTAATTAGATTAGGTAATTAAAATCAATACGTTAAAAATATAAAAAATATGTATTATAAACAGATAAACAAATGATTTTTTATGAAAACCATTTTAATAAACGTTTAATAGTTTCTAATTTCCCATTATATGGAGCATATCGTGTAGGTAAATCAAGCCAATTTCCTTTTTTTACAACTGCTTTGCGATGTGAAAAAATAGCAAAACTAAATTTTCCATGATAAGCTCCAATACCACTGTGGCCTACACCGCCAAAAGGCAATCTTTTATTGGTAAAATGAATTAAAGTATCGTTAATACAACCTCCACCAAAAGAATAGTTTTGAACTATTCTTTTTGCAAATGATTTATTTTCACTAAAAATATACAACGATAATGGCTTCTCATATTTAGAAATAATTTTATCCAAATCCTCTTCTGTTTTATAGCTTATAATAGGGAGAATTGGCCCGAAAATTTCATTTTGCATTACTAAACTATCCAAACTTGGCTCGTCTACAAGACTAGGAGCAATATAACAATCTTCTATTGAAGCTTTTCCCCCTAATAGAATTGTCTCATTTTCCAACATTGCAGCTAATCGGTTCCAATTTTTCTCATTGACAATTCTAGCAAAGTCTGGGGAAATTTCGGGATTTTCACCATAGCCGTTAGTGATTTCTAGTTTTAAATTTTCAATCAATTTTTCCTTCACATTTTGATGAACCATCAGGTAATCGGGAGCAATACAGGTTTGACCTGCGTTGAGGAATTTTCCCCACACTATTCTTTTGGCAGCCAATTGTATATTAGCACTTTCATCAACAATACAAGGACTTTTTCCACCAAGTTCAAGTGTCACCGGCGTCAGATGGGTTGCAGCTGCTTTGGCAACAATTTTACCAACAGGAACACTTCCTGTAAAAAATATATAATCCCAGCGTTGAGTTAATAATTCTTGAGCAACATCAACACCACCTTCGATACAAGTGACATGGTTTTTATCAAAAGTTTCACTTATGATTTTGGAAATAATTCTCGAAGTGTTTGGAGTTAGTTCAGAAGGTTTTAAAACCACTTGATTTCCTGCTGCTACAGCTGCAATCAAAGGCGAAAGCGCCAATTGATAGGGATAATTCCAAGGAGCAATAATTAAAACTTTTCCATAAGGTTCTTTATAAATATAATCGGTTGATGGAAAATTAAAAATGGATGGCAAAACCATTTTGGGCTTTGCCCAATTGTGAATATTTTTTATTGTATATTTTAATTCAGCAAGAATAAAACTGGTTTCTGTTGCTACAGATTCAAATGCTGGCTTTTTAAAATCATCATAGAGTGCTTTTATGATTTCCTGTTCATGATTCTGAACACAGTTCAATAATTTTACTAATGTTTCTTTTCGGTAATTTATATCATTCTTGAATATCATATCCTGATTGAATTGGTTAGGTACGTTACTATATTAAAAATAAAATTCAAATGTATTAACTTATAAAAAAGCATATCGGTAACCCGTATAAACATTTGCTTGTTTTCCATCTGCTAATGAAGTGATGATTGAATTGGAACCAAGATAAAATCCGGCCAATCTAAATCCGAAACCCACATTCGTTCCCGAAATATCATCTGTAGAAACCGGAATATATGCTTCAAAGAATCCTAGGTTTACTCTTGGAGTTACTGAAAAAATATTGCGGGCCGTAATTTGTTCATTGGCATCGTCTTTTTTCATTTTTTGTTGCAAATACCCGGTAACATATACTTTAGGAACGATTTTAAAATCGGCATACATTGTTAATAATGTGGGTAGATTTACTTTAAAATCGGTTTTATTTGGTGTCTGCGTTAGATAGCCATTGCTTATTAAAATAGCTTCAACTTCACTCAAATTATCAACATTTTCGAATAAATTTAAATTTAATGGAGGACGTCCTTGAGTCGTAAAAGTATAATTCGTATTATAATTATTATCGTCTTTAAAAGTCATACTACCAATATTTCTGATAGCTAACCCTGATTTTATTTTGTATTTTTCTTTACCATCTTTCCATTCATAGGTAAAACCAATATCCGTGGCAACTCCGTTTAATCCACCAAAAATAGAATTGGTATAATCATCAAAATTAGAAAAGCTATCCGCCAAACTACCGGAATATGCAACATTTAAATTAGCGGGTTGATTGGTTGTTAAGAACGCGCCACTTGCGGTTTGTGTTATGGTTCCGTTTAAATTACTCAAACCAAAATTAGAGTAAGAACCTGGAAACAAAAATTTTACAGTTAGCCCTGCATTAAATTTATGCTTGTCATTATCTACAATAGTTCTTGCCGCTGACAAGCCAACTTCGCCATATGAAGTTCCGGACAATCGTTGATTTTCAGATTGGTTTACTATAGTAGTATTAAGAGGTAAATCATTATTGAAAATGGCATTTCCTAAGGAAGTGTCAACATTTACTACGTCAAATTTCACATTGGCTTTTGTAGTAATACCAAATCCCCATTTTCTCCATTTCATGGCAAAACTTGGACCCAAAATTTGACCGTCAATTCGCATGTTTACTGATTCAGTACCCGTAAAAATTAAGTCTTCTATATTAGTGTCGGACGTTAAATCATTGAAGCCAATTTTGTTGTTTGAAACATCAAAACTTAATCCGTAAAAATTGATCTCAAATTTTTTTGAAAGATTGGAAAATTCAGCAGGGTTTATTGCACCATTTACAATTCCAACGCGATTGGAGGTGCTAATTCCTGAGAAATGGTCTTGTGCAAAAAGAGCAGAACAAAAAAGCAAACCAAGGAAAAAAAATAACGTTTTCATAGCAGGTATTTGTTTAAGATTCAACTGAAACGTAAAGTTACACAATTTAATTTTTAAATAGAGTTCCAAATAGCATCTTTAGGAGTTTCGGCAATGATTTGGAGCAGGTTTTTGGTTACGGGATGAATGAAGACTAACTTCCTCGCGTGAAGGTGAATTCCTCCATCAGGATTACTTCGATCAAAACCATATTTTAAATCACCTTTGATTGGGCAGCTTATAGCAGCCAATTGTGCTCTAATTTGATGATGTCTTCCGGTATGAAGATTGATTTCTAATGCAAAATAATTATCGAGTTCTTTGATGATTTTATACTCTAAACTGGCTTTTTTACTTTCAGGTACTTCTTTTAAGTGCGCTTTCGAAGTATTATTTTTTTCATTTCTTTTCAGATAATGTACTAAAGTCGCTTCTGCATTTTCAGGACGATTTTTCACAATTGCCCAATACGTTTTTTGCGTTTCTCGATTGCTAAACATTTCGTTTAATCGAGTTAATGCTTTAGAAGTTCGGGCAAAAACTACAATTCCCGAAGTTGGTCGGTCCAATCGATGAACAACGCCAAGAAAAACTTCTCCGGGTTTGTTGTATTTTTCTTTAACGTACTCTTTAACAACTTCAGACAACGGTTTGTCTCCTGTTTTATCTCCTTGCACAATGTCACCTGCGCGTTTGTTGATGACGATTAGGTGATTGTCTTCGTGAAGAATGAGGAGATTGTCCTTTGTAGAAATTACTTTAGACATAATTATCCTTTAAGACCTAGCAATTGCCAAACACCAGACTTTTTGTATTCTTTTACAGCTACTGAATAAGTAGTCTTTTCATGCTCTGCATAATAATCAGATTCACTTTTGAAAATGTAATGATTTTTGCAACGTATGATATCTAAAATCGTCACTCCTGATTCAGAAGTTTGTAATCTCAAAATATCTTTACCCTCATAATCATCTTCATTTTCAGGACCAAAAAGAGCTTCGGTTTTACTGTAGTTTAAAATTAGTTTTTTATTCTTTATTTTAAATGTCCCGGTGGTATAAGTCTCCGATGGTATACAATAGAAATCGCTAATAAAAGTTCCGTTTTTTAAAAATACAATTTTGCCATCGCAGCAGTCGCAGCCATAGTTATAAACAGTACAATTTTCAGTATTTAAATGGGTTGAAATATAAAATACCTTCGAATATAAATCGGATGTTTCCAAAAAATCAGAAACAGGTTTGGCAATAGGTTCTGTTTCCTTTTTTTTGCATGAAATCAAAGCTAGTATAAGAACTAAAATAATTTTTTTTCGCATCAATTAAGGATATTAATACTGTTCATTAACATTTGGAAAATCTTTCGACTTGACATCAGCCACATAATTCCCAATGGCATTTGTCATTTGCTCATATAAGTTTAAATAACGGCGTAAAAATCGGGGGCTGAATTCGTTATTCATTCCCAACATATCGTGAATGACCAATACTTGTCCGTCAACACCACCACCAGCACCAATTCCGATTACTGGAATAGAAATAGTCTTGGCCACTTTTTCAGCCAATACAGCGGGAATTTTTTCCAATACTAAGGCAAAGCACCCCAGTTTTTCTAACAATTTTGCATCTTCAATTAATTGTTCTGCTTCAGCATCCTCTTTGGCTCGAACAGTATACGTTCCAAATTTATAGATTGATTGTGGTGTTAAACCCAAATGTCCCATGACCGGAATTCCAGCATTCAATATCCGTTTAATACTCTCTTTTATTTCACTTCCGCCTTCCATTTTTACGGCATGTCCGCCACTTTCTTTCATGATTCTAATTGAGGAACGCAAGGCTTCTTTTGGATCCGATTGGTAACTTCCAAAGGGCAAATCAACAACAACTAAAGCACGCTCAATAGCACGAACTACGCTTGACGCATGATATATCATTTGGTCTAGGGTAATTGGTAATGTAGTTTCATGACCCGCCATTACATTACTAGCGGAATCGCCAACCAAAATAACATCAACACCAGCAGTATCTACAATTTTTGCCATGGTAAAATCATATGCTGTTAACATTGATATTTTTTCGCCATTAGCTTTCATGTCAAATAATGACTTGGTAGTTATTCTTTTGTAATCTTTTTTTGCTGTAGACATAGTTGCTTGTTTTGAAATACAAAAGTATTAAATCTATTTGGATGTCGATTGTTTTAGTTTGATTTGAATTTGAAATTTAATTTATTGAAATTACACTTTTGATGGTTAACTTTGCAGTCTTATAAAATGATAAAAATGCCCAAAATATTAATAATTGAAGACGAAATATCAATCCGAAGAGTATTAACCAAAATACTTTTGGAAGAAAGCGATTCGTATATTGTAGATGAAGCAGAAGACGGAAAACTTGGTTTCGAGAAAATTAAAAATGAAGATTATGATTTGGTACTTTGTGACATCAAAATGCCAAAAATGAATGGTGAAGAATTGCTTGAAGCAGTTAAAAAAATAAAGCCTGAAATTCCGATGGTAATGATTTCTGGTCACGGCGATTTAGAAACAGCAGTAAATACAATGCGTCTTGGAGCCTTCGATTATATTTCAAAACCACCCGATTTGAACCGATTGTTGAATACTGTTCGTAATGCTTTAGATAAAAAGCAATTGGTGGTCGAGAATAAAATATTGAAAAAGAAAGTTTTTAAAAACTACGAAATTATTGGTGAAAGTGATGCTATTAATCAAATTAAACTGATGATAGAAAAAGTGGCGCAAACCGATGCTAGAGTATTAATCACAGGGCCAAACGGAACTGGAAAAGAACTGGTAGCACATCAATTACACGAAAAAAGCGAAAGAGCCGAAGCTCCTATGATTGAAGTGAATTGTGCAGCAATTCCATCTGAATTAATAGAAAGTGAACTTTTTGGTCACGTAAAAGGAGCTTTTACTTCTGCTGTAAAAGACCGTGCAGGAAAGTTTGAAGCTGCCGATGGCGGTACCATTTTTCTTGATGAAATTGGCGATATGAGTTTATCGGCACAAGCCAAAGTATTACGTGCTTTGCAAGAAAGTCTAGTTCAAAGAGTGGGTGCCGACAAAGACATCAAAATCAATGTGCGTGTCGTTGCCGCAACTAATAAAGATTTGAAAAAAGAAATAGCTGAAGGACGTTTCCGTGAAGATTTGTATCATCGTTTGGCCGTAATATTAATCAAAGTTCCATCCTTAAATGACAGACGAAGCGATATTCCGTTGTTGATTGAACATTTTGCCATTAAAATTGCTGAAGAACAAGGAAATTCGACCAAAGTTTTTTCTAAAAAAGCGATTACGTTATTACAAGAATACGATTGGACAGGAAATATTCGGGAGCTGCGCAATGTAGTAGAGCGATTGATAATTCTTGGCGGAAACGAAATTTCGGAAACTGATGTGAAGTTGTTTGCGAGTAAATAAATTAGGCATAAGGGATAAGGCAAAAGCAATAAGTCTAATCCCTTTTCCCTTGTAACTTATCCCTTTAAATGAACTTAAAAAAAATAAACCCAAATCTCCAAAAAGCGCTCATAGAGAACGGTTTAACCGAAGCTAATGAAATGCAACAAGAAACATTTTCTACGATTAAAAGTGGTGCTGATGCGGTCATTCAATCTTTAGGAGGAACTGGAAAAACAACCACAATAGTTTTAAATGTAATTCAGAAGTTAGAAAAAACGAAAGACGAAAGTACTAGAGCTTTAATCATTGTTGAAAACAAAGAAAAAGTGTTGCAAATGGAAGCCCTTTTTTTAAAATACGGAACCTATACCGATTTAAGTATTTTAGGTGTTCATGACAAAGGCGATATCGATTATGATAAAAATGTGGTTTCGATGGGATTGGATATTTTGATTGGAACGCCAAATAAAATTAACGCCATGTTTTCCTCAGCTGGATTTAATAGTAATACCATTAAGTTGATGATTGTTGATGACGCTGATGTATTATTCAGAAACAGAGTTGATGCTATTATTTTGCGATTATCACAAAGTATTGAAAAAACACAACGCTTGTTCTTTTGCTCACAAGTAACCGAAAGAGTAGAATCGTTGGCTGATAAGATAATGATCGAACCACTTTTCTTCGAAATGGAAGAGTAATAATGATGAATTGCGGGTGGTAAATGGTGATTGAATCATTTTTTTCCACAATTCAAGCGAAAAATTCACAATTAATAATTTATAATTCACAGTTAAATTCATGGGCTTAATAAAAATATTTTCAGGAAAAGAAATTTTAGCAATAACACTAAAAGAACAATTAGAAGAAGCTACCATTACGGTTGTGATTAGAAGTAACAACCAAGCAAATGTTTTACCAAGTATTCAAACCGAAAAAGCAGTCGAATTATTCATTCAAGAAGTCGATTTTGGAAAAGCGAGTCCTGTTATTGAGGAGTTTAGATTGAGTATTTAAGGTGAAAAAAATTATCAGAATATTGCCTTTTTTTCTTTTCATAGTACTTCTTGATCGTTTTTTCTTTTTACCGGGCAGAATGGATGCTACTTGGGAATATGAAAAAGGAATTAATATGGGAAATCCAATTACATTCGACAATATTGTAATCATCAATAATTTTGTAATTCAAATTCAGAAAACCGGCGAATTAAATGAATGTTATCTTTTAGGATGTTATTTTGGAAATTTGTATTTGCTTAATTCACAAACCTTAAAATACACAAAATATGTTGAATTGGATGAAAGTACTTTCATGAATTAACTATTTAAAAATCTTCAAGCGACTAACCAAAAGAATAATAAATATCCTAAAAATACCAATAATAGCAAAGGTATACTTCAAATTGATCAGAATAAATAACAACCAAGCTAATGTTTTGCCAAGTATTCAAACGGCAAAAGCAGTTGAATTATTTATTCAAGAATTCGATAGTGGTAAGGCCAATCCGGTAATTGAGGAATTTAGACTAAGCATTTAATTTTCTATCTTTTTTGTTATTTCTAATATTTGAGTACCGTTAACAGGTTTAGAAAAATATCCCATAATTTCTGGGAATGTTTTTGCCTTTTCTTGGTCTTCATAGGCGATTGAAGAGGTAACTATGTAAATTGAAGTTGCATTCTTTTTATCAGATAGTATTTTATCAATATTTTCCATAAAATCCCAACCGTCCATAATAGGCATTTTTAAATCTAATAAAATGATTTCGGATAAGGTATTGTTCTCTTTTAAATCAGATGAAATGCTCTCTAATGCTTCTTTACCGTTTGTAAACGAAACAATATCATAATCAATTTTTGATTTTGAGATGACTTTATTAATTAAAAGTCTATAGATAGGATCATCATCTATAATACAAATTACTTTATTGCTCATTTGAAAAAAAGTGTAAATGTGGTTCCTTTATTGATTTCGCTTTCAGTTTCTATTCTGCCACCCATGGCATCAATCTGATTTTTAGTAATAAATAATCCAATACCTTTAGAATCAGGATTGTTATTAAACGTTTTATACATACCAAAAAGTTTATCACCGTTCTTTTTTAAATCAATTCCAATTCCATTGTCTGAAATTATCAAGGCTCTTTTATCTTCATTAAAAGATAATGTTATTTCTGGCGTTCTATCAGGATGACTATACCGAATTGCATTTGAAATAAAGTTGTAGATGATGCTTTCAAAATAAGCAATATTATAATCGACTTCTATTGTTGTTGAAACAAGATTGTTAATTTTAGCGTGTTTTTTTTGAATTTGTTCAGCTAATACGATTCTTGTTTTTTCGATATATTCATGAACATTTACTTTTTCAACTAATAAATTAATATTGTTTCTAATACTTACGACTTCGTTAAGATTATATATGGTTTCATTTAAAGAATGGGATACTTTTTTTAACAAATCAATCATTTCATCTCTTTCTTCCTTGTTGTTGGCTGTTTCTAAAAAAGAGGAAATCATTTCAATATTACTAGTATGTGATCTTAAATTATGCGATACGATATAAGAAAAATTTAATAGTCTTTTGTTTTGTTCGGAGACTAATTCAAAAGATTGTTTCAGCTCTTCTTCAGTGCGTTTCTTTTCAGTTATATCTTCGACAATGCCAATGATATATCCTGGAGTATCATCTACTGTCAAGATATTGGAAACTAATAGGTTAACCCATATTATATTGCCTTTTTTATGAATATATCTTTTTTCCATAGAAAACTCATTAATCTTCTGGTTTTTGAGGTTTTCCATGTTTTTTAATTCTTCTTCTAAATCATCGGGTTTAGTGATTTTTTGAAAATTAATTTTTTTCAATTCTTCTTCACTATAACCAACAATTTTGCAATATTCTTTATTAACTTCTATGAAGTTTCCAGTGGTACCATCTACCCGAACAATACCAACCGGTGCTTGATCAAAAATGGCTTTAAATTCAGTTTCGGTATTTAATATTTTTCGGGCTTGTTTTAATATCAACTTTTGTAATTGAGCAGGTTTTTTTAGAATAGAAGTTACCCAAAATCCAGATATTATACAAAGTAAAGAACCTAAAACTATAGAAAAAATGACTTGAGGAAAAATAACACTTTTATCTCTGGTGATTAAATACAATTTCCAATTGCCTTCAGAAATATTTGCAGCAATGTGCTCCTTTTTTGAAAAATCATTTATTTTAGGAAGATAAAATTTTTCTTTGCCATTATAGGGGTCAGCTTTAGAAAATTGAAAATAGTATTTACTTTCATCTATTGACTTTATTCCTGAATTTTTAAAAAGACTCTCTAACCGAATTACGACTGCTGCAAATCCCCAAAACTTATTTTTTTTGTAAATGGGGAGTCTTCCAATGATGCCTAGGCCACCTTGTTTTAATTCTAAAGGTCCAACAAAATGAATGCCTTTAGATAGCGTTGACGCCTTAACATCTTGTTCTAAATCAGAGGATTTTATTATGTCATAATTTAAGGCATTTTCGTTTCCTTTTAACGGATAAACATATTTAATTACCCCGTTTGGGAGTAGTTCAATAGCATCAATATTTGGATTTGACTTTAATAATTGGGGCGCTATTTCATTAAAGTTTTCAGGTTCTCCTGCATCGTTGATTGTTAATGCTAATGTGTAGTTTGTAGAATAACTGTTTTTTAGAATTTGAGAAATGTTATTGTGTACAACATTTAGAATATTATTCATTTCTCTATGTTGGCCTTCAATTGCTATGCTATATCTTAACCTAACCACAAATCCAATAAGAATCAACATGATAATGAATACGAATAGCCCAATGGTGTTAGGCCTTGTAAATAACAAACGTGAAAAATTATTCCATTTTGTATTTTTTCTCATACAATGAGGTTTGATTAGGCGGATTTCTAAGGTTTTATAAATGTATAAAAATACTATTTATAATTAAGATTTTTTTAAATACGATCATTATTAATTGATGCGCTCTATGCCGCTTCAAAAAATAACTACACGATTACTATAAATGACATAGCTTTTGAATTTGGCAGCACCACACTTTATAGCGAAGTAGCATTTGCCATCAATGAAACCTAAAATTGCCCTTAATGGGAAAAATGGAGCTGGAAAATCGACACTTTTAAAGTTTTGTCCTGAGAAAATAAACCTACATGAGTTGCCAATTCTGCTCAAAAAGAATAAGTGCTTGTCTAATTGCCGCATCATTTATCGGCTACAGACAATTGCACAGTATTAGAAGAATCGTCTTTTCTGAATTGATTATTTAAATATTTTTAACCGGCTAACTAAAAGGGAAATTAATAAACCAAAAATCCCAATTACAGCAAACGAATATTTCAAATTTGTTACCTCAGCTATAAAACCAATAAGTGGTGGGCCAATTAAAAATCCAAGGAAGCTAATACTTGTTATTATTGTTAAGGCTATACCTGTTGGTACTTTTTCATGGTTACCTGCAGTATTAAAAATAATTGGAATCACATTGGAAACACCAAAACCAACCAGCATAAAAGCGATAGTACACGAAATCAAATAGGGTAATAATACCGCTAAGTAAAGTCCGGTTGAAATTACAATACCACTAAAAATCAACACTCTTTTGGCTTTATATTTATGAACTAATATATCGCTTAAAAATCTGCCTATTGCCATGCTCACCATAAAAGAAGTATAGCCCAAAATTACCAAAGCTCCGGGAGCTTTCACGATTTCTTTAAAATAAACACCACTCCAATCGAACATGATTCCTTCGCTAGCCATACCACAAAAACAAATTATTCCAAGCCAAATTAAAGTCAAATCGGGATTCTTAAAAAAGGAATAAGAATTATGCTTTTCCTCTTGTTTTGATTTGGCATTTAAGATGTACTTATAGTTAAAAAGAATAATCAAAAGTACTAACACAAAGGCCAAGGCAAAGTGTATCAAAGGACTTAATCCAAAAGTGAGCATTAACAAACCAACTAATGCTCCACAAAATCCAGCTAAACTCCATGTGCCATGAAATGAACCTATAATGGGTTTATCATACAATTGTTGTGTGTAAACACCTTGCGTGTTGATAGCGATATTACAAAAATTGCTAAAAAAACCAAACAAAAATAATCCAATTGCCAATTGCCAAGTAGTTGTTGCTAAACCCAATAAGATTAAGCAAAAGGTATATACAAGTAATCCTAAAATTGAAATGATTCTACTTCCATAGTGGGTTACAACGTTACCCGAAAATGGCATGGCAGCGAGTTGGCCAATTGGCAAAACAAAAAGCATACTTCCCAATAAAGCTTCGCTCATATTTAAGGTTGATTTAATATCAGGAATGCGACTAGCCCATGTAGAAAAGCAAAACCCCATTCCGAAGAAAAACAGCGAAGTTGCTAACCTAACCCTATTGAGATACGATTTTTTAGTCTTTTTAAAATTGTTTTTAATCTTGGCTTTAGGTAAAATTTTGGATAAAAAACTGTAATCGATTAATGGCATCGTTTCAAAAGATTGTTGTGCTAAAGATAAATAAAACAACGCATACATTTTCAAATTGCATCATTTCTAAATTAGACTATCTTTGCCGCTTCAAAAAGCTAAGATTTCTAACGAACTAAATGGTCTAAGAAGTCTAAAACACGAGCGTCAGCGAACTGGCGCAGCAATCTAACAATCTGAAAATGATTACTGTAAATGACATAGCCGTTGAATTTGGTGGCACCACACTTTTTAGCGAAGTAACTTTTGCCATCAATGAAACCGATAAAATTGCCCTTATGGGGAAAAATGGGGCGGGAAAATCGACACTTTTAAAAATTGTGGCGGGAGAAAATAAACCAACACGCGGAAACATTTCTGCTCCTAAAGAAGCGGTTGTTGCCTATTTACCGCAACATTTGTTGGCTGCCGATAATTGCACCGTAATGGAAGAAGCCTCAAAAGCGTTTGCTGAGGTTTTTAAAATGAAAGCTGAAATAGACGAAATCAATGAGCAATTGACGATTCGCACTGACTACGAAAGCGATGCCTATATGAAACTGATTGAACGCGTTTCTGAGTTAAGCGAAAAATACTATTCGATTGAGGAAGTGAATTATGAGGCTGAAGTAGAGAAAGTATTGAAAGGCTTGGGATTTGTTCGTGAAGATTTTAACCGACCAACATCGGAGTTTTCGGGTGGATGGAGAATGCGTATCGAATTGGCAAAAATTCTTTTAAAACAACCCGATTTGATCTTGTTAGATGAGCCGACGAATCATTTGGATATGGACAGTATTCAGTGGTTGGAAGATTTCTTAATTAATCAGGCAAAAGCCGTAATGGTAATTTCCCACGACAGAGCATTTGTCGATAATATTACCAATCGAACCATCGAGGTGACGATGGGAAGAATTTATGATTATAAGGCCAAATATTCCCATTATTTAGAGTTACGGAAGGATAGAAGGGTGCACCAGCAGAAAGCCTACGACGAGCAACAAAAATTTATTGCCGATAATCAAGCTTTTATTGAACGTTTTCGGGGTACTTTTTCAAAAACTGATGCGGTTCAATCTCGTGTTCGTATGTTAGAAAAAATTGTTCCAATTGAAGTAGACGAAATTGATAATTCGGCATTAAAACTAAAGTTTCCTCCATCGGTGCGCTCAGGACAATATCCTGTAATTGTGCGTGATTTAGAAAAATCGTATGGTGAACATTTGATATTTAAAGATGCCAATTTAGTTATCGAACGCGGTCAGAAAGTGGCTTTTGTGGGAAAAAATGGCGAAGGAAAATCAACCATGATTAAAGCCATTATGAAAGAAATTGAAATCAATGGTGGAAGTGTCGAAATAGGACACAACTCACAGATTGGTTATTTTGCCCAAAACCAAGCCTCCTTATTAGATGAAAATGCTACCATTTTTGAAACGATAGACAACATTGCTGTTGGTGACGTTCGAACGCAAATCAAGAATATTTTGGGTGCGTTTATGTTTCATGGTGATGATGTACAGAAGAAAGTAAAAGTGCTTTCAGGTGGTGAGAAAACACGATTGGCGATGATAAAATTATTGTTAGAACCCGTTAATGTATTGATTCTGGATGAGCCATCTAATCATTTGGATATGAAGACTAAAGACATTATTAAAGAAACGCTTAAAGACTTTGACGGAACACTGATTTTAGTTTCTCACGATAGAGATTTCCTCGACGGATTAGCAGAAAAAGTTTTCGAATTTGGCAACAAACGCGTAAAAGAACATTTTGAAGATTTGAAAGGTTTCTTAGCGCATAAGAAAATGGAAAGTTTGAGGGAAATAGAAAAATAGACTGTAGAACTCAGGTTTTAGAGAATCAGAAATCCTGTCCGTTGTGCACCAGACAGGATTTCATCAATCTACACTCAACTTCACTTAACTATTTTCTTTTTCATTAATTTGTGGCTTCCATCAATCGGATGAACTCAGCTCTGTAGCCCTGATCGTCGTAGGCCAAACCTTCTTTTGCTAACTTTTTGATGTCTGACATGGATTTGTTGGTTATGAATTTGGAATCTCTCAGTTTCAATCCGAACCAAGCAACCGCTGAACTAAATTTTAAATCGCTTGAACTGTCCGTCATTTCAGTCGATTGGTCTTCAATCACGCGAATCATCTCAATACTTTTATCGCCATCAGGCTTTTTGTAGCGAAATTTTACAGTAGCTAATTCATTATTAAATTTGGTCTGCTTCGCCAATTCGCTGTCGCTCGGTTCCGTTTCTTTGGTGTTGGTATATTTCAAAGTGGTTGGTTCGATATAAAATTTGCTTTTTATACCCACCGGAATGATTTCATATAAGGCCGTAACGGTATGTCCGCTGCCTAATTCGCCCGCATCAATGGCATCGTTTTGAAAATCTTCTGGATTGAGTTTGCGGTTTTCGTAACCAATCAATCGGTATGACTTGACGTGAGCTGGATTGAATTCGATTTGGATTTTTACATCTTTAGCAATCGCAAACATTGAACCTTTGAATTCTTTACCTAAAAAGCGATTCGCTTCCTGAATGTTATCGATATACGCATAATTTCCGTTGCCTTTATCCGCTAAGGTTTCCATTTTACTGTCTTTGTAATTCCCCATTCCGAAACCCAAGCACGTTAAAAATACACCTGATTTTCTTTTTTCTTCAATTAAGGTTTGCATATCGCTGTCGGAAGAAGCACCTACATTAAAATCGCCATCAGTGGCTAAGATTACCCGATTGTTTCCATCTTTGATAAAATTCTCTGTTGCTGTTTTATAAGCTAATTGTATTCCGGCTCCACCAGCAGTACTTCCGCCTGATTGCAATTTTTCTAAAGCATCAATAATGGTTTGTTTCTGACTTCCCGAAGTGGTAGGCAAGACCATTCCGGCTGCTCCGGCATAAACCACAATAGAGATTTTATCTTCATCACGCAATTGGCTTACCAAGACTTTCAAAGATTCTTTTACCAATGGCAATTTGTTTTCATCACTCATCGAACCCGAAACATCTATAAGGAATACTAGATTCGATGCCGGCAAAGTATCAGTGGGAAGGATTTTTCCTTGCAAGCCAATGCGAACTAATTTGGTATCTTTATTCCACGGACAATTACTGTATTCGGTCGTAATTGAAAACGGATGTTTATCGCTAGGTTGCGGATATTGATATTTAAAGAAATTAACCATTTCTTCAACCCGAACGGCATCTTTCGGAACCTTTTGCCCTGCATTAATAATACGACGAATGTTGGTATACGAAGCATTATCTACATCAATAGAAAAAGTAGAGAACGGAGCTGTTTTTGGACTTTCAAAAACATTTTCAATCAACATTCCATAATCCTCATCATTTTCATCATACAAACCCGAATTGATGATGGGATCCTGGACAATACTGTTTTTATTGGAAGCATCAACGCTAAGTGATGAGTCACCTCTAATAATTACACTAATTTTGTTGGAACCCGGCTGCGAAGAACCTAATGTAATATTACTTCCTGCTACTTGACCTTTTAACGACTGAATAACGTTTACATTAGGTCTGTTTGCGACAGTTTTTGAAGAAACGGTTTGCATAGCTGCAAGGGTTCTTGATTTTGAAACTGATTTAGCATAGCCTTGAACCACTACTTCTTCAAGTTTCATAGTGTCTTCTTTCATGGTTACATTGATTACTTTCGAATCTCCAACTTTTACTTGAGTATCATTCATTCCGATAAAGCTGAAAACTAAGGTTTCTCCTTTACTGGCTTTGATGTGGTACTTGCCGTCGAAATTAGTTTGCGTATTTCTGGAAGTTCCTTTTACAACTACATTGGCTCCGGGTAACGGACCGATTTTGTCTGAAACTACTCCAGTAATGGTTCTTTGATTTGCGCTCGAGTTTTGCGCGTTAGCTACGGTACAAAAGAGCATAGCTATGGCTAATGAAATGAGTTTAATACTTTTCATGACTTAAAAATTTAAAAGTTGAACACTGTTATTTTGCTTTCTTCGAAGCGGTTACGGGTTTTCCGTTTTTGGTGGTAATAATGACGACGCCTTTTTTGCCTTTACTGCCATAGATTTCGATTGCTTTTTCATGCTGCAGTATAGAAAGCGTTTCGATTTGCTGTTGATTTAATGGCGTATAAGGACTAGTCGGATTCGGTCCAAAGACTTCTTTTTCGGTATATTCGACACCATTAATAATATAAAGTGGTTCGTTTAAAACTATTAAAGAATCGGCCTGGTTAAATTCGTGTTCTCTCAAGTTTTTTTTAGATACTTTATCGTCAATGATGACCAAAGGTTCTTCTTTCTTTTCACTAGAAGTTTGACTGCTTTTATCCATAAATAACTCAACATCTTTAGCATCGGCTTTTTTAGTAACAAAATAATATTCTTGATTTGGTATGCTCTTTACTCCAGCTGGTGTTGGTGCTGAATACCTCATGGCAGTGCTGGAAATTCCTGTCGAGAGTACCATGTCATCCGATTTGATGCTTTCTTCTAACGCCACTTGATTTGGCGTTTTTATTTGTGTATTTAAAATTTCTTCAGCTTCTTTTTTAATGACCGGATTTAAAGTTGTTTTATTTAATGCACCTTCAGATTTTGAATCTATTGTTACTACTTCATTTGATGCAGCATTATTTTTTTGGATAGAATCAGTTGTTATTACCACACCGCTTGGTTGAATTCTATTTGGGTGGGTTTTAAAAAACTGATATCCTAAGGTGGCAACTAACAGGAGCGAAGCTGCTACAGCTATTTTTTTCCAAAGTAGCATCGCTTTTTTATCTTCTTTGTTATCGAGCTTTTCTTCAACGCGTTGCCAGACTTTCTCCATTCCCGGAAAACCTTTGGTTTCAGCGCTTTCGGCAGCCGATTTGATTTGGTGTAACAAATTATTTTCTTCCATGACTATTTTGCTTTTTGATAATACAACTGATTGACCAGGTCTTTCAGTTTGGTCTTGGCAACATTCAATTGCGATTTGGATGTTCCTTCCGAAATACTAAGCATTACCGCTATTTCTTTATGACCGTAACCTTCAATGACAAACAAATTGAAAATCGTTTTACAACCTTCCGGAATATGTTCCAATAATTTCAGTAAATCTTCTTCTTCCAATGGTGTTTCTTCGGCGCTCTCGGGCTGAATCCGAAACGGATTATCTTCTAAATAAAGATTGAAATTCACATTGCGCTTTAATTGATACAAACAATGATTTACCGCAATCTTCCGAGCCCAAGCTTCAAAAGCTCCATTTTCTTTCAGCTGTTCAACTTTAGTAAATATGGTATAAAACGCATCAGCCATTACTTCTTCAAGTTCTTCTTCTTTTTTCAAATACCGTTTACAGGTGTGATACAACTTGGGAGCCATATATTCATACACCTGACGCTGGGCATCACGTTGCATTTTTTTACAGGCTGTTATGAGTATTTCGTTTATCAAAATGAATGTCTTTGTAACTAAAGAGAACTTATTTTATAAAAAGGTTGGGAGGGGTTGAAAAAAAAGTTTAAAAGTCAAGAGGGATAAGAGATAAGGAATGTTATTTTTCTAATTCCTTTTCCCTAATTCCTTATTGCTAAGGTATAAATAGTAGTTTCTAAATCTTCTGTATCAGTATCTTCACAAAGCAGCAACTCTATTTGAGTGGCTGTTTTTTTGTATAAGGTTAGTCCTTCAAATTTATGAGTATCACTAATTTGAATTGAATTAAGTATTTTCATGGTTTTTAAATCAATCGTTCCAATAATGCTTCCCAAAACTTCACCGTCATCATAAGTTGAAGTTGTATCTTCAGCTGCAGCCAGAAAGTAAATTTTATCTTCTATTAAAATAGCATCGGTGAAAGTGGCAGATACATTTTTTATTTTGGGTAGATCAAAAGGTACAAATTTAAAAATCCGGTTTTCTATATCTTCATTAGAATAGATGATTCCGTTTTTACTATTGGCACCATTACCTCTTTGAAATAAGTAGATGATGTTTTTGTGCTGAATTAAACCTTCAATATTAAGTTCTTCATCCTTTATATCAAGTTGTGTTTTGATATCCTGAAAAATAATACTGAAATCTTTATCATTAATTTTTTTTGATGTTGGGTTGTACTTCACAACTTTATTTCGGTTATTGGTAGAACCTGACCCTAAAATATATAATTTGTTTCCCAAAAAAGAAATCGACTCAAAATCGGGTTTGTCTTTTTTGATGATAGTTTCTTGTGGATTTTCAACCAAAGCTATTTTGTTTAAATTTTTGTTTGATATTGTATATTCATAAAGAAAGGAACTGTTGTCTGAAATGATATATAGTTTGTCTTCGTGATATACCAAACCAGAGGCAGAACCGATTCCGATAATTTTAAACAGTATTGAAAGTTGAAATTTTTCCATAAGTTAGCCTAAATAATTAGCCCCGATGGGAGCGAGCTACCATGTAGCGCGGACAGCGGGAATCAGCTCCTAAAATTAGTATATTTACAAATATAAATACTTACGTTATGAAAAGCATAAATCCAGATGATTTTAGAGTTATAAATCCAATTTCGTTGTCAAAAATCCCAACAGATTTAAATAATATAGCCAGTGATGATGAAAAAGTAGAAGAATTGCTAAAAATTCAACAAAAATTAAGCAAACGTCAAGATGCCATGTACGCCCACAACCGATATGGTGTTTTGATTTGCCTACAAGGCATGGATACTAGTGGCAAAGATAGTTTGATTCGCGAAGTATTTAAAGAGTTTAATCCACGTGGTGTTGTAGTGCATAGTTTTAAAACTCCCAATTCGACCGAGTTGGAACACGATTATTTATGGCGCCATTATTTGGCTTTACCCGAAAAAGGAAAATTTGCCGTTTTTAATAGAACCCATTATGAAAATGTATTGGTAACGCGCGTGCATCCCGAATATATTTTGTTTGAAAATTTACCAGGCATTGAGAACGTGGAAGACATTACGCCACAGTTTTGGGAAAACAGAATGGAGCATATCAATAATTTTGAAAAGCATATAACCCAAAACGGCACACTGGTTTTGAAGTTTTATTTTCACATGAGTAAAGAGGAACAACGCAAACGATTGCTCAAAAGATTGGAAAATCCAGAAGATAACTGGAAGTTTTCTATAGGCGATTTAAAAGAGCGAGAACGATGGGATGATTATATGAAGTACTACGAAGAAGCTATTAACAATACTTCAAGAGAAAATGCGCCTTGGTTTATAATTCCAGCCGACGATAAAGAAATGGCACGCGTCATTGTCGCAAAAATCATTTGGGAAGAACTACAAAAACTAACGGATATAAAAGAACCCGAACTTGACCCAAAGGTAAAAGCAAATATCGATTTGTATAAAGAGCAATTAAAAGGTTAATTTAGAAATATATATCAATTTAAATAATTATTAATTAGTTAAATTTTCAATCCCTTTACCATTGATTTTTGCCATTGTCATTGCAATTCAATCAGCTATCTTTGCAACCTACAAATTGCAAAATGAATTTAACCCAATATACCAAGGAGTTCTCCTATAATTTACGATTAGCGTATCCTGTAATTATTGGAATGCTTGGTCATACGCTAATTGGTATTGTCGATAATATTATGGTTGGCAAATTAGGTTCAACCGAATTGGCGGCTGTTTCATTAGGAAATAGTTTGATTTTCATCGCCATGTCTATTGGCATTGGATTTTCTACAGCCATTACCCCAATGGTAGCCAAAGCGGATGCTGAAGATAACACATCAAAAATTCGCTCTATATTTCATCATGGTTTGTTTTTGTGTATCATTTTAGGTTTTATGCTATTCGGATTGGTATTGCTAGCCAAACCCATTATGGAATTACTACATCAGCCCAAAGAAGTGATTGTTTTAGCCCGACCTTTTTTAAATTGGGTGGCTTTTTCTTTAGTGCCCCTAATTGTGTATCAAGGGTATAAGCAATTTGCAGACGGTTTGTCATTGACAAAAGTTTCGATGTATGCTATCGTAATGGCAAACATTCTTCATGTCATTATTAATTATTTTTTAATTTATGGTATTTGGATTTTCCCAAAAATGGGTATTCTCGGGGCTGGTTTAGGAACCGTATTATCCCGTATTGCCATGGTCACTTTTATGCACATCATTTTATCACGAAAAGATCAATTAAAACAGTACTTCAGCGATTTTAGTTTTGATGAAATTAAGAAAGAAATGCTACAAAAAATCATCAATCTTGGATTTCCCTCTGCCATGCAAATGCTTTTTGAAGTAGTCTTGTTTACCGCAGCTATTTGGCTTTGTGGCACGATTGGGAAGACCAGTCAGGCAGCGAATCAAATAGCCCTGAGTTTGGCATCAATGACCTTTATGGTGGCCATGGGTTTGAGCGTGGTAGCAATGATAAGAATTAGTCAACAAAAAGGGTTGAAAGAATACAAACAGTTAATTGTTGTTGCACGTTCCATATTTTTGCTAGCTATTATTATAGAAATTGTTTTTGCTTTACTATTTGTTATACTGCATCAAATTTTACCTTATTTGTTTCTTAATATGGAAAATCAAGGGCAACTACTAGACAATCAAGAAGTAATTATTATTTCAGCAAAATTGCTTTTAGTAGCTGCAATATTTCAGATTTCGGACGGAATACAAGTGGTTGTTTTGGGCGCTTTACGCGGATTGCAAGATGTAAAAATTCCAATGTATATTACTTTTGTTGCCTATTGGATTGTTGGATTTCCGATTTCGTATTATTTAGGTATTTATACAAATTTAAAAGCGGTCGGAGTTTGGATTGGACTTTTGGCTGGATTGACAGCTGCTGCACTTTTTCTCTTTATTCGATTTCATTATCAAACTAAAAAGTTGGTTTCCGATAATGCATCATCATAAAATGTAACTTCCCAAAGAGAGTTACGTATAACCAGCATATAATCTAAAAATTTATAAAATGATACTTTCATTTATTATTGGTATTATCTTAATTATTATCGGTTTCACACTAAAAAATAATGAAAACCCTATTGCAAAATTTGCTAATCTATTTAAAATATTCGGCATTGTAATTATTTTGATTGGTTTGTTATCGTCATCGTTTAAACAAATAGATGCCGGAAAATTAGGTGTGAAATCACTTTTTGGAAATGTGCAACCCGATGTTTTAGAAAGTGGTTTGCATATGGTCAATCCCTTATTAGACATTACCATTTTTGATGCGCAAACCCAAAACTATACCATGTCGGCCATTCATGATGAAGGCGACAAAGATGGAGACGATGCGATTCGTGTCTTATCAAATGACGGATTAGAAGTTGTGATAGATTTAACTGTTTTATATAGGGTTTTACCCAATGATGCTCCAAAAATCTTAAAGAGTATTGGAGAAAACTATACCGATAAAATTGTTCGACCTGTAACAAGAACGCGTATTCGAGATAATGCAGTTTATTATGATGCCGTCGCACTATATTCTTCTAAAAGAGGTGAATTTCAACAACGAATTACTAAAAGTATCGAAGCCGATTTTAAATCAAGAGGTTTGGTGTTAGAGCAATTATTAATTCGAAATATTAATCTTCCTGCTTCAGTAAAAACGACTATTGAAAGCAAAATTAATGCCGAACAAGAAGCACAAAAAATGCAGTTTGTACTACAAAAAGAAAAGCAAGAAGCCGAGCGTAAAAGAGTAGAAGCACAAGGTATTGCCGATTACCAAAGAATTATATCCACAGGTTTGACCGATAAGCAATTGCAATACGAACAAATCAAAGCGCAAAAAGAAATAGCCACTTCGTCTAATACCAAAATTATTTTTATGGGCAAAGGAAGTGCGCCGGTTATTTTGTCGGATAAATAATAACTGTTTGTTGTTTATGGTTTGTTGTTTAGAGTTGAAAAACAAACCATAAACCATAAACAACAAACCAAAAACAAATAATTAAAAATGGAATTACCAAAATTTGTTCTAGCCGATAACTCTGATTTTCCAGATGATATATTTGTAATCCACCTCGATTTTCCACGTTTTATTATCAACTTAAAAGATGATGAAGTGGAGTTTTTGGAAGATTTAGAAGGGGAAGACGAAACCGAATTAGAATCTGAAATGGAGCATTTAATTACTTTAGCCGGAGAATTCTACGATAAAGAAATGGAAGGCTACGAAGAGTAGTATTTTCAATAAAACCTTATTAAAAATTTAAAGTGAGGACAACTCATTTTTAATCGTATACACAGCAAGTCCCACTCGGGTTTTAATGTGTAACTTTTGAGAAATATTGTCTTTACAGTTTTCTACCGTACGCGTGCTACATCCTATTTGAGCCGCTATTTCTTTATAGCTTAAGTCGGTGGTGACATAGTTTAAAAACTCGAGTTCTCGTTTGGTGAATTGTGCTCGAATTGCTGCCTTTGATTTTTCTTTATTTTCAATATCATTAAAAATAGTTTTGGCAGCCCAATCCGGATAGAAGAAACCATTTTTAAGCATCGTAAGTAAGGCATTTTCTAAATCGGAAGGATAGGTATTTTTAAGAAGGTATCCTTTGGCACCATTTTTTAGCATCGTTATGACGCTTTGATCTTCATTTTGCATACTCAAAGCCATGATTAATATGTCAGGATGATGGGTTGTGAGCCATTTTGCAGTTTCAAAGCCATTCATAATGGGCATACTCACATCAAGAAGTACAATAGTCGGAATGTTGTTTTTATCGGCTAGCTTATCCTGAAGTTCTTTACCGTTTTCACATTCATATAAAACTTCAAAATCTTTAAAACTAGAAATAATACTGCTTAAAGCTTTTGCTATTAATATGTGGTCATCAACAATTACTATGGTATTTTTCATATAAAATAGGTTATTTCTACTAGTACGAAAGTAGTGAATGTTTAAATATTTTACTCCTGAAAAGGAACTTTTATACTAACGGATGTTCCGTTATTAGTGCTGTTTAAAAAAAACTGTCCGCCAATAATTTCGGCTCGTTTCTTCATGTTTTGGAGCCCGATACCGTCCGCTTTTTTGGTTTGTAGGTCAAAACCTTTTCCATCATCTACTAAGGTTAACGTTAACAATTCATTTTGTTTACTTAGATTGATTTGTATCAAATTACAATCAGAATGTTTAATAGCGTTTTGAATAAACTCTTGGGTGACCCGCACCAAAACACTCTTGACGGCATAACTTTGTTTGTTGTACAGATTGAGGTTATCTACCATAAGTTCACATTTTTTTATACTATTAATTTTTTGACTCTCTATTTCTAGTAATTCTGGTAATGTTTTATTTTCGATACTATCATCGCTCAAGGATTGGGATAATTGCCTTAAATCGGATAAGGAATCATTAATAATCGAATTGATAGAAGCCACATTTTTATTGTCTGAGGCTACTTTGTTTTCGTAAATCAACTGTTGAAAATACAAACTCGCCAAGGTTAATTTTTGTCCAACATTGTCATGAATTTCCCTGCCAATTTCTTGCATGGTTTTCTTTTGCATCTCCAATTGTGTCGCTAAAAGTTCCTTTTGATGCTGATCTTTTTCATACGTAAGCTGTAACTCATTTTCTTTTTTCTTTCTGCGGTATTTCCAAATATAAAGAAAGATGGCTACCATAAAAAGTAGAAAAAAAAGGTTAAAGACAATAGTGATTAGTAAGTATTCGGTTTCCCCCATATAAAAGCCATTGAAAAAAGTAGATACATCAATTGATTTATCAGTAAAAAGAAGACATAGTAGTTTGTAAAAATTTCATTGTTTTTATAAACGATAGCATAAAACGAAAACAATGGCAACGTTCCAACATATAATAGGCTTACCCCTAAATTAATATAAAACATCATGTTCTCCTTAAACCGAATTATTTCATCCGATTGAATTTGTTTTAAATATTCTAAAAAAACAAGAATCCCCAGTAAAAAAGCACCAACGACATAATTAAACGAGTACACCATTGTTTTTTCACTCTCCAAATATAAATGTGGTATAAAGGAAGCCAAGTAAACCAACGAAAACCAACGAAAAAGATTGACATTTTTCAGTGATTTACAAGCGTATAGCCAATACAAAAACAAGAATTCAATAGGAATAACGGCAAAGCCATAAACATATTTTATTCTGGATACATCCCATATAATTTCATTGTAACTTAAAAACTCGATGCAAAATATAAATGCCAAATAATACAAAAACCATTTCCAATACGTATTTTTTATTTTTTTATAAAAGTAAAGCCCAACAATGACCGGAATACCTTCGGCAAAATTCATTGTACTGGCTAAAGTTTTCAAAAGTTCTTCCATATAAAAAACACGTTCTGTTTCACTTTCTCAAAGTTAAATTTTAAAATGAAACAGCACGTGTTTTTATCTATTTAAAACCATAGTCCCGTTTTAGTACCCGGTGGATATAATGCACCATGATTTTTAGCCATGATGCCTGTTCCTTTTCCAGATGGTTTAGTTCCGTTATAGGTGCTTACATCATAAGGGTTAAAGTCATAATTGATACCATCAATTTCTGTGGTTGGAACGGCAATTAGGGTATGTAATTTAGCATAGTTGGGGTCAACCGTATCTAATGCCTCATAATTTTCATCTTCCCAATTTGATTGGTCAGGATACGCAGCATAATAAAACCGAATTCCAATATTGCTAACAGGTATTTCCGGGTGTTTGGCTACTTCTTCCTCTATGGTTGCTATAAAGTCTTTTAACTTTCCTAGTGAGAATAAGGCTGCGGTAGCGTCAAAAACCATTGGGAATTTCGCAGAGTATTTAATTGAAACCAACTGGTGAGTTTTGTAATTGTCAACTAAATCTTCAATAAGTTCTAAGGGTAGTTCATAATTAGACATAAATAATTTGGTTTAAATGATTGTCTCAAAGTTAACGATATAATTTAATAATAAAACAGAGTAGAAACCACATTTTAAATTGTGGTTTCTACTCTGTTTTGATGACCTTATATGTTGGAAGTTTGTAAAATCAGAAAAGCTAAGAACATAGAAATGAGTTTTTTAATGTACTCTTTTGCTGATTTCTTAACAAAATAGAAGTTAAGTTAGTTGTAAATATTCCTGCTCTTTTACTAAAGTTTGTGGTACTTTAAATAAAGGGCAGGGTATTTTAAAAAAATAATACAAGCATTATGAAAAAAGAAACCGATACGAATCAAGACCATGCTTCATTTCAAAAAATAATTAGGGTTTTGATTACATTACTTGTTGTGACAGCAATACTCATTGTCTTTTGTAACATTTATATAATCGTAAACCACCTGATTTGATGGGTGACGTACACGAAAAAGACAAAACACCCTCGGGAGCCGAAAAGAGGAACTAGAGTAGGCTGGAAATAAATTTTTATGGTATGAAACTTCTAAAACTGGGCGTTGAAAACAACGATGTAAAAAAATGGCAATACTTCTTAATGGGGCAAGGACATTATCACGGACAAGTAACGGGCAAATTTGATGCGATTACCCATGCCGCAACCATAGCGTTTCAAGAAAAACAAGGACTTCAACCCGATGGTGTTGTGGGCAACAAATCGGTAGGACGCGCAATGCAGTTGGGATTTGGACTCATAGACGATACCCGAACCGATATTACTAGTGAAAACTTTCCAAGCAAACCCAACTTTCCGCCATTAGTTTCAAATGCCGAACGTGCCGTGGTATTTGGCACCCTAAAATTCAAATCAAAGCCATTACAAGGCAATCCAGAGAACATCGAAATTACCAACAACTGGGATAGTCAAAACATCATTAAAGTGCTGGTGCCGCAACTCATTCCGATTAAAGGAACGGCAACCGTCTATTTTCATAAAAAAGGAGCCAACCAACTGATCAAATTGTTTAAAGACTGGGAGACAGCAGGACTACTGCATAAAGTGATCACTTGGGATGGTGCTTATAACCCGCGTTTTGTGAGAGGAAGCAAAACGGTGTTGAGCAACCATGCCTTTGGGACCGCTTTTGATATCAATGTCAATTGGAACCGACTGGGTACTATTCCGGCGCTAGTAGGACAAAAAGGAAGCGTTAGAGAATTGGTGCAAATCGCCAACAACAACGGATTTTATTGGGGCGGACATTTTACTAGAAAAGACGGAATGCACTTTGAAATTGCTAAAATACAGTAAAAACACACATTGCCTCGGTAGCTGAAAAGTGGATTATAGAGTAGGCAGGATTATAAACATTAGAAATTATGGACGACAATAGAAGATTATCTCTTAAAAACCTACCTGACGTATTTGTGATTTTAAAATGGATGCTCATAATGGGTATTGTCTTTATCATATCCTTATCATGGGTATATTTTGACAAAAGCCAAGTATCTGGTTTGTTTTTCAAAATTGGAAATGCTTCATTGATTGCGGGTGCTTTTTATGGTTTAGGTGGATTAACGGGTTTTTTGTTTGGAATTCCAAAAATAATTCAGTCCTCTGTTAGCGACACTAATAACAATAACAATTCTGATATAGTACACAATGATAATCTTGTTCAAATTAGTGACTGGTTGACTAAAATTATTGTTGGAGTTGGGCTTACTCAAATATATAATATTCCCAAAGCATTACATCATGTTGGAGAAAAACTGGGAACTTCAATCTTAGGATATGATCCAAAAAATGATATGGGCACTAATGCATCTGTTGCTATAATTCTTTATTTCACTGTTCTTGGTTTTATGATGGTGTATATCTGGACACGATTATACTTTTATGATATTTTAAAAGAAGCTGATGCCAAATTCAAACAAATGTATAAAGAAACGAAAGTCCAATTAGAGAATGTAATTATCGAGAAAAAAGAAATTGAAGCCGAAAAGGATGCCATTATTAGCACGTTTCCAGATGTTACGCAAGAGATTAAGGAAAAACAAATCAACATTAGAAATGATGATAGTGTTGAAAACGACCCAAACAAAGGAAAATTTGGAGGACTTAATGAAAATTATGGAAGAAAGATAACAGCTATTGTAAGAGAGACATCTTATGATAAAGAATTATTTGTTGTTGATCTTGAAGTAACCTCTACAAATGTTGCAAATCCACTTACGGGAGAAGTTATTTTTCATTTGCATCCTTCTTTTAATAACGAAAAGGAAATTATAAAAGTAATTAATGGAAAAGCAGAAAATAAACTAATTAGCTATGGAGCTTTTACTGTTGGTGTAGAAGCAGATAATGGTGCAACAAAATTGGAGCTTGATTTAGCCGAACTACCAGATGCTCCAAGAATTTTTAGAGAAAGATAAAATAATAAAAACCTTAAAAAAAACAACCCTCGGTAGCCGAAAAGAGGATTATATAGTAAGTGTAATTAAATTATAGAAATTATGGGAAATGTTAGAATTAAAGTAGATGTTTTTGGTGGAACTGCACCGGTACCAATTTTTATTTTTATTGACAAAGTCAATAGTAATGATGACACGAGAATTAAAAGAAATGGTTCTTTTGATGAAAGTTTTACAATAGCTGGAGGAGAGTACAATGTAATTGTTTCAGGCGAAAATGCTATTGGAGGAAGTACTAATGTTGAAGTTGAATACACCGATAATAATGGAATAACAAAAACAAAAAGGTACAGTATGACAAATCCAATTTATTCTAAAATTTTTAAAGTATTCATATAATAATTATCCTAATGAAAAAATATTTTATTTTAATGGCACTACTTTGTTTTACATTTTCTTTTTCTCAAACAGATTTAATAGAAAATGAAATAGATAAAATTCAGAATAGAAGAACGGGTAATTTTAAAGATGCCTTTTATAACATTATTCAGTTGACTACAAAAAACCTTACTGAAGATGAAAAATCGTTAGAATTAAACACCACCCTTTTTAAGATTATGTATAATGCTGATTTAAAAAACATATCAGATTTAACCATAAATAAGTCTTACTTCTTAAGAAACTTTCAAATTAATGCTAAAGTCAATTTAGATAAAGACTATAAATATAAAGGATTTTCTGGTGGTTTTACTTATGCTATTGTCAATGGAAGAGATAAAGCAACAGTGAATCTAGCAAAAGGTATTTATGGTAAGCAAAGAGAAAAATTTATCACTGCATTTCAGCAGGTTCAATCAAGATTAGCTGCAACTGAAATAACTGAAACAGAATTAGATTTATTGAATAAAGCTAGTGATGATATTTTAAACGATGTTGAATATGATATAACTGGAAATCCATACTATGATAGAATCATTGAGGAGTTTAAAACAACAGCTGCTACTATTTCATACGCAGATGGCAAAAGCCTAACATCGACTGATATTTCAGATCATGTTAAATATTTAAAGCAAGTTAGAAAATCTGAAATGGATAAAATAGACGGCAAAGCACTTTGGACATTAGCAGCTGATGGTTCTACAAATACCGATGGAAAATTCAATAAATGTTCTGTAAGTAGCGTTTATCTTAAAGGAATTGATAAATCAGGTGACCAAATTGATATTAGAGGAACATTTACTTATGATGATGATACATTGGTAAATATGCCAAGAACTACTTTTAATGGAAAAGCAGGGTTAAACTTTGTATTGTTAAGAAATACATCTGAAAATGTTAGCTGTTTCGAAGTTAAAGCTTTGGGTGAATATACTAAGGTTTATAAAAACGTATTACCCGATGAAGATGATGAAATCATCACTGCCAATGCAGAGTTTAGAATACGATTAGCAAATGATTTTTGGATTCCTATTACAGTAAAGTATGATATTGACAATGCTAATCTACTAGGGTTTTTAAATCTTACATATAATTTTGGTGGCTGATTTAGCCTACTACTGCATTTAGATCCAAACATTTCAAAACATCCCCTCGCAAGCCGAAAAGAGGAACTAGAGTAGGCCAACTAAAACAAAACAAAATGGGAACAAACACAACCGAAATCCCCAATGACAACATCTCGGTATTACTGGGTGCTATAGACCCGAAGTTTAACGATACCGACGATTTTCTAGACATTGTTCAATGGAATTTGAGATGGTTCGACGGAAACGAACCCGAAAAAGTAGCCAAAATAGAACAAGTATTAAGCATCCTTAATTCTGACATCTTCGTCTTTCAAGAAATTGCACACGGGTCGCTAGACGGCATGGCAAAATCGCTAAAAGCCGCCGGAAAAGGCAACTACCAAGTGGCCTATGGAGACACCGGAGGACAACAACGCGTTGCCGTAATGTGGGATATGGATTGGGTGCGTACCAAAGACGACACCCGTGAACTATTTGCCAAAAAAGAAGTAACCACCCCAAGTGGCAAAGATGTTTTTCCGCGCCAACCCTTGTGGAGCTATTTTTATTGCAAAAGCACCATTAGCAGCAAACGAGGTATTGATTTTCAACTTGTAGGGCTGCACCTCAAATCGCAAATGGATAGAGGCAATACGGGCGAAGACGACCTACAACGCACATTGTCTTGCGCCAAACTAGCCGATTGGTTAGTAAAAGATGGCAATAATTATGATGCCGATTGTATTTTGCTAGGCGACTGGAACGAACCACCAACAGCCAAAGCGTGGGGCACCATGCGTGATTTAGAGAAAAACGGCATTGTTGAATTTGAATCAATAAACGACCCTAGCGATTACAGCCACCTGTACTATCGTAATAAAAATAACGTAGGTAGTCTTCTCGATCTTAAGATAGTAACTTCTGATTTTGCTTCCCAAATGAATAAAACAGGTGGTGTTATCAAGTGGATAGCGCTAGAAAATCTGTTGGCAAGTAGCGCATCGGCTGGTGAGATTAAAACACTAATCAACTCCATCAAAAATGATATTACAGATCACTTACCGGTGCTCACCCGATTTGGAGTAGATTCTAAACCAAAAGCCAGAAAAGCTAAAAGAAGAGTCAATAACTAAATTGTAATCGTACCCGATAGCGCGGATTCGCACACGAGCGAAGCGATTGCAGAAGGAATCCGTGCCGACAAATCACAAGAATCTTTCGTGAAGAAACAAAACAGGAAAACCGATGCCTGACCAAAGTAGGAGACATAAATATTTACATCATGAAAGCAGAAGATTTTACGAATAATGGAGAGGTTCTAACAATTCTTAATGATTTAAAAAAAATTAAGGAAAGTAACAAACGATTTTCAAATATTGTCGACCAACAAGGTCATCAATATGTCGATTTGGTGCAAGAAGGTGGCGGCGTTTTAGGCGTTGCATTGGTGGGTTATGTGTATGTGTTGGAGCAAATGGGAATTCGTTTTCTGAGCCTTGCCGGAACTTCTGCTGGAAGCATCAATACACTACTTATGGCTGCTGCTGGTCCAATAGATGAAACTAAATCGGAATGGATATTGGATTGTTTATGCAATAAAAAACTATATGATTTTGTAGATGGTGATAAAGATGCCAAAGAATTTATTAATGCATTAATTAAACAATCGGGCAATTTAAAACTAGCGCTAAAAGCCATACAGGTAATTGATAACTTTAAAAATGATTTTGGACTAAATCCGGGCAAAAATTTCCATAAATGGCTTACCAAATTATTAGCAGATAAAGGAATAAAAACCTATCAAGATTTACTAGATCTAAGACAAAAAGGAACCTCTGGTGATGATAACAAACTGTATAAAATTGTTGACACAAATGGTATTCAAACCCTTGAAGAATATAATCAAGTAAACCATATCAGTGAAATTGCCATAGTGGCAGCCGATATTACGACGGAGAGTAAAATTGTGTTTCCCAAAATGATTGACTTGTTTTATTCAAAACCTTTAGAACAAAATCCAGCAGATTTTGTCAGAGCCTCAATGTCGATTCCTTTCTTTTTTACACCACATAGAATTTCAAAAATCCCTCAAGGTAAGGCTAGCTGGGAAAGATGGAATGCATCTACGGGTCTACGTTGTTCTGTACCCAAAGAAGTATTACTGATGGACGGTGGCATTATTTCAAATTTTCCAATTGATATTTTCCATAATAACCACAAAGTTCCAAGCGCACCCACTTTTGGAGTAAAACTAGGCTATGACAAAAATGAAGTAAATGAAAACAATAAGTTTATGAGTATAGTTGGGTCTATGTTTGATACGTCTCGGTTTGCCTATGATTTCGAATTCCTTCAAAAAAATCCCGATTTCAAACACCTTATCGGTTACGTAGATACCGGAGAACATAATTGGCTCGATTTCAATTTAACAGACAAAGCTCAAATAGATTTATTTGTTAAAGGCGCTCTAACGGCTGCTAATTTCCTTAAAAGCTTTGATTGGGAAAGCTATCGAAAAATTAGAAAAGAAAAAGCGGATTATTACAATAAATCAATGTAAAACAAATTGAGAAGCACTTCTTGGATTTAAAGCAGTTAACTAAAAAATAAAACATGAAAAAATTCATTCTATTCGTATTTCTGATACTGATTTGTATAAGTTGCTCGAGTAACAAGAAAACCTTAGCTGCTTTAAACGATTTAAAAAAAGATAATAAGGAACTAGCCGAAAAATATGGTAATGTTATCAAAGAAGCAGAAAATATTGCAAGCGAAATGCAGATTAAAAATTCTCGTATTGCGGAATTACAATATGAAATAGAAAGGTTACAAAGAGACGGTTCTGGAGTAAATAATTCTTCGGGACAAGAAAACATGATAAAAATAGAAACCCAACTCAGCCAGGCTAAAAGTCAAATTGAAGCGCTCGAAAAACAAAAAAAAGGGCTCCAAACTAAAATGGCAACTATCCAACCCAAAGTAGTTACAAAACAGCAATTTGTGTTACCCGAAAACTTAATAGGCAATGTTGCTTTTCATTGTCCGGTTAAAATGAGAGAAAAACAAACCTATGAAGTAGCAGCACAACTGGGAAGTTTGTTAACCAAAGAAGAAATACAAAATAGTCTTTTAGCATCAATCAATGAATCACGAATAGAAAACGGAGATAAACTTTTGACCAAAGAAGATATTCTTACGCGCAAGGTAAATCTTGGTTATTATGTAAAAATAGAATTAAAAGGCGATGACGATAAGTTTGTTATCAAACCAATTGATGAGGTTAATGTGCCCATACAACAAGTATTAGATAAAGAAACTGCTGCCTTTTTAAAAGAAACGTTCGAGTGGCACTGGAGTGTGACTACCAAAGAAAATTCTAACGGAAAAGGAACACTCAATTTAGTCATTACACCACTAAACCTTGATAAACAACCGATTGAAAGCAAAACCAAGACGTTTAAAATAGACATCGATTTTGAACAAAGCTTTTTGGGAAGCGTTTGGGAAGAAATGAATCGAAACATAGCTTGGGCAATTTCAACCATCATAGCACCTATCATAACTTTTTTAGTGGGTAGGTATTTAAAAAATAAAGAAGCAAAAGCAGTTTAACTTTTTTAGGATAGTTGATAGCATAATAATCGATCCGCAACCTTCGGAATGATAAATAAATAATTGAAGCAAAAACAGCAAAGCCAATGGCTGAAAAAAGTAGGCGAAAAATAATAAAAAACAAATATGAAAACAGAAGTTAAAAACACGCTCTATCGGTTTATAACCATGAGAGCTCCAGAATTACTGGAAAAAAATGAAGTAGATGCTAGTTTTGTTCAGCATCCTGAGATTAAAGACAGTAATACAACCTACACTAGTGTGTTTTTAAGTAGTTTAAATCCTATTGAACCGGGTAAAACTAAAATGCAAGTGTTGCAAGAAAAGGCACAAGGTTTTGAAAATAGTGCTATAAAAAATAGAGAAAAAATAAGAGAGGATCTTCTAACGGAGTCTTTTTATGATTTTGCGATATGGCTTACCAAAAACAGAACCACTTTTGAGCTTAATGAGATAAAAGATTGGATGGATAAATTAAATTCACTAAAAGCAAAACCGTTTCCAGCGATAACATTATGGGACAATTTATTTTACCAAATTATTACTTATAAATCAAACTATGTAAGAGATGCTATTATCGCAGTATTGGTAGCCGATTTTTTTATTCGAAATTATAATCCATCGGGTACTGTTGAGGAGACAAGGATTTTGGCTCAAGCAAGAGTAATCATTCCAAAGTTTATGTTTGAATCGGAGGAAAATAGTGAAGCTGAATCCAATAAAAAAACAAAATCAAAAATAGAAGCAGTTGTAAATACAAAAGAGCTTCAAAAAGCAAATGAATTATTAGTAATAAAAAATCTCAAAAGTCAATTAGAGTCGATTAAAAAAGGGCTACTAGCGGTTGAAAGAAAGTACAAAATCGAGTATAAAAATTCATTGGATGCTTATAATACTCAATATAATATTGATACAAAAGCAGCCTATGATGCAGCAACACCTGTTGAGATTACTCATACCGACCCAGTTACTAATGAGATAACTAAATATATAGAATATGAAAATCTTGAGCTTCCTGAATACAATTTTCAACCAGAGGGAGAATTAGAGTATAGTTTAAAGATTTCATCAGGCAAAAGTATTTATAATGAGTTTGTTCTACAATGTAAAACAGATTTATTGTTTTCAACTTTCAAAGAAGTTTTTGATTTAATAGATGAAAAACTAAATGAGCTAACTGCTAAGCAATTTGAAAGAACCACCACCTCAAAACGAGTTGCGAATGTAAATGGAGTTGCATTCGCCACTGCCAACGATAGTGCTAGTCATGCTAGAATCTCAAGTGGATTTGCAATAACAACTTTAGGTACAGGTAATAACCAATATTTAGCGCTAACATTCACCGATATGGAAATGGGGACAGATATAGTTTCAGGTAGTTATAGTATTAGTTTTGATGACGCAAACGTAACTGTCATAGATGGAGAATATAACAACGTAGCTCAAAACATAGAATGGCATAACGGGAAATTAGTTTTAAATATTTTCAATACACCTGCTAATTATTTTGAAGCTCCAGAAGCCTGTACTTTTAGAATTTCAGGAACATTTTTTTCGTCAACACAAAGAGAATTAATACTTGGAGAAGGCAGTTTTGAAGTAGTTGAAAGGGTCTCAAGTCTTAATACTGATATTAATGCTATTCATGATAGCGAGGGAAATCCGATTACATACACAGGCAACAATTCAAATCTATTTGCAAGAGGTGTAGGAAAGTATTCATACGAAGATGCAATTTCGGGATCAACAGGTTCATCAGGATCAACCGATACTGACGGCAGTGCTTCTTCGGGAACTGTACCATCTACTGTAGGATCAACTCCGTCAGGGTCAAATACTATTCAGCAAAATGTGATTAACTACATTCCATCAGGATATGGTATTAAACGATTGGGAATTGCCGATTACCGTAAAGTAGAACAAGAGATTTGTTGCTACGTGCCGGGAGAAGTTTCGCACATCGAAAATGTAATGGCACGAGAATATAAGGAAAAAGCAACACGCCGTCTGCGCCGTCAAGAAGATACTGTAACCACAAGTAAAGAAAAGGAAACAGAAAAACTTACTGATACTACTTCAACGGAACGTTTTGAAATGAACCAAGAGGTAAATTCTGTTTTGGCTGAACAAAACGCTTTTGGAGCAAACGTAAGCGTAAATCAAAGTTGGACCGGAGGTGGAATGACGGCTGGAGCCGACTTTGCTAACAACACCTCGCAAGAAACATCCAACCATCAGGCAGTAACGTCTGCTCAAGAAGTTACCGAAAGAGTATTAGAACGTGTCGTTCAAAAAGTAAAAGAAGAACGAATTACCAAAATCATTGAAGAGTTCGAAGAAACCAATAAGCACGGCTATGATAACCGAAAAGGCGACAAACACATATCGGGCGTATATCGTTGGGTTGATAAAATTTATAGAAACCAAGTAGTTAATTATGGCAAACGATTGATGTATGAATTTATGATCCCTGAACCAGCCGTTTTTCATACTAGGGCCATTGATGATAAAGCAAAAAACAATGAGGTGGAAGAGTTGATTAAACCTATTGACCCTAGAACAATTACAGGAGGTTTAGCTTTGAAAACATTTTTGGATGTAAAAGAAGAAACCTATTCGCATTGGGCAGGAATTTATAATGCTGAGGTTGAAGCTATGCCCCAGGAAACTATAAAAGTTGGAAAAAGTTTAAAATTAATAAGTCCAAAAGGAAGGGATCAAAAATATTTTTCTATTAGTGATGAAATTACTGTGCCAGAAGGATATTCAGCAACAAAAGGGTATTCAACAGCTCAAATGATGTATCATTTAACAGGTAGAGAATGGCCACAAATTATTACAACTATAGGTGAAATTTCAAAAAGTCTAAAATGCTTGCCTAATACAACAAACACTAATAATCCATGGGATGGTCAAAGCAATAATCATGGTGCAAACATCAAAGAAAACGGTTTTGTAGAACACATTTTTATTAACCCTTACGTCCAAAAAGTTCCTATTGCTGCAACAGCTTACGACTCAGAACCAGAAGCTCATGCAACATTCAGTGTATTATGCCAACTAACCAACGAAGCCAAAAAACAATGGCAAATAGAAACCTTCAACGCCATCATTGCTGCCTATGAAGACCGCCTAAAAGAATACAACGATAAAATGGCGGAACTAAATGCTACTCAAACCCAGAAAATAAAAACGAATCCGCTATTCTACCGTCAGATTGAGAATACAGTATTACGCAAAAATTGTATTGAGTACATGATCAGTCATGCTGCATTGGGTAAAGAATCCTTTATTACAGGAACTACATATCAAGATTCAAGAGTAAAGTATGATGATCCCAATTTAGAAACTTATGCGGCCAAAGTAAAATTCTTTGAACAAGCTTTTGAGTGGAACTTAATGAGTTATTACTTCTATCCATTTTATTGGGCAAAAAAAGAAAATTGGAAAGCGCTTTATAATGTTGATGAAGTAGATGATGCTGTTTTCCGTTCTTTTCTGCAAAGCGGTATGGCACGAGTTATTATTACGGTGCGCCCTGGTTTTGAAGAAGTAGTAAATTGGTACATGGCAACCGGACAAATTTGGAATGGCGGACAAGTACCTACTATGAACGACCCATTATTTGTATCAATAGTAAAAGAATTACAAGAGCCAACAGGCGAAGTAGAGCAAACATGGGAAAGCCGAGTGCCAACCTCGTTAACAGTGATTCAAGCTGGAACAATCGGGTTGAATGTTGAGGGACTTCCGTGTGATGATGACTGCAAAGATAACCTCTTGTTTGACTCAGATGGCGAACCAGTGCTGGATAGTAATGGAAACCAAATGAATATTATTGGGCAAAACCCCGACGATGTTCAACTCGGTAATATCACCGATGAGCTTGAAACCGTTTCCGAAAGTATTGAAGAAATTCAAGCCGATATTGAGGAAATTAAAAATACACTATCTAATGGAGGTGGCAATTAATTAAAAAAAAATGGGGTAGTGTAGGCTGCCCCATTAAGTAATCTTATTTAAAAAAAATTAATAGTATAATATTATGAAAAAAGTAGTTTTACAAATATTTATTTCAATAGCTTTAACTTCTTCAGTTAAAGCTCAATTGAGCTACAATAACGGACTAATTTCCACAGGAACACTTACAAAGAGTGGAGTAGCTGCACCAACTGTTCCTTCTCAGCATGAATGGAGCGAATGCCAAAACAATACAGGTAATACAACACAAAGCAATAACATCTTTGGTTTTGATGGATACTTTAATGGTTTCAATACAGATTTAAGAGTTTTTGACGACTTTACAATTCCTTTTGGGCAAACTTGGAACATTAGTAGTGTTGATGCCTTTTGCTATCAGCAAAATTTTTTGGGTAACTCAGCGCCTTTAGATGTTTTTAGAGTTCGCATTTGGAGTGGGTTTCCATACCTTGTTACCTCCACAGTGGTATCGGGTAATATGACGACTAACGTATTGGATACCTCAAATAGTCAAGATATGTTTACTTTAAGAATAAGTAACACACAGATACCTTCTCCTGTTACACCTCCAGAGGAAACTCGCAGAATTTGGCGTATAAGAGGAAACATAACAGCAAATTTATCTGCTGGGGTATATTGGATAGAATATCAAGGTAGGGCAATAAATAATGCTATTTTTAAATTTATTCCCACTACAACAATTGGTTCTAGAGGCAACGGAAATGCTAATCAGTATAATGTAATTTCAAATACCTTTAGTTCCTTATCAGATACAGGTAATCCATTTTCTGCACCCGACATTCAACAGGATTTAGCATTTAGGATTAATTACACGAATCCATTATCCAGCCAAGAACAAACGTTAGATTCAAAAATTAAAGTCTATCCAAATCCAGTTTTAGATGTCTTTTTTATTGACTTTGATGGCGCACAAAGCATTAAATATGACATTTGTGACACTATGGGCAAAATAATCAAAAGTGGCAAAACCAATAACAGTATTGATAGTAAAGATTTGAGCAGCGGTTTGTATATACTTTGCATTGAAGTTGAGGGACAAAAAGTATATAAAAAAATAATCAAAAATTAAATTGTTTACTCAGTAAATTTTGGAACTAAACAAAATAAAAATGTTTTATTAATACAACCTAGAGAGAAAGATTCTCTCTAGGTTTAATAAAAAATAATATGGAAAAATCATTTAGTGAAATATTGGGCTATAAAAGTCTTTTTGCAGAAGAGAGCACTTTTAATCCTGTCAATGAGTTAATTGCGAAACTTGAAAGAGAGATAATTGAAGATACTACAATTGATCAAACTTTAGTTACTAAAAAACGTAATTCGGCTAATGGTTTTTATTATCTTTATGATGGCACTTTGTTGGGCAAATATGGTAATTCTAATGAAGTTGTAGTATGCGATGAAGTGAAAACAATCCCAAAAAGTAAAATCAATCAGAAAGATTATGATATGTTTTATAAGCCAGTACGATTAAAAATGACTAATGCAGAATTAAACACAAGGGCTTTTATGTCAACATTGAGAATGACCGAAAATTATAGTGCTGGCAAACCTACTGACTATAATTTTTTATACGGAAGAAAAAAAGACGGTGGAGGAACTTTTACGGACTCTAGTTATGAAGAAACCCCGGCAGACTATAAAGATCATCCAAGAAAATATGTAGTTTCTTGGGGAAATCCAAAAGCTCAGAGTCCAGCTGGGGCTTTCCAGATAAATGTACTCACATGGGATGATTTGAAAGATAAAGCTGGAGTTACTGACTTTTCTCCAAAAAGTCAAGATACCTTTGCTAAGTATTTGATGTTTCAAAGAGCTGCGGTTGAAATTAAATCGGGTGATGTCGATAATGCAATGAAAAAATTAAATGGTCGATGGTCATCACTACCAGGAGGAAAAGACCAGCAAATAGATATAAAGTTAGGTAAAGAAATTTTCAAGAGCTATATCGCCAGAGAGCTTAACGGTTTAACCATAATTGCAACACCGGTAGGTAGTTTAATTTAATATTTAATGTATAAAGTTTATTTATTTCTAGTACCTTTTTTTTTAGTCTTCTATAGCGATATAGTCTCAATAGCTTATCAACATCCTCAATGTGAAAAGATAACTAAAAAGACAAAAAAGTATTCTTATAGTTATGGAATAAAATTAAAAAACAACAGCTATTCCTTACTTGTAATTACAAAGAGCTATCGAGATGAAACCATTAAGGATTCTGATGTTTTCGATTTGAACGAGCCCGTTTTAACCCAACAATTGTATTTTCTTAAGGGTAATGATACCATAAAGTCATTGGCTGTTGATTCTAATAAAGGGATATTGAAATTAAAAAGGAGCAAGAGAGACTTCAATTACTCTAAGAACCAATTGAAATTCATTGGTGTTATTAAAGGAAAGAATGACTTTTTCTATTATTTAAGTGGTGGTGAAGATTGTGTTTCTGGTTGTCCGGAATATTACGCATTTTATGATAAAAAAGGAAATTTACTGTGGAAAAGTTACTTAAAATATGAGGGTAATTATTCTAAAACATTAAACTCATTTAAGATTAAAAAGGGTATTTTTAATAAAAATTCTCTAAAACTAATAAGGGTTACCCCTTACAATGAGATAGGCACTACTATCAATTCTTCATTAATAAAATTTCAAGAAAACCGCTAGAGGCAAAATATGGAAAAATCATTTACTGATAAAATGGGGTATAAAAGTCCTTTTGAAGATTCATTTAATGAATCTTCAGAAAACAATCCCAAACCAATAGTAAAAACATCTGATTCCGCTGTTTTAGCGAGAATAAACCAAGAAAAACAGGAAGCTAAAGAGCAACAGGAAAAACAACAACAGGAAGGCGGCGAAGTAAAGGAAAGTAAGAGCGGAACCAATATTGTCGTTGTAAATAAAGAAGGTACAAGGATAAATCAGGTAAACCATGAAATGGTTGGTGTTGGCGAAAGCATTTCGCAAGTTAAGCGTGTTACTTCAGCAGGATATACTAAACAAGGGACTGTTTTTGTAAGCCAGTTTAGGACACAGGTGGCCTCGCGGGGAGAAGAAGTTTGGGCCTATAAAAATGATCACGCTACATTTGAAGGGACACTAGAGCAGGCAAAAAAAGCATTTCCTGATGTTGATTTTTCGGGTCTTGATCCTGCAAAAGGATTGGTTATTTCACAAGAGGTCGATCCCAGTATTGAGATTCCACCTAATTCACCCTTATTATGGCATCCGTTAAATGAGTTTGATGCGGTAAAGGACAATAAAGGAAAGCCAACAGATTGGAAATCCTATCTTGACGCAACACAAACTGCTATCGACATGATTGGAATGATTCCAATTGCTGGTGATGCAGCCGATATCATAAATTGTACAATATCATTGGCAAGGGGAAATTATGCTGATGCTGCCTTAAGTTTTGCATCTGCCATACCAGTAGCCGGAGTATTTGTTGGAAGCGCGAAAATCTTAAAAAAGATTGCTAAAACCGCTGAAGATGAAAAAGGGGTTTATGATCTAGTTGTTAAAAATGCAGATGATTTAGAGGGATATGTTGGACAGTCACAAAATGTTGTTAATAGGATAAAGGATCATTTTAAAAAGACCTTAAATGGAGGAGGAAAGCTATCCCATACAGTTTTGAAAGAGACTCCAATAATTCATAAAATGCCGGGCTCGGACCCATTAGAGCGCGAAATTTATGAACAATATATTATTTTAGAAAAATATGGTGGTAACCTCAAAAAAGAAGGGGAAGCTGGATATTTATTAAATAAGGTCAATCCTGTAGGCGGAAGATTTGATTTGAAAACCAAAGCAGGGGAAAAGTTATTTAAAGATAGGGCTCTCAAAATCGCAAAAAAATATAAATTACCAACAACTTTTGACCCTTTAATATTTTAAACTATGTATTTATCAGGATTTGCACATGCCCCATATTTAATGATTAAACCCGAATCGGATTTAGAAAATATAAATCCAGATTTTTTAGAGAACAAATATACCTTAAGACTTTTTGGAGAATATGATAATACTTTCTTAAAAAAATTTATTCAAATATTCAATAATGTAAGGAATTTAGACATTGGACATCAATATGGAGACGGAGATAATTCATTTATTTATGATTTACCAAATTTAGAGGGTCTTGTTATTTCATTATATAAGGATTCTGATTTTGTATTAGACTGTTCAAAATTACCAAAGTCATTATATTCATTGAATATTGAAATATGGACTAAAAAAAAAATCAAAAATATTGAAACATTAAATGATACTAAATTGGAGCATTTATACCTCTCAGACTTTGATGAAAATGATTTAAATGAAATATGTAGTCTCACAAAATTAAAGAGTTTAAGTATTACTAGGGCAAAAATAAAATCACTCAAAGGCATTGAAGCACTGACAAATTTAGAATTTCTCTCTCTTGGAGCTGTTCGTAGTTTGGTTGATATTTCGGATATCATTAGTTTGAAAAAATTAAAACGAATAGATTTTGATATTTGCTGGAAGCTTCAAGATTTTAGTCCAATTGGAGAACTACCCAATATTGAAATTTTAGAATTAAACGATTGTAAAAATTTAGCGTCAATAAAATTTGTTGCCAATTTGCCAAAACTTAAAAGATTAATTGCTTTAGGAACAACCGTTATCAACGACTATGATACTACACCAGCTAAAAACATCCCTGTTTTTTGGGGAAGTCAGCGCAGTGAATATAATGTTCATTATCCGGAAAAAGAGATAAAGTAAAGTTTAAAAATTTTTATTTGAAGATGTTGTTACCCCAGCTACGCAAACAGTTCCTATGAAAAGCCCCGCAAAGTCTCACAACTTTGTGCAACAGGGAAAAAATATACAATATTATGGTGTGCATAATTTTCAAAACTAAAAAGTATGCTACAATTTGTTGTGCATAATTCACAAAACCAAAAAGTATGCTACAATATGGTGTGCATGTTTTATAAAACTGAAAAGTATGCACAATGGGTTGATGGGTTGATGGAAGGATTTCTCCGCGGGGCAAAGTCGGGAGACTTTTTATAATGTTGTTAATAAAACCTCTGCCAATGACGACTATAATGGCTGACTTTTTTGTAGTTTGGCTCAAAGTCGGGAGACTTTGCGTTGCGGGGATAGTTTTTTTTCATTGTTTTACAACCTAGACAAAAGATATTTCGCTTCTTCGGAGCTTGATTTTTGTACATCTTTATATCCTTGGTTTAGCAACCAAGGCAACAGGTATTTCGCTCCTTCGGAGCTGGGAAGCATAAAGCCACATCGTGGCGACACATTGGTCAGACCGAGTGTAAGCTCGGTGAGTGAAACCACAAATCATCATAATAAACCGCGTAGCGGTGAAACATTTGTAACACTGAGCGAAAGCTCGGTGAAGAGCGTAAGCTCGGTGAAGAGCGTAAGCTCGGTGAAGAGCGTAAGCTCGGTGAAGAGCGTAAGCTCGGTGAAGAAAAGCACTAACAAACTAGCCACATCGTGGCGACACATTGGCAACACTGAGCATAAGTTCAGCAAAAAGAAAAAATATGGCAAATAGTTACACCCAAATACATCTTCAGTTTGTATTTGCAGTTAAATATAGAAATGCGGTAATTGCCCATACTTGGGAAACCGATTTATATAAATACATAACTGGCATTGTACAAAACAACAAACACAAACTTATTGCAATTAATGGAATGCCCGACCACATTCATATTTTAGTTGGTTTTCATACTACTCAATCTATTGCAGATTTAATGAGAGACATCAAAGCCAACTCATCCAAATGGATTAATGAAAACAATTTTACAAAAGAAAAATTCGAATGGCAAACGGGTTATGGTGCATTTAGTTATTCAAAATCGCATGTTCAAAACGTTATAAATTATATTAACAACCAAAAGCAGCACCACACAAAACAATCTTTTTTAGACGAATACATAGCACTTTTAAAAAAATTTGAAATAGAACACAACATCGAATATAGTTTTAAAGAATTACTATAACAACAGGATCAAAAGAATATCAAGATACATCAATTGTACAACTTTGACAACCTTTTGAACTTTGACAACGTTTGTTATAAAATTATAGTATTTTTGGGAATAGAAAGGGAAATAAACCAAACTGAGATTGGTGAATGTTTAAACGGGTATACGTTAGTTAGGGGCAACCGTACCGCAGACTGTGCAAATAAAAACATATACAGAAAAAAGTATTATTTAAAAATCGCTAATTTTGAATTCGACAATAAAAAGTGAAATACATAAGAATCTTGTTTATGAAAAACTGACTTTGATTGTAATTTTAAATCACAAAGACAAATATAGTTAGTTATGAATATTTCTATTTTTAAACCTAAACACGCTTTACTACAAAAATATATTAGTAGCTATTTTTTTCTTGAGCAATCTGAAACAGAAATATCTGATTTTCTGATCTTTCCTAGTCTTTCGCCCAATTTTTCTTTTTCGATTAATACTAGCACAGAAGTGATTAATAATAATAGAGTAATTACAAAACAAAGCAAACCAAATTCAGTTGAATCTTTCCTTATTGCTGACAATTCAAAACCGATGCATTATACTTATTCGGGGAAAATTTATGAATTAAGTATAAGTTTTAAGCCATTAGGAATTAATGCTTTTTTGCCAAAAGATTTAAACTACTATGTAAACAAAGGGTATGTATCTCATTTTCCCTATGATGATATTCAAAAAACCTTGATGAGAATTTTGAAAATCCCAAATAAAGAAGAAGCAATTGATGCCTTAGAAACCTATTTAATCAGTATATACAAACCTTTTAAACATGTGTTTTTAGTTCATGTTGTAGAAGATTTTTTTGAAACAAAGGGTAATTTCAATATTGCGGCTATAACTAAAAAACACCAATTAAGCAGACAAACGCTAAATACATATTTTAAAAAATATATCTGTCGTTCTGCTGTTGAAAGCAAGAGAATAATCAGATTTAGATGTGCTTCTGAAAATTTTTTTCAAGATACAATTACGGAACTAACCTATGATGTTCATTATTTTGACCAATCGCATTTAATAAAAGATTTCAAAGCGTTTACAGGTCTTACACCCAAACAGTTTTTTGCTCAAATTTATACTACAGCTGATTCGCATATTATGTGGATATAAAACGCTTACTTGACATTTTTACAATTTTAGTATTTCAAGTGGCACGTATTTTTGCAATAAATTTATAAACGCAGAAATATGAAAAAGGTTTTATTATTGACGTATTGTCTCTTTGCGACTACTTCAGTTTGCTTGTTTGCCCAAGAAATTCGTGAAGGCGATGACTTTTATTTACATGTCAACAAAACTTGGCTTGATACTACTCAAAATCCATCTGTGGTTTTAAAATTAATTAGTGAAAAAACTGATTTAAAATTATTAAAAATCCTTAAAAAAAACGCGCAAAGTCAAAATCTTAATCTAAATTCTCCAGAAAAGAAACTTGCTGATTATTACAATAGTGGCTTAGATACAGTAAAAATTGAAACTAGAGGTATTCAGCCATTATTGAAATATTTTGATAGAATCGACAAGATTAAAAACATTGATGAATTTTTTAATCTTGTTGCCACATTATATAATGAAGGACATGGGTGTTTTTTAGGTATTGATGTTACTCAAGATGATAAAAATAGTCAATATATGGCTTTATTTTTAACCCAAATTGGTTTAACATTAGGGATACCTTCAGTTTATAGTGAAGAAGGCGAAATTTTTGATGCAATACGAAACAGTTATAAAAAATACAATCAAACAATTTTTGAATTAATTGGGCAATCAAAAGAAGTTGCAGAAAAAAATTCAAATGATGTTTTTGAATTTGAAAAAGAAATGGCTAATTCTTTTATGCCTGAGGCAGATTTGTACAATCCAGATTTAGCATATAATAAAATGACTTTAGTTGAACTCGAAAAGTTAACGCCACTAATCCATTGGTCAAAACTATTTAAAATCATGAACATCAAAACAGAAAGTGTAATTATTCAAAATCCAAAATACCTTATTGCATTAAATACTTTAGTTCAAAACAAAGATTTAGAAGTTTGGAAAAATAAACTAAAAGGATACATAATATTAAAGAGAACAGCTGCTCTAAGTTTTCAATTTCGTGAAGCTTTAGTTCAATTAAAATCGGTATTCACTGGAGGTAAAATTTACACTCCTAGACAAGAAGAGTTACTTACTGTGTGCAATAATGAGATCTTAGGACAACTTTACATCAGAGAATATTTCAATCAAAAATCAAAGGAAAAAATTGAAAATATAGCACTTAATATAAAAAAAGCATTTAGAGTAAGACTTTCAAAAAACCAATGGATGACTGAGGAAACCAAAAATAAGGCATTAAAAAAACTTGATGCTTTAGGATTTAAAATAGGTTATCCTGAAAGCATACATGATTATAAAGAAGTTAAAATTAATACATCATTGTTTTTTGAAAATATGGATAGTTGGTCTGCCTACAATTTTAAATTGAAAACGGAAAAGATTGATGAAAAAATTGATAAAAAAAAATGGCACGAGGTACTTCCCCAAACAGCAAATGCCTATTACGACCCGGTAAATAATGAGCTTATTTTTCCGGCAGCAATACTCCAGGAACCTGTTTTTAATCAAAATCATTCTGATGCAGTTTTATATGGATCAATTGGTTATATAATTGGACATGAGCTAACCCATGGTTTTGACAAAAATGGAAAAAAATATAATGATCAGGGCAATCTTCAAGATTGGTGGGATGAAAAAGATGAAAAATCATTTGAAAATTTATGCTCAAAACTAATAAATCAATTCAACCAATACGAAGTAGCAGAGAAAATTTTTATTAATGGTGAGCAAACATTATCTGAAAATATTGCAGATTTAGGAGGATTAACTGTTGCTTATGATGCTTATAAGTTATCTGAAATGGGAAAGAAAAATGATACAGAATTCGATAAACAATTTTTTATATCTTTTGCTAAAGTTTGGAGGGAAAAGCTTTCAGAAGATGAGTTAAGAAATATGATTTTAAGAGATACTCACACACCTCCAAAATGGAGAGTAAATGGTGTGCTTTCAAATTTTACACCATTCTATGAAGTATTCAATATTAATAAAAAAGAGAAGCTTTACAAAGATAAAAAAGATAGAATTGTAATATGGTAAATAGTAATCTTTTAACTATTAATCGCCAGCTGAAGGCATATAATTCAAAAAACTTAGAGGAATTCATAGTTAACTTTTCAGAAGATATTAAAGTTTATGAGTTTCCTGAAAAGTTATTGTATGAAGGAAAAGATCAATTCAGGTTATTTTACAGTCAACGATTTTTATACTCGAATTTACTCAACTGTATAATTAACAACAGAATAATCTTGAATGAAATAATTGTAGACCATGAAATAATTCATGGAATAATTGAAAATCCAGTAGAAGTGATAGTACTCTATAGTTTTAAAAACAATTTAATTTTTAGAATAGATTTTTTGAAGTAAGTTATAATTACTAACAATACAAAAAAAAGTTAAGAAAGATGATTAGTATTCGCAAAACCAGTTTCGTTTGCTATTTATATTTTATATCGGGACAATATTCAAACTTCTTTCTCTCTACTTCATCTTTACAGAATGTTTCTAAAAAACTTGTCACAATAACAATATAAAAAAAACAACACAAAGCAACGGACGTGAAAACGGCAGCCGATAACAGCAGTTTCTAGCTATTGCTGGTTTTTCTTGAATTGTACTTATTTCTTCACGAAAAAATTTTATCTTAGCAGAAAGTACGCAGTTCATTGGAATCGCAACAGACGTAAAGCCGCAAAATGCTAACAATCAGTGCTTTTACCAGTTAGTAAAGGGATACAATTAATTGAAAACTAGGAAACATTTTATATTTACAAAAATTTAAAAAAATAAACATATTATGAACAATACTGAAACTCAACTTCGCAATGCTCTTATCGATAATATCCTAAGATACTTGATAGATGAAAATTTTCCTCGTGTCATAAAATGCCTCGAAATGTTAAATGAAGAAGAAATTTGGTATCGACCAAATAGTCAATCAAATAGTGTTGGCAATTTGGTATTACACCTAAATGGCAATTTGAATCAATGGATTCTTGACTATATTGGTGGAAAACCTTTTGTGAGAAATAGGCAATTAGAATTCGATGCTGAAAAAACGCATAGTAAAGAAGAGCTTATACTTATGATGACTAATTTAAGCGAAGAGTTACGTCCTTGTATTCAATCAGTCACCAGGGATAAATTGTTGGGGATTCTACCCATACAGAATCAACAGGAAACAGGCATTTCAGTTTTAATACATATTACAGAACACTTCTCATTTCATACAGGACAGATTGCTTTTATAACAAAATGGTTAAAAGAACAACAAACTAATTTCTATTAAAACTTCAAAAACGATAACAAATTACTCCCGCTAAGCAAAGTCAATGAGCGCGTGCATCTTACCCTCTCCGAAGCCGCCCTTCTGAGCAATAAAATTAAAAACCACAACCTTGTTACCCTTTTGAACTTTGACAACGATAATTCCAAAATAGTAGTATTTTTGGAAAGTATAATAAATTAAACATGCTACTATATACAAGTTGGTAGCAATTTAAATGACATCGTAATGAAAATTTGTGCAGCTCAGACAAGACCTATTAAAGGGAATATTCCCCAAAATATTGAAACGCATAAGAAGCTTGTAGAAATTGCTATTTCTAATCAAGTTGACATTATTATTTTTCCTGAACTCTCTTTAACAGGTTATGAGCCTGAATTGGCTGATGAATTATCAACTTCACAATTAGAAGACAATAGATTAAATGACTTCCAACTTATAAGTAATGAAAATAATATAATTATTGTTGTTGGTATGCCAACTAAAAGTGAAAATGGAATTTGTATTAGTATGATAATTTTTCAACCAAATGAAAAAAGACAAATTTACTCAAAACAATATTTACATCCAGGAGAAGAACAATATTTTGTAAGCGGACAAAACATTTCACCAATAGAAAAAAAGGACAATAAAATTGCCTTTGCAATTTGTTATGAAACTTCAATCTTTGAACATTCGGAAGCGGCACATAAAAACGGTGCTGACATATATATTGCAAGTGTTTTAAATTCTGTAAACGGTGTTGATAATGACATAAAAAGAATTTCAGAAATCTCAAACAGATATGGGATGATTGCATTAATGTCGAATTTAACAGGGAAATCAGGAGACTACGAATGTGCGGGCAAGTCTTCAATTTGGAATAGACAAGGAAATTTAGTTGGACAACTAAATAGTGAAGATGAAGGACTGATTATTATCGATACAATAAATCAAGAAATAATAGAAAAGTATTTGTGAACTAAACTGCCCCCCATTGGAAAAATAAGGAAAATAACGTAAAATAAATTGATAAAAATAGAATATGAAAAGTACTATTGACAATGTAGAAATATATGAAATCGAAAATTATCTAACCTATATTCGTCCGCCAGAAGAAATTAGAGACAAGCTTGATATTTCATATCGAATTGAAAAACAAAGTGTGATTATTTTTGAAATTAGACCAAATTGGCGAGCTGAAAATGAAAAAATGGAAATTGATATTGTTAAATCAACTTTTGTAAAGAAGGATAATAACTGGAAAGTTTATTGGAAAAGAGCAGATTTAAAATGGCACTTATACAAACCAAATCCAATTGTTAATAACTTGCTTGATTTTATAAGGTTAATTGAGAAAGATGAATATGGATGTTTTTGGGGATAATCCGCCCCTCTCCGAAGCCGCCCTTCGGAGCAATAAAATTAAAAAAAAACCTTGTCAACCTTTTGAGCTAAGACAACGTTTATTTTAAAATGATAGTATTTTTTGAAATTGAAAGGGGAAGAAACATGTAAATATCTTACCAAATAGGGTGTATACCTATACAGAATATGCGACTATAAGTTAGTTGAGCAGCATGCTAAAAAAAATCCGTAGAAAAGAAGATGATATACTAAAAAGATATACATTTGTAATATAAATATAAAGCATATGAAAACAGTATCATTAAAAATAGATGATTCAATATTCGGAGAAACTGAAAAAATACTATCTCGCATAAATATTCCCAGAAACAGATATATCAACGAAGCAATTGAATACTATAACAAAGTACAAAAAAGACAAATTTTAGAGAAAATGCTTAAAGCTGAATCTAGCTTAGTTAAAAAAGATTCCATGAATATTTTAAAGGATTTTGAAAAAATTGACTATGCAGATTAATCAATATGAAATTTGGATTGCCGACTTAAATCCACAAATAGGAACTGAAGCTGGGAAAACTAGACCAGTATTAGTTGTGCAGACAAATTTATTAAATAAAATTCCGCATCCATCAACAGTTGTTTGTCCAATTACAACTAATGTTCAAAAAGATTCTCATATATTAAGAGTTCATCTGAAAAAAGGAATGGCAAATTTACATGAGAATTGTGACGTAATGATTGATCAAATTAGAGCAATTGACAATAAACGTTTGATTAAAAAAGTTGGAAATTTACCTGTTGAACTAATTGAAAATATAAAAGAAAATATTGCAATAATAATTGACTTAGAATAGCAGCACGAAAACACAAAAGCTGTCAAACGCCTTCGCTAGAATACGGTCTCGGGAAATCGAGAATGTCAAACTGTAATTTTTCGTCCTGAGAAAAGAACAACTTTTTCTTTAATAATTACCAAATTTTGGTGACTTAAATAAAAATAAGTAAACTATGGGAAGAAATACATCTGTTTCTCTTGGAAACTATTTTGAAAACTTTGTCGACAACAGAGTTTCAGAAGGAAGATTTAAAAACGCTAGCGAAGTTATTCGAGCTGGATTAAGATTGTTAGAAGAAGAAGAAGAAGAAAGCAAAATTATTGCACTCAAAAAAGCTATAAGTGAAGGGGTTGAAAGCGGAACTGTTGAAGACTTTGATCCAAAAAAACATCTTGAGTCGTTGAAAGCCAAAAAGAGAAATGGCTGAATACAAAGTAACAAACAACGCTGTCGAAGATTTATCCAAGATTTGGGAGTATACATACGAAGTTTGGTCTGAAAATCAATCGGACAAATATTATTTTGAACTTCTTGAAGATTGTCAAGTATTGGCTGAAAATCAAAACTTAGGGAAAAATTATTTTGAGATTGACAATGATATTTTTGGTTATAAATCTGGACAACAAATCATATTCTTCAGAATATTTAGCGAAAAAGAAATTGAAATTACAAGGTTTTTACATTCTAGAATGGATTTAAAAACAGAATTCAAGAATAAAACTCCCCTCCTCAATGCTGCCGAAAGCGTCACTACTATTCCCCGTTAGGCGTATTTACCCATGTCGTGCGGTAGCTGGGAAGATAATCTGGTGACTACAACTCTATCTTTCAAAGAAAATTTGTAGGTTTGTTTTGTCAGTGATTGCGGCAGCAACTGGTGCAAGCTGTATACGTTGGCAGTAATTAAACTCAATATTAACCATAAAAATGAAAAAAAAAAATGAAAAAAACAATCTTACTTATTTTATTAGTCTTGCCAATGACAATTATCGCTCAATCGAAATTTAATGCGGAAGCGTATGGAACATCTCTGATAATTAAAAGCGACGCAGGATTAGCATATGGAGCTGGTTTAGGTTACCAAGCATCAAGCCGAATTAATTTAATTTTAGGTTTTATGAATGGAACAATCGATAGCGATTTGATAAACGATGATTACAATGTTAGTAAATACTATTTTAATGTTGATTATAGATTTAATTCAGAAGATTCAAAGTTTGGAATAGCCTCGATTATGGGTTTTTCTTATATGGATTTCGATGATAAATTAAATTTAGATGATGGTAATGGATTTGGTATGGATTTAGGTGTAAGAGCATTTATTTCTCAAAACGATAATTATGAATATGGTTTTAGACTAATATCGACTTATAATAGTGAATCACCTGGAGCAATATTAGAAACTGGATTATATTTTAAATATAAATTTTAAGCTGAAAAAATAACTCCCTAGCGAGAGCATCTTGCTATTGCCCACCAAGAAATTTTAAATAATAAGGACTTTATTATTTCCGAAGCCACCTTGCTTAGCAATAAAATTTAAAAAATAACCTTGTCAACCTTTTAAACTTTGACAACGTTTTTTCAAAATAATACATATATTAGTTGCAGAGAAAACAAAGTTTGATAGCAGTCAAAACAATCCACCCAATAATTGGAGAGATTGTGATTAATTTTCAGGTCTAGATATTAGTTTTAAATGATTAAAATATGAAAATAGCTTACAAAAAGAAATACTTAAATATAAATCTTATATATGCTTTAATTTTCACGGTGACGTTGTTTACAGTTTTTTTGGAAAGTTCAGAGAGTTGGAAAATCATAATAGGGATATTGACACCTACTTGTTTTATCGCAAAATATTTTTATCAGAAACAAAACAAATATCTAACAATTGAAAATGAAAGGATAAGAGTTAATAACATTTTCGGTCAAGGCATTAATTTAAATGAAATACTTACGATTGAAAAATATGCTGGGGATTATATACTTAAAACTGGAAAGAAAAAACTAAAAATTGATACAACCATTATAGAGCCCTCGGAGCTATCTAATTTAAATTCAGCATTGGAGAAACTAAATGTGAAGTGGGAATAAAAACCTCTCTGCATAACCCCCGCTAGCGCGAGCATCTTGCTCGTACCCACCAAGAAATTCTGAATAATAAGAACTTTCTAATTTCCCTTTTTTCTACTTTTACATAAGTTTGTTACCCAAAAACAATCAGAAATAGAATAATTAAAACAGTAATAATATGATGATACAACCCTACCTTGATTTCTTTCTTCGCGACTTAGATAAAGTCAAAGAAGAACTATTACTCTACAAAAATGAAAACGATCTATGGACGGTTAAAGGTGACATCCAAAACGCTGCAGGAACACTTACGCTTCATTTAATCGGAAACCTCAAACATTTTATAGGTGCGCAAATCGGTTTTACGGGCTATATACGCAATCGTGACAAAGAATTTTCTGATCGGAACATCTCACGAGAAAAACTGATTTCCGAAGTTGAGGAAGTAATTTCTATAGTAAAAAAGGTTTTGCCAACTATCAAAGATGAAGACTTCAGCAAAGAATTTCCAGTTGAAATGTATGGAGCGAGAAGAACCACCGGCTATATTTTGCTGAGTCTATCAACTCACTTCTGTTATCATCTCGGACAAATAAATTATCACCGGAGATTACTTGCTTACTAATACAAAAAACCTAGCGCTAATCTAGAGGAAAGCGATTTACTTCTTCTGTTCGCTTTCGCTTGATTCCAATTTATGAATTTTAAAAAAAAACAATTACAATCTAGTAATATACAAGCGTATGTTAAATAAATACTTAAAATTATATAGAATTATAGCAGCACAAATCACTTAGTCAGTTCGCTTCGATCGGGTGCAAATCCGCTAGCGGATAACTAACAACTTACATATGGAAAAAAAAAGTTTTATAGAAAAATTTGCTCAATTTCAATTTACAAAAGGAATGATTGCCTTAGCAATTGCAGTTATAATTATAGCTTATGTGTTACTAGAGAGTTTGTTTAGCTAAAATAGGTTACCTTACTCTTTAAAATATCGTTTCAATAAAATTTGCGCCGCTACAAAAGGCGACACTTCACCCTTGGCAACAGCTTTTTTGTTTTCCTCTAAAAGTTGTCCTATTTCAGGATGCGTATAAAAGTCGTTCTTCAGTTGTTCGTTAATGGTTTCTAGCATCCAAAATTGGTTCTGGTCTTGGCGTTTTTGTTCAAAATAGTGATTGGCTTTTACCAATGCAACATAATCTGAAATCGTTTGCCAAACGGCATCAATATCCGTTTTTTCATAAGCACTACAGGTAGAAACTGTCGGTATCCAACCCGAACTTTTAGCCGGAAATAAATGCAACGCTCTGTTAAATTCGGTTTTGGCCAGTTTCGCTTTATTAATGTTATCGCCATCGGCTTTGTTAATGACAATCGCATCCGCCATTTCCATAATCCCACGTTTAATACCTTGCAATTCATCGCCAGCACCCGAAATTTTCAATAGTAAAAAGAAATCCACCATACTGTGCACCGCAGTTTCGCTTTGTCCCACGCCAACCGTTTCAATAATAATCGTATCAAAACCTGCCGCTTCACAAAGGATAATCGTTTCACGCGTTTTTCGTGCTACGCCACCCAATGTTTCTCCCGAAGCCGATGGGCGGATGTACGCATTCGCATCTTTTACCAATTCCTCCATGCGGGTTTTGTCGCCCAAAATACTACCATGCGAAATAGTACTGCTGGGATCTACCGCTAGGACGGCTACTTTTTTACCTACTGCCGTCAACAGTTTTCCAAAAGCTTCAATAAAGGTTGATTTTCCAACGCCAGGAACACCTGTAATGCCAATACGAACCGATTGGTTGGCATGAGGCAAACAGCCCGTAATGATTTCACTGGCTTTCGCCAAATGGGCAACATTGGTACTTTCTACTAAAGTGATGGCGCGACTTAACGCGACTTTATCTCCCGATACAATACCGGCTATGAGTTCTTTAGCGGTGGGCTGTTTTTTTCGGCTTTCGACGATTTTTTGCAATGATACTGCACTCAGGGTTTCCGGTTGCGGAACTCCCTCTTTTTCGTGAAGTGCTGATTTTTTGGGTTGCTTGTCGTTCAAGTGAAAATCGTTTGGGTAAATTTAGTAAAATATTGCTTTCTAATAATTCGAATCACCGCAATTTTACGAAACCTTTGATTCTCTTTTCCTTTTTTTTGACGTCCTTTGCACAATAATTTACAATTTCGAATGGAAACTGCAATCGATAGTACTGAAAAAAATCATGTACTTCACAAAACAATTTATTCTATACTTTTTTCGATAAGTTTTGCCCATTTGTTAAACGATTTAATTCAGGCGATAATTCCATCGGTTTACCCCATTTTGAAACAGAATTATCATCTTACGTTTACACAAATCGGATTGATAACATTTGCGTTTCAATTATCGGCATCCTTGCTTCAACCCTTTATTGGCTATTATACAGACAAATACCCAAAGCCTTTTTCTCAGGTATACGGAATGCTGTTTTCTTTGGCTGGAATAGTGGCCTTATCATTCGCCAATACTTTTTATTGGATTTTACTTTCGGTAGTATTAATAGGTATTGGTTCTTCTATTTTTCATCCGGAATCCGCCCGAATTTCCAATATGGCATCCGGTGGGAAACGTGGTTTAGCTCAATCTATCTTCCAAGTGGGTGGTAATTTAGGAACAGCACTTGGTCCACTTTTAGTAGCCTTAATAGTGGTGCCTAATTCCCAAAAATACATTCTTTGGTTTGTTATTGCTGCGGTGATTGCCTTGGGTATTATCAGTAAGATTGCTTTTTGGTACCGCGATCATTTGGTATTCAAAAAGAACAAGCCCACGGTGTTTATTGATTATCATAACGTGTCTAAAAGCAAAGTGAAATGGGGAATTGCCATTTTGCTCATCGTTATTTTTTCTAAATTCTTTTATACAGCTTCATTATCGACCTATTATACTTTTTACATCATGGATAAATTTGGTCTAAGTATTAAACAAGCCCAGTTTCACATGTTTATTTATCTAATTGCGTATGCCTTAGGAACCATACTCGGCGGCCCATTAGGCGATAGAATAGGGCGGAAACATGTTATTTGGTTGTCTGTTTTTGGTGCCACACCCTTTGCTTTGTTGTTGCCGTACGTTAATTTGTTTTGGACCGATGTTTTGATGATTACGATAGGCGTTATCATGTCATCAGCTTTTCCGGCAATCTTAGTATATGCACAAGAATTAGTGCCTAAAAAACTCGGAATGATTTCGGGGTTGTTTTATGGTTTTGCCTTCGGAATGGGCGCTTTGGGTTCGGCATTGTTAGGGAAATTAGCCGATGCGACATCCATTCAATATGTGTACCATGTGTGTTCTTATTTACCTTTGGTTGGAATTATATGCTATTTTCTACCGAATTTAAAGAAGAAATAATAGTTAGATTTAAACTGTTGGGTGTAATCAACAAAAATAAATTAAAAATTAACTTTTTTAATTAAATCCCATAGTCCATTAGAATCCAAATGTCAGTCTGAGCTTGTCGAAGACCAATAAAAAATACATTTCGACAGGCTCAATGTGACAATTGTTATAAAATTAACCTTAAAAAATAATTACCCTAATGGGTTAATAGTTAGATTTATTATATTTACATTCAATTTATTTTAAAAATGCTTAGTTCTGAAATACTCCAAAAACTTTCTCAAATAGTTGGTGCAAACTTTCTTTTCACCGACATAGAAACCTGTAATCATTATGGTCACGACGAAACGGAAGATTATGTTTTTCCGCCAAATGTTGTTTTAAAGCCAGCCAACGCTCAAGAAATTTCCGCCATACTTAAAGTCGCCAACGAATATAAAATTCCGACAACACCCATTGGTGCTAGAACAGGTTTAAGTGGTGGCTCGCTGTCTATTTATGAAGGCATTGGATTATCCATGGAACGCTTGGATAAAATTTTGGAAATTGACGAGCAAAATTTACAAGTTACAGTTGAACCTGCAGTAATTACTCAAGTAATGCGTGAAGCTGTATCCGAAAAAGGTTTGGTCTATCCCGTTGATCCAAGCAGTATGGGAAGTTGTTGGATTGGAGGAAATATTGCCGAAAATTCAGGTGGAGCAAGAGCGGTAAAATATGGCGTAACCAAAGATTATGTGCTCAATCTCGAAGTAGTATTGCCCAATGGTGAAATCATTTGGACTGGAGCCAATACGTTAAAAAACTCAACTGGTTATAACTTAACACAATTGATGGTAGGAAGCGAGGGAACTCTTGGAGTTATTACCAAAGCGGTTCTAAAATTGTTACCCAAAAACAATCACAATGTATTGATGTTAGTTCCGTTTTATAAAGCACATGAAGCTTGTGAAGCAGTATCCGCTATTTTTCGTGCCGGAATTGTTCCTAGTGCTCTGGAGTTTATGGAACGCGACGCCATCGATTGGACAGTCCGATTTGTAGAAGGAATTAGTGTGACGATAAAGCCAGAACATCAAGCGCATTTATTGATTGAAGTTGACGGTAATTATCCTGAAATCTTGATGCAAGAAGCCGAGAGAATTTTATCGGTAGTAGAACAATTTGAAATCGATGAGGTCTTATTTGCCGATACTGAAGACCAAAAAAATGCACTTTGGAAAATGCGTCGTGCTGTTGGTGAAGCTGTAAAATCAAATTCCATTTATAAAGAAGAAGATACGGTTGTTCCTAGATATGTATTGCCAGAATTATTAGCTGGAATCAAGAGCATAGGAGCGAAGTATGGTTTCAAATCGGTGTGTTACGGACATGCTGGTGATGGAAATTTACATGTTAATATTATTAAAGCAGATATGACGGATGATAATTGGAACACACAAGTACCAATTGGTATTCGTGAAATATTTGAATTAACGGTTTCATTGAAAGGAACACTTTCTGGTGAGCATGGCATTGGTTTTGTGCAAAAGAATTTTATGGATATTGCTTTCTCCAAAGTACATTTAGAATTAATGGAACGCATCAAACATGTTTTTGACCCCAATAATATTCTAAACCCTGGGAAGATTTTCCCGGATGAACTTTAAATACTATTTTTAACCACAAAGTGCACAAAGTATAAAAGCACAAAGCTCACAAAGATTTATTTCCTTGTGAGCTTTGTGTATTATTAGTGTTCCCTGCCTAAATGCTGGTTTTTGGTTAAACTAGTCTCTTTTAGGACTATTTTTCTTCTCGCGTTTTTCAGCTTTTTTTTCTTTTGCGGTCTTCAGAGGTTCTTTTTTCACCGCTTTTTGAACGTCTTTTCCTTTTGCCATGATATGATTTTTTAAATTGGTTTATGAATGATAGGAGTAAAGATAAAAAATATTTTTTTTATAAAACTAATTCTTTTTTCACACTTTGGTCAAACAAATAGTAAAAAATAGCTAAGTGATTAACATCATCAAAGTTGAAAAATTTTCCATTCCGTGTTGGTGCTTTCATCCATCGCAGAAACGAAAGTTGATATTTTCTTTACGTTAAAACTGTTTCTTTTGGGTTCAAAAGTGACTTCTTTGGTATTGTTGTTTTTAGCAACCAAACTTTTTTTCGCTAGTTTATTTGGTATATTCAAATAACGCATTTGTTTAGGAATAGTAACACAGTATAGATAACTTATTACGACTTGTAAATTGTTATGACTTTTATATGTTTTGTTTTCAATTAGTAATAAAGGAACAATATTTAAAACGACTAATGGGTGCTGGCTTTTATTTATCTCCGTAATGAAATCTACATTGAATTATGATACATTTTTGATCAACTCCTTTAGTGCCAATTATAGAATAAACTAATCTATGTTCTGCAGTTATTCTGCGAGACCAGAAACCTTTTAAACCAAACTTTAATGGTTCAGGTTTTCCAATTCCTTTGAAAGGTTCTTGGCGAATTGATTTTAGTAACTCTTTTATTTTAGCAACAATATCTTCATCAGTTTCCAACCAATAATTAAAATCTTCCCATCCGTGACTTGTAAATTCAATATTCATAAAAATATCGGAAATTACAATTTATAAGAAATTGTTTTTCCTTCACTAATTTGTTCTATAGATTCTTGAAGTCTTTTCAAATTATTTTTGGTCGATAATAAATATTCAGTTTCTTTTAAAGAATTATATTCTTGAATAGACATGATTACAACCGCTTCATTTTCTTTATTTCTAGGAACTATAATGACTTCCATTGACTTAGTAACGTAGTCAAAATATTCTTTCATGTCTTTTCTCAAAGTTGAAATTGTTATAGCTTTCATTAGATTTTATTTTTTAACAAATGTACTTAAAAATGTACATAATTGTGAAATAATGAAAACTTTTCTGTTTAGATTTTTTTTAAGCTAGAAGTACGTTACTAGAATTTTGAGGTTGCTGACCAAGGAAGTCTAAAATTTCATAAATACTGAACTCAAAATTAAAAAAATAACTTTATCCCGAAGGTTAGGCATGACTAACAATCCAATTTGCTTGGACGGGCTGTTACCAGCAGTTTTTTTCGGCAATTTGCTTAATTTTATTTTTCTCACTTTCATTTAGAGAAATCAACTTTAATTCAACTTCAGTTTTTGTAATTTCTTTTTCTCCAAAATTAATCTTCACAATATTATTTTCGAAACTTATTTTGTTAGTTTTTTTAACATAAGCAAAAGGAAACCTATTTGAAAATTCGTTAACTTCTGCTGTTAGAATAATTGGCAGGGAAAGTTGCTTAAAGAAACTATCTTTAGTAAATCCTAAAATTACAATAGCGTTTTTTGTTAAATATAAATCGCAATGATTAAATAAAAAATCTCGATTTTTTAATCCAAATGTCATGGTTGCACTTTTGGTTTGTTCTACATAAATTTCTGTTTCCTTTTTAAAACTTTCTATTAAGATTTCGTATTGTTTTTCTCTTTTTTTATTCGCTGATTTGATTATAAAAAAAATTAAGGTAAAAAAAGTGGAAAATGCAATTATTGGTTCTAACATATTATAAATTTTCTATTCTATTTTTATAGTAATTATTTAAATGTCAATACTTAGCAAAATTTTCTTGTAAAATTTCTGGTAACGTTTCGGCAGCTTGGCGAAGTGGCGGTTTAAAAAGCACAAATGTTCAAGCTAGCACAAAGGTAACTAAAAATACCTAAAGTTTCAATCTAGCACCGAACCCGCCATTTTGCCAAACTGCGTGTTGTATGCAGGCTTTTTGTCTTTATTGTTTGAATATGTTAGTAAAACTATCTTTTTGTAAGTTGTCTAATGAAAGGTTGAAGTCTGATTTTTCAATTTCGCTCACTATTTCACCACCAAAACCAATAATTATTTCTCTTAAACAGATTGGGTTGCTCCATTGTTGAAATAATGCTTTTGTTGCAGTTATTGTAATTTCTGAATTCCCTGAAACCCTGCTTTGACCTGCTCCAAAATTTAAAATTACAAAACATATTTTATCTTCTTCTGGAATTAGCATACCTAAAATGTTTTGCTTTTGAACTGATTGACATTTGGTTTCAAGAAACAAATTATTTGGATTCATCATAAAATTATAATCGATTTCGTCTCCTTTACCAACTATAATTTTATATTCACAATTACCTTGTCCAGAAAAAACATTACAGGTTACTAAAGTAGGCTCTTTCAACCCATTTTTTGAATATAAATATTCGACAGCTCCGTTAGGTGCATCAGTTATGTCGCCTGAATACATTAAATCACCATTTCCTTGTTTATATTCTGAATTCCAACCTATTTTTCCACCAATGTTTAGTCCTGACAAATCTATATCGTGTGCTCCCCATTGGTTTTCCCAATAAACACCAACTGCCATAGTTTCTCCATAAAATTTACTACCAGTAGGAATATTGCCAACAAACATTTTTTCAGAAGTAGGCAATGCATACTCAATATTATGTGGTAGATAGTATTTTTTTCCTTTAAGATTAAATCTATTTTTGCAATAATCAATGAGAAAACTATAATTCGTCCAAGCTGCACCTGAAACTTTGTTTGTCTTGATAAATGATTTACCATTTCTTATTCTGTATGCAAAAGCATATTGACCTTGAATTCTTGAATGACAAGCAGAAATAGCCCTAAATAAAGCAAATGGTGTGGCATTGTCTAACCAATGTAAATCGTCTTCCTTGTTTAATATAATACTTGTTACATAATTTAGAGGATTTGAAACTAATGGTTTATGGTGAACTTTTGAAAGTTTTGAAATTTTATTTATCGTTTTTGGACATTTGGTTTTAAATGATAAAAATAAAGGTTTGAAACGATTAAATATTTCAGCTAATTTTTCTAAGCCAAACTTTTCTAATTGCACAGCAGGATTATAATTAGAAGCTTTAATTGCTTCAATTACATCTTTGCTTTTTATCAAAAGTGAATCTCCTGTAGCTCGAAATATGATATAGCGAAAAAACTCCAAAGTATCATTTGGAATAACACCATACATATCTGCAATTTTTATTACAGCTTCTTTGTTTTTAATGTTTTCGTTTCCTGAAAATTTATAAGAAAGCTCATCAACTAAAACAGAAAGAATATCATTAATCGTTTCTTCTTTTAATGCGATTCCCGATTGTAGAAGTTCTAAACATTTTTGAGTCATTACATCTTTCGGGTAAGCTTTTACCACTTTGAAAACGACTTTTCTATCAGGAACTTCAAGTATTTCGTAAGGAATATAAATCTCATCTTGAAAATCACTTCCATAGGTAGAAATATAATGCTTGATTTGTTCTAACAACAAATCTTCTCTAGAACTTTTAAAGATAGTACTCCAAGATTTATGAAAAGTTTTATTCAGACCATAACCGTCCAATTTTTCACTCTTATAGAAATTAATAATTTCCTTTTTTGCCCACAATGCACCTGATTCTATAACGAATCCTTGTTCTGAAATAAATGGTTTCTCATCTGTCTCTTTGAGAATTACCGAATTAAATAATTTTAATGTTTTCATTTTACTTTCTTAAAAATAAGTGAGGAGTAATTTGTGGAAAGTATAGGAACTCCTTTTACCTATTAAAAAGATTTCAGCGAGAAGTAATTTACCAAAAATATAGGAACTTCTTTTGCCGAATTTCTTGTTTTATTTTATTGTTGTCAAATTTAGGTACTTTTTATTTATGTTCTGCGGTTTTTTAAGCTTGCATACAACTACTAAATATCCGCAGCTTCCAATTGCAAATACTTATAAATGTAAAAATATAAATAAATCCCCAATAGTTTTAACTATTGAGGATTGTATTCTTTAATTTAATTGGGTATTAAGTTATTTAAGATAACTCTTGAAATTTTTTTCTAAACTCCAATGGGTTTTTAATCTTAGGGAATATTTCCCTGGTTCCACCAGAGCCAACAATTATTATTGTGCCATAACCAAGTATTCTTGCTAGTATTCCTTGGTCAACATTTACACTCTCTATTTTTGAATGGTTCATTTCAAATGTTTTTCTGCTAATTAACCCCGTTTTAACAATGACACGTCGGTTAGTAATCACAAATTCATCAGAATACTTGTCAATTAGTGGTGCAATAAATAAAGTTAGAATGGCTCTTAGATTGCAAAAAATAATCCAATGATACGTTGTTTCTAATTCAACATGTTCATCTTTGATTAAATTATTGTTTACATAACTTCCCATTTTCTATTTGATTTTTAATTTTTAGAATTTGAATTTTTTTTATCATTTAATACTATTAGCTGAACACTATTTTAGTCATGCACCAAAACCCATTCTCCACTTGCCAACATGCTTTCTGCTTTTTTGAATTTCATGGTTTCGGTTTTCCCGCTCATGACGTGTTTAATCGTTACGGTATCGTTACGGTTTATTTTTGGAGTTTCTCTTACAATAGTTTCGGTGACTTGTGGTCTTTGAGAAGCGGCTTGACCAACTTGGCGATTCGTATTTTCACTACTTTCGATTTCGTCTTTTGTTTCAGTGTAATTTTGTTTTTGACGAACTTGTCTTGCTTCTTGAATAGTGTTGCTTTGTTGCGGTAAATCGCCTTTGAACAAGAAGGATATCACTTCTTTGTTGACGCCATCAAGCATGCCGCTGAACAATTTGAATGCTTCTAATTTATAGATAAGCAAAGGATCTTTTTGTTCGTGAACTGCCAATTGAACCGATTGTTTCAACTCATCCATTTTGCGCAAATGTTTTTTCCAAGCTTCATCCACAATGGCCAATGTTATATTTTTTTCAAAATCAGCAATCAATTGTGCTCCATTAGTATCGTATGCTTTTTTCAAATCGGTAACCACATTTAACGATTTAATTCCATCCGAAAACGGAACAATGATTCTTTCAAAGGTGTTTCCTTCTTTTTTGTATACATCGGTAATAATCGGTAATGCTTCACGGGCACTTCTTTCAGTTTTCTCAGTATAATAAGTCATTGCCGCTTTATACGCTTTGCCGGTAATTTCCATTTCAGATAATTTTTCAAATTCACTAGCCGAAATAGGGGAAGTTATGGAGAAGTAACGAATCAATTCGAACTCAAAGTTTTTGAAATCGCTTTTTCCTTTGTTCTCACCAACAATTAATTCGCAAGTATCATACATCATATTGGCAATATCCAGTTTCAAACGTTCTCCGTGCAAAGCATGACGACGTCGTTTGTAAACTACTTCACGTTGTGCATTCATCACATCATCATATTCAAGCAAGCGTTTACGTGTACCAAAATTGTTTTCTTCCACTTTTTTCTGAGCACGTTCAATCGATTTGGTCATCATGGAATGTTGAATTACTTCACCTTCTTTCAATCCCATTCTGTCCATGATTTTGGCCACTCTATCCGAACCAAACAAACGCATCAAGTTATCTTCCAACGACACATAAAACTGTGAACTTCCTGGATCACCTTGACGACCGGCACGACCACGTAATTGACGGTCAACACGACGCGAATCGTGACGTTCCGTTCCAATGATGGCTAAACCTCCAGCTGCTTTTACTTCGGGAGATAATTTAATATCGGTTCCACGACCCGCCATGTTCGTTGCAATAGTTACAACTCCCGATTTACCTGCTTCTTCTACAATTTGAGCTTCTTGTTTGTGCATTTTTGCATTCAATACATTATGGTTTACTCCACGTATTTTCAACATTCGGCTCAATAATTCTGAAATTTCTACTGAGGTTGTCCCAATTAAAACTGGTCTTCCAGCTTGTGATAATTGGGTAACATCTTCAATTACAGCATTGAATTTTTCACGAACCGAACGATAAATTAAATCTTCTTTATCAATTCTTGACATTCCTCTGTTGGTAGGAATTTCAACTACATCCAATTTATAGATTTGCCAAAGTTCGCCAGCTTCAGTAACCGCTGTTCCAGTCATACCAGCCAGTTTGCTGTACATACGGAAATAATTTTGTAAAGTAATTGTAGCAAAAGTTTGCGTTGCGGCTTCAATAGTAACTTGTTCTTTGGCTTCAATGGCTTGATGCAATCCGTCAGAATAACGTCGGCCATCCATAATACGTCCCGTTTGCTCATCGACAATCAAAATTTTATTGTCCATGATGACATATTCTACATCTTTTTCAAAAAGGGTGTAGGCTTTTAACAGCTGAGTAAGCGTATGAATTCTTTCTGATTTAATTCCGAAATCTTGAAATAATTTTTCCTTAGCTTCCGCTTCTTTGTCTTTTTCTAAATTTTGTTTTTCGATGTTGGCAATTTCAGTTCCAATATCAGGAAGAACGAAGAAACTTTCATCTGTATCTTTTGAAAGGAATTTGATTCCGTTATCAGACAATTCCACCTGATTGTTTTTTTCTTCGATAACAAAATACATCGCTTCATCAACTTCCGGCATTTTACGGTTGTTATCTGCCATGTATTCGTTTTCTGTTTTTTGAAGTAATGCTTTTACACCCTCTTCACTTAAGAATTTGATAAGTGCTTTATTTTTTGGCAATGCTCTATACGCTCTTAACAATTGGAAACCTGCATCTTTCATGTTTCCATCTTTGAAGAAACGTTTGGCTTCGGTTAAAAATCCGTTTGCCAACTGACGTTGTAGGTTATAAAGGTTTTCAATTTTTGGTTTCAGTTCATTGAACTCGTGACGATCACCATCTGGCACTGGACCTGAAATAATCAACGGCGTTCTTGCATCATCAATCAGTACCGAATCGACCTCATCGACAATCGCATAGTTGTGCTTTCTTTGTACCAAATCTTCTGGTGAATGCGCCATGTTATCACGTAAGTAATCGAAACCAAATTCGTTATTGGTGCCATAAGTAATATCGGCTTCATAAGCTTTTCTTCGCGCATCTGAGTTTGGTGAATGATTATCAATACAATCAACGGTCAACCCGTGAAACTCGAATAATGGTGCTTTCCAAGTACTGTCACGTTTTGCCAAGTAGTCGTTCACGGTTACTAAGTGAACACCATTTCCTGTCAAAGCATTTAAGTATAGTGGCAGCGTAGCTACCAATGTTTTTCCCTCACCCGTTTGCATTTCCGCAATTTTACCTTCGTGTAAAACGATACCGCCAATTAACTGAACGTCATAGTGAATCATATCCCAAGTGATTTCTTTTCCGGCGGCATTCCATTGGTTTGCCCAATTGGTTTGGTCACCAACCAAAGTAATATACGGTTTTGTAGCCGAAAGTTCTCTATCTTTTTCAGAGGAAGTAACGGTAATAGTTGTATTTTCTTTAAAACGTTTCGCAGTTTCTTTGATTACAGCAAACGCTTCAGGAAGAATTTCTAAAAGTACTTTTTCTGAAACTTCATACGCCTCTTTTTCTAAAGCGTCTATTGCATTGTAAATATCTTCTCTTAAATCGATATCGGCAGTATTTTCAGCTTCCAATTTTTTAGCTTCAATTTCTGCATCTTGTTTGGCTCTAGCTTGTTTTATTTTTTCTTTGAATTCTGCTGTTTTAGCTCGTAGCTCATCATGAGAAAGCGATGCTAATTTAGGTTCTAAAGCTTTTATTTTAGTGATGTAGGGTTGTGTCGCTTTAACATCTTTTTGAGATTTGTCGCCTACAAAAGCTTTGATAATGGTATTTATGAAACTCATAATGGGTTTGTTTTTATTGTTTTTAGATGCTTGATGTCAGATGTTGGGTGTTTTGGCTTTTACATCCAACATCAGCCATACATCATCCCGCATTTTTTAAGTGTGCAAATTTAAACAAAAAAAAAGCCCAAAATGGACTTTTTTCTGTTGTGGTTGTTTATTTTTTAATATTCATCCTCATTCCAAAGATAATCTTCGTCCGTAGGATAATCTGGCCAAATTTCTTCCATCGATTCGTAAATTTCACCTTCGTCTTCTATAGATTGCAAATTCTCCACTACTTCAAGCGGAGCACCAGTTCGTATAGCATAGTCAATAAGTTCATCTTTGGTAGCTGGCCAAGGCGCATCACTTAAATAGGATGCCAATTCTAATGTCCAATACATCTTCTGTCGATTTTAAGTTTATGCAAAAATAAATTTTATACTGAAAAAGTCAAGTTTTTTTTGATTTATTTTTAAATATGTTTAAGAACGTCCTATTCTAGTGGTCAGTGGTCAGTTTTTAGTGATCAGTAAATGACTGCTTTCTGAATACTATTTCCTCGGAATCCATTTCACTTCATCTGCGTTCAAATCGTGGGACAACTTTCGTGCCAAGACAAAAAGGTAGTCAGAAAGTCGGTTTAGGTATTTAATTACTTGCTCGTCTGTAGGTTCTAATTCATGTAAATGCACTGCTAATCGTTCCGCTCTTCGGCATACACAGCGGGCAATGTGACAATATGACACAGTGGTATGGCCACCAGGCAAAACAAAATGTGTCATTGGTGGCAATGTGGTATCCATTTGGTCAATTTCATTTTCGAGAAAGGTAATATCGCTATCGGATATTCTATTGATGTTTAATCGAGGCTGCCCGTTTTTTAGCATTTCTTTTTCGGGTGGTGTGGCAAGAATAGCTCCAACGGTAAATAATCGATCTTGCACTTCGATCAAAACATTTTTGTATAGCTGATTTATTTCTTGGTCTCGAATTAGTCCAATGTGTGAATTCAGTTCATCGACTGTGCCATAACTTTCGATACGGATATGGTGTTTTGGTACCCGTGTTCCGCCAAAAAGTGCAGTAGTACCAGTGTCGCCTGTTTTAGTATATACTTTCATTTTGAATTTTAGATTGAAGATTAACGATTTTTGATTTCAGAATTTGTACAAAGGTAGCAAAAATACAAATGGCTGATTAACTAGCCCTGATGGGAGTGGCACCACGCCTGACGGCAGGCAGGCTAGTATAACGGACAGCGGGAACCTGCCTGACGGCAGGAAGGTAAAGATTACTGATAATGCCCAAGCCTATCGCTTCCAATCTTAATTTATAAATGATCCGGATTTGGATTGTCACTTTCAATCATGCCATCACGCAAACGGATGATTCGATGCGCATATTTGGCGATGTCTTCTTCGTGGGTTACTAGGATTACTGTATTACCATTTTTGTGGATATCGTTAAAAAGGTTCATGATTTCGATAGAAGTTTTACTATCTAAGTTTCCGGTTGGTTCATCGGCTAAAATGATGGAAGGCTTGTTGACTAAAGCTCTGGCAATGGCTACACGCTGGCGTTGTCCGCCCGAAAGTTGATTGGGTTGATGGTCCATTCTGTCGGCGAGGTTTACTTGGGTCAATACTTCTGTAGCGCGTTCACTTCTTTCGGTTTTAGAATATCCAGCATAAATCATAGGCAGCGCTACATTATCTAAGGCAGTTGTTCTCGGTAACAAGTTGAAAGTTTGAAACACAAAACCAATTTCTTTGTTCCTAATTTCGGCTAAATCATCGTCATGCATTTGACTCACGTCTTTTCCGTTCAATATATAACTTCCAGAAGTTGGTGTGTCTAAACAACCCAAAAGATTCATTAAGGTAGATTTTCCAGAGCCCGATGGTCCCATGAGTGCCACATATTCGCCTTTGTTGATTTGTAAATCGATGCCTTTTAGAACGTAAATTGTTTCTTCTCCAAGTTGGAAATTACGTTTTAGGTTTGATATGTTTATTAAAGGTTTTGGCATTGTATTTAAGATTAATGATTTTAGATTTCTGAACGAAAGATAAGTATAATTTTGATGTTCTTTGTTACAATATTTATACTCTTATCACAAAATGTTCTTTCTTTTGTTCCACTCTAAAAAAAACAATTCCCCATTGAAAAGTATCGATAGTTACAGTAACTTTCGGGTGCTGTTGAATTTTTTCCCAAGCTTCTTCCATTTCGATTGACCAATGAATATCATCAAAAATCCATACAGTTTCGTTGGTTATTGTTGGCAATAACATTTCGAAATAATCAAGAGTAGCTTGTTTGGAATGGTTGCCGTCAAAGTAGATAAGCTGGAAGCTGGAAGTTGGAAGTTGGAAGTTTTTAAGGTAACTTGAAAATTCAGTATTTATGCATTCAACATTTTTGAATATTGTCCCGAAACTTCTGGATTGTAATTGCAATTGACATTGATAAAGAGTATTTGGGCAACCTTCAAGTGAAGTTATTTTTGACGTTTTATTCCCGAGTGATAAAGCTGTTGTCGCCAATCCTAATGAAGTTCCGATTTCTAGAATGGTTGAAGGTTGAAAATAGTTAGTAATTCTGAATAATAATTCGGCTCGTTTTGGAGAAATCCCAGCTGTTTTGGCAATTTTAGCAATTTGTCTTTTGTTGCTTTTAAAAACCTTGGAACCTGCGCCAAAATCAGTAACTTCAATTGTATTTTTATTTTTTAAAAGGGAATTCCGGTAGTTTTTTAAAATAGTATATTCTGGATATTGCTTCTTGTCATAAAAACATTTGGTCACCAAATTAAACACAAACGGCGAATGTACTCCGTGTTCGTTTTTGGAGTTCCAAAGGAAGTTTAAATATGATTTTATTATTTTTAACATTAAGGAATTAAGTTTTTTCATTAAGTTTAGTTAAGCTTAATGATTCTTATCTTGCTTAACTTCTTAATGTTTAATTTAACTTTCCATTTTTGAAGAAAGTTCAAACCAACGTTCTTCTTTCACTTCCATTTTTTTGATGATAGCTTCCAATTCTTTGGCTTTTGCCGTTATATCAGCATCAGCCACTTTACCTTCGGCAAATAAATTTTCTATTTGTTTTTTCTCGTATTCTAAATCCTTGATTTCGCGTTCAATTTTGTTGAACTCTTTTTGTTCATTAAAATTTAAACCCGTTGAAGCGGTGTTGTTTTGTTTCCATTTTACTTTTTCGGTTGAAACATTAGATAATCCTTTTGGCTCAGCCGAATCTTCATAAGCTCTAAAATCAGAATAATTTCCGGGGAAATCTTCAATTTGTCCTTCGCCTCTAAAAATGAATAAATGATCTACAATCTTATCCATGAAATAGCGGTCGTGTGAAACAACTAATAAACATCCAGGATAATCCAATAGGAAACTTTCCAATACATTCAAAGTCACAATATCCAAGTCATTCGTTGGCTCATCCAGAATTAAAAAGTTGGGATTTTGTATTAAAACCGTACACAAATACAAGCGTTTTAACTCGCCACCACTCAATTTTTCTACAAAATCATATTGTTTTTTTGCATCAAATAAAAAGCGTTCCAATAATTGAGAAGCCGAAATAATTTTTCCTTTCGTTAACGGAATATATTCGCCATATTCTTTGATAATGTCAATCACTTTTTGTCCCGGTTTTGGATTGATACCACTTTGAGTGTAGTAACCAATTTTTATAGTATCACCAATAATTACTTTGCCCGATTCAGGAAGTATTGTTTTGGTCAAAATATTCAAAAAAGTCGATTTTCCAGTTCCGTTTTTACCAATAATACCAATGCGTTCACCACGTTGAAAGTCATAAGTAAAATTGTCAAGAATGACTTTGTCTTTAAATTTTTTATTGATTTTGTGTAGCTCAATAATTTTACTTCCCATGCGTTCCATATTGATTTCAAGCTCGACGACATTCTCTTTTCTGCGGCTTTCAGCAACGGCTTTTATTTGGTAAAAATCATCTTGCCTCGATTTTGATTTGGTGGTTCTTGCTTTGGGTTGGCGTCGCATCCACGCCAATTCTTTTACGAAAAGGTTTTGTGCTTTATCAATAGTCGAGTTTTCCATAGCAATGCGCTCTTCTTTTTTTTGCAAATAATAGGAGTAATTGCCTTTGTATTGGTACAGTTTTCCGTTGTCGAGTTCGATGATTTCGTTACATACACGTTCCAAAAAGAAACGGTCGTGTGTAACCATGAATAAAGTGATGTTTTCTTTAGCAAAATAACTTTCTAGCCATTCAATCATTTCTAAATCCAAATGGTTTGTTGGCTCGTCCAAAATCAATAAATCGGGTCGATTAATTAGAATTATTGCCAATGATAAACGCTTTTTCTGACCTCCAGAAAGACTTTTTACTTTCAGTTTTAAATCGTCGAGTTTAAGTTTTGATAAAATTTGCTTGAACTGCGTTTCAAAATCCCATGCATTGTAGCGATCCATTTCATCAAAAGCCAATTGGTATTTTTCCTCTTCCGAAGTTTCGGGATTGAGGTTTTCGAGCGCTTTTTCGTAGCGTTCAATCACATGCAGAATTTCGTTATCCGAAGCGAAAATACTTTCCTCAATTGTGAGTTCATCCTGCAGATTGCTTTTTTGTGACAAAAACGCCATTTTCAACCCTTTTCGCAGTACCACTTGTCCGGTATCGGGTTCGTCTTCGCCATTGATGATGTTCATGATACAGGTTTTTCCCGAACCATTTTTGGCTATGAAGGCAATTTTTTGGTCTTTGTTGATACCGAACGAAATGTTTTCAAACAACGTTCTTTCGCCAAAGGATTTTGATATATTTTCTACAGAAAGGTAATTCACGGGTAACAATTTTTTTGCAAAAGTAGAGTATATTTGTCAAATGCAACTATCCATAATCATCCTTAATTACAATGTACGCTACTTTTTAGAGCTATGTGTTTTGAGTGTGCAAAAAGCCATTCAAAACATCGATGCTGAAATTATTGTTGTTGATAATAATTCTTCCGATGATAGTTGCGATATGATGAAGCAACGTTTTCCGAACATCAAACTCATGGAAAACGCAGCAAACTTGGGCTTCCCAAAAGGAAACAATATCGGAGTGAAAGAAGCCAAAGGCGAATTTATTTGTATTCTAAATCCCGACACAGTAGTGGCAGAAGATACATTTCAAAAAGTGCTGGCTTTCGCCAAAAGTCAAACTGATTTAGGAATTGTAGGCTCCAAAATCATTGACGGAACCGGAAACTTTTTACCTGAAAGCAAACGCGGCATTCCGACACCTTGGATAGCTTTTACAAAAATATTTGGGTTGTACAAGTTATTTCCGAATTCATCGCTTTTTAATAAATATTATGCCCAGCATTTAGCTGAAAACCAAACTGGAAAAGTTGATATTCTTGTTGGCGCCTTTATGGTTATGAAACGTGAATTGTATAATGAACTTGGTGGTTTTGACGAAAACTGTTTTATGTATGCGGATGATATTGATTTGTCATACAGAGCGTTGTTACTGCAAAAGCACAACTATTATTTCCACGAAACGACTGTCATACATTACAAAGGAGAAAGCACTGTTAAGGATGCTACCTATATGAAACACTTCAGAGAGTTCATGAATTTTTTTTATGCTAAACATTTTAAACGGTCGCTGTTTTTTAATTTGATGGCTAGATTTGGCGCTTTTTATTTTTCGATAGTTAAACTTTTTCAAGCCAAAACCACAGTAAAAAAATCGCCAAGTAAGTATATCTTAATTTCTGAAAATGAAAGGGTAAGAGAAAAACTAGAGAGTAAACTTCAAAATAATATTGAAAGAACCATTTTAGAAAATGGAAAAATAGTATTTTCGCAATCGATTTCGAAGAAGGAAAATATAGAGGTAATTCTAGATACAAACTATCTGAGTTTTACCGATGCAATTTCTTTTTTCGAGACAAATAAAAACAAGTCGTTTACATTTAAACTGTTACCAATGCAAAGCAATTTCATCATTGGGAGCAATAGCAGTAACGATAGAGGAGAAGTAATTAATTTCTAGAAAAACACATTAATAGCTTTTTCTTTTATTAATTTTGCAGACGAATTGAAAAACACAACTTTAGTATATACATATGGCAAAGTTTGAATTGAAATTACCTAAAATGGGTGAAAGCGTAGCGGAAGCAACGATTACAAATTGGCTTAAAAAAGTAGGTGAAAAAATAGATGCCGATGAAGCTGTTTTAGAAATCGCTACCGACAAGGTTGATAGTGAAGTGCCAAGTGAAGTTTCCGGAGTTTTATCTGAGATTTTATTTCAGGTGAACGATGTGGTCAAAGTGGGTCAAACGATTGCTATTATTGAAACGAATGCCGAAGCTTCGGCAGGAAGTCCGTCAGTTGAAAGTAGTGCTGTCCCATCAAGCGCTTCCGAAGTTTCGGGAGACATGCCTGCTGTAACTGAAATTACTAAAACAGTAGAAACTGCCCAAGCTACGGTAGCTCCAGCCGCTTTTATTTCCGAGAAGTCGGAAATCAAATCATCCGATAGATTCTATTCGCCTTTAGTTAAAAATATTGCCACTGCAGAAGGAATTTCTCTAGGGGAATTGGAAACAATCACTGGTTCAGGAAAAGACGGAAGAGTTACTAAAGAAGATATTTTAAATTATATAAATAACAGGGGAAGTCAACCAGATGTTGCTGCTCCAGTTGCTGCTCAACAAGCAGTTGCTTCAGTAACTCCATCTACTCAAGCTGTTCCTGTTTCGGTAAACGGTGGTGACGAGATTATTGAAATGGACCGTATGCGTAAACTGATTTCAGGGTATATGGTCGCTTCGGTACAAACATCCGCACACGTACAATCATTTATTGAAGTTGATGTTACCAATATTGTCAAATGGAGAGATCGTGTTAAGGTAGCTTTTGAAAAGCGAGAAGGTGAAAAACTAACGTTTACACCAATATTTATGGAAGCTGTAGCCAAAGCAATTAAAGATTTCCCAGGTATAAATATTTCGGTTGATGGTGACTTTATTATTAAACGCAAAAATATTAACCTTGGAATGGCAGCGGCTTTACCCAACGGAAACCTAATTGTTCCTGTAATAAAAAATGCGGACCAGCTAAATTTGGTTGGAATGGCCAAAGCGGTAAACGATCTAGGAAACCGTGCAAAAGCCGGAAAGCTAAAACCAGATGATACCCAAGGCGGAACGTATACAGTTACAAACGTTGGAACATTTGGTTCTGTATTCGGAACACCAATCATCAATCAGCCGCAAGTTGGGATTCTAGCACTTGGTGCGATTCGAAAAGTACCCGCAGTTATTGAAACTCCCGATGGTGACTTTATTGGTATTCGTCAAAAAATGTTTTTGTCGCACTCGTATGATCACAGAGTGGTTGATGGTGCATTAGGAGGAAGCTTTGTAAAACGCGTAGCCGATTATCTGGAAGCATTTGATGTGAATAGAGAGTATTAGATTTAGAATAAAAATAATTCAAAAAAATACCTGCAATTTATTTTGTCAGGTATTTTTTTTTTTTTTTGCTTTGTAAAAATTTTCTGTTATGAAACACAATTTACTTTTTACCGTTATTTTTATTTTATTGCTACAGATTTGTTTTTCACAAACAGTTGTATTAGATCCAACTTTTGGAACTGGAGGAAAAGTTGTTAACTCCTCAATTACAAGTGGTCAGGTAATTCAATTACAAAGTGATGGGAAAATAGTTTCTTGTTATCTTTCCAATTATTCTACCTCGGGTAATATACGTTTGACAAGATTTAATATCGATGGGAGTATTGATACTTCTTTTGGAATTAATGGTTTTGTAAATTCAATTTTATATACTCAAGTTGGTGGATTTAATATGATTAAGATACTAAGTAATGATAAGATAATTATTACTGGGAGTTTATTTAATTTAGGAAATGGAGGTCATAATTTTGCAACAACAAGATATAATAGTGATGGAACCCTTGACACCTCATTTGGAGTAAATGGTTATGCTGTGACAGATTTCGGAGCTATTAATGGAGATTGGTCTAATACTATAGAAATTCAGAATGATGGTGCTCTATTAATCGGTGGTTATGTTGGTCAAAATGGCAATGATGCAGCTATTGTTAGATATTTGTCAAATGGTGTGTTAGACAATTCTTTTGGTATTAACGGTAAATTAACCTTTAATTTTGGAACAAATACAATCCCTTTTTCAAGTGGAATGTCAAGCGATTCCGTTGTTTCTATTAGGGTAAATACTATAGGAAAAGTAATTTTGGGTGTTTTTACTGACGTTAACGAATCGTTAGAAGGATATGCTAATTTTGGATTTATTTGCTTAAATCAAAATGGAACTATAGATACAAGTTTTGGGAATAATGGAGTAAAAGTGGTTGATTTTGGAGACAAGGATGAAATATCTAATATGCAATTAACTGCGGATAATAAAATTATTGCATCTGGATATCATGGGTATACAGTTGGAGGTAGTAATTACATAAATATACCATTAGTTAAACTTTTAGAGAATGGTAATTATGATAATAGTTTTGGAATTAATGGTAAAGTTATAACTAGTAAGGATGGAACCAATACTTATGATAGAGTTTTTGATTTAAAATTGCAAAATGATGGTAAAATAGTATGTTTTGGTGGAACACCAAATATTGAATTAACTCATGCTAATTTTTTATTAATACGATTTAATGAGAACGGTTCAATCGATACTACATTTAATACGAATGGATTTGTGACTGTCGATTTCAATTCCACAAATGATTATGGTTCAAGTTTTATAATTCAAAATGATGGAAAATTTTTGTGCGCAGGTTCTATTGATTTCAATATTGGTGCTTTGGCACGTTTTGAATATTCTAATTTGTCTAATTCCTACTTCGAAAACAAATCCTTTTCAGTCTTCCCAAATCCATTCTCACAATCCATTACAATAGAAAGCAAAGCGATAAATCTTCAAAATTCCACTATCGAACTCTACGACATCAGCGGCAGAAAACTTTCAGATTTTGCAATAGAAAGTAATAATTCTACTATCCAAATGGATGCAAATTTATCAAAAGGAAATTATTTTCTAAAAATTACTAATGAAGGTATAATGGAAACTATTAAGATTGTAAAGCAATAGTATGTTTTAGTTATTAAAACTTAACCCCGATTATTGAATCGGGGTTTTTGTTTCACTTTCTTTGGTTACATCTTCTTTTAAAGAAATAACTGTTTTATCTTTAAACCGGTATTCTCCTTTCTTATATATTTCTTCATTTGATAAAATGATTTCATACGTATAGACGCCTTTTGGCAAATCGAAAAAACATTCTTTACTGTCTTTTTGAATAACGAGTTCTTTTTTTATTTCATCACCATCATCTGATTGTTTAGTAATGATAAGCTTTATTTTGTCGTTCATTTTATTTTTGACACAAACACTTTCCACAGTTGGGCTATTTGGATTTTTCTTAGAGGAAGCAAAAATGGTTATCAATCCACCTACTAAGATTTCACTTCCTTTAACTATTGCAGTTAAATCGGATTGAGCATTTGAAATCATAGGTAAAAACAATAAATAAGCTAATACCGAATTAAATTTTGAAGTTACTTTACGTTTTGCAATTGGTTCCATGATGAAATAAATTAAGGTTACGTAAAGCTGTTCATATTTTTTTCTTTTTTAGATACTGTAAAGTTGCTTTAAGAATAAGATTATTCCTAAAAGTAAACTTATAAATTTTAAAATAGTTCTTTTATTATTTTTAGTAGACAACAATAAATATAATAACAAGACTTATAACACAATAAAGTTGTAATTGTCACGTTATTAGGATGTAATAAAAAACATCTAATAGTTTCTACATATGACTACAGGAACCAAAATTCGTTATCTCAGAGAGAAAAAAAGATTGTCTCAAGAAGAATTAGCCTATCTAGTAGGAGTGAGTCAAGTTACTATTGGGAATTGGGAACAAGGAAAAAGCATCAGACATGAGTTTTTAAAAAATCTGGCTAAGGCACTTGCGGTTTCTACTGATTTTTTATTAGAAGAAATGCAAAGCACAAACGGTGAATCGGAATCAAAAAATCAAATCGATGCAAACGATTTAGAAATCTATTTTAGAACTCCGAACAACTTTTTTGATGATTTAAATAAAAAAATGGATATAATTATCAGTCAATTCGGGAATTATAAATAAATTTTTTACGAAATATATTGTTTTTCAATCCTTTAGAATAAATCGTTTTTAGATAAAAAAAATAAAGTAATCGACCAACGTTAACTTCAATATTTTATATTTGCTGACTAACTATATGTAATGGAATTAAAATTAAACAGACCCATTTGCTTTTTTGATTTGGAAACTACAGGTATTGATGTTGCCAAAGATAGAATTGTCGAAATCTCTATATTTAAAGTATTTCCAAACGGAAATAAAGAAAGCAAAACGTGGTTGGTGAATCCTACCATTCCAATTCCAGCATTTGCCACAGCTGTTCACGGAATCACGAATGAAAAAGTGGCCAATGAACCAACATTTGCAGCGCTTTCAGGACAAATTCACAACATGATTAAAGACTCTGATTTGGCTGGATTTAATTCGGATCGATTTGACATTCCATTGCTAGCCGAGGAATTATTGCGTGCTGAAGTCGATTTTGATATGAAAAATAGGGTGTCGGTAGATGTGCAAACCATCTTTCACAAAAAGGAAGAAAGAACATTAAGCGCCGCCTATAAGTTTTATTGTAATGAAAGTCTGGAAAATGCGCACAGTGCCGAAGCAGATACCATGGCAACTTACGAAATTTTAAAAGCACAATTAGACCGTTACGAAGATTTAGATAACGATATGAAATCACTTTCTGAATTTACTACCCGAAAAAAAGCAGTCGATTTTGCAGGATTTATAGCATTAAATCCAGAGGAAAAGGAAATCTTTACTTTCGGTAAACACAAAGGCGCTTTGGTTGATGAAGTTTTTGATAAAGAACCTGGATATTTTGGCTGGATACAAAATGCTGATTTTCCATTATACACCAAGAAAGTTTTAACTGGAATCAAATTAAGAAAATTGAATACAAAATAGTTTGCAGTAATTTGTGTTTAGTAAACAGACTGATCACTAAAAACTGAATACTGAACACCTTAAAAATGAAGATCATCTGCATCGGAAGAAATTACGTGAATCACATTGCGGAGCTTAATAATGAGCGACCGGATGAACCTGTAATTTTCTTAAAACCAGATACGGCAATTTTACCTAAGAAAACACCTTTTGTGATACCTGAATTCAGTAATGAAATTCATTATGAAATTGAGATTTTGGTTAAAATAAACAAAGTTGGAAAATATATTGATGCCAAATTTGCGCACAAGTATTATGACGAAATAGGATTAGGAATAGATTTTACCGCAAGAGATGTTCAAAATAAACTGAAAGAAAAGGGATTGCCATGGGAAAAAGCGAAAGCATTTGACGGTTCAGCGATTATTGGTGACTTTCTTCCGAAAAATAATTTTAGTTCAACAGAAAATATTACTTTTGAATTAAAGAATAATGGTACAACTGTTCAAAAAGGGAATACAAGTCGCATGTTGTGGAAAATAGATGAAATAGTTTCCTATGTTTCGCAATATTTCACCTTAAAAAAAGGAGATGTCATTTTTACAGGAACTCCCGAAGGCGTTGCCAAGGTGAGTCCGAATGATGTTTTAGAAGGATTTATAGAAGATAAAAAAGTATTAAGATTACACATAAAATAATGGCAATAAACTACAACTTAGCAAAAGTTTACGCACTTTCAGACAATGATCCTGAGTTCGTAATGCAAATTATCACACTTTTTGTGACGGAACTTCCTGAAGATGTGAAACAAATAGATTTAGGTATCAAGACAAAAGATCATAAACTAGCATATGCTTATGCTCACAAAATAAAACCAAGTCTAGATTTACTGGGAATGACCGTGGCGCATCAAGAAATTCTCGAAGTAGAAGCTTGGACAAAAGCAGAAGGAAAGCGGAAAGAAATTGTGGATACTTTTGCAAGCGTTCAAAGTCAAATTGACAAAGCTATAAAAGAAATAAAGAAAGATTTCGATTTGTAAAACATTGTAACGAATGGTTCTGGAGCAATCTGTAATGGTAGTTCCCGCTTTTAGTTATAATTTCTTCGAGGATTCACAGAAAAAGTAAAGCATTCACCGAATATCCCTAACGTAATGTTTTCATTAAGAGGTAATCGTGGCTAATTAGTTGGCCATTTTCTTTCTGTAAACAAATAATATTACTTCATGAAAGCAACCATAGTAACCATTGGCGACGAAATTCTAATCGGGCAAATCGTTGATACTAATTCAGGTTACATAGCCAAAGCATTGGATAAAATTGGTGTTCAAACCCATGAAATGCTTTCTATTTCTGATGATAAAAATCACATTTTAGATACGTTTGCTTCCTTGCAAGACAAAGTCGATTTGGTTATCATTACGGGAGGTTTAGGACCAACAAAAGATGATATAACCAAGAAAACGTTTTGTGATTATTTTGAGGATGTCTATTTGAGAAATCAAGAAGTAGAAGATCATATCGTTGCTTTATTTGCTAAGTTAAATTTTACTCCAACCCAAGTAAATAAAGACCAAGCGTTATTGCCTTCAAAAGCACAAGTTTTAAAAAATAACTACGGAACGGCAGCTGGAATGTGGATGCAAAAAGGGAAGACAATTTTTGTCTCGATGCCTGGCGTTCCTTACGAAATGAAAGGTATTGTAAATGAAGCTTTAATTCCTAAAATTGTTTCCGAATTCAAAAGACCCTACATAGTTCACAAGACAATTCTAACCTATGGACAAGGAGAAAGCATGGTTGCAGAGCGAATAGAAGATTGGGAAAATCAACTTCCAGACTTTATAAAATTAGCCTATCTACCAAGCCCGGGAAGAGTGCGTTTGCGACTAACAGCTCGTGGAGAAAACGAAGAAGTTCTTAAAAAAGCGATTCAAGAAAATGTACAATCATTGACCAAAATATTAGGAGATATTATTGTTGGTTTTGATGAAGACGAAACAATTGAGGTAGTCATCGGGAGGTTATTGCAAAAAGCAGGAAAAACAATTGCCACTGCCGAAAGTTGTACAGGCGGAAAAATAGCTCAGATGTTAACTTCAGTTACGGGTGCTTCCAATTATTTTAGAGGAAGTGTAGTAAGTTATGCTACCGATACTAAGATTTCAGTGCTTGGAGTTGAGGCACAAACCATTGAAAAATTTTCAGTGGTGAGTGCTGAAGTTGCGGAGGAAATGGCTTTGGGAATTCAAAAACTAATGAAAACGGATTACGCAATTGCAACAACGGGAAATGCTGGACCAAATAAGGGAGACTCAGATACTGAGGTTGGGACTGTATTTATCGCTTTGGCAACTCCAAATGATGTTATAATTCAAGAATTTAATTTTGGCCAACCTCGTGAAAAAGTGATCGATAGAACAGCAAATAAAGCAATGGAACTATTGCAGAAAGAAATTTTGAAAAATACTTTTAGCTAAGATTTGAATGTTAATAAACTTGTTCAAAAAAATCATTCTTTTCTACCAATAAAAAACAAATAAAAAAAAACAAAAAATCTGCGAATATTTTTTTGTTACAATGATTTATTTTCCTTAAGTTTGCACCCTCGAATTGAATAACGATAAAAGATAAGTATAATGTCAAGAGTTTGTGACCTTACAGGTAAAAGAGCGATGGTAGGAAATAATGTTTCTCACGCTATGAACAAAACTAAGCGAAAATTTTCTGTTAACTTAGTTAAAAAACGTTTCTATCTTGCTGAAGAAGACAGATGGATTACTCTTAGAGTAGCTGCGTCTACAATTAAAACAATTAATAAAAAAGGTTTGGCTTCAGTATTGAAAGATGCAAAAGCGAACGGATTTATCAAATAATTCCAAACCGTAAAAAATAAAGCAAGATGGCAAAGAAAGGTAATAGAATACAAGTTATTTTAGAGTGTACTGAGCACAAAGGCACTGGTCTTCCAGGAACTTCTCGTTACATTACAAATAAAAATAAAAAAAATACTCCAGATAGATTAGAGATTAAAAAATTTAATCCAATTTTGAAGAGAATGACTGTTCACAAAGAAATTAAATAATTAGGAATTTTTATTTTTAAAAAAATTTCAAATAATCAAATATCCGTTAAGGACTTAAAGATATAAAACCATGGCAAAGAAAACCGTTGCAACATTACAAACAGCTTCAAAGAGATTAACCAAAGCTATTAAAATGGTTAAGTCACCGAAATCAGGTGCCTATACTTTTGTTGAAAGCATTATGACACCAGAAGAGGTAGATAGTTTCCTTCAAAAGAAATAATTCACAGAACTCTATATATCTAAGCTACTTTCATTCGGAAGTAGCTTTTTTATTTTTATATTTGTTCCGCCTGTAAGAAATTGAAAGGCAGTCCGTAAATTTTTGAATCTCCAAACCCAAACAAATGAGTTTTTTCAAAAGAATATTCTCCTCCGAAAAGAAGGACTCGAGCCTAAGCGAAGAGGCAAAACAAACCTTAGACAAAGGACTTGAAAAATCAAGTACTTCATTTTTATCTAAACTCACTAAAGCAGTAGCTGGTAAATCTAAAGTTGATGACGAAGTATTAGACAATCTAGAAGAAGTTTTGGTTTCATCTGATGTAGGTGTTAACACTACTTTGAAAATTATTCAAAGAATTGAGGAAAGAGTTGCCCAAGATAAGTATTTGGGAACCGAAGAACTTAATAGAATTCTTAGAGAAGAAATTGCGGGATTACTTTCTGAAACCAAGTCAGGCGAAGAAACCGAATTTACAATTCCAGAAAACAAAAAGCCATACGTAATAATGGTCGTAGGTGTCAATGGTGTCGGTAAAACGACTACGATAGGAAAATTAGCCAATCAATTTAAAAAAGCTGGTTATAAGGTTGTATTGGGCGCTGCTGATACTTTTCGTGCGGCAGCAATTGATCAATTGCAAATTTGGGCTGATAGAGTAGGTGTTCCTTTAGTCAAACAACAAATGGGTAGCGATCCTGCTTCGGTAGCATTTGACACGTTACAAAGCGCAGTTACTCAAAATGCAGATGTCGTAATTATTGATACTGCGGGTCGTTTGCATAACAAAGTGAATTTGATGAACGAATTGACCAAAGTAAAACGTGTCATGCAAAAAGTAGTAGAAGAGGCACCTAACGATGTTATGTTGGTTTTGGATGGCTCAACAGGTCAAAATGCTTTTGAACAGGCTAAACAATTTACAGCTGCTACAGAAGTAACTTCGTTGGCAGTTACTAAACTTGATGGAACCGCAAAAGGTGGCGTTGTCATTGGAATATCAGATCAGTTTCAAATTCCAGTTAAATATATTGGAGTTGGAGAAAAAATTGAAGATTTACAAGTTTTTAATAAATTTGAATTTGTAGATTCGTTTTTTAAATAAAATAATATGACTAAAGTTTTATCCTTTTTTAGAGAAGCATCCCCAATAAAATTAATCTTAATAAGTTTAATTATAGCTGCAATAAGCTATTTTATTCAAAAGCCATTACCTAATATTTTTATGGGTTTGCGACTCATTTCTTTCATTCTATTTGTTTATGGAACAATTCGATTGCTTAACAAAAAATAGACAAACACAGAATTTAAAATGAAAAAAATAAGGGTGTTGTGTTTTGTTCTTTTATTGATTTCTTGTCATACTAGCGTTAAAAAAGAAGATCTTAAAAAGCTGAATGGCTATTGGGAAATCAAACAGGTGACTTTAGCTGATGGTAGCACTAAAGATTACAAAATCAATGAGACAGTAGACTTTTTTGAAATTAAAAATAATAATGGTTTTCGTCAAAAAGTAATGCCTCAGTTTGACGGTAAATTCAAAACAAATGGTTTCAAAGAACTCATAAAAGTTATAGAAAAGGATAATGCTTTTTTCATTGAATACACTACGAAATACGGTAAATGGAAAGAAGAAATTATTGCTATTGAAGATTCCATTCTAGTGTTAAAAAACAAAGGAAATTTAGAATATACGTATAAAAAATTCAAACCATTCTCATTCAAATAATACAGATAATAGTTAGTATAAATGGCCAGACGAGTTAGCAACGAAGGTTCTATTGGAGATGTTTTAAAAGAGTTTATTGAAAAAAACAAGCTCCAAGAAGGCATGGATAAAATCGATGTTGCTGCAGCATGGAAAACGTTGATGGGCAATGGCGTGAATCGTTACACAAAAGAAGTTGTTTTAAAAGGAACAACACTTTATGTTTATTTGACTTCGGCAGTTGTACGGGAAGAATTGAGTTATGGTAAACAGAAGATTATCAAAATGATAAATGATGAAATTCGAAAAGAAGTAATAAAAGAGGTAATATTACGTTAAGTATTGATTTCTAAATTTTTAATATAGTCTTCATATTCATAAAAAAACACTTCAAACTGAGACATTGTTTTGTGAAAAAAGTCGAAAATCTCAGGCCAATACTTTTTATTGTTCAAGCTAACATCTAATTTTTCTATCCATATTCGGCTTATAATTTTACCGCTTTCGAGATAAAAATTGCGCTCCAAAATAGCTTCGGGAAGATACTCTTCAATCAGAATATTTTTTAGAGATTCTATTTTTTCAAAATAAATTTTACGTTTTTCTTCTTCTTTTGGTTCAATATCTAAGAATACTTGCGCTTTTTTATTGTCGATGTAAAATTTGAACGTAACGTCTTTTATCTTAGTGTCATACAACAACCATTTTCTAGGATAAGCCGAAGCAAATGCGGTCCAAAATTCTTTTTTTATCAGTAACGCTTCTTCCTTGCTGTACATTTTAATGTGCTTAAAATTTGAAAACTATGATTTTTGAGGTAACTTTATATTTTAAACTTTCTTCATGGACTTCAATGAGTTTCTAAAATATACTCCAAAAATACTAAATGTTGAGCTTCCAGCAACGAATGCACATTCGAAAATGGTTCCGCCCAACAGGGCTGAATTATTAAAGAATACCGACTTTGCTATAGTTTCCCCAAAAAAAGCGGCAGTAATGATGCTATTTTATCCAAAAAATTATCAAACGCATTTAGCACTAATCCTACGAACTAGCTACAACGGTGTGCATTCGTCTCAAATTGCATTTCCGGGTGGTAAAGTAGAAAATGATGATATTGATTTACAACACACAGCATTAAGAGAAACACATGAAGAAATTGGTATAGCTTCTAATTTAATTAATGTAGTTAGATCATTTACTGAAGTGTATATACCTCCAAGTAATTTTATGGTGTATCCTTTTATGGGTTATAGCACTAATGAATTGAAATTTACTTTACAAGTAGATGAAGTAGCTGGAATGGTTGAGTTTCCTTTAGTGGATTTTTTAGATGATAAAATATTGAAATCCAAAACAATGAAAACTTCATATGCTGGTAGCATTGATGTACCTGGTTTTCAAGTGAACGACCATTTTATTTGGGGAGCCACAGCGATGATTTTGAGCGAATTGAAAGATGCTATAAAAATGGTTTTATAAGTATAAGTTTTTGTAGATTTGACACCCGAAAACAATGAAATATTAAATTTTAATTATGGGTTTATTAAAAAGAAATCCTTTTGGTCATATACTCTTTATCAAAAAATGGTTGATTCGTATTTTTGGCATTGTAACACATCGAAGATACAGAGGATTTAACGAATTACATATAGAAGGCTCAGAAATTATAGCGTCTTTACCAGATAAAAATGTACTTTTTATTTCCAATCATCAAACCTATTTTGCAGATGTAGTTGCGATGTTTCATGTATTTAACGCCAGTCTATCAGGACGACATGATAGCATTAAAAACGTGGGTTATTTGTGGCAGCCGAAAATGAATATTTATTATGTTGCTGCAAGTGAAACAATGAAATCGGGATTGTTGCCTAGGATTTTAGCTTATGTGGGTTCTATTTCGGTAGAAAGAACTTGGCGTGCCGGTGGAAAAGATGTAGATGAAAAACGTGAAGTGAATCCAAATGACACAGAAAATATTAGAATTGCATTAGAAGATGGCTGGGTAATTACGTTTCCACAAGGAACTACAAAGTCGTTTAAACCCGTCCGAAAAGGTACTGCACATATTATCAAACAATACAAACCAATGGTTGTGCCTATTGTAATTGACGGATTTCGTCGTTCTTTTGACAAAAAAGGACTGCGCATGAAAAAGAAAAACATTCTACAATCTTTTATCATCAAAGAACCTTTGGTAATTGATTATGAAAACGAATCGATTGAGCAAATTGTCGAAAAAGTAGAATACGCCATTGAACAACATCCTTCGTTTTTAAAAGTAATTCCAGCCGAAGAAATTGAAGAGCAAGAACGATTGCATAAACTTCGTGAATGGAATGTGGCTAAAAAAGACACAGGCAAAGAGAAATTAAGTAGATAATTTCTCAATAGCGAATTATTTATTTTACTATTGGCTCAACTTTATATCCAGCTTTAGATAATAAATTTATTATTCCCATTTCACCACCCAGATGCGCAGCGCCTACACCAAAAAATGTAGGTTTGTTTTTGGCAATTGCTTCAATTTTCGCAATCCAATTACGGTTTCTATTATCGAGCATAATCTCACCAAATTTTGATGTAATTACATTGTCAGATTTTTTAGAGAAATTAATAATCGCTTCAATATCTTCGGATTTATAGACGCTAAGCATTTCATTAATTTCTGCTTTGTCACGTTTCAAATCACTTTTTGCCGTTTTGATTAATTCGTTCATTTGCACTTGATATGGAACTTGATCAAAAACATCCAATTGAAATGTAACGGTTTCTAAACCAATAACTTCTTCTTTTTGATCGGAGGCTATTTTCATTAATTCGGTTTCAACCGATTGCATTTCACAATCGAGCATTTTCGGATACAGCATAGCTGAAATCATAAATGGTTTCACAGTATTTATCATTTCGGCAGAAAAACCAAGGTTGGAAGTTATAAATGCATCCACTGTTTTATAATCTTCCTCTGACGCTAATTTTTTCATTGTTATGCCATCTTTCATCATTACTTGAGACATCATTTCTGTTTGCATATTCGGATCATCCATGTCAAGTTCAAGGCAAAGCTGGTTGGTTTTATCTAATGCTGTTTTTACCTTTTGAGGCAATGTTGCATCACATGATATATGAATAGTTCCATATATATAAGAAGGTTCCGAAAGTCCATTACCCGAAATTTTCCAAAGTAATGATTTTGAATTGTTTTGTGCTGTGATTAAATTGCTTAGCGAGATAGCAATTAATAGAATTATTTTTTTCATATTTTTATAAATCAATTTTCTTTAATTCTTTGTAATTTGTATTTAATTTCCTCAGTAAAATACCATATAATATCCGATAGAATAGCCAAAATAAACCCACAACGATAACGCAAGTTAGTACCATAACTCCAAGTGTAATTAGCAAAGTATGGTAATTGCTTTCATGCGATATTTTATCTTTTAATAATGCCATTTTTGGATTATAAACAAAAGCAATGGCAAAGCCTGCAATAAGGCTCAATACAATCATAGTTAAATTATACCAGACATAATATTGAACTATTTTTCGAGTTTTTAAGATGTCTTGCATTAATTGTTTGGTAGAAGATGTAGTTGAAATCTTAATGTAGTTTTTATAAAAACAATAGATAAAACAAAAAATTACAGCATAATTAAAAAGGGTCAATGCTTTTAAATAAACAATCGTATTTTCAGCGTGCTGTTTTTTCATATAATCATCAACATTATAGCAAACACTTATGGCTGTCCAGAATAACAACTCAATGATACTAATAATCAAAATCCATTTTACAATTGATGATGATTTAGTATGTAGCATTTTATAGATTTCTACTTCCGAAATTTGTTCGTTTTTGTAGGTGTCTTTTTGCCACGCTTTTTTTAATAAATCCAACTCTTCCATAATCCTTAAGGATTTAATATTTTTTTTAATTTCCCTTTTATTCTATTCATTTTCACACGGGCATTTACTTCGCTTATACCTAATGTTTCGGATATTTCAGTATAATCCTTATCTTCTAAATACAAGAACACAAGCGCTTTTTCAATGTCGTTTAACTGCTGTACTGCTTGATACATTAACTTAATTTGTTCCTCTTCTTCAAAGTTGTATTCGTCTTGAGGTAAAAAATGTTTTTGTCCTTCATAGCTTGTTGTAGCAACACTTCGGGTACTTTTTCTGTAAAGCGTAATCGCGGTATTTAATGCCACGCGATAGGCCCATGTAGAGAATTTAGAATCTCCTCTAAATTTCGGGAATGCTTTCCATAATTGAATGGTAATTTCTTGAAACAAATCTTTATGTGCATCTTCATCATTGGTATACAACCGACATATCTTGTGGATAATGTTCTGATTGTCCTTTAATTGTTTTACAAATATTTGTTCTAAGTTGTCACTCATAGCCGAGTTAGTAGAGAATGGATGGGTTTTGTTACATTTACAAAACTACATATTTTTAAATGCAATTTCAAGCTTCTTATTTTCTTATCTTTGCCGTTCAAAATTGACAAGTATTCAAGATGGAAATAGGATATTATAATACACTCAAGATAGCTCGCGAAACTAAAGTTGGACTTTTTTTAACCGATGGCAAGGATGATGTATTGCTTCCGTTAAAGTATGTTCCAAAGGAATACAATGTAGGCGATGAACTAATCGTATTTGTTTATCTTGACCATGAAGAACGACCTGTGGCAACCACCTTGGAACCTTATATTTTGATGGATGAATTTGGGTTACTTCGAGTGAATTATGTCAATCAATTTGGTGCTTTTTTAGATTGGGGTTTAGAAAAAGATTTGTTTGTTCCGTTCAAAGAACAAGCGAGACCAATGGAAAAAGGAAAACGCTATTTGGTTTTTGCCTATATGGATGAAAAAACAAATAGATTGATGGCTTCCAGCAAAACCAATCAGTTTTTGAAAAATGATGAACTTACTGTAGCTGTTGGCGATGAAGTAGATTTAATCATTTCACACATTACCGAAGTGGGAATTAATGTTATCATCAACGACATTCATAAAGGATTGCTATACAAAGACCAAGTCTATGATGAAATCCGAACTGGCGATAGAATGACGGGCTATATCAAAGCCATTCGCCCTGATAATAAGATAGATGTTACGCTACATAAATTTGGTTACCGAAATGTTGAGCCAAATGCAGAAAAAATACTTGATGAGCTTAGAGCCAGTAGAGGTTTTCTTCGATTAAATGACAACAGCGATCCAGAAGACATTAAAACCGTTTTAAAGATGAGTAAAAAAACATTTAAAAAAGCAATTGGAGCGCTTTACAAAGAAAAACGAATCGAAATTAAAGACGACGGAATTTACTTAGTAACCGAATAATTATTCTTGACATTCGGTTTCAGGAGGAAGTGGTTTTTCTATTTCGGTTTTCTTTTTATAAAAAACACTACTTACCATACTCAAAGTAGCATAAGGTCGGTTGGAATATTTATTTCCCAAACACACTACTGTTACCGTATCTTTTCTAACCGGAACGAAGGACGTATTATTGCCGTGCCACCAACCATTGTGGTACATCATTTTTTCTCCGTTGGGTGGTAAAAAACGCATGCGCATTCCCAATCCATAATCTTTAATGGGTTTTTTCACCTTGCCTGAACTATAGCCAAAATAGGCTTCTTGCATAAGTTCTGGATTTATGAAATCAGGTGAATAAGTTCCTAAATCAAATTTTACTATATCTCTCGGAGTGGAATAAATATTTTTGTCACCATATAAATTATCAAACTGATCCCAAGGAAAAATGGTATTTCCCCTATATGATTTAGATGCTGTTTCTCTGTCGGTAGCATAATTAAAAACATACGTATTAGTCATTCCCAAAGGTTTGAAAACCAATTCTTGCATGGCTCTTCGGTAGTTTAGACCTGTTGCTTTTTCTATGATTAACGCTAAAATTATATAGTTGGTATTGCAATAATCAAAATGAGTATCATTTGGAGTCACTAAACGGAATTTGTTTTGCACTAATAAATTTAAAACATCTTGATTACTCAGTATTTTACGTCGATCCCATCTTTTTTTCATTAATCCCGAAAAGTTGGCATAATGTTGCAAACCGCTTCTATGATTAAGTAATGTTCGGATCGTTGTGTTTTTATACGGAAAACTGGGAAGCCAATCGGTTACTTTTTGATCCAGCATAATGTTGTCTTGCTGAACCAATCTTAAAATTGCCGTAGATGTCAAAACTTTACTTACTGAAGCTAAGTGAATAGGAGTAGAAGCTGTTATTTTTTCTTTTGTTTTTGTATTTGCATATCCTCTATAATCTTCATAAAGCACACGTCCATTTTTAACAACAATAAAACCACCACTGTAATAAGGCGAATTAATAAATTTATTATAAAACGAATCAATCTTAAATCTTTTTTCAGTGATGTAGATATCAGACACCTTTCCCATTTTCAATGGAAAAGCAGATTTGATAAACAAACTATCTTCGGTTTTGGAGTTTGAAAAGCCATTTCTACTTGATCCAGTTTTTGGGCTGGAAAAGTAACATAATGTAGATAAAAAAATGGATAACAAGCTAAACTTCATAATCAATTAAAGTATACAATAATACCAATTATTACCCGAAATAAAACCCCATTATTCATAAAAGTTTTACACTATTTATCAAAAATAATAAACCTGACGAGTTACAATTTACAAGTCAGGTTTTGGGCAAAAAAAGTGGTTAATTTATTTTTTAGAAAGCTACTTTAATAGGAAGTGTATATAGTGTTCTCACTTTTTCACCATCCAAATATCCTGGAGACCATTTTATTTTTATTGCTCGTAAGACTCTGATTGCTTCTTTTTCTAATGCTTTATCGGAACTTCTCAAAACTCGGATATCAGTCATAGAACCATCTTTTTCAATTACAAAAGCCATAATTACACTAACGGAACTTGAACTGTTTTCGATTTCAGACTTTTCAATAGAATTGCCAACATATTCATAGAATTTTTTAATGCCACCCGGATATTCGGGTAATCTGTCTAATAGGTTTGTTGTGATGGTTTTATTTTCATCACGGCCATTATTGTTTGAAATTGTTGACGTTCCAGTAGTGCTTCCAGAAGTTGTTAACGTTAATCCAGTAGTGCTTGTTGCATTTGCATTAGTATCACTTGGATTTTCTTTTAACTCTTTGTTTGTTTTTATTACATCCAGATTATCCTCTGGTTTTACTAGAGTTACATTTTTTAAATCTTTTTTTTCGATATCCTTTTTTGTTTCTTCTTTTTTTAAAGGAGCAATTGCTTTTTCTTTTTCAGGTTCTTCATTTTTAGGTAGATTAAAATCTGAAAGCGTAATAATGGTTTCCTCATTTTCGAAAGATAGTACCGCAGGCTTCTCCCCAAAAGAAGAAAGCAACAACCAAAAACCAATTAATGAGAAAATAAATACAATGCCAATAATAAATGCTAACAATGAAGTTCGAGGGTTTTCTTGGCGTAATTGATACGCACCATACGCTTTGTTTTTGTCTTCAAAAACTAAATCGGTCCAATTTTTTTCATAAATACTAACGTTTGACATAATTCAATGGTTTAAAAGTTAAGTATCTATGTTACATACGCGAGGGGATTTTATTATATAACGACAGAAAGATCAGAAAAGTATATCTTTTGGAATTATTTTTTGAATAGAAAAGTGAAAAACCCTTAAAATAGGGGATTTTCTATACAAATTGTAACAAAAAAAATTACTATTTTTTGTTTACAATGATTTCTGCCAAAAGTTTTTTAGCGCGAAGTAATTTTATTTTAACGTTGCTTAAAGGCTCATTTAATTGCTCAGCAATTTCTTGATAACTCATTTCCTGAAAATAACGTAGCTGAATAACTTCTTGATAATGAGGTTTTAGTTCTTTTATAAACTGTAATAATAAAGATAAATTCTGTTCCGTAATTATCGCATCTTCAACAGTTGGTGATGTGTCGACAACATTATAAGCTTGCTGGTCTTCTTCATCGGTGATTTCCACAAAAATGGTAGACTTCTTTTTTCGAAGCATGTCAATATGTACATTTTTTGCAATAGCAATAAGCCAAGTGTTAAACTGAAATTCGGGATTGTAAGTCGCTATTTTATCAAAAGCTTTAGAGAATGTTTCAATGGTAATATCTTCCGAATCGGTTTCGTTTTCGGTTCGTTTGAGCATAAAACCGTATACGTCATTCCAATAATGGTCGAGCAAAAAAGTAAAAGCAACTTGATCGCCTTTTTTAGCACTTTCTATGTATGTGATTACTTCCAATGTACTGGTTTATTGAAAGTATTGGTAATGAAGATATTTAACTGTGTAAAAATTAAAATAATTTCTATGATTGGAAACCAGTACATTACGTCTTTTTCTTTCAGTTTTCCGGCTGCAAAACCCATAGTAATCCATGCAAAAATATAGCGAAAACCAATGATACTCAAAACCGCAATCCATTGAAATTGGAAAACTAACAATAGTATCGATAATAAAAGAAATAACAATTGCGAGACATAGAATATTGCCAATTGATTTTGATCAAAAAGTTTATAATGTTTGGCAGTCGAAACGTGACGCCGTTTTTGGGTAAACCAATCTTTAAAAGAAGTTTTTGGTTTAGAATACGTAAAACTATCAGGTAAATAGCATATTGTAGTGTTTTTTGCTTCTGCAGCTTGATTAATGAACAAATCGTCATCTCCAGATCGAATTTTCATATGGTCCATAAACCCACGAACCTTGAAAAATTCTTCTCTTTTGTACGCTAAGTTTCGACCAACTCCCATGTAGGGTTTACCTAGTTTTGCCCAAGAAAAATACTGAGTAGCACTTAATAATGTTTCGAAACGAATGATTTTATTTAAGAAAGAACCACCAATTTTTTCATAAGCTCCATATCCTAAAACAATGGTTTTTTCTTGGGTGAATTGAGAACTCATATTGGTTATCCATTCTTTTGAAGCAGGAATACAATCGGCATCTGTAAATAATAAATATTCGTATTTAGCGGCTTTAATGCCAAGGGTTAAGGCATATTTTTTATTTCCCCAAAAAGCTTCGTTATTTTCAACCTTTACTAGTTTAATATCGGAATGTAGTTTTTCAAATTCTTCGAAAACTTCTAATGTATTGTCGGCTGAAGCATCATCAATTAATACAATTTCAAATTGCGGATAATTTTGGTCAACAAGAAGTGGAATTAATTTTCGAACATTTTCTTCTTCATTTTTCGCACATACAATTACAGATATAGGAATTCTTTTAGGTGCGGCAGCTTGCGCTTTAGTAAATGAAAATTTACCAAAAACTACAATATAATAGATAAATTGAACAAAAACAACTGCAATAAACAAACAGAAAACGGATAATAACATAATGCTTTTTCAACTTTAAAAAGGTTTGCAAATGTAGTTATTCTTATAGCAATACGCAACTCAAAATTAACATTTTACTGTCGATTCTTTTTCATTTCCTTAGCTACTTCAATCGACTGATAATCATCGGATTTTTCGAGTTTTGAAATGATGTTTTTGTAGTTTTTATCATCCCGATTTTGAGATAATTTTTTCTTTGCTTCGATAGAAGTTATTGCTATTTCAAAGGAAACAATTCCTCTTGCTTGAAGCATCGTTTTTTTGGATAACGCTTCAACCCGAACTGGGTTCTCTGATTTAGCTTCGTATTTATTAACTAATCTTTTTAAAGCTTCTACGGTTTCGTCGTGCGTGTGGAGTTGTACTTTTCCATATACATGAACCGCAAGATAATTCCATGTTGGCACATTTTCATGATCATACCAAGAAGAAGAAATATACGAATGGGCACCCTGAAAAATTACTAATACTTCATCATTGGTTTTAAAACCTTCTGTTTGAGGGTTTTCTTTAGAGACATGTCCAACCAAAATTTGTCTTCCCTCTTTTTCTTCTAATAGCAACGGAATATGCGTTGCCCATAGCTTTCCTTCCGTTTGATTGACCAAAATTCCAAATCCATTTTGATGGATGAAATTTTGAATGTCTTCTTGGTTTTCGTTTTTATAGAGTTTTGGGATGTACATATAAGCGATACGTTAAAAGGGATAAGGCATACGTTTACTATAAGTTTTTAGAGAACTCATCCCTTTTCTCTAATTCCTTTTCACTCTTTCTAAATCACATTGACCTCTGCTTCAATAGCAATTCCAAATTCTTTTAAGATAGTATCTTGAATGTCTTTTGAAACATTTAAAATTTCTTGCCCAGTGGCATTACCATAATTGACCAACACCAATGCCTGATTTTTATGTATTCCGGCATCACCAAAACGCTTTCCTTTAAAACCCGCTCTTTCAATCAGCCAGCCTGCTGGAACTTTTACTTCTGTTGCCGAAACTACATAATGTGGCATTTCGGGATGTAATGCATGAATTTTATCGAAATCAACTTTTGATATTATTGGGTTTTTAAAAAAACTTCCGCTATTTCCCAATGCTGCCGGGTCGGGTAATTTGCTTTGTCGAATGGCAATTACGGCATTAGAAATATCTTTTAAGGTAGGAGTGATTACGTTTTGTTTATCTAATTCTTTAGTAATATCGCCGTAAGACGTATTGATTTTATGATTGCTTTTTGTTAATTTAAAAACAACAGAAGTAATGATGTATTGATCTTTAACTTCGTGCTTAAAAATACTTTCGCGATACCCAAAATGACACGCTTCTTTAGTAAATGTTTTCATTTCTTGAGTGGCAATATTCATAGCTTCACAAGAAGCAAAAGTATCTTTGATTTCGGTTCCATAAGCCCCAATATTCTGAACTGGAGTAGTACCAACATTGCCGGGAATAAGCGACATGTTTTCTAATCCGCCAAAATTTTGATTGATAGTCCATAGTACGAATTCGTGCCAATTTTCACCAGCCATACTTTCAACCCAAACAAAATCGTTATCTTCTTTTACCACTTTTTTGCCCTTTAAATCAATGTGAATGACTAATGCCTCAATATCTTGTGTTAACAGCATATTGCTTCCACCTCCTAGAATGAATTTAGGTTTAGCTAGATTTTCTTTTACTATGGTTTTTAATTCCTCTGTAGTTTTAACAGCAACAAATTGCTTGGCTTTGGCTTCGATACCAAAAGTATTGTATTTTTTTAGGGAGAAATTGTTAAGGATGTTCATTTTTTTAAAAACTATCTGACCACAAAAGTAATTCAAAAGAATTTTTAAACGAACTTGTTATAATAATTTTTTTGCCATTTATGAAGCATGAAAATTGGCATAAAATAAGGCAAAATTTTGGTATTTCCTTTTCTTACTTCAGCAACCAATTTGCTTCCATCAATATTTTCTAAAAATGGCATTTCAAAAATTGGACTTTTGGCGAAATGATCTAATTCCTGAACGAATCTCGGAAATTTCAGCAAGTAACTACCCCAAGGCGCACTTAGTCCAATCTTTCTAAAATCGATTATCTCTTGAGGAAGTTTATCTTCCATCGATGTTTTCAGAATAAATTTTCCTTTTTTACCAGTAAATAGCCATTCATCCTCTAATGTTCCTAAACCAGCAATTAATCGTTGATCTAAAAATGGTTCCCTACATTCTACAGAAGTTCCCATGGTGCATCGGTCATTTCTATCCAATAAAGAACACATATAGGTATGTTGGTCAAAGTACAACGCTTGCCGTTGGAGGTTTTTTGGATATAATTCTTTAGCTTCTTTAAGTAACTGATATCTGTATTCGTTTATAGGCTTGATTTTATTTCCGTAAAGACTATTAATATCTTCAGGATATATATTAGAACCATTAAAAATTATCAAATCAGGATTGTTGTCAATTTTAGAATAGCGCAATAATTTATCGTATCTCGGATTTTTATTAAAGGTTTCAATACTACTGATTTGAGAAATTACTTTTAGTAATGTAGGATTTTTCAATGCTTTATATCGGACATAACCACCCATTAATTCATCGGCACCTTCACCAGAAAGTAACACTTTTACTTTAGGTTTCGCTAATTTGGCAATTGCCAAAAGATGGGGCTCGTTTAGATGCATTATTGGTTCATCTTGGAAATAGGATGTTTCGATTAGATTTTGATACAAATTTTCATTTTCTAATTTGGTGTGATTAAAAGTATATCCGTACTCTTCAGTTATATTTTTTGCCAAGTGATATTCATTATGCTCTTCTTCAGAAAAACTAATGTTGAAGGTTTCAATATTTTTATAGTTTTGATGGTATAATGACGTTAATATAGAACACGAATCCAAGCCACCACTTAGCAAAACTCCGACAGGAACATCACTAACCATGCGCAATCTAACCGATTCAAAGAAGGTTTCTTCAAACCATTCTTTTGGATTGATAATTTTAGAATGATTTTGAATTTGTTCTTTTAAATTCCACCATCGAGTCGTTTTGCTTTTTCCATCTTCATCAATAACTTTATAATGTCCAGGAAGTAATTTTTTAACATGGCTAAACAAGGTTTCTTCACCAGCAACAAAACGATTAAAAATGTATTCCTCCATGCCATTTTCCGATATAGCAATTGGAACTCCAGCAGCAAAAAGTGCTTTTTGTTCAGAGGCAAAGTATAAGGTATTTTTATAAATGCAGTAGTACAAAGGTTTTACACCCATTCGGTCGCGGCAAAGTGTAAGTTTCCTTTCAACAGTATCCCAAATAGCAAAGGCAAACATTCCGTTTAAACGTTCGAGCATATCCATGCCGTAGAGTTCATAAAGTTTAAGTAAAACTTCGGTGTCAGACCCCGATTTTAAATCGATCCCTTTACTTTTTAATTCGGGGTAAAAGGATTGATAATTATAAATTTCTCCATTAAAAACGATGATATAACGACCATTATCGGAAATAAATGGTTGATGCCCTGCTGAAGATGTATCGATAACTGATAATCTTCTGTGTCCTAATCCAATGGTATTATCTATATAAATACCTGCATCATCTGGACCACGATGTTCCAAAATGTCACGCATTTTTAACAGTTGATTTTGGTCAACTTTTTTATAGTTTAAATGGAAAATTCCATTAATTCCGCACATAAATTTAAGTGGTAGTTGATTTAATTGTTATTAAATCATGATAAGCTTCCGCAATTTTTTTCATATTATTTCTGTAGTTGGCCTTTTCTTCGACAAGTTTTCGATTTTCTGTTATCGATTTTTTTGTAAAATCAGTATTGTGAAATGCCCACTCCAATTCTTCGGCTAATCTAATGTGATTTTCTGATTTTACAAGTATTCCGTTTACTTTTTCTGTTATCCAGCTTCTATTCCCCGGTAAATCACTTACAATAGGAAAACATCCACAGGCCATCGCTTCAAATAACGATGCAGAAACTCCTTCGGTTAGAGGCATACTGATATAAAAGTTTGCCATTTTTAAATATTTTGGAATATCATTGTTGTTAATTCTGCCAATAAAGTCAACATCATTATGTACACCCAACTCTTTTACTAAAAGTATTAGTTTTTTTAATTCAATTCCATCACCTATAATAGTTAGTTTAAATGGTATGTTTTTTTGTTTTAGAATAGAAAATGCTTTTATAATTGTATCATGTTTGTATTCAGGTTGTAATGCTCGAGTGACAATAGCCTGAATCATGGAATTATCGGAAACTTGGTTGAATTCAAACGATTCTAAGTTAATACCTTTAGGTATAATCATTACTTTAGACATATCTGCATTGCATTCTTCCATATTTTTTGCCATTACAATTCCCCATGCATGAATGATATCTGCTTTTTTGAATGCATGATCTTGTAGCATTTTTTTGAATATATATAGTGGTGAACTGTGTGGCCATAAATCAGTAATGCCTTGTTGGGCAATTGCAATGGGTTTAATTCCAGAAATGGCGGCCAAATACCCATAACTCGTTGTTCGTTCTGCAATTACCATATCGGGATTAAAGTTTTTTGCAATACTTTTTATGGTGATAATGGCTTTGGCTAATTCAAAAAGTCGTTTAATTCTATTGACACCGTTGCTATTTGTTTTCAATTCCCAGGTCACAATTTCAAAGTCGCCAAATTCCTTGAGACCATTCATCCAGGTAATGGCATCAGCACGATAGGTTTCGCCAAGAAATAGAATTCTTTTTTTTGACATTTGATTATTCTTCAGTTTCTAAAGCTCTTTTTAAAAAGTCATTCATCGGTTTAAGGACAATTAATTTATGAGCTACCATTTTACTAAAATCGGCATCTGTAAATAGTTTATCATCAATTTTTTGAGAAGCCGTAAAGCTTTTGAGTTTCAAAAATTCAATTGCAGGATGATTAGGGTCAAAATCTTTTGGTGCTTTTTTCAGGGTGTTGTTTTCATCGCTACTAAGAGAAACAAATTCTGTTTTAAATTTTTTGTTAGTAACAATTGCTTCTAAATCTTCATAAAAAAATGCAATTTCTTTTCTGATTTGTTTCAATTCATTGGGTTCAGGGCACCAAACACCACCCGCAATAAAAGAATTTCCTTTTTCAAAATGAATATAATAACCTGGACTATTTTTTTTGAATTTATTTTGGGTAAACCAAACACCCATATTGGTTTTATAGGGTGACTTATCTTTAGAAAAACGGATATCACGATTGATTCTGAATGTACAATTTTTCACCTCCAAAGGATCTAATGTTTTATCCAATGGTTTCATTTCAGCCAAAATAGAAGCTATGAAATTATGGTAGTCTTTTTTGTAATTGTCATACCTTTTCTTGTTGGCGTGCATCCATTCGGTATTGTTATTGGCTATTAAATCTTCGAGAAATTGAAGCGCTTCTTTAGTAATCATAATTATAAATGTTTACGTAATTCTTCTTCCGAAATATAACCCACATTTCGCCAAACTTCTTTCCCTTTTTCATAAACAATGATTACGGGTAACCCGTCTAACTTAAGAAAATCTACTATGGTTTTGTTTTCATCTGCATCCAATTGAACAATTTTTATTTTATTCTTCATTTCGGTTTGAAATTTCAAAATGTATGGGTTCATTTTTTTACAAGGAGCACACCATTTAGCATTAAAATCGATCATCACCTTATCACTTGATTTTATGAGTTCAGCATATTCTTGATCACAAATTCCAATAATTTTTTCTGTTGGTTTTGCATTACCTGAGGCATTCCATTTCATGATGCCACCTTCAAGGTTATACACTTCATTAAAACCCAGTTCGGCTAATTTAGCGGCAGCTTGGGCACTTCTTCCGCCCACTTTACAATACACAAAAATAGGTTTTGATTTATCATAGGTACTTGCTTGAGAATCAAAATCGGCTCCATTCCAATTGACATTTATAGCATTTCCGATATGTTCAGTGCTATATTCTTCGGGAGTTCTAACGTCTAAAAGTTGTGGGTTTTCAGTCGATTTTAGTTTTTCTGAAAATGATTTTACATCGATAGTTTGGACTGATTTTGAAGATTGCCCTTGACAACTAATGAATAAAAATGAAAGTACTAGTAAAGAGAGTAAAGGTAACTTCATAGCTGAAAAAATTTATACAAAACTACAAATTTGAGGAATACTAAAGGTTAAAAATTTTATAACTCTGATGGGTCGTTTTTACTATGTTTTCGGTTCGTTCCGGATGTGTGTCCGAAATAAACAATTGTCCAAATTCGTCATTGTTCACCATTTCAATTATTTTACTTACCCGAAATTCATCAAGCTTATCAAAAATATCATCGAAGAGTAAAATTGGTTTTTCCCCACTTTGTTTTTTTACGAAATCGAATTGTGCTAATTTGAGGGCAATTAAAAATGATTTTTGCTGCCCTTGTGAGCCAAATTTCTTAATGGGATGACTATCAATCTCAAAAGATAAATCGTCTTTATGAACACCAACAGAAGTATATTGAAGCGCTCGGTCTTTTGTTATATTATGTTCTAATAAAGTCAGGGTATCCTTTTCGAACAAGTCACTTTGATACACCAACTGAACCGTTTCCGCAGCGTTGGTTATGTCTTGGTGGTATTGATTAAAAATCGGAATAAAATTGGCTAAAAATGATTTTCTTTTTTCAAAAATAGCTTGTCCTAAATGGCTTAATTGTTCATTATATATGGATAAAGTATCCATATCAAAAACATGATTTAGTGCAAAATATTTTAATAAAGCATTTCGCTGACTAATTATTTTTTGGTACTGAATTAATTGTTGTAAATAGGAACGGTCTAACTGCGAAATGACATTATCGATAAATTTTCTTCGGGTTTCACTTCCTTCAACAATTAAATCTCTATCGGCTGGAGAAATTATCACTAAAGGGATAAAGCCAATATGATCAGAAAATTTCTCATAAATTTTACCGTTGCGTTTCAAGATTTTCTTTTGTCCTTTTTTTAAGCTACACAAAATCTGTTCGGTTCTATCTTTTTTTTCAAATTCACCGTCAATCACAAAAAACTCTTCTTCATGCTTGATGTTTTGAACTGCTAGCGGATTAAAATAACTTTTTCCGTTTGCCAAATGATAGATAGCATCGAGAATGTTGGTTTTTCCAATGCCATTTTTGCCCACGAAACAATTGATTTTAGCATCGAATTCGAAGGTTACATCCGAAAAATTTTTATAATTAAGTAATGAAATTCGCTTTAAAAACAATTTGGTTTTTGTTTAAAATTAGTGGGTAAACGTCATATATATAACCGATAAATGAAAATTTAAAACCTTTAATATCCTGATATATAATAAAGACGTGCAAATTATTCAAAAATATCAACAAAAATAGCTTTTAAATAAGAATAAAAATTTTATTTTTGCGCACACTAAATTAAAAATAGATGGCAACTTTTAACAAAAGAGGATATAAAGCACCAAAAGAGAAAGCTGAAAAATTAGATAATAATTTTATTGAAGAAAATGTTAATGTTGATGCAAAAGACAGTACTACAGCAAAAGCATTTGATACTCTTGACCAAACAGCATCAAGAGCTGAAGATTTTGCAGCTAAAAATCAAAAAGCTATTATTGGTTTTCTTACCGTTATTGCATTAGCTACTGTTTCTTATTTGATGTATCAAAAATTTATCGCTGAACCAAAGCAAGAAGAAGCCGCAAGCGAATTGTTTGTAGCACAACAAAATTTCCAGAAAGCAGTTGATGATGCCACCGGAACAAAATCAGATTCATTGTTTAACTTAGTTTTAAAAGGTTCAGAAGGTAAATTTGGAGTGGTAAAAATTGCCGACGAGTATTCGGGTACCGATGCGGGTAACTTAGCAAACTACTATGCTGGAATTGCTTATTTAAATACTAAAAAATATGCTGAAGCAATAACTAGTTTAGAGAAATTTTCATCCGATGATATCATGTTAAGCACTTTAGCAAAAGGTGCTATTGGTGATGCTTATGCACAACAAAACAAGCAAAAAGAAGCGTTAGATTTTTATATTAAAGCGGCTGATGCCAGTAAAAATGATTTCACAAGACCTCTTTATTTATTAAAAGCAGGTAAAACAGCTTTTGCTTTAGGGAATAAAGCGGATGCGTTAAAATATTTTACCGATATAAAAGACAATTATGAAACTTCTCCAGAAGCGCAAAGTATTGATGCTTTGATGGGATTAGCTCAATAAATAGTAATCAGTATTCAGTGTTTAGTTGGCAGTTAATCTTGCTGAACACTTAAAACTGATGACTGAACACTGATATATAATGGCTACCGCTAACAAAAACTTATCCCCTTACGATAAACACACTATCCCAAACGCGAAAGATTTTCGGTTTGGGATTGTTGTTTCTGAATGGAATGAACACATCACCAATGGTTTGTATACTGGAGCCGAAGCTGCCTTATTAGACTGTGGCGCTTTGCCAGAGAATATTATACGCCAAAATGTTCCCGGTAGTTTTGAGCTTATTTACGCTGCAAATCAAATGATGAAATCAAGAGATTATGATGTAATAATAGTTATAGGTTCTGTAATAAAAGGTGAAACGATGCATTTTGATTTTGTATGCCAAGGGGTTACTAATGGTATTGCATTGCTTAATGCCGAAGGTGATATTCCCATTATTTTTTGTGTGCTAACCGATAACACCGAACAACAATCTATAGACAGAAGCGGTGGAATTTATGGCAACAAAGGAACCGAAGCCGCCATAGCTGCAATTAAAATGGCGGAGTTGAGAAGGAAAACTTATTTATAACAGTTAATACTTAATGTAATTCACAAACCTTTCGAACCCATGAAAGGTTTTATATTTTTACACAATTATTAACAACAAATCCCAATACTTTTTCCTTAAATTTGCTTACTTCGGTTAACCTAACACTGAACACTATTTACTGAACACTGAACACTAAAGAATGTCGAGCATAATTCAATTACTTCCCGATCATGTTGCCAACCAAATTGCCGCTGGAGAAGTGGTACAAAGACCCGCTTCTGTAGTTAAGGAATTATTAGAAAATGCCGTTGATGCTAAAGCTACCGACATTAAACTCATCATTAAAGATGCCGGAAAATCTTTGGTTCAGGTTATAGATAATGGTCTTGGCATGAGCATCACCGACTCCCGTTTGTGTTTTGAACGTCATGCTACTTCCAAAATCCGTCATGCCGAAGATTTATTCTCTATACATACCAAAGGGTTTCGCGGCGAAGCATTAGCCTCAATTGCAGCTATTGCTCATGTAGAAATGAAAACCAAACAAGACCAAGATGAATTGGGAACGCATATCATCATCGAAGGAAGTAAATTTGTATCTCAAGAACCAGTTGTTTTGCCAAAAGGAACGTCGTTTTTGATTAAGAATTTGTTTTTTAATATTCCAGCACGTCGCAATTTTTTGAAGTCGGAAACCGTAGAACAACGTCATATTGTGGATGAATTTCAGCGTGTAGCCTTGGCGCATCCCAATATTCATTTTACAATGTACCACAACGGAAGCGAGATGTTCAATTTACCCGCCTCAAATTTCAGACAGCGCATTGTCAATATTTTTTCGGGAAAAACAAATGAAAAATTAGTCCCCGTAAAAGAAGAAACCGAAATACTCAATCTACACGGATTTATAGGCAAGCCCGAATTTGCCAAGAAAAATAGAGGAGAGCAGTTCTTTTTTGTCAATAATCGGTTTATAAAGAGCGGTTATCTCCATCATGCGGTCATTGCTGCTTATGATGGTTTGCTTTCCGCTGGTGCACAGCCTAGTTATTTTCTATACTTAGAGGTACCACCGCACACCATTGATATCAATATTCACCCAACGAAAACCGAAATTAAGTTTGATGATGAGCATGCTTTATATGCCATTTTGCGCTCATCTATCAAGCACAGTTTGGGACAGTTTAATGTGGCTCCAGTACTAGATTTTGAAAGAGATTCGAACTTGGATACTCCGTATCAATATCAAAATAAAAAAGCGGATTATCCAACAATTCATGTGGATAGCAACTTCAATCCTTTTTCTGAGGATAGACCTAATAAATCGTTTTCCCTTTCCTCAAATTATAAAAAACCCGAGTCACAACCGAGTTGGGAAAGTTTGTATGTGGGTTTAAAACAAGCTGGACAAGAAATTGCCGAAATGTCTTTTGAGAACGAGTCAGTTACTTCTTCTTTATTTGACGAAACCGATGTGGAACAAGAAGTAAAAAGAACTTATCAAATTCATAAAAAATATATTGTCAGTCCAATAAAATCGGGCATGGTGGTTATTAATCAAAAACGAGCACACGAGCGTGTTTTGTATGAAGAATTTTTAACCAGCATGACAGTGCATCAGGCTTCTAGTCAGCAATTATTGTTTCCGTTGCAGTTGTATTTTTCTTCTGATGAAATTGAATTGTTGGCCGAATTAAAATCCTCTTTAGAAAACACGGGTTTTGTTTTTGAATCTTTTAACGATGATCATGTTTTGATTTCGGGTTTGCCTGTAAATGTTACCGAAAGTGAAATTTCTATCGTTTTGGAAGAGTTACTAAGTGATTTGCAAGATGGAATTCCGGATAGTAGTTTTTGCCAAAATGATACGATTGCCAAATCAATGGCGAAAAGTCTCGCTGTTAGAACGGGAACGTATTTAACTGAAAAAGAACAAGAAAACTTGGTTCACAACCTTTTTGGGTGCAGAGAACCCAATATGTCCCCATTTCAAAAACCAACTTTCATCACCATGAGTGTGGAAGATTTAGATAAAAAATTCAGTCTATGATGCGAATGACCGAAACTGTTAAGCAGTTACTGATTATTAATATTATATTTTATGTGGGTTCTAATATTAATGGTGATTTTGCTTACCATTTATTATCACAATATTATCCAGAAAACCGAAATTTCAGATTTTGGCAACCTTTAACAAGCATGTTTATGCATGCTCCTGTATATGGAAAAGGTAGCTCTGCCGGTTTAATGCACATTGTTTTTAATATGTTTGCTTTAGTATCTTTTGGGAGTGCTTTAGAGCACTATTGGGGAGCGAAAAAATTCATTTTCTTTTATATTTCTTGTGGATTAGGAGCATCACTTTTGTATACGGCAGTAAATTATTTTCAAATTCAATTTGCTTTAGAACAACTTTCAAGTTTGAATTTTTCTAAAAGCGATATTCAAATCCTATTGAGCGCAGATTATAGTAGTGTTTTTGATGAAAAGGGTCAAATGATAGCCAGTAAAGTAAAAACCATTTTAGATAATGCGAAGTGTACGCAGGAACAGTTTAATACTTTAGCTTCAGCGGTACAAACATTTCAATCTACTTCATTAGGCGCATCTGGTGCTATTTATGGATTGTTAACCGCCTTTGCTTTTATGTTTCCCAATGCTGAGTTGGCTTTACTTTTTATTCCAGTTCCGGTAAAAGCTAAGTATTTTGTACCTGGAATTATTGCAATAGATTTATTTTTAGGATTTAAAGGCAGTTCGCTTTTTGGAGCAGGCGGAACCGGAATTGCTCATTTTGCCCACATTGGTGGAGCTTTAACAGGGTTTTTAATGATGTGGTATTGGAAGAAAAATCAGTTTAATAAAAATCGTTGGAATTAGATTATGAGTAGTTTTAAAGAGGACTTAAAATTTCAGTATAGAGTAGGCGGCATTGCCAACAAATTAATATTTTGGAATATTGGCTTTTTTCTATTGTCTATTCCTTTGTTTTATCAGTTTAAATCAGGTGTTTTTGATTATCCTAATTGGTTGGCAGTCTCTTCTGAACCAAACATTGTGCTAACAAAGCCATGGACATTGATTATTTATGCTTTTTTTCATTATGCATTTAATCATTTGTTCTTTAACATGATTGCATTATATTTTTCATCAAGATTGTTTCTTACTTTTTTTACGCAAAAACAATTTATTGGATTATACATGTTGAGTGCTATTTTTTGCTCTTTATGTTTTATTTTAGTCTTTTATGTTTTGGGATGGCAATCAATGATGGTAGGTGCTTCAGGCGCAATAATGGCTTTGCTTATGGCTGTTACTACCTATCAACCATCAATGGACGTAAGATTGTTGTTAATCGGATATTTAAAACTTTGGCAAATAACTGCAACAATACTTTTGTTGAACTTTTTAGTAATGTTTATAGATACTGGTGGTTTTATAGCACATGTTAGCGGTGCTTTTTTTGGCTATATTTACATCAAACTATTGCAAAACGGAACCGATTTAAGTCGAATTGTAGATTCGGTATTGAGTTTATTTAGAAAAAAACAATCGACTCCTTTCAAAAAAGTGCATATAAACCCCAAAAAACCTGCCGTAAAACGAGGCACGAGCGGCAGCGAACTGGCGAAGCAAAGTAAAATTGTTGTTAAAGACAAAACGCAACAGCAGTTAGACGAAATTTTAGATAAAATAAGCCAATCAGGTTATGATAGCTTAACCAGTCAAGAAAAAGAGTTTCTCTTTAAAGCTGGGAAATAAAGAGTTGATGAAAAAATTATCGTGGTTTAATAAAGTCGTATTCGGATTCAATATAGTCGTTACTGTAGTGACTTTTATTGCTTATGTTTTACCGTTTTTGGCACCTAAAGTGTTTCCGCTTCTTTCGGTATTGACCTTAATTTTACCGTTGTTTCTAATTTTAAATGCCTTATTTTTTATGTATTGGCTTTTGCAGTTAAAGCGTCAAGTACTTTTATCTGGATTGGTTTTGTTACTCGGCATAACGTTCATTAATAAATTTTATAAATTTTCGTCAAGCGATATCGTAGAGGAAGAAAAAGATTTTACCGTAATGAGTTATAACGTTCGTTTGTTTAATCTTTTTGATTGGGTAGCGGATGATACTATTGGTAACACCATTTTGAGTTTTATCAACGAACAGAATCCGGATATATTGTGCATTCAGGAATATTCGGAAAATGCCAAAGTAGATTTAAGAGTGTATAAATATAAAGCCGTTTTTATGGATGGTAAACGAATTAAAACAGGACAAGCGATTTTTTCTAAGTATCCCATTTTTAATCAAGGTGATTTTAAAATTTCGACTGCTGGAAATAATATAATATATGCTGATATTAAAAAAGGAAAAGATACTATTCGAGTGTATAATATTCATCTACAATCTATCAAAATTTCTCCTGATGTAAATGAAATCTCTGAGCATGTTGATTCTATTAATCAGAGTAAATCTCAACAACTTTTTACGCGAATTCGAGATGCTTTTACCAAGCAAGAACAACAAGCAGAACTTTTAGTTAAACATAAAAATGACTCTAGGTATCCCGTGATTATTTGTGGCGACATGAATAACAGCCCGTTTTCGTATGTGTATCGCAATATAAAATCTGATTTGAATGATTGTTTTGTAGAAGCTGGAAATGGATTTGGTCAAACGTATAATTTTAAATATTATCCTGCCCGAATTGACTATATTTTCGCCAGCAAAAAAATGAAAGTCAAAAGCTTCACAACGTTTACTAAGTTCGAAAATTCCGATCATTTTCCGATAATGACGAGATTGAGTTTTATGGATTAGTTAGCGGTAATTTTAAACACAAATGAACATCATAGAAAACATGAAAAAAAAACTATCTTTATTGGTATTGCTTGTCTTAATGATCTCATGTAAGACCTACACTATCTCGCCAGAAAATTTCAAAAAACAAATCATTGACAGCACTGCAAATAGTCTGAAGGATGTAAAAGTTAATAATCCTATCTCACCATTTTCCAAAATAGAATATAAAGCTAACAGTTTAAAGTACTTGAATGTTTACGACAAAAATGGTTCTCTTTCATTTATGCAAAATTCCCCTTCCGTAGAAATTCGAGTAACACTCAGAAATGGTAAGCGAAAGATATTTTATCTTGATACAGTTACACTAGAAAATGACACATTGATTGGTGAAAAATCCAGAATATTAGGATTAAAAAACAAAGTGCCTTATAATGAGATTGTCAAAATTGAAGTTCAAGATGGTGGAAAAAAATATCAGTACGAATAGATTAAATAAAATATTTTTTTAAATCGGTACTTCTGATAAAAATAATAACTACCGCTAACAGTCTTTTTCACAACGGCTATTTTTATCTTTCTTAGTCGGAAATTGTCGAAGTGTTAGAAAGGTGTATAACACATCAGAATATCTCGAAACAAAATAATTAAAGTTTCTGTTTTCTTAAATAATCCAACGCATAGCGTCCTTCATTAAACAACAAATCCAAAATAGATAGATTGTTTAAATAACCGTGTTTTTCGCCAAAAACCTGGGTGTACGAATCAAATACAGCGGTGTCTTTTTTTCCGTTTATTAGATTTCTATAATCGGTTTTATCTTCCACTTGATGGAAATATTCAAGGGTTTCGACATAATCAAATTCCAATTTCAAGCATTTAGAGACAATTGACATCGTTTCGAGATTTAAGTCCATTAAAAAGGTATGCTTCTTTTGAAAAATGGGTACAATAGCATCTTCAAAATATTCAAAAAAAGGTGAAGTTCTATAAGCCGCTTCTAAGGATTTAAAATGCTGTTTTTGCCAATCAAAAGCCGTTTCCAATTTAACGTTTTTCATTGATTGGTGCTTTTCTTTACTATGTTTTATGGGAACGTTTAATAACTGAATGCCATTTGGACTGTAAATATACATTCGGTTACGGTTGGTTTGTTTTTGAAAATGATCATCCATTTCAAAAGTCACTAATTCACTTTGGGCAATGGCCACAAAATGACTGATAGATGGGAAGTAGCTTGGATGGATGAGGATGTTCATTTTGGTTTGTAAATGGTTTAAAGTTGTTTAATATGGTTTAAGGTTGTTTTGCGAAAACGGTCACAATTTAAACTTTTAAACAACTTTAAACTCTTAAACTATAAACATTTAAACTTTACTTGCTTTTTTCTTTTTCCAAAAATAATCTCCCACAAAATATAGGGCTAATAAAAACAAGAAGTATTTGAAATACGATTGTGGTTGTCCTTCACCATTAACCGTTGTGAATAGTCGGTCCCAACGGATTTTATTAATCCCTTTTCCGTTACTATCCCAACTCATCCAAATAAAAACGGGTTTTCCAACGATATGGTTTTCAGGAACATAGCCCCAATAACGACTGTCTTCAGAGTTGTGACGGTTGTCACCCATCATCCAGTAGTAGTTTTGTTGAAAGGTATACGTTGTAACTTTTTTGTCATCTACATAAATATCATTTCCAACAACTTTTAAATCATGTTTTTCATAAACCGAAATAATTCTTTTGTAAAATGGTAGTGTTTGAAGATTTAAGGCTACTGTTTTGCCCGCTTCTGGAATGTAAATTGGTCCAAAGTTGTCACCATTCCAATTTGGATTATGCGTAAAAATATTTGATTCACCTTGTTTACTCACTATTTGTGTAACCGATTTAATGCCAGTTACCGTTCTTAAAGTAGCAGCGCCTTCTTTGGTTAAAGCTCTTAAAAATAAAGTATCTCTTGTTTCAGATTTAAATCCGCCACCATCTGTAGAACCCACTTGATTTAATAAATACTCAAAGTCAATATCAGTGTTGTTCATATCATAAGTTACCGCATAACCAAATTGTGGTTTCGCTCTTTCAGGTAAAATTAATTCCTTTCCATTGATATAAACGGTTCCATTTTTAATTTGCAGAGAATCACCAGGAGTTCCTTGACAACGTTTCACATAATTTGATTTTTTGTCCACAGGTTTTAAAATGCTTCTTCCTGAAGTGTCAAAGAATTTATAAACCGTATCGGCTGGCCAGTTAAAAACAACGATTTCATTCTTTTGCGGTTTTTCAAAGCCAGGAAATCTAAAATACGGTAGTTGAGGCCAACTTAAGTAGGATTTTGTTTTTACTAAGGGTAAAGTGTCATGTACCATTGGAGCAGCAACGATTGTCATAGGTGTTCGTGCACCATAATGAAATTTACTAACAAATAAGAAATCACCAATAAGCAATGATTTTTCTAATGAAGAAGTTGGAATCGTATAGGGTTGCATTACATACGTGTGTACTAAAGTTGCCACTACAATAGCAAAAAGTAATGAACTAACGGTATCTCCCGTTTTGGTTTTGGCAACTAAGCTTCTGTCAGCAATGTATTTAACCTCTTGTGTATAATTGATATAATAAATATAAAGTCCACAGGTAAAAATGCCTAACAAAGTATCAGTAGTGGTGTTTTTTCCAAAACTTCTTAAGGTTTCTACCCAAACCACTGGGAACATAATTAAGTTGATTATGGGAATGAATAGGAGTATAGTCCACCACGTTGGTCTGTTGATGATTTTCATTAATACAATGGAATTGTAGACTGGAACAAAAGCTTCCCATCTTTTTCTTCCTGCTTTTTCATATAATTTCCATGTTCCAAGGCCATGAATGATTTGTACGATTAAGATAAATAGTAACCAGTGAAATAATGACATGATAACGAGTTTAAAAGTTGAGTATAAGTTTTAAGTCTTGCTTATTTGTTACAATTTTAAGATTTATTTATGTAAATCCAACACATCTTTCATAGTGAAAACCCCTTTTTTTCCAATAATCCATTCGGCAGCAATGATGGCACCTAAAGCAAAACCTTCGCGGTTGTGAGCTACATGTTTAATCTCGATAAAATCAACATCAGAATTGTAGAAAACACTGTGGGTTCCGGGCACATCGTCAATTCGTTTTACATCTATAAATACGTCATCTTCTTTTGGGTTTTCAATCGCCCAATTATTTTTATCAGAATGATTGATAATTGCATTTGCTAATGAAATGGCAGTTCCGCTTGGTTTGTCGAGTTTTTGGGTATGATGAATTTCTTCCATCGAAACCGTGTAATCTTTGAATTTTGCCATCATCTTAGCTAAATAATCATTGAGTTCAAAGAACAAATTGACACCTAGACTAAAGTTTGAACCATACAAAAAAGCCGCATTTTTTTCTTGGCAAAGTTTTTCGATTAAATGATAATTTTCCAACCAACCCGTTGTTCCGGAAACTACTGGAATACCCAGATTAATAGCTGCCGAAATATTATCAACAGCAACATTTGGCGCACTAAAATCGATTGCTACATCAGCTGAAGACAAGCCATCAAAGGTGTTGAATTCTTCTTTTTTAAGAACAATTTCATGCCCTTTTTCCAATGCAATTCTTTCGATTACCTTGCCCATTTTACCATATCCTAATAGCGCTATTTTCATTTAGAATTTGTAATTAAAAGTTAGACCTAGATTCGGCTTGTAATCGATATCGTTCATATACACATCGGGTTGAAAAGATAGTTTATCACTCACATTGAACTGAATTAAGTGTGCATCAACATTAGCATCAACAATATTTAATATGTAAAAACCTATCGTTACCAAAAGTGATAAATCTCTATTTCGTTGGTAAAAACGTTGGGCTTGAATTAATCTCGAATCATCAAGATATTGATACTGATCATCATTAAATCCAGCTAATCTTCGTTTGTACGCATCGCGATAGCTGTTGTATTTTTTATTATTGTCGATATAAAAATACATACTAGTTCCTATAGCAGCATATACGATTGGGATTTTCCAATATTTTTTATTGTATGCCTGACCTAAACCAGGCAATAAAGCCGAATAGAATGCGGCTTTCGAAGGGCGAAGCGGGTCAATTTCTTTGGATTTTAGCGTGTCTTTTGCTTTTATAGCATCACCAATTTCCTGTGAAAAAATCGATTGATTTCCAAATAGAAGAAATAGTAAAACTATGTAGAAGGCTTTATTCACTATCCTTTTATTAATTTGATAATGCGGTTGAAATCTTCTTCTGAATGAAATGGAATGGTAATTTTTCCTTTTCCATTTCCGGCCACTTTTACGTCAATTTTAGAACCAAAAAAGTTTACAAATGCTTTCTTTTGCGCGTCATCTACTTGGAATGTAGTTGCTTTTTTGGTAGCTTTTGTTGAAGCAGGTTTGATGCTATCCTGATAATTTTTTACCAAAGCTTCGGTCTCACGTACCGATAGATTTTGGCTTACAATTTTTTGATAAATATCCGTTTGAACTTCTTGATTTTCGATATTGATTATGGCGCGACCATGTCCCATACTAATAAATCCATCTCTAATTCCAGTTTGGATAACAGGGTCTAACTTAAGCAATCTTAAGTAGTTAGAAATTGTAGAACGTTTTTTACCAACACGTTCACTCATTTGTTCTTGGGTGAGTTGAATTTCATCTATAAGACGTTGATAGGATAGTGCAATTTCGATTGGGTCTAAGTCATGACGTTGAATATTTTCAACCAGTGCCATGAGTAACGACTCATTATCATTTGCAATTCGGATATACGAAGGAATAGTATTTAAACCTACTAACTTGCATGCACGCAAACGACGTTCGCCCGAAATTAATTGGTATTTATTAAAGTCTAATTTACGAACAGTAATGGGTTGAATTAATCCTAATTCTTTGATTGAAGAAGCCAATTCTTGTAAAGAATCCTCATTAAAATTGGTTCTCGGTTGAAATGGGTTGATTTCGATTGACGCAATGTCCAATTCGATGATATTGCCCACAACTTTGTCTGCGTTTTTATCACCGATAGATTTTATATCATTTTCGGGATCTTTCAATAAGGCAGATAATCCTCTTCCTAAAGCTTGTTTTTGAATCGCTTTTGCCATAGCTTAATTACTATTTTTTTTGATAATTTCATGAGCCAAACTCAGATAATTGCTTGCACCTTTGCTGGTTGCATCGAAGTTAATAATGCTTTCCCCAAAACTTGGTGCTTCGCTTAATTTCACATTTCGTTGAATAATGGTTTTGAATACCATATCGTTAAAATGCTTCTGAACTTCTTCTACCACTTGATTAGACAAACGCAAACGCGAGTCGAACATGGTTAATAAAAGTCCTTCAATATCTAAATTGGCATTATGGATTTTTTGAACACTTTTAATCGTGTTTAACAACTTTCCTAAACCTTCCAAAGCAAAATATTCACATTGAATTGGTATCACCACACTATCAGCAGCGGTTAGAGCGTTTAATGTTAGTAAACCCAAAGATGGCGCACAATCAATTAAGATATAATCGTAATCGTCCTTCACACTTTCTAATGCTTGTTTTAGCATGTACTCGCGGTTTTCTTTATCAACCAACTCAATTTCAATAGCAACCAAATCAATATGTGATGGAATTACCCAAACATTTGGAGCACTGCATGTAATTATAGCTTCTTTTGGAGTATTACTGTGTTCCAAAATTTGATAGGTACCAATTGCTACATTTTCCACATCAATACCCAAACCAGAACTAGCGTTGGCTTGTGGATCAGCATCGATTAAAAGCACTCTTTTTTCTAAAACTCCCAGTGATGCTGCAAGGTTTACAGAAGTTGTTGTTTTTCCAACACCGCCTTTTTGATTGGCAATAGCAATGATTTTACCCATGTATTTTTTGTAGATTTTGAGCGGTAAAAATACAATTATTTATGGCTTTGGCAACGGAATTTTGTTAACATTCTTGTAAAGTTTTTAGAGGAGTGTTCAGTCTTCAGTGGTAAGTGTTCAGTAATCTGACTGCCAACTAAAACCTGCCAACTGACCACTATTATTTACTTCCCTTATTCTTTATCATTGCCTCAAGCATATCCCACATTTCCTGTGGAATTTTTTCTAAGAGATTGAATTGACCTGCGCCCTGTAACCATTCGCCACCATCAATAACAATGACTTCACCATTGATATACGCAGAGAAATCAGAAACCAAATAGGCAGCCAAATTGGCTAATTCTTGATGGTCGCCCACACGTTTCAACGGAACTTTCTTAGACATGTCAAATTTTTCGGCCAAATCGCCCGGCAACAATCGATCCCAAGCGCCTTTGGTAGGAAACGGACCAGGTGCAATGGCGTTCATTCGGATGCCGTATTTTGCCCATTCAACCGCTAAACTTCGGGTCATAGCCAATACTCCGGCTTTGGCAGTAGCACTTGGAACTACATAGCCAGATCCTGTCCAAGCATAGGTAGTTACGATATTCAACACATTGCAATTGGTTTGTTTTTCAGCAATCCAATGTTTGCCAAAAGCCAAGGTACAGTTTTTGGAACCTTTTAAAACGATATCAATAATGGTGTCAAAAGCATTGGCAGATAATCTTTCGGTCGGAGAGATGAAGTTTCCGGCTGCATTGTTAAGTAATACATCCACTTTACCATAGGCTTTTAAAGTTTCAGCAAGCATCGCTTCTACTTGATCGTAATAACGCACATCGCATTGAATAGGCAGACACGTTCCTCCAGTTGCTGCTTCTAATTCGGCTGCAGTAGTTTTTAGTTTTTCTAAATCACGAGAGGTTATGGCTACTTTGGCACCAAGTTCTAAGAAATATTGGGTCATGGCTTTGCCTAGACCACTTCCGCCACCTGTAACTACAATAACTTTATCGGACAACGCATTATCGCGAAGCATTTTTGCTGAAAAATTCATAGGGTTTTATTTTTAGTAAAGATATAATTTTAATTATAATTTTCGCAATTGTTCTGCCGCTTGGAGCAACATAGCGTCATCTTTAGCAAAGCAAAAACGAATGCTTGAATCGTTGCAAAGATTCCTTCGGTGGCACTGGCAATAATTAGAATTTCATCTATTGGATTTACGGCTCTTTGATACGATTGTTGGGTACGTAGTGCAACCGTATCTAAAAGTGGCGGATAACCGCTCATTGGCGTGTATTGCGGCACGTTATCAGATGCCAATTTGGCTACAATATCCGGTAAGCGCTTATCAACTGCAAAGGTTGGAAAACCCTGTGATCGATTTATGGCATTGTGTTGGGCAGCCATTTTTGATATTATGGAAAAAATGCTCGTTCCGATAGTGGGAAGCTTTAACATCGCTACTAATTGAAAAATAAAAGTACAAAAAAAGCACCTCAAACAAGGTGCTTTTATATATCGGGCTATTTTTTTATTCTTTTTTTGGATCTACATTTTTATCAGAAGCCGACATGTCTCTAATGCAAACATATTTACCTTCTCTTTTTTCAAATACGGCAATAAAATTTCCTGTATATAAAGGAGTACTTGTGGAATCGGAGACACGGTAGTTTCCAATTTCTACTACCTGAATTCCGTCAGCTGATGGAAAAATTTCATTGACTACAAAGGCAATTTGATAGCCTTTCGGGAAATTAGCCAAATCTTCTTTAATCGATTTTTCAATAGCGGCCTTACCTACTAAAGGAGGTTTGTTTTGACTAAAACTACTCGCATCTGCGGCATAATATTCTTCTGCCTTTACGCTACGTTCGTTAAACATTTCAGCCATTTTATTTTCGATGGCTTGTATTTCATTTTTGATTTGCTCTTTGTCAATGACTACCTCTTCCGTTTTTGGTTTGCAGCCAATAACTAATGCTAAAATGGTCACAACAACGACACTGTTTAAAATCTTGTTTTTCATATAATGGTTGATTTAAATGGTTTATTTTTAATTGCATTACATAATTTAGGGCATATAAATATAATAATAAAATGTTTAAACTGTGCAAGTGTTTTCAAATTTTATTATTGATTTTTTGATTTGTGATGGTGATTCTTGGCAAATTAATGTTGGGACTCTGTTTCTTTAACTAGTTGTCACAAAAATGTTCGTATTGAAAATTTTGTGACAAAAAATGGCGCAAAAAAAATGTTTTAAAAAAAATTGTGACAAAAAAATTTAAAAAGTTGCTTGTTGGTTGATTTAAATATGAGATTTTGCGGAGCTGTATTGTTATTTGCCACACGAAAGGATTGCGGTAGCGGTGAGATTAAGAACAAATAAGAGTAAATTTTACAAGTAACTAACGCACTTCAATATAAAAGCATATAAAAACAGTAACACTGCGTTACTGTTTTTTTTTGGTTTAAGTGTAGTGCAAAAAAAATGTTTTGAAAAATTATGATACAAAAAATGTAGCATAAAATACGTTTTGAAAAATTATGATACAATAAGTGTAGCATAAAATACGTTTTGAAAAAAAATGCCACAAAAAGTTTGGCAAAATTTTTTGCTTTGAAAAAATTGCCACAAAACAAAATTGATATAAAGTTACTTGTTGGTTGATTTAAATATGAGATTTTGAGGAGCTGTGTTGTTATTTGCAATACGAAAGGATTCGTTTAGTAGCGGTTAGTTTAATTACAAAATTAATGAATCAAATTTTTCAGTTTCTATTAAACTTGAAATTGAATTGTCCTTTTTGTGTTTAGCTACTAACAATCTATTATTATTTGTATAAAAACATTTACCATTTAATAATTTAAAATTATTCTCAACCAATTCTTTTGCTTCACTTTTGGAAAGTTGTTTTTCGAATATCTCAAAAGAAGATTTAGTAGAATCATTAAAGAATGCAACAAATTGTTTTCTGAATTTTGATTTAGTAATATCTCTAAATTCTAAAATTTTAGTATCACTAAAAGAAGAATATGACTTTAATACATATAGGAAATTTATTTTATATTGATGTACAAACAAAGTGTCTCTATCAAATAATCTATCTTCAAAATGGAATGATTTAATTGGTTCTACTTTTTTTGGAATTAAATGATGTTCTTCAAAATCGTGAACATTTTCTATATATCCATAAATGAAAAAGTTTGGAGTAATGTTATATCCTTCTGTTATTTCATCTCTATATCTAATATTCTCTTTGTAGAAATCATTTTTATTTAGTAAATCGATGTTAAATTGAATTACATTTTTAGCATATGTAAATTGTTTGTATTTAGATAATTTACCTGCTTCTTTACCTGATTTGTAATATTTAGAATCACCAATATAGAAAATGTCTGATGTATCAATTAATGATTTATAATCAAAAATATGGTCAATTATTTTGCCATCATCATTGTATTTTAATTCATCTAATGATACGCTATCAACTTCTTTCTTTTCGTCTAATTTGTCAGAAAATAGTTTGTCAACCATATCTTCAAATACTATGTTATAGTTTCTTACTGATATGAATTCTTCTTTTTTCTTTTTACTACTACTTGTGTCTGTTTTAGAAAAATAAAGCTCACACAAAACATACATTCTTTTTAAAGTGTCTGAGAAATAACGGTACTTTATTCTCTTTAATTTAGACAAACCATTCTTTTGTAGTTTTTCAAACTTTTCTCCTTTAATAAGGTTATAACTTGGATCAATTTTAAGATGTAATTGATGTTCTTTATTAAAATGATTTAAAATTGAAAAGAAATAGGTTAGTAACTCTTCTTCAGTATTTACAACTTTCTTTTTGTTATTAATTTCAATATAAATAGGCATATTGTTTGAAGAAATAAGTGGTAAAGATTTTCTAATGGTTTTGTCCCATTTAGGTTTCTTTACTTGATTAGATTTATATTCAATATGCTTATATAGAATTGTGTTTTTGTTCTTTTTGTAAAAGTTTACAAAGCTTAAAAGCAAGTCTAAATAAGAATATTCTAAATCGCCAAGATTTGTGTTTAATTCAAATGCTAAAGAAGACTCAATAATTGAAGTGTCTTTTATTCTCCTTTTATATTCGGTAAGACTATTATAGAAATAAACTAATAACTTTCGTATCCAGTTGTATTTTTCGTCATGTTTGAAAGTTTCTAATTTTTCGAAATTATATAAATCATCAGTAGAAATGTCAAAAACAGTTTGATTTTCTCCGTCATCAATCATAAAGACTTTAGGTAACATGTAAACTAGTTCTTTTTTTTCAAAAGAATGATAATATCCTACCGAAATTATTTTGCCAACATTTCCGTTTTGATTGTAAAATTTAGGATCGTCAAAAACAAATTTTAAGTCGTCAATTGAATAATCTTCGCCTTCGATTAGAATTTTCATTTAAACAATAGTTGGTTCAATATTTACTGCTTTTAAAACTTTTAGAATTTCAGTTTTACCATTAGTTTTAATAGGAAAGAAATCTTCATAAGAGGTTCCTTTTTCAAATATAGAATCTGAATTGTCCTCATCTTTAAAAACATCATTCCATAAATAGAAAATAGCTTTGTTTACAAACTCTTTTAAAGTGATTTCTTTAGAATCCGATTTTATAAAATAGTTCCCAATACATTTATCCATACCAAGATTTGGATTTGTCTTGATAACTGCATTTACATTTTTAATGAAATTAATCCATTCAAATGTATTTGAATCGTCAATGATTACTTTATATCCAAAAGATTCATTTTCTGGAATATCATCATAACAAATAGGAATATATTCCCAATCCCATCTTCTTTTAAAAGCACTATCCATTGGAAAAAGGGATTGGTCAGAAGTATTCATTGTGGCAAGAATAGAAAGGTTAGGAGGGAGTTTTAAACCATTTCTTATTCCATCTTTATTAGTAAGCACTTTATTCAAATGCTCTTTTAATTCGTTTGATGGAGATACAGTATAATTACTATTCCTATCTAATAGTTGAAAAATATCGCCAAAGATTTCAGCACAGTTTCCTCTGTTGATTTCTTCTATAGCTAAGTAATATTGATTATCTAAATCATTCCATGCTTTAGAATAGATATTAGTAAAGGCTTGTGGAACAAATTCATAATGAACTTCGTGTTCAGTGTATTCTTCATCATCTTTGTCTGTGTACATAACATCTTTAGATATAGGTCTATAACCACCAACAAAAGAGGCATGGTCAAATTCAGGATGGAATGTTATTCTTTCGTAGAATTGTGAACTTAATATTTTTAAAACTTCATTAACTTTATGAGATTTTCCAGTACCTGGGGCACCATAATAAATTATTTGTTCTGTTTTCTGTAGTGGCGATGAATTATTATCTTTTCCTTTTGAAATTAATCTAAAAAGATTATCATCTTTTATTATTTCTAAATTGTTATTAGTAATTGAAGCTAAGTATTTATTGAAATTTAGCAGGCTTAATCCTCGAGAGTCAGAATTCCATTGGGTAGTAAAATATGAATATTCATTATCTAAAATTGTAATTGCTTCTTCAAAGTATCTTTTAGTATTACTAGATTTTAATTTACTAATTTCTAGTGGTTTGTCAAAAATTGCAAAAATTATTTCAAATCCAAAAAAAACTGGGATTGTTAGACCTTTATATTTTCGATCCTCAATAATGCTATCTTTAATTTCATGACCTCTAAAAACAGTTTCTTCTCCATATTCATTTAAAACATATCTAAATGATTCAAATATTATATTTCTTAAGAATTTATCTTCAATTAAATAAGTCTCAACTTCATTAATATCTATAATAGATTGTTTTAAATATAACTCATAATCTTTCTGTAAAAGATCATTTAACTCTTGATGCTCACTTAATGTATAAGCTAAATCAGCAATATAAGATTGAGAATTATTAATTACACTAGCTAAACTTAAAATTGATGACACATAATAATCTGTTCTATCGATAGTTTTACTTCCAAACCACCATTCGTAATCAGTTAAAAATCGTCTAAATCTATCAGCGGTTGTATTATCTTGAAATTCTTTAATTATTTTGTTTTCCGTTTCAGAATCAATTATTTTATTATCTCTGATTGAGTTAATTGTAGCTTTATCAATTCGTAATTCGTTAACTTTATCCTTGTAAATTTTTAATGCTGATATGTATCTATTAAAAAATGATGCAATTACAAACCATTGATTAGGTACAATTATTAATAAATTTGTTGCAGTAGAAACTACTGAAGTGTAATTATAAAAAGTAATATTGTAATAAGGAAGTAATTCTTTGAACTTTGATTTGAATTCAATTGAAAAAATAAACTCTTTTTTATCATAATCATCACTTCTTCGTTTAGCTTCTAATGCTAATTTGTTTAAATCTTCCAACATGTTTATAGTAATTGTTTTTTAATTTCATTAAAGACAGTTTGTATCACAGGAACGGAAACACTATTTCCAAATTGTTTGTATGCTTGATTATCAGAAACTGGAATTACGTAATTTTTTGGATAACCTTGTAAATTGGCAGCTTCTCTTGGTGTTAGTTTTCTAGGGTTTTTATCTTTTTGCTCAATTAATATTTCGCTTCCGTCTTTATAATATCTTGCAGATATTGTGCTAGTATATTGTGCGTTTTTGTCAAAAGAAGAAAAACCAAATCCATTTCCTTTTTCTTTATGTTCTTTTCTTCTTCTTATATGTCCTTCATACAATCTATCTGATATTGTATATTTTTCTTCTGGATTTTTAATGAGGATATCTCCAACTTTAGTATGTTTAATTTTAAATAAATCATCTTTTTCATAAATAATGTTTTCTTCAAAATCAATACCTAAAGGAAACTTAAAAGTTTTATTTTTATCTTTTAACCAAGCAACAATAAATATTCTTTCACGATTTTGTGGGACTCCAAAATTTTTGGAATTCAAAATTTCAGTTTTTACTTCGTAGCCTAAACTATTTAGAGTTTTAACAATTGTTTTTAAAGTATTTCCTTTATCATGATTTTTTAATCCTTTGACATTTTCTAAAAATATTACATCAATAGGATTTTTACTTTCAATCCTTCTATTTATTATATCCGCAACATCAAAAAATAAAGTTCCTCTAGTGTCTTCAAAGCCTTTTTTTAATCCTGCATGAGAAAATGGTTGACATGGGAAACCACCACAAAGCACATTAAAGTCATTTGGAATAAATGATTTTGTGCTTTCTTTAGTAATATCTCCGAAAGGAGTTTCTCCAAAATTTGCACGATAAGTTTTCTTTGCATATTCATCCCATTCAGATGTAAAAATACATTTTCCACCTAAATTTTGCAGAGCCAATCTAAACCCACCAATTCCAGCAAATAAATCAATAAATTTAAATGTATAATTTTCTGGAGTAGGGAAAGGAACGTTTTCAACTTCAAAAAGCAGTTGTTGTATGGCTACATCAGAAACAAAAGATAAATTTTCTTCACGATTTTTATATTCAATTATTTGATTTAAATATTCTATAGCATCTTTTTCAAAATAAGATTTTACTCCATTTCTATAATTGTGTAAATAATGAGTTAACACAGCTTTTCTGTTATCGTCTTCTTCAAAAAAGCTAATTTTAAATTTTTTACCGTCAAATTCATCGATTGATATTTTTTCTTTCATTTTCATTTCTTAAAACTTTTATCACTGAAGAATGTTGCAAAATCAGTTTCTAATCCATTAATAACTTTTTCGATTATTTCAATCGAAGCATTTCTTTTTCCTTTTTCTATATCCGAGATATAGTTTCTGTCAACGTTCGAAATATTAGCTAATTGCTCAATAGAGAAGCCTTTTTCTTCTCTTAGTACTTTTACTTTTTGTCCGAATTTTTCTTTAATATTCATGTGTTTAAATTTAAAATGATGCTTACAATTGACCCGCCTACGATAGTAAGCATAGTTAGGTACTTGTCAACAAAGTTTTCAGATAGGTACAAACAAAAAAAACACCCACTTCACAGCGGGTGTTTCTACCAAACTATAAACTCTTTTATTTCGTAAACGGGCTCTCGTAGTTAAGTACCGTTTTGAAATGGTTGACCACAAAAGCATGCTCTTCGGGTGGTGACATTTTTACGGCTGTCTTGGTTTCTATTTTGAGGTGGTCGTATTTGTGTTCTTCGCGGATGAGGTTGTATAACTCAGTTTTTGCGGTGGTAGGACCAAAGAGGAGGATTTCGTCATACTCTTTAAGAATAGTGATAAGATTTTTATAATAGTCTTTTAGATGTTGGTTCTCTTTGTGGTGCAACAAACTTTCACTGTGTTGCACGCCTTCTTGGTTGTCTAATCCTTTGAGGTCTGATTTTACCGTTGTTGCTTTGAGTTCTTCCGTATTATATTCGATCACACGGGCGGTGGTATGGTCTAACCAAATGCCGACTTTTTTTGTTGCTTTCATTTTCTTTGATTTTAACGATTAGTAAATTAGTCTTCTGAGTGAACAGACGGCCAATTTTTGTACTTTAAAGTTACGAATTATTGGTGGGAAAAGCGAGGGCAATGGGTTTTATTTTGGGAGTGGTATACCTTTTTAAACCTGACAGGTTTCAAAAACCTGTCAGGTTTGTGAGACTAAATTCCTAAAAATGTCTCAATTGCAAAATAATTCCTTTTTTGTTTATGGACATTTTTAAAATTCTCAACGTCGGTAAACATTTCTAGTACTTCTTTGCGTTTTATTTTTGTTGGCTTGTCTGAAAGGCATGTTATATAGGAACTCCATGGATATTCCAATGGATGTTCACATATATTGTGATGAACGGGATTGTTATGAATGTAGGTGATGAGGTTTTGGAAATAACTTTCATTTTCGATGAGCTTTCTTTTAAAAGGCCTTTCGAACATTGGACCATGTCTATGATTACTTTTATTAAATGCTTTGGTATAGGCATTAAATAAATTTGAAAAGGATTGAGAGGGTAAAATTTTCTTTTCGGTAGTTATTTTTTCAACGTCTTTAATTCTTACTAAAAAGTGAAAGTGATTTTTCATTAAACACCAAGCAAAAGTTTCTGCAATTGGGTCAATGTGTTTGTCGTACAGTTTTAAGAAATATTCGTAATTACTGTTTTCATTGAATATGACATCACTGTTTATACCACGGTTATAAATGTGATAAAGTTTCCCGTTTTTAAGAGGTTGAATTGTTTTCATTGTTTAGACTTGACAGGATTTTAAAACCTGTCAGGTCTAGCGAAAATAGTAATGAAATTTTTAATAGTGATACACTTAAAGTGTACATTTTAAATAAAAAACACCCACTGTAAAGTGAGCGCTTGTTGTTATGGATTCCCGCCTCCGCGGGAATGACAAATAGGTTAATCTTCCAACAAAACTTCTAAGATACTAATAGCGGCTTCACTTATCTTAGTGCCAGGGTAAAAACAGCAAACACTTCGGAATCTCTTGGGGCGGCTTCGACAAAATGTTTTCCAATGCTTCGACATTTTGTCTACCGTATTGGCAACAAAAAAAATCCCTCGAGGGAACATCAAACCTGACAGGTTTCAAAAACCTGTCAGGTTTGGTTAGTCTTGCAATAACACTTCTAAAATACTAATGGCCGCTTCACTTATCTTAGTACCAGGGCCAAATACTGCAACGGCTCCGGCATCAAACAAGAATTGGTAGTCTTGTGGCGGAATAACGCCACCCACGATGACCATGATGTCTTCGCGACCGTAATTTTTTAATTCTTCTATCACTTGAGGAACAAGTGTTTTATGTCCGGCTGCTAGTGAGGAAACGCCTAGAATATGAACATCATTTTCTACGGCTTGCTTGGCGGCTTCGGCTGGCGTTTGAAATAATGGACCAATATCCACATCAAAACCCACATCGGCATAACCCGTAGCAACTACTTTGGCACCACGGTCGTGACCGTCTTGTCCCATTTTGGCAATCATAATACGTGGTCGACGTCCTTCTTTCTTCGCGAAAGCGTCGGCTAATTGTTTGGCTTTTTCAAAGCTTTGGTCGTTTTTGATTTCTTTACTATACACGCCGCTGAAACTTCTAATTTGTGCTTTGTATCTGCCAAAAACTTCTTCGAGCGCATCACTGATTTCACCTAGTGTGGCTCTGTTTCGGGCAGCTTCTATGGCTAAAGATAGTAAATTATCGTTTGCATTCTTAGCACAATCCGTTAATTTTGCTAAGCATGCTGTTACTTTTTCAGTATCACGTGACGCTTTTATCTGTTGCAATTGTTCGATTTGTTGCTTACGAACCATATCGTTATCCACATCTAAAATCTGCAACGGATCTTCTTTATCCAAGCGGTATTGGTTCACGCCTACGATAATATCTTGGCTGCTGTCAATTCGAGCTTGCTTTCGAGCTGCGGCTTCCTCAATGCGCAATTTTGGAATTCCAGCTTCGATAGCTTTGGTCATGCCGCCTAATTCTTCTACTTCTTCAATGAGTTTCCAAGCGTTTTGGGCAATTTCATTGGTTAAACTTTCTACATAATAACTGCCTGCCCAAGGATCAACCGTTTTGCAGATTTTGGTTTCTTCTTGTAAAAATATCTGAGTATTTCGTGCAATTCGAGCCGAAAAATCGGTGGGTAATGCAATGGCTTCATCTAATGCATTGGTGTGTAAGGATTGCGTTCCACCAAAGGCTGCAGCAGCGGCTTCAATGCACGTTCGTGCCACATTGTTAAACGGATCTTGTTCGGTTAAACTCCATCCCGAAGTTTGACAATGCGTTCGTAAGGCCAACGATTTTTCGTCTTGTGGGTTGAATTGTTTTAAAAGTTTTGCCCACAACATTCTGCCCGCGCGCATTTTGGCAATTTCCATAAAATGGTTCATACCAATCGCCCAAAAGAACGAAAGGCGAGGAGCAAACGCATCGATTTTCATTCCGGTTGCTAATCCGGTTCGAATGTATTCTAAACCATCAGCTAAGGTGTAGGCTAACTCTATATCTGCCGTAGCTCCCGCTTCTTGCATGTGATAGCCTGAAATAGAGATGGAATTGAACTTTGGCATGTTCTTGCTGGTATATTCAAAAATATCAGCGATAATTTTCATGGAAGGAGTTGGCGGATAGATATAGGAATTACGCACCATAAACTCTTTCAAAATGTCATTCTGTATGGTTCCAGATAATTTCTCAGGAGAAACACCTTGTTCTTCGGCAGCTACAATATAGAACGCCATAATAGGTAAAACGGCACCATTCATAGTCATAGAAACCGACATTTCGTCGAGCGGAATTTGATCGAATAGAACTTTCATATCTTCCACCGAATCGATGGCAACACCTGCTTTTCCGACATCGCCAAAAACGCGTTCGTGGTCAGAATCATATCCTCGGTGTGTAGCCAAGTCAAATGCTACTGATAATCCTTTTTGTCCTGCAGCTAAATTTCTTCTATAAAAAGCATTGCTTTCTTCAGCTGTTGAAAACCCAGCATACTGACGAATTGTCCAAGGGCGACGCACATACATCGTGGCATACGGACCGCGAAGGTTAGGGGCAAAGCCGGCTCCGAAACCAATGTGTTCGAGATTTTCTATATCTTTTTCAGAATAGGATGGTCTAAGTTCGATTCCTTCAGCAGTAAGAAAGTTTTCTTTTTCTTGCTTCTTGCCTCTTGCTTCTTGCTTCTTTATTTTTATATGTTGGATGTTTTTTCTCATAGCTTAATCTTCTTGAGATAAACGTTCTTGTTCTATTTTCTCTGCCAAACGCTTTTCTATAATCGGTGTGATTAACGTTTTACGTGGATTTTGTTTCACAAACGGATACAATTCCAAATCGTGTTTCATTTTGTCGTTTTTGTTTGGGTATTTGTTGGTTCCCAACAAAATTTCTTTTCCGCTATCAAACAGTTCTTGTTCTTTGGTAGCGCTTTCACTGATTTTCTTTTGGATGTTGCCTTCGATGAGTTGTGTAATTAAACCACCTTTAACTTCAATTTCTTTGAAAAGCGTCAATGCTTTTTCGGCTAACTGTTCAGTAAGAGATTCGATGTAATACGCACCATCAGCCGGATTACTAACTTTATCAAAATAGCTTTCGTGTTTTAATACCAATAATTGATTTCTAGCAATTCGATCACCAAACTCATTGTCTTTGTGGTACAAACTATCATAAGGCAAATTAGCAATACTATTGGCACCACCTAGAATAGCCGACATGCATTCGGTTGTGGTTCGCAGCATATTTACGTTGTAATCGTATACCGTTTTATTGCGTTTGGTTGGCGTTACAATAATATGACAATCAAAATTGTGATGGTATTCTTTAGCTAGAGTATTGAATAATAATCGTAATGCTCTCAGCTTGGCAATTTCAAAAAAGTAATTGGTTCCAACTGTAACTTCAATAGTAATAGGTTGGTTGCAATTTTTAACTCGGTTAAAATATTCATTAACATGAGCCAAAGTATACGCCAGTTGTTGTACGCAATTGGCACCTGCATTTTGGTAAATTCCGCTATTTATGGTCAAAAAAGGAATTGTTGCTTTTTGTGAAATACTATTTAATTTTTCAAAATCGTTCTCTACGTTTTGAAACCAGTTACCGTCTTTGGCTAATTGACCAATTGGGTCAATTTGAATGTGGCATTTAGCCTGACTTTTTGTAGCAAATGCCTCGATTTTATTGACGAAACCGATGGAAAGGAAAGGCAAATAAAAAAAATAGTGTGTTTTTTCTAAAGGAAGATTTTGCATTAAATCTTCAATAGAAACCGTATCATTTTCTATTGTAAAACGGATACTTTCGGCACCACGATTTAAAGTATCTAATGCTCTTTTATTAGAAAGCGCTACATCATGCACATAGATATTTTGCAAAATGGAGAAACTGTTTTTTGCAGTGTTGATATCAAATTTTGCTGCCTCTTCATCATTATGATAAAATGGTTTTACCTTAATACCTTCGGGACTTTCCCAAACCAAGGTGTCATTATAATCAGCACCTTTAAGTTCGTATTGAATTTGCTGTTTCCATTGTTTGGAAGAAACAGGTTCGAATGCATCAAATAAATTTTCGGTCATACTAGTAGCTTATAATGATTTTGAATCTGATTTTTCATCTTTAATAGAATCTCCTTCAAATTCTATGATATAGATGTCTTCGCTGTCGCGTTTCATATAGTATTTTTCACGTGCGTATTTTTCTATCTGATCAGGATTTTTAAGAAGTTTGATATTTTCATCATCCTTGTGAATTTCGTCCTGATAGTATTTTTTATTGTCTTCAAGTTCGTCGAGTTGCTTGTTTAGGATTCGGTGTTCCATATACGAAGTGTTGTCTAAAAATAGCATCCATACCGCAAAAAAAACCAACACAATAACATATCGGTTTCCGAGAATTTTCAGAATAGGATAGGCATCGGTTAGGTTTTTAAAGAAGCTCATGAAATTAATTTTTTACGTAATTCTTTGATTAATTACTGCTCGCACCACATCAATGGCGACCGTGTTGTATTTATCGTTTGGAATGATGATGTCGGCAAAAGCTTTGGTTGGCTCAATAAATTGTTGGTGCATTGGTTTTAAGGTCGTTTGATACCGGTTTAAAACTTCTTCCATATCGCGTCCACGTTCAGCAATATCTCTTTTCAGTCTGCGGATTAATCTTTCATCTGAATCGGCATGAACAAATATTTTGACGTCGAACATATCGCGAAGTTCGGGATTTGCAAGGATTAAAATTCCCTCAACAATCATTACTTTTCTGGGGTGTGTTATAATGCTATCATCGGTTCGGTTATGCGTTACAAAAGAATAAACGGGTTGTTCAATGGTATTCCCTTTTTTTAATTCGGTCAGATGATTTACTAATAATTCGAAGTCAATGGCTCGTGGATGATCAAAATTGATTAAACCTCTTTCTTCAAAACTTAAATTATTGTTTACCTTGTAATAAGAGTCTTGAGATATGACACCGACTTCGGTTTCTGGTAATTCATTAATAATTTGTTGGACAACGGTTGTTTTTCCACTTCCAGTACCACCAGCGATTCCAATAATTAACATAAATAGTTTGTGTTGTTTTGTTCTAACAAAAATAGAAATTATATCGGAAGTTTGAAAAGAAAAGATTTGAAATTAAAAGGAGGAAGCCCAGTGGGCTTTAGGTATAAAAATTAATTAGTCTTTTTTTGAATTTAGCCATCAGTGATATTATATTTTTGCTATGAAAAAAAATAAAAAGCTTTTGTTTCCTAATTAATAGTTCTATATTTGCGCTCGATTTCGGGGTGTAGCGTAGCCCGGTTATCGCGCCTGCTTTGGGAGCAGGAGGCCGCAGGTTCGAATCCTGCCACCCCGACTAGTAAATCCTTTCTGCAAAACAGAAAGGATTTTTTATTTAGAAAAAATAGCCAAGCTCGCTTGTGCTATTTTTTCTAAATAAAAAATAGTTTGCGTTGAAAACGCAAAAGGATTTACTTGTAAAAGAGCCCAAACTCAGGATCACGGGGTAATCCTGTAGTAAGGTAGTGCGGATTCCCGCCTTCGCGGGACTAGAGAGCTTGCTCGACTGAACGAAGTTAATGACAAAAGCACATTGCTCAAGGCGCGAATGGATTTACTAGTGATAGCTCCGAAACTGAGGATCACGGAGTATTTCTACTTTATATTATGCTGCTTATTAGACGGCACTTCGACAAGCTCAGTGTGACAATGTAGTCCTAATTATGTTTTGTTATAGAAAGTTGTCTTAAGAGAAATTTTGATAATGGACATCTGAAAAACAAAACGTTCTTATTAGCCCCGACCTGCCGGCAGGCAGGCAGGCAGGTGGTAGCAAGCTACCATGTAGCGCGAACAGCGGGACTAAATATCTTAGAATAAATAAATAATCCGCTCCTGATTATCTTTTTCAACAATAACCGAATCTTATCCACAAATTGCATTTAGCAATTGGTTTCCGAATTTTTTTTCGAATGAAAAGTTTACATTTGTTGCCAAAATAAATTTAAATCATGTCTGATACAATAGAAAAAGTAAAATGCTTAATTATAGGTTCTGGTCCTGCAGGTTATACTGCGGCAATCTATGCTTCGAGAGCAAATATGTTTCCCGTTTTATATCAAGGAACGCAACCCGGCGGGCAGTTAACCACCACTAATGAAGTTGAAAACTGGCCAGGCAACCCAGAAGGAATTACAGGTCCAGAAATGATGATTAATATTCAAAAACAAGCACAACGTTTTGGCGCGGATGTTCGCGATGGTTGGGTAACCAAAGTTGATTTTTCGGGCAGTATTCATAAAGTTTGGGTTAACGATACTAAAGAAATTCATGCAGATACTGTCATCATATCTACAGGTGCTTCCGCTAAATATTTAGGACTGCCTTCGGAACAACATTATTTACAAACCGGTGGCGGCGTTTCTGCTTGTGCGGTTTGTGATGGTTTCTTTTATCGGAATCAGGAAGTGGTGATTGTGGGTGCTGGAGATTCGGCTTGTGAGGAAGCGCATTACCTTTCGAAATTATGTAAAAAAGTTACGATGCTCGTTAGAAGTGAGAAATTCAGAGCCTCTAAAATTATGGAAGCTCGTGTTCGTAAAACTGAAAATATTACTATTTTGATGAATCACGATACGGTTGAAGTTCTTGGAGATGGACAAGTAGTGCATGCGGTAAAAGCGTTGAACAAAACATCGGGTGAAGAAATTGTGATTGAGGCCACAGGTTTTTTTGTAGCTATTGGCCATAAACCAAACACGGATATTTTTGCAGATTATATTACACGTGACGAAACAGGGTATATTATAAATGTCCCTGGAACGTCAAAAACGAATGTAAAAGGAGTTTTTGTTTCTGGTGATGCTGCTGATCATGTATACCGTCAAGCGATTACGGCTGCTGGTACGGGTTGTATGGCCGCATTAGATGCGGAACGTTATTTAGCTTTTTTGGAATAATTTAGCAAATTGAATTTAAAAAAAATCCCGTCTCGTTTTTTTGACCGACACGGGATTTTTTTAATTTTTAATTGGTCTTTTCTTTAATAGAGCGCTATCAGTAAAGCGTTTAATTTCAATTTTGGGTTCACCAAACAATTCAATTTCGCTATTTCCTGAGGCACTAACGGTTGCAATATTGCTAATATTGATAGATGCTTTTGAAAACGTTCCAGTCTCAACTAAGGCATTTTGTGCGGTGAGTCTTTTTCCGATGAAATCGGCACTATTATCCATGCGTAGTTTTAAATCGATAACATCTCCTTCCACTTCGGCAGAAGATTTTTGATACATATCAAAACGCATTTCATTTGATGAAATTAAAGCTTTTACAAAAGCGGCTTTACTAATATCAATAGCTGTTTTTTGAGATTTTAGATTTAATTCAACTTTTGATTTGTCATTGGCCATTAAAGTAAAGTTGGTTGTTTTGGCGTTTAAAAACAACTTAGCATAATCGTAACTTTTGAAAGTAATAGTTTCTAAAATCACATCGGACAAAGCAGTAACATTGGTTTCGTCTTTTGCAATAACCATGTTGAATTTATCGGTATAAGTGACACGAACACTCAATTTTTTGAAGCTTGATATCTCTCTACTTGTTGCTATTCTGAGATTTTTCCCCGTTAGTTTAAAGTCTACAAATTCAATTAAATTATCATCGGCTTCAACTTCTAATCCACAATCATTTCCTTTTACTAAAAACACTTCTAAATTATCTTCTACTTCAATACTCTCGAAGTCCTCTACTTGCTTTTGTTCAAGTTTAACAATTTTAGAACCTTTCACTTTTTCTTTTTTCTGAGCGTATGTCAGAACTGAGATAAAAAGTATGGATAGTGTAATTATTTTTTTCATGAATTTACAATCTATATTTTTACTTTGTACAGTTCGTCTCGTCTTCTGAACGAGACTCCTGTGTCAAAAATAGAAAAAAAAACATCCCAATTTTCATTGAGATGTTTTAATTACTTAATCTTTTGAAACACTTCCGCCGGAACTTTCTTCTTTTGTGACTGTTTTTGGAGAACCAATGTAATTTATAGAGCTTCCGCTTGATGCTTTTCCAATTAAACGCACCACGGGATGCACCTGCGTTGAACTGCCGCTTGATGACTCAGAATCTATTTCGTTAGCAATTAAATCGCGTGCATCAATAGTACTACCACTAGAAGAACGTGTAGTTACCCGTAATGCTTTTCCTCTTACATTTAGGGAACTGCCGCTTGTAGATTGACAAGTGATTTTATCAAATTCAATGTTTAGATTGGTTTCACTACCACTACTTGTTTTGATATTAATTTCAGTTCCGGTAACTACTCCAATTGTTTTAACCGACGTACCACTTGAAGATTCAAGATCATTTAAGTTAGGCATTTTAACCCGAACATTTTTTGCAGTGGATTCATCAATATTTTCATCAGTTGTAATGATTAAAGTTTCGTTTTCAACTTTAGTAGTGATGTGCGATTGCAAATTTTCATCAGCTTCAACTTCTACAAAATAAGAATCAGATTGTTCAATAATGACATTCAAACCCCGATTGGCATCTATTTTGGTAAAAGTAGTTCCAACGTTACGGGTTTGTTTGGTCACATTTCCGTTTCCGTCAATGCTTTCACCTAAATTTATATTAGCATTACACGAACTTAACAACAATGCCGTCAATACCATGGCAATACCTTTTGTGCTGAATATTACGAATTTTATCATGATTAGTTAGATTTAATTATTACTCCGTTTTCGTCAATAGTTAATTTTCCTTTTTTCTCTTTTCCTGATTTGGTTTCAATGATGGTTTTGCCATTTACTTTTACGGTTACCACGTCAGTGCTATCATTTTCATTGGTTACATTGACCTCTTCAGAATTCACCCCATCAACATCATTGTAATCGTTTTCAGTAGCGGGACAGTTTAGACATTTTACTTTTTCACCTTCTACTTTGTATATATACTCATTAGAACTAAAGTGTAAATTAAAGAAGTCGTTGCTTGTTCTGTCATAATTTTGAACATTTTCGTCTGTTTTGAAAAGCGTTCCTTTTGGTAAATACAAATACAATTCAACTTTTTGATCTCTGAATTTATTAGTAACATCGGTCAATAAATAATTATCTAATAGTAATTGATTTCCTTCGATTTTATAACCGTACCTAATTTTTTCTGCACGATTTTTAGATTCAACTGCCGATTTTCCTACTGCTAAACGTTCAATTTGAATATAAGGCAAAGCTTCTTCGGTAGGCATAATTTCTATAGATACATTATTTGAGTAAATGATTTCTTTGTTATTCTCATCTTGAGTAAGTTTGAAATCAGTATGATTATAGGAATCTTTAGAATAAAAATCATTGTTTTTAAACTTGATATACAAAGTATCTGTTGGGGTAATATTGATTACTTCTTTTTTGACATCTTTACCATCATAGGCAATTTGAGTAGCTTCTTTTATTCCGAGTGAAATTAATAGACCAATAGCAATTATCCAAATCCCCAGCAAGCTAAATTTAACAACATTACCTAATGATTTTAAGTTGGTTACCAATAATTTTAACCCTAACAGTAGGAAAAAGAATGCTGGTATTCCGGCCGCTAGAAAAAACAAGATTCCTTGTGCCCAAATAGGAGTTTCTAAGCCGATAGGTGTACTGATGTGATTTATGATATAATTATTAGGCATTGATGAAGAAAAAATCATAAAAATGGAAGCAAAACATATGGCTAATAATGCAATTGATGAGAAAATAACTATTATTGCGCCTAATACTTTAGCAAATACTTTGAAGATATTTATCAGAACATCACTAAGTCCACCGGCAACTCTTTCAGCACCATTCTTTACGTTATTTCCTATTTTGTCGTAATCGGCGTTTTTGAATTTGTTGGCAACCGTATCAAACTCTTCTCTAACTTTTTTTTCGATGTTAGAAATGGTAACTGGTTCACCGGTCATTTCTAGTTTTTCAGAAGTAGTTACTGCTTTTGGCATGGCTATCCAAAGAATAATGTATGCGATAAAACCAGTTCCGAATCCGAAGAATAATATCAAGAATAAGATTTTTAACCAAACGGCATCAATTCCGAAATAGTGTCCTAAACCTGTACATACGCCAGCAATTGTTCCTCTATCTTTATCACGATATAACTTTTTAGATCTTGTGTAGGGATAAAATGGTTCTGCCGCTTTTTCTTCGCCATCATCATCAAGTCTGTAATCTTCAGGTTGTCCCATAATTACAATTACTTCATCAACATCTTTATTATTGATTACATGTTTGTCACTTTTTTGCTTTTCTGTAAGCAATTCAGCAACACGCATTTCGATGTCTTTCATGATTTCATCTTTTCCAGAAGAATTAGAAAGCGAACGTTTAATAGCCTCGAAATATCGAGTTAATTTTTGGTAAGCATCTTCATCTATGTGAAAAACTAAACCTCCTATATTAATATTTACTGTTTTGTTCATGATTTCTTTGATTTGTTAGTGGTGATGATGTTGACGGCATCAGACAGTTCCGTCCAAGTGCCATTTAATTCGTTTAAAAATGTTTTTCCTATTTCAGTGAGACCATAATATTTTCTTGGTGGTCCCGAAGTTGATTCTTCCCAACGATAGTTGAGTAAACCGTCATTTTTTAATCTTGTCAATAGCGGATAAACAGTGCCTTCTACCACAAGCAATTTAGCGTTTTTTAAAGTTTCTAGAATCTCAGAAGTATATGCTTCTTTGTCTTTTAGCACACACAAGATACAAAATTCTAAAACACCTTTTCGCATCTGGGCTTTTGTGTTTTCAATATTCATAATACATGATTTAATTTTTTTGATTAATACTAATTCGTTTTTTGATTTTTCTCGCTACACTCCAAACAATATGGAAGTAACTTGTGTGATGATTGAAACTGATTCGATTGACAATTATTTATTGTTGGAAATTTGTACAATTAGATTGGATTGTTTTTCTCCGTTAAGCGACACTAGATATTTTTCATTTTCATCCATTGCAAATCGCAGATTATTTTGTCCTGACTTTTTAAATTTTTCAGTGTATACAATATTATTTCTTCTGTCTGTTACAATCACATTGATATTGTCATCTGTTTTAAGATTAAATTTTAAATCGACGTCTACGTTTTCATGAGCTACAATTTCGAATTGATGATTTTCATTTTGTAATTCAGAATTTTGCATTTGGAAGTGATTAACTTCGATACCATTGTTTTCTTGTGCTACTAATTTTGCCGTCATGACTAGTAACATTCCTGCAAGTAAGATTAACTGTTTCATTTTTTGATTGATTTTGATGATTAATGATTATTTAAAAAAGGGTATGCTAAGCGGGTATTTATAATTTTCTCCATGAGATGTTTTTACAGCAGCTAGAATGATTAATACAAATTCTATTATTTTTAAAGAACAAAATAAAAAAGCAGCAATAATTCCTATGATTGCAATTCCACCAATATGTTCTAGATGAAAATTATTGATAGTAAGGTTATTGTCATTAATAATAGCTTCGAAAGGAATGTTTTGAAAAAATGTATATACCAAAATTGGAATAGCGATTAAGCATAATAGAACACTATAAAGAAAAATACTTAATTGGAAGTTCAAAACTTGTTTGCCATTATAATCTATAAATTCTGATTCCTCTTTCTTAGAACTCCAAATAACTATTGGAAAAATATAATTTCCAAATGGAATAAAATAGTGTGTCAAAGTACTAAGGTGTATAACAGTAGCTACATTTTTGTTATTTGTTGTTGTCATAATTTATTTTTTAGATTGATGATAAATTTTTAATACTATAGATAGTCTATTAATTTCTTATGCAAAGATAAAGTCAAAAAAAGGTATTATGCAATACAAAGTACTTTAATTTAACAAAAAATTAACATTTAAAAGAAAATTAATAGTACTACATTTTTCATTACATTTACAGTAAAATCAAGCTTTTATGGAACTTTCTCCTTCAAAATTAAATACTTTTTTATTTTTTAAATTGCCTTCAGCTTATTGGTGTGGTGTTCGAGTAAAATCCATTTCAAAACAGCAATGTATAGTTACAGTGAAGCATCGTTGGTTTAATCAAAACCCTTTTAGATCAATGTATTTTGCGGTTCAGGCAATGGCTGCCGAACTTACAACTGGAGCTTTGGTGATGTTGCAAATTAAAATGAGTGGTAAAAAAATCTCTATGCTTGTTGCAAATAACAATGGAAACTTTTCTAAAAAAGCTACAGGAAGAATAACTTTTACTTGTAATGAAGGTCATTTAATTGAAGGCGCCATACAGAAAGCCATAGCAACGGGTGAAGGACAAACTATTTGGATGAAATCTATTGGTATAAATGAAAAGGGAGAGCAGGTTTCCGAAATGAACTTTGAATGGAGTATTAAAATGAAACCATAAACAAAAGTTAAACCTAGTATAATTCAAGTTCATATATCCGCTGTTGATTGTAATTTTGAAAAAAATAATTTCTGATGAATATTTTAATTACAGGTGCTACAGGTTTAATAGGAAATGAGTTGGTGAAATTATTATTGTCACAAAAGCATTCGGTAAATTATTTGACTACTTCAAAGTCGAAAATTGTAAATAAACCTAATCATAGAGGCTTTTATTGGAATCCTGAACAAGGTAAGATAGACGAAAATTGTCTTTTTAATGTAGATGTAATTGTTCATTTAGCTGGAGCCAACATTGCTAAACGGTGGACAAATGATTACAAACAAGAAATCATTGAAAGTAGAACGTTATCATCTGAACTGCTCTATAATTTGATTAGAAAAACTCCAAACAAAATAAAACATTTTGTTTCGGCTTCAGGAACTGCTATTTATCCAGAAAGTGATAGTATAGTTTATGATGAAACAACTACAGAAACAGAAGATAGTTTCCTTTCTAATGTAGTAAAAAAGTGGGAAGAAAGCGCAGATAGATTTCAAGTTCTGGGTATAAAGGTTTGCAAAATTAGAACTGGAATTGTGCTTTCTAATCTAGGTGGTGCTTTACCCGAAATGGTTAAGCCAATCAAAATGGGTTTTGGGGCAGCAATGGGAAGCGGTAAGCAAATGCAATCTTGGATACACATAGAGGATTTGGTTAGAATGTATAGTTTTGCAATCGATAACCATTTAGAGGGTATTTATAATGCTGTGACACCAAATCCTGTAAGCAATATGCAACTTACAAGCGCTATTGCTAAAACATTGAAAAAATCACTATTCCTACCTAACATCCCTAAGTTTATAATGAATTTTTTATTGGGTGAAATGAGCTATCTCCTTTTTTCAAGTAAAAATTTAAGTGCAAAAAAAATTGAAAATCTAGGATTTAAATTTAAATTTCCTATGATTGAAACCGCTCTTAAAGATTTGTATTCATAAAAAAAGTGCTGTTTAAAAAACAGCACTTTTTTTACTATAAAGATTCTTGAATTAATAATTTTTTACAGCGATTAACTAACCTAATTTTAAATACTTATTCAGTATCTACTACAAACATAAACAAAACGAAATCGTAATAGTCTTAAAATTTTATTAAATTTTTCTTATTTTTTTAAACGTCAATCTTTTTATTCCGCAAAATATAGTGACAATTTGACATTTTCAAAGAAATGGCAGTACTTTTGTTTACGAATTGGTCAAATGAAAATCAAAAATATATTTAAAAATAAAAGCACAATGAGTACTGAAAATAGCGAAAAAGAATGTGATGTAAACGAAAACGCTGTAAACGCTGTTGAAACTGCAGCTGAACTTACTGTTGAAGAACAATTACAAGAAGATTTAGCTAAAGAAAAAGATAAATTTTTACGTCTTTTTGCCGAATTTGAAAACTTCAAACGAAGAACAGCTAAAGAACGAATCGAATTGTTTAAAACTGCAAATGAAGAGGTATTGCAGGCTATTTTGCCAGTATTAGACGATTTTGACAGAGCTATGGTTGAGATATCGAAGTCAAATGACGAAGTGTTGTTAAAAGGAGTGGAGTTAATTCATGAAAAACTAAAAAGCACTCTCGTTTCTAAAGGTTTAGAACAAGTTGAAATAAAAGCTGGTGATGCATTTAATGCTGATTTTGCCGAAGCGATTACTCAAATTCCAGCGCCAACAGATGACTTAAAAGGTAAAGTTGTAGATGTGATAGAAAAAGGATACAAACTTGGAGACAAAATAATTCGTTTCCCAAAAGTTGTTATAGGTAATTAATAGACTATCGCAACTTTTGAATAAAGCCGTATACCGTTGCGGCTTAAATATTTATTAAAATAGATTATGAGCAAAAAAGATTTTTACGAAATATTAGGCGTATCCAAAAGCGCATCTGCTGAGGAAATAAAAAAAGCATACCGAAAAAAAGCTATTGAATTTCATCCTGATAAAAATCCAGGTAATAAACAAGCCGAAGAAAATTTTAAAACAGCAGCCGAAGCGTACGAAGTGCTAAGCGATACTGATAAAAAAGCAAAGTATGATCAATACGGTCATGCTGCTTTTGATGGCGGCGGTGGCGGATATGGTGGTGGACATCACATGAATATGGATGATATATTCAGTCAATTTGGAGATATTTTCGGTGGCGGATTTGGTGGATTTGGAGGAAATTCTGGAGGACAACGCAGAGTAAAAGGAAGCAATCTTCGTATTAAAGTCAAATTGACTTTAGAGGAAATTGCGAATGGAGTTGAGAAGAAAGTAAAAGTAAAACGTAAAATTCAGGCTCAAGGCGTAAAATATAAAACGTGCGCTACATGTAATGGTCAAGGACAAGTTCTAAGAGTAACCAATACGATTTTAGGGAGAATGCAATCGGCTACAACATGTCATGTCTGCGGCGGAACGGGGCAAACTATTGAAAGCAAACCCAACAATGCCGATGCACATGGAATGATATTGGAAGATGAAACAGTATCTATTAAAATTCCGGCTGGAGTAGTTGACGGAATGCAATTGAAAGTTGCTGGTAAAGGGAACGATGCTCCTGGAAATGGAATTGCTGGAGATTTAATTGTTGCAGTAGAAGAACAGGAACATGAATTTTTAAAACGAGAAGGTGAGAATCTTCACTATGATTTATATATTAGTTTTGCTGAAGCGGCATTAGGAGTATCTAAAGAAATTGAAGCCGTGAACGGAAAGGTGAGAATCAAACTCGAAGAAGGGATTCAATCTGGAAAGATTTTAAGGTTAAAAGGAAAAGGTATTCCAAGTTTGAATAGCTATGGAACAGGTGATTTATTGGTGCATGTGAATGTATGGACGCCAAAGAAACTTAATAAAGAACAACGTCAGTTTTTTGAAAATTCCTTGACAGATGAAAACTTTATTCCAAATCCAGAAAAAGGAGATAAATCTTTTTTTGAAAAAGTGAAAGATATGTTTTCATAGTTAAAAAAATATATTTATATTTGAAAGTTACTTGGAAACAAGTAACTTCTTTTTCATAGCAATTTTTCCCATCCTTATGTAAAAATCAGGGTGGGTTTTTTGTAACAAAAAAATTCGACTTGCCTACTTATTCGTTACTTTTGCACCATTGAACAGCAATAGCAATGACAATATTATGGGATTGACATTACCATTGAATTTTGATATTGAATCCTGACATTGAAATTTAAAACTATGAGCAATATACTTGAAGTAAACAAAGTAGTTAAGCAATATGGTGATTATACCGCGCTAAACGAAGTTTCTTTAACCGTTCCCAAAGGCATTATCTACGGACTTCTCGGTCCAAATGGCGCCGGTAAAACTTCCCTCATTCGTATTATCAATCAAATTACGTTGCCCGATAGTGGTGAAATAATTTTAGATGGAGAAAAACTAAAGCCAGAAGACGTAGGCGTTATCGGTTATATGCCCGAAGAAAGAGGTTTGTATAAAACCATGAAAGTAGGTGAACAATGTTTGTATTTGGCACAGCTAAAAGGATTGTCAAAGCAAGAAGCAAAGCATCAATTAGATTATTGGTTTGATCGTTTGGAAATCCAAGGTTGGTGGAATAAAAAAATTCAGGAACTCTCTAAAGGAATGGCACAAAAAATTCAATTTGTGGTTACCGTTTTACACAAGCCAAAGTTACTTATCCTTGACGAACCGTTTTCGGGCTTTGACCCAGTCAATGCTAATTTGATTAAAGACGAAATTATCGAGTTGAACAAGCAGGGAACATCCGTAATTTTTTCAACGCACCGAATGGAAAGCGTGGAAGAAATGTGTGATTATATCGCGTTAATTCACAAATCGAATAAACTAATTGAAGGCAAATTATATGATGTCAAAAAGCAATTCAGAACCAATAGCTATGAAGTCGGAATTTTAAGCGATAACATAGAAGGTTTAATGTATGATTTGTCACAAAAATTTACCTTATCTCAAACAGATTTCAAATCGTTAAACGACGAATTAAAATTAGAAATTAATCTTGGAAATGCTACACCAAATGAGTTATTGAATACTTTAGTTCAAAGAGGTCAAGTAACTCATTTTGTGGAAAAAATTCCGAGCATGAATGATATTTTTATCCAAACGGTCACAAAATAAAAAACAAAAAAACTATTGGAACCTGCCTGCCAGCAGGCAGGTTTGGAATTTCTAATATTGTAGTTTCTAAAAATTATGAGCAAATTACTTCTTATCATAAAAAGAGAATTTATTGCCAAAGTGCGCAATAAATCCTTCATTGTAATGACTTTTTTAAGTCCGTTATTGTTTGTGGGCATTGGTGTTTTTGTGGGCTATTTAAGCACCATGAAAGCGGAACTGAAAACCATCGCCATTCATGATGAAACAGGTCAGTTTGTAAATGAATTTAAAAGCGATGAAGAATATAAATATGTTAATGTATCTCAAGTTGATTTAAAAGTTTTGAAAGATAGTATCGTTAACGAAAGCTACGAAGGACTTTTAATCATTCCAAAAGTAGAAGACAATACCCAACTTCAAAAAAAGATTCAGTTTGTATCTAATGAAAGTCCAAGTGTTTCTTTTATCGAAGATTTAGAAGATATAATTGCCAAAAAAATTACATCTGAAAATTTCCAAAAGGCAGGTTTAGATACTTTAGCCATTAAAAATGCTAAAGCAACTGTTGCTATTAATTTGGAAAAAGCATCTGGAGAGGAAGCGTTAAAAGGTTTAAACGAAATCAAAATCATTATTGGAGGTGCGTTTGGTTATTTAATTATGATGTTTATTGTATTGTATGGGAATATGGTTATGCGTAGTGTCATAGAAGAAAAAACATCTCGAATAATTGAAGTTATCATTTCATCAGTGAAGCCATTTCAATTGATGATGGGTAAAATCATTGGCACATCTTTAGCCGGAATATTACAATTTTTAATATGGGCGCTGTTGGGTTTGACGGCGATGTTTGTAGTATCAAGTATGCTAGGTGTGCATATGGGCGCTTCTGGTGGAGCACAAGTACAGGCAATGCAAGCGGCACAAAATGCATCCGGAAGCCAAATTCAAATGTATGTTAAGGAATTGTGGAATTTACCCATTGCAACCCTCTTAATTTCTTTTATCTTTTATTTCATAGGAGGATACTTTTTATACAGTTCGTTCTATGCCTCTATAGGGGCAGCGGTTGATAATGAGACTGATTCACAACAATTTTTATTGCCAATCATCATGCCTTTGATATTGGGCGTTTACATCGGTTTCTTTACCGTTATAAATGATCCACACGGAACCATTGCTACGGTTTTTTCGATGATTCCGTTAACTTCTCCAATCGTTATGATGATGCGCATACCATTTGGCGTACCGCTTTGGCAAATTATTGTGTCAATGGTATTATTGTTTGTAACGTTCCTTGGAGTAGTTTGGTTTGCTGCTAAGATTTACCGGGTAGGCATTCTGATGTATGGTAAAAAACCAACTTGGAAAGAGTTAATTCGTTGGTTGAAATATTAAAGTATGCTTATGCCTTTATCAAAAATTATATGAAGAAATTTTTCTTTTTTTTGCTTATACCGCAATTCATTTTTTCACAGGAAAAAGCAATAAAATTTGAATTTTCAGGGTATGTAGAGACGTATTATTCATTTGATTTTAATCAACCCGATACCAATGAAAAATTACCTTTTATGTATAATTATAATAGACATAACGAGTTTAATTTGAACATCGGGTTATTACGAGCTAAAGCAGAATATGATAATTCTTATGCAGTATTGACACTACAAGCAGGTACATATGTAGAAGATAATTATGCTAATGAAACAACTAAAATTATTAATGAAGCGTACGTAGGTTTGTTTCTTGATAAAGCAAAAAAGTCAACAATAGAATTGGGAATTTTGCCAAGTTATATTGGATTTGAAACGGCTACTTCCGCTTCCAATTTAACCTTGACGCGTTCTATTCTTGCAGAGAATTCACCCTACTTTATGTCTGGTATTAAGTATACTTATAAACCCAATGAGAAATTTACATTTTCAGGATTAGTGACCAACGGTTGGCAACGCATCAACAAACCTGATAAAGACAGTTCACCTGCTTTGGGTTCGCAAATAATTTATAAGCCTTCGGATAAATCTGTTTTCAATTGGAGTACTTTTATTGGAAAGGAATTCAATGGTACAGCTTATTCGTTTCGGTATTTTAGTAATTTGTATTGGGATTATAAATGGAATAGTAAATGGAGAACGATTACTGGTTTTGATTACGGTTTACAAGAAAGTAGTATTTCAAATAATAAATTGTCTACATGGCTAAGTCCAGTTTTTATTGCTCAATATTCAATCACTCCGAAATGGCAAACCGCTTTTAGAGCCGAATATTATCAAGATAAAAAAAATATAATAATTGCAATAAATGATAGCTTTGAAACACTTGGTTTTTCTTTAAATTTTGATTATTTGCCAAATTCAAACGTGAAATTCAGAACAGAAGCACGGTATTTAAAAAGCAACGAAAATATATTTCTAAACGATGAAATGTATACTAATAATGACTTTTTTTTGACGACAAGTTTGTCTTTAGAATTGTGAGGTTGTCAAGTGTTTTTTATATCTTGTTTAGCACATAAATTAAAACGGATACCCAATAGCCAAATTGAATATAAGGTTTTCGCTTCGCCAAGAACCACTTCCAAAATCGATTTCGTCCAATACCCAGCGCTGACCATTTGGTAAAAAAGGTTTTCGTATTGGGAATGCTACATCTGTTCGTAACACCAAAAAGCTGAAGTCAAATCGAAGTCCGGTACCAACTCCAACAGCAATTTCATTTAAAAAGTCTTTAGTTAATTGGGACCCTGGTTTGTTTACATCCTTGTATAAAAGCCAAATATTCCCCGCATCCATAAATAGTGCACCATTTATAAAGCGGTAAATATGGGCTCGGTACTCTGTATTAAATTCTAACTTTACATCTCCAGATTGATCCGGAATAAATTGACTTATTTCATTCGATCCATCATAAGTTCCCGGACCTATAGCTCTGGATCGGAATGCCCGCAAACTATTGGTTCCGCCGATAAAAAATTGTTTGCTATACGGAATTTCATCAGAATTCCCGTAAGCGAAAGCAGCACCAGCGATGATTCGACTTTTTAAAAGTGATTGATTACTGAATTTATACGTGTGTTTAAACTCACTCTGAACTTTAATAAATTGACTAAACGGAATTCCTAAAATTTCAATAGGATCTTTTTTGTTGATATCGGCACCCGTAATCAAACCGGCAATTGTTCCTGATAAGTCAATACTACCTTTATAATAGAAGGTGTTTTTTTTTCTTTGATTTATCTCATTGGTGTAGGTGTAAGAGTACGTTGGACCAAAAATAAGTTGTTTTTCTATCACATTTTTTAGAGATGGATTTAAAGCCACTTGTTCCTGATATAAATCGGTTACGTCTTGTGGACTTGCAAATGTAATTTCGGTAATATTAAATAAGTGTTCCTTACGAAGGTTTTCTTTCCAAGCATATCCAAAGGAAGCTTTTGAGGTTTGCAATGAATACAGTTGTTGCCGATTTTGAAATTCGTAGCCAATGGTTGTATTTGTCCTAGGAACAAAACCACTAGATGATTTGATTTTGAAAGGAGCAATAAATCTTGGCCATACCAAACTAGTTTCACCACCAAAACGATACACATTAAAGCCGTTATTTTTTCCACCTAATTGCACTTCGAGTCCACCAAAAACTGAAATGCTCAATAATTCCGCACCATGAAATGTATTGCGATTGCTCCAGTTTATCTTTAATTCCGTTCCGGTATAACTTGCAGAATTGGTTTTTGCCAATACTTCAACACGAATTGATTTTTGTGGTAATGGCGTAAGATAATAATAGGCATCCAAATAATTTCCAATCGTATCAGAAACCCGAAACTGATTTTTTACAAACTTTAAAGTCCCCAAATTCACCAATCGGTTCAACGATAAATTGTGGTCCGTTGTATTGTATAAATCGTCTTTTTTAAAGTATAACGTTCGGTCAAAAATTCGAGGCTTGAATAAACTATCATTCCCAATAATGGTAAAATCTTTATATTTTTCAAATGTTTTTAGGGTATCATTATTAATAGAATAATTCGGGTAAATGATAATCTTATTGATTTTGTACGCTGTTTTTGCCGCGACAGGCGCTTCATCTTTTACTTTTAAAATTAAATCAACATCATATTTGCCAACAGTACTATCGACCTGAACTTTTACATATTCGGCATTGAAATAATAAAAACCGTTGTCTTTCAAACGCGCATCGATTCTGACTCTTTCGGCTTTTATTACTTCTAAATTATAAGCTGAACCCACTCTTAATAAGCTTTGATGTTGTGTTTGTCTAACTGCTGAGCTAACGGCAGAGGAATCGGCTGGGTATTGAATCGATTTAATTTTATACTGTTTACCCAGAGTTACTTTGTATTCAGCGGCAGCTTTTTTGCCATGCCTGGTAGAATCGGCGCTTGTTCTTGTATTGAAGTAACCATTGTTTTCGGAAAAATTTTGCAACAAACTTCGATTGTATTCCAAATCGACTTTACTCAATAAAACCGGCGCTTCACCAAGAGTGTTTTTTAGCCAATGACGAAATCCTTTTTCTTTTTTTACCTCTCCGGCAAGATTATAGAAAAATAATTTTGGTCGCATACCCAAAAACTTTTTGTTTGGAAGCGGTCGAATTATTTTTATCAATGTTGATTCTAATGCCTTGCGTTCTTTTCGGGAAACATTCGTGTCTTTAACCGAAACTTTTGCACCAACATACAAAAGTTCACCTTCGGGCAAGTTATGTGTGCCACCACACGCTGCTACAAATAGTGCAAGAAAGAATACTATAATTAGGTTTTTAATCATTGTTTCTTCTTAATTTTAGGGGTATCAGTTTCTTTTTTTGAATTAAATATCTCCTTGAATTTGTTATAATCTAATGTGATAATAAATCCAACTCCAGTTTCAATAACTTGTCCTTGCAAGGCTACCTGATACAGATTTTTTCTATAGGCCCGAAGTTTATATCGTCCGTCTTTTGAAAGTTGGTATTCGGCAGAAACATCTCCGGCAATGGTATTGGTCTCTTTGTTTTTCTGTTCCGGACCTTCAATTCCGAATGTGCTTCCAACCGTTACTTTTAATCTATCATTCAACAATTTTTTGGAAAGCCCAACGTTCAAATCGGTTTTATTTTCTTTTTGACCTGTAGTATAATCTTCAGAAGAATCTAAATCGAAATTCAATTCAAAACCTTTAATCAAATCGCCCGCTAGATTATTAAGTTGTTGCGACAGTATTTTACTAGCACTTTCTCTGGCAAATGAGGAAGCTGATGTAATGCCACTCTCACTTGAAAATGGATTTTCACCAACAAATCGATTCAACAAAAGCAAAGCAAAAACCTGTTTGTTTAATTCATCCGGCTCTTGTCGCAATTGTGTCAATTTTGCTTCTGTTCTAGTAATGATATCACTCGAAACCGAGTTGTTTCCCGGCGGCAAAATAATGTCAAATGAGATGCTTGGTTTCATCAAATCACCTTTCATTTTTAATTCGGCTTCAAAAGGAATTTTTTGTTTGTATGTATTTCTTTCTTCAGGAGTAAGGTTTGATAATTGATTGTTTAACAAATCTAATGGTGCTGCTTGTGTTTTATAGAGTGCTATTATACTCATATCTGCAGTTGTTGGTTCGCCAGTCCAAAGAATATAACTTCCTTTTTTGATGTCGAATTTTCTTTTAATCAAATTAAAACTCATTTCATAAGTTCCTTCTTCCAATTCATAACGCCCGACTAATGTTGTTTTTCCTGAAGGATCGATTCCTCCTGTAAGTTGGGCTTCGCCTTTTAATTTTAATAAGTCACCGTTGGCTTTGTCAATAACTAGCGTTAATTCGGCATCTTTATCGACTTCAATAGTTACTGAAGCATCAATTCCTTTTACTCCGGTTTCACTTAGATTTTCATCAGCAAGTTTGGTGAATAATGAGGGTTGATCTTGGTCGATAAATTCCACTATTCCTTCTCTGTCAGCTATCGATGGATCATCTTGTGGTAAAACAAAAGTAAATTTAGTGTCTTTATTAATTTTAACAGTTCCTTCCACTTTTGGACTTTCCATAGTTCCTTTAACGATCAAATGATTGTCTAAAAACAATTCGCCATAAAAAGTATCATTATCTTTTGCTTTTGAATTTACTGCTTTGAAATTATCAGCATCCACAGTAAAATTAAATCCTAAATTGGAATAATTTGCATTGTTGAGTTCCCCATTGATGATTAAATCGTTGTTCTTTTCGTCATATATAGTGAAATTGTCAAGAAGGATAGCGTTATCGGTAAATACCATTTTATCGTTCATCGATTTGAATTTGGCATTAAGTGTCACAGCTTTAAATCCGATTTCGTGAAATGATAAATTGCCTATCAACTTTGGATTATTCGTGTTACCGGTAACTTTAAATCTGCCAGTGAAATAGCCGGTACCATCTGTGATATTTCCCATAGAAAACCCTTGAATGCTTTTCAGGTTCAGTTTTAGAATATCCAAATCCATGTCCAATGCATCGTCATTGGCCCGATAGGTTCCGTCCAGATTCAGCTGATTGTCCAGTCCCGTAAGTTCAATCTTGGCGGTATATGTATTGGCAGTATAATTATCGACATTGATATTGATTCTTCCGACGGCTTCATTTTTGAATGTGAAATTATCAATCGTTGCATCGGCTGTAAATAGCACTTTCGACTTCAAATTTTTAAGTACGGCAGTACCATTTATAGTTCCGTCCATTTCACTATTTTTCATCTGAACGATATTGGTAATGGTTTGTATTTTGAAATCTTTAAATTTAATAGCTAATGTCGGATCATCACCTTGTGATTGCGATTGAAGACTTATGCTACTTTTATCGTATCTCAATTCAAAATTATCAAAATAGATAGCATCGTTAGAAAAACGAATTTTGTTATCATCAGAAATTTTCCAAGAATCGTAATTCAGCATCAATTTTTCAGGATTAAGTGAAATCTCATCACCGCCGTTTTTAGCTTTTAAATTACCCGCAATACGATAACGGTCTTTATTTTTAACATCTTTTAAAAGCAGTGTATAATCAACAACATCGTCTTTCGCTTGTCCGCTAATACTTGTGCGTAAAAGCTGAAACTGACTGTTCTTGATTTCGTCAATACTAAAATTATAACGCAACGCTCTGTCTTTTGTATCTATTTTTAGAGTTGCATTTGTAATAATATTTGTGCTATAAACTAATTTTGGAATTGAACCATTTACCATAATGGTATCATTCACCGAATTATATCTTCCCGTTATTAAAATAGGTTCTATATTTTTTAGATCAGGAACCATATTTAGCAGAATAGGAGTAGGTTTAACATTCACTTTGAAGGCTAATTGTTGGTTGCCGTTCGGAACATTTTTGGAACTTGATTTTAAAGTATAATAATTTGAAATGCTATTTTTTATTGAATTAGCCAAAGTGGATACTCTATATTTCCCTATTATTTCGGCATCTAAAAATGGAGAGTTTAAGACAATTGAATTTTTTTCTGATGTGGACACGGCGACCACATTGATAGAATCTGTTGCATATTGATCTTTGTCGTTGGCAATAATCAAATGATGAACACTCGCTTTTCCGTTAAGATAATCCAGGTTTGCTGATTGAATATCAGCATCTAAAACACCTTTTAGTTTTAATGGTCCGGCATGTAGGTTAAGTTTGTCTAAATCGGCAATATCAACATTCAGATGGATTTTTCCAGACGGATATTTATCTTTAAAATTACCGCTCGAAACCAAATCAAATTTTAGATTTGGGTCTTTTGTAAAGGCACTAATATCAAAAAGGCTATGGTTTATTTTTCCATTAACAACCAAATTCTCATACGTATAATAATTGTAATCAGCTTTGAATACTGTAGCGCTGACAATGGCATTCGCAGTTTTTGGATTAAAACCTCTTCCTTTTATAGTTGTTTTTAGTGTCACTTTTCCAATGGAATCGTTTTTCATTAAACTACCCAAATCAAAATTATCAAGCGATGCCTCAAGATTATATTTTTCGTTGTCTTCTTTGCTTCGGTCTAACGTGCCTTTTATTGCACCATTTCCGGAACTGGTTGCAAAAGTCATATTGGTTATAAAATTTTTGATAGTTCCTTTGAAAGTGCCTCTAACTGTAAGTTTTGAAGGCAATTGAATATTGTTTGGAATCGTGTTTTTTGGCAGAAAACTATAGAAATCATTGGAATTCGATTGAAAGTTTTTGATGTTCAAATCATAATAGGCTTTTTCCGAATCGGGCAAACCAATTATCCTTCCGCTGGCGTTCACATTTGTATTTCTAAAACCGGTAAGCTGAAGATTTTGGAAATTCAGGTTGCTCACTTTCCCTGAAATCGTTGTGTTAATAAATATAATTGCATTTGGATTGGAATTAAAAAGGTCTGTTTTATAAAGCTGTGGAGCAACCAACAATAAGTCTTTGAACGCAATCCTGCTTTTACTGAGATGAGCATTTATAATGAGTCCACCCGGATTATCAGAAATCGATTCAATAGACGGATAACCAATTATAATTTCATTTCGCAAAATTGTTTGTGTTGTTTTTAAATATAAATTCTTAAAATACGCCAATTTAGGACCATAATAGAAGTTTGCCTTTAAGGATTCTACTTTTAAACCTTTTTTTTCTTCCGCTTTCATGGAATTGATTTTTCCAGAAATTGATTCCGAATTATAGGCAAAATCATTGGCATCAATACTAACGCTTTTTAAGTTTAAATGTTGATAATCCATGCCTCTCTTAATCGGAGTTGAATTTTCATTATTATAACTAAAATTCACATTTTTGAAAGCCACTTCATTCGATTTTACTCGCCAGTTGTTTGATTTAGAAGAAGATTTGTTGTTTTCTTTTACGGTTTTACCCATGGTCAAATTATAGGTAGCATCAGAAATTGCTATTTGGTCTAAGTCTATTGTGTTCGTATTGAAGTCAAAAACGTTGACTTTTGCCAAAAGTTTATCCAAATCCATGTCTATAGCAATCTTCAAATTCTCATCCTGATACGATGCTTTGATTTTAGATAAATCGAGAGTTCCTAATTTCAGTTTTAAATCTGAGCTTTTTGAGTTTTCTGATTTGGTAATTTCTGCTTTTTCAACCAAACCCTGTTTATAATAAAACTGCAATCCTTCTAAAGCAACATTCGGAACATCAAAATTCATCTGTTCCCTGTCGAATGTTTTGATTCTAGTTTTGAGATGATTCACACTAAGTCGCATATCATTATTGTTATAAACATCATTATATCGAACTCTGACATTATTCAGTTCAATTTTTTCCAATAAAAATTCCATTGGAGGTGCATTGTCATTTTGTTTTTTGGGTGATTTGAAAGCCTCAGGTATATAATCGAAGTTTAATTTATTTTCTTTATTTCTGTTGATGTTTGCAACAATACCCTCTAATTCAATCGAAGTGATTTCAAGTTTGTTATTAAATAATCCAAATATATTAAGGTTTGCCGCGATTTTTTTACCTGCTAAAAGTGTATCCTTTTCTTGGTCTTCAAAGTAAACACCTTCCAGAATAACATCGTTCGGAAATCCAATTTTAATTTTATTAACGACAACTTTTGTTTTGAGTTTTCCTTCGAGATACGTTACAGCTTTATCTTTGGAAAATTGTTGAACGGCAGGAATTTGAACGGCAACGACAAACAACAAGAGTATTCCTATGAGCGATAGCAGGATCCATAGGATGACTTTTGTTCCTCTTATAAAGTACTTTTTCAAATCAATTATTTAATTTAAAACAAGTAAATTTGTTTTATTCGTATTCACATTAAAGATGGAAATTATATAGTTTAACACTTTTATATAATTATTACAAAAAGTTACAAAATTGCATTAACAATCCGCCATATTTACTGCCACAGCTAAGCCACCTTCTGAGGTTTCTTTGTATTTTGAGTTCATGTCTTTTGCGGTTTTCCACATGGTTTCAATTACCTTATCCAAAGGAACTTTAGCATTTTTTGCATCGGTTTCCATGGCGAGTTCGGCTGCATTGATGGCTTTGATAGCTCCCATAGTGTTGCGCTCAATACACGGAATCTGAACCAGTCCACCAATTGGGTCACAAGTCATTCCGAGGTGATGTTCCATTGCAATTTCAGCAGCCATTAAAACTTGGTCGGGAGTGCCGCCCATAGCTTCGCATAGTGCCGCTGCTGCCATTGAAGAGGATACGCCAATTTCTGCCTGACATCCGCCCATAGCGGCAGAAATGGTAGATCCTTTTTTAAAGATGCTTCCAATTTCACCAGCTACCATTAAAAATTGCTTTATTTCTTTTTCGCCAGCTTCATGATTTTCAATCACTAAATAATACATTAGTACGGCTGGTATCACACCAGCACTTCCATTAGTCGGTGCCGTTACCACTCTGCCAAGAGCTGCATTCACTTCATTAACGGCTAATGCAAAACAAGAAACCCATTTTAATATTTGTCGAAACTTAACTTCTGTTTTTCGAATAGTTTCTAACCATTCTTGTGGCGTAGTATAATTGGCTAAACCAATCAAACCTTGGTGCATATCAAAAGCGCGTCGTCTTACATTTAAACCACCAGGCAATATACCTTCAGAGTGACATCCAATAAACATACATTCTAACATCGTATACCAAATACGCATCAGTTCACTATGCACTTCTGCTTCGGGACGCATCGATATTTCGTTTGCAAAAACTATTTGTGAAACAGATTTATTTTGACTAATAGTATATTGTAATAATGCTGCAGCATTTTGAATTGGAAACGGAAAAGCACATTTTATTTGATGTTTCTTTTGGGCATTAACGCGTTCTTCTTTGACGACAAAGCCGCCACCAATAGAATAAAAGGTGGAACTATATTCAGAATCATTATCCAAATATGCCGTAAAAGTCAATCCATTAGCATGAAAAGGAAGGAAGTTTTTGTTGAAAATAATATCCTGAAGAAAATAAAACGGAATGCTTATTTTATTGCCTAAAATAATTTCGTTATTAACTTCAATTGTTTTTATAATTCCATCAATATCTTTTACTGGAATGTATTCTGGATCTTGTCCGCTCAAGCCCAGCATTAGTGCTAAATCGGTAGCGTGACCTTTTCCCGTTAAGGAAAGTGATCCATATAAATCAACTTTTACTCTTGTTACTTTATGGAATATATTTTCAGTTTGTAATTCAGATAAAAAACGTTCAGCCGCTCGCCAAGGTCCAAGTGTGTGCGAGCTTGATGGGCCAACCCCAATTTTGAGCATATCAAAAACAGAGATACATTCTTCCATAAACTATATCGATTTAGTTATCGCAAATATAAAGTAAAGAACTAAAGAAATATAAAGATTATTCAATATTAATGTAGGGTAATTTTAAATAAAGTTATTTTATATTTGTAACATTAAAAAATATAGTAAATTATGAAAAAATTAAAATCATTATTAGCAATTATTGTTTTGATTGTTTTTTTAAGTTCTTGTTCAAGTGATAGCGGAACTAGTCAAAACAAAATGAAAATTGTTGCAAAAGCAACGTACACCAATCCGTCTAGTAAAAACGCCACAGAAGTTGGAATGAACAATGATGTAGCTATTACTAGTTTTAAAGTTAACATCAGAGAAATGCAATTCAGCCTAGCAGAATCTGATGACGATGATGACGATGATAACGATGATAACGATGATGATAATGGAAATGGCGATAATGATGATGATGGTGATTATGATGGTGATGATGAGATTGGACTTAATGGTCCATGGGAGTTAGATTTATTGAATCAGAACGCACCAGTTACGACAGTAACAATAGCCAATGGAACTTATGAAGAAGTTGAATTTGAATTAAGTAAAAATTTAGTAAATACTTCACCAATATTCAATAAATCTATTGAAATCAGAGGGACAATTAATGGTACACCGTTTGTTTTCTGGCATAATGATGAAACTGATTTTGAAATAGATTATGAAGATATGAATCAAAGTTTAGTGGTGAATAATAATTCTTTTGATTTGGTTATTAATATTGATTTGAATCAAGTACTGAGTCAGGTAGATTTGACTTCTGCTACGGATAATAATGGGGATGGAATTATAGAAATTAGTCCAAATGATACTGATGGAAATAATAATTTAGCAGATGAGTTACTTGATAGAATTGAAGATGCTACAGAAATGGATGATGAAGACTAGTCTATTTTAACAAATTATTTTTATAAAACCATCACTATGCGGGTGGTTTTTTATATTTGTAGATAGGGCTAAATACTGCATTAAAATAATAAAAATTACTATGAGTTTTATCAAGAATATATTGGGAAATAGTACACAGAATCAATCGGTTTCAAAAGTAGGATGGAGGCAACTAACTAACTTAGGACAGTTGAATGAAATTGGTGAGGTATCAACGGAAAAAGCAGTTCTTATTTTTAAGCACAGCACACGTTGTAGTGTAAGTAGAATGGTATTGAAACAATTTGAAAATGAGTTTGATTTGCAAGATAAAATCGTTCCTTATTTCTTAAACTTATTACAGCATAGAGAAATTTCTAATACCATAGCTAGTGATTATGAAGTTCAGCATCAATCACCGCAAGTTATAATTATTAAAGATGGAAAAGCAGTATATAATGCTTCTCATGAACGTATTGATACGAAACAGCTAGAACAATTTATCTTCTAAATTTATTTCTGACGATGATATCTTTCAATTTGGCTTTTAAATCGTTGCCCGTATCAAAAACCATTTGCTCATTACTAGGAAACGGAACAGCTCTTCTGTTGAAGTTTGGATAGTATGTATCTTCACAAGCCCTTTTATCTCCTTTATACGTTGAATACATATTAGAAAAAATAAATTCACTCGCCAACGGAAATGTCTCAATAAGTTGATTACTCTTAAAGTTGATATAATCTACTTTTGCGGTGACTTGACACGCTTTTATTTGTGAAAACTCATAAATGCTTATCCGCACCGTTTTCATATTATCCACTTTTATGGGATGACCTAAACTGTCTTTCACTACATTTCCGTTAGCATCTAAAAGATTTTTGAGACCGTCCTTGACAAGTTTTTCCTTATCAAATTGTTTTTCTTTTACTTGTTCGGGTGAAATGTTGATTTGTCTGAAATTTACAATCAGTCCATAATCATAGTCAATTCCTTTTTGACGATTACTGTGATATACTGTCCATTTATCATTCAAACCATAGGTGCTGAAATCTAACAAATCATTTTGCAAACCAATAGGAATTACCATATTGGTTTCGTTTTTGGTATAAACATTTACAAAATCAGTTCCTTTATATTTGGCTTCATCTGTAAGATTGGCTACATCTTTAAATCCAGGATTGATCGTTTCTAAATATACTAAATCATCATAGGCCCGACGAATAACCATTTTATCTTTATTGGCTAAAAGGGCTTTTGAATTATCGTATAAATATTTAGATAAAGCATTTTTACTGCTCACAATTTGGTCGGAATAATCATCAAAAGGAAAAACAGCATCGCGACCTTCTTTTACTAATTTCAATGGTAAAAGCGGACGAATTTGTTCTTGACGGTAGTTTAACTGAATATAAGTAGTATATATTTTCTCTAAGTTTTGCGGATTAGCATCTTTAAACCAAGCATTAATGTCACGTAAATCACGCTCTTTAGCTTTCGCAAAAGCTTCTTCCAGCAGATAAACGTAATCTTGTTTTCCTTTTGCATTTTTGTTTCCACGCAAACCATCAATAGCATTTCTAATGGCGGAATCATAATCGCCAGAAGTTACTAAGTCTCTGGTTTGACGAACGCCACAAGCAGAAACGATAAGGAATAAGGCGAGGAGGGAAGTAATTCTTTTCATTGTTTGATTGGTTTAGACACAAAAATAGTCAGTTATTTTAATTTTTAGTATTGAAAACAGATTTTGTTCCTATTAGAAAGGAAAACGGTTTTACGTTCATTTTTTGGAGTTATGAAAAGAATATCAAAATAAAATTAAGTCAATAACTTGTCTTTGCATTTAACTTTTCAATAGGATTTAAAAAGAACATCTTTTTCCAGCCTTGAGGACTTTTGTCAATACGCCAAATATAGGGAATTAAGGTTGAGATGGTATAATGCAGGTGTGGTGATTTTCCAGCTGCATTTCCTGATGTTCCTACGGTCCCGATAGTTTCGTTATGCCCAACAACTGAAAAGGTAGAAGTTTTTATTTCATCTAAATGTGCGTAGTAGTGAATGCGCCATTTGGGTCCTAATACTGCTATGACGTTGCCACCCATGCTGATTTTACCACAGTAAATAACGATCCCTTTTGTTGAAGAGCTAATCGGAGTTCCTGTTTTAGCAAAAATGTCAACGCCTTTGTGCGTAACTGATTTCCCCCAAGGGTAATACCAAAATGATTCCTGATTGTAGCTGTTTTTTGTAGCATAATCAACGGGCATTTTGAAATTTTCCGGAATTAGCAAACCAATAACCGTGATAATAAAAATCACTACTAACATCTTTCTAATTCGAGGGAACCTTTTCATACTTAAGTGGTTTCTAAATACGTTTTAAACTCTTCATAAGTCTTAATCTTAGTATAAATTTTCTCTTTTCCTAAAACACTTTCAATCTGTTTTGGGATGGGTAACTTTATTTTCAACAATGGTTCCACGGTATCTAGAAATTTAATTGGATGTGCTGTTTCTAGGAATACGCCAACACTATTGGGCTGTTTTTGCATTTCTTTTTTCAATCCCAAATACCCAACTGCTCCGTGTGGTTCGGCTATATAACCGGTTCTGTTATAGATGTCTTTGATTATTAGTTCTGTTTCAGTATCTGTAAAACTGTATGATGAAAAATCTTTTTCAAATTCACTTAAATCATTGTGATACAATTCTTGAATACGAATAAAGTTACTCGGATTCCCAACATCCATAGCATTTGAAATTGTGGTTATTGATGGTTTTGGATCATAATCTCCATTGGATAAAAACCTTGGTACCGTATCATTAGCATTAGTCGATGCCACAAATTGAGCAATTGGAAGTCCTAATCTTTTCGCCATAATTCCGGCACAAATGTTTCCGAAATTACCACTCGGGCAAGAAAGAATAATAGGTTTGTTATGTTTCTTTAATTGTTGGTATGCAAAGAAAATATAGAACATTTGAGGCAACCAACGGGCGATATTTATCGAATTGGCAGAAGTTAAGTTTTTGTGTTTCAAACTTTCATCCATAAATGCTTTCTTAACCATATCTTGACAATCATCAAAAACACCATCAACTTCTATTGCTTTTATGTTTTGACCTAAAGTAGTCAATTGTCTTTCCTGAATATCGCTCACTTTTCCAGATGGATATAATATAATCACTTCGACACCTTTGACACCCAAAAATCCGCTAGCTACTGCGCCTCCAGTATCGCCGGAAGTCGCGACTAATACGGTATTTTGTATGTCTTTATCTTTATTAAAATAGGCTAAACAACGTGACATGAATCGACCTCCAACATCTTTAAACGCCATAGTTGGTCCGTGAAAAAGCTCTAAAGAATACACATTTTCTTCTACAGGAACACAAGGAAAATCAAAACACAACGTATCTGTGACGATTCGTTTTAGCTCATTTTCTGGAATTTCATCACCAACAAATTGTGTAATCGCTTCAAATGCAATTTCTTCATGGGATAAATTTTCGATGTTGGCAAAGAAAGAATCGGGCAGCCGCGTTATAGTTTCCGGAAAATACAAACCTCGGTCGGGTGCAAGACCAGCAACAACGGCTTCTTGAAAACTAACTTTATGTGATTTGTTATTTATACTAAAATATTTCATTTTCTGAGTACAACTTAAATGATTTTTGTTCCATCGCTATTTACTTTTGAAATATAAATGTCACAAGCGATTCCAGTATCCGAGTAGGCATCGCTCATACTTTTGGCTATAGTATTGGCAATAGTTTCTCCTTTACATAAAGCAAAAATTGATGGTCCAGCTCCAGATATTCCGGCACCTAAAGCACCATTTTTTAGAGCCTCGTTTTTTACTAAATCAAAATTTGGAATTAAATGTTTTCTGGCAGGTTCTACAATAACATCTTGCAAAGAGCGACCAATAAGTTCGTAATCTTTTGTATATAATCCGGCAATTAACCCACCAAGATTTCCCCATTGCGTAATGGCAGATTTTAATGAAACTGTTGGAGAAAGAACTGCTCTAGAATCGGAAGTTTTGACTTCAATATGCGGATGTAATACTACAGCATATAGCTCACTTGGACTTTCAATTTTTATAACATCTAACGGATTATACCCACGAACTAAAGTGAAACCTCCTAAAATACAAGGTGCTACATTATCAGCATGTTCACTTCCGCTGGCTACGACTTCGCCTTTCATTGCAAAAAAAACCAATTCGTGTTTGGTAAACGGTTTACCCAAAAGCTCATTGATACCAAAAACGGCTCCGGCTGCACTGGCGGAACTGCTTCCAATTCCGCTGCCAGCTTTTATTTTTTTATGGATTTCGATTTCAAAACCATGTTCGATAGAGACACGATAAATCGCGTCGTTATACAAAGCTAAAGCAGCAACACCTGCTACGTTTTTCTCTGTTTCTAATGGCAAATCTGCTCCGGTAATTTTGGTTATTCTTACGCCTTTTTGAGCAACTTTCCGAATAATCATTTCGTCACCAATTCCGTCTAGGCACAAGCCCATAACGTCAAACCCGCAATTGAGATTGGCGATAGTGGCGGGGCAGAATATTTTTATTTCAGTCATTTTTAAGGTTTAAAGGTTTAAAAGTTTAAGCGTTTAAAGTTGTTAAACCATTTTAAACGATATTAAACTTTTCAAACAATAAATTATACATTTCCAATTCGAATTACATCAGCAAAAATACCTGAAGCAGTTACCGCTGCTCCCGCACCAGCACCTTTTATAATGAGTGGCTGATCAACATATCTATCCGTATAGAATTCGACAATATTATCTTTTCCTTCCAAATTATAGAATGGACTTTCTTTCGGAATGAATTGTAATCCAACCGATGCTTTTCCATTATCAAATTTGGCCACAAACTTAATACGACTATCTTTTGATTTGGCTTCTGCTAATAGCTTATTGAAATGGTCGTCGTGCTTCGTTAGCGATTTAAAGAAATCTTCATTGTTCATTGTTTCCATACATTCTTGTGGCAGGAAACAATTGTTTTCAATTTCTTCGATATCCATTTTATAACCGCTTTCACGGATAAGGATTAATATTTTTCGAGCTACATCAACACCACTTAAATCTATCTTTGGGTCTGGCTCTGTAAAACCTTGAACGCCTGCTTCTTTAACTACGTCATGAAAATTGTAAGAATCACTGAAATTATTAAAAATAAAGTTCAAACTTCCGGATAAAACCGCTTGAATCTTGTTTACTTTATCACCCGAAGCGATTAAATGTTTCAACGTGTCGATGATTGGTAAACCGGCACCAACATTGGTTTCAAATAAGAACGGAGCATTATATTTTCTCGAAAGATTTTTGAGTGTCTTATAATTATTATATTCAGAAGAACAGGCAATTTTGTTACACGTTACTACTGCAATATTTTGACTTAGGAACTTATCGTAAATACCGGCAATATCATAGTTAGCGGTAATATCAACAAAAATACTATTGCGTAAGTTCAAGTCATTTACTTTAGCGATAAAGTTTTCTACATTGGCTTTTTCTCCGTTTTCAACAGCAGTTTTCCAATTTTTTAGGTTGATGCCTTCTTCATCGAAAACCATTTTACGTGAGTTGGCCAAAGCAATTATACGAAGATTTATTTTTAGGTTTTCTTTCAGGAACTTTTTCTGTTGCGCAATTTGGTCAATGAATTTCTCACCCACATTTCCAACTCCCATTACAAATAAATTCAGCTGTTTGGTATTGTCTTCAAAGAAACGTTCGTGAAGTGTATTTAGTGCTTTTTTAACGTCTTTTTCATTAATTACCACGGAGATGTTTCTTTCGGAAGCGCCCTGAGCAATAGCGCGAATGTTTACGTTATTTTTACCCAAAGTGCTGAACATTTTACCGCTAATTCCTTGGTGATTTTTCATGCTTTCTCCCACTAGGGCAACGATACACAATTCGTTTTCGATACTGCAAGGGTCAATTTTGTTTTGAGCAATTTCTAACTCAAAAGCTTTGTCTATTGCTATTTTAGCTCGTGCAGCATCAGTGTTTAAAATACCAATGCAAATGGAGTGTTCAGATGAAGCTTGTGTAATAAAAATAACATTGATACTTTCATTTGATAACACTTCAAACAAACGTTTGGAAGAACCTGCAACACCAATCATTCCGGAACCTTCTAGGGTTAGTAATGCAATAGTATCAATATGAGAAATCCCTTTGATTGGATTGCTAGATACGTTTGGATTATTTGAAATTAGCGTTCCGTAAACTTCGGGTTCAAAAGTGTTTTTGATAAAAATAGGAATACTGTCTTTTAAAACGGGCTGTATTGTTGGCGGATATAGTACCTTGGCACCAAAATGTGAGAGTTCCATTGCTTCTTGATACGAAATGGTTTCAATAGGTTGGGCTTGTTTTACCACTTTTGGGTTTGCTGTGAACATTCCGTTTACATCCGTCCAAATTTCCAAAACATTTGCTTTTGCAGCTGCAGCAATAATCGCCGCAGTATAATCGGAACCGCCACGTCCAAGAGTTGTGGTATTTCCATCGGCGGACGAAGCTATAAAACCTGGTAATAACACCACTTGGTTTGTAATTGATTTGAAATAATCCGCAATAAGTTGATTGGTTACAGCAAAGTCGACACTTGCCTTTCCGAAGTTGGAATTCGTTATAATAAGTTCACGACTGTCTTTAAAAGTTGAGTTGTTAACCTTTTGTCTTAAAGCAACTGCAATGATTTGGGAAGATAACAATTCGCCAAAACCAGCTACGATATCAGCGGTTCTGTTTGATAATTCGCCCAAAAGGTAACTACCATCCAATAAGGTTTTTAAATGATTGATATTGCTGTTAATGGTATCAATAATTTCACTTTGCTCACGTAACGGAACTAATTCGTCTATGGCATCTTTGTGTTTCTTTTCGATTTGGCTAACTAAATCTTTATAGTTTTTATCTTTAGAAGAAGCAGTTTTGCCCGCTAAGATTAATAAATCCGTTACGCCGCTAAAGGCAGAAACCACTACGGCCAATTTATCTTCTTTGCTTTTATTCGTTACAATTTGAATTGTTTTTGAAATATTTTCTGCATTGGCTACCGATGTACCGCCAAATTTTAATACAATCATGATATTATTATGAGTTGTGAATTGTGAGTTATGAGTTGTCTGCTTTCTAAATGAAAGTGCATGAATGAGGATTATATGAAAAGATTATACCCCAAACGGGGTTGTAGTTGTTGTGGTAACAAAAGTCATTGCAGCGGAATTAGCTGTCGCGATATAAGTATTTATGTTGTTAGTATTCCACATGATTTTCAAAAATACTACTTTTTGTGTACTAAAAAAGTTTTAGTGGTATTTTTATCAAAATCGTATTATTAATGGAATGAGAAAAACGTATTAGGATTTTTTCCATCGGATGTTCGGTTTCATTACCAAATCTTCAATAAAATAGTGGAACTAAAACTTGTTTTTTAAGGATTGTTTATTGAATTTTGAGCACAATTTGAACACAAAAAATGGAAAACATACATTACATCAGTGCAGAAGTATTGAGTTTAGAGCAAGTACAAGAAATTATCGATCAACATAAATCGTTATCCCTTTCCGAAGAAGCCAAAGTGAATATTCAAAAATGCAGAAACTATTTAGATAAAAAAATGGAATCTAATGACAATCCAATTTATGGAATTAACACTGGTTTTGGTTCGTTGTGTCATGTGAAAATTTCTAATGAAAATCTTTTAAAATTACAGGAAAACTTAGTAAAATCGCATGCTTGCGGAACCGGAGATGAAGTTCCTGCTGCCGTTGTAAAGATTATGCTATTGCTTAAGTTACAGTCTTTAAGTTATGGCTATTCGGGTGTGCAGTTAGTAACCGTTGAGCGTTTAATTGATTTTTATAATAATGATATTCTTCCAATAATTTATACACAAGGTTCGCTTGGTGCCAGTGGCGATTTAGCTCCTTTAGCACATATGTCTTTACCATTATTGGGTGAGGGTGAAGTGAATTTTGAAGGAAAAAAAGTGCATTCATCTGCAGTATTAAAGAAATTTAATTGGCAGCCAATAGTGTTACAATCTAAAGAAGGATTAGCATTACTTAACGGTACTCAATTTATGAGTGCTTACGGCTGTTATATTTTAATGAAAGCAATAAAATATTCTTATTTTGCCGATATAATTGCGGCCATTTCATTAGAAGGATTTGATGGAAGAGTTGAGCCTTTTGATGAATTGATCCATTTAGTTCGTCCGCATAAAGGACAGATTTTGACCGCAAGAAGAATGAAAGAATTGTTAGATGGAAGCCAAATTATAGCGCAACCCAAAGTGCATGTTCAGGATCCGTATTCGTTTCGTTGTATTCCGCAAGTACATGGCGCATCGAAAGATACCATAGATTATGTAAAAAAAATATTTAAGACTGAAATCAATTCGGTTACCGATAATCCAAATATTTTTGTAGGAGAAGATGTGATTGTTTCTGGAGGAAATTTCCACGGACAACCGTTGGCTTTGGCTTTAGATTTTTTAGCGATTGCCTTATGTGAATTGGGAAGCATTTCTGAAAGAAGAACCTATCAATTGATTTCAGGTTTAAGAGGATTACCAGCGTTCTTAGTTGAGAATCCGGGATTAAATTCAGGTTTTATGATTCCACAATATACGGCTGCCAGCATTGCCAGTCAGAATAAACAATTAGCAACTCCAGCTAGTATAGACAGTATTGTATCGAGCAATGGTCAGGAAGATCATGTGAGTATGGGAGCCAACGCTGCTACAAAATGCTTCAAGATTATGGAAAATGTAGAACGAATTTTAGCAATCGAATTAATGAATGCTTCACAAGCAATTCATTTTAGAGAGCCATTGCAATCGAGTACTTTTATTGAAATGTTTCTGAAATCGTACCGTGAAGAAGTTCCTTTAGTAAAAGAAGACCGAATTTTGCATTACGATATAGAAAATTCGGTAGCGTTTTTGAATAGCTTTCTGGTGGAGTTGGAGGATTAAATAGGCAACATAAAACTCAAAAGTCCCAAAATAGCCGGAACCGCCTGAACATGGAAAATTCTTTTAAAAGCCGTCATGGCTCCATAAATTCCAGCCACAAGCACACAAGAAAGGAAGAAGATGGCAATATTTTTACTCCAATCAACATTTGCAATGCAAAGCGACCAAATCAATCCAGCCGCCAAAAAACCGTTATATAAGCCTTGGTTTGCAGCCATGACTTTTGTTTTTTCGAATTGGTCTTCGGGTATGGTTTTAAAAACTTTTCTACCGCGTGTGGTCCAGGCAAACATTTCGAGCCAAAGGATGTAAAGGTGCAAAAAGGCTATAAATCCGATAATGATTTGTGATACTGTGTTCATTAGGTTATTTGAAAATTATTCTTCCATAAAAATCCGCTCTATTCTTTTATCGGGCGCGAGCCAAATAAGCGTTACCAAAATGTAGATACTTCCCGAGACAATAGGGTAGTAGTTTGCAAATCCAATACCTAAAGCATACAAAACCAAAGATCCTTTTCCTTTTATGTCGCTACCCAAAGCTAGCGCCAAATCAGATTTTTTTCCGAGGTGCTTAATAATTATAGTTTGAAGTGTATAGTAGGCAATAGCATTGCAAAATAGAATTAAACCATACATAATCATCGGAAAAGAGGCAAAATTATTTTCCCCTGCCCAAGCCGTTACAAAAGGAATTAGGGATAGCCAAAACAGAACATGCAGGTTAGCCCACATAATTTTACCATTAATCCGTTTAACAGCATGAAACAAATGGTGGTGGTTGTTCCAATAGATGCCGAGGTAAATAAAACTTAAAACATAAGCTAGTAATTTAGGTAACAACGGTTGTATTGTTTCAAAATTATTACCATCTGGTACTTTGAATTCCAATACCATAATGGTGATTAAAATAGCAATCACCCCATCGCTAAACGCTTCAAGCCGGTTTTTATTCATAATTAATTGTTTGAGTTGCCTACTAATTTATGAATTTTTCTTTTGCAATGGGTTTGTTTCAGATTTTTATCTCCCGAAATAATGCTAATGTTTCCATCAATTTCCATCATAGCAAGTCTCACCGCTTTATAGTTTTCCTCGCCATGCTCCCGAATTACTTCATCTAATTCATTGGACGATATTTCTAATTTGGTTAAAGCTTTGAAATCAATTTTGCCATCGTGAATCAGTATCAAAGGTTTGTCTTGAACCAAATCGTTAAAAGTTTTTGATTTGTACATTACTTTTTTCAAAATATGATTAAAAGTAAACAAGACCAAAGCCGCTACCAATCCACCTTCAAGAGATGAATTATTGCCAACCATCGCATTCTGACCGGAGTTGCTAATCAGTAAAATCAATATAACATCAGCCGTATTTAGTTGGGATAATTCCTTTTTACCAAAAACTCGTAATACGATTACCATAAAAAAGTAAACGACAACGCTTCTAAGTACTATGTCAAGATATGGATTCATCCATTTTTAATTTAAAGTTTTTTTCAATGGCTTTAATCATCTCACCAGCAATATCTTTGTTGGTAGCTCCTTCAATTCCTTCTAGTCCAGGAGATGAATTTACTTCTAGTAATAATGGTCCTTTGGATGAACGGATAATATCGACACCTGCTACTTTTAAATCCATTGCTTTCGCCGCTTTTATAGCAATCTTTTTTTCGTCTTGTGTTGGTTTAATAACAGAGGCAGTTCCTCCCATATGAATGTTGGCTCTAAATTCACCAGGAGCAGCTTCACGCTGAATAGTAGCAACCACTTTACCATCAACTACAAATAATCTTAAGTCTTTACCATCAGCTTCTTTAATAAATTCTTGAACTAAGATATTAGCATTCAAACTTTTGAAAGCATTAATAACCGATTCAGCAGCTTTTTTAGTTTCGGCTAATACGACTCCTTTACCTTGAGTGCCTTCCAATAATTTTACAATCAAAGGTGGACCGCCTACCATTTTTATTAGATTATCGGTATCTAAAGGAGAATTAGCAAAGCCAGTTGTGGGAATATCTACTCCATTTCTTAATAAAAGCTGTAACGAGAAGAGTTTATCTCTGGATTGTGTGATGGCTGCAGCCGAATTTAGACAAAATACTTTCATAGCTTGAAATTGTCTTGTTAGCGCGCATCCATAAAAAGTTATACTAGGTCGAATTCTTGGAATGATGGCATCAAAATTATCTAAAATTTTACCGCCTCTATAATGAATTTCTGGCTTTTCGGCATCCAATTTCATATAACATTCCTTTATGTTTAGAAAATGCATTTCATGTCCACGCATTTCACCTGCTTCCATAATTCGTCTGTTACTATATAACTCAGGATTACTTGCTAAAACACCAATTCTCAAACCAATAGTATTCACAACGGAATTGGCATATAATTCTTTTAAATTTTCAGATGAAGTTTGTCCCAAAAGATATTTTTGTTCAGGGTCAACCAAAATTCTACCACTCATGGCTTCTCGACCTAAGAGCATTCTAAAACCCATTGAGTCTCGATTTGTTAATGTCATCTCGATCAACCAACTGTCATTACCAATTTTTATATTGGTTTGAATTACATATCGTTGTTCTCTAAAGCCACTTGAACTTTTTACAATTCTTTTGTCGATGAGTTTGGCTTCACAATGGATAACGGTTTTAAGATTATTTTGAATAGGATTAATATCAAATTTCACCCAATTTTCCTCTTCTTTTTTGAATGGCGCGATATTGATAGCATGTAAAGCTGAAGTTTTAGCGCCCGAATCTACACGTGCTTTAATAGCTGGCAAACCGATTTCAGGAAAGGCACACCATTCTTCTGAACCTAATATTATTTTATTTGATGGCATATATAAAAAATAAAAAAACTACAAAATCTCGAATTTAATACTGTTATTTATTCGTGAATTTGTAGTTAAAAATTAATTATTAATTTACTTAACTCGTTGGTTTTTTTGCTTTTTTTATGGTAACAATCAACTCTTGAGCTGTTTCGTCTAAATCCATAAAAATGGCATCGCCCGAAGCTATTTTAGAAGTGATAATTTCTTCTGCTAAAGCATCTTCAACGTATTTTTGAATGGCTCTTTTTAACGGACGTGCACCAAATTGTTTGTCAAAGCCTTTATCTGCAATAAATGCTTTAGCTTTGTCTGATAAATTTAATGTATATCCTAATTCTGAAACTCTACCAAACAATTTTTTTAATTCTATTTCAATAATCAAATCAATATCGTGTTTCTCTAGTGGATTGAAAACGATTACGTCATCAATTCTGTTTAAGAATTCAGGCGCAAATGTTTTCTTTAGAGCATTTTCAATCACGCTTTTCGAATTGTCATCGGCTTGCGCAATTTTTGCAGCAGTTCCAAATCCAACACCTTGTCCGAAATCTTTTAATTGACGTGCTCCAACATTGGATGTCATGATGATAATAGTGTTTTTAAAGTCAATTTTTCGTCCTAAGCTATCGGTTAAATACCCATCATCTAATACCTGCAACATCATATTGAAAACATCGGGATGTGCTTTTTCAATTTCATCTAAAAGCACTACACAGTATGGTTTTCTTCTGACTTTTTCAGTTAATTGACCGCCTTCTTCGTAGCCAACATATCCAGGAGGTGCACCAATCAATCGAGAAATAGCGAATTTTTCCATATATTCACTCATATCAATTCGAATTAATGCATCTTCAGAATCGAATAATTCTTTAGCTAATACTTTGGCTAATTGTGTTTTACCAACACCAGTTTGACCTAAAAAAATAAACGAACCAATTGGTTTATTCGGGTCTTTTAGTCCAGCACGATTTCTTTGTATAGAACGAGAAATTTTTAATACGGCTTCATTTTGACCAATTACTTTTCCTTGAATTAATTCGGGCAAATGGGCTAGCTTATTACTCTCTGTTTGTGCAATACGATTTACTGGAATTCCAGTCATCATTGAAACAACATCGGCAACATTGTCTTCGGTTACTCGAATACGATTCGTTTTAGAATCTTCTTCCCATTGTTCTTGAGCAATAGCGAGGTCTTTTTCTAAACGTTTTTCATCATCACGAAGTTTAGCAGCTTCTTCATATTTCTGTTTCTTAACAACCGAATTTTTCAAATCACGCACTTCTTCTAATTGACGCTCTAAATCTAAGATTTGTTTTGGCACATCAATATTGGTAATATGAACTCTGGAACCCGCTTCATCTAAAGCATCAATAGCTTTGTCGGGAAGAAAACGCTCCGACATGTATCTATTTGTTAATTTAACACATGCTTCGATAGCTTCGTCAGTGTAAATCACATTGTGATGGTCTTCGTATTTGTTTTTGATATTGTTTAATATTGTTATTGTTTCTTCTACAGATGTAGGCTCAACAATCACTTTTTGGAAACGTCTTTCTAGAGCACCATCTTTTTCGATATATTGTCTGTACTCATCTAAAGTTGTCGCACCAATACATTGAATTTCGCCACGTGCTAAAGCGGGTTTGAACATATTAGAAGCATCAAGTGAACCTGTAGCGCCTCCAGCTCCAACAATGGTATGAATTTCATCAATAAAAAGAATGATATCATCATTTTTCTCCAATTCATTCATTACTGCTTTCATTCTTTCTTCGAATTGTCCTCGGTATTTTGTTCCGGCAACTAAAGAAGCTAAATCTAATGTCACGACTCTTTTTCCGAAAAGTATGCGCGACACTTTCTTCTGAATGATGCGCAACGCTAAACCTTCGGCAATAGCAGATTTACCTACACCAGGTTCTCCAATTAACAAAGGATTATTCTTTTTTCTTCTGCTCAGAATTTGAGAAACTCTTTCGATTTCTTTTTCACGACCTACAACTGGATCGAGTTTTCCTTCTTCGGCCATTTCAGTCAAATCTCGCCCAAAATTATCTAAAACGGGAGTTTTTGATTTTTTATTAGTCTTATTTGCTGGATTATTAAAACTACCTTCTTTCAAACTGTCATCTTGTCCTGAATCATCATTATAAGACTCGTTTGTTGGCAAATTATCGTTAAAATCTTCGTCGCTTGGTGTCATATTTAAATATTGTTCTTTAACTACGTTATAATCGATTTTTAGACGATGCAGTAGTTTGGTTGTTGGATCATTCTCATTTCTTAAAATACACAATAATAAATGTGCTGTACTTATAGACGTGCTTTGAAAAACTTTAGCTTCTAAAAAAGTAGTTTTTAAAGCACGTTCTGCTTGACGAGTCAAGTGCAGGTTCTTTTTTTCATTACTGATTTCAACATTTGGGTTGGCAGGACTTAATATTTCTACCTTTTTACGTAAATGTTCTAAATCAATTGAAAGATTATTAAGAATAGTAATTGCTTTACCATTTCCGTCTCTTAATATACCAAGCATTAAATGCTCAGTTCCAATAAAATCGTGCCCCAATCGCAAAGCTTCTTCTTTGCTGTAGGTGATCACGTCTTTTACTCTTGGGGAAAAATTATCATCCATAAATATATAATTGATCTAGTAAATTTAGTCATTTAGAATTATTTCAACAAAAATCATTCGGACTAAAAGTACTGTCAGCTAATTGACAAAAAAAATGCCAATAATAAAAGTAGTAATGCAACTAACTTATTAACCAAAAACTATCCCTATTTTGTTAATAAATCATTAAAATTTGTGACTCAAAAACAGCGCTATTTTTTTTTAATTACCCTATATTAGCACGTTTCGAATTAAAAGTAATTTTTATTAAATAATTTATAGAATATGTCAGACGGAGAAAGGTTAATTCCAATTAACATAGAAGATGAAATGAAATCAGCTTACATCGATTATTCGATGTCAGTAATTGTTTCAAGAGCATTGCCAGATGTGCGTGACGGTTTAAAGCCTGTGCATAGAAGAGTACTTTATGGGATGTATGATCTTGGAGTAACTTCAAAATCTGCTCACAAAAAATCCGCAAGAATTGTTGGAGAAGTTTTAGGAAAGTATCATCCACATGGAGATACATCTGTTTATGATGCCATGGTTCGTATGGCTCAAGAATGGAGTTTACGTTATTTATTAGTTGACGGTCAAGGTAACTTTGGTTCTGTTGATGGCGATAGCCCAGCAGCTATGCGTTATACTGAAGCGAGAATGAAAAAAATTTCGGAAGAAATTATGTCCGATATCGAAAAAGAGACGGTTGATTTTCAGTTAAACTTTGATGACACTTTGTATGAACCAACTGTTATGCCAACGCGTGTTCCTACTTTATTGATTAATGGTGCAACCGGAATTGCTGTAGGTATGGCAACCAATATGCCGCCACATAATTTAACCGAAGTGATCAACGGAACGCTGGCCTATTTGGATAATAATGATATTGAAATTGATGAATTAATCACGCATATCAAAGCCCCCGATTTTCCTACGGGAGGAACTATTTACGGCATGGAAGGTGTACGTGAAGCATTTAAAACAGGTCGAGGTCGAATTGTAATGCGTGCTAAAGTGAATTTTGAAGAAGTTGATGGTCGTGAATCGATTATCGTTACTGAAATTCCGTATCAAGTCAACAAAGCTGACATGATTAAAAGAACGGCTGACTTAGTAAATGAAAAGAAAATAGAGGGCATTGCTAATATTCGTGATGAGTCGGACAGAAACGGAATGCGTATCGTATATATTTTAAAGCGTGATGCCACTCCAAATGTTGTGTTAAACACCCTTTACAAGTTTACACAATTACAATCTTCTTTTAGTGTCAACAATATTGCCTTAGTAAAAGGCCGTCCACAAATGTTGAATCTTAAAGACATGATTCATTATTTTATTGAACATCGTCATGATGTGGTGGTTAGAAGAACGCAATTTGAATTACGTAAAGCAGAAGAAAGAGCTCACATCTTAGAAGGTTTAATCATTGCATCTGATAATATTGATGAAGTGATTGCATTAATTCGTAGTTCTAAAAACACCGAAGAAGCAAGAGAAAAGTTAATAGAAAGATTTAATTTATCTGACATCCAGTCTCGCGCTATTGTTGAAATGCGTCTGCGTCAATTAACAGGTCTTGAACAAGACAAGTTAAGAGCTGAATACGAAGATTTAATGAAATTAATTGAGCATTTAAAAGCGTTATTAGCTGATGTAAACCTAAGAACAGCATTAATTAAAGAAGAACTTATAGAAATCAGAGATAAATATGGTGATGAACGTCGTTCACTAATTGAATATTCTGGTGGAGATGTAAGTATTGAAGATTTGATTGCCGATGAGAATGTGGTTATTACTATTTCTCATGCTGGTTATATCAAACGGACAAACTTGACCGAATACAAAACACAGCATAGAGGTGGAGTTGGACAAAAAAGTGCTGGAACAAGAGATCAGGATTTCTTAGAACATATGTATGTTGCCACCAACCATCAATACATGATGTTCTTTACTCAAAAAGGTAAATGTTTCTGGATGCGTGTTTATGAAATCCCAGAAGGAAGTAAAACCGCTAAAGGAAGAGCATTACAGAACCTTATCAATATCGAATCGGACGATAAAGTTAAAGCGTTCATTTGTACACAAGATTTAAAAGATAAAGAATATACTTTGAGTCATAATTTAATTATGGTTACAAAGAAAGGTCAGGTCAAGAAAACGTCTTTAGACAAGTATTCTAAACCAAGAGTCAATGGAGTAGCTGCAATTACAATCAGAGAAGATGATGAGTTAATAGGAGCGCAATTAACCAATGGTGAAAGCCAAATCATATTGGCTGTTAAATCGGGCAAATTGGTTCGTTTCGAAGAAACAAAGACGCGTCCGATGGGAAGAACTGCTTCTGGAGTTCGTGGAATTACTTTAAAAGATGAAACGGATGAAGTAATTGGAATGGTTACTGTCAATGATATGGAAAGTGAAATCTTGGTTGTAGCCGAAAATGGTTATGGAAAACGTTCATCACTTGAAGAGTATAGAATTACCAATCGTGGAGGAAAAGGTGTTAAAACTTTGAACATTACAGAGAAAACAGGAAAACTGATTTCTATTAATTCGGTTACAGATGCTGATGATTTGATGATTATTAACAAATCGGGATTAACAATTAGAATGGCAGTGGAAGATTTGAGGGTAATGGGAAGAGCAACGCAAGGTGTGAAACTTATTAACATCAAAGGAAACGATTCTATTGCTGCCGTAACTAAGGTTATGAAAGATGAAATCTCTGAGCCAGAACTTGATGAAGATGGAAATGTTATTGAAGTCGAAGCAATTGAAAGAGTTAAACCAGTTTTGGAAATTCTTGAAGATGATGGTTCTGCTATAGAAGAAGATGACGAAGATGATATTGTTGATGACGATGATGCTGAAGATGATTCAGAAGATGATGAATAAAATAAAAAAATCACCAATTAATTTTCTTACTTGGTGATTTTAATTATAAATTAAAAATTTAAAAAAAATGAGAATAAAACACATTTTACTTGCTTCGGCAGTTTTAGTTTCTGTATCATCTTTTGCTCAAAAAGAGGAGTTGAAAAAGTTAAAAAAAATTTATGATAAAGAAACTCCTTCGGCCAATGATCTTGTTGAATATAAAGCCAACCTAGATAAATTAGCTCCAATCGCAACAGAAGAAGGGGATAAAATTTATTATAATTTTTATAAAGTAAGTACTCCAGGAATTGAAATGGCAATTTTAGGGCCTACTGCCAATCCGTCACAATTAATTAAACTTTTTAATCCAAAATCAATAGAAGAATTAGCTATTGCTTATAACGCTACATTGGAATATGAAAAGAAAGTAGGGAAAAAAGTTTATACAGATGAAATTGTAAAAGACATCAATAGTTTGAAACCTATTCTTGTTAATGTTGCTGTAAATTTAGGAGAAGCAAAAAAGTTTAAAGAAGCTGGGGATGTTTTGTACTCTGTTTATCAATTAGACAAAAAGGATCAAGACAAATTATATTATGCTGCTAGTTATGCCGTAAATGGTTTAGATTATGACAAAGCTTTAAGTTATTATTATGAATTGAAGCAAATAAACTACAGTGGTGAAGGAACAATTTATTGGGCAACTAATAAAGCATCTGGTAAAGAAGAAACTTTCAACACTAAAAATGAAAGAGATATTTTTGTAAAAACAGGTACCCACGAAAAACCAAGAGATGAAAAAGCAGAATCAAAAAAAGGTGAAATCTATAAAAATATTGCATTAATATTAGTTGATAAAGGAAAAATAGATGAGGCAAAAGCTGCAGTTTCTGAGGCTCGAAAAGAAAATCCTAATGATAACTCATTAATTTTGACTGAAGCAGATTTGTATCTAAAATTAAATGATATGGCTACTTTTACAAAATTAGTTAATGAAGCTTTAGCAAATGATCCAAATAATAAAGTGTTATATTTTAACTTAGGAGTCACTAGTGCCGATGCTAATAAGTTAGAGGAAGCTGAAAAGCATTATAAAAAAGCTATTGAAATTGATCCAAATTATTTTGATGCACTTTTAAACCTTTCTGAATTAAAATTAAGAAATGATGTACCCCTAGTTGATGCAATGAATAAATTAGGAACTTCAGAAAAAGACAATAAGCGTTACGAAATTTTAAAAGCTGAAAGAGAAAAGAACTTTAAATCCGTACTCCCATATCTTGAAAAAGCAGTGGAATTACAAAGTGATAATGAATCAGCAAAGAAAACTTTATTAAGTGTTTACAACGCTCTTGAAATGACCGATAAGTATAAAGCATTGAAATCTAAAATATAATTAAACTAAAAATAAAAGTAAAAAGTCCCGGTATGAACCGGGACTTTTTGTTTCCTAAACTAACCAAATTTATATAGAAACATAATTATGCAACACCATTTTCTTGAGAACTCATTTTTTTCAAGAAAGATCTAATTAGAACACTGTTTGTATTGATACCAGAGTTAATTAATTGTTTTTTGCTGAATGTACCGTTTGATGTATTGTTTGTAGTTTTTTTAGAACCCATAAACCAAACTGCGAAATCCATTGAAGATGCTACAGTGTTCTCAGTTGATATAACAATTGTAGCGTCTTTAGAAATAGAAACCTCAGTTGAAGTAGTTGCAACAACACTAGCAGTGTTTGTTTGAGCAGATGCTCCAGTATATGATAAAACTAACAATACAAATAAAACAAATAATCTAAAGTTTGTTTGAGAAGTTGTGTTATTAGTTGTTGTCATAATTTGGTTTCTTTATTATTTCTTCATCAAAACTACTGCAACACTATGTTCAAAGAAAATATTTTCGATAACTAACCTTAAAAGTCGTTTAATCGACAAAATCAATGAATTCAAGGGTTTTCAGCGTTTTTTTATGCAGTTCGTCTATAGAATGTTTACAAAAGAGGTGTTTCATCGATGAAGAACCATAATTTTCTATGAACTACATCATCTAAATAATTATCGAAATAACAAATCAATGATTAGTGACAAAATCTTAGTAAATTAGCATCATAATTAAAAATATAGATTCTAATGAAAGTTGATAAAAAAGGTCATACCACCACAATAAAAAACACGCAATACAATACAGCAGAATTTCACCAGAAATTAATGAACGAGTATAATAGTTATAAAGGTCAAAATTTAATTATTGATTTAACTCATGATGAATCAGTATCAATGAATGATGTTAAACTATTTCTCGATTTGGCAAAAAAACATGTGAAAGAAAAGAAGTCATTAGTATTAGTAACAGATAGTATTAATTGTAATGATGTACCAACTCAACTTACTGTCGTTCCAACCCTATTAGAAGCAAATGATATTATAGAAATGGAAGAGATTGAACGTGATTTAGGATTTTAATAAATTTTCCTTATACCTAATGAAATTAACTATTCTTGGCTGTTATGCAGCAACTCCACGCACAATAACTAATCCTACTTCCCAAGTATTGGAAATCAGAAATCATATGTTTCTAATTGATTGTGGCGAAGGAACACAAGTGCAATTGCGAAAAAATAAACTTAAATTTTCCAAAATCAATCATATTTTTATTTCTCACTTGCATGGAGATCACTTTTATGGGTTAGTAGGTTTGATATCTACCTTTATGCTTCTCAATCGCAAAACCGATTTGCATGTATACGCTCCAAAAGGAATCAAAGAAATTGTCTTACTTCAATTGCGCTATTCTAATTCTTTTACGGGATATAATCTTTATTTTCATGAACTAACCTCTAAAGAAAGCGAAGTTGTATATGAAGACGAAAAAGTTTTGGTTAAAACAATTCCATTGAAACATCGAATTTATACTAATGGGTTTTTGTTCGAAGAAAAAATAGGTGACCGTAAACTTAATATTGATGAAGTCCATAAGTACAATATTGAAACTTGTTATTTTCAAAAAATAAAAAACGGGAAGGACATCACTCTTGATGATGGGACTGTAGTACCCAACTCAGAAATTACATTTGATCCTATCCAACCCAAAAGTTATGCCTTTTGTAGTGATACGATGTATGATGAAACTATTATCCCAATAATTGCGAATTGTGATGTATTGTATCATGAAACTACTTTTTTAGAATCTGAGGCAGAAAAAGCAAAATCAACCATGCATTGCACCGCGAAAGAAGCAGCAACGATAGCTCAAAAAGCTACTGTTAAGCAATTACTTTTGGGACATTATAGTACGCGATATGCCACTATTAATTTGTTTCAACAAGAAGCGGAAACTATTTTTCCTAACGTGCTTTTGGCAGATGATGGCCGTGTTTTTGAGTTTTAAAAAGAATATAATAGTAATTTTGTAACCATATAATTCATTTACAATGGAAGACTTAAGTAATTATAGAAAGTCCTACGAGAAAAGCCAACTTCTTGAAAATTCAATTCCTGATGATCCTATTAATTTATTCCATAAATGGTTTCATGAAATCAAAGAGCTTGGTAGTCCGGAAACTTCGGGAGATGAGGTAAATGCCATGACGGTTGCTACTATTGGATTAGACGGTTTTCCAAAGGCACGAGTTGTTTTGCTCAAAAAATATAATGAAGAAGGGTTTATTTTTTATACTAATTATAATTCTGAAAAAGGAAGAGCAATTCTCAATAATCCTAACGTTTGTCTTTCATTTTTTTGGCACAGTATGGAAAGGCAAGTTATTATAAAAGGAATAGCAGAGAAAACTACCGAAGCTGTTTCAGACAATTATTTCGATTCAAGACCTGATGGAAGTAAACTTGGAGCCCTTGTTTCGGCTCAAAGTGAGGTGATTCCATCTAGAGAATATTTGGATGATAAATTAAAAAAACTTGAAACTAACTATAGTAACAAACCAATTTTAAGACCTGAGTTTTGGGGTGGATTTTTAGTTCGTCCAATCGAAGTTGAATTTTGGCAAGGAAGACCTAACCGATTACATGATAGAATTAGGTATCAATTACAGGATGATTTCAATTGGAAAGTTGATCGACTTTCACCGTAAAGAATTAATTTAGATTAATGCCAATAAAGCAAAAAACCCATAACATTTTCTTGTTATGGGTTTTTTGCTTCAGTTTAACTTTGAAACAATAAGCGCTTCAAAGATTACTAATTTTTAATAAATTTAAAACTGCTTTTTTCTGAACCGTTCTCTATTTGAATGAAATACATTCCTTGTGAATAGGAAGAAACATCTATTCCTTTTTGGTTAGTTAAAATTGCATTTTGCAATACTTTACCTGTAATATCCATAAGCGCAACTTTAAACTCATCATAAGCCGTATGAGAAACGTACAACATACCGTTTGTAGGATTTGGATAAATAATATACTCTTTAGTAATGCTGTTTTCATCTAGACCCAGTAGTGGAGTATTAGAGTCATATTTAGTATAAAAGCGGTCTTGATTATTTGGTGAAGCAGATGTTAAATTCTGAACACCAGCTAAAAAATCGAAATCAGCACTTCCTTGAAAACCCCCAGATAAAAGTAAGTTTGCATTACTATCAAAATTTGTACTATTTAATACACTAGTATAATCTCCATCAATTTTATTACCCCAAATTAAATCACCAGTATTGGTACTGTATTTTGAAACAATAATATTTGTCTTTAATGGATTTGAATTAACGATAAAATCATTTCCTGATGGATCTAAATCTAATCCAAAGATACTATTTGCAGAGTTCGAAAGTGGGTAAGCAAATAGTAATGAATTATTATTGACATATCCGTGAACAGTAGTTTGACCGATGGCAATGGTTGCTGAATTAGAATTTAAGGTTTTAGCCCACAATAGACTTGCCGTTGGTGAATATTTAGATATTACAAAAGAATTGCCAGAGGTTCCTGATGTGATTAATGAAGTAGAAGTTGGTAATAAATCAAAATCGGCAGTTCCTATAAGAATTGTAAATAAATAAAAATTACCAACGTCATCTGCAATAACATTAAGTGCTGCAGTGGAGTCATTTGATGTATTTCCCAATAAAGCATAAGCAAATTGGTAATTACCATTTAAATCATATTTTGCTATAAAACCGTTTACACTACCAATGGAGGTTGTTAAATCACTTGTTGTAGGATTAAATTTGACGGAACCAAAGAATAAACCTGATAAAAATAAGCTGTTTCCTTTTAATTCAATATGTGTTTGATTTATTGCACCACCAGTTCCACCAATCCCTTTCACCCAAATATAATTCCCCTCAGGGCTATATTTTGCAAAATATATATCTATAGTGCCTTGCGGTGTGTAATTTGCAGCTGCTGCGGAAGGGTCAAAATCAATTGGAGTTGTCCCGCCTATTATGCCTGTAATATAAAAATTACCAGAAGCATCAAATAGCATTCTTTTTACTCCTGCACTATTAGTCGCTCCTAATTGTTCTAATTGTTTTACCCACAAATAATTACCGTTACTATCGTATTTCGCCATGTAAAAGGCAAAATTTGTTCCGTTGTTTGAGGTTAGATTGGCAGAATTTGCTGAAGGATCAAAATCTACAGTGCCTAAAAATCTACCTGTAATATAAGTATTGCCATTAGTGTCTGTATTCATTATGTTAAATGTTACTGATGAGCCATCTGCTGCAGAAAAAGATTTACCCCAAAGCAATGAATTACCATTTGAGGAATATTTAGCAATAAAAATTCCGGGAGCAGTTGTACTTGATACATTAAAAGTTGCAGCTGTTGGATCGAGATCTGTAGTTGCTGATAATGTACCGACTCTATAGATATTACCAGTTCCATCTGTGGCAATAAAATTAGTTACTTGATTGCTGGGTTTATTGCCACCAATTAATTTGGCAAAAATGTAAGCACCGCTGCTAGTGTATGTAGCAAGATAAGCACTTGAACTTATAGTATTAAGATTTGCGGTGGTTGCTGCTGGATCGAAATCGCGCAATCCAGCGAAAGTACCAGATAATACTGTTTCATTATTATTATCAACAAGTAAAGCATTGATTGTTACATTTAAATTGTTGGCATGGATGTAAGCGCCATTATTGTCATATTTTGCAAAAAAATTAGTTCCAATCAAACTATCTAAATTTGAAATGCCTGCGTTAGGATCAAAATCTACTATTCCTGCAAAGTTTCCAATGATATAAATATTGTTTGTAGTATCAATTGCAATATTACGTGCTATGTCACTACCAGTATTTCCTATAGTTTTAACCCATACATAATTTCCATTCACATCATATTTTGCTAAGAAAATTTGTGCAGCAGTGCTGGACGGTGACACTTGAACAACTCCTGCGCCAGGATCAAAATCTGAGGTAGACGCAAAAGTTCCAGTTATAATAATGTTTGAACTTGAGTCTAAAACCAACTTTGGATTGTTGTTTAGGGGTTGTCGTGCATCAATATCTTTTACCCATTGAAAAGCAAGATTGTTGCTGTATTTCGCAATGTAGATGTCCTGAAGATTAGAAGTAGAACTTGACAAACTTGTTGTGTTGGCAGAAGGATCAAAATCAACGGTTACAATAAAAGGTCCAGATAGAATAATATTTCCATTGCTTTCTACTGAGACTGTAGAAGACAAATCGTTTCCTGTGCCACCAAAACTAATTGCTCCGAGAAGTAATAAATTAGGGTCATATTTTGCTAAAAAAGCATCTGTTAAGCCGTTAGAAGTTAATGATAAAGTACTTGCAGAAGGATCAAAATCCATAGATAAACTTAAACTTCCCGTAATAATAACTTCATTGTTGAATACTTTCATATCCAAAATATTTACTGCACCTGTTCCGTCAAAACTTTTGCAAGCAACTAAATTACCGTTAAGGTCATATTTTGCCAAAAAGCCAGAGCCACTGGGATTTGTAGAAGTTAAGTTTGATACAGCAGCACTAGGATTAAAATCTATGGTATTGGTGTATGTTCCTGCAATGTGAATAAAACCACCAGCAATCGCTACTGCTGTTGGAGTAACGACTCCTGTACCGCCTATGTTTTGAGCTCCTATATTATTTCCGTTACTGTCATATACAGCAACAAATAAATCAGAGCTTCCGATAGCCGTTAAGTTTACTTCTGCAGCTGATGGATCAAAATCGGATACATTAGAAAAAGTTCCTACCAGATAGGTATTGCCAAAAATATCTTTAGCACTTAAGGTTGTGTTAATTGCGCCACCAAAATTCAAATTTTGTTCTTTGTTGGCAAATAGTAAGTTAGGTTCGTTTTGAGCAAATAGGCCCGAAGTAGTTAATAGTGCAAGTAATAGTTTTTTCATATTTTTTATTTTGTAATTTGTTACTTCATTTTTTTTTGTGGTAATTTATATGTTGTAAGGACGCAATTGTTTAGTTTCACGAATATACTGCATGGTGTGTTAACAATATGTAATATTCGATAAAAAGCAAGAATATTCGTTTATATGTTCTATTAAAAAACACAAACAGTTATTTAAATGCATAATTTGAAAAGCAAACCTCATTCCCTTGAACTATAACTCTTTTAAAATCACTTTTCGAAGTGATTTTTTGTTATAAGAAAATAGATTAATTTATTAAATATTTGTTAATAAGTAAGAATATATCTTATAATAAATAATAAAGTATGTATTTCATCGATTTTATTTGTTATTTAAACGATAAAAGTAGTAAAATTGTCTAACAAAATCAAACAATACGTTCTTATAAAATTATTTAAATAAAGTGTTTGCCCCACATCTACTAAGTTTAAAAAAAATATTCTGTCATTATTAACTAAATAAAGTGTTTGCCCCACATCTACTTTATTAAAACTTAACCTACTACTATGAAAGCAAAAATGTTTAGAGCATTGTTGCCGTTAGCAATCGTGTTCACTATGGTATCTTGTTCTTCTGACGCTTCAGAAGCGAATTCAACAGACAATAAAGTGGTCACTTCATACAACTACAATCAAGTAGAATTAAAATTAGTTACGCTTGTTAACAATCACCGTGCAAGCTTGGGATTGAATACACTAGAAGTAATCAATCACATTTCTTTCAAATCAGAAGAGCACAACATTTACATGATTGATAATAAAGTAGTAAATCACGATTATTTCCAACAAAGATCAAACAATCTGGTTCAGGTATTAGGTGCAGAACGAGTAGGCGAGAACATCGCTTACAACTATCAAACTGCAGAAAGCGCCATGGCAGCTTGGTTAAACAGTCCAGCGCACAAAGCAAACATCGAAGGTGATTATACTCATTTGGGTATTTCAGTATCGGTTGATGAAACAACTGGAAAAAAATATTACACCAATATGTTTATGAAGAAAAAGTCATAAGCATAGGTATCAAGAGAAAATAATAGTTTGATTATTGTTTTGTTTGATTTGACCAATCGAAAAATCCCGACTACGAGTCGGGATTTTTTATTTATTACTATGATAAATTCAGTTATTTTAAACTACCAACCATATCTTCTGGCTTTACCCAAGCATCAAAATCTTCTGCAGAAACATAACCTAGTCTAACCGCTTCATCTTTCAAAGTCGTTCCGTTTTTATGAGCTGTTTGCGCGATTTCAGCCGATTTGTAATAACCTATTTTAGTATTTAATGCCGTAACCAACATAAGTGAATTATTCACTAATTCATTTATACGACTATAATTTGGCTCAATTCCATTAGCACAATGTTCTTCAAAAGATACACAAGCGTCACCGAGTAATCGAGCAGATTGCAAGAAATTGGCAGCCATTACGGGTTTGAATACGTTTAATTCATAGTGACCTTGCATACCACCAACAGCAATAGCAACATCATTCCCCGTAACTTGTGCACAAACCATTGTCAATGCCTCACATTGTGTTGGGTTTACTTTCCCGGGCATAATTGATGAACCAGGCTCGTTTTCAGGAATGATAATTTCTCCAATTCCGGAACGTGGCCCAGAGGCTAACATTCTGATATCGTTTGCAATTTTATTTAAGGAAACAGCTACTTGTTTTAATGCGCCGTGGCTTTCAACGATGGCATCATGTGATGCTAATGCTTCAAATTTATTAGGAGCAGTTACAAATGGATGACCAGTAAATTGGGCAATATATTCGGCGACCTTTACATCATAACCTGCTGGTGTATTTAATCCGGTTCCAACAGCAGTTCCGCCAAGTGCCACTTCGGATAAATGGGATAATGTATTTTTTAGTGCTTTTAAACCATAATTTAATTGAGCAACATAACCCGAAAGCTCTTGACCTAATGTTATAGGTGTTGCGTCCATAAGATGCGTTCTACCAATTTTGACGACACTCATGAATTCTTTTGATTTTGCATCCAAAGTATCACGAAGTTTTTCAACTCCAGGAATGGTAGTTTCAACCACCGCTTTATAACATGCAATGTGCATTCCGGTCGGGAAGGTATCGTTAGACGATTGTGATTTGTTTACATCGTCATTGGCTTTTACCAGTTGTTCGCCTTCGCCAATTTTAAATCCAGCTAAAACTTGAGCGCGATTAGCAATCACTTCATTCACATTCATATTGCTTTGCGTTCCAGAACCGGTTTGCCAAATTACCAATGGAAATTCATCAGCTAATTTTCCGGCAAGGATTTCGTCACAAACCGCAGCAATGGCATCACGCTTTTCTGTTGAAAGCACGCCTAAATCACAATTGGCATAGGCGGCAGCTTTTTTTAGATAGGCAAAACCTTCGATGATTTCTTTGGGCATTGAGGCAGATGGGCCAATTTTAAAATTATTTCTGGAACGCTCTGTTTGCGCTCCCCAATAGTTGTTGGCAGGAACTTTAACTTCCCCCATGGTATCTTTCTCTATTCTATATTCCATTTTGTATTTATATATGTTATTAAGTAGCTTTACGTTTTTAGCCCCGATGGGAGCGAGCTACCGTGTAGCGCGGACAGCGGGAAATGGCTCCTAAAAAAGTTCGACAAAATTACGCATAAAAACTATTTAATAAAAATTGATTTTGTTTTTGGATAGGACTAATTTTCGACTTACCTTTGCGTATAATTCAAAAAATTCCGGAAAACATGTTTGAATTTCAACAGTATTTAGGTTTCTTAGCGTTCTTAACCATTCTAACGATTGGTTTTTGGTTGATGATGTTTTTAATCACTTTCATTGTTCCTTATTGGATTTTTGGTGGTGTTAGAGAATTGTTACAAGAGCGAAAAGCAAAACGAGACGCAGAACAAACAGCTTAAATTTAAACTTTTTGTTTACAAAAAAAAGCCCCAATCGGGGCTTTTTAGTTTTATTATCCTTGGAAATCACCACCATCATCTTGAGGTGTCTTTCGTGGTTTTTCTCTTTCATTCTTTTGAATGTTAAACCTATAAGTAAACGATAAATTTATTTGTCTTACGCGCCATTGCATTTCTCCGTATGACTCTACTAGTCCAGGAATATAAGTTTCCATAATTCTTTTTCTAGAGTTGAAGACGTCACTAACATTTAATGCTACTGTTCCTTTATCTTTTAGAACATCTTTACTGAAAGCTAAATTCATAGAGAAAATACCAAGACTACGTCCTTGAGCATTTTTTTGAGAACCATTATAGGTAGCATTGGTTTGCCAATCAATTTTGTAGGGCAACGTGATTTTTGATGTTAAACGGGTAAACCATGATGTAGCACTATTATCAAAATTTTGAGAAACGGGATTACCATTAAAATCAATATAATTATAGTCACCATTTGTTTCTACATAGAAAAAATTGAAGTTACTATTTAGTTTCCACCATTTGTAGGGTGAATAATTAAAGGTAAACTCAAAACCTGTTCTATATTCTGTTGCTAAGTTTATGGGTGTGCTCAAGATAATAGGCACTCCATTTTGAAAATCCCCACTTTCTTTTCTCACAAATTGTATGGCATCTGTAGTTCTATTTCCATATAATGAAGTGCTTAATGTTAATTTACTCCATTTTTTTAAATATCCTAAATCTATAGCATCAGTGAATGACGGATTTAAATCGGGATTCCCTACAAAGATGTTTACGTTACTTGATAAGTTGTTAAACGGATTTAACTGTCTACCTCTTGGTCGTTGTATTCTTTTACTGTAGCTTATGGAAGCACTAGTTTGATCTCCAAATTCATAGGTTAAAAAGGCACTTGGAAATAAATTGTTATATCGTTTATTATTAAAATCATTTGTAGCCAATTGATTGACATCTATGTTAGAATCTTCCCAACGTGTTCCAAATAAAAATGATAACTTTTTTACTTTAAATCCGTAATTTACATACAAAGCATTTACTTTTTCTTTGTATTCTAATATATTTGTAAATTCAGGAACCGGAATACCATTATTTATCACACTAAAGTCGGTTGTAATGGTTAAAAAATCACCTCGATATCCTGCTTCGAATTGACTTCCTTTTGCCAATGGTAAAACATAATCTGTTTGAATTAAGTTTCTACTTTGATCTTGATTGTTGGTTGTTTCGTCGAAAGTTTCAATTGGAGTATTGGTTGCTGTATCAGAAATTAAAGCAGTATTCTTATCAATATTTGCAGAAAACGAGCCGTCAACGGTTAATTTATGACCTTCTTTATTGAAGTTTTTTGTAAAATTGGTAGCGTATTCTATATTCTTACTTTTACTATCTTCTCTATTGATTCGATTTCGGGTATAATCAAAAACGAAATTTTGATCGTAGTAATTCTGAAAAACATTATCGGTATTATCGCCAATACTTCTTCTGAAATTCACAATGTTTGTCCACGTAAGGGTTTTATCTAGAAACCAATCCATTCCGAAATTCCCATTGTACGTTTTATTCAATCTTTCGTTTGTTCGATTTTCATTCATAAAGTCTTTGGTTGAATTATCATCGTTCAAGTATCTTGAATTAACAAGTGCATTCCCGGGATTATTTCTATCACTATATCCTTGCGTTGTAAAAAGATTAAATTCTTTTGTTTTATAGTTTAAAGTGCCGTTTAAGCTATTGTTTTTTGGGTCGCCAACATTTCCGATAAAAGTTCCGTTAATCCCTTGATTTTTACCTTTTTTAAGAATAATATTGATAATTCCACCACCACCTTCTGCTTCATAACGGGCCGACGGATTGGTGATCACTTCTACTTTATCGATAGCATCAGCTGGAATTAAACGTAAAGCTTCCGAAACACTAATTGCGTTTGATGGTCTACCATCAATCAATACTCTTACATTATCGTTACCACGCAAAGCAATATTCCCTTCAACATCTACAGTCACTGAGGGAATATTATCTAAAACATCACTCACTGTACCGCCTTTCACCATTAAATCTTTACCAACATTATATACTTTTTTGTCAAGTTTCATTTCAACGGTGGTTTTTTCAGCCCGAACAACTACTTCATTTAATTGAGTAAAATCTTCTTCTAGACTTATTTTCCCAAAATTAGTATTAGATGTTAATTGTTTCTGAGTAAGCTTGAATGGTTTAAATGATATAAATTCGAATAGGATATCATAAGTTCCAGCACTAGCTTCTATAGAAAAATTACCTTTATTGTCGGTAATTCCACCATATATAGATTTAGGATTTGTAGTGTTTATTAACGTTATCGTTGCATATTCCAAGGGTTTTTTACTAGTACTTTCAATAATTTTACCGGTTATTATTATTTTGGAAGAAACTGGCTGTTTTTGTCCAAAACATATTGCCGAAAATAATACTAAAAAAAACGTGTTGAAATAGTTGATATTTTTCATATTTGTATATACAAATTTTATTTTACAAAGGTAGATGGTTTCCCTGATAAGTTATTCCCAACTGTTTGTTAAATAAAGTCTCTAATTTTATCTTTTTCTCTACCAATGATTGCTCTATTTTCATCGATAATTATTGGTCTTTCTATCAAAATAGGATGTTTTGCTAACGCATTAATTATTTGATTATCTGTTACTGATTTATCCTTATAATTATCTTTCCAAATAACTTCTTTTTTACGTACTAAATCAATGGGTTTGATATTCAGTTTTTTAACTAATAGTTTTATTTCTTCTTCAGTTAGTGGATTCTCTAAGTAATTGACAACTTCAAACGAAACATCAGATTCAGTTAAATAAGCTATGCAATTTCTTGATTTTCCGCATCTAGGATTGTGGAGTATTTGTACCATATTTTTTTTGGTAAAGTACTATTTTTAGTTGAAAAAAAGTTAATTTAGGCGAAACAAAAAAAGGGCTTATGTTTTTAGAAAATGGTTTTTCACCATCAAATAAATTTTGGAAATACGTAGTTGGATCATTGATTGTTTTTACTGCATCAATCTTCGGGCAACTTCCTTGGGTTATTGCGATTGCCATTAAAGTAGTAAAATCGGGAAAATCATTTCCAACTACAGAAATGGAAATGATGAAATTTTTAGATTTAAATGCGACATTATTTTTATTATTACTATCTTTTGTTGTTGCTTTGGTTGCTTTCTTTATAGTTGTTAAACATTTACACAAACAAAGCATATTATCTGTAACAACCACAAGAGAAACGATTGATTGGAAACGGATTTTATTTTCATTTTCTTTATGGGCAATTATAACGTCTGGGAGCACACTTCTAATGTTTTATACAAACCCTCAAGATTTTGTTTTAAACTTTAAGCCCATCCCGTTTTTAATTTTAGCCATTATTGGTATTGTATTAATTCCGATTCAAACCAGCACCGAAGAATATGTATTTAGAGGCTATTTGATGCAGGGATTTGCATTACTTGCTAAAAACAGATGGTTTCCTTTAATGTTAACATCAGTTATTTTTGGAACCATGCATATTGCCAATCCAGAGGTTGAAAAAATGGGATACATCATATTAATTTATTACATTGGAACTGGTTTTTTTCTTGGAATTATTACATTAATGGATGAAGGAATGGAGTTGGCTCTTGGTTTTCATGCTGCTAATAATTTAGTTACAGCACTATTAGTATCCTCTGACTGGTCTGCTTTTCAAACTAATTCGGTTTTTAAAGATATCTCAGAACCATCGGCTGGATTTGAAATTTTGGTGCCAGTTCTTATTATTTTTCCGTTGCTACTGTTTATCTTTAGTAAAAAATATAATTGGTCTAACTGGAAAGAGAAACTTACAGGAACTATTGAAATAAAAGAAATAGAATCAACCCAAAAATTATAAAATTATGACTAGCCCTACTTATGAAAATGTTCATAACCAATTTAAGCTTAATGGATTTCATTTAACTCGAGAAGATTTGTGTCGAGTTGCTTATAGTTTTATCAAAGAAGGAGAAGAATTTGAAAAACCAGTGGGTGATTTTCTTTTAGATTGGTTTGATAGTAAAAGTTATATCGAAATGGAAACATCAGGAACAACGGGTGCTCCAAAAACAATTAGCGTTAGTAAGCAAGCCATGGTTGATTCAGCTCTAGCTACCGGTGATTTTTTCGAATTGCAACCAGGAAATAAAGCATTGCAATGCTTACCCGTTAAATATGTAGCAGGAAAAATGATGTTGGTACGCGCTATGATTTTAGGACTCGATATAGAGTTTGTTGCACCAAGTTCACATCCAATGCGCAATAATGAAATCGATTTTGATTTTGTGGCTATGGTACCTTTACAAGCGCAGAATTCTATAGCTGAATTAAAGAAAGTAAAGAAGCTTATTGTTGGTGGTGCAGCAGTTAATAAAACTTTGGAAAAGCAATTAATGAAATTATCAACCGAAGTTTATGAAACCTATGGCATGACCGAAACGATAACCCATATTGCCGCTAGAAAGTTAGGTGAAAAAGCGTTTACCGTTTTACCTCATATTACGATTTCTTATGATGATAGGAGTTGTTTGGTTATTCATGCTCCAAAAATTTCGGATGAAGTTATTATTACAAATGACATTGTAGAGTTGGTTAATGAAAATCAATTTATCTTCCTAGGAAGAATTGATAATGTGATTAATAGTGGCGGTATAAAACTAATTCCAGAACAAATTGAGAATAAATTGATGAGTAAAATTCAACAACGTTTTTTTATTGCTTCAAAACCAGACAATGAGTTAGGGGAAAAGTTGATACTTGTTATTGAAGGAGATAAAGTTGAATTTGACCATTCTATTTATGAGGATTTAGATAAATATGAAAAACCAAAGGAAATTCTTTTTATCCCTAAGTTTAAAGAAACCACAACTGGAAAAATAATGAGGAAAGAGACATTAGTTTAAATTTATAAGTTCACAAAATTAAACACAGATTTCACTAATTTTCACAAATCATGAAGTTCTCTGAGAGTAAATGGAGCAAATTATGCAAAATTAATTGTGTAATTTAAAGCTACTAAAATCTGTGCGAATTGGTGAAATTTGTGTTTTTTTAAATTGCATTTATAAGTTCACAAAATTAAACACAGATTTCACTAATTTTCACAAATCATGAAGTTCTCTGAGAGTAAATGGAGCAAATTATGCAAAATTAATTGTGTAATTTAAAGCTACTAAAATCTGTGCGAATTGGTGAAATTTGTGTTTTTTTAAATTGCATTTATAAGTTCAAAAATTAAACACAGATTTCACTAATTTTCACAAATCATGAAGTTCTCTGAGAGTAAATGGAGCAAATTATGCAAAATTAATTGTGTAATTTAAATCTACTAAAATCTGTGCGAATTGGTGAAATTTGTGTTTTTTTAAATTGCATTTATAAGTTCAAAAATTAAACACAGATTTCACTAATTTTCACAAATCATGAAGCTCTCTGAGAGTAAATGGAGCAAATTATGCAAAATTAATTGTGTAATTTAAAGCTACTAAAATCTGTGCGAATTGGTGAAATTTGTGTTTTTTTAAATTGCATTTATAAGTTCAAAAATTAAACACAG